>CANBHY010000021.1 GCA_947368535.1 uncultured Clostridium sp. | reverse complement strand
TATCCTTGGTCTTGTAGTTTGCCTTGTTCTTTTGGTTGTTTTATTTTGTATTTTCCTACTCCTAGTTTTGTTGTTTTGTAGTTTTCTTCTTTTGTTTCGAATTCTCTTATTTTTTCTTCTTTTGTTCCTTCTTTTCCTTCTTCTACTTCTTCTTTTGTTATTTTATATATTTCTAATTTTGCTCCTTTTATTTTTTCTTTTGTTTCTTCGTCTGTTACTTCTATTTCTATTTTTGTGTAGTCTTGTTCTAGTGTTATTTTTTTTGTTTCTTGGTTGTCTTCTATTTCGAAGTAATAGTCTTCTAGGCTTACGTATCCTTCTTCTTGTAGTTTTTCTTTTTCTTCTTTTGGTTGTTTTATTACATAGTTTCCTATTTCTAGTTTTTCTATTTTGTTTGTTTCTTCTCCTGTTTCAATTTCTTTTATTTTTTCTTCTTTTGTTTCTTCTTCTCCTGTTTCGTTTATTTGTCTTGTTATTTTATATATTTCTAGGGTTATTCCTTCTAGTTTTTCTTTTGTTTCTTTGTCTTGTAGTTCTATTTCTACTTTTGTTGTTTTGTCTATCATTTCTATTTTGTTTGTTTCTTTTTCTCCTTGTCCTTCTATGTTTCCTTCTTCGTTTATTTTAAAGTTTATTTGGCCTGCTGTTACATATCCTTTGGCTGGCTTTGTTTCTACTAGTTTGTATTGTTTATTTGTTTCTAGTCCTTTTATTTCTTTTGTTTCTTCTTTTTTAGTTTCCCATTTTTCTACTATGTTTCCTTGTTGGTCTTGGATTTCTAATGTTGCTCCTTCTATTTTTTCTCCTTCTTCTCCTATTTTTGCTATTTCTAGTTTTGTTTTTTCGTTGTAGTATTTTTCTTTTATTTCTATTTTTTCTTTTTCGTCTTGTTGATATTTTCCATCTATTTGTGTTTTTTCTTCTTTTTTGCTATATCCTGTTGGTGCTTTTTCTTCTTTTAGATAGTATTCTCCTAATGGTAGGTTTTTATTGTATGTTATTTTTCCTTCTTTGTTGCTTGTTTTTTCTTCTATTAGTATGTCTTTTTCTAGTATTGTTTCTCCTTCTTTTCCTTTTATTTCTTTGCTTGCATATATTCCTATTGTTGCTCCTTCTAGTTTTTCTTTTGTTTGGCTGTCTTCTTTTTCTATTTCGATTTCTAGTTTTTGTCTTTCGTTTTTATATTCTTCTTTGTAGTATTTTACTGGGGTTTTCATTGCTTCTTCTTTCCACTCGTTTGTTCCTTCTTCTAGTTCTTTTTCGTTTGTTCCATATTTTATTGTTATTTCTTTTTCTTCATAGTTTCTTACGAATCCTTCTCCTGCTTTTGTTTGTCTTATTTTGTATTTTCCTTGTGGTATGTTTTCTAGGTATGCTTTTCCTTCTTCGTTTGTTTCTGCTGTTTGTACTGTTTCTCCTTTTTCATATATTACTGTTTGTCTGTCTTGGCTTAGGATTTTTTCTTCTGCTATTATTTCGTATTTTGCTCCTTCTATTCCTTTTTCTTCGTATTCTATTTTTGCTTCTTCTTTGTTTGTTGTTTCTATTTTTGTTATGTGTTCTCCTTTTGTTTCTATTTCTATTGTTCCTACTTGCGCTTGGTTTTCTTGGTTTTGTACTATTATTGTTTCTCCTAGGTATTCGTCTATGTGGTAGGCTGCGTTTCCTATTACTTCGAATTGTATTTTTCCTTGTTTTTCTTCTACTAGCTTTCCTTCTTGTGTTTTTCCTTCGTATCCATTTAGTACATATCCTTCTGGTGCTTCTTGTTCTTCTATTTGGTATTTTCCTATTCCTAGTTCTACTGGTGTTATTAGGTAGCCTAGTGTTCCTGTTTCATATGGGTTTTCTTCTGTTCCTTGTTCTATGTATCCTTCTAGTGGTACCCATGTTTTTTTGGTTTCTAGTTTTCCTGTTTCTAAGTTTCTTATTACGTATTTTGCATTTTTTCCTATTACGTTTTGTTTTGTTTCCATGTCTTTTTTGTTTATTTTTATTTTTGTTTTGAAGTCTGGGTCTATTATGTATCTTATTTTTTGTGCTTCTTCTTTGTTTTCTTCTATTGTTACTATGAATGGTCTTGCTGTTTGTTTTTCTACGGGTACGCTTGTTTCTAGTATGATGTATTCTCCATATGCTAGTTTAGGGCTTCTTACTTTTCCGTCTTTTCCTGTTTTTAGTTCTTCTATTTCTTCTCCTTCTTCTCCGTTTTCATAGTTTTTTACTTTTTCTTCTCCTTCTAAATTGTATGGATGGTATACTCCATTTTCACTTGGTTGTTCTTCTTCTTCTCCTTCTTTGTAGTCTCTTTTGTAGTAGTAGTCTATTAAGTCCATTAGTTTGTAGTTTCCATCTTCTTGTTGTTTTACTGTTATATATGGATCTCGTTTTGCTTCTTCGTCTTTTAGTTTGTATCTATCTTTTGTTATTTTTTCTATTTTTCCTGTTTCTACTATTTTTAGGTCTTTTATTTTGTATATGCTGAATCCTGCGTTTTCTAGTTCTTCATATTCTGTTTCTTCTTTTTGACTTAGTTTTATTATTTCGATTGCTTGTTTTTTTACTTCTTCTTCTAGTGTTTTTTCTACTACTTTTTCTTTTGTTTCTTCTCCTTCGTAGCTTAGGTCTATTTCATATTCTGTTTCGTCTATTAGGTATCCTTCTCCTGCTTTTTTTTCTTTTATGTAGTATTTTCCACTTTCTAGTCCTTCAAATGTTAGTTTTCCTTCTTTGTTTATTCTTCCTTCTGCTACTAAGTCTCCTTCTTTGTATAGTAGTCCTTCTTCTTCCTCATAATTGCTTGTTTTTCCGTCTGCATGATATATTTTTTCTTTTGCGTATAGTTCATATTCTGTTCCTTCTATGCTTGCATCTCCTTGTGGTGTTGTTGTTTTGTTTTGGCTATCTACTTTTGTTATTTCTATTTTGTTTGTTGTTCTTCTGTTTTCTAGTTTTTCTCCTTCGTTTCCTATTTTTATTGTTCCTTCATTGTCTATTTCTTGCCCTTTGTAGTTTTTTTGTGCTACTATTTCTTCTATGTTTATATCGTATGTGTTTTTTTCTTCTCCTTCTTCTTTGTAGTCTCCATAGTATCCTTTTGGTGCTTCTTCTTCTATTATTCTGTATTTTCCTTCGTTTTTGCTTGTGTAGTATAGCCACTGGCTACTTTCGTATGTTCCGTCTTCTTTTCTTTGCATTGTTACTTTTTCTTCTGTTACTTTGCTTATATATTCTTCATATTCTTTTGTTTCTTTGTTCCATTCATATATTCCAAATTTTGCTTCTGCTTCTATTTGTTCTTTTGTTTGGCTATCTATTTTTTCTATACTCACTTTTATTTTGTATGGTTCGTTTTCTACTATTCCTTTTTTTCTATCAAAGTCGTCTGGTTCTCTTTTTCCGTATGCTATTCT
>CANBHY010000020.1 GCA_947368535.1 uncultured Clostridium sp. | reverse complement strand
TGTAATACATCGATAAAAGTAAAAAACGATGAATTTGGTTAAAATTCATCGTTTTTTGGTGCGGATGAGAGGACTTATATTCTTTAAAAATGCTATTTTAATATAGTTATGAGATTTTGAATCGAGCATATGACGAGCAGTTGAATATAAATAAATAATTTTAGAAAATTTTTAATATACACAAAAATTAGAATATTTAATTACAATAGTATTTAATAGGAAAAAAATAGAAAAATAATCCATTAAGTACAATTTGACAAAAAATGGCGAAAATGGTAAACTTAGGAAGTATTATATGTTTTTTTGTAATACATTGTGTTTGCGAATTGGAAGTTTTTTATTTGCAAATGCAGATGGGTACATTGAGATAGCAAAATGAAAGAGAGGAACTTATATATGAAACGCTTTATCTCAATGTTAACAGTGTTAAGCTTGTTAATGACTATTTCTATGCCTGCTATGGCGGCAGAAAAGAACGTTGAAACGGAAAAGATTGATATTAACGAGGAAGTTGATTACCTCAATTACGATTTCCCTGAAGATGCAGTCATTTTGTATCAGGGAGAAGATGGGGTGATTTATCAATCGAATGAAGGAGTAGATGGACAGGCTACGACATATAGTCAGCAGTATAATGATGTGTGGCTTCCAGCTGGAAAGTATGTGGCGGGGGAATTTACTGTTAAAAACCCCCATACAATTATAAACCGGACGTATGGACATGTGAAAGTGGAATCTACCGATTCGCAAGCTGATTTTGATATATATGTTATATACAATAGCATCGGTAGCATCGGGAAATATCATGTTAAACCGAGCAGTGGCGAAGTAAACATCGATTTTAGATCGACTCAGGCGGAGATTATTGTAAAATATTATCCAAATTATTTTTCCAGCAAGGCTGGGGCAAGAGTTCTTTGCCATCTGTTTTAAATGGGGAATAAAGTAATATAGCACAAATTAGCACATAATTAAATTGTCTCAATGTATCCAAAAGGCAGGAGAGTATGCTCACCTGCCTTTAAACTATAATAATTATTTATGAGTTTCTTTATATTCCTGAAGCTCTTTATTTAATTCATAAATTCTTTGAGCATTTTCCAATGTTAAATCTAAATTGTTTTTGGCTTCTTTTCTAGTTTTTAAATATAAAGAAGTCATTATAATTAAAAGAATAGATAATATTAAAATAATTATTAAAAATACTTTATTTAATCGGTTCATATGTTTTTCCTCCCTTATAAGTATATTATATATATTACCTACAAAAATATCAAGTTATTTTACATTTAATGTCAAATGAATAGTGATAGAAAATATATTTATATTATTTAATTATAGATTATTATGCAGTAGATTTCTTCAATAATATTTTTATTAGTAAAATAATAGTCGTTATATTCGAAGCCAAATATTTTTTCAAAGTTATATTTTGATTTTTTTTCATTTCGACTTTTTAAAGAATAAGAAATATCATTTTTAATTTGTTTTGGGGAAGTATTGTCATAGATATTTGCAATAGAGTTATAAATATCTTTAAGGACAAAAATATCGTTATTAGAAGTTATTAATAGCTGAACAGCTTTATTAATGTATTTTGTACCTCTATGGCTAGTATTCAATCCTATATCACGAAGAATATTAAATATAGTTATTGTGGTTTTAGGATTAATTACAATATTATTTTTTCCTTTCATTAAAAATCCTCCAAAAACAAATTTATAATTTTAAAGAACTAATAATAAGTGATTACAATATTAATATAACAAAATTATGTAAACAATTCAAAAAAATGAAACCTGCGTGATACGCACTAAAAAATGCGTATTATGCAGGTTTTTCATATTAAAATATACATTTTCTAAAGCAAAATAATTAAAAAAAACATATTTGTAATAGTTTTTACGAAATAATGCGTGTAACGCAGTATAATAAATAAAAAGAAACACGGGAGAACAACAATGATAAACCCCGTGTTTTATGATTAATTCAAACTATTACGAGTAGTTTAAATTAACTATATTTATTATAAAATAAATTTGCGTGAATTTCAAGAGTATAAAAAGCATTAGGGGGAAATTTCCCCCTTTTTAAAGCTGAATGGTTACTACAAGATGTATGGATTACCACCAGGGCAACCGTCCGTCTAAAAATATGCTTATCATTGTTGTTCTCCCGTCAATAGATTCTATGCAGTATAATTCAATTATGTATAACGGAAAAATAACAATGTTAAAATCTCGTATATAAAAAATCCAGGCACTCGTAATACCTGAATTCATAATTGAACATCAAGCATTACGCTTGTGGAATGGATTAAATATTAAGACTTTAAAACCATTCTTATACATTATAGTATACATATATTATAACATTTTTTATTATATAAATCAATTAATGCCAGTAGTATCAATAGTTATAGCTTGATAAAGTTGGACAAAAATGGTATAATTAATAATGTAGATAATTATTAAAGGAAGTGGTTGAATATGGCTGAATTTAATATAGAAGAGTTTGGAGAGAAATTACGTGATGCACGTAGGGCTAAAGGTTTAAGTTTGGATAATGTGGGAAAAGCTATTGGAAAAAATGCTACTACAGTTGGAAGGTATGAAAGCGGAGAAATATTGCCAGATGCTGAGCAAATATATTTGTTATGTAATGAATTAGAGATTAGTGAGAACGAATTATTTAATAGAAGTAAAATACAAAATATTGAAAATAGTAAAAATCCATTTGAGGTAAATACGTTATTCCTTTATTACATTGCATATTTTCCAAAGACAGATAGATATGATAAGGGGAAATTTAAACTTATAATAACTGAAAAAGAAGATATGTGCCAAGTTGATATGGTTGATTATAAAACAAATAAAATATATTTATCAGGTTATGTTTTAGCAGACAGTAATATTGCAGTTTTTGTATTAGAAAATTATAAACCTAATAACTTGAGATTAGAGATAACAGAAATAATATTAAATATTGCCAGAGGTACTAACGAATTAATGTTAGGGAGTTTGCATTGTACCAATGGAAATTATGTACCAAGTAATAGAAAATGTATTATTTCTAAGAAAGACTTAGATTTCTCTGACGATATGCTTGAAAGAGTAAAAATCACAAAATCAGAATTAGCCGAATTAGTTGAAAAAAATATACTTTACTTAGATGTTATAAATAAGTATGATTTTGAAGAATAATAAATTATTTAAAAGTATGTAGTTGTAGATATAATCTATGATTACATATTTTTGTTTTGAACGTAAATTAAAAATGAATAGCTAATAAAATGCTGATATTAAGCACTTTCAAAGTTTTTTTGAAGGTGCTTTTTTCAGCTTTTTTATACTTTTTTGGGAATTTTAATATATTTTTAGTAATTTTTAGTCTTTTACGTTTTGAAATTTAAATCGTTGTATCATTAAATCAAGCTTAAGCCTATCTAGGCTACCGGTAACCTAAATATATTTTAGGAGATTTGAAAATGAAAAAAATGTCAAAACCGATTACTAAAGAGAAAAAGAAAAAACTTAAAAGATGCGATAACTTATTTACTAAAAATACAATAAGTTTAGATGATCAAAAGAACAAAAGATACTTAGATGATTTTGCATATAAAGTGTATTTAATAAATCTTAATAGTGAAAGTGGTGATAATGATGAAAACTAATGAAATTATAGTTATTTATCAAGAAGTAGGAAAATCACCTGAATTGCAAAAGATAAAAAATGATGTACAAAAATTTGAAAATATACTTGAACGGTCAAATTGATGAAATAGTCTATAAAGATATAGTTATTGTTTGTAAAAAGAATAGAAATAATTTAAAGCCTAATATAGCAATTACGAAAGACTTAAATATACCAGAAACAATAAAAGGAAACTTATTTATAGTATGTAAATCCAATAATGAGTTTAAATCAGTTTCAAAAGCACAAGCTGTTGAATATGTGTTATTTTTAAAAAAATCTAGTTTTCATTATGACAATTTAGAAGTAAGTAATTTAGATATGCTTAAAGAGATGAATATACCTCTTAAAATCGTAAAGCAAAATTCTAAAAAAGAGAATGACGAAACATTAAAGATGATTTTAGGAATTCAAGCAGTAATTTTGAAATTTATAGATGGTATGAAAAATTAATATGAGAGGAACGAAAAAATGGAAGAATTAAATGATATAACAACTAAGGTTGTTAATGAAATACAAAATACAGAAATGAAAAATGTAGTAATTGAAACAAAAGAAGTTTTAACACCCGAGCAGAGAATGGCAATAGATACTATAAGACGAGTAAAAAATCCTTTTAGAATGCTGAGTGTTAAAGATATAATGCGAGATTTAAATATATGTGAAACTATTGCATATAAAACTTTTAGAAGAGATGACTTCCCTTCAATAAATATTGGAAAATCAAATCAAGTAATGCTACTTGCGTATTTAATATGGAAAATGACTAAACGTGTTTAGGTGGTGGTTTATATCGAAAAAAATATAAGAGGAAAGAATGGAAGCATTTATTATGATAGAACACGAAAAAAATGGAGATGTGCTTTTTATGTTTATAAAGAGGATACTTTTGAAGAAATTCGAAAAACAAAATCGTTTAACACTGAATCAGAGGCAAATGATTTTTTAACAGGTTTGCAGTTTCAAAAAGGTAATGATTTATATATAAAGTATAATGGTATACCTTTAAATAAACTTATGAGGGAAAATGCAGAAAGAAAATTAGAGGCTAATTTAATTGGGGAAAGAACATATGGACGAATATTAAAGACTATTAAGCTAATTGAAAAAAATCCTAATTCTACGAAGAATATTTATGATATAGCTTGTTCAGAACTTCAAAGTTATTTTAATACTTTAAAAAAATATAGTGATTCTACAATAAAGAAAATAATGGAACAATTTTCACAAGCCTTTACTTTAGCTATGAATAAAGGTTATATTACGAAAAATCCTATGTTCGGTGTTATAAAACCTAGAAGTGTTAAAGAGAAAAAAATTGTAAGAGCTTTAACAATTGAAGAACAACAAATATTGACTAATTATTTAATGAGCATTCCTATTGAAAATGAACCATATAAAGTTGCATATTTAATTGAAATGTATTTGGGTTTACGTATTGGAGAAGTATTAGCATTACGAAATACAGATATTAATTTACATAGAAATTTAATATTTGTAAATAAGACTTTAACGAGGGATAGAAATGATAAAGTTATAATGGGAAATGCTACAAAAACTTATGCTGGTGTGAGAGAAGTACCTATACCTATGTTTATAAGAAATGAAATAATAAAGCAAATGGTAGTGGCTGAAAAGAATAAAGATAAGCAGTTGTTTTTAAATACTAATGGGGATTATGTTAGACCTACAATTGCAAATGATAGATTGAGAAATTTGTTAAAAAAGATTGGAATAGAAGGGATAAGTTCTCATAGCTTACGTCATACTTATGGTACAAGATGTATTGAAGCCGGAATGAGAGCAGTAGCGTTACAAAGACTTATGGGGCATACAGATATAAGTGTGACTCTCAATACATATACATCTGTATTTAACAAATATAAAGAAGCAGAACTCGAAAAGGTAAATAATTATTATATGGCTAATGACATTATAAGCAGTGAGGACTTACTAGATGAACATAATAAGCAATTAAATCATAGTAGACTAATGGCAAGAATTATTGATAAATTGAATGAAGAGGAGAAATTAGAACGTGAATAAAACTGATATTAAAAGAAGAGTAGACGGATTAAATGAATATATGTTATCTGATAGTGATAAGCAATTACTTATTTTAAGTATTTCAAGTGATTATACTTATAATAAAGCAATTGCAATAGTAAATCGAGAACATAAAAATCAAGATTGGTACTCTGTTGATGACAAAAATTGCTTTAAAACATGGGCTGAGATAGATGCTTTTATAGACGGAATATGTAAAGGAAAAAATACAAACTTTAAAGAGTATCAGCACGAAAAATAAATTTGTAAAATTGATTAAATTTATTTAATTAATGTTACAAATGCAGTGGAAGGGTTTGGGAAACCGACAGAGGTTTCCTAAATCAAGATTATTAAAATAATAAATTGTTCTGTAAGATCAATTTATGGTATTTGTTGTTATTTGAAAGAATACAATAAATAATTTTTAAAAATCTTGAATGGGGTTATTAGGGGAAATCCCCTAATCATACAGAACACTTTTAGCGAAGCGTGTAAAAAGTGTTCTAGTATGTTAGAACACTTTAAAAATAGTGTTTATTAGTTTGAATAAAAAGCATTAGTTATAAGAGTAAAGCTACGAAGAATATCTAAAATAAAAAGGAGAGATTATATGGATATAAAAGAAAAATTAAATAAGAAATTAGAACATGAATATAAAAAATTATGTGATGAACTTAAAAGAAAATCAAAAGAAGAAATCAGCCGGATAAAATCCTCCGGCGTAAAAACAGAAGTAAAAATCGGAAAGAAAAAGTTTATGGTTCCGTTAAATGGGCCGATTGACCAAAAGACAAAGAAAGAACTGGAAAAGGCAGTAAAAAAAGCAAAAGTAAAAGGAAGCATACCGGAAACGGCACAAGAAACGATACCTTATAAGGTTCCTTATCCGGATGGTATCTTTGAATCTGCGGACGGTTACTTTACGCAGACAATTATCTATCAGGACGTGAATTATGAGCTGCTTGACAATGACCCGAAAAACATTTTGTTCGAAAGGTGGTGTTCGCTGCTTAACTATTTTGAGCCGGATATTCATTTTCAGTTTAATTATGGGAGCATGGAGCTGGATAAAGAACTCTATGCCAAAAACTTTGAGTTAAAAAGCCAGAAGGATAAATATGACATCGTCCGGAAGGAGTATTCTGACATGCAGGTCGATAAGTTCTCGAAAGGAACGAATAACCTGAGCAAAGAACGATATCTGACATATGGCATCCATGCGACGGATTATAAGAATGCCAAAATCAAACTCGGCAAGATAAACAAACAGATTGAAAGCAAATTGCGGCGTCTTGGAAGCAAGAGCCGGCTCTTAAACGGTTATGAAAGACTGGAACTGCTTTTCCGCATCTTTCATCCGGCCACCACGGAAAAACTGCTCTGGAATTTTGACATGCCGGTAAACACAGGACTTTCCAGCAAAGATTTTATTGCGCCTGACAGTTTTTCATTTAAGTCCGGTCCGGAGCTGAATGCGACAAGATATTTTCGTGTTGGTGACAGAATTGGTGCAGTAAGTTATATACAAATTTTTGCCTCCGATATGGAAGACCGCATTATCGCGGATATGCTGAACCTGAATAGTAACATTTGGATAACGATTCATGCGGATAATATCGACCGGAAAGAGGCGCTTCGAATTGCTAAAAATAATGTAATAAATATTCAGGCGATGATACAGAGCGAGCAG
>CANBHY010000019.1 GCA_947368535.1 uncultured Clostridium sp. | reverse complement strand
ACAGTAGGAACATTCAAAGAAGCAAGACAAGCAGAAATGAAAATGATAGTAATCAACAACACAGATGAAGACATGAAGAATGTGAGCATATTAGGAAGAACAATATTTAATGGAAATAAGGCAATAACAGAAGATGTAGCTTTAGGTGCAAATATAGATGCTCCAATGAGTAGTTTTATAGATGGAAATTATCCTGCTAAAGTTTATTATTCAGAAAATGCTGAAGCAACAAAAGATTTGGACAATAGTCAAAATGGTTGGACAGAAGCAATTGAAGATATAAAAAATGTTAAATCTTATTTGATAGTATTAGATAATGATTTAAAAATTGGAGATATATTAACATATACATATAATTTTGAAATACCAGCTAATTTGCTAAATAACATTGATTTAGTAGGAACATTTGCAACATATTACAGTGATTCAGAATCAAGAAAAGTAAATGAAGCAGATAAAGTAGTTTTAACTACTGGTGATGCTCCAATTATAAATGCTGAAATGGTTACTGATGTAAAAGGTGATGTTGTTTTAGAAGGACAATATATTAATTATACAATTACAATAAAAAATGATGGTAGAACTTCTGCTGAAAATGTTGTTTTTAGAGCTACTATACCTGAAGGCACATTATATGTAAATGAAGGTAATGTAGATGAAAATGTAACAGAACTATTAGTTGACGTTGGTGAAATAAGACCATATACTACAGAAACTATAGATTTCCAATTAGTGATAAAAGATGGCTATAAGGAAAATATTAGTTTTGAAGGTATTGTAGAGGCTAATGGTTTGGATGAAGGTATATTATTAAAACAAGAGCAAGATTTTCATATTGATGATTCGCAAATAGAAACAAAAATAAAAACGGATATGTTTGGATATGACTTACTTCCAGATAAGGAAATGACATATACTTTGAGAATTACTAATAAACAAGAACAACCAATAAATAATATGGTTGTAAGACAAACAATTCCAGAAGAAGTCGAATTAGTAAGAGCATATGTGGCCTCTAATAATAATGATGTAATAGAAGGGATTTATAATTCAGAAACAAAAGAGGTAACTTTTAATATAGATACTTTAAAAAAGGAAAGAGAAATAAAAGTTATTGTTAAGGGAAAGAAAATTGCTGAATATGAAAAAATGATTGCTTCTAGTGCAACAATAGAAAGTCAAGACTTAAATGCTACATATAATACAGGTGAGATTTATACAAAATTAGCAAGACCAGAGCTAAAAGTTGAAAGTTATACAGATATAGACAATAGATATTTAAAAGAGGGAGAGTATGTAAATTATATACTTGATATTTATAATATCGGAGGAACAGTAGCTCAAGGAATTGATGTATATAATAATATTTCAGATTATTTAGAAATATATGGTGGTATTTGTGAAATAAGCGATGGAAATATAGTTAATCAATTTCCTTCAGAGAAATATTATTCAAATATATCTATACCTTCTGGTGGAAATGCTAAAATTACTTTAACATGTAGAGTAAAAGAATTAGTTTCAAATTCAGAAGTAATGCAAAATAACTCTTGGAGTCTTTCAGGAACAAGTATTGATACTATAGAAACTCCAAAAGTGGAAAATATTTTACAACCAACAGTTAAAGAAAGTATAGCTTCAGAAACAGATACTGGAGCAGTGTATTTAGAATCTGATAGTTTAAATGATTTAAGTGTAGTATCCTCTAGTGTAGAAGAAAAACCACAAATTTATTTAAATAATATTATTGAAAATAATGATGCAAATACAGAAACAAATTTACATAGAATCATAGGTAGAGCATTTAATGATATGAACAAAAATGGTCAAAGAGATGATAATGAAGACGGTATGGAAAATGTAGTTGCTAAATTATGTGATGTATCATCTCAGAAAATAGTTGCTCAAACAGTAACTAATGCTGGTGGGGAATATGTATTTGATAATGTTCCTGTTGGTGATTACTATGTTAAATTTGAATATGATTCATCTAAATATCAAGTAACAGATTATAAGAAAGAAGGAGTTAACTCAGATAAAAACTCTGATGCAATTGTTTCTAATTATAAAGCTGTCACAGATAAAATTAGTATAACTGATTCAAGTGTTTCTGATATAGATATTGGATTATATAGAGCAGGTATATTTGACTTTAGCTTAGATGCAAACATAAATAGACTTACAGTACAAAATGATAAAGGAACAACAACATATGAAATGGAAAATAGTAAACTTGCAAAAGTTGATATAGATCCAAAGGAAACATCAAGCTCAAAAATATTTGTAGAATATACAATAGATGTATCAAACAAAGGTGAGATAGCAGGATATGCGAAATCAATAATGAGTTACTTACCAGAAGAATTAGAATTAGATACAAGCTTAAATGCAAACTGGTATGTAGATTCAAATAGAATAGCACATACAAGGGAATTAGAAAATGAAATAATACAACCAGGGGAGACAAAAACAATAACACTTGTATTAACAAAACAAATGACAGATGATGGAACAGGATTAATAAATAATGTATTTGAAATAGAAAATACATTTAATGAATATGCAATATCAGATATAGACTCAGTAGAGGGAAATCATGCAGACGGTGAAGATGATATGAGTAGTGCAGATGTAATAATCGGTATAAAGACAGGTGGAAGCATGATAAATGTAATGATAATAACTACAACACTTATTACGGTGATAGCGATATTATATGTTGTTAAACTGCGTATAGATAGCCGAGGTAAGGGGGTGATAATATGATAAAAAATAAGAAAAATTATTTAAAAATTACTATATTAACAATAATTATCATATTATGTGTTTCTCTAATAACTTTGTTTAAAGGTACTGAAATTATATCTTGGGCTGTAACCATGTATTCAGCTGAAGAAGCTACAGAAAAATCTTTACAAAATCCAATTAGTGTTGCAAGTTGGATAGCTAGAATGTCAGGTGGAAGCAAGTATACAAAACTTGTTGAACATACATGTCCTTCAAGAGGAGATGCAGGAGACAACTTACACTTTTTAGGAATAGAAGATTTAAATGGTGATCCTAATATATTATGTACAGGGCATGGTATACCTTTAAGAAGTAAATATAATGAAGAAGTAAAATGGACTAAAACTGAACATGATGCTACACCAGTTGAGGCTTGGATACTATCTGAGTTAGGAGCTATTAATATAGATGGTCAAGTATTACATTATTCAGATACAGAAGATTTGTATGAAGGTGATGAAGAAGACTTAGAAATTTATGGTGAACCTATAGATGGAGATGAGATATTTTCTGTTGGTACAACAGGAAAGTATGTTAGACAAAAATCAGATGGAAAATATTATTATGTTGAAATAACGGGTGACCCTTGTGCTAATATACAAAATGCTTGGTGGAATGCGAGTCCAAGACAACATAAAAATAGGGCTGATGACCCTTCTGGTCTTGCAGATGAGGCAAGAAAATTCCAACAATATATTGAAGAAGTTGGTGGAAATACACCAGTTCCAGCTGGATCCGCAGCAGCATTAGCTAATGATGGAGATTGTCCTATACAAGTTCCTTTATATGAAACTAATGATGATGGAACATTTAAAGTTGATTATAAAGTTGGTATAGAACCAGAAAAAAGTGAAGATTTAAAGGTTGGATTTAATGCAGAAACTAATAAATATAGAATTGGTCCAATAAAAGTATATTATGAAAGAAGAATAGCAAAAGAAGGAAATAGATCTAAAGTTGATTTTTGTGGAATGACGCATATTATTTTAGTTGGTGTAGATGCAGAAGGAAATGAGCTTTTAGATTCTACAAATGAGTCTATATTTATTCAAAATACTAATTTTGAGATAGTATACAAGGATAAGGCAGCACATGAGGCAACTGCTCAGTCTTATTTAGATACTGATGAGACATATCCATTCCCATATAATGGAGAAGAATTTTATATAGACATTGATTATATTGATGATTTATATGCAATAAAAAGTTGCAAATTTGATTTCCACTATATGACAGCAAAAGGGCATTATGAAGAATATCATGGGGAGACAGTACCTGATCCCGATGATCCTGATCCTGGAGATCCAGAAGAAAGACAGCCATTAGCTAATGCTACAGGACCAAATGAAAGAATAGATATTGATGCAGCAGAACATTATCTAGATCATTCACATAGTGGTGAAAATGGAAATACTCCTGCGGAACTTGATTTATTTGTGGGAATAACATTACCATTAAATACTTCAATGGGTGGTATGGTTTGGATAGACCATGATGAACAAAAGGATCAAGCTAAATGGGGAACATTAGGATTATATGATGGACAAGATACTCCAGCAGAAGCAAATAGTGTTGAAGTAAGAGTATGGAAAGTAAAATATGAAAAAAATGGTTCTTCATATAGAGAAATTAATAGAGAAAAAGCAGTAGCTTGGACAGCATTTGGTGGAGAGCAAATAGATTTTGTTAACAAAAAAGTATATATAGACAAAGATGGAAAGTATAAGATTCCAGTAATTCAAGTTCCTTCTGAAGAAGGTCTTGATACATCAAAATATAGAATGACATATGATGTTGAGTTTGTATATGATGGACAAACATATGAGGCAACAGAATTTTTAGTAGAGCAGGGGAAAGCAAAAGCAACAGGAAATAATAAACAAGATATATTAAGAAATAAATTAAATGCCTTTTATAAAACAGAAGCTCAAACTTCAGGTGGAGATAAAGATTATGAAAGTTTTGCAAATTCGTCTTATGTTGTAGAGAATTCTAAAGAAAGACAAGACTTTGATAGTTATTTTACAGAAGTTTGGGGAGGAAACCCTATAGCTACAGAACAAATAGGAAAAGGTGAAAATGAAGTTGCAACAAAAGGCTATGCTACTGGAGGTATAGGAGTTAGTTCACAATTTGCTAAAGAAGAATATGCTATTGGAGTTAGTGGAAATGCTCAAGTAAATGCTAGCTTAGAATATAATGCTAACTTAGAAGGAGAAGCTGGTGCACAAAAAACAAGATCAAAATTAATAACTCATAATAAAGATGGTTTTGTGTATGATCAATTCAAATTTGCAGCTAGATCTTCAGAAGGTGGATTGAGTTTTCCATATGAAACTAAAATTCATATAATGGAACATTATGATAATGAAGAAATGGCAGATACAGTATATAAACCAGTATATGAATATTTCAATCAAATAAATTTAGGTTTACTTGAAAGAAGAGAAGCTGATATTGGTGTGATGAAAGATTTATATATGGCAAATGTTGTTGTAAATGAACATTTATCATCTTATAGATATAATAAACTTGGAAAAATTACTAATGAATCTTTAACATTACAAGAAACTTTAAAATATAGAAAACAAAAATATACAGTTGATTTATATAATTCTGATTATAATTATAGATCTTCATCATATTTATCTATAGAAAATCAGTTGACTAGGGATATTGTTAAAGCTATAAAAACTGGAAGTGAATTACAATTATTTTTAACATATAGAATTCAATTTACTAATGAGTCAGCATATACAAATGTTTCAATAAATGAATTTAAGGATTATTATGATAAATCATTTACTTTAATTACAAATGAAATGTGTAGTAGTGCTAATGAAGATATTAATAATCAAAATAGATCAGGAAATGAAGTTGCAAATAATGATGGAAAGTTCCAAAAGTATATAACTAGCATGAAGGCAGCAGGAACGGATACAGACACAGAAGTTTCTAGAGAGGCTAGAACTGTTGCGTATGCACCATATTATAGAAAGTTGACTACAAGACCTGATCCAGATGCTAATAATACAAATGATCAATCAAACGGATATGCAGAGTATTATTGGAATAGAGATGATGATATAGATAAATCAAAAGTTTCAATAGTAGAGACAGCACAAAAAATTGTAGATGTAAAAAAAGGCTCTGATGAGGGTGGATATCATACATTTACATATTCAGACTTAACACCTGCAAATTCAATTAATAGCGGGAAATTACCAACTTCTGATGCATTAGTTATAGAGCCAAATGAGACGATTGAATTTTATGTAAGTTATCAAGTTGACTTAGAAGGATATAAAATTGCTTCATCAGAAAGTGAAGAAAAGACGGAAGAAGAGAGAAAAGCAGAAAGACCTGATTTAACAGGTGAAAAAAGTAATATTGTAGAAATTACAAAATATTCTACAGGATATAATGATAAGAATGAACCAAGACATCAAACAGTAAGTTATAGTAATGACAATATTTCAGGAAGAATTGATCAAGATTCAGCACCGGGAAATATGAACATAACTAAAGTTGATAATTTTGAATATACTGAGGATGATAATGAATATGCACCACGAGTAGAGGTAATTATCACAGATGAAACAAGACATAGAACATTAGATGGAACAGTGTGGGAAGATTCAAGAAGTGATAATACAGTAGGAAATGGCATATATGATGAAGGTACAGAATCTGGTATAGAAGGTGTTGATGTAACAATGGTTGAAAAAATCAGGGTTACAAAGCAAGACTTGAAGAATAAAGGATTTACAGATGAAGATATAAATGGCATAGATTTAAATAATCTTAAACTTATTTTAGATAGTGAATTTGAATATATTTGGAGACCAGATCAAATGCCAGAATTTAATTCAATGCAAACTTCTGGAGATAAGGGATATTATAAATTTGAGAATTTCCCTGCTGGTATATATGTTGTAAGATTTGAGTATGGTAATGACGTAAATGAGATTGATTTAAAATATAATGGACAAGATTATAAGAATACAACATATCAAGTAGGTGCAAAAAACCCTGAATTCCAAATAAATGATACACTGCCAAGGGATGATCAAAATATATCAAGTGATACACAATATTTATCAGGTAAATCTACACTTAACAATGAATGGCATGATTTAAGTAAAAATGAAGTTGGTGGTAGAGTTTCAGATGCTAGAGACTATGAACCACAAAGAATGAGAGTAATAGCTTATTCTAGAACAATAACTAATAAAAATGCTGAAATATTATCTTCAAATGTTAATAATGCGAAATTGATAACTACTCAAGAAGATGGCAAAGAGGGATTTGATAATGTAAAACAACATACCACTGGGGAATATCAAACATTATTATCAAATAATCAAGAAGAGTTTGTAGCTAATACAAGAATGGTTGCGAATACAGCTAAATTATATGTCAGCGTTGAAAAAGAAGATGATACAGTTTATAAAAATGATGGTACAAAGACAGTAATTACTACAGAGGGAGATTCTACAAATGACGCAAATACTTCAAAGAACAAGGATCATACATATGCTATTAAGAATATTGACTTTGGTTTAGTTGAAAGACCTGAAACTAGAGTTAATGTTAGAAAAGAAATTGAACAAATTAAGTTATTAAAAGAAGATGGTGAAGAACCTATTCTTACAGTAACTTGTGATGAAAATGGTAATATAATTAAAGATAAAGATGGAACAATTAGAGTTGAAAAAGTTACAGAAATTGAAAAGAAAGATTTAGGAGAAGGACAAGGCTTTAAATATATTGCTATGGAATCAAATCTTTTAAATGGATTACAAGTTAAATTAACTTATAGAATACAAGTATTCAATAATTCAGAAAAAGATTATGTAACAGGTACTTTAGACAATATAAAAAATATATCAAGAATATATAGATTAGCTGATAACTTTGAAAATAGCGATACTGAAAGATTATATTCAGATGGTATAAATTGTAATGTAGTTCCATTTATAAATGGTAAAGGTATAATTTATGGTAGATACTTAGGTACATATTATTATACAAATGATTATATAGAGAGTCATAATGATATTAATAATAGGTATGCTGCAGTTGATGATGGCGGATTAAATGAAAAATATGGTACAGAAGTGATTGTAAAAACTACAGTAGACCAAGTAATTGACTATATAGATAATGATTTAAGTATAGATTTAGATACGTTAAATATAGTTGGTGCTGCTTGGGTAGCTTCATCTGAATCAGATAGAGAAAACAAGTTATCTGAGGTAGCTTACAGAAAAACAAATGATACTTATGAAAAAGATGTTACTAGTTTACAGGATGATAAGAAAAGAGCATATGTAACAAAAGATACTACAGGAAATGTTACTAAAAATAATTTATATGTATCATCAAATGATTTGATAACAGCAGAGCCTGTAGAAATAGAATATACTAAGATTAAGGTAAGTGAAGATAATATACCAGAAAAAGAAGCTGTTGTAGTTACACAAGAAGTTGGTAAATTAGAGACAGTTATAGACGATTCAACAGGTGAAGAAACAATGGAACTTAAAAATGATGCTAGTAAGAAAAACTTAGAATATGTTACTTTTGCTACAGCACCAGTTGAGTTAGATTACTTATATACAACAAAAGATAATATTGTTGGAACTGCATCTGACAATTCTAATGGTTCATTAACATCAAGATTAGAACCAGGAGAATCAGGAGAAATAAGAATTACAACGACAGTTACTGCTAATGAGGAAGCAGTTAATAGTATGAATTATGATAATTTAGTTGAGATTGTAATGTATAGTAATTCTGTGGGTAGACGAGATATGCAATCAATACCAGGTAATGCTAACTTAATTGCAAAAGACTTTAAAGCATTTAATGCAGGATATAATTATTATGTACAAGATGCAAATTCGCCTGATACTTATACATGGAAGGCTAAAGAGGTAAAATACGAAGGTGGAGAAACAATATATACAGAGAGGGATGCATATGCTGCTAAAGATACAATTACTTTCTCAGAACCAACAGGTTTGAGTATAGGAAGACAACATATTAATGCAATGGTAAATATGATATTAACAATATTACTGTTGTCTGCTATAGCAACAACAATAATTATAGTAGTGATAGTGGTTAGAAAGAAAGCGGTATATGATGATAATGATTTACTGAACTAAAATTATTTAAATAAAAATAGACAAAGATTTATAAAATCTTTGTCTATTTTTATACATTATTGATAAATTTATGAACTTTAATATAAGTTATATAGAATTATTTTGCAATTTTTTAGACTATTCTTTAAAAATTAACTATATAAGTTGTCAACAGAAAATTTCTAAAACTGTGGATAACTATATAAAATTTTAATAAAATAGTGCACATAAAATGAAAAAGTAAACTAGTCTACAAAATATAACAAATAGGTTAACAAAAAATAATCTAAATGTAAAAAGCTCCAATGTTCGACATTTCCGTAAGTATAGATTATATATATATTTAAAAATTCTAAAAAATACATTTGACAGTATTTATAATGCTTTTAAAATAGAACTTAGATAACTATAAGTCTAAAACTTTGTGGAGGTAAATTATGCAAAAGAAAAGAGATTTTACTAGAAGATTGGT
>CANBHY010000018.1 GCA_947368535.1 uncultured Clostridium sp. | reverse complement strand
AGTTATTTGTTTTTACCTGTTTTTGTATTAGGAATATTGGGATATTTAATATATATAAAAGAAACAGATTGGAAAAGAGCGACTATATATTTAAGTATTATGTTTTTAATATGTGTTCCAATAATTATTTACGTTATAATAAATACTTTAGATTTAAATCAAATAAAGATATTTGGAATAACTATTCCAAGGATGATATCTAATAGATATGATGAAGCATCTACAATTTTTTCTGGAAATTTATATGAAAACTGTGTTAATAATTTATTAGAAACTGTAAGAATATTATTACTACAAATAGATGGATTAGAATGGAATGCAATAGCTGGTTATGGTTTATTTTATGGATTTAGTATAATTTGGTTAATATATGGAATTTATATTAGTATAAAGAAATATAAGAAAAATGTATTAAATATGGTAATGCATATTTGGATGATTTCTAGTATAGTTTTATGTGCTTTTTGTATTCCGAATATAAATAGAATAAATATAATAATGATTCCATGCATTTATTATATAGTTATTGGATTATATGAGTTTTTCAGTAGATATAAATTTGTAATTCCATGCATTGTTGCTTTATATATTGGAATTTTGGTATGTTTTATTGAAGAGTATATTAATAAAGATTATAATGAATATGCTACTTTTACTTCAGGGGTAGAAGAAGTATCAAAATATTGTGAAAATGGCGAGTATGAGAATGTATATTGTTTATATTCGTTTAAAGAACCCTTTATATATTTTTTATTTTATTCAGAATATGATACTAATAATTATGTAGAAACAGTAGAATTTTTTAGAGAAGATGGAACATTTGAAAATGTAAAATCTTTTGGAAAATATCATTTTTATTTACCAGAAGATATACCTGATAAATCAATAGTTATTGTTCCTAAAAATGCTAGTATAGATTTTAAAAATATAAAAAATAAAGTTAATATAAATCAATTTGATTTATATGAATTTTAATTTGAAAGGAAAAGAAGATGTCTAAGTTAATTGTTGTAGATGGAAATAGTATAGTAAATAGGGCTTTTTATGGAATTATGGGAAGTAAGATGCTACAAACAGCTGATGGAACTTATACAAATGCGGTATATGGATTTTTGGCTATATTATTTAAAGAATTAGAAGAAATAAATCCAGAATATATAGCAGTTGCATTTGATTTAAAGGCACCTACTGCTAGACATAAAATGTATGATGGATATAAAGCAAATAGAAAAGGAATGCCTGATGAACTTGCAGCACAGATGCCAATTCTTAAAAATGTTTTAAAAGCTATGAATATTACTATAATAGAAAAAGAAGGTTATGAAGCTGACGACATTTTAGGAACACTATCGGTTATGGCGGAAAAGCAAGGTATTGATGTTGCATTGCTTACAGGAGATAGAGATTCTTTTCAATTAGCTACAGACAAAGTTTCAATATATATTCCTAGAACTAAAAATGGAAAAACAGAAACTGATATTTTTGATAGAAATAAAGTTTTAGAAGTATATGGTGTTGAACCAAAGCAAATGATTGAGGTTAAAGGACTTCAAGGAGATACTTCTGATAATATTCCAGGAGTACCAGGAATTGGAGAAAAGACAGCATTATCAATAGTTAAAAAATATGGTACAATTGAAAAATTATATGAAATGATAGAAGCAGAAACAGATAATTTAAAAGGAAAGCAAAGAGAAAAGATTGCCGAAAATAAAGAATTAGCTATCCTTTCAAAAACACTAGGAACAATTAACTTGGAAGCTCCTGTTGAAAAAAACATAGATGATTTAAAAATTCAGGAGTGGAATAAATCAGAAGTTTTAAAAATTTTTAGAGAATTACGTTTTAATAGATATATTGATAGATTTAAATTAAATGAAGATTCGAATATTACGGAAGATAATGAAATAGAAAATCAAAATAGCAAAATAGAATTTAATAAAGAAAATATTGGTGAAGAAAATTTTAAAGAGTTAGAAAAGAAAATTAAAGAAGAAGAGATTTTATATTTCTATATAGAAACAAAAGAAGATTTTAATTCAATTATTAAGAAAAGTATAAAATGCATTAGTATATATATAAAAAATGAAAATAAAGTATATGATATGATGGTTTCAGATATTAAAGTTTTAAAAGATCTTTTTGAAAATGAAAATATTTTGAAATGTAGTTATGATTTGAAAGAAGTTTATATTTTAGCATTAGAAGCGGGAATAAAACCTAAAAATTTTATGTTTGATATTAGAATAGCTGGATATTTATTAAACTCTGTGTCTAATTTATATACAATACCTGATTTAATGAATCAGTATTTGGAAAAGACAATAGAAATTCCAGAAGAAAAACAAGTACAAATGAATTTATTTGATACGGTAGATAATAGGGAAGAAAAGGTTGATGAAAAAGCTTCTATATTTGCATATTCTATAGGAAACTTATATGAAGTATTAAAAAAAGAATTAGAAAAAAACGAAATGCTAGATCTTTTTAATAATATAGAAATGCCAGTGTTAGAAGTGTTGGCAGATATGCAGTATAGAGGAATGTATGTTGATAAAGAAGAATTAATTAAGTATGGTGATGAATTAAAGGCGAAATTAGAAGAACTAACTAAAACGATTCATGAATTAGCTGGAGAAGAATTTAATATTAATTCACCAAAACAACTTGGAGAAATTTTATTCGAAAAATTAAAATTGCCAGTTGTAAAGAAAACTAAAAGTGGATATTCAACAGATGTAGATACTTTAGAGAAATTACAAAATGAACATGAAATAATAGAATATATATTAGATTATAGACAGCTTGCAAAACTTAATTCTACCTATGTTGAAGGGTTAATACCATATATCAATAAAAATACAGATAGAATTCATTCATATTTTCATCAAACAGTTACAGCTACTGGAAGAATTAGTAGTACAGAACCTAATTTGCAAAATATTCCTACTAGAATAGAAATAGGAAAAAAACTAAGAAAAGTATTTAAGCCAGCAGAAAGTAAAATTTTCTTGGATGCTGATTATTCTCAAATTGAGCTTAGAATATTGGCACATGTTTCAAAAGATGAGATTATGATAGATAACTTTAATAATGATGAAGATATTCATGCACAAGCTGCTTCAAGAGTTTTTGGAATTCCAATTGAAGAGGTAACAAAAGAGTTAAGAAGTAAAGCCAAGGCTGTGAATTTTGGAATTGTCTATGGTATAAGTGATTTTGGACTAGCAGAGCAAATTCATTCTTCAAGAAAAGAGGCAAAACAATATATTGAACAATATTTAGATAAATATCATGGAATAAGAGAATTTATGACATCAGTAGTTGAAGAAGCTAAAGCCAAAGGTTTTATAGCTACCATGTATAATAGAAGAAGGTATATTCCTGAATTAAAGTCTAAAAACTTTATGGTTAGAAAATTTGGTGATAGAGTTGCTATGAATACTCCTATTCAAGGAAGTGCTGCTGATATTATGAAAATAGCTATGATTAATGTGTATAGAAAACTTAAAGAAGAAAACTTGAAATCTAAGCTTGTTCTTCAAGTTCATGATGAGCTTTTAATTGAAACTGATATTGATGAAAAAGATAGGGTTAAAGAAATTTTAATTTCAGGTATGGAAAGCGCAGCTAAGTTATTAGTTCCATTGAAAGTAGAAGTTGAAGAAGGAAAGAATTGGTATGAAGCTAAATAATTTTTAAAATTATAAATACTGATTAGAAATAGAAGACAAAAAATATTGAAATATTTTATCTTCTATTTCTAATATTTTTATAATAAATTAAAAAAGCTTTATAAAATTCTTTCCTTTTTTTTCATATTGTGATAAAATGTGACAAAATTGAACAAGTAAAATTAGTAAAACTAGTTTTATGAAAGGAGCTTAATATGGAATTTAAAAAATGCCCTCGTTGTGGAAACTTTTTTACTTCAGATATTGACGTATGTCAATCATGCAAAACTAATGAAAATTTAGATATTCAAAAACTAAAAAACTATTTTGAAGAAAATGAAAGTACAGAAGGATATACTGTTCAAGAAATTTCTGTACAAACTGGAATTAATTCAAGAAATTTAAATAGATTTTTATTAAATGATGAATTTTCAGATTATATGAAACAAGGAAGTTCTAAATAAATGCTTAAGGAAGGAAGATAAAAAATGCAAAACGTATTTGATACATTAGAAAGAAGAGGATATGTAGAACAACTAACTCATCCAGAAGAAATAAAAAAAATATTTGCTACAGAAAGTGTGCCTTTTTATATAGGAATTGATCCTACAGCTGATAGCCTTCACGTAGGTCATTTTATATCATTGATGGTCGCTTCTCATATGCAAAAAGCAGGACACAAACCAATAATCCTTATGGGAGGCGGAACCGCTATAATAGGTGATCCATCTGGAAAAACAGATATGAGAAAAATGCTTACTGTTGAAGATATTGATAATAATGTTGCACAAATAAAAAAACAAATAGAAAAATTTTTAAGTTTCGAAGGTGAAAATGCAGCTATTATTGTAAATAATGGAGATTGGCTTAGAGACTTAAACTATATTAATTTCATGAAAGAAATAGGAGTTCATTTTTCTGTAAATAGAATGCTTGCTGCAGAATGTTATAAAAACAGATTAGATACAGGATTAACATTTTTCGAACTTGGATATATGTTAATGCAATCATATGACTTTTTATATTTACATGATCATTATGGATGTAAACTTCAAATGGGTGGAAATGATCAATGGTCTAATATAATTGGTGGAGTAGAATTAATTAGAAAAATTGGTGCAGAAGATTCTTATGGATTTACTTTTAAGCTTCTTACAACTAAAGAAGGTAAAAAAATGGGTAAAACTGAAAAAGGAGCATTATGGCTAAATACAGAAAAAACATCACCATATGAATTTTATCAATACTGGAGAAATGTAGCTGATGACGATATAGAAAATGTTATGAAATTATTAACATTTATTGAGCCTGAAGAAATTGAAGAAATGACTAAATATAAAGATGAACGTATTAATGAAGCTAAAAAAGTAGCAGCATTTGAAATTACTAAATTGGTTCATGGAGAAGAAGAGGCTAGAAAAGCAGAAGAAGCTACAAATGCTATGTTTTCTGGTAATGGAAATATAGATGCAATGGAAGCTAAAAAAGTAGAATTAAATGCACCTATAACTCAAGTAATTGTTGATGTAGGAATGGCACCATCAAAGGGGCAAGCCAAAACACTAATTTCACAAGGAGCAATTACATTAAATGATGAGAAAATTTCTGATATTGCATATGTATTAAAAGAAGAAGATTTTACAGAAGGATATGCAATAATTAGAAAAGGTAAAAAAGTATATTATAAATTAGTAAAATAAAAAAAAGATAGATAATTGTATCTATCTTTTTTTGGTATTAATTTTCATTGTTTACATAATTAGGGTTGCCTCTTTTAATTTCAGCTTTGCATTTAGGGCAAGTACAATAGAATGTTTTTTGATTTGTAGGAGCATTACATGTAATTTCAAATTTTTCATGACAAGCAAAGCATTCAATAGTTATTGTATTATCAGAATGATTTTCTTTTTTTTCCATCATCCTTTTTCTTTCATCTTCTCTGGCATAGAAAGCAAAGCCTGTGACTTCAATAGAATTAACATATTTGTCATATACATGATCGCCTTCTTTTTCTAAGTAAGGCTCATTTTCGATTTCAACTAGGCAACGATTTAATTGATTCCATAAAGTAAATTGAATATTAGTTTCCATAGTTTTTGAATATCCAGAAATACTAATCCAACCTTGTTCTTTTTGAGCAATAGTACTTTTTTGTATATTATAATCAGCATCTATAAGTTCTGACAATTTATCAATTCCTTTTGAACCTGCTATTTCACCAACTAATAAGGTATTTACTTTTGAATTAAAGTCGCTTTTGATAATAGCATGAATAATTCCTATTAATTGTTCCCAAGATATTCTAAAAGTTAATTCATAATATAAACTTGTAGTATTATTTGATTCTCCAATATTTTTTAATATCATTTTAAAAATCTCCTTAAATTTTTTTAAAATTTTAACATTATAGAAATTTTTTTACAAGGCTTGGAAGGGTTTATAGAAAAAATAAAAAATCTTTTGTTATTATTGATTTTTCTTTACAAAGAAAAATAGAAAATATATAATAGTGTAGGAAAAGAGGGAGAGGATTAAGTATTTATGAGAAGAAAATTTTCAGTAATATTACCTATTATAATAATGTTAGCTGTTGCAATAATATGTATTATTGCTTATTTGGTTGCAACAGGTCAGATAAAGATAAAAACATTACAAAAAAATAATATTGCTCAAAATATTATTAGTCCTAGTAACGAAGAAGTAATTTTAACTAAAAATGAATTACCAAGATTAGATGCTTCTGTATTAACACAACCACTTATGACATCAATTGTAAAAGATTTTACAGGAAGTGATGATATATCAAGTAGTGTATTAAATTATACTGATACAGATAGTGCAATAAAAAAATTATTAAATGGAGAAATAGATGCGGTTATTACTACTTATCCATCAGATGAAGTTCTGGCATTAGCCGCAGCTAGAAATATAGATTTAGATATAATACCAATTGCTAAAGAAGGATTTGCTTTTTTTACAAATAAAATTAATCCAGTTGATTCTATTAAAGTTTCAGATGTTCAAAAGATATATATAGGTGAAATTACTAACTGGAATCAACTTGGTGGAGATAATATAGATATACTTGCATTTCAAAGACCAGATAATTCTATAAATCAAATGGAAATGAAACGAACAGTTATGAAAGAACTTAAAATGATTTCAGCACCTAGAAGTATATTTACTGATCTTGTATATGGAGAGATTAATGATTTAATAGCAAATTACAATAATCCTGAAAATGGTATAGGATATTCTTATTATACAGAAGCAAAATTATTATATGATTTTGATAATACCTCTGACAGTTCTATAAAGTTTTTAAAAATAAATGAGGTAGAATTAACAGATGAAACAATACAAGATGGTTCATATCCTTTTATAACAAATTTTTATTTTATTAGAGATAAAAATAATGAATCTGAACATTTGCAAATTTTTTCAGATGCACTTTTATCAGATAGAGGAAAAAATGCAATAAAGGAGGCTGGATATATAAATGAGTAGAAATACAAAGATATTTTTAATTGTTTTTACAGTTGTTCTTGTTGCAATAACTATTTTAGCAATAGTATATAAAAAATCACAAAAAGATGTAAGTGATGAATCACGTATTATAATTGAAAGTGGACAGAAAGTACCTGAATTTGCAAATCCTAATCAAAATGGACAAAATACTGCTACTAAGGGAGCAACATTAGATGATACTTATTTACCTAATGGAATTACTTATAAGTATGAAGAGTATAAAGAGAATGATGTTGAAGTAAAATTAGTCCAAATTTCTGGAATGATTAATACTGATATACAAAAAAATATTAATACAGAAATAAAAGAGAGAATAAAAAAGATTTTAGATAGTAATAATTTTAAAAAGAACTCTGATAGTACAGCAAATGTAACTACATCTTTAGAAGCAAATTTTTCAGATGTTTTATCAATAAAAATTAATGTTAAATTTTCAGAGAACTTTACAAAATCATATGGATTGAATTACAGACTTGATACTGGAGAACGTTTAAAGATAGGAGACTTATTTGTATACAATGCTCCTAAGAAAAATATTATAACTGAATCTGCTTATAAAAGTTTTGCTATGAAATATTATACTGATGAAGGAATTTCAAACGAATTTTATACAAATATAGAAGGTGAAGTACTATCATTTTTAATTGATTATGATGCTGATAAAATAACAGAATTTTCTTTTAATCCTTTTACAATTGAACTATATAGAGATGGGAAAACTGTTGTTATAGATATGTTAGACTATTATTCTTATATTTCTATATATAGTATTTTTACAGCAAGTCATGATTTATATGAAGATACAAGTAATCTTGCTGAAGATATTCCTGTATTTACAGTTAGACCTAGTATAGCGTTATATGATTTGTATGAGAAAGTTAATAGTACATGCATATTAGATATTATTATATATTCTGATGAAAAATTAACTACAAATGAAAAAGAAGTAATTGAAAATTATAAAAAAGACTTAATTAAAAGACTTGCTGTAATTAGAAATGAAAAAAATGTGTATTATAGCAATTATATAAAAGTGTCTAAGGGAAAAGAAGATGAAAAAGATATTTTGATATTTAAAGAAAATGAATGTTTTGCAGTATCAGAGGAAGGAAAATTTTTAGATACTATATATAATAAAATAATGATAGCAGAAAGAGATAGAAAGAATATTTCTTATGGAAGAAGTAAAATTTACTTTCTAGATGAAGAAATGCTTCAGGAAAACACAGGAATTAAAAAGTATGATATATCTACAGGTGAAGAATTTGTTGAGATAGAAGAAAGAGAAGATGACGAAGAAGATAATGATGACGGTGAAGAAACAAATAATAGTAATAATACAACAAATACAGTTACTAATAATGCTAATGAAAATGTAGTCCAAGAAAATCATGGAACAGAAAATCCAGATGAAAATGTTGAAAATAATGTAGATAATCAACCAGCAGCAAATATTACGACACAAGTAATTTTCTAAAGGAGAGAATATAATGTTTTTGTTTAAAATAAAAAGTTACGCATTTATAGGACCTTCTGGTACAGGTAAAAGCTATAGAGCTCAATATGTGGCAGGACAAAGGAATATAAAATATATAATAGATGATGGCCTTTTAATAAAAGATAATCAAGTTATTGCAGGGGTGTCAGCTAAAAAGGCACCTACAAAAATAGAAACTGTTAAAAATGCCTTGTTTTTAGTAGAAGAACAGAAAAACGAAATACAAAAGGCAATAAGAAAATATAGACCTGACTCTATACTTATTTTAGGAACATCTGATGGAATGGTAGATAAAATTGCAGCTAATCTTGGATTACCACCAATTTCAGAAAGAATATATATCAATGAAGTTGCTACACAAGACGAGATGGATACAGCAAGGAGAATACGTGTAACTCAAGGAAAACATGTTATACCAGTTCCAACTTTTGAAATAAAGAAAGATTTTTCTGGATATTTATTAGATCCACTTCAAATCTTTAAATCAAAAGGAAAAGATGCTGAACCATATATTGCAGAAAAATCAATAATAAGACCAACTTTTAGTTATCTAGGAAATTTTACAATTTCCGATAGTGTTTTTAAAGATATAATAGTTACAGTGGCTAAGAAAGTTGAAGGAGTTTATAAAATTTTAAAAATAAGAGTTGATAAAACGCATAATGATACAGCAGGGGTAAGACTTTATATAGAGGTTTCTATTGAATATGGCTCAAATATGATAGAAGTTTTAAGAATTCTAAAAAAAGAAACAAGAAGGGAAATAGAAAATTTAACAGCAATGTATATTTCAAATGTTGAAATTGTTGCAAAACAAATTCATTTTCCAAAAAGTGAAGAAAAAGGAGAGTAATTATGATTGTAGCAATAGATGGACCAGCTGGTAGTGGCAAAGGAACAGTAACAAAACTTATTGCAAAAAGAATGGGATTAATTAATTTAGATACAGGAGCTACTTATAGATGTGTAGCTTTAGAAACAATAAGAAGAGGTTTTACATTAGAAGAGAAACAAAAGATAATTGATTTAGTAGATGATTTAGATATTGAATTTGAATATGAAAATGATGATATTAAAGTATTTTTAAATGGAGAAGATGTTACATCTGAAATTAGAAATATGGAAGTAACAAAAATTGTGTCACAAGTATCTTCTATTGTAGCAGTCAGATTAAAAATGGTAGAATTGCAAAGAAGAATGGCAAAAGGAAAAGATGTTATTATGGAAGGAAGAGATATAGGTACTTATGTTTTTCCTAATGCAGATGTAAAAATATATTTGGATGCAGATGTTGAAGAAAGAGCAAAAAGAAGATTTAAGGAAAATCAAGAAAAAGGTATTGATAGTTCTTATGAAGAAATATTAGAAAATATTAAATTAAGAGATGAAAATGATAAAAATAAAGAAATAGGTTCACTTAAAATTGCGGATGATGCTATTATTGTTGATTCTAGTAAATTAACAATAGAAGAAATGACCAATAAAGTGGAAGAAATAATAAGAGAAAAAAAATAGGAGAAATAGCTTTGAAGGTATTAAAGAAAATTTGTCAGATAATCATAAAAACAATTTGCTTTATTGCTGCTAAAATAGTTTATAGAGTGAAGATTGAAGGAATAGAAAATGTTCCTAAAAATTCAGCATGTATAATTTGTGGGAATCATGTTCATGCTTTAGATGCTCCAGCATTAATTGCTTCAACTTCGAGAAAAATAAGATTTATGGCAAAGCAAGAACTATGGAAAAGTGTAGGATTCAAATTTATGGCGTGGATTTTCGAAGTATTTCCTGTAGCAAGAGGTCAAAAAGATACAGAAGCAATAAAGACATCAATGAAGATATTAAAGTCTAATGAAATATTAGGTATGTATCCAGAAGGAACTAGAAATGGAATAGAAAGAGGAATAAAACCTAAAAATGGTGCTGTAAATTTGGCAATTAGAATGAATGTACCTATAATTCCATTTGGTGTATCAGGTTCATTTAAACCTTTTACTAAAGTAGTATATAGATTTGGAGAACCTATAAATTTTAGTAACTATAAAGACGATGCCAAAAATAAAGAGATAGTTGATGGCTTAACTAGTGAAGTAATGTCTAGAGTTATTGAATTAAGAGATGAAATTCAATGTTAGTTGTTGACATTATAAAAATATTGATGTATAATCTTTTAGTAACTAAAAAAGAGAAAAAATAAATTTTCACATAAACATATAAATAAAGCAAGGAGGGAATAGAGATGGCACAACCAAAAAGAAGATGGTCTAAAGCAAGAACAGGATTAAAAAGATCTACATGGAAATTAGATAAACCAAATTATGCTGAATGTCC
>CANBHY010000017.1 GCA_947368535.1 uncultured Clostridium sp. | reverse complement strand
GTGATAGTTCAAAGCATTCAAAAAATTCAAGAATAGATTCACTATGTCAAAATTTAGAAATATCAAATTGTAGATATAATGGAAATATTGATGATATAATTAATAACAAAATCGATTATAGCAAAGTAGACGAAAATTATATTAAGTTGAGAGAAAAGTCATCAGAATATTTAGATAAGGCTTTAGACGGAGTTAAATAGAGAGGTAAAGTATATGATACTTATAGATGATAACAACAAAAATAAATGTTGTGGATGTACAGCTTGTAGTTGCATTTGTCCACAAGGTGCTATAGAAATGAAGGAAGATGCAGAAGGTTTTTTATATCCAGTAGTTGATAAAGATAAATGTATCAATTGTGGATTGTGTGATAAAGTATGTCCATATAATTTAAATAAAGATATAAAATCAGAATCAAAAGAGGCATATGCTATTCAAAATAAAGATGAAACTATATTACATACAAGTACATCTGGTGGATTTTTTTCAGCTATTTGTAGTTATGTTATCAGTAGTAATGGTTATGTATGTGGAGCAACATTTGATGAAAAATTTAATGTTATACACAAAATGGTTAATACTTTAGAAGAAACTGTAAAATTTCGTGGTTCAAAATATGTTCAAAGCAATTTAGGTGATATATTTACTGAAATAAAAAAGAAACTTGATGAAGGAAAATTAGTGTGCTTTAGTGGAACACCTTGCCAAGTGTTAGGGCTAAAAAAATTTTTACAAAAAGATTATGAAAATTTAATTACAGTAGATTTTGTTTGTAGAAGCGTACCTTCACCAGCTTTATGGATAGAATATTTAAGTTATCAAGAAAAGAAGTATAATTCTAAAATTAAAGAAGTGTATTTTAGAAGCAAAACCTATGGATATCATAGTGGAACGATGACAATTTTTTTTGAAAATGGCAAAAAATATACTGGAAGCAACAGAGTTGATTTATATAACAAGTCATTTCATTCAAATAAAGTTTCAAGATATTCTTGTTATAATTGTCCTGCTAAAGGATTTGATAGAGTATCTGATTTTACTGTATTTGATTCATGGAAACCAGATATGCTATCAAAAGAACTAATAGATAATGATAAAGGTTTTTCGAATTTGATTATACATAGTCAAAAAGGAAAAAATATTTTTGAAGATGTTAAAAAACAATTTAATGTATATAAAATTGAAGCAAACGAAGCGGCAGCATATACAGGAAAAATGCTAGAAAAATCTATTAAAATGCCAGAAGATAGAAAAGTTATTTATAATGATATATTAAATGGTAATTTAATTAAAGTAAAAAAATATGTTAGTATTTCAGTTTTAGACAAATTATTTGAAAAATCTAAAAAGATACTATATAAGTTAAATATATTGAAATATTTAAAAAAAGTAAAAGAAAATATTAAAAAATAATATTTGTGAGGAAAGATATATGGAGCAAGATTTAATATCTGTTATTATTCCAGTATATAATGTAGAAAAATATTTAAAAAGATGCATGGATAGTGTATTAAAGCAAACATATTCAAATATAGAAATTATTATTGTTGATGATGGATCTAAAGATACTAGTGGAAGTTTATGTGATGAATATGGGAAAAAAGACTCAAGAATAACAGTTTTTCATAAAGAAAATGGAGGATTGTCTTCAGCTAGAAACTTTGGATTAGAAAGAGTTTCTGGAAACTATGTATGTTTTATAGATAGTGATGATTTTATTCATGAAAACTATATATCTTTTATGTATGACAAAATAATAAAAAATGATGCAGATATTTGTTATTGTAAATCTACTAAATTTACTGATGATGTACAGATTAAAAATGAAATAGAAAATGAAAAAACAGTTGTTATAGAAAAAGAAGAAGCTATAAAACAATTATTATTAAATGATGGAATAATTAAAAATTATATACCTCTTGCATTATATAAAAAGACACTTTTTGATAATATTAGATTTCCAGAAGGAAGCAATTTTGAAGATATAGCTACTACATATAAAATTCTTGACGCTAGCAAAAAAATAATAGTTAATAACAAGACATTATATTACTATTTTATAAACAATGACGGCATAACGCAGAAAATGAAAAAGCAAGATATTGTAGATAGATTTAACAATATGAATGAAAGAGAGAAATTTATTAATCAATATTATCCTAACCTTCAAAAAGTGTCTGATAAGTATATGTTTAGGATATATTTAGTTATATTAAAAGACTTGATTAAAAACTATTTTCCGGAAATTATTAAAGATAGTTTTTTTATTGAAGTAAGAAATAGAATAATGCATATGAGGATTAAAGAAATTAGTTTAAAAAATTTGATTATATATATGGCTATAAAGATAAATACTAAAAGTTCATATTCATTTTTACATAAGATTGTGGGAGGAAAATAGAAATGAGTGAAAAAATTATTACAATAAGTGTTGCAGCATACAATCTAGAAAATTTAATAGAAAGAAATATTAAATCATTTTTAGAATGTAAATATAGAGATAAAATAGAACTACTAATTATTAATGATGGATCGAAAGATAGAACAAAAGAAATAGCGGAAAAATATCAACAAGAATATCCTAAAATAGTAAAACTAATTAATAAAGAAAATGGCGGTGCTGGTTCAACCGTTAATGTTGGAATTCAAAATGCCACAGGTAAATATTTTAGAATAGTAGACGGAGATGACTGGGTAAATCCAGAGCAATGCGATAAACTAATAGAAAAATTATCTGAAATAGATATAGATATGGTGCTTTGCAATTATGATATATATAATGCTGAAAGAGGAGTAGTAACATCAACAGAAAAAGTACGTGGATTAAACAAGTATGATGAAAATCTTAGGTTTGAAGATGTTGAAAATAACTTTTCACTTGTTATGCACGAAGTAATATTTAGAACTGATATTTTAAAAGAAAATAATATTGTTTTAGATAATGGTTTTTATACAGATATTGAATATTTGTTATTCCCGTTACCATATGTTGAGAATTTTATTTATTATGATTTAAGTGTATATGTATATATGATAGCTAGGGCTGGTCAAAGCATGAGTGTAGAAAGCCTGCAAAAACACATAGATGATCATGATTTAGTTTTAAAGCATTTAGTTGAGTTTTATATAAAAAATGAAAAAAATATTAGTGGAAAAAAGAAAAAGTTATTAATAGATAAAATTGTTACAATTGCTAATAATCAATTACAAACAATTTTAACATTTGAAGATTATGATAAAGTAAAGAATATGCTCAAAGATTTACATATATATTTACAAAAAAGTAGCAAAGAGTTATATGTAGCGTATAGGAAGAATAGTAAGAAAGCATGGCTACTTACAACAAATATAGGATTTTTAAAATTTGTATTGAATTATAAAAGAGGAAGATAATGGTTTTTAGTAATGTTAAAGATGATTTATTAAGATTTGGGTTGATTATTTCGATAATCTTAAATTTTAATACAGTATATTATTATAGTGAATATAATTTTTTCTATGGTATTAATAGAGCATTAATTGTTTTAATGATATTAATGAATTTATTTAGTAATGGAGTGAAAAGAGACAGATTAAAAAAGGCGATTATTCCAGCATTAATTTATTATGTATATCTTTTTGCCTGTATGATGTTAATTGATATAACTACAGAATATAGGTTTAAAGAGTTTTCATATTCATTTTTAATTTTAGTACCATTGTTTATTATATTATTAGGTACAAAAGGAAAAGAAGAATGTATAGAATTAGCTAAGATGTTTGTTAAGATAATGTACTATTTATGTATTATTTCTTTGTTTTTCTACGTATTTGCAAATATATTAGGTATTATTAAATCTTCTAAATATGTAAGATTTACATGGAGCTGGATGGATAAAGTTAAAGCATATTTTAATATATATTTTGAAACACAATATATGGGTATTGGAAAGAGTAATACGATAATGCCTAGAAATTCATTATTTTTCTGTGAACCTGCAATGTTTTCTACTTTAATAACTTTTGGAATTATGATGAATAAAATATATAACAAAAATTCAAAAAAGACGTTAATAGTATTTGTAATTGTTCAGCTTACTACAACATCCACAACGGGTATTATTGTTACAATAATTTATTTTGCACTTAACTTTATTGTTGTAAAGAAAAACAAAGCAATAAAAATAGTATTAATTCCAATCGTTGCTTTACTTTCTTTTATGGCGGTATCTAATATGTTTGTGGAAAAAATGGATACATCATCAGGAAATACTAGATTAGATGACATGGTAGCTTGTACAAAAGCATGGCAAAAGAGTCCTATAACTGGTACAGGATTTTTAAACAATACAGAGATTGAGAAAAATTTCTCAGCTTTTAGAAGTTCTAATAAAGGTTTGAGTACTTCTTTCTTTGTAGTATTAGCACACGGTGGAATTTTCTTAATAAGTGTATACTTATATGCTTTTATCAGACAAGTATGGTACAGCATAAAGAAAAAAGAATGGGAAAAGACAATAATGTTTTTGATGTATATGATGATATTCTTGACAACTATATTCCAATATAGTGCATTATCAATGTTTGTGGTAGCATTGGGAATTGTTATAGGACAATATAAAGAAGAAAAAGAGGTAACAGAAGGATAAATATATGAAAAAAAGTATAACCAAAAATTATATATATAATTTAATGTATCAAATATTAATATTAATATTACCATTAGTTACTACTCCATATGTTTCTAGAATATTAGGCGCAGAAAATTTAGGTATTTATAGCTATACAGTATCTATTACTACATTTTTTATATTATTTGGAGCGTTAGGGATAGGATTATATGGTCAAAGACAAATTGCTTATCAACAAGAAGACAAGAATAAGTATAGTATAACATTTTGGGAAATAGCATTTTTAAAATGTATAACACTAGGAATATCCTTAGTAATTTTCTACTTTACATTTGCAATAGGAAAAAATGATTATAATACATATTATAAAATCTTAATTTTTGAAATTATAGGTAATATGTTAGATATTACCTGGTTTTTTACAGGATTAGAGGAGTTTAAAAAAACAGTAAGTAGAAATACTTTAGTCAAAATTATAAGTGTTATAAGTATTTTTATTTTTGTAAAAACTAAATCAGATTTGTATAAATATTTTATTATTTATGTAATATCAGTTTTGTTGGGAAACATATCTTTATGGTTATATTTGCCTAAATATCTTAAAAAGATTGATTTTAGAAAAATAAAATTATCTAAGCATATAAAACCAGTAATAGGTTTATTTATTCCTCAAGTAGCAATTCAATTATATACAATACTTGACAAAGCTATGATAGGGACTATAATAAGTGATAAATCAGAAGTAGGGTATTATGAGCAGAGTCAGAAAATAGTGAAATTGTTATTAACTATAATAACATCTATAGGAACAGTAATGTTACCGAGAATAGCTAATATATTTGCTAAAGGCGAAACAGATAAAATAAATAAATATATGAATTTATCTTTTAGAGCGGTATTTTTCTTGGCTTTTCCAATAATTTTTGGCTTAATAGCTGTAGCTGATGCTTTTGTACCTATTTTTTTTGGTAGTGGATATACTAATGTAATAAGGTTAATGAAAATAATTAGCCCAATTATATTGCTTATAGGAATAAGTAATGTAACAGGAGTTCAATATTTATTACCAACAAAACGCCAAAGACAATATACAACATCAGTAGTAATGGGAGCTATAGTAAATTTTATTGCTAATATGTTATTAATTTCAAAATTTGGAGCTATAGGAGCTTCTATAGGAACTGTATTAGCAGAAGGAACAGTAACTGGAATACAAATATTTTTTACAAGGAAAGATTTTCAATGGAAAAATATTTTAAAATGTGGTATACACTATTTAGTATTATCTATTGTATTTTTTGTACCATGTATAATGTTGAAATTCTTTATTAATGATAATATATTATTAATTACATTACAGATTATTGTAGGAATAGTAATTTACAGTGTACTTTTATTACTTTCAAAAGACAAAATGATTGTAGAGATTCTAAATATTATAAAAAATAAAAAAATAGAGAAAGCTGGTCAAGAAAATTAAAAAGATAATGTGGAGGTTTCATGAAGAAGCATAAGAAGAAAATATTTATAATAATTTTTATAGAGATTATTCTCATTATTGGAATACTATTATCTAACACAAGAAGCTTGATGTTTATGCAGAAAAGTAATGTGGAACAAACGTATCCTGATCGATTTAATATAGGAGAAGGGATATTTCATGAGGGAAAAACTTATTATATATCAAGTGATGGAAAATCTAATGATGGGAAAGATAAGAATGAACCTATGTCATTAGAAACTGCAAATCAAAAAACATTTTACACTAATGATAAAATTCTATTTAAGCGTGGGGATATTTTTTATGGATATGCTAACTTTGAAATAAAAGTAATTGGAAACAATAATTGCTATATAGGTACATATGGTGAAGGAGATTTACCAATAATTAGCGGAGCAAAAGTAATAGAAAACAAAGATGTTTGGGAAAAATATGTTGAAGGCATTTATAGAGCAGATATTTCAAATATTGAAAATTTTAACGGGTATAAAAAGAATACAATTAATTCATGTACAATAGGCTTTCTTGAGAGCGAAAATGGTGACATATATGGAAATTTGAAAAAAGAAATATCATTATTAGAAAATGATTATGATTTTTGTTGTGATGGTCAGTACATATATGTAAAATCTGAAAACAATCCTACAGATGAGTTAGGAAAAATAACATTAGCAACGCAAACAGAATTATTTAGAGTATCAAATAATTGTGAAGTAGAAAATATACATTTTAGACACACAGGAGCTCATGCTATAGTTCAAAAATATTATAATATGAGCAATATTAAATTACATAATTTGATTATTGAAAAAATAGGAGGATCTTATCAATATGGAATTAAAGATTCTCGAACAACAAGATATGGAAATGCAATTGAATTATGGAATGGAGCGAAAAACGTAATTATAGAAAATAATATTATAAGAGATGTTTATGATGCAGGTATAACATTACAAGGATTAGAAAATTCTTGGGAAAATATAGACATTAGAAATAATATTATTATGAGTACATGTTATTCTTTGGAATTTTGGGCTTCTGGAACATCAAATGGAATGAAACAGATTAATGTAGAGAGCAATTATTTTATAAATCAAGGTAAAGGTTGGGGACAAAAAGTTAGACCTAATCCTATGAATAGTGCTGTAGTAGTTTTTTATGATTTTTCAAATATTGCAGTATCAGAAATTAATATACATGATAATAAGTTATATAATTCAGAAAGGATTATGCATATTCCAGATACTACTATTAACAGATTAAATAATGGAATAACTATAGATAGAAACAATTACTATAATACAGAATATATTTATGCAATAAATGATATTAAGTTAGAAGATATTAAGAAAACTTTTAATGAAGATTATAAAATAGAAAAGAATGGCGTTTTTCAAAATATAGACGAAAAAGAAATATCAAAAATAAATAATGAAGAGATTTTAAAATCAAATAATTATGAAGAAATAAAAGTATATTATGAAAATTTAGAGAAAGAATTTGGCTATGAAGGTTTATTAAACGAATTACTAGATACATACAAAGAACTAGAAACAAATGTAACAAATAAAGATGTATTATCTAAAATAAATGAATTAAAGATGAAAATTCAAAATAAACAAAATGATGATAAACTATTAACACAAGCAGAAATTAGAGAGTGGTTTGATTTACACTATGAAATGATAAAAGTTATTAATCAAGAAAATAGTGCAGAGATAATTGATTTAACAAATAAATTAAATGAGTTTGAAGAAATTTATTACAAATTATTTAATTTAAGTAAATCAGATATTAGTTATAATAAAGATTTATTAAGAAACAAAATCGAAAATGCTAAAAAGATAATTGAAGATAATGAAGAATTAAAAACAGAGTTATTTAGTGGATTGATGACTATTATTCAAGAATATTATGATGATAGTGATTCATCAATTAATGGTTTAGTATGTAACAAACTTTTAGATATATTTTATAGTTATGCTTATAAAAATGTAAAAGTATATATAACATATTCAGAGATGAATATTACTAATAAAGATGTAGTTGCAACATTACAATCTGATATTCCAATAGAAATGAATATGTCAAATTCTCATACTTTTACTGAAAATGGTTCATTTACTTTTAAGTTTGTATTAAATGGTGAAGAAAAAGAAATAACAGCTACTGTTGATTGGATTGATAAAAAAGCACCAGTTATTACAGGATATGAAAATAGAGTAGATGAATTAGAAGCGGTTGTTATTAATGTAACAGATGAAAATTTAAACAAAATTGTAGTGACTTTAAATGGAGAATATATTGATTTTAATAATGGTGATACTTTGTTTAAAACAGGTAGTTATCAAATATTAGCAACTGATAAAGCTGGTAACAGCTCAGAAGTTACTTTAAGAATTGTAGACTATATCGAAAGCAATAAAACATATTATATTTCTAATGATGGTCAAGGAAATGGATTATCTGAAGATAGTCCGATGAGTATTACTCAAGCTTCTAAAACAAGATTTTATGCAGGCGATAAGATTTTATTTAAAGCAGGAGAAAAATATAAATTAAGACTAGATTGGGTAATGATGGGTTCACCAGATAATAAAGTAGTAATTTCAAGTTATGGACAAGGTGATAGACCTATTATTGATGGATATATTAGTTTGGTATCTAATTTAGAAATTTCAAATTTATATTTTGTAAATGATAAAGAGTCATCAATAGTAACTAACCAAGAATTTTCTGAGAATATAGTTATTAGTAATTGCATTTTTCAAGATATAGTTGATACAGGAATATATTTAAATAGACAAGTTAAAAATTGTGAAATAAAAGACTGTATATTTAGAAATTGTACAAATGCAATTTCTATGAAAAATGATTTTCAAAATTTATTATTAACTGATATAAAGATACATGATAATATTTTTGTTTCTGGAACAAGAGCTATAGTAATTTCAGGAAGAAATGAAAATGAAGTTTTTGAAAAAGTTGAAATTTATAATAATATATTTATGAATTATACTTCAAATGGTTCTTCAGTAATTTCTTTTGGATTCATAGAAGATACTAAATTTGATGTAACTATATATAATAATGTTTATTACAATTTCTTAAGAGCATATTCAATTAATAATGAATATTACGAAAATTTTAAAAATAATGTAAGATCAGATAATAATACTTTTTATAGTTTTAATGATTCAAAATTTATTGAAAATTCTACTAACTTTGATGATTTAAATAATAGTTATAATATTGATAAAGAGTCAAAGAATATTGTTATGGATGCTAATAGATATAAAGTTAATGAAGTTACTTATATGGCTAATAATTCAACAGATAAAAATGAAATTATTGATTATATGAATCAAACAATTTCAGCTTCTAATTCAGGACAATCAAATAATAATGGAAATAAACCAACACAAAATGGAGGTTCTAACAATAGTGGAAGTGGAGTAAATGGAATTCAAAATACACCAACAGTAACAAGTTCTCAATTAGCAAATAAGAACAGTCAGAAAAATAGTGATAAAACAATGTCACAAGAAAAAATACCATATACAGGTACTGAAAAAATAATTGTTATAGCTATTGTTGCTTTAGTAACTATGGGATTATTCTCAGGTATAAACTATGTTAAGTATTTAAAAGATACACGAAAACAATTCAAAAAATAAATTCTATAATAAATAGCACAAAAATGTTGATTTTTAAGCATTTTTTGTGCTATTTACTTTTTAATTGGAATATTATATAATGAGTTAGGTTTTTACCGATAGAAAAGTGTTTTGAGCTTATTAAAGCAAAAAAATAGGAGTGAATTTATGAAAAATTTAGAAGAAACAATAGAGAAACTTAATAAATATGGTCAAACTCATATTGTAAAGATTATGGAAAAATTGACAGAAGAAGAAAAAGAAAAATTATCAGATCAAATTCAAAAACTAGATTTTGAAAATATAAAAAATTTATATAATGAGCTTACTAAAGAAGAAGTAAATGTAGGAAAGAAAATTGAACCTATTTCTGCATTAAAGAAAAATAAACTTACAGATGAACAATTAGAAGAAATTGATAGTTTAGGAAAAAATATTATTACTTCAAATCAATTTGCAGTTGCAACTATGTCTGGTGGTCAAGGTACTAGATTAGGATATAGTAAGCCAAAAGGAACTTTTAAAATTGATGTTGATCCTAAACCTAAATATTTATTTGAAATAGTATGTGATACATTAAAAAGAGCAAATAAATTATTTGATGTTGTTATTCCTTGGTATATTATGACAAGTGAAGAAAACAATGATGAAATAGTAGAATTTTTTGAAGAACATAATTATTTTGATTATCCTAAAAAAGATGTAATGTTCTTTAAGCAAGGACAAATGCCTTTAATAGATGAGAAAGGTAAGTTACTTATAAGTGAAAATAAAATGATTAAAGAGGCTTCTGACGGTAATGGTGGTATCTTTAAATCAATGGCTATTAATGGTTGTTTAGCTGATATGGAAAAACGTGGAGTTAAATGGGTATTTATAGGAAGTATAGATAATGTATTATTAAAAATGGCAGATACAACTTTAATTGGTTTTGCAGAAGAAAAAGGAGTTGAAATTGCTACTAAATCTGTTTTAAAAAATGATCCACATGAAAGAGTTGGAGTAATTTGTAAAAAGGATGGTCAAGTAGGAGTTATTGAATATTCAGAGCTTTCTAAAAAACTAGCAGAAGCTGTTGATGAAGATGGGGATTTAATATATGGTGAATCTCATATTATGTGTAATTTATTTAGTATAAATATTTTAAAAAAATTAGCAGAAGTAACACTTCCTTATCATAAAGCACATAAGAAAAATAGTTATTTAAATGAAAATGGAGAGTTAGTTATTCCAGAAGAACCAAATAGTTATAAGTTTGAAACTTTCATTTTTGATTCATTTAATTATGTTGATGATATTGCTATATTAAGAGGAAATAGAGAAATTGACTTTGCTCCAGTAAAAAATAAAGAAGGAGTAGATAGTCCAGAAACTGCTAAAGAACTTTATAATAATTATTGGAAAAATAATCAAGAATAAAGGTAGTATTGATGGAAGAAAAAATATTAGTAGATAGTAAAGAAGTAGAATTAGAAGAAGTAAAAGGTAAAACAAAAAGAATAAAAGAAAAGATAAAAAAAGGGTGGAAAAAACTTGATAAAAAAAGGCTTATTTTCCTTACACTATTCTTTTTATTCTTATATTTTATTTCTGAATTTTTAAATGGAAATGATGTTTTGTTTAAAAGAATTTTTGGATTTTCTTCTACTTGGAATGAAAGAGTAGAGAGCTTTAAAAATGCATGGAGTGACTTTTTTAAGTTTCCTAAATTCTGGGCAAACTATTTCTTGTTTGTATTTGTATATTGGATAATATATGGATTGACTAATAGAACTAAACTTTCTCTAGGATTTATTACAGTATTTACATTTGTATTTGGAGTAGTTAATTACATAGTCACTGAAACTAGAGGAATTTCTGTTACTATTTCAGATATCTATTCTATTAGAACAGCAATGAATGTGGCTAGTGGAATAAAGCCAACTATAGAAGGAAATTTTATTGTTGGTACAGTTTTATTTATACTATTGCTTATTGTTTTATGGAAAATAAAAATCAACGAAAAGAAGGAAGCACGAACAACACGTGCAAAAATTGCAGGAATAATTTTAGGTGTGGTTGGAATATTAGTTTTATTTGGTCCAAACTATGTTACTGATACAGTTGAACTTTGGAATATAAATAGGGCATATGCTAATTCAGGTATGGGGCTTACTATAGTTAGAATGGCAAAGGATATTAAGGTTAGTAAACCAAAAAATTATAATCCTGATATTGTAGTACATATTTTAAATGAATATGAAGATGATACTATTGATTATGGAGCAGAAGAAGCACCTAATATTTTGATTGTAATGAATGAATCTTTTTCAGATTTACAAAAATGCTATGAAATAGAATTATCTGCTGATCCTATAGAAACTTATCATAGTTTATTAGAAAGAGAAAATGTAATTAGTGGTATGATGCATTCTTCACAATTTGGAGGGGGAACAGCAAATATCGAGTGGGAATTGTTAACTCAAAATGTTACAGCTTTTTTACCTTCAGGATCTATGCCATATCAACAATACATTACTTCTGAAGTTAGACCAACTACTGTCTCATATATGAATGATTTAAATTATACAACACATGGTATGCATTCTTGGGATAAGAGTGGATATAGTAGAGAAAAAATATATAGTAAATTTTTAAATTTCGATCATAGTAAATTTTTTGATACAATGACTAAGCTTGATTGGGGATATAGAGAATATCCTACAGATTGGTCTTTTTATGAAGAATACTATGAGATTATGAGAAATAAAGAAAAAGGTGAGAAGAATTTTAGTTTTTTAGTAACAATGGAAAATCATATGCCTTATTATAGAGTTGACCCAGATGGAATTACTTTTACATCAACTGATTCAGAGCTTAATAGTTACTTACAACTAGAATATGGTTCTGATAGGGGATTAGGATTATTACTTGATTTTATTGATAGTTATGAAGAAAATATAATAATGCTTTTCTTTGGAGATCACCAACCAAATATAGGACAAGTAGAAAAATATAAAACTACTGGTATATATAATGAAGAAGAATCAAACCATACAGTTCCGTTTTTTATTTATGCTAATTATGATATAGAGGAGAAAAGTGGAATAGAAACAAGTCCTAACTATTTACAAGGTATACTATTAGAAGCTGCTGGAATGCCTTTTGATTCATATACTAAATATGTACAAGAATTAAGAGAAGAAATACCAGTTATTACGAACTTGTATTATAAAGACAAAGAAGGTAATACATATAAAATAAATGATACAGAATCGCCTTATTATGATAAACTCCAAGAATACTGGAAAATTATTTACTATAATATGTTTGATAAATAATAAAAAAAGATAGAATTTTAAAATTCTATCTTTTTTAGTTGTTTTATTATTTTGAAAAAATGTTATCCATATTATAAAAACCAGGATCTTGAACTACTAAAAATTCAGCAGCTTTTAAACTTCCATCAGCGAAGACTCCTCTTGATTGAGCGGTATGAGTTAGTTTAAAACATTCAGTTTCAGTAAAGAAACTTACAGTATGCTCACCAACAATATTTCCACCACGAATTGAATGGATACCAATTTCTTTAGGATTTCTTTTTTCTCTTTTATCATGTCTATTATATTCATAATATTTTTCGTTATTAAGAGTTTTATTTATTGCATCTGCTAAAACTAAAGCAGTTCCAGATGGGGCATCAACTTTTCTATTATGATGTGTTTCAATAATTTCTATATCTGATTTAGGTAGATATTTAGCTATCTCTGAAACAATGTGACTCATCAAACTAATTTCAAAAGACATATTAGCAGATTTAAAAATAGGTATTTGTTTTGAATATTCTTTAATTTTTTCTAACTCTTCATCATTGAATCCAGTTGTAGCTATTACTACAGGTATCGTTTTTTCTAATGCATAATCTAATATCTTAAATGTTGCTACAGGAATTGAGAAGTCAATTATTACATCAGGAGTTTCTTTTATTAATTTTGTGTCTGTATATACTGGAAAATTATTATCACCTGTGTCTAATCTATCAAAGCCACAAATTGTTTCAAATTTGTCATTCCTTAAAACAGCATTTACAACTTCTTGTCCCATTCTTCCGTTACATCCGTTTATTAATACTTTTATCATTTTTTCCTCCAAATTTTAGATTTATTTTATTAGTCCAAATTGTTTCATTTCTTGTTTTAATTTTTCTTGACCTTTTTCAGTCATCTCTATAAGAGGTAATCTAGGAATACCAACATTATATCCTAATATATTTAAAGCAGCTTTTACAGGAATAGGGTTTACTTCTGAGAATAAAGCTTTAGTTAAATAAATAGAATCTAGTTGCATATCAGTACTTTCAATTATTTTTCCGTTTTGAAAGTTTGTTACCATTTCATGAGTGAATTTAGGGGCGATATTAGATAGTACAGAAATTACTCCAAGCCCACCTAAAGATAAAATAGGTACGATTTGATCATCGTTTCCAGAGTATATGTGTAAGTTTTCACGACATAGTGCTTTGATTTCAGCAATTTGAGATAAGTTACCACTAGCTTCTTTAATGGCAACAATATTTGAAATTTTTGAAAGTTCTAAGCATGTTTGAGGTGTTATATTAACACCAGTTCTACTAGGTACACTATAAAGAATAATAGGTAGAGAAGTAGAGTTTGCTATTGCTGTATAGTGAGCAATTAAACCTTCTTGAGTTGTTTTATTGTAGTAAGGTGTTACTATTAAAGCTCCATCAACGCCAGCTGATTCTGCCCATTTTGTAAAATCTATTGCTGATTGAGTGCAATTAGCTCCAGTTCCAGCAATTATAGGAACTCTATGATTTGCAACTTTTACAGCGAATTCTATTGTTTGTTTTCTTTCTTCTAGTGTCATACAAGAACTTTCTCCAGTAGTTCCGCATACTATTAAAGCATCAATTCCTTCTGAAATTTGAAATTCGATTAGTTTTTCGAATTCTTTGAAGTTTACACCATTTTCATCAAAAGGTGTTACGATAGCTGTTCCACAGCCCTTAAATAATATTTTTTTCATAAAAGTATCATTCCTTTCTTTCGAAATTATTATTCATAATTTCAAGTGAATGAAGTTTGTTAAAATAAAAATCATAATTATAATTTTTATGCTAACATTATATTCCAAAACCGTGAAAAAATAAATATAAAATGGTAAAAAAATAAATTGTAAAAGACAAATGAATGTGATATTATAATTTAAGAATAGATAAATTTTAGGAGAAATAAATGTACAAGCAACCATCATTTTTTGAAGAAGGAAGAGTAGAAATTAAAAATAATAAAATAATAATTTTTTGTGTTGTTATTGCATTGATAACTATAGGCATTATTATTTTTACAGGGATTCTTACATTTAAAATGGTAAAAGGAAATGCTCAAGAGGAAGATGCTTTAGCTTTAGATGGAGAAAGAACATATGGAAAGAATACACAGACAGATCCTAATGTTAGTAAAAAGCCTAAAACATCTGATAGCCCAAAAGTTTCTGAAGAACCACAACCAGAGCCAGAACCTTCTGAAATGCCAAAACAAGAGGATAAATTTCCAGCACATGATACAGATGCAGCAATGGAATCACAGTCGCCACAATATAGTGATGCTATTGCTAAAAAAGTTGTAGATGTATATTTTGAAGAAACGAAAAAAGTTTATTTAACATTTGACGATGGACCTTCAGGAAGAACACAAGAAATTTTAGATATATTAGATCAATATGATGTTAAAGCTACTTTCTTTGTTTTAGGAGCCAATGTTGAAAGAAATCCTGAGACAACAAAAAGAATATATGAATCAGGACACTTTATAGCAAGTCACGGATATTCTCATGTATATAGTGAAATTTATTCTAGTCCAGAAAATGTATTAAATGAATATAATCAAAGTTTGAATGCTATTAGAAATGCAATAGGAGTTCAAAGTTATAATCCACATTTATTTAGATTTCCTGGTGGATCTTCAGGTGGAACTTATAATGATGTAAAACAGCAGGCAATTCAAATTCTTAAAGATAATCAAATAACATATACTAATTGGAATTGTTTAACAGGAGATTCAGCAGGAAGTACTACTATAGAGCAAATGTGGACTTCTTTAGATGAATCAGCAGCTGGTGATGATAATTTAGTTGTTTTGATGCATGATGCAGGAGATAAAAATGTAACAGTTGAGTTTTTACCACAGCTTATAAAAAAATATAAGGATGCAGGATATGAGTTTTGTTCATATTATGATGTTATGACAGAGTAGTATATTATAGGAACTAGAGATTGTTTAATAATTTCTAGTTTTTTTATTTTGATGAGATTATTTTTTTATGATATGTGTTTACATAAAATTGACTTGAGATTAAAAATTTGCTACAATTAAATGGCAAACTTGCATAGAAGGAGGAAGCAGTATGATAAAACCTAGAGAACTTTTGCGGAGTAGAGAAACCTGTCCAAGTCTACCGGAGGAAATCCATAAGGTAGCAGAATGCATTTTCAAACGTACAAAAGATATGCGTTCTATTTCGCCGCAAGAACTTGCAATAGCGTTTGCAGCTGTGTTGGAAGAAAAGTTATTTGATCATTTTGAACTTTTTCCACAGCTTGTAGATGCAATGGTGCGGGAACATGCAAAGGGGGACAATTATTCCACTGTTTTTAGAAAAATATGTCGAGATGTTATAGGTATTAACACACCTTATATTATCGAAACAAAGGAATATCCTAAAAACATCCAGGTTGCCGTTGATTGGTGGACAAATGCAGTATTGTTTCGGAGAGATACCGAAAACATGCCAACCGATTTTAAGAAAGTGTTTCGTAGGCAATATACACCAGAAGAAGTTGCACTCTTTAAGTCTACTTTAGCAAGGGAGATCATGAAAAACTTTGCTATAGAGAAAAATGGAGTGTGGTTATCTTCAGAGTGGACTGCTGACGAGATCTTGGAGCGTGCTGGCAACAAAATTGGTGTAAATTCCCTTATTGGTTATCCTGATGCGGCCATGGCAATTTATGAAAACGAAGTGAAGGTAAGTGTGGATGGAGGCCACACCTGGGAGTCGATATTTTACACTGAGTAGTACTCCAGAAAAACGAATTGATTTTTAAGCTGAGAGCTTTCTTGTTGTTTTATTAAAACAGGAAAGCTCTTAGTGTTTTAGTGAGAATACTATATACAAAAATTGGAATTTTTTATCAATAAATATGTTGCTAATTAAATTAATTTATGATAATGTAAAATTATAGCAAAAAAGTATAAAAAGAAAATGGTGAAGAGATGATAAAAAATGTATTAGAATGTGATAAAGTTTGTAAAAAGATCGGAAAGAAACAAATTCTAGATAATATAACACTTTCTTTAAAAGAAAAAGATATATTAGGGGTGATAGGTGCCAATGGTGCAGGAAAAACGACTATCATAAAAGTGCTATTAGGATTGCAAAAGATGAATAGTGGAACAGTTAAAATAAATGGATTTAATATAAAAAAAGATTTTGAGAAATCAATACTAAATGTAGGTGCAATAGTAGAAACTCCTGAGGCATATTCACATTTAACAGCTTATCAAAATCTAAAAATAATTGCGAGACAGTATAAAAATATTAAGAAAGAAAGAATTTTAGAAGTAATAAAATTAGTAGGGTTGGAACACAGAGTAAATGACAAAGTGTCTAAATATTCATTAGGAATGAAGCAAAGATTAGGGATAGCAATGGCAATACTTAACAATCCAAATTTATTAATATTAGATGAACCTACAAATGGACTAGATCCTGAAGGAATAAAAGATTTAAGAGAACTAATTATTAACTTATCTCAAAATAATAATATGGCAATACTTATTTCAAGTCATAATTTAGCGGAGATAGAAAAAATTTGCAATAAAATTTGCATAATAGATCATGGAAAAATAGTTGAAGAAAAAAATATAAAAGAAATTAAGAAAAATAGTAGTGATGGATTAGCATTAGAAGATTTTTTTGTTGAAAAAGTTGGAGGAAACAAAATTGATTAATTTAATAAAAAATGAATTAGAAAAAATATTTACTAAAAAAAGTTTATATATAATTCTTTTAATATTATTTGTTATAATTTTCGGTACATATATTAATGAAAGAAATGAGAATGTACGAAGTGAGTTAGAATTAGAAATTCAAAATGTAGAGATACAAAAGAGTAATATTGATACGACTTCTAATTCTGGATTACGCGAATATCTAGAATTAGATACAAAATGTGATATATTACAAGATATACAAGAAAAATATGGAAATAATTCATGGCAAGCATATGTGATATTAAATGAAAATGATTATTGTGCATATAGTTATTATCATGATTATTATTTATTTGAAAAAGAAAGTGAATATAGTGAAAATAATAATATAGAAATTACTATTCCACTAAAAGAGGCAAAAGAAAAATATGAAGAAATAGATAGAATTTTTAGAAATAATATTTGGAATGAATTTGCTGAATTTCAAAATAAAATATATCAACAGCAAAAATTGACATACGATAAAATAGAAGACAAAAAGGTAATAAAAGAATTAGAGATTAAGTCAGAAAAAATTGATATTAGATTACGTGAAAATATTCCATTTGGATATACATATTTAAATAATGCTATAGAAGACTATGGAAGAAGCAAATATGGTTTATATTTAGATGAATTAAATAAAAAAAGTTCTTATTATGTTGAGGTTAATCATCAAATCAATTTAGAGAATATGGAAAAATCAAAATATATAATTGAATCTAAAAAAGATATACAAGGAAAAGAAGATGATGCGAGAAATTCTATAGCTAATACATTTGATACTCATCAATTGTTTATTGTATTATTGATAGTTTATTTTTCAGCTACAATTATTAGTGAAGAAATAAATAGTGGAACAATTCGACAGCTTTTAATTCGACCATACGGAAGGTCGAAAATACTATTATCAAAGCTTATAACTCTTTTATTAATGATAATATTTTCTAGTGTTATAGTATTAAATATGGTCATAATATCTAATATTTTATTAAAAGATATAAATACATTAAAAATTCCTATGGCGATATATAATTTTAATACAAATAATCTAATGATAATGAATATAGGTAGATATTTATTAATTCAATTTTTTGCTAAATTGCCAATATTTTTAGGAATATGTCTAGTTTCATTTTTAATAAGTACATTATCTGAAAATTCTATAATAGCAACAATAATTCCATTGGGAATATATATCTATAGCATAATATATGGAAATAATGTTACAGGTGGAGCTTTTGAAACAATTCCACCAAAAGTTTTCTTATTAACATCAAATTGGAATTTATCAAGTACCTTATTTGGAAAATTAAATGCAGATTATAAAATTTTTACTGTTCAGTTTCAAATAGCAATGTGTGTGCTATATTTTATAACAATTATAATAGGCACTTTTTTAGACTTTCAGTTAAAAGATATTAAAAATAAATAAAACCCTGGTCAAAGAACACTTAGACCAGGGAGGGGAAAAATGGCAAATATTTTGTTAATTAGTTACGAATGTCTGTAAATTCAATTTAGGTTAATGAACATGTAAAAGTACAGGTTTTGCCTGATGTACCATTCCATGGCCATACGTGAAAATAATAAGTTCCAGGAACAATGGTTGAAAATTTATGCGAATGGGATGAGCCATCGCCTTTAATGTAAGTTACATATGATGTTCCGATAGGACTTATAATTTCAACTTTGTATTCTGTATTAGAATAACCATTGATTGAAAATGTTGCTTTGGGCATAACTTTTGATGTAGATACCCGAATGTCCACATCAAAAATAAATTGTACTGTGGCAGAATTAGTAAAACTGCCACTGCCAGTAGATGCTGTTTCGATAGCTTCAGAAGATATAACAGAATCACTTACTTCCGTTGCAAAAACATTGGAAGATGAAACTGTGATCAAGGCCATAACTAAAAGGAGACTTAAAAATGTACGAGTTATTTTTTTCATAGAGATCTTATCCTTTCAGCCATTTTTCCCCTGTTCTGTGGCAAAACAAGAGTATTGCTATGTTAACACAGAACTTACGAAAGTATAAGTTGTTTTACAAAAAATGTCAATAAATTTGTAGAATAAAGTAAAAAACATAATTAATGTTAGATTTTTATGTAATACATCGATAAAAGTAAAAAACGATGAATTTGGTTAAAATTCATCGTTTTTTGGTGCGGATG
>CANBHY010000016.1 GCA_947368535.1 uncultured Clostridium sp. | reverse complement strand
TTTTTATTTAATCTTTCTATTTCTGTATTTATCTCTTTTTGTAAATCTTCTGATTTATATCCTTTTGCTTTTATAATATCATTTATTGAAACTTGTGTATTATTATTCAAATTATAATTGTATGTTTTAATTTTAGCACTTTGTGTTGTTGAGCCTTCATGTATAGTCTCTTTTATTATTAATGATAATAAATCTCCGTTTAAATATGCCTTATACGCTACACTATAGTCTGTAAATTCTTTAGAATTTTCCATTATTGATTCTATTTTATCTATGTAGGCAGTTTGAATTTGACTATTTATTCTTTCTGCTTCTGTTGAATTTATATTTATTTGAGGAATTGCAGCTACTATATTATATTTTTCAGGTTCATTTTTTGTAGTTGTATTATAAGTCCATACAATTTCTTTTGCTTGATTTTTCTTTTTTATGTTGCTTGATGTTGAGCTTCCTGAAATATTATTGGTAAATATTTTTCCTGTACTGAATTCATTTTTCAATTTTGTTATTTCTGCTGCATCTTGTGTTTTTCCTATTCCTATTCCTAACATAAATGGATCAGTATCTGAATACTTATAGAATAGCTGTGCATATATTCCGATACTTAATGATAATAAGCATAGCAAAATTACTATAACAAAAAACATAGTTCGATTCATTCCTAATATTTTGTCCATATCTTTTTCTTTATTATTATTCATTTTTTCTTCCTTTCATGAATTCAAAACTTTAATAACTTGCCTATTAGTATAACATTAAAATCCTTTAATTTCAATTGTTATATTAGTATTTATTTATTCTTCTTCCATTGACTATTTAGGCTTTTTGTTGTATGATATCATATTATATATACTTGTATTTTAAAGTGATATATAAATTTTTTTAAGGAGCGATTAATTATATATGTTATGTTCAGTATGTAATAAAAACACAGCAGTTATATTTATAAATAAAATTGAAGATGGCAAAAATTCTGTTGAGGGATTGTGTTATAACTGTGCTAAAGAAAAAGGAATTAATCCTTTAGAAGTTTTAGCTAAACAGTCTAATCTTTCAGAAGATGAACTTAATGATATGTCTTCACAAATAGAAAATATTTTTAATGATATTACAGAAAATATGTCTGGCATTGATGGTGAAGATATGAGTTCTATCGGACCTATGTTAGGAAATATTTTTGGTGTTAATAAAAAAGAATCTGATGAAAATGCTAAATCTGCTGCATCTTCTGATTCTTCTAATTCTGAAAGAAAAAAAGTAAAAACTGAAAAAAGACCTAAAGAAAAAAAGAAAAGATTTTTAGATTCTTTTGGAACGAATTTAACAGAACAAGCTAAACAAGGAAAACTTGATAAAGTTATTGGTAGAAATAAAGAAATACAAAGAATTACTCAAATTCTAAATAGGCGTTCAAAAAATAATCCTTGCTTAATCGGCGAACCTGGTGTAGGTAAAACAGCTATAGCTCAAGGATTAGCTTTAAGAATTTCTGAAGGTAATGTTCCTGCAAAATTGCTTAATAAAGAAGTTTATTTAATTGATATGACTGCAATGATTGCTGGAACTCAGTTTAGAGGTCAATTCGAATCTAGAATGAAAGCTTTAGTTGATGAATGTAAAACTTATGGAAACATTATTTTAGTTATAGACGAAATTCATAATATTATTGGAGCTGGTGATGCAGAACATTCTATGAATGCTGCTAATATTTTAAAGCCTTCTCTTTCTAATGGTGATATTCAATTAATCGGTACTACTACTCTTAATGAGTATAGAAAATATATTGAAAAAGATTCTGCTTTAGAAAGAAGATTCCAACCAGTTATTGTAGATGAACCTTCTATAGATGACACTATCGAAATAATCCAAGGAATTAAAAAATATTATGAAGATTTCCATAAGGTCTTAATTTCTAATGACGTTATTGAAAAAACAGTTAAAATGTCTGAAAAATATATACATGATAGATTTCTTCCAGACAAAGCTATAGATTTAATTGATGAAGCATGTTCTAGAATCAATTTAAATAATAAAGAACTTTATGAAATAGAAGTTATAAAAAATCAGCTAGCTAAAATTTCAGAAGAAAAAGAAGAGGCTGTGTCTTCTGATTCTACTGAAGATTATCAAAAAGCTGCTGATCTTAAAACTAAAGAATGTATTTTAAATGAACGTTTAGATGAGCTTTGTAAAAATTTACAATTAAAAGCTTTAACTGTTCAGGATATTGCTGAAGTAATTGAAAACTGGACTAAAATTCCTGTTACAAAAATTACTGAGGCAGAAACTCAAAAATTACTTAATTTAGAAAATAATCTTCATAAAAGAATTATTGGTCAAAACGATGCGGTTGCTGCTGTTTCTAAAGCAATTAGGAGAAATCGTGCGGGGCTTCAAACTACTAAAAGACCACCTTCATTTATTTTTGTCGGTCCAACTGGTGTAGGAAAAACAGAACTTGCTAAAGCTCTTTCTTCTGAAATGTTTGGTAGTGAAGATTCAATTATTAGAATAGATATGTCTGAATTTATGGAAAGTCATTCTACTTCTAAACTTATTGGTTCTCCTCCAGGTTATGTTGGATATGATGATGCTGGTCAGTTAACTGAAAAGGTTAAAAGAAAACCGTATTCAATTATTCTTTTAGATGAAATTGAAAAAGCTCATCCTGATGTATTTAATATTTTACTTCAAGTATTAGATGATGGTAAACTTACTGATTCACAAGGTAATACAGTCAATTTCGAAAATACAATTATTATCATGACTTCTAATGCTGGCTCTAATTTAAATACAAACTCAATTGGTTTTGGAAAACAAACTGTTGATAAATCTAAAATTAATTCTGCTCTTAAAGAATTATTTAGACCAGAGTTTTTAAATCGTGTTGATGAAATTGTTAATTTCGATAGTTTGACTAATGAAGAATTAATTCAAATTATTGATTTACTTTTAAAACATACTGAAGATGCTTTAGCTAATAAAGATATTAAACTTTCTGTTTCTGTTGCAACTAAAAAATATGTTTTGGAAAAAGGCACTGATTTAAAATATGGCGCTCGTCCTTTACGTAGAGCTATTCAAAAATATATTGAAGATGAAATTGCAGAAATGCTTTTAAAATCTGAAGTTTCTGGCGGTCAAACAGTTAAGGTTGATGTTAGAAAAGATGGATTGAAATTCATAGTGAAATAAAAATTAAAGAGTTATCTTGGAAATAAGATAACTCTTTTAATTTTTAACTTTCAAAGTTTTCTAATATACTGTATAACTCTTCTTTTCCAATGATTTCTTTTTTGGATTCTATCTCCTTTTTCTCTTCTTCTGGTAGGTATTCTATTAGTATATTAGTTGATTCATATAGTTCCTCTTCTCCCTCTTTATTTAATTTATATATACATATACTTCCATCATTTTCTCCTATATAATAATGTTCATCACAAAATCCATTTTCTTCCTTATATAAAGATATTTGTAATTCTGAAAAGTTTTCTATCTCGTAATCTTCATAAGTTTTTTCTAATTCTTTTTTAGTTAAATTTACTAATTCTTTATCGACTTCTTTTTCTTCTATTATTTCATGTCCACATTTTTTATAAAATATTGTTGTTGTTATTTTAGCATTTGGTGATATTTTTTCTTCTTGATTTTCTGTTGATATTGTTTGATTTTCTATATTGTTTTCGGCTATTAAATCTTCTGATTTAGATGCATTTTTTTGATCATCTCTTGTATTTAAATAAAAATATCCAATTCCTATACTTGCTAAAAATATTAGCAACATTATTAAAAATATAATTAATCTTTTCAAAATAATACCACCTTTTATTTTGATAGTATTATTTACTAGTATTATTTTTTTATACATTTTTTTGATTTTTTAAATAAAAAAGAAAAAAGGAGGTGCGCCTCCTAATTTCATTTTTGATTAAAGAAATCCTTTAGTAAATCTTCTAATCCACCTTGAAAATACGTTTGACCATAAAAAGATTCGATTAAGGATTCTCCTGCTTTCTTCATCGCACTTTCGAATAGCATTGTGGAATATACTATAAGCGTTGGCATCGTTTTGCCCTGCTTTTCGCATATTGTTTGCAACTCTTTTACGAGTCTTACGCCACTACTTCCTTCTTCGCATCCATTTGCTTCCCACGGAAAACTCATGTCCATGACAATAATTGCAATGTCATTATCTTCACAAAACTGTTTTGCATCATTTCCATTTTCAGCGTCTATATATTGAATAGCTTCAAATTTTTCTAATGCTCTGTGAATGTATGACCTTTTTCTTTCTTCGTCATTAACAACTACTACATTCATTTTTTTAGGTGGATTTTCAGCATTTAGCTTTGCATATAAATCTGCTTCGTATTTCTTTGTCCGCATTTTGTATGCATTGTCTTCTATATCTTTGTAGTTCATAGTCATACCCCCTTAGTAATAATATAGTAAGACAGTTACTTTTGCTTGTTCGTTATTATAGCACCTTTTGTCTAGTATATCAAATGCAATTTGGATGTTTTAAGCCTTCCACAATGTCCTATTTTGAACAAAGTGGAAGGCTAATTTTGAAAATATTCATCTAATATCTATTCTGGTTATTCTTTGAAGTCTATAAAGTTTCTCAGTTCCTGTACATGCTTGAAATAGTATTGGTTCCAATCATCTATGCCTTCATTATTCTTTCTAAAAGCATTTTTTATTTTGCTAAAATGCTTTCTTGAATATTCTTCTTCCTCTACTTCTATTTCAGCTTCTTTTTCTCCTCCTTCTCCGCTAAACAGTCCGCATAACCAGTCACACTTATCAAAGTATCCTGTTTTATGAATATCTTTGAATGCATATCCGCGTACATGCCCCTCTGATGTTATTTCTATAAAAATTAGCTGGGCATCTTCTAAAAATAGACCTTTGATAGCAGAGTTTCCATTATCCATGATACCAACAATTTCGTCATTTTCTTCTTGGATAAATTCGCCCTGAAATTCCCTTATGTATGCTTTGGTCCGAAAGGTTGCACTTTCCTTCACATTTCCAGAAAATTTAAATATTCTCATTTTCATACCTCCAATAAATTGGCTACTATTAGTTACATTAATATTTTAACAGGGTTTGTTATTTTTGAAAAATACTTATTAGTTATATTGTTATAACTTTTAATTATAACTAGTTTCTTTTAATTCTTTTACAAATCTATTTAATTCTTTAAACTTATTGTTTATATTTACATATATTCCATATTCTAAAGGATTAATTTTAAAAGTAGTATTTAGTTGGTTATATATTTTTGAATCAAGTTCTTCTTCTATTATTTCTTTTGTTACTAGAGCAATATTTGAATCATATTTTAGCATTTCAAGTATTGTTCTATAGTTTATGTTATTAGTTTTTATATTGTTAGTTGATAACCCTTTTATAGATTCAAAGAAATTTTTAGTTGTTATAGATGATTTTCTTGGCATGTATATTGTTTTGCTTTTTAAATCGTCTATTGTTAATTTTTCTTTATAGTTATTATATTTACTATTTATAATTAAAATATCGTGCACTTCTGTTATTTTAATAAATTTAATACTATCATTTATATAATCTTTATCTTTTTTAGAAATTATTATATCTAATTCTTGTTTTTCTAATTTTTCAAATTGTTCTGATAAATCACTTCTATCTATATTTATTTTTATATCTGGATGTTCTTTGCAGTATTTAGCAAATTTTTCTCCTAAAATTTTATTAAATACTGTTACGTGCGTTCCTAAATTAATGCATTTTACATTTCCATATTTGTTTTCTACTTTTTCTAATATCTCTATTGGTGTATTAATTTCATTGTATATTTTTTTACCTATATCAGTTAGCTTTAAACCTCTATTAGTTCTTTCAAATAGTTTTATATTTAATTGACTTTCTAAATTTTTTATATGTTTTGTTACTGCTGGTTGAGATATGTTTAGTCTCTGACTAGCTTTTGTAATATTTTCTTCATTTGCTACTATTTTAAATATTTTATATAATTCTAAATCTATCATTTTATATTCCTATTCTTATTAAAATACTAGTTTTTCTATTTCTTTTGCAATTTCTTTTTTAGTTTGACACTCACAAATTACTCCATTTTCTCCAACTATCATTGCCCAGTGTTTCCCATCTCCTATTTTAGAAAGGTCATTTGCTACAATATAATCTGCATCATTTTTATTTCTTAAATTGCTTGCGACTGATAACAATTTTTCTTTGCTAACTCCATCTAATAGTTTAAATCCAACTAGTGTTATATCTGGCACATTTTTCTTTATAAGGCTAATTACTTTAGGTGTTAATGTAAGCATTGTCATGAGATGTGGTTCGTTTGATGACATTTTCCCACTATTGTCTGCAACCGCTTTTGGTTTTTCAAAAATATTCATTAGTTTTTCTTTTGTTATCTCTTCTTTATCATTATTTTTAATTACTTCTAAGATTTCATCCACTAAATCTTCTGCCCTTATTGAATATTTTCCTGTATAATCTCCTACTGCTGCTGAATGAATCATAATATCTATTTTATTTTCTTTAAATATCTTTTCTAATGCTTGAATTAAATCTTGAGTAGATTCAACTGTTACATATTCTATTTTAGAACTTTCTATTTTAGGTTTATATGTCATTTGGGTTGAAATAAAAAATATTTTTTCAATTTCGTTTTCTTTATCTTCCAAAAAAGTTTCTGCTACATTACATCCCATTGATCCTGTTGACATATTTGTAATTTTCATTACTGAGTCTATTCTTTCGTTAGTTGGCCCTGCTGTAATAATAATCTTTTTCTTCATAATCGTTTCTCCTAACTTTTTTAAAATATGTGTATATTATATCAGAAAACCAGTAAAGTATGAATGCCTCTTACTTATTTTCTCTGTTAGTGATAACTTCTATTATTCTTATTCCATCTGTTTTTACTTTTATTTCTCCATCTTTATCTGTTCTATATATTTCTGTTTTATATTTTAGTATATTATTAATTACCTCTTTATTTGGATGTCCAAATTTATTGTTTTTTCCTACTCCTATGATTGCTATATCTGGACTTACTCTTTCTAAAAATTCTTCGCTTGACGAACTTTTACTTCCATGATGTGCAACTTTTAATATGTTTGCTTTTAATATATTTTCATTTATCTTGTATTTTAGTAAAATTTCTTTTTCTGCTTTTTCTTCAATGTCTCCTGTAAAAAGAATTGAAACTTTGTTATAGTTTATTTTGGCTACTATAGAATTATTATTGAGTATATTTTCTGATACTTTTGAATTATCACTTGGCCATAATATATCTATATAAATATCTTTTTCTATTTCTAATCTTTTTCCTGCTTCTACTAAAATTATATTATTATTTTTGTTTTCTATTATTTTCAAAAATTCTTTCAGATTGTCATTGTCTTCTTTTTGTTTTGAGATTATTATATTTTTCACTTTTAGTTTTTGGATTAATGTTATTATTCCTCCGTACATGATCTGATTCAATTCCTTATCCCAAATTTTGCTACTATTTTAAAATGAATAAAAGAATAGCTGTTACACTATTCTTTCAAATTCCATTTTATTTTTATTTCTCTTGCATTAGTTTCTTCGTCATATTTACCTACATATATTTTATCAACAAATTGCTCTATTATTGTTCTATTTATTTCTGTAATTTCTTGATACTTTGAAAATAATTCTTCGTGGCTAATTTCTTCTTTTTTCTTTTTTTCTAATTCAAAAATTTTATTTTCAATACTATTTATTTCTTTTTTACATTCTTCCACATCTAATGTATTTTTATTTTTTAATGTTATAAATTCTTCTGTTGTAATTATTCCATTACTTCTATCTTCATATAGCATATTTAGTGCATTAGCTTTATTAGTAATTAAATATTCTATATTTGCTTTATTTTCATTTAAAGATTTTAATTCTTTATCAATTTTTGAATCAAACTTTTTCCTATTATAACTCTGTTCTATTTTATCAAAATCATAATATTTTTTTATTTGCTTATTTATTTCTTCTAATAAAATACTATCTAATTCTTCAGAGCAAATATACCTTTTATTATCACAACTAAATCCTATCTTATTTCCTGTTTTACAGTTTAAATGATAGCTTTTTGGATTATTTTTATTTATTTTCGTTCTATGAAAAGCTCTACCACAACATAAACAATAAACTTTTTTTACATATTTATTTGGTATTGTTGTTTTTTGTGCTATGAATTTTTGCTGATTACTTGCTAATTTTTCATTAGCTAATTGCCATTCTTCTCTTGTAATTATTGCCTCTTGACAATTTGGAACTCTAATCCATTCTTCTTTTGGTATTACTATTTTTGTTCTATCTTTATAACTTTTATTTTTATGTTTTCCTAAAGCTAAATAACCTGTATATGTTTCATTTTTTAAAATAGCTCTAATATGATTATCTTCCCACATTAGTTTTTTAGGAAAATTCAGTATTATACCCTTATCTAGCTTTTCATTTATAAAATCTTCAATTTTTGTATCTATTGAGTAATTAGAAAAATTATTATATTTTATAATGTCTTCACAATTTGCATTATATTTCTCTGCAATTATTTTTATTGTGTCATTTTCTTCTGTTTCATAGTTAAGTATTTTTTGTTTATGCGAATAGCCTATATTTATTCCGTTTTTATTCATATGCTCTATTCTTGTAGGTACTTTATCTTTATTTAGTCCTTTTGCAATTTCATAACAGCCTTTGCCACCTAAAAATTCTTCAAATATTCTTTTAATTACTTTTGAGGCTTCAATATCTATTATAAAATGCTCTTTATCTTTTGGATCTTTCTTATACCCATAAGGCGAGTTTGAAACACAATATAAGCCATTCTCCTTTTTGCCTTTTACTGTTTTTCTCACATTTATAGATTGGTCTTCCAAATTCCACTCATTTACTAAACCATTGACTTGTCTAGCTCTTTTATTGCCTTTTACAGATGTGTCTGCATTATCTACTAATCCTACGAATCTTATATTCCACTCCATAAATTTATTATGCAAATACTTTTCTATCATTTCCATACTTCTTGAAAATCTTGATTGACTTTTGCATAAAACTATTTCTGTTCTCCTGCATTCACAATATTTCAATGACTTATTCCACTCTGGTCTGCTGTCATCTCCTCCAGAAATACCATCTTCGCAAAATATTGCGACTACTTTCCACCCTCTCTTTTTGCATTCATTTAGTAAATATAATAGTTGATTTTTTATGCTTTTACTAACATCTCCCTCTAATAAATCTCCGTCCTCCTCTGATAATCTTATATAAAGTATTACTCTTATACTATTATCTGTTCTAACTTTTTGAAAATCAAAACAGTTCGGACTGTTTATTTTGTTTATTTTTAGTAAATTTCTAATATTTTGAGAAACATACTCTAAATCATCTTCATTGATATATTCTTTTATATGTTTCAATTCTAATGTATCATTTACTATTTCAATATTAGTATCTTTTTTTATTTTTTTCTCTATAACTTTCACTATCATAATTAGAAAACCACCAATCTTTTAACATTCTTTTATATTCCAAACAATTTTTATTTCTCTTTGTTCTGTTTCTTTGTCATATATTCCTACATATATTTTATCTACAAATTCGTTTATAATTGTTCTATCTATTTTTTTTACCTTTTTATATTTAGTAAATAATTCTTTACTTCTTAATTCTTTGCCTTTTCTTTGTTCTAATTGATATATCTTCTCATCTATTTTTAGTAGTCTTTCCTTTAAGTTCTCTATATCAATATTGTTTTTATTTTTTATCATAATAAATTCGTCTGCTGTAATAACTCCATTTGTTCTATCTTCATATAGTAAGCTCAACATATCTGTTTTTTTATAAATTGTAGCTTGAATTTCGTTTTTTTCAGAATTTAGTATTTCTAGTTCTTTACTAACATCATCATTTACTTTATTTTCATAATAGTTTTTTTCTACTTTTGATAAGTCATAATATTTTTTTATTTGTTCATTTATCTTTTCTAATAATATTTGGTCTAACTCTGACTTTTTTAAAGTTTTTCTATTATCGCAAAATGCTCCTGTTTCATTTGAACGAATTGCTTTACATCTTAAATAATAATTACTTTTATCATTTTTAAGTCCTGCTGATTTTTGAAAAGCTCTACCACAACACATACAATAAACCTTTTTACTATATTCTGTTAGATTTCCATTTTTCTGTGGCTTATTTCTTCCTTTGTTGTTACTTTCTAATCTATCATTTGCCATTAACCATTTATTCCTATCTATGATTGGCTCGTGGCAATGTGGAACTCTAATCCATTCGTCTTTTGAAACAGCAACTCTTGTTTTATCTTTATAACTCTTATTATGATATTTTCCTAATACTAGACACCCTGTATATGCCTCGTTTTTTATAACACTTCTTACTCCTTTTGCTGTCCAAATACTTCTTTGATGAATTTTTAGTAATATTCCCTCTTTTAAAATTCGTTCTTCTATTTTAGAATCTGTTTCTACAAAATTCTCATTATCTTCTAAAAAAGTATTTACATTTATAATTTCTTGAAAATTTATATAAAATTTATTTGATATAGATTTTATTGTTTCTCCTTTTTCAGTTTGATAAGTTATTATCTTTTTAGCATTGTCATATCTTATCTTTAGTCCAATCTTTCTCATATGCTCATATGGTGGGAGTATTCTTTCTTCATTTAAAGCTGTTGCTATTTTCTCTGCTCCAATCCCTTTTAAATAATCGTCAAAAATTCTTCTTACAACCATTGCTCCCTCATCTTCAATTATTAGATGGTACTTATCCTTTGGATCTTTTACATAACCATAGGGCATCCACGCTGTTGCATATAAACCATTTTCTTTTTTATTTTTTAATATTTCTCTTGTATTTATTGACTGGTCTTCTACTTGCCATTCATTAACAAGTCCATTTATTTGTCTTGCTTTTTTGTTTCCTTTTACTGCTGTATCTGCACTATCTACCAAACCAACAAATCTTATATTCCATTCCATAAATTTTGTGTGCAAATAAGTTTCTATCATTTCCATACTTCTTGAAAATCTTGATTGACTCTTGCATAAAACTATTTCTGTTCTTCTACACTCACAATATTTTAATGACTTATTCCACTCTGGTCTGTTATTGTCTGCTCCAGATATTCCCTCCTCACAAAATATTGCAACTACTTTCCAACCTCTTTTTCTGCATTCGTCTAATAAAAGCAATAATTGATTTCTAATACTTCTGCTTATATCTCCATCAATTAAATCTCCGTCCTCCTCTGATAAACGAATATATAAAATTACTCTAAATCCACTTCTTGTATTTTTTGTACCCTTTTGCACAGAAAAACAGTCGCTAGCATTTTCTTTTGTTATTTTTAATATATTTCTGACATTAGAAGATACATATTCTAAACTTTCTTCGTCTAATAATTCTTTTATCTTTCTCAATTCCAAAGTGTCAATCTCTTGATATGAAGAATACTTTTTTATTCTGTTTTCTTTAACAACTTCTACAATCATATTATTCAATCAACCCTTTCTTGTCAGTCAGTATATTATTTTTTAGACTGCTCAACAAATGTGCAATTTTCTTTTTCTTCGCTAATTATCACATTTGCGATTTTTGAACAAATAATATTTTGTAATTGTTCTTCTGGTATTTCCTTTGGCGTAATACATTCCACTTTATAATTACAACTCATTCGCCATCATCTCCGATTATCTTCCTTTAGTTCTGGAAATATCTGCTCTGCTATAATTTCTGCCTCTTTCATTATTCTTCTGGGGTGGTGTGAATGTAATTCTTTCAAAAATTCTTTAACTATTTTCTCGTCTGTTATCTGCATTTCTCTATTTATCAATACATAAAAAATGCAAACTGCGTACGCAATAAAATCATTTGAAGATAATATCCAGTCAAAATTGATTCTATTTAATAATTCAATATTAACTCCTGTTATTTCTTCAGTATTCAAATTTTCTTGTGCTACTTCTGCTATGTCTTTCAAAATATCTTCTAATCCATTTTGATTTATATTCTGCTCGTACCTTTTATAGCCTAATATATAGTAGCTAACAGCCTCTTTCATAGTGTACTTTTTATTTTTTATATTCTTTTTCATTAAAATTTCCTCCTAATTAAAAACAAGCCCTATTTGGACTTGTCATTTCTATTTTCTTGTAAATCTGTTGCTATTTTTATAGCATTGTTTACAATTTCTACATATTTTTCTGGTAGTATATCTATTCGGTGTAATAACCTTTTTTTGTCTATTACTTTTATTTGTTCTGCCATTATTGTAGCCTCACACTTCATTTTGCCGAATGCTTTTATTCTTATATGTGTAGGAATACTGTTCTGTTTTTCTAATCTACTTGTTATTGGAATAATTATTGTTGTTGTGCTATGTTTGTTTCCTATATCATTTTGAATAATTAGAACAGGTCTTATTCCTCTTTCCTCACTTCCTACTGTGTTTCCTAAATTGGCAAGATATATTTCATTTCTTCTAATTCTATTTATCATTGTTTTGCCTCCTGCAATTATTTTTTAATTGTTCCATCTGCTCTATATCTTCCATTTCTCTTTCTTCAGCTGTTTTACATTTATTTGCTCCCAACAGTAATAAATACATAAAAACAGCAATTATAAACATATCTATTAGTAAAATTCTTAATATCATTGTTTGGTTTTCCTTTCTGTATGTTAAAAAGAACTCTAAAATGTTTTGGAGGTATATTGATATAACTTACCTTAATTTTAGAGTTCTTATTGCTTATTTTCTTTTTATACCTTTACTATAATTCATTAGACAGATGTTTTGCTACATCTTCATAGGTGGTATTCGGCATACCCCTGTCCGTTTTCAACCGACTTGTACTCATTGCGTGGGACGGTTTTTTCACGCTCGTGCTATGACTATACAAAAGTTTCTTTCCTTTTACACTCATCTTCGCCTTATTAGTTGCAAGCTAATATTTAAGTAATAAAATATTACTAGCTCAAGTAATCAAAGGACTGTATCTAACGAATCGTTATTCACTTTTCAATGTGCTTTTTTACTCTCTTTTTAAGAAAAACAAGTAAGAGATTTTACCCTCTCATCTATAACAGCGATTGAAAAATGAAAAACTTGACCTTTTTTCAAAAATTTTTTAATTTTTTTTATTTTGTTAATTTTTCTGCAAAACTTTCATCTTTTATAATATTTATTGCATATTCAATTAAATAGCTTTTCAGTTCTTGATCCATTTCTCTATTTTCATTTTTAGAATATTTGTCAATTAACGGCATTATTTTATTTATTGCTAAAATTAACGATACTTCGTCTGTTTTAGCTTTTGATAACAACTCATAAAATTTTGTTTTATTTTTCATTTTCTACCTCCAGATAATCTCTTAAATTTCCAATAGCTTTGTTTTTTAATCTTCCTACTGCACTTTCACTTGTATTCATTTCTTTTGCTATCTCTTTCAGTTTTTTATTTTCATAGTAATACTGTATGATTACTTTCTTTTGCTTTTCAGTTAGTTTTTCTATTGCTATCTTTAATTTTTCATTCTTGCAGTTTTCTTCACTCAAAAAGGAATGAGCAAAATTGTCTGTATTAGACAAAATCTCCCATTCCTCATTAGACATAGATATCTCTTTATCTAGTAAATATTTTTTATGTTTTAAATAGTCAATTCTTTTATGTAATAAAGCTGTTCTCATATAACTTATGTATCTAGCAAATACAATATCATTATTATATTCATTTTCTCTATTTTCCATTTCCTACCTCCATTCAATTTTTTTCAAAGTTGAATAGAGGTGGACTATTACAGCCACTATAAAAAATAAGTATGTTTCTTTTACATAAAATAAAAAAGAAGTCAAAATTACTCATTATTGTAAATTTAACTTCTTTTTTTATGAATTTATTTAATAAAACTAATTCCTCTACATTCACTACCCATACCCCTTATGGAGCGTAAAGTATACCTTACAAAATTATAATGTTAAAACTTGAACAATACGCTCAAATATAATTTTGTTTCAGTTATCTTTAGAAATCTTGGTATTTAGGTAGTTTTTAAGTTGGAATATTATTTGTAACAAATAATAAAACAAATATTATCTTTTTTAAGGAAAATTAATTTATACATTTATTGCAACCTTATAATCCTTCCTTTTTCTCTCCTTTTATACTATCTTTTGCTTTTATATCCTTTGTTTTGCATAATATTAACATCTTTTATTTAAAAAGTTTGTCGAAATGTGTAAAATATCAAAAATATTTTACAAAAATTTACATTTTTTTCTTTTTATTTATTTTTTTCAATTTGGTAAAGGTGCGTTTTTCACGATATTCGTGCAAAGAAATGATTTTTTTATAATAGAATTGGGAAAAATGTATATAGAAAGGAATGAGAATATATGAGAGCCAAAAGACTTAATTCAAAATCTAATATTATTGGCAAGAATGTAAAAAAATATAGAACAGCTAATAAATATACCCAAGAAGAACTATGCCAAAAACTAGACTTGTTTGGTTTGAACTTATATCATTCTGATATTTATCTTATTGAATATAATAAAAGAATCGTTAGAGATTATGAAGCCTTAGCTTTTGCTAAAGTTTTCAATATAAGTTTAGACGAACTTTATTCTGGAACTGATAAAGAACTTGAATAAAATGAAATCCAGATTTCTCTGGATTTTTAATTTTCTATTTTTTTAATAATCTTTTTATTTTTTGAAAAAAAGTTTTTTCTTCAGTTTGTTTGTTTTCAATTATTTCTTGCTCTTTTTCTATTTTTCCAATAGATTCCAATTCTTCAATTAGTTTTGTCATATCTACTGGCTTGTATAAGATGTTTCTTATAGACAACGAATATAGCTTTTTCATTATATCTCCACTTGCTCCACCTGTAATCACTATAAATTCTGGTACTTTTTCAAAATTTTGTACTATTTCTATAACTTCTACTCCTGTTTTCTTTGGCATTTCTATATCTGTTATTACAACGTCTGGAAAAAAGCACTTAATATATTCTAATTCTTCCTCTCCATTATTAGCAATTCCTACTATATCTAATTTATTGCTCTTTTTTATTGCATTTACAATCTGCTCTAATAAAATTTTATTATCATCTGCAACTACTACTTTTATCATTATAAATTCCTCCACCTTTCTATTGCACGATATTCGTGCAATTATAAATAAAAAAAATACTCTATTTAGCCATTTTAGATATTTTTTCTATACATTTATTGCACACTAACTGTCCTTCAATTTTTGTTTCCACTTTTTTACTATTACAAAATATACAATTTTCTGAATATTTCCTTAATATTATTTTTTCTCCATCTACAAATATTTCTAAAGGATCTTGCTCATAAATTTTAAATTGATTTCTAATTTCTTTAGGAATGGTTACTCTCCCTAAATCATCGACTTTTCTTGTAATTCCTGTACTTTTCATCAAATTACTCTCCTATCTTTATAAACTTTTTTCTTTCTTCTACATATTATACTATATTACTTTTTATTTTTTTGTCGAAATGTGTCATAAAAACAAAAAAACTTTACTGAAGTAAACTATTTTAGATTTTAACATATAAATCACTTTACTGCAATCAATCACTTCGCAAAAGTAAAGTTTTTTAAAAAAACTTTACTCGAGTAAATTATATTAAACTTGTATCTTGCTATAATTTTTTTGGGTGAATAAAATGAAATTATCAGACGCTATAAGAAAAAGAATAAAAAAATTATTAAAAGAGAAAGATATGAAATTATGGCATTTATATAAAAGAACTGGTATTCCTATGTCTACTCTTTCTACTTTTATGAATGCCAAAAGAGAATTGCTTACTTTAAAAACATTATTACATATTTGTGAGGGTTTTGAAATTAGCTTATCAGAATTTTTCCACGATCCCTTATTTGATGATGTAGAACAAGATTAAAAATAAAACAATAGTTGAAAAATACTATTGTTTTATTTTTACTATTAACTTGTAAGTTGTAATTATTCTTTTGAATTATACTTATCATAATCAAAATTTTCAACTAAAAGGCTAATCCATTTATTTAATTCTTCTTCTGACATTTTAGGAAAGTCAGCAGTAAATGGAATTTTCATAGTATCTTTAATTTCTTTCTTTAGATATACAGTAACCCAAGCACCTATTTTAATAGAATCAAACTTTTTAATTTCTTCAAAAGTAAATTTTTTATTATTTTTATGTTCAGATTTTAAAGTTCCTTTTTTTATATAATATAAATCTCCATCTACAAATCCATAACTTAATTCACTAATGTTTTTTAATTGTTCTTTATTATCTCTATAAAAAGCAGATAGTTCATTTTTTACTATACTTAATGCTGTTTTATAATCATTAGTTTTATCACATATTTCTATTGGATTATTTCTTCTTATTATACTAGTATTATCATATACTGCTTCCATTGAATAATATTGTTCATCTTCATATAAGTTAAACATCAAAGAAGAATATTTAGTATCGTTTTTGGTTATAACTTCATTAAAGAAATCTTTTATTGTTGTTTTACCATTTTTATCAATTCTTCTTTTTGTTCGTAAAGCAAGTTTTGATATTGAATTTATTGTATGCCCTAAATCAAATCCCATATTATCATCTCACTTTCAAATTGTAATTTAGCGAATAGTAACTTAATTTTCTTTTTTATTAAACATATGGCGTACTTTATCTATTCGATTATTTGGTCTGCGTGATTGAATAACTGGTTCACAAGTAGCAATTTGATAATCTTTTAATTCTGTCAAAAAAACTGCTTGCCCATTTGTATATAGAGTTAAAGTATTACGATATTCATTAATACAACGTACAGGAATATGTCCTGTAAAAATAATTTCATCATTTTTTGATTGACTAGTTTCAATTATTGCACAATGTTTTTGTGCATCATTATATGCACGAGAAAGGTATCCCTGTGGTGTAAAAAGTATAAACGAAAGATATGGCTCTAATAATTGCGTTCCCGCTTTTTTCAATGTTTGTTCAAGTACAATTGGGGCAAGAAAACGAAAATCCGAGGGAGTACTAACAGGGCTATAATAAACACCATATTCAAAACATATTTTACAATCTGTTACTTCCCAGCCATACAAACCTTGCTCCAGTCCATAATTAATACCTTCTCTTACTGCATTTTGGAAACTTTGATTTAAATAACCGAGTGAAACTTTGCTTTCGTACTGTATTCCACTGCCAATTGGAAGTGGAGTTATTGATAATCCAATCGATGCCCAAAATGGATTTGGTGGTACTTCAATATGAATAGTATAATCTGCCTTTTGTAATGGTTTTTCCAAATAAATTACGGTTGGATCTTCGATTCTTATGTTTATGTGATATTTTTCAATCAACAGAGAACAGATAACTTCTAACTGCACTGTTCCTAAAAAAGAAATGATGATTTCATGTGTTATCGTATCAACATAATAACGTAAAAGAGGATCAGTATCTGCAATTTCTGTAAGAGCATCCAATAATTTTTCTCTCTCTTCTATTTTTATCGGTTCAATTCTTGTTCGTAGTATTGGTACAGTCTTGTCATTCCATACATTGCATGGCAAAAGCTTTTCATTTCCTATAATATCGTTCAATCTTAATGTATTGTTAGGTATAATAAAAATATCTCCAGAACAAACTGTTTTTGTCTGTATCATTTCTCCATTTGAAGGAATATATATTTCTGTAAGTTTCACTTTCTTTTTTTCTGACAATACAATTGTATCTCGTAAGTGTAATGTTCCACTGTAAAGACGCAAATAAACTAATCTTTGCTTATGGTCTGTATATTCAATTTTAAAAACTCTTCCACATAGTTCTGAATAATTCTTATTCATTTCAGGACAAAAAAGATTTGAAATAGCTTCAATGAGTTGTTGAGTTCCTATATTATTTTTAGCACTTCCATGGTATATAGGAAACAACGAACCTTTTTTAACACACCTATATTCTTCCTGCGTTAATTCCTGTATAGTCAATTTTTCTCCTGCAATATATTTTTTTAAAAGTTTATCATTTTTGGAAATTACAGGATCCCATTCATCTAAATCAATGATATTTTTAATTGATATTTCTGGAGTTAATGTTACATTTTGCATAACAATAATATCATTTGAAAGTTTTTCTTTGATATTTTGATAAATATTATTTAAGTTAATTCCATCCTGATCTATTTTATTTATAAAAATAATTGTTGGTATATTCATTTTTTGAAGTGCATGGAATAGTATTCTGGTTTGTGCTTGTACACCATCTTTAGCAGAAATTACTAAAATAGCTCCATCAAGAACAGATAAGGAACGATACACTTCTGTTATAAAATCTGTATGTCCAGGAGTATCTACAATATTGATTTTGTAGTCATTCCAATTAAAAGAAGTAACTGCTGCCTGAATTGTGATTCCACGCTGACGTTCTAAAAACATAGTATCTGTCCTTGTTGTTCCCTTATCTACACTGCCTAATTCTAAAATCGCTCCACTTGTATAAAGCAGACTTTCCGTTAAAGTTGTCTTTCCTGCATCTACATGAGCAAGAATACCAATGTTGATTATTTTCATTGAATTTCCCTCCCTACAAATTTATCTTTTAACTTAAAATCAATATTTGCTAATTTTGTTCTTTTAAACTATTCTCAAAATCAATTATCCACTTTTCTAATGTTTCTACTAATGCTAATTGTTGTTTGAACATTTGTTTTCCAACATTAGGAATATGTTGTCTATGAGTTTGTCTTTCATTTAGTAATTCTTTTAATTCTAATATCTTTGATTTTATATTAGAAACAAGAATCTTTTTTTGTTCATCATCTACTAAATCTAAATTCGTGATAATAATATTAAAATCCAAATATAGACTAACATCAGAATTTGAAATATCATTCATAAGTTTATTAAAATAATCATTACCTTTGTTAGTAATAGTATATATTGCTTTATCTGGCATATTTCCCTCTTTCTCTTTATGGCTAACAATATATTCTTTTGATTCTAATTGTAATACTTTCTTATAAATAGACTGTTCACTAATTCTTACCCATCTTGGTATATTACGATATTCTATATTTTTTTTAATATCATAAGCACTTTGTGATTTTTGTTTAATAAGTCCTAATAATACCAAATCTATATTTGACATAATCTCTACTCCTTACTTAATATAATCTGTAACGCCAAGTCTATTTCCAAATGGATCTTCAAACTCGACTGCATTACCAGTTCCAATTTTAAAAGGCTCACTCAAAAATTTTATACCATTATTCAACATTTCTTTATAGAAGATTGCAACATCTTCTACTTCAAACCATATTGTAGGCTTTAAATTCTCAAATTTATTTTTGTCTTTTAAAATTATTGCAGGTTCTTCATTTCCAATATTATAAGCAACCATTCCCTTATCAGAAAAATCAAATTTCTTTTTTAACCCCAATATTTCCTCATAATATCTTTTTGCTTCTTCCATATTATCTACAGGAAGAAAATAGTTGTCATAATTTTTCATATATTTAAGCCCTTCTTTCTACTACAAACTATACTACTATATTTTATAGTAGTTATAATTAAATGTCAATAAATAATAAAAAAATAATTGAATAAATAATAAAAGTATGTTATGATAATTAAAATAAACAAAATGCGAGGTGATACCAGTGTTTCAGTATAATTATAAAAAGTTGGAAAAAGGCAAGTAAAAAGATAGGCGGATTTGAAGTATGAAAAAAAGAGTTTCTATAATATTTAGGCATTATTCTTTTGGTATTATATTGTATTCCTGTAAATGCATCATCTATTGTTAGTACGTCTTTGACAAAGTTGGACGCTGTAGAAGCCAAGTATAGTATGGAGACGGTGAGCAGTATCAATGTATATAAGGATATTTTGAAAGAGCGCCTTAATTCAGTGGAACTTTACTACGATTTATCGGAAAAAATGCCAAAAGAAGCATTAAAATTATTAGAGCCAATTGCTAATATTGAGAAGGCAGTTGAAGAACTAGACAATAACCGTATTCAAGTAACGTACACATTAAAATCTAAAAATCCTGTAGAGATTCAAAAATTTCAATCTGGAAATGTAGAGAGAATATATAATGTTACTTCATACTCATATATAATGAAAGCAAAAGAAAATACTGGAAGTGTAACAGAAGATTCGGCGCAGAGTGATATTACATTTAGGAATACAGCGTATTATAGTTATTATACAAGTAACAATTTTAGGGTATTAAAACTTACCAAAGGGAGTACAAAAATTACAAGGTTTGTAGAGACTAAACTTAGAAACTTGCAATTATCTGCAGTATGTAGTGGTACAGCAGAGGAAACGGCTGTATATAATGAAAAAAATAGTACTACAGTAGCGTCACCTAAAGTTGGCACTACATATTCATTGAATACAGGATTTAAATATCATTACGTAACGACAGCTGCACTTATACAATATAAAGCACAGGTAACGTATTCACATGGAAATTCTTCTTATACGCCAAATAGTTATATTACATTGGGTACGATAGGATAATGGAATATTATATAAAACAGCATTCTGCTAAGGAGGCATCAATGAAAAAATACAACGCATTCTTTTATTTGATTTTTATGTACGTAGTTTTTACGGGGGAATGTGTCTTCTATCATTATATGACAGGCAAAATAAATGAGGGTGCAGACATATCATTGTTATTAACACGGAATGTTATGGAACTTGTATCTTATGTGGTAATGCTGCTGCTTTTCCTTTGTCTTTGCAATGCATCAAGGACTTTGAATATATTGAGAATTTTTTTGGAACTGCCGGGTATTGTGGTTGGTTTGACTGGAGTCCTGATGTTTTTAGTTCCGGTAAAAACAAATTTTTTGATCCTGCACACTTATAAATGCGCATATTTAGGGGCGTTGTTAATCAGCGAGAATATTTACCGTTTTTATACCCATGTGCGGGAAAAGTGGAGATGAGAGAATGAAAAAAGAGAGGGAGAAATATCCGTGGTATATTTATGTATTATCAGCACTTGTATTGCTTTTCACGGCTGCCTGGTGCGGAAAGGGAATCTGGGATAAAAAGCATCCGGCTAATGAACAGTTCATTCAGTCTATTTACAATCTTGACGCAGATGTTACGGCAGAAGATTTGATAAAAGATGGCTATCTGGATTTAACGGATGTACAGCCGGAAAAAAGTGAACAGATAACCAGCTTTTTTCACAAAGCCGCATCAGGCCAGGAGGCAGGGCTGAAAACGTTTACGCGTACATCTGACGGAATTGTGGTTCGGGGGCTGTGGCGCGGCAGGGCTTCTTCACTTCAGGAGATTCCTTATTTCTCTATTTATGTCTATCATTTGAAAAAGCAGAAGGACGAAAGTACCGGGCAATATTTCGACCCTCGCTGTTATGAGACAGAGTCTCCGGATGGGATAACAGAAGTGTGGCTGAAAGATGTAATTACTACTCCGGCTACGGTTGAATATGGCGACTATCTTTTGTACCGTTACCGTACAACACAGTGAAAAGGAAGCGCTGTTAAGAAAGGGGGAGCAGGAAACTGCGCCCCCCTTTCCTGCCGCCTAAAAATGTGGTAGGATAAGGAAAATAACATAGTGGCAGGAGGGAATCATGGCAAAAACGAGGAAACGTGAGGAAGTAAAGAAGGAAGATACCTGGGCATTGGAGGATTTGTATGCGTCTGAGCAGCTTTTTGAGGAGGACTGCGGCAGGCTGGCGGGAATGATAGAGGAATTTCCAAAGTACAAAGGACGCCTAAAGGAGGGGAGCGGCGTGCTCCTGGAGATGCTGGAGGATTACAGCGGGATGAATAAGCTGTTTGAAAAGGTTTATGTATATGCGAACCAGAGACTCCACCAGGATATGGGGAATGCGGCAAGCCAGAAATCCGCGGCTTCTACGGAGGTATTGATGGATAAGATGAATGCTGCCGAATCCTATATGGTTCCTGAGATTTTAGGGCTTCCGGAGGAACTTTTGGCGGAATACTGCAGGGAAGAGCGGCGGCTGGAAAAATACCGGCGTTTTTTAGATGAAATTTTCCGCCAGAAACCGCACACTCTGGACGAGCGGTCAGAGGAAATTCTGGCGAAAGTGGGGGAGCTGGCGAAAGCGTCTTCCAATGTATTTACTATGTTTAATAATGCGGATATCACGTTCTGCCCGGTGACGGATGAAAAAGGAAAGGAAGAGCCTCTCACGCAGGGGCGCTATACAGCTTATATGCAGAGCGCAGACAGGCGGGTGAGGAAGGAAGCGTTCGCGAATCTCTACCAAGGCTACGCTGGATTTAAGAATACACTGGCAGCGCTTTATGAGGCAAATGCGAAAAAGACGGCATTTTATGCTAAAATGCGGAACTATGGTTCTTCACTGGAAGCGGCTCTGGACGACAGCGAAATTCCCGTGGCAGTGTATGACAGCCTGATTGACAGCGTACATGGGCATATGGAGCCGATGTACCGCTATATGCGCCTGCGGAAGAAAGTTCTGGGTGTGGAAGAGCTTCACATGTATGATGTGTATGTGCCGATGGTGCAGGAAGTAGATATGAAGGTTTCTTTTGAACGGGCGAAAGAGATCGTGAAAGAGGGGCTGGCGCCTTTGGGGAAAAGGTATCAGGCTCTGCTGCAGGAAGGCTTTGACAGCCGATGGATTGATATTTATGAAAATGAAAATAAGAGGACGGGGGCGTATTCCTGGGGCGCATACGGCACGCATCCTTATGTGCTGCTGAATTATCAGGAAAGCCTGAATGATGTCTTTACCCTGGCGCATGAAATGGGCCATGCGCTCCATTCCTGGCATTCTGACCAGGAACAGGATTATATTTATGCCGGTTACCGGATTTTTGTCGCGGAAGTAGCGTCTACCTGCAACG
>CANBHY010000015.1 GCA_947368535.1 uncultured Clostridium sp. | reverse complement strand
TAATAAAATTTGCTTTTTAAGTAAAAATAAATATAGCATTAATAATAAATAAGAAAGGATATAGTATATGGACGAACAAATTGCAAAAAACAAAAAAGAATTAAAACAAAGAGCACAAGAAATGAAAATAGAAGAAAAACAAAAAAAATTAGAAGAAAAATTTGCTATAAAAGAAGAAAAAGAAAAACGTAAAAATTCTTTTGGAAGAAAAGTTAGAAATTTCTTTCTAACTATAATATTTGTAATTATTCTTCTAGGAGTTGGATTCTATTTTGGAAAACAATATTTAACTGAAAAAGAAACTGAATTAAAAAATAAAAAAATGTCACAAACATATCAATCAGCTATAACAGCAATAGAAAATAAAGACTACAAAAAAGCTATAGAAATATTACAATCAATAACAAAAGATTATTCAAAATATTCAGAAGTTAAAGATAAATTAAAAGAAGTAGAACAACTATATCTTAATGAATACTTGTCAGAAGCAAATGAATACCTAAAAGACAAAAAATATGAACAAGCTCTAAAATCTTTAGATAAATTAGATAAAGAGCTTCAAAATTCTGATCTAATAAAAGATAAACAAACAGAAATAAAAATAGCTAAGTTAAATGATGAAGTATCAAAATTAGAAATAAAAAAAGAAAGCAACATAAACATTATTAAATATATTATAGAATATAACAGCGAAAAAAATAATAAAATAGAAAAAGCTAAGGAAGAGCTACTTGCAAAATATAAAAGTGCTTTCCTATTAGAAACAAGAACATTAATAACTAATGACTATACAAAAGCAAAACAAAATATTGAAAAAATAAAAAAATTATTACCAAAAGATGATGATATAAACAAGCTAGTAGAAGAATTTAATAAAGCTGAACCAGGTTCAATAAATTTATTAAGTTTAGAAAACAAAAACAAAAAAGGAACATTATCAATATCAAATCAAACCGAAACAATAACTTCCGCAGGTACAAACACTTCTTACAACAAATATATTTTGAAAAGAGCTTCTGCAGAAGGAAGCACAACTAAAGTACCATATACTATAGAATTTGATTTAAATAAAGAATATACCGAATTAAAAGGAATCATATGTATACAAGAAAAAGGTACTACAAAAATAGAAAATACGTATACGCCTAAAATAACTTTCTACAACGGTAATAAAATATTATACTATACAGAAAATGTATCTGATTCAAATTTTTCAATTAATGTAAAAGATGTAGACAAATTAACTATTGAATTTGAAGGAAGTACAACTGAAAGCTATTTCATAGCTAATCCAGAATTAACACCAACAAAATAAACATATAATTGCAAACCATGAGAGTATAAAATATTTTATACTCTCATGTATTATACTTAGCTTTAAGATTTATTTAAGATATACCATATATAATAGCTACAAATATTATCCATAAAGGAGGCTTAAATTGAAAGCTCTAGTTATAGAAGATGACAAAATACTATCTGATACTATAAAACAATGTATAGAAAAAAAATATAATGTAGAACAAGCATTTGACGGGTACGAAGGATACATATTCGCTAAAGAAAACATATATGACATAATAATATTAGATTTAATGATGCCAGAAATGAACGGATATGAAGTTTTAAGTAAATTAAGAAAAGAACAAATATTAACACCAGTTTTAATATTAACTGCAAAAGATTCACTCAATGACAAAGTAAAAGGATTACAAATAGGTGCAGATGACTATTTAGTAAAACCTTTCGAAAGAGAAGAACTTTTAGCAAGACTTGAAGCAATTATAAGAAGAAATAATGGTTTTTTCGTTGACAACACATTAGAATTTAAAGACTTAAAAATGAATCTAAAGAATAGAACTGTCACAATAAAGAATAATGAAATAAATTTACAAGGAAAGCAATTTGATTTACTAGAATATCTAATCAATTCCAAAAACACAATAATAACCAAGGAACAAATCTTCGATAAAATATGGGGATTTGATTCAGACACATCTACAAATGTAGTTGAAGTATATGCAAGCGCATTAAGAAAAGAATTAAAAAAATATGGCTATGATAAATACATAAAAACTTTAAGAAGAGTTGGATATATATTATCAGAATAATAAATATGAAAAGAGAAACTAACATGATTGAACATAAAAAGATTAATAATCAGTTATTAAAAAATATGATATTAAATTTAATATTACTTACTCTAATTTTTGGAACATTTAGTATTTTTATATTGAGCCAATTTAACAACTATCTATACAGTTCTGTAGATAATGAAATTCGTCAATTTGAAAGTAACTTACAAAAAATTGCTTTATTGACAAGTGAGCAACATTCATCATTCTTTCCAAAAAAGAATTTAAATGATGAAGAAATAATAGCTGAAGTTCAAGAATTTCTAAATGCAATTGAAAATCCTAGAATAGTAACTATACTTAGAGATTCCGATGGTGAAGTAATTGCAACTTCATTAAGTGTAAAATACTTTTCAGAGTATATAGACAAAACTAATCTTCCTCGAATGGATAAAAATCAAATTTACGAACTTAAGGTAACAGCCGAAAACTCTAGCTATTATTATCATGGTATAACTACAAAAATTTTGTTATCTGATGGTGAAACATATTTAGTAGATATTCTAATAAATACAAACTCTGAAAAACAAATGCTAGAAAACTTTACAAAAACACTATCTATTGGAACCATTATAGTAATCGTATTATCAATAATAATCAGTTGGTATATTGCCAAAAGAACAGTAACTCCAATAGTGAAATCTTATAAAAAGCAAACCGAATTTGTGCAAAACGCTTCTCACGAATTACGAACTCCATTAACAATAATACAAGCCAAACAGGAATTATTATTACAGTCACCTCAAAGTAAAATAATTGACAAATCGGAAGATATAGCATTAACTTTAAATGAAACCAGAAGACTAAAAAAGATGATTTCAGAACTTATGGAATTAGCTAGAACTGATAATAATAAAAGTACAATTAATAAAGCAAAAACAAATATAAATAATTTAGCAAAAGACGTCATACCACCATATCAAGAAATGGCTAATATGCAAAATAAAAAAATGCAATTAAATGTAAATTGTAATAAAGAAATTAATATTGATAAAAATGCAATTAAGCAACTAATAATTATCCTTTTAGACAATGCACTAAAATATACAGAAGAAAATGATAATATAGAAATAGACATACACAATCGTGATGATAAATTATTTATTAATGTAAAAGATACAGGAATAGGTATAAGTGATGAAGGCTTAAAACATATCTTTGAAAGATTTTATAGAGAAGATAAAGCTCGTTCTAGAGAAAAGGGAGGAACCGGATTAGGATTATCCATTGCACACACAATAGTAAAAAAGCATGGAGGATCTATAAAACTAATTCATAATAAACCAAAAGGCACAATCGCAATAATAAAAATTTAACAAAGACATGACAAAATAAGTCATGTCTTTGTTGACTTTTAAAGATAATATAAATATAATTATAAGGTCAATAATAGAACATTTCAAAAGATTTTTAATAGGAGTTTAAAATGGCAAATCAAATACTAAATGTAGACAATTCAAAAGATAAAGAAAACAACAAAAGCAACCAAGAAAATGAAAGCCAATTATTAGTTCCAGAACAAGAAAAAGAACTTTCTTCTTCAGATTCACCATCAAAAATAAAAAAAGGAATACAAATAAGTGCAATAACTCTTGCATCAATTTTATTTATAATAGTTATTGTTGTTTCAGTATTTTCAATTATAAACAGCAAAGATACTAAAATAAAAAAAGGAGTAAGCATAGAAGGAATCAACGTTTCTGGTTTATCTAAAGAAGAAGCAAAAAACAAAATTCAAACAGAATTACTAGATAAATTAGATAAAACAATATACTTTCAATACGGGGAAAATGTATACTCACTCGCATTAGAACAACTAGAAGTGAAATACTTGTTAGATCAAGCTATCGAACAAGCCTATAATATTGGAAGAACAGGTTCAATAATACAAAGAGATTTACGTGTATTAACTTTAAAAAAACAGCCTGAAAATATCAAAATTGATGTAACATATGATGAAGTAACATTAGATGCATGCATATTAGATATATCAGCTAAATTGCCAGAGCAAGTCGAACAGCCAAGTTATTATATAGAAAACGGTGAATTAATAATAACTTCTGGCAAAGTAGGAAAAGCTGCTCAAAATGATGAAACAAAACAAATAGTAGCAGATGCTCTAAACAATAAAAACTATAATGACGTATATTATGACATCCCAACCTATGACAAATATCCAGATAAAATAGATGTTGAACAAATACATTCAGAAATATATAAAGAAGTACAAGATGCTTATTATACAGCAGAACCTAGAATGGTATATCCAGAAGAAACAGGCATTGATTTTGCAGAAAGCATAGAAACAGTAAAAGAACAAATAGAAGCTGAAGACAAAAAAGAATATACTGTAGCCTTAAAATTCACACCAGCTAATATCACTTTAAATGATTTAGGATTAGAAGCTTTTCCAGATCAACTTGCCACTTATTCAACTTGGTATATTGGATCAAACAATAGATATCAAAATCTTGTAGTAGCTGCAAATAAAATAAATGGAACAGTTATAATGCCTGGAGAAACCTTCTCTTATAACTCAACTGTTGGCGAAAGAACTATAGCTGCTGGATTTAGAGAAGCCACCGTATTTGAAAATAATCAAGCCGTAAGTGGACTTGGTGGAGGAATATGCCAAGTATCAACAACTTTATATAACGCTGTTCTTTACTCGAATTTAGATGTAGTTGAACGTACAAATCATATGTTTCTTTCAACTTATTTTACTGGTGGAAGAGACGCAACAGTTGCATGGGGATCTTTAGATTTCAAATTTAAAAATAACAGAAACTATCCAATTAAAATTGTCGCAGGCGTAGAAAATGGAGGAGTTCATGTATCTATTTATGGATTAAAAACTCCAGATGACTACCAAGTAGAGATTTTTTCAAATTATATTGGATCAGGAACATATCAAACATACAAGAAACTAATAAAAGATGGTCAAGAAGTAAGTACAGAATTGATATCAACAGACACCTACCATGGAAGACATTAATATAAAAGAAAGGTAATATATGAGAATACGAAGAAAGCCTTGGGCAAAGCAAGAATTAGAAGATGCAAAATTTTATATCGATAATCCCAACACAAATAAAGGAATTTGGAAAAGTACTTTTACAAATAACAATCCAATTCATTTAGAAATAGGATGTGGAAAGGGTAGTTTTATATCAAAATTAGCAACTAAACATCAAGAAATTAATTATATTGCCGCTGATATGATAGAAGCTATGCTTGGATTATCTAAAAGAAATATTGAAATGCAATATCAAAATGACAAGCTTCAAATAACAAATTTATGGTTAATCAGAATGAATGCAGAAAGAATACTAGATACTTTTTCAGCTGCTGATGATATAGAAAGAATTTATATTAATTTTTGCAATCCTTGGCCTAGAGGAAAGCACAAAAAGAGAAGACTAACTCATACTAGACAACTTGAAAACTACAAACAATTTTTAAATAAAGAAAAAGGTGAAATATATTTTAAAACAGATAATGATGAACTTTTTGAAGAAAGTATAGAATATCTAAAACAAGCAAATTTCTTAATCTCAAAAATAACATACGACCTACATAATGAAATGATTTTTGAAGATATACGAACTGAACATGAAGAAATGTTTTCAAACCAAGGAATTAAAATTAAAGCATTAATTGCCAAAATAAATAGTTTTTAATTTTATTTTAATATTCTAATAATACAATCACACAGGAATATTAAAAAAGCAATATACCACAAAACATATATAAGGAGGAAAAAACATTGATAGAGCTAAAAAATGTTACTAAAAAGTACAACAATTTTAAAGCAATAGATGATATTAGCTTTAAAATCGAAGAAGGCGAAATCGTTGGTTTTCTAGGTCCAAATGGTGCTGGAAAATCCACAACAATGAGCATTATAACAGGTTACATAGAACCAACAAAAGGAAAAATTATCGTAAACGGCTATGATATTAGTCAAAAAGCCAAACAAGCAAAAAGACAAATTGGTTATATGCCAGAAAATGTGCCATTATACTCAGAATTAACAGTAAAAGAATTTATAGCTTATATGGCAGACTTAAAACTTGTAAAAAGAAAAGAAAAAAAATCAGAAATTGAAAGAGTTCTAAAACAAACAGGACTAACAGAAGTCAAATCAAAACTTATAAGAAACTTGTCAAGAGGTTACAAACAAAGAGTTAGCCTAGCGGGAGCTCTAATAGGAAATCCTCCAATATTAATATTAGATGAACCAACAGTTGGTCTTGATCCAAAACAAGTAACAGAAATAAGAAATCTTATAAAATCTTTAAAAGAAAAACATACAATATTAATAAGTTCACACATTTTAAGTGAAATAAATCAGATGTGCAATAAAATTATAATTATTAATAATGGCAAAATAGTTAAAATAGACAAAACAGAAAATATAGAAGCAGAAACACAAAATAATAATTCAGATACTAAAGAATTAATAATAACTGTTGAAGAACAAAATATAGAATTACCAGAAATAGCAAAGAAAATTAAGGCTATCAAATCAATTACACTTATCGATCAAAATGACAACGAAAAAAATTATTCTATACACTATGAAGGTAATGAAGAAATTAGAAAAGATTTATTAAAAATGTGTATAGATAAAGATATCAATATAATTGAAATAAAGAAAAAAGAAATTAGCTTAGAAGATGCATTCTTAAAAATCATAGATGAAACGGCATCAGATAATAGCAAAAAAGGAGGTAAAAAATAATGTTTGCAGTATTAAAAAAAGAATTAAAAAGTTATTTTTATACACCAATAGGATATATATTTATCTCTCTTTTCTTAGTAGCAATGAGCTTCGTATTTTATAACTATACTTTTTCTCAAGGTAATTTACATTTTGAATATGTTATTTGGGATAGTACCGTTGTATTAACTTTCTTAATTCCAGTTATTACAATGAGAATGTTCTCAGAAGAGAAAAAGAATGGAACTGATCAATTATTAGTAACATCTCCAAAAAGTATAATAACCATTGTTTTTGGTAAATTTTTTGCAGCAACATTTGTAACAATAATTACATGTTTATTAATGTTTGCATACTATGGAATACTATCAAAATTCGGACATGTAAATATAGTAGAACCATTAGTAGCAATGCTAGGCTTCATATTATTATCAATGGCATTTATATCATTTGGTATGTTTGCATCGGCAATCACTGAGCACCAAGTAATAGCCGCTATTATTCCGATTGTATTTTTCCTATTATTATCTTTTGCAAGCATTCAAACAGGCTTATTACAATTTTTCTCATTAACTCAAATGTATCAAAAATTCCCTCAAGGAATAATTTCTTTAAAAGAGGTAGTAGGATATATTAGTTTTATATTCTTATTCGTCTTTTTGACAATTATCTTTTTACAAAGAAGAAAAAGCGTAAAATAATATCTAATTAAATTGGAAAGGAATAGATACAAAATGGATAAAAATGAAAAGAAAAATAAAAAAATTCTTAAGCAAATGAGTAATGAAAAAAACAAACTTATAAAGAAAGAAGAAAAAGAAAGTAGCAAAATACCATTCAAAGAAAAAGTTAAACAAGCTACACACACAGCTAAAGACTTCTTTATAAAAGATACATCAAAAATGATACTATTAATAGCAATTGTTATTGCATTATACCTTGTTATAAATCTATGGGTAAACTCAATTAATTTAGCACAAATAGATTTAACCAAAAATAAATTACATACACTAACTGAACAATCAAAAAATGTAGCCAAAAACATAAATAAAGAAATTACATTTTATGTATGGGGATATAGCGAATCATCATCAATAGTAGATTTGCTAAAGCAATATAATAGTGCAAACACAAAAATAAATTATAAAATAGTAAATAGTGATGACGTATCAACTATTAATGAATATGGGTTTGAAACAGATTATCCCGCATTAGTAGGAGTTAGTTCAGATGGAAGGAATTCATATATAAGTAATTATGATCTATATACTTATGATGATAGTTACAATACTATAGACCTAGCAGAACAAAAATTGACAAATGCAATTGTCAATTTGTCAGTAGACAAATCTACAAAAGTCTATTTCATAGAAGGTAGATCAGCATATTCAACTTCAGGAGGAATCTATTATTTAACTCAATATCTTTCAGAAGAATTCTATGAAATAGACACTTTAAACATAGTATCAACTCCAGCTATACCAGAAGATTGTGATATATTAGCAATAATGGGAGTTAAAACAGATTTCACAGATGCTGAAACAGAAGCTATATGTGGATATATAGAAAAAGGTGGAGATATGATTATAGCTAATGATATCGACTATGTAAACACAGATTTAGCACTTCCAAATTTTCAAAAAATCTTAGATAAGTATGCTGTCTCAATGCCAAACAAACTAGTAATGGATGAAAATACAAAAAATCAAGTATCTGGATATAATTTAGTATATCAAGCAGAAGTATCAGGAAGCCATGAAATAACTAGAGTACTTTATAATTCACGTTCTGTAACTCCTATACTTGTTGCACCAGGTATGATTGTACTAGATACAGAAAAAATGGCAACAAACAATGTTAATGCAACACCAATATTAACAACATCAACTGAAGCATATGTAGCAAACCTATCAGGACAAAAGCTTGAACAAAGTGATACAGGATATTACGTAACAGCTGCAGCTATTCAAAAAACTGTAGAGTCCGGTGAAGAATCTAGAGCAGTTATTTTCTCAACAATCTCATCTTTTTCAGATAATTCACTAGATGGCAATGTTCCAATAGTAGCTTATAATAAAGACATCATTTTAAACTCATTTGCATTCGCAGCAAATCAAGGAGAACTATACTCAATAAGAAAAACGCAAAATGAAACACCTTTTGTTGTAACTGACGAAAAAGACAAAATTGTAAAAGTAATTATATATGCTATACCTATATCTATAGCTGCTATGGGATTATATGTATGGATGAGCAGACGCAAATTAAAATAATATTTAATATAAGAGAAATATAAATTATATTTCTCTTATATTTTAAATTAAGAGGGAAATATGAAAGAAAGAATCCAAAAAATAAAAACTACAAATATCATTCTAATTTTGATCATTTTGACATACTCAATAATATCTTTTTATAAACTCGGTAATATACACAACCCACAAACATTTATAAACCTAAAAGACAAAAAGCAAATCACTTACAAGATAGAATCTGAACAAATTCCATATCGAGCAATGATATACTCAGGTCATAATGAAAGCTACATCTCCGTATTTTACGCAAACACCTATGAAGATTTCGATAACTACGTATATGACAAAAAACCTATAGAGATAAAGTACAATAATATATTTAAATGGAATGAACACTTTTTTGATTTACAAGACACTAACTACAAATATATAATGTTTCAATCATATTGGGACACAACAACTATAGGTGAGATATGTCTATTTGACAAAGAAGGAAACAAAATTCCAATAACACCTATGGAGGAACAAGGAAAGTCCTTAGTAGATGAACAAGACACTGTTCCAAAAGAAATGAACTACATGAACAGTACATACTTCGATGAAGTATATTTTCCCAGAACCGCTTACGAACAATTACATAATATGCCCATCTATGAATACACACATCCTCCATTAGGAAAACTTATAATATCAATACCAATGTATTTTTTAGGAGTAACACCATTTGCATATAGATTAGGTGGAAATATCGCTGGAATATTAATGATATTAATAATATATCTAATTGCAAAGGAACTCTTTAAAAAAGATATATATGCTTTATTTGCTGCAACTATAATGGCATTAGATGGTATGCATTTTGTACAAACTCGCATGGGAACAGCAGACTCATATTTAGTATTATTTAGTTTAATATCTTTTTTATTTTTCATAAAATATATTAAAATTCCTAATAATGAAAAAATAAAAAGAAAAGTACCTCCACTTATAATATCAGGTATTTTCTGGGGAATGGCGATATCAACAAAATGGACTGCAACATACATTGGGTTAGGTATGGGCATAATCTATTTAATAAAATTTATATTAGGAAAAAAATTAGACTTAAAGCTCTTAGGATGGTCAATACTATCTTTTATAATAGTACCATTGTCAATATATGTAATATCTTATATACCTATAATAAAAAATCCAAATCATGAGCTAACTTATACGTACCAATATACAAACCAAAATGACAAATTAACTTATTTTGATGAATCATCTATTCATAGTCAAGTAACAGAAAATAATACAACAACCGTAACATATAAAGTAAAAATAACTGACATTAAAAGTTTTATAGAATATCAAAAAATAATGTATACATATCACTCTAGATTAACAGATTCACATACATATTCAAGTAAATGGTATGAATGGCCAATTATCAAAAGACCATTATGGTATTATATAGGAAGATTTGATAATGACAAAATAGGAACAATAGCCTGCATGGGAAATCCAGCAATCTGGTATGTAGGTATTTTAACAACTATTCTAACAACAATATATGGAATACTAAAAAAAGAAAAAGAATCGTTAATATTAATAGTAATGATTTTAGCAACATGGTTACCATATTCTTTTATCCGGTAGAACCATGTTTATATATCACTATTTTATAACAATACCATTTGTTATGTTAACAATTCCAAATATAATATGTAAACTTTCAAACACAAAAAAACAATTTAATATACTCATTCCAATTTTATCAATTATATTTTTAGGTTTCTTTCTTTATTTCTACCCAGTATATTCTGGATTGCCTGTAGAAAAGGAACGAATTGTAAAAACAGAATGGTTTAAAACTTGGGAATACGATGGTCTAATCACTGAAGAAAGAAATCGCATAAAAGAAAAAATATAACATAATTAAATAGATGTTTTTAAGCACAGAATATATAAAATATTTTGTGCTTTTTTGTATTATATTACAAAAAAGCAGAACAACGAAACATAAATGTAATCTAAATGTTACGTAAACCAATTATTTAAGTTGACATTTTGAAATAAACACTTTATAATATATTATACAGGCCTTATGTTGCCTTTTATTATATAGTCCAAGCAAAACTGAAGCACTTTCAGCTAGCTGGAAAAACGTTCTTTGAAAACTAAATATTGGTAGATTAGGAGGTATTTTATGAGCAATTGGACCGTAATCTTTGCGGTATTGCTGATAATGTTTGTAGTGCTCTTCGTGAGTACTTTTTCCAAATCCCACAATTGGGCGATGGAAGCAAACAAAAACAGCAACTTTCCGCACCGGATTCCTAAGGGAATCGACTCTTCTTAGAACTGTAGTTTTATGCAACCCGTTAACTCAGCAAAAAATATCAGAAATGGAGGTAGCAACATGAACGCTACAAATAATCAGGACCGGAAAGATAACCGGATCAACAAGTGGGTAGTAGGCGGCATTGTTCTCGCCATCATCCTGCTGATCATGCTCCTGCGTAGCTGCTCTGCTGGCAGCAATGAGTACCACATGGTGCTCAATGGGGATAACCCGTTCGAAATCGCTCTCAACGATCAGTACACCGATCCCGGTGTCACCTTTGTCGATGAGAACGACAAGCCCGTTTCCAGCAAAAAGCAGGCAGAGCTGGAGAAAGAAATGACCATCACTGGTCTCGATCAGATTGATACTGCCGTATCTGGCGAGTATCCTGTTACCTATCAGTACGAAGACCAGACTCTCGATAGAGTCGTCAAAGTTCTGGCAGGCAATCAGACACCCGGTGGCAGCGACAACCAGGATACCAATAAACCCGGCACCAATGACGATGAAACCGACAAACCTGGCAATAATGATGACGAAACCAATAACAATGGCAACCAGACCACAGATCCCGTAACTGGAGATCCGACCAAGCCGGTATATAAGCTTCCGGCAAACGTTACCTTTGAAGACCTTATCGTGGTCTATGACGGAAACGTGCACAGTATTACTGTTCAGAACCTTCCTCAAGGTATTGAGGCAATCTACACTAATAACACAGGTGTAAATGCTGGGAGGTACGACGCGAGCGTCGTTCTTGTGTTAAGTGACTCTATGAAGGGAACGTACTCGTCTGTTGAACCGGCAAGTATGACGGCAACCCTGACAATCAAGCAGGCAACGCCGAGCTATACGATTCCCACTGGCTTAACCGCTAAGGTTGGTCAAACATTAGCAGACGTTAAATTGCCGAAAGGCTTTGCGTTCGAATCGTCACTGACAACCTCTGTTGGCCCTGTGGGCTACAATGCATTTTGGGTAAGCTATACCCCTGAAGACACTGTTAACTACAAAACCGTTACACATATCGAAGTCCTTATTAAGGTAATCGATCCTAACGGCGGAGGTAATAATGGTGGAGGAGACGATGACGATGATCGTAGGGTTGTTTACAACCTCCCGTCAAATGTAACCTTCAGCAATCGCACAGTCACATATAACGGACAAACCTACACCATTTGGGTAGCAAATGTTCCGAGTGGCATTAACGTGCGCTATGAGAACAACAGTGGTAAAGACGCTGGCATTTATAACTCTACAGCTTACTTCACCGTTGGTGATGAGTTGAAAGATAAGTGCTATGCAGTGAATCCGTCCAGCATGTCTGCGACGTTAATCATAAATAAAGCAGTACCTCATTATACAGTACCTACTGGACTTACCGCTAAGGTTGGTCAGACATTAGCAAATGTGAAACTGCCGAAAGGCTTTACCTTTGTTGATCCTTTGACCACATCTGTAGGAACAGTTGGATCCCATGTGTTCAAGGTTGATTTTACACCCGAAGACACTAAAAACTATGAAACCGTCACAGGGATTGACGTTATTATAAATGTAAGTGATCCAGGTCCTGGACCTGGACCCGATAAGCCTGTATACAAGCTTCCGGGAAATACTCGTTTTGACGACCTCATTGTAACTTATGATGGAACAGAATACAGCATCACTGCTGTAAACATTCCTAACGGTATAATCGCTTCTTATAGCAACGCAACAAGAAGTGATGCCGGAACTCAGACTGCAAAAGTTGTATTCTCACTCAGTGAGTCTCTTGCAGCTCAGTATTCTGGTGTAGAACCGAACAGCATGACCGCCGTATTGACAATCAATCCGGCAACACCGTCCTATACGGTTCCGACTGGTTTGACCGCTGTCGAAGGACAGACACTGGCTGATGTAAGAAGTCAGTTAGGTGAAGGCTTCTCGTTCGAGGATCCGCTTACTACTTCTGTGGGGACACCTGGAAACAATGATTTTACAGTTACCTACAGACCAAGTTCCAGTAACTATAAAACTGTAACCGGCATTAAGGTGACTATCCACGTTACTAGAAAACCGGACCCGAGTAAGCCGAAATTCACAATGCCGACAAATGTTGCTTTCAACAACCTCACAGAGACTTATACCGGAACCGAATACAGCATTACTGCTGTAAACGTACCGGACGAGTTAAGTGTAGCTTATCGTAACAATACCCGGACAAACGCTGGTTCTCAGACTGCTGAGGCGATTTTCTCGCTAAGCGATAAGGGACTGGAAAATTATTCTGGTATCGAAGGCACCACGGTTATGACGGCAACTCTGACCATCAATCCTGCAGATCCATCCTATGCGGTTCCTACAGGACTCACTGCGGTGGAAGGTCAGACCCTGAACGATGTAGTAAATCAGTTGGGCAAAGGATTCTCTTTTGAGGACCCGCTTACCACTTCTGTTGGAACACCTGGCGATAATGAGTTCACCGTAACTTACACGCCTGATTCCAGCAACTACAAAGTGGTAACTGGCATTAAAGTGACTATCCACGTTACTAGAAAACCGGACCCGGGCAAGCCGAAGTTCCCGATGCCGACAAATGTTGCTTTCAACAACCTCACAGAGACTTATACCGGAACCGAATACAGCATTACTGCTATAAACGTACCGGACGAGTTAAGTGTAGCTTATCGTAACAATACCCGGACAAACGCCGGTTCCCAGACTGCTGAGGCGATTTTCTCGCTAAGCGATAAGGGACTGGAAAATTATTCTGGTATCGAAGGCACCACGATTATGACGGCAACTTTGACCATCAATCCTGCAGATCCGTCCTATACGGTTCCTACAGGACTCGAAGCAATAGAGGGACAGACACTTGCTGATGTCACATTGGAAGAGGGCTTCTCATTTGAAGACCCGCTTACAACACCCGTTGGAGCAGTTGGCGACAATGAGTTCTCCGTAACTTATACGCCGAGTTCCAGCAACTACAAAGTGGTAACAGGAATCAAGGTAACCATTCATGTCAAGTCAGCCAAAACGACTCTCGTACTTCCTTCCAATGTCACTTTACCTGATGTTGAGGGAATATATGGCGAACAGGCTGTATTCGAAACAACAGTTGTTAACCTGCCTGACCACATCGTAGCAGTAGTTTATACCAACAATACTCGTAGTACTGCCGGTATTCAGACGGCAAGAGTTGACTTCAGCATTAAGCCTGAATGGCAGGATAGATATGTTGATGTTAGCCCCAGCTATTTGGAAGCCACAATAAATATTCACAAGGCAGTGCCGAGCTATACTAAACCTACAGGCTTAACCGCCAAAGAGGGACAGACTCTCGGTGATGTCGCAAGTCAGTTGGACACCGGATTCGAATTTGAAGATGATCCGAGTACGTCCGTTGGTGGCGAAGGTGACAACAACTTTACTGTGAAGTATACACCTGGTGATACAGAAAATTATCAGGTAATTACAGGAATTTTGGTTACCATCCATGTCTCCGAAGACGTTGGAATTGTCGACAAGTCTGAGCTGGAAAAAGCAATTTCTGATGCTGAAGCTATAAATGAAGCTGATTGGACGGCAGAAAGCTATTCCAAATTCTCATCAGCTTACGCCACAGCAATCGGTATGCCTGAGAGTACTCAGCAAACAGTAGACGAAAAAACTGCAGCTATCAGAGCAGCACTTGCCCTTCTAAAGAAAGATGATGGAAGTGGCGATATAAAAGATCCTGTCGATAAGACTGCTCTCATTCAGGCCACGCAGGTTGCAGAAGCTATTAAGGAACCCGATTGGACTCCTGAAAGTTACGCAGCATTTTTAGCAGCCTATGCTACAGCAAGTAGCATGCCTGAGGAAACCCAGGATGAGGTTGATGCCAAAACTGACGCAATCACTGCAGCTATCGATCTATTAAAAGCTGATTCTACGGATCCTGATATTAAAGATCCCGATACCGAAGAGGTCAATATGGATGCTCTCATGGCAATTATCGAGGAAACGGACAATGTAGATCCTTTTGCATACACTGCTGATAGTTATGCAGCGTACGAAGAAGCCTTTACGAAGGCTCTCGATTTGCCCGAAGACACTCAATCCGAAGTTGACGCCAAAGTGTCGGCCATCAGAGCCGCTCTCAATCTCTTGGTTCCTGAAACCAATGATCCTGATTTAGGCGGAAGTGACATCTTGGACCCCTCTGCAATCTCTAATGCAGATATTCTTCAGACAGTAACTGAAGATGAATCAATTGAGGAAGAAACAGAGGAAAGTGCAGAAGCCACTGAAGGTGAAAACGCTGAAGAAAATGATGTCACAGAGGAAAACGAAAGCACAGGAGAGGGCGAAGTTATCGGAGAAGGTGAAGAAACACAGGAAGGAGAGGATACAGAGAATACAAACAATGTTCCTGAATCATTACCCCCTGCGTCAGGCGAAGAAGCTCCCCCTGTAACAAACAAGAGGGAAGATGCCTATGTCGAAGAACCTGTAGAATATGTCGAAAAGGGAAACGATGAGGAAGAACCTGACGCTCAAGGCGAAGAAACACAGGAAGTCGCTGTCGAAGAATCCCATGAGGATAGCAACAGCGGCGAAGGTGAAGACGCTCAGTAATCTTAATTAAGAGCTGACTCTAAGCCATATCTGTAGCTCTATCAATATTTAAACTTAGCATTTAATGTTTTGCTGGGGGGCAGTTGCCCCCCAGCTTTTCTTTATTTATCTACACAAAATTTTAATCAACACAAAATACAAACAATTACATTTCCAATACTAAATTGCATTTACATAACCTTTTTATTGTAAATGCATTTCTTTTATATTACATACATTTATTTTTTTACAAAACCTCCAGAAAATTAACAAAAAAGTAACGTTTTATTAACAAAACTGTTGCTTTTTTTTTATAAATATATTATAATATAAATGTTAAAATCAAAAAAATAGGGATATTCAACAATATTTAATAATTTCGGAGGTTTATATGATTAAATTTGTTAAGAACAACAGACAAAAAATTATCGTTGCAATTATAACATTTGTAATGATAATTTCAGCAATTCCTTTTATTTCATTAGCAGAAGATAGCAATATTAATACAACTACACAAGTAATTGCTAATGTAAGAACAGGTAAAATTCAAAACAGTAATGACCAAGTCAAAACTGAAGTAAGTTTTACCATCAAAGATCCAACAGGTATAAAACATATCTATTGGATGTGGGATCGTGATTTTAAACCACAAAGTGAATGTGACAGAGGTGTATTACACCCAGAAGGAACTCCAACAGAATATACTTTCAGCATGCCTGTTTCATTTGCTGACGATGATTTAGGATTACACGAATTCGCAATACGTGTGTATAATGGTGAAAATAAAGCATCACTCTATAAAATTTTCCCATATAACGTAGTAAATGAAGAAGTACCAGACAATTATAGAGATCCTAACGAACAAGTTCAGTTTTTTGGTATAGGTGAATATGGTTGTCCACCATCTGGATCCCAAATTGAACCTAATAGAAAATTCAAGTTAAAACTTGAAGACGAAGATTATGTATTTTATTTCGTTCAAAAATGGGTTAAAGGTACAGTACCTGAAAGCAGTTATAAAGCAAACGCTACAGTAACCTTTAAACCAGAAAATGGTATAGTTGAATTTTATGCTCCAGCAGAACCTGGACCATATGTATTACAATTCTTCGCAGTCAATGGTGCAAACCATGACCCTGAAGGTCACTACTATATATATAATGTAGTAGATACAGAAGCACCAGTACTAACATTAAACGAGCCAGACAACAATGAAGTAGAATTAGGTGGTACATATACAGACCCTGGTGCTCAATGGACAGATAATGTTGACGGTACTGGTACAGTATATTCAGAAGATAAAATAGACACAAGTATCGTAGGGCCTCAAACAATAAAATATACTGTAACTGATAGCTCAGGTAATACAGCAGAAATTACAAGAACTGTTACTGTCGTTGGAACAGAACCTTCTTATAAATTAGTGCTACCTAGCAAAACAGAATATATGTATGGTGAAGATTTAGATTTATCTGATGCTAAACTTCTTTATATAGATGAAAGAGGAAACACTATTAGAGAAGAAACTATAACACCAGATATGTTTGAAAACTTTTCTACTACAAACTTCACTGATATTTCAAACATAACAGAATCTAAAAAAGCTACATTCAAATATAATAATTTGTCTGTAGATTACAATTATACTGTAACACAAGCAGTTGATAGAATAGAAGTAACACAAAATCCAACAAATACAGTATATGAATACGGTGATAATATAGATTTATCAGGTGGAAATTTATCTGTAATATATCAAACTGGATATTCAAAAACTGTAGATTTATCAGAAGCAACTATTAAAACTTTTGACCCTAATTTAGTAGGAACAGAACAAACAATAGTTATAAGCTATAATGATAAAGAAACAAATTTAAATATAACAATAAATAAAAGAAATGTTACTGTAACTATAGATCCTGTAGAAAGTTTCTATGGCGAAGAAATCAAAGCAATAAGCTATAAGTTAGCAACTGATTCTTCTTTAGCTGATGGAGACACACTAGATGATTTAGGTATTATTGCAACAACAACAGCAACATCTACATCTAATGTAGGATCATACCCAATTACAGTTACAGCTTCTAATAATAAATATAATGTAACAATAGCTGGAAATAGTACATATGAAATCAAAGCAGCATCTCTTGTAGATGATGATTTAACAGTAACTGCTCCAACAGATTTAATATATAATGGTTCAGCTAAAACTGTTACAGTTAATAGCAATCAAAATAAAACATTTAATACTGAAATTACATATACAGGTAAAAACACTACAAGCGGTAGTGCTATTAATGCTGGAAATTATACAGCTACTGTAACTATCACTGGTACTGGTAACTATACTGGTACTATCACAAAATCAGTTGACTTTACAATCGCTGCTAAAGCTTTAACTATTACAGCAAATGATGCTTCAAGTTTATATGGAACACCTGTTGCTACTAATGGTTATACAATAACTGATTCTGAAGGAAATGTAATTACAGATTCAAACTTAACTGTTGAATTAACAATTAATAATGTAACAGCTTCATCAAATGCTCAAACATATGAAGATGCTATTACTGCAAACGTTACAGCAGGAAATGAAGATAATAACTTTGATATCACATATGTAGCTGGTAATTATACTATTACTCCTGCTACACTAAAAGCTGCTGACATAAAAGTATCAGATCCTAACATATTTATATATGATGGAAATGCAAAAGAAGTTACTGTTACAATTAACAATAACAAAACAGCTAACATAGAAGTTGTATATACTGGTGCTAATGTAACAAATGGTAGCGCAATTAATGCTGGAAATTATACAGCTACTATAACAGCAACTGGTACAGGTAACTATACTGGTACTGTTAAGAAAAAAGTTGATGTAATAATCAATGCAAAATCATTAACTATTACAGCCAACAATGTTACAACAGACTTTGGTAGAGAGGTATCTACTAACGGTTATACAATAACTGACTCCGAAGGAAACACAATTACAGATTTAGACTTAACTGTAAATCTAGCAGTTGATAATAGCATTACAACTACAACAAATGTTGGTACATATACTGATGTTATTATGCCAAATGTTACTGCTGGTAATGAAAGCAACAATTATAAAATTACATATGTAGCTGGTGATTATACTATTAATCCAGCTCCTCTTATAGATGACGATTTAACAGTAACTGCTCCAACAGACTTAATATATAATGGTTCAGCTAAAACTGTTACAGTTAACAGCAACCAAAATAAAACATTTAATACTGAAATTACATATACAGGTAAAAACACTACAAACGGTAGTGCTATTAATGCTGGAAATTATACAGCTACTGTAACTATTACTGGTACAGGTAACTATACTGGTACTATTACAAAATCAGTTGACTTTACAATTGCTGCTAAATCTTTAACTATTACAGCAAATGATGCTTCAAGTTTATATGGAGCTCCTATAGCTACTAATGGTTATACAATAACTGATTCTGAAGGAAATGTAATTACAGATTCAAATTTAACTGTAGAACTAACAGTTAATAATGTAACATCTTCATCAGATGCTAAAACATATGAAGATGCTATTACTGCAAACGTTACAGCAGGAAATGAAGATAACAACTTTGATATCACATATGTAGCTGGTAACTATACTATAAATCCAGCTTCACTTGCTGATACAGATGTAACAGTATCAGCGCCAAATAATCTAGTATTTGATGGAACAGCTAAAGAAGTTATTGTTACAATTAATAACAATAAAACAGCTAATATAGATGTTCAATACATTGGAACAAATGTTATTGATAATCAAGCAATTAAAGCTGGTAACTATACAGCTAATATAACTGTAACTGGTACAGGTAACTATACTGGTACTATTACAAAAACAATTGACTTTACAATTTCAGGAAATGAATTAACTATTACAGCAAACAACGTTTCAAAAGAATACGGTGCTCCGGTTGAGTCAAACGGTTATATAATAACTGATTCTGAAGGAAACGAAATTGAAAATCCTGGATTAAGTATAGAAGTAATTGTAGATAACTCAATTACAAGTACTTCAAATATAGGTATATATACAGATGCTGTTACAGTTAATGTTACAGCAGGAAATGAAGATAATAATTATGCTATCACATATGTAGCTGGTAATTATGAAATTACAGCTGCTACAATTGCAGAAAGCGATGTTACATTCAACATTCCAGGTGAACCAATAAACGAAACTTATAATGGAATCCTTTATAATGGAGATACTCAAACTGCATCAATTAGCATAACAAAATACGAAAACACATTATTAGAAGATACAGACTATACATTAACAACAAAATATTCTGTATGGGATAGTACAGCAAGTAAATATGTTGAACTAGAAGATGGTCAACTACCAACAGAAACTGGAACATACAGAGTTAACTTCTTAATTAATGGTACAGGAAATTATGTAGGTAGAATTTCAAAAAATAGATTCTATAGAATACAACCTGCTACAATTTCTGAAGAAGATATAACATTCAACTATCCAGGTGAACCATTAGATGCAACTTATAACGGAGTTGAATATAATGGAGATTCACAAACTGCTACAGTAACTATCGTAAAAGATGAAAAAACATTAGAAGAAAATAAAGATTATACATTAACAGCAGTATATGCTACTTGGGATAGTGAAGCAAAAAAATATGTTCAACTTGAAGATGGTAAATTACCAACAGAAGTTGGAGCATATAGAGTAGCGTTAACAATAACTGGTACAGGAAATTATACAGGTAAAGTATCAAAAACTAAATTCTATAAAATCCTAGTATCAACAATTTCAGAAGAAAATGTAACATTTAATTTCCCTGGTGAAGTATTAGATGATACATATAATGGAGTTGAATATGATCCTAATGGACATAGAGCTACAGTAACTGTAGAAAAAGATAATAAAACATTAAAAGAAAACCAAGATTATACAACATCTATCACATATAGTGTATGGGATAGTGAAGCTAAAAAATATGTACCATTAGCTGATGGTGAAATACCAACAGAAATGGGTGCATACAGAATAGCTATAATTGTTAGAGGAACAGGAAACTATAATGGTGCTGCCTCTAAAACAAGATATCTAAAAATACAACAAGAACAAATAAAAGAAGAGGACATAAAAATTACTATACCAACTGATTTAGAATATGACGGAAATCCAAAACAAATATCAGTCGAAATTATAAATGGTAAAACAGCAAATTACACAATCAAATATACTGGAAATAACACAACAGACGGAGAAGCTATTAATGTTGGTGAATATACAGCAACTGTAACAGCAAAAGGTACAGGTGAATTTGGTGGCGAAGCTACAAAATCTGTAGTATTCACAATCATAGATACTACTATACCTGAAATCACATTAATTGGTGATGATACAGTAACTGTAGAAGTTGGAACAGAATATTCAGATTTAGGAGCAACAGCTACAGATAATTATGACGGAGATATTACTTCTAAAATAATAGTAGACACTACTGATGTAGATACTACAACTCTTGGAACTTATACTGTTACATATAATGTAGTTGATTCTAGCAACAATAGCGCTATTCAAGTTGTAAGAACTGTTGAAGTAGTTGACACAACAGCTCCAGTAATTACAATTGATGGACCAGAATTAATAGTAATTGAAAAAGGTAATACATATACATTACCTAATGCAACAGCTACAGATAATTATGACGGAACAGTAAATGTAACAAATGATTCTTCAAAAATAGATACAAACAAAGCTGGAGAATACACAATTACATATACTGCAAAAGATAGTAGCAATAATACAACTACAAAAACAATAACATTAAGAATATTAGACTTATACAAATTACATGTTCAAGAAGGTAAAATGGCTGACTTAGAGATATTTGCATCAGACGACATTTTTGAACCATTAAATGAAAACAAAAACGACTACACAGAACAATCAATAAACGAAAAACAAGCATTAATAGATAATTTTAAAGAAGACTATAACAACATACTTTCTGGAAATTCATCTATTACATTAGAAGAATTAACACAAGAATATGTTGATAATAGAATAAAAGAAATTGAAGATTTCCAACTAGTTTCTGCTGGATTAAACAAAGAAAAATATAATTCAGTTTTAGAAACAATTGAAAATCTAGTAGAATCTGATTATACTGAAGCTACATGGAACGAATTAATGTCAAAAAAAGATACAGACATTTCTAGCATTACAATTCAAAGTTCTTTAAACGTAGTAACATATAAAATTGAACAAGCAATCAAAGATTTAGAGCCAATCGATTTCAGACAACATGTAAATAAAACAACTACAGGATTATATATGAAATTAACAACAGATTATGTTCGTTCAGATTATACAGATGAATCATATAGAATAGCTACCGATGCTTTATTTGAACCAGCTTATCAAACAATATACTATCCTCAATACCCTGGTAACATTAACTTAAAGAGCGAGTTTGATAAATTAGTGGCTGAATTCAAATTTGAAGACTATTTAGTAGCCAAACCTGTAGATCAAAGCAAATTAGATGCTATTGAAGCTGAAATGTCAAAATTAAATCCAAATCACTATACACCAGAATCATGGAAAGCTTTAGAAGATAAAATAGCAGAAGCAAGAAATATTACAGATTTACAAAGTAAATTTGATAATGCTATGAAAGACATCTCAATAGATGACCTAGTAGTATTAGACAACGAACCACCAGTAATCACATTAACAGGTGATGAAGTAGTAACAATCGAAGTTGGATCAGAATATGTAGACGCAGGTGCTACAGCTACTGATAACTATGATGGTGACATCACAGCTAACATAGTAACTGATTCAGATGTAGATACAAACACAGTTGGAGAATACACAGTAACATTCAATGTAACAGATAGCAACGGAAACGCAGCTGATCAAGTTACAAGAACAGTTAAAGTAGTAGACACAACTAAACCAGTAATCACATTAACAGGTGATGAAGTAGTAACAATCGAAGTTGGATCAGAATATGTAGACGCAGGTGCTACAG
>CANBHY010000014.1 GCA_947368535.1 uncultured Clostridium sp. | reverse complement strand
TGCCTCTTTGGTAGATACAAGGGTATATGGTTCGTCCTTGTCAAAAAAATGCACCAGGTACAGACTTTACCTGCTCTTTTTCATCATCTGATAATTCTTCTGTGTATATAAATTTAATCATATTATTTTCTAATGCCATATATCTTTCCTCCATTCTCAACCAATGAAATAATCCTTTTAAGAAAGAGACTCCAATATATTTTTGTAGTCCAAAATAGTTTTATTCATCATATCTATCATTTTTTCATACACATTTAAGACGATTTTCTCTAACTGTTCTTGTGCTTCATTTAAATTTGTTACGTCAATTTCACCATGTTTTGACTGACCAGAAATCATCATTGAATAACTGAACTTAGGCTTTCCTTTTTTATAGTTTTTTTCGTAATAAATTTCATTATCATATAAAACCGCAATTTCCCCATATTCTTTGTTTTCTACCCAAAGTCCATATCTTCCATTATTTGTACATACCCAATACCTATTTGCCGTCTCTATAGCTGTATCATGCATTTTTGTCATTCCTCCAATTTTAAGAAAAGTTTTTCTTTTTATGCTTCTCTCTTGGTACAAATCTATTCCAATCAACCTTAGTTTGCCTCTTATCCTGATGACCCCTACCATAAATTTTACGCCATTCTTCCTGACTCATTACATGTGCAGCGTTTCCGATCATGACTGTCACCATCTGTTTGCCATGACATACAAACTCTTTTATCACTTCATATTTGTCATTCATACCTATGTCCTCCATATTATATCATTTCTCCACTATAAAAGCCACCAGATTTTTGATTTTTCCAGTGGCTTTAGCAGATTAATGTTATTAAAATATATTTTTATCATTTTTTATTTGGAATGTCATATTCACCAGACAAATTCTGTCTATGATAAAAATCTTTTCCCTTTGTGACTATATCATAATTGGATTTATCCCAATCTTTATGATATCCCGGTGGTGAGGTTCTATTATTTGAAATCCATTCTGGTAACTTGCAAATCAGATATACAAAAAACGCGAATAATATTATTTCAATCATTTTTCTCCTCCCTGTCTACTATGTAAGACTTTGCTTTTGATTTATTATGTTCTTAATTATACTATAGTCTGTGTCCGATTAACAGGACTTTGTGAAATAAAAGTTATATTTTATCTTGTCATATCCAGATTATGCAGTACCCAATCTACAATATATTCTGTCTCACCATCTTCGTTTGTGAAAAACCCTTCTTCAAAATTGTATTCACAGTATTCTTCTAAATATTCTTTAAAACTTTCTTCTGAATACTCTTCTTTCTTTTTGTTCCACTCAGCCTGTATTATTCTAAGTATATCTTCTTTTTTTAACATATAATCCTCCTCCAATTTTTCAATAAAATGCGAATTTTAAAGATAATCTAATAATTCACTTGCTAAATTTGCTTTTCCTTGTGTAATTCCAACAAGTGCAGCATTTAACATATTCCTACTTGCTTGTTCACTTTCTTGTGTTCTTTCAAAAATTGAATTTTGATATTCTTTTTCCATCTTGCTAAGTCTATCATTTTCTTTTCTTAAATACCTATTCTCTCTAACAATGTCTGCCATTGTTAAAATTATATCTTCTACCTCATATCTTTCCATGTCTTTTCCTCCATTCGCTCATCCTCTTCTTTGACTTCCGACACAAACAATTCTCTGTCATACTTATAATCTTCTCCATAGCCAACTCTTAACGATTTCTACATGATAAACACACTTTATCTTCTTCTGCTCCAACCATAGCAACGATTAAATCTAAAGCATTGGCTCCATAATAATACAATTCATCTAATGTATCATCGAAAATTGTCTCACAAGACTTTACAATCTTTATTTTTGCATTACTTGGTAAATAACTGTCTGCAAACTGTTTAACTGTCATATTAATTCTTTTCATTTATTCCTCCATTCTATAAGTTGAAATACGAGTTTTGACCGCTATCTTCTGTTCCAACTCCTGATTATACTTATTACATGATTAAGTTCTATTTTTGATAATCCATATTCTGCTTCAACTTCATTCCAATCTGTATGTCCTGATCCTGAAAAATAAACTTTTTTAGCAATCTCCGTTAATCTTTTTTTCTTTATATTACTATCCTCCATTTTTCCTGTTGATATTCCGACTTCATTGCCTATTATTCTTCGACAACACCAGTATCAATAATTTCTATTTTACTAGATAATTCTTTTTGCATTAATGTTTTAAATAATGGATAATGAGTACAACCTAAAATTAGCTTATCTACACTTTTGAACATCTTCATATATTCTTTAACAGTATATTCTGCTATTTTATTGTTTATCCAGCCTTCTTCTGCCATTGTAGCAAGTAATGGGGCTGCCACACTTATAATTTCTGCATTTGGGATATATTCTGAAATCTTTTTTTCCCATGCTCCGCTTCTAATTGTTCCCTTAGTTGCTATAATTCCAATGGTATTATCCATATCATCAATTCTATCTTTTAAATTTAAAATCGTTGGCTCTATTATTCCTACTATTGGAATTTCATATATTTCTTGTAATATTTCTAATGCCTGACTTGTTACTGTTCCACATGCAATAACTACTAATTTTACTCCTTGTTTAATTAAAAATTCTACATTTTGTTTAGCGATTTCTATTATTGCATCTATTGATTTTTGTCCATAAGGAAATCTTTTTGTATCCCCTAAATATATATATTTTTCATTTGGTAGTTCTTTCATTAATTCCTTTAAAACATTCAGTCCGCCTAGTCCTGAATCAAATACACCTATAGGGCTATTATTCATTTTATCTGTCCTTTCGCCGCAAACTTATACATATTATATATATAATATTTTAAGATTTCAATTATTATTTTCCGCTTTTAATTTTATAAAATAAATCAAATTTGATATTAATACAAATAACAATACTAAATATCCAAATATATTATAATATATATCTTCTAAAAAATTAGTTATAAAAACTAATCCAATACTTACAATCGAAACAATTATACATATACCAACAATTTTACTTAAGATCTTTTTTTCACACATTTCATATCTATAAATAAAATAAGTCATTAATATAATAAATCCTTCAAAAAGTATTAAATATATAAATTTTATAAATACATTTTTCATATAATTGGCTGTAATATCATAATTAATATTCATTCCTATAACTATAGATATAATAAAAATAAATATAGTAACAGCCAAAGCAATTAATTTTTTTATACTGCTTTCTATTTGAATTTCTTTATTTTTTAAAATATATAACTCAAAAATAAACAATATCCTCACAAGTACTAATACAATAATAGAAACTATATTTCTATTTAAATTTTTAATAATTTTATCTCCAAAAGTTACTTTTGTAATTTGATCATTTTTAAACTCACATTCTAAAATAATATCTGTACCTGGATAAATCAATGAATTATCTGAAATTTCTACATATCTATTATCTAATTTTGTTGATATATTATTTTTTTCTATTTTTAAATCATTTGTAAGATCACTTACTTTTATGTTTTCTTTTAATATTTGTGTTCCATTGGGAAAATTAATTTTAATGTTATAATTATTAATTGGTACTCCAAACGAATCACTACATAAATGCCAATTAATTTTACAAGTATCTTTTTCAAATTCAATTAAATTTTTAACTTTATATTTAATATTATATGTATGTATTCCAACACTTAGCTCTCTGTCACTTAAATTTGTAACTATGTTTCTATCTTTTATTACAGGTTTAACTATTATATCTCTACTATCTTCTAATACTTTTACATTTTTAATTTCAATTTTTCTTCCGTTATACTCTACTGGAAAAGATCTTTTTACCACATATTCTTTTAAATTTTCAGTAGCATTAATACTAAAACTTTCAGTTATATCTATTGATGAATCTGTATTTATATTCATCTCTACATTAAAATCTACTATTTTTTCTTTTATAATTCTCTCTTTTGCTAGAACATATGAACTATTAACAATAAAAAATAAAATAAACAAAATACTAATTTTAAAAATATTCTTTTTCACTATCTTACCTCGTCTATATCTTTTTCTAATTCTCCTTTTATTTTAGCTAACATTTCTGAAAAGTCTGTAAATCTGTATTGAGATAGCTGATTTATTTCATCTCTATTACCATCTGAATATTTATCATACATTACAGCTACATCTATTCCTGCATTTTTTGCTGCTTCAACACCTATAAGTGCATCTTCAACTATTAAACATTCTTCTGGCTTTACTCCTAATTCACTTAAAATTTTATAATGTACTTCTGGATTTGGTTTTAATTCTTTTACTGCTCCTTTTGAATATACTAATGTAAATATATCGTCAAAATTGGCTTTTTGAATTATATTCTGATTGTACTTTTTATATGTTTCTATTGTATGTTCATTTGTTGTACTTGCAATAACTAATGTAAATCCTTTTCTTTTTAAATATTTCAAAACTTCTTCTGCTTTAGGTTTATAGTCAACTGCATTTCTTAAATAATTATCTGCAATCTCATATCTTAATTTTTTTATCTCTTCTTTTGATGCTATAGCTCTATATTTTTCTTTTAGAAATCCACAATACAATAAATAAGCATCTCCATGTTTACTATATTCTTTTAATTTTTCATCTCTTTGTTTTCCAATATCTTCGTCTCCAACTGCTATTGTTCCTACTTCGGCTATTAGTCTTCTATCTATTTCGTTCCATATTCCTACTGAATCAATTAATGTTCCGTCTAAATCAAATATAATTACTTTCTTATTTTCTAACATAACTTTTCCTTTTCTTAAATAATTTTAGTCAATTATATTCAATTTGACGAAAAATCGCAAGTAAGATAATTTATAAATAACAGTTTAATTAAAATACTACTTAATATAAAAAACTAATCAGTATAAATTGAAAATTTGCTATTCGCAATCTTTAAATAAAAAACTCCGTTAACACTTCGTTTTTATATTGTAGATTGCTCAATTTCGCACTTCAGTAAACTTTGTTTACTTTCGTTTGATCGCTAGCGCATTTTCATTTTATACTGATTAGTTTTTTATATAAATAATTTATTAACAGCAAAACTGTTATTTATAAAGTACTATTCCTCTTCCTCATCAAATTGAGAATTATATAAAGTAGCATAAAAGCCATCTTTAGCTAAAAGTTCCTCGTGATTTCCTTGCTCAACAATATCACCATTATTAATAACCAAAATCATATCAGCATTTTTAATAGTAGATAATCTATGAGCAATAATAAAACTAGTTCTACCTTTCATTAAATTATCCATAGCTGCTTGAATTTGAATCTCAGTTCTTGTATCTATCGAACTTGTAGCTTCATCTAATATTAATATTTCTGGATCTACTAAAATAACACGAGCAATTGTTAATAATTGCTTCTGTCCAGCAGAAATATTGCTTGTTTCCTCATTCAAAACATTATTATATCCGCCAGATAATGTTTTAATAAAATGATGAACATGTGCAGCCTTCGCAGCTTCTATAATCTCATCATCAGTTGCATCTGGCTTACTATATTTAATATTATCTTTTATAGTTCCCCCAAATAACCAAGTATCTTGAAGAACCATTCCAAAATGCTGTCTTAAATCACCCTTTTTAAAATCTTTAATATCATATCCATCTATAGTAATTTTTCCAGAATTCAAATCATAAAATCTCATAAGTAGTTTTACAAGAGTAGTTTTTCCAGCTCCAGTTGGACCAACAATAGCAATTTTTTGCCCATCTTTTACAGAAGCGTTAAAATCATTAATAATTATTTTATCTGGATTATATCCAAAATGAACATGTTCAAATTCTACGTTTCCTTTTAAAGATTTTACATCTGCCGGATTCTTGTCAGAATCTTTTTCTTCTTCTTCATCTAAGAAATCTAAAATTCTTTCTAATGCTGCAACCATAGTTTGAATTTGAGTCATTACTTGTGCTACCTCTCCAATTGGTCTTGTAAATTGCTTGTTATATTGTACAAAACTTTGAATATTTCCAACAGTAATTCTTCCTTTTATCGCAAAATATCCTCCAGCTACTGCTACAGCTACATAACCTATATTGCTAATAAAGTTCATAACTGGATGCATAAATCCACCCATAAATTGAGATTTCCAACCTGCACTAAATAATTTATCATTATATTCTTTAAATTCTTCTAAAACATCATCTTCTTTATTAAAAGCTTTTACAATTAATTGACCACTATATACTTCTTCAACTTGACCGTTAACATTACCCAAAACATCTTGTTGAGCCTTAAAGTATTTTTGTGACTTGCTAACAATTCCTTTTACTAAAAAAGCTGCAACTGGTAATATTATCAATGATATTAATGTCATAGGAATGTTAATTGAAATCATCATTACAAGTATTCCTATAATTGTACAAATTGCAGTTATAATATCAGTAATACATTGATTAAAAGCTTGCCCAAAAGTATCAATATCATTTGTTAAAACAGATAATACTTCACCTTTATTTTTCTTATCAAAAAAGTTCATTGGTAATTTGTGAATCTTTTTTGACAACTCATCTCTCATTTTATATGTTAAAGTTTGTGAAACTTTAGTCATTACTAAGCTTTGAATTAAAGAAAACACGGCACTAATAGCATATAATCCAACTAAAATAAGTATAATTTCAAGTATCTTATCAAAATTTATTCCACCTGTACCAGAAATCTTTCCGACAATACCTGTGTAAATTTCAGTTGTAGCATTTCCTAAAATTTTAGGTCCTACAATAGTAAAAATTGTACTAGCAATAGCAAAAATGAAAACAATAACTAATGGTATTTTATATTTTTCTAAATATCTTTTAGAAAATTTAACAACTGTTCCTTTAAAATCTTCAGCATTTTCTACAGCTCCAGCTCCCATTGGTCCATGTCCACCTGGTCCTCTAGGTCTTTTACCTTTAATATTTTCTCTTCTTTCTTCACTCATTATTTGTTTTCACTTCCTTCCTGTGTTGTTTTATTTAGTTCCTCTTCAGATAATTGTGACAATGCAATTTGCCTATAAGTTTCACAATTTTTCATTAACTCTTCATGAGTTCCTTTTCCTACTATATTTCCATCTTCTAATGTAATAATTTGGTCTGCATTTAATACAGTATTAATTCTTTGAGCAACTATAATAACAGTTTTATCTTTAGTAACTGCTTTTAAATCTTCTCTTAATGCACAATCTGTTTTATAATCTAATGCAGAAAAACTATCATCAAAAACATATATTTCTGGATCAGAAGCAATTGCTCTAGCAATAGATAATCTTTGCTTTTGCCCTCCAGATACATTTGTTCCTCCCTGTGAAATTGGTGCTTGATATTTTTCTGGTTTTGTTTCTATAAATTCTGTTGCTTGAGCTATTCTAGCAGCATCAATCATCCTTTCATCATTCATATTTTTATCAGCAAATTTAATATTAGACTCTATAGTACCTGAGAATAAAACACCTTTTTGTGGTACAAATCCTATTATATCTCTTAAAGATTTTTGAGAAACATCTTTTACATTAACGCCATCGATGCACAATTCTCCACCAGTTACATCATAAAATCTTGGTATCAAATTAACAATTGTTGACTTTCCACTACCTGTACTACCAATAATAGCAGTTGTTTTTCCAGGCTCTGCTGTGAAACTAATATCTGTTAATGTTTCAGTATCAGCATCTGGATATTTAAAACATACATTTTTAAATTCTACTAATCCCTTTTTAGCATCATCAAGTAACTTTGTATTTTCTTTATCTTTGATACTTAAGTCTTGTTCTAAAATTTCCATAATTCTATTTGCAGAAATTGCTGCTCTTGGAAGCATAATTGAAACCATAGAAATCATTAAGAACGCCATTACAATTTGCATAGTATATTGAATAATTGCCATCATATCTCCAACTTGCATAATTCCATTATTAATATTTTTAGCACCAAACCATACAATCATAAGTGATATTCCATTCATTAAAAACATAAGTATTGGCATCATAAATGACATAACATTATTTACAAAAAGATTTACTTTCATTAAATCTACATTTGCTTCATCAAAACGTTTTTCTTCTGCCTTTTCTTTATGAAAAGCTCTAATAACAGGAAGTCCTGTCAAAATTTCTCTTGCCACTAAATTTATTTTATCAATAAAGCTTTGTAATTTTTTAAACTTAGGCATTGCCACAATAAATAATATAATCATAATTGAAATAATAGATAAAATTGCAAATCCTATAATCCAAATCATTGATGTACTACTCTTATTAATGACTCTTATTAATCCGCCAATTCCCATTATTGGTGCAAAAACTACCGTTCTAAACAAAATTTGAATCATACTTTGAATTTGTTGAATATCATTTGTACTTCTAGTAATTAAAGAAGCTGTAGAAAATTCTCTAAATTCTTTAGTAGAATATTTCAATACTTTCTCAAATACTTCTTCTCTTAAGTGTTTAGCTAAACGACATGCCATTCCAGAAGAGAAAAACATAATTACAACACCTGTTATCATTATAATTAATGCAACACCTAACATCTGAAATCCCGATTTCCAGATATAACTTGTTTGTATTTTATCTAAATTCATTCCAATAGCTGCATACTCTTCTTTAATAGCTGTAACCGCTGATTGTTCAATCATAGTTCCTACTTTTTCATCAATAATATTTCCAAAAGAATCAATTATTGGCTTTGATTGCTCTTCTGGTATTTCTTTAATTATTTCTATTAATGTTTTTTCTTTTAAATATGTAGCTTGATATGATGGCATTTGAGATAACATCTGTTCTTTAATCTGATTTGAATTTTCAGTATTTTGCATAAAATACATTACTACTAAAGGTTTAGCAATAGCTTGTTCCAATTTTTCTACATTTTCATCTGATATTTTCTCTTTTAATACATATATTGGCTCATCTTTTAAAGCTGGATATTTTTTCAAATACTTATCAAACTCTTTTTCTGATACAGTATTTCGTGATACTAATTCGTAATTATCTAATATAAATTCGTCTTTATCAGTTGCAAATAATACTTCATTTAATTTTTCTTCCCTAATTGCTTCAGGTATAGCTGATTCTATACCACCTTGTTGTATTCCAACATTTACAATTCTTGAAGTATAATCAGGTAGAGCAAGTTCTGCCATAGCTTGTGCTACTAGCAATACTAAAACAATTACAACTGATTTCCACGACTTTCTTAGTTTTAATAAAACTTTAAACATTGTTATTTCCTTTCTTTAATTATTTTTTTATAATTCCATATCTTAAATAATCTAAATCACGTTTGAATGCTTTTATTGCTTTTTCTTTTGAATTTCCATTTTGAAAATCCACCATATTTTTAATCATAATTCCCATAAGCATGTGAAAAATAGTTTCTAATTCTTCTACCGTTTCAACTTTGTATTTAGATGTATCTAAATATTTTAATATCTTCCCCAAATCAATTAGTTTAGGTGGATGTATGCATTTATTTTCTGTATTATTTCTTTCTTGACTGTTTTTTACATACTCTATAATCTTTTTTTCTAAAATCAATCTATCTTTATTTTTACCAGAAATAGTATTAGAAAAAAATTTCTCAAATGCAATTAATATATCACCATCAACCTCTTGAATTTTTTTAACAAAATCTTGTTCATCTTTGAACATACGATTTTTCATTATATAATCTACCAAATCTTCTCTTGATTCAAAATATTGATAAAAACTGCCTCTAGGAATTCCTGCCTGATTAATAATATTTTTGATTATTACTTCACCATTTTCTACACGTATAAATTCATCTATAGCAGCATTTATTACTCTATTTTTCTTATCTTTTGGTAAATTATAAAAAGTACTTGTAGGCATTATCCTCCCTCCTTTATTATATTCTTAAACATTATAAATGACACTGTGTCATATGTCAATATATAAATAACACAAAAAAAATTAAGATTGTATTACAACTAAATACAATCTTATTTTTTATCTTTGCAATTAATTTAAATTCTATTCTTCAATTAAAAGTTTTTCTATTCCTTCTTGAAATTTAGAAATATCAGAAACTTTAAGAGCGAAATATGGTAAATCTTTATCTTCTTCTTTTACAAATACTACAAATTCACCATCTAAATTCATTTTCTTTGGTGGTTCTTCTTCTTCCATTGCTGTTTCTTTTGTCATTATAATTGCCTCACTTTTTATTTTTCCACCTTTGTTATCCATTTCAAGTTTAATTGTTTGTAAAGCTTTTTCAATAATTATTTCATCACCATTTTTACAAGCAATTTCCTTTTTTTCAAGTTCTTTATATTCTTTTAACATATTAAATTTTAAATTAGGAATTTTTAATGTATCTTTTTCTTCCATTTTTTCGCTACCAGTATATTCATCTGCTGATTTTTCAATTTCTTCGTATATTTTAGCAAAAGTTTTTCCTTTTACTCCTTTAGCAAAAATTACTTCATCACCATCTTTAGTAGCTACTGAAAATGCAAAATTATCATTATCTTCATAATATAATATAGTTACTTGATCTTTTACTTCTTCTTTTGTACTTTCAGCTATTCCAAAATATTTAACATTTTCAAACCATTTTCCTTCATGTTCAAATACACCTTCATCTAATATATCAAAAGGATTTTCATATTCAAATACTTTTTTTAACATTGCATAAAATACATGAGCAGATTTATCTTTTCCATCTCCCCAATCATCAGATTCGTCTATAACATCAGAATCTTCATCAAATTTTTCCTTTACACCTTCTAAAATTTCATCCTTTAATTTATTAGATTTTACACCCCATTTTTTATAATAATACTCATCAGAAATATCTTCTTCTGTAAAAAGTTCATCATTTAAATTTTCTAAATATTTTGGCTCATCTCCGTCTATAAATTCAACATCTTGCTCAACTAATTCATTTTTCATATCATTCCAAACAAGTTGAAAAGTTGGACACCATGCTGTATCTGCTACAACTTCATCTTCCATAGTTGGTATTATTTCGATATCCTCTGAATCACTATCTGTAGGTGTTACTACTTCATTTTTTATAGTATTAGTTTCATTTAATGTAGAAACTTTATTTTCTTTTGAATCGTCTTTCTTTGTCATTTGAAGAAAAATAATACATGATAATAAAGCAAGTACTACTATTAAAGTAACAATAACTACTATAGCTATAATTTTTCCATCTTTTTTCATTTGTTATCTCCTTTTATTTTTAATATAAATAATTATATATATATTTTTTTAGTAAAACAAGTATATTAGACATAAAAAAGAGAGCATATTGCTCTCTTTAATTTTATTTTGCGTATTCTATAGCTCTAGTTTCACGAATTACATTAACTTTAATTTGTCCTGGATATTCCATTTCTGCTTCAACTTTTTTAGCTACATCTCTTGCCATAACAATCATATCATTATCTGAAATCTTATCTGGTTTTACAATTAATCTTATTTCTCTACCAGCTTGAATTGCAAAAGATTTATCAACACCTTCAAAAGAATCAGCAATTCTTTCAAGTTCTTGTAACCTTTTAATATAAGTTTCTAATGTTTCTCTTCTAGCACCAGGTCTTGATGCTGAGATTGCATCAGCTGCTTGTATAAGTACAGCTTCTAAACTTTGAGGCTCAACATCTCCATGGTGTGCTTGTACACAATTTATAACTGTGTCATTTTCTTTATAACGTTTTAATATATCAACACCAATTTCAACATGTGTTCCTTCCATATCGTGATCTAAGGCTTTTCCTATATCATGTAATAAACCTGCTCTTCTAGCAATCTTAGGATTTAATCCTAGCTCATCAGCCATTATTCTAGCAAGGTTTGATACTTCAATAGAGTGATTAAGAACATTTTGTCCATAACTTGTTCTGTATTTTAATTTACCCAAAAGTTTTACTATATCTGGATTTAAGCCATGTACACCTGTTTCTAAAACAGCTCTTTCTCCTTCTTCTTTAATGATTGCTTCAACTTCTTCTTTAGCTTTTTCAACCATTTCTTCAATTTTTGCTGGATGAATTCTACCATCTTCTAATAGTTTTTCAAGAGCAATTCTAGCAACTTCTCTTCTTAGTGGATCAAAACCTGAAATAATAACTGCTTCAGGAGTATCATCTATAATTAAATCAATTCCTGTTAATGTTTCAAGTGTTTTAATATTTCTTCCTTCTCTACCAATTATTCTACCTTTCATTTCATCATTCGGTAATGAAACAACAGATACTGTAGTTTCAGAAGTATGATCAGCAGCACATTTTTGAATAGAATAAGCTACCATTTCTTTAGCTATTTTAGATGATTCTTCTTTATATTTATTCTCAAAATCTTTAATCATTTGAGCCTTTTCTGGAACAATTTCATTTTCCAAAGAATTTAATAACATCTTTTTAGCTTCATCAACTGATAATCCTGATATACGTTGTAATTCAGCAAGTTCTTCTTCTTTTTTTGCCTCTAATTCTTGTTTTATAGCTTCACTTTCTGCTATTTTAGCATTCAAATCTTTTTCTTTGTTCTCTAAAGATTGAACTCTCTTATCTAAATTTTCTTCCTTTTGGATTAGTCTTCTTTCTTGTTGTCCTACTTCTGCTCTTCTCTCTTTAATCTCTTGATCTAAATCATTTCTAAGTTTTAGCATTTCTTCTTTAGCTTTGAAAATTTCTTCCTTTTTAGTATTTTCTGCTTCTATTTTCACATTTTCAAGTAATCTTTTAGCTTCATTTTCAGCACTTTTAATTTTAGATTCAGCAATTTTTTTTCTAATAGTAATTCCTAAAGGTATGAATATTGCTGCTGAGACTAAGAGAGTAATTATAACAATAAGTATTTCGCTCATTATAATCAACCTCTTTTCTTATTAATTTTTCAATGTTCATTAAATATATAAATTTCTGTAAATTTTATATTTTTAATTATACCACATCTATTTTATATGGATTATACCAATTTGTCAAGTTTCTTGATATGCTAAAGTTTACCAATTTTAAAAGAAGTATATCCTATTTTGATATACTTCTTTTATCTAAAATATATTTGGAATTCTAATATTCTCATCTTTAAATGGATTCTCATTTACATATAAAAATTTAGAATTCACTTCTTTTTTAAATCTTTCAGCATATTCGGTATTTTGTGTTAAAATTATACTGCAATATTTTTCTCCAAAATTATTAAAAGCATCTACTACATCATCAAAATCCATATCTTCATAAATTTCGGCTTCGATACTATTTTCAAAACAATAGTTAAAAATTTCTCTAGCTAAGTCTTCAAATTCTTCGTCTTCGCAATAAATATCTATAATATTATAAGGCACATATTCAATATCAATATCAATATTAGATATGTTTTTACAAACATTATATAAATTTTTATCACCTAAAAATACTAACTTATCTAAATATTCTTTTTTTTCTTCAATCAACTCTTTTTTTTCATAATTATTAAATGTAACAATATCAAATAATTTGTAATCTCTCAATATATCTTTATATAACTCAACAATCAATTTATTCACACCTAAGCACATATCATCAATTACTAAATTAATCATTTGACCATTTAATAATGCTAACAAACATAATTCTATAGTAACAACTGGATTACCATAGTATACAACCATCCAATTTTGAGTTTCTTTTCTTACAGGCTCTTTATCAATATATAAATCTATTGTTTCTAATAATTTTTCTAGATATACAACTTTTTTATTATATTCGTAATCGATTTGGTTTAATTTTTGAATTTCTTTTTTAGCATCTCTTAATTCTGTTTTTAATTCTTTACAAATCTTATTAAATATAATATTAGAAACATTAAATTCCTTTTTCTTAGTTAAAATTTCCACTATATTAAGCTCCTTAAAATCCATACATTCTATCTATTTTTTTCCATATATTCTTCAAAATCTTCTTTATTTAGTGGTTTTGAATAATAATAACCTTGAATTACATCACAATTTAATTTTCTTATAAATTCTACCTGTTCTTTAGTTTCTACACCTTCAACAATTGTTCTTACTTCAAGACGTTCAGCTAAATACATAATATAATTTATAATATTTTTTTCACTATCTAAATCAGCTTTATCAACAAATACCTTATCAATTTTTATTACATCAATTGGTGTGCTTTGTAACATGCTAAGTGAAGAATACCCTGTTCCAAAGTCATCAATAGAAATAGTAAAACCTTTTTCTTTTATATTATTAAGTATTTTTATTGTATCAACATTTCTGTCTATAATTGCACTTTCTGTAATTTCTAAATCTATTTTACTTCTATCAACATTATATTTATTTGCAATTTCTACATATTCTTCTATAAAGTTTTCATTAATAAAATGTTCTTTTGAAACATTTATAGAAACTATTGGTTGAAAATTAAATTTCTCTATCCAACTTGCAATATCACTACAAGCTTGTTCAAAAATATATAAATCTAATTTAACTATAAATTTATTCTTCTCAAATAAAGCTATAAATTTACTTGGTGGTATGATTTCGCCATCCCTTTCCCATCTAACTAAAGCTTCTGCACCTGATAACTTTTCAGTTTTAGTATATGTTTTAGGTTGATAAACTACTTTAAACTCTTTATTTTTTAAAGCTTCTTCCATAGTAGATTCTATTTTTTGTTCTTCAACTAATTGATTTTCTAAAACACTGTCAAATATATAATAATTTTGATTATACAATCCTTTCACTTTTGAACGTGACATATAAGATTTATCTAATAATTTATTTATATCATTATCATCAAAATTAACTTTGCATACACCCATAGATAATTTTATATGAATATCAATATCATTTATTTTTAATACTGAAAGTTCATCTACTATTTTGTTTAATAATATTATAATATCTTTATCACTACTAAAAATAGTTGCAAAAACATCTCCTGCTATTCTTGATATAACATTATTATATGGTAACACTTTGCTCAATTTTTCTCCAAAATCTTTTAAAACAGTATTACAAAATTCATAACCATATATATTATTCAAAGCTTTAAATTTGTCTATATCAATAGTCATAATATATGTATCTTCATATCTATTGTCTAAACATATTGCAGCTTTTTCTTTAAAATATGCCTCATTTCCTAATCCTGTAACAGGATCTACATATGCTACTCTGTATAAATTACAACTCTTCTTATAGTTTGATATATCTATACATAAAACTGTAATTAATACAGCAAAATTTATACCTAGGAATAATATAGCGGTAACAATTAATACTGTAAAGAATTCTTTTGCTATAGTATCATTTGCAGCTACAGTTACTATATACCAATCATTTATTCCAATATTTTCATAATGAATAAAATATGTAGTATCATTATGTCTAACGTCGAAAGTTCCCTCTGTCTTTCCTTTTATGTTTTCACCCATTTTTATAATTTTATTTACATTCGCTTCGTCTGTTAATTCATATCTATTAATTATGTAATTATATAAATTAATATTGTTATCTTTTATATCTTCAAAAGAATTTATAAGCACAGAACCATCATTATTTATTAAATATGTTCCACCTTTTCCAAACAATCTTCTAACTAAAATTTCTTTATATTTTTCAGTATTAATAGTTCCCATCAATACTAATTCTTCTCCATTAAGTTCGAAAGTTTTAGAATATATATTTACTTGATTATCAGAAACTGTACTTGGTCTGTTTTCTGATAAATATACTTCTTCTTGCTCAAAAAATTCTCCTATATTAGTATAATTCTCAACTACACGTCCATCACTAGTAATTCCATTTCCGTTTTTATCTAATATTACTAATCTAGTAAAATGGTGATGTTCTAGCTCTTTTTCAAATCTATCAAAAATATCTTGTGGTGTTTCAAAATATCCTCTTGAAATTGAATCAACCATCATTTGTACAAAATTTTTCTGTTCTATTATTGAAAGATTTAATTGTGTAGCTGTTTGCTCACTAATCTCTGTTATATTTTTATATACATTTTTATAAGTCATTTCTTTAACAAAATTAATATATAATATTGTTAATAACGCAATTATAATTAAAAATAGCCACATCCACCCAGCTCTTTTAGTATGTTTATCTGCACTTATTTGATTATTATTTTTTTTCATACTCCACCTCTAAATAAATTCACTAGTATAATATACTAATTAATATTATTTTTCAATATTTTAATTGGCTATTTTGTCGAAAAATCTTATCTCAATTTTCTTGATTTTTTAATTCTTTCTATTTCTCTATCAATGTCAGCTATGTTCTCTGGTGTTCTTCTAGAATCCATATCATATCCAACAATTTCAGCAATTCTTTCTCCCCAAGCAGCTGTATGCCAAACACTTTCGAATTTTTCATTCATAGCTGGATGACTTTCAACAGCTGTAGGTGAAATATCTCCCTCTATTATCAAATCAGATTTAATTCTATCAAAATCTTCCATTGTCATATGTATAACTTTAGTTGCCCTTGCATAATCAGGCTTCTCTTTTTTAAACATCTTTTCTAGAATTATTAAACCACCTTTAATATTAGGAAGTTTAAAAATCATCATACCAGAATCAAGCATTTCATATGAATATTCTTCATCTATTAATCTCATTAACGTCCATCTATTCATTGGCTCTGAAACATATTCATTTCTCTTTTTACCAACTCTTTCACTTTTAGAAATTCCAACTCTTGATTTACCTGATATACTTCTAGCTTCTGTCAATTTCATTGATTTTAAAGCTTCTTCTTTAGCAATATCTCTTAAACTTCTTTGTTCATCTGTTAATGTTCTCTCATCATCTGCAAATGTTGTATAAAAAATTGCTAACTTATTTTTTCTTGGAATTTCTGGGTCCTTCATTATTTGCAATACACAATCATAATTTCCATTTTTACAAATGTCTTTTACGTCTGCTGGTCTAAGTTTAGCTTCTCTCATAAGTCTTGTAACTAAATATGGTCCACTCCAACTTTCCAAAGTTGAAATAGAAATTAAATGTTGCTCATAAAATTTTACCAAATCTTCTTCATCTATATCACCATCAGTAGCTTCTATGATTACTTCTCCAAGCATTTCTTTTTCGTTTTTAGCTAAACTATTAATTACAAATTCTCTGTATGCTGCAGCATATCTTAAATATTCACTTTCTCTTCCAGAATCTTTATACAATTCTATAAGTTTGTGTGGTGTAAAAATTTTTCTAAATTCTCTTCTATCTTCTTCTCTCATTTTCTCTAAAAATGAAAGTTCAATTCTTCCATCTAAATAATAGTTCAACTTATCTTCTAAAGTCATTTTTTCTTTTGAATCCAAAGTATTATATAAGTTCTTACCAATAATATGATTTCTTTTTAAATAAATTTCAATAGATGCGTCATCAATTTTTCCTTCGTTTATTAATTCACAAAAATCTTTTTCAGGAACATTGGCTAATGATAAAATTCTATTCATTTGATTTTCTGTTACTATGTCATTTTCAACTAAATATTTAAATACATCTTCATATTCACTTACCATGTTTAGCTCTTCTTGTGTAAATTTTAGCATTTTCAATAATTCTAGTTCCATTTCACAAATTGTATGTGGATCATGAACTATATCTTCTTTAGCCATACTCTCTAAAGTTGTAGATATATATCTTCCATTCTCTGCAATTCTTTTGCAAGCTTCTGTCAAATCTCTATATGAATATTCACATTTTCCTTGCATAGAGCCATCATTATTAGAAAGCCCTCTAATTTTTAGTGACTTTATTCTTATAGTATCTCTTGCAATTTGTAGAAATTTCGTAAGTTCTTCATTTTCCTCTACCGTTAGTTTCGTTTTTTCTAAATGTTGATTCGCTCTAAAAGCGGCAATTAGCAATATTCTATCCAAATCAAAATATTCTGGATATCTTTCTAAATATTCTGGCATTCTTTTATAAAAACTCTTCAAGTCGTTTTCTGCTAATTTACTTTTATTTGCTTCAATAAGTGCATTCAATTCTGAACCATCATCAGTATCTAATAATCTAATTCTATCTTTCATTGATAATTGATGAAATTCTGCAACAGTTTCAACAATACCTAATTTAGTCAATAATGTAACTAAATTTTCATTCAATCCATAGATTTCCTTCATTTCAGCAGTACTATGTATTGTAAATAAAGATTTTAAATCCATCTTTTCTTTTAATTCTCTAACTCTTCTTTTACTTTCTGTTTCTTGTTTTTTAGTAACTTGCCCAGTTAAATCAGAGGCAGTAATAAGTCTAATTTCACTTCCAGGCAATTTAGCTCTTCTATCCACATCAAAATATCCATATTCCGAATCTCTAAGTGCTGTTATACATTTTTCTTTTACTCCAGAATATATACCTGGTTCAACTTCTTCCAATAATGTTTTAAGAGTAAAGAAAACATATGCTTCTTTATCAATATATTTAAAATGTTTATTAAAAAATTGCTTCAAAAAATTACTTTGTATAATATTTTCAGTTCCTCTAGGATATGTTCTATAAAATTCTTTTCTAGCAGCTTCATTAGTTAAAATATAAGACATATATTTCATGTTCAATATAATCTTGAATTCATCAAATAATTCTGTATAATTCATAAATTGTATATTTTTCATATACAAACCTCCTAAAATAAATCTTTCAAGATTATATCACATTATGTCTACCTTTTCAATATTATGTAAATCTTTTTAAAATTTTAAAAATAAAAAAACCTAAGTAACTTTAAAGTTACTTAGGTTTTATATACATATCATTTTAATTATGCTCTAGGATGAGCTTTGTTATAAATATTTTTTAAATTATCATCTTGAAATTTCATATAAACTTGTGTTGATGAAATATCAGAATGTCCAAGCATAACTTGAATTGATTTTAAATCTGCACCATTTTGTAAAAGGTGTGTTGCAAAAGAATGTCTTAAAACGTGAGGTGTAATATCTTTTGATATGTTAGCTTGTTCTTTATAATATTTAATAATCTTCCAGAAACCTTGTCTTGTTAATCTTTTACCATTAACATTAACAAATAATGCTTTTTCTGTTTCTTTTTTTATCATAATAGGTCTTGCATTTTTTACATATTCCTCTAATGCTTTTAAAGAAAGGTTTCCTAATGGAATATTTCTTTTTTTGCTTCCTGTTGAACAAACAACATATGCATTTTCAAAATTAACATCACCAATGTTTAAAGAAATTATTTCTGTAACTCTCATTCCTGTAGCATAAGCAAATTCAAGCATTGCTTTATCTCTAATACCTTTTAAATCTACATCACTTGGTTGTTCTAATAAAAGTTCAACTTCTGCAGATGATAATATGCTTGGAGCTTTCTTCTCTATTTTAGGAGATTGCATTCCTTCAGTTGGATCTTTTTTTACTTTTTTAGAACGTAATTCAAATTGATAGAAAGATCTAATAGAAGCTAAATTTCTTGAAATTGTTGAAGTTTTCTTTCCGATTTTCTTTAAATATTCAATATATTCTTTTATCTCTTGTTGGCCTAATTTTGAATAATTTAATCTTTCGTTATCTAAATATTCTTGAAATTGAATGATATCTCTTTTATATGACTGTAAAGTATTTGATGACAATTTTTTATCATTCTCTAGAAATTCTAAGAAAAGTTTAATTTGTTTTTCCATTTATTAGTCCCCCATCTTGAAATATTATCTTTTAAAATCTATAGTAACAAATCTAAGATTTATTATTAAAATACAAAAAATAACATTATGTAACTTTCAATGAAATTTACATAAATGATTTATGTATAATGTTATATCAAAAGAATCCCGAATTGTAAATAGTTTTTAAATATATTTTTTTAATAAATACAAAAAATTTATAGAAATATATGCTTCACATAATGAAGACACAATAATAAGTATCAAGCCTATTAATGCAAAAAACATATATCTAAACACTTCAAATTTTAAATTTCTTCTCTCAAAAAAAGCCTTTGTAAATAACACTCCCGAAACTAAAACTATAAATATTGAAGCTAAATATATTATATTATGAAACAATATCGAATTACAAATGAAAATAATGGCTGTTCTGGTATTTTGTGTAGCGAAAATACTAGCTGCTGTATATCCTATTGAAAAAGCTTTTTTTATCACAATAAAATATACTATTGGTAAACCAATTATTGATGACGCCAATAATACAATTAAAATATAATTTTTTAAATTTCTTAAAAGAGAATTTTTAAAAACTTCCATTTTATTTTCATAATTATTTACTTTAACAAGTTCAATCTTATTATCAATATAATCCTTAATTTCCTTTTTCTGATCATTATTTGATTGATTAACTATCATAATTGAAATAACAATACCAATAATAAAAACCATAAAAACTTTTAAATATTCTATTCGATTTTGAAAAAAATAATTTTTAACAAACTGTTTCATTTAAACTCCTTTTTCACACTCTATTCCATAAAAAAGAAATTATGCAAATCATTTTATTTTTAATTAATATAGATTTTCTAGCTATATTTCAATTTTCTATCTAGTTTTTTATGTAAAACCGTGTTATACTTTACATGTATTTGATTTTGTCAATACAACTAAATATCTTTATTAAGGAGGTTAGTCCAATGTTAAGCAAAGAAGATAAGCAAAAAATCCGGAGATTGCAGTCTTACCATTGCTCTATCAAAGAAGTAAAAGGCAAGCCTGTAACAGATGACGGAAAGCCCTTCATCATTCCCAGCTATCCCGAGCTTTTGGCTAAGGCCATAGCAGACATCGAAGAACTGGGATTCGCAAACGTCGTGCGCACATCTCCCAACAAAGCAAACTGCATCGTGCGTGTATTTTCCACTGAGCATCACAAGTACAACACAGAGCTCACCTACAATCTCTTCGGAACCATTTTTTACACCAAGAGCAATTTGACGTGGACGGCTGAGTTCGGATGCAACACTATGGACATCCGCTATGACCGTTTCAAGTCCATCAGGTGGCTTTGTCAGGATGAGCAGGTCATATTCACTCACGACTTTGCAGACTTCTATTTGCATATTGGCTAATTAAGAAGCAGCGACCAGGAACTTTCCCGGCCGCTGCTTCGTTTTTCCATATTTGATATAAATAGTTTAAAATTTATTTTATTAAAATTATTGACAATAATCCAAATTTTGTGTTAATATAATTCATGTCAGTAATATCTGATATGCGGATGTGGCGGAACTGGCAGACGCGCTAGACTTAGGATCTAGTGGGAGACCGTGGGGGTTCAAGTCCTCTCATCCGCACCATAAATTTAAAAATCTTAGATATTTTATAATATTTTAAATGTACTAAAAAGCTTGCTATAAGTTGAAAAGTTACTCTAATATATTTTGAAATATCCTAAAATAACACAATGGAACGTGTGAAGAAAATCTACTCACACACAAATATAAAAAAACTGCTCCATTTTATTGGAACAGCTATATTACTATAATTATATTGACTTTTATTACCATAAAAGTTATAATCAAATTGCTTTTAATAGAGCTATTCCCGTAGTTCTATTAATATAAAGCCTAGCTAGTTCCGATAGTTAGGTTATTTTTTTATTTCAAAATATGTATTTATAATAATAGTTTTTTTAAAATTAGTCAATAGTAATGACTAATTCTTTAAGTTCATTAGAATTAATATAGTATTCTTCTAAAATATTATCTATTCTATTTTTTAAACTGCTTTTATCAGTATTTATTAGATCTTTCATATTTCACCTTTATTAATTTCTTATTAATATATAGAAACATAAGTCATACCAGTTTTTTGTTCAGAACCATCTGACATAACAGAATATTCATCTTCTGCATAAACATAGTTTGTTCTACCTGCATTTAATGAACCTGATGTGAATGAACTTACTCCTCTATAAGTGTATCTTCCAGAACTACAACTTGATCCACTTGTTACAGTTGTTCCTGTTACTTGATGTATCTCTGTATTTGCTATAATATTATTTAATTGAGCTATAATTTGACTTTGAACAGAGTAGTTTGGTTTATATACAAATTTACCTGTAGGATAAACTGGAGTAGGTGTAGGAGTGCTAGGCGTAGTTGGTTGAGTAGGTTGACTTGGAGTAACAGGGTTAGAAGGAGTAGTAGTTTGATTTCCAGTATTACCTGTTTGAGTTGGATTTGTAGATGGTTTAGAAGTAGTAGTACCAGAAGGCTGTGTAGTAGGTTTATTAGTTGCTTCAATAACATTTTCACTTTCAATTGTATTTTCAGTTATTTCTTCAGTTGAGTTTTCAATAATATTATCGGTGTTATTTTTAATTTCATTTGTTATTTCATTACTACTTTTAATATTGCTTGAAATTTTGCTTATAGTCTGATTTTTATTTCTGTTAGATATAAGTACTACAGAAATAATTATTATTGCTAATATAACTAATATAATTGCAATAATTATACTAATTTTTTTGTTTTTAAATAGATTCTTCATTATTAAATTCTCCTTAATTTAAATTTTTTACGTTCTCGTTGTTAAGTCAACAACATTTTAACACTTAATTTATATTAAAATCAAGAAAAATATATACTTTAGGTGGTCAAAGTGAGAAAATTTAACAATAAATCTAATATAGCTGGTAGCTATATTAATAAAATTAGAGAAAGTAAAAATATTACCAAAGAAGAACTATGTCAAAAAATGCAATTGCTCGGTATTAATATGGACAGAGTTCACTTATATAGGTTAGAAAAAGGATTAGTAATAATCAAAGATTTTGAATTAATAGCTATTTGTAATATACTAAACATAGATATAAATGTACTTAAGAATTTATTGTAAATAAAACAAGAGATAGTTACATCTCTTGTTTTTAAAGTTATTATTCATTTTCTTGTTCAATTTCAGATGAATTGCTATAAGAACTTTTCTGTAAATTATCATACATTTCATTCATTTCTTCTCGATCTTCTTCTGAAAAAACCTTTTTTAAAAATTCTATTAAAGAATCGGGCAAAAAATCTATACATTTCACTATAAATCTCTTAAAAAGATTGTTTTTTTGCTTCAATTCGTAATTTTCCTGCTTTAAAATTTCATTTTCATCGTAAAGCGTATTAATAGCAATATTTTGCTCTTTAATTATTCTATTTTCTTTCTCTAATGTAGGCATATCATCGAGAATGTTCTCTATAACATCTTTTTCAGCTTTCTTCTGTATTTCCTTATCCTTCTTTAAGTCTTCTATAGCCATTTTTTCACGATATTCGGCAGGTTCAATATGTTTCTTAGTATTGTGCTTAATTTCACGTTCTAAAGCCTCGTTATTTAATATATTTTCTAGTAGTTTCATACTATGATTTCTAAATCCGTTGAACAATAAAGGTTTTTTAGACGATTTATTAATTTTACTTTCTTCAGGTTCAAACCCCATTTGTTCAATAGCCTTCTCAAATGATACTTTATGCTTTAGTCCATTTTTTCCACCATTAGCATAAGGAACAATATCAATATGAAGATGAGGAGTAGCCTCATCTAAATGTATTACAGCACCTAATATTTTCAGTTGAGGATAATTTTTTTCAAACTCAAAATAGAACTTTGTCAAAGACCTAATCATTTTTTCTTTTTTTACAGAATCTTGTGCGTCTTCACGATTTCCAACTTGATATATAACCTCTCTAAATGGAGATTTAATTTTCTTGTCATTTAAACATTTTTGATAATAGCTTTTAATTTGCCTATCTTTTCTTTTTTGTTTAGCATTATAATTTACAATATCATCTTCAAATATTTTATTGAATTCTGCTTCGATATTTTTGTAATTAATATCTTTTAGTATTATGTTATCATCTATTTTGTTTTTATCAATATGAGATTGATTAACTCTACTATTTTTATTTAGATTGTGATTTAAGTTTCCTTTTCCCCATGTACAACTACACGATATTCGATTCATCTAAGCACCTCCTTATAAATTAATTTGGTCAAATTACCCAATATACATTTTGTCATTTTACTGCGTAAAAAAACAAAATATTGGGCAAAGGGTTACACCCTTTTGAATCCCAAAAGCAAATAAAAATATCGAGTATAACTCTCATTTTTAATTGCTTCTCATTTCAGAAAATAATAACTTTAGTTATCATTTTCTTTCATTCGCTCACGCACTCACTATGTTCGTTTGTGTCTACCGCCTTCAGCTAATAAATAAAATTTATTAACTTCAGTTGGTTTTATATGCCAGAAAAATAGTCTTTTTCATACAACAGCATAAATCTTTTATATTCTATTTTTTCGTGTCGTAATTTATTGTATTCTTCTTTTAAATTATCTAAATTTCGTAAATATATTTTATTTTCAATTTGTCTAGTTGTAGATTGACTAAATATTAATTTTTGCATATCTAACGATATATATTTCTGTTTAATTTCAATTTCTTTTATTAATCCTGGTACTTGCAAATATAATTTATGTAAAAGCCTATGAAATTCTTGTTTATGCTTTTTTCCTTGTTTATTTTCTTGCATTTTTTAAACCTCGATCTAATATACTTTGATAAAACATTTCAAAATCTTTCTGCTTCTTTTCATCAACAAAATCTGCTTTCATAGTATCAAACATAGACATTAAAAAGAAGTAATTGTATTTTACTGTGTTTTTACAGTCTTTTAACTTGTCTTCAATAATATTTTCTAATAGTAAATCAATAGTAGTATTTTTATTCTTAGCTTTTTCTTTTAATTTTTCATAATTGTTTTCTTCAATAAAAACAGTAACTTCATAACCATTTACATTTTTAATATTTTCTAAATCATTCATATTATCCCTCCACAATTTTTGGTTTAGTAACTTCTGACCAATAATTATCAATCTTATCTGTATATTTTTTTCTTTGATTCTCAAAAAAATCTGTATATGTATCAAGTGTTATATCAACACTTGAATGTCCTAATAAATGTTGAACTGCATAAGCAGGTATATTCTGTTCAATCATTCTTGTAGCAAACGTATGGCGAAACATATGCATTGTTAATCTCTCGCTAATATTATAGATTCTATTGAATTTGCGTAATTTTTCAGCATTTCTTGTAGGGTGTACAAAATTTCCGAATCCATCTGAAAAAACTAAGTTCGTATTATCTTTTTTTATTTTCTTAATATTAGTTAATAATGTTTCTACAACATCAGAATATTGTATTATTCTTTTACCATTTGTTGTTTTAGTTGTATTACCAATAAGATGACGACCTATAATATCACGAGTTAACGTCCTTTGTACGTAAATTGTTTTATTTTCAAAATCTATATCATCATAACTCAATGCACAAATTTCTCCAATTCTCATACCTGTAAAAATAGCTAATAACCAAATATCTACGTAGGGCTTCTCATTATATACTTTTAAAGCTTTAAAAAATTTTGATTGTTCATCTTGTGTTAAAGCTTTTACTTTTTCTCTTTTTTGACCTACGACTCTTTCTAATAACAGAGAATCCATCGGACTATCCTGTATTAATTTCATTTCTTTTGCATACAAAAATCCCCATTTAAGCATAAATTTATCTTTTTTTAATATAGAATCTGACATTCCCTTATCGCCTTCATTCTTTAAAAAATCATTAATATTTTTAACAGAAAGAGTACTCACTGGTAACTCAGATAATTCAGATTTTCTAAGTCTTTTAAGAGTTTCTAAATTAGTACGATATGTACTCTCACCAAATTTTTTTTGGTTAAACATCATTTCTAAATACTTTTCACAACATTCTATGATGGATAATTCAAGTACTGGTGATAATTTATACTTTCCTTCCATAAAGTAATTTCTTTTTTGAATGGCTATATTTCTATTTTTTGAGCAAAAGTCTTTTCTTTTGCCATTAGGGAGGGTAATAGTTGCCCTCCAATATCCTCTTTTTTGATCATAATACAATGCCCCCTCTCCATTAGCACGTTTCATTTTCTTCGTCCTCCTTCAATTCAATTTTAATTTTTCTACTACCATTGCTTTTTTTATATGAGAAAGTAATATGACATTGTTTCAAAAATTCTTCATTTTTCTGCAATTCCTTGTATAGAATATTAGAAGTAATAAATTTCAAATGTGCCTTCGCACATATTTCAGAAGCTGAAGCTTCGATAAATTTTTCTTTCTGCAAAGCAATGAAATTAGTCAAAGTATTAATATCTATATTGTTACTAACTAATAATTTTTCACTATTCTTACAATCAAAAAAACCATTTTCTTTACGTGTTAAATTAAAAGTATTGCTTGCCATATACCTACTCTCAATTAGTAACTGATATTCATTATCATCATCTTTTGTTAGTATCATTAAGTTTTCAGCAGATCCAGTCATTGCTACGGATCCATTAATTGAATTGAAAATATTAGGATCTTTTGACTTGTTTAAATGATGAACAAGTATGAAGCTACAATTATGCTTTTCTGATAATTGCATATATTGATTTATTAATTTATACATATCTTTATAATTGTTATTATCGAAATTTTGAGCATAATTTATATTTTGGAGAGTATCTATAATTAATAATAATCTTTCATTTTTTGTTTTTTTATTATTAAATATTTCTAGTTCTATATCATTAATCCCTAAATTTCTATTAAAATTTAAATATAAATTATCAAATGCAGTTAATTTATCTAATCTACTTTTAATTTCAATTTTGCTAGTTTCGTTCGAAAAATACAGTACTTTAGTAAATAAACATTTATTACCTAAAAAATAGGAATTTTTACTAGATAAAGCAGAAGCCATCTGTAAAAGAAAGAATGTTTTTCCTATCTTAGGACTTCCTGCAAAAATTGTAACTCCATTTGTTAATATATTTTCGATTAAATTTTCTTTATTTTTTATCTTTTTTTTCATAAATTTTGTGGCTTTTTCCATTTTTTATCTCCTTTTCTATAAAATTTTATATATTTTTTTATCTTAATTTGCGATTTTACTGTCCCTTACTGTCCCTTTTGGCTAAATATAAGCCTTTTAACAGGGACAGTAACAGGGTCAGTTACCCCAAAACAGGGTCAGTAACAACCAAAAAGGGACAGTAAAACCTGTTTTTTAATTAATTTTCTACATTAAAAATTGACTTTTTTTATTATTTTTGGTATATTTCTATTATAAATATTTTAAAATGTAACCAATTAATTAAGGGAAGTAGTCCGATTTCGTTATGTATTTAACGATAAATCGGCTATTTTTCTTTTTATAGTAATGTTAGTGCGTCTTTGAAACCTCGTTTATAAAAAAGTTCGTCATATTTTGAATTTATTCTATTATTTTGTTCCTCATATTTAAGTAAGTTTAATTGTATGTTTTCATCATCAATTTGCTTAATAATGTCATTTAAATAAATTTTAGATTCTTGAAGTATTTTCTCTTGTTCTTCTTTAGTTAAAGTTATTTCTTCTTCACGTTTTGAAAATAGACTATTTATTACGTTTTCCAATTATATCCCCCCTTTCATTTTTTCATTATTTTGAAGCCAGCTTTTAAAAGCTGTTCTTTCAACCTTATTGCTCTTAATACCTTTAATTTTTGGAAAATCCGCACGTTTAAATAATTCGTTTGCTTGATTTCGATTAATTCTCAAAATTGACATTATATCATTAGTAGAAAGCACTTCAATTCCTGAATTTCCATCATTTTTTAAAATATCTAACTTTTTATTAATAGCTTCTAATTTTTCACTAAAATCTTTTATAATATCGTCAATCATCTTTTTTTACCTCCAAAAAATAAAATAAAAAAAGACCTAAGATTCGGACGAATCTAAGATCTTTTCTTTGATGCTAAAATGTTATCACATATTTTTTTATAATTCAAGGCTTCATTTTTACCCCTTTTGGTAAAGGAGATAGTGTGAGTATCCACACAAAAATAGGAGTAATAATTGAAATATACACAATTATGTTAGTCATCCGCACCAAAAAACGATGAATTTTAACCAAATTCATCGTTTTTTACTTTTATTCATAATTACATACAAGTATTGACACAACTACACTACACTTATTTTTCATTATTCAATATACTTTCAAAATTATGTAACCTTATTCGTTATTTTTTAATTCGTGCACACAATCTGCACACACGTATTGCACACAAATTATTTACTATCTTAAAGAATCAATCAAAATAAATTTTACTACTGTTAGCAAGTTCCATCATTTAATCTGCAATACTCTCCATATAAAGTGAAGTTAATAGAATAACATATAATTCTTCACAATTGTCGTAGTCACATAGCATATTATTGGATATATTTTTTTCTAAATCTTTTCTTATAATATCAAAAGGATACTCATAATTCTTTGAATGTACTATACTAGTTAATTTCCCAAAAGCATATCCAAATCTATCTTTATTACTATATTTAGGATTTAAATCATTATAAACTTTCAAATCAATATACTGCATATTTTGTAACGAATAATATATTTCATCAATTCTTTTTTTTAATATCTCTCGATATTTTAATACATATATTTGATTTCCCTTTTGTTTTATTTCAGTTGCAAATATAATCTTTAATTCTTTTAAAATTTGTTCATAATATTCGCTATTCAATCTTTTTTCATTTTCTTGCATTAGAATATCTATTTGCTCCAATGCAGAATCTGATTTTTTAATAACTATTTTCTTTTTATCATTTATAAATTCCTCTTGCTTTTTGAATATCTGTAGATAAATTTCATCTAAATATTGTACATATTTCCATAAAAATTGATTAACTTCATTTATTTTAAATCCAAATTGTTTTGATAATTGATTATCTTTATTAGAATCATATATTAAAACTGCAAAATCATAATCAGTAAATATCCCCTGTGTTATCCAACTAGCATATTTTTTGTTTCCCTTTTCATCTATATTTACAGGATGAGCACCAAATACAGCTCTAATATGTTTAAAATATTCATAATCATTCTTATTTAAATTATTTTTAAATATAGTATTATCTTTAAAAATAGTATCTTTTGTTTCAAAAACTACTCTATGAATTTGAATTATTCCATCAATAATAATATCAACAGCAGATAAATAGCTATATACATCTTTCCACATATATTTAAATTCTTTTCTTATTAAATCAGAATCTATATTTTCTTTAGCAACATCTATCCAATCCATAGCAGAACATATACAATTCCAATGGTTTTTATTATTAGACAAATCATATTTTAAAATCATGTATTCTACATTTTCATTAATCTTATCTCTTAATGTTTCTAACTTCTCTAAAATATTTTTAGTAATTTCCTGCATTTTTACTCCTATTACAATTCTTTATTTGGTAAAACATTTATATAATGTTCTTCATGTAAGTCTTCATTCTTATAACGATGATAATCCTGATTTGATTTAACAGCAACAAACACATTTACTTGTGGTATATGTTCTTTGGTCAGTTTAATCCTCTTTTTATTAGACACTGTAAAATCTTTATCTGAAAAATCAAAAAACATATCTTTACTGATTGCAATAGCATATTTAACCTTTATATCAGGAGGACAATTAACGTTAACTGATACTTCAATATCATCTCCCACATGATAATTTTTTTTACCTAATTTTAGACAATCATCAATATTTGTAATATCTAAATTATTTATAAAAACACTTTGAAAACTTGGATAGTAGCTATCTTCATTATCTCTATCTGCTCTATATTCTGCAATTAAACTTCTAATTATTCCACTTGCTCCAACCAAAAAATACTTTTGATGATCTCTTAACTCTCTATTGTGAGCAATAGAAACTCTATATGAAGAAATAATATCTAAAAGCACCTCAATTTGCTTTTTTTCGATAAAAATATCTTTAAAAACCTCATCCCAATGATTGCTTATAATATTGCACAAATCATGAAATTCACTATAATATAATAGTCTATTATCAATTAATACTCCCCTAAATCTTTTTGATTCTTCGACCATTTTATTTTTCCAACTTTTTTTCTTATCATCACTTACTTTTAGTTTATCAATCCAGTCATGCCCATATTTTATATTTAAAGCAAAAGAAATAATGTCTCTTAGAGTATTTTCGATATTTCTAAGTTCTTCATTAACATCAACTTCTGTCATATATCCCCCCCATAGTTTAGTAGACAAGTGCCTCACGACACAAGCCCCTATTCAGAACCGTACGTGCAGTTTTCCCGCATACGGCTCTTCGTAATAGCATTCACTTTTTAATCAAATAAGCTAAAGTATATCTTTGGGTATGGTAGCTTATAGTATCTTAACATTTCATTGAAGCCTATCCAATTGTAACTTCTTTTATTACTTCTTCTATTTAATATTTTAAATAAATATTCTAATGTTCTATGTCTAAAAGTTCCTATCATGTCGCTATTATGTGAAATTCCATAGTAACGATAGTGTCCTAAAAGTTTAATTTTTAATTTATCCATTAAATCTTTAGTCTTTATATCTCTGTTAGCATATAGCCATAATTTCATTGCTTTTATTTCTGCTTAAATTTCTTTTTACTCGTCTTTACTTTCACACAAAAGAAACCCTTTCTTGTTCTACTACAATAAAATGTAAATCCCAGAAAATCAAATGTTTCTGGTTTTCCTTCTCCTCTTGCTTTTCTATCTTGTTCTGCATATCTACCAAATTCAATTATTTTACTTTTGCTACTTTCCAATTCTAAACCAAATTTACTCATTCTTTTCTTTAATGCTTCATAATATGCTTCTGCCTCTCTTTTATATTGAAAACCTGCAATAAAGTCATCTGCATATACTACTAGAAATTTTTCTCCCTCTGCTCTCTTTTCAATTATTTCTTTATACCATAATACTAATACAAAATGCATATATATATTTGCTAATACTGGACTTATTATATTTCCTTGTGCTGAGCCTTCTTCTGTTTCTACATATTTCCCCTTGTCCATTATTCCTGCTTTTAGATATTTCTTAATTAAGCCTATAATATTGGGGTCTTTTATGTTGTATTCTATGAACTTTATCATCCAGTCATGGTCTATATGGTCAAAGAAACCTTTTATATCTGCATCTACTATGTAGTTTATTCTTGTTGTTGATATACTTTTATGCACATATTTTATTGCCTTGTGACAACTGTTATTTGCTCTGAAACCATACATATTATCTTGAAATTTTGGCTCATATATTGCTTCTAGTATTTTCTTTAATGCTAATTGTACTATTTTGTCTTCATATCTTGATATTCCTAGTGGTCGCATTTTACCGTTATCTTTTGGTATATATACCCTAAGGGCTGGCGCTGGTTTATATGCTTTATTCTTTAATCTTATTACTAGGTCTTTGATATTTTCTTCTAAGTTTTCTGCATACTCTTTCTTGTTTACGTTGTCTATTCCTTCTGCTTTGCTACCATCTAATTCTTTATGACATTGTTTTAATAAGTCTTCATTGATTAAGTGATACAATGATGTAAATATTGGTCGTTTTTCATTTCTTGATTTGTCTGCTATTCTTGCTAGTTTTGTTTCCATTATTCCTCCTGTCCCTGAGTACAGATAATGTTTCCGTATCAAGACCGCTATTACGTAAGCCCCTTCGCTCCATTTCCATTACAGAAACTTCCCCACTACTATGAGCTTATCCGACTGCCTAATATTCTTTTGACATTCTCCGTTTTATTGTTGTTTGTCATACTTGTATTACTACAAGAAATACTAGGCTCTCCCCAGTTGATAAAGTAATCTCTATGTAAAGTATGATTGGCTCTAATGACCCCGTAAAAGTTTGAATAATTTCACCATAACAATTATTCAAATGTTGCATTCCGTGGTAATTAGCACGTCTGCCTTTTAATTGGTAACATTTCGGGGCTGAATTGCCTTTTAACCCTACTTCCTTGTTGTTTACGCTTTACTCATAACATTACTGCCATAAGCACAAAACTCACTACTGGTGGTTGGTTAGACCTTAGCCAGACGGGATTTCCACCCGTTAGATTACTTACCCTTTGCTGGGCGCACAATTACTATTTATTCAACTTATTTATATCATAAAAGCAAGTAGTTTTCAATTTCTACTTGCCTTTAATTTACTATCTTAATGAATCAATCATCAATTCATTTGATAGCTTATATCCATAAGTAAACGCCTTTTTTCGTTCCATATCAATTAATTCTGCTTCTTTTGATAAATACTCAGCAAATATTTCATAATCTTCTTTAGAAATAGTGTTTTTTAGTAACTCATCTAATTCATTAATTTCTTTCCATAAACTATTTAACTTTTCATCTTCTGAAATATCTTTTACTATTTTATCTTGTAAATTATCATATAAATCTTCAATTTTTATTTTATTCATTAATTACCACCTTTCATCTGTTTTTCACTTCATTTATAAAAGAATTAACTAATCTTTTTAATCTTTCTTTTGAAAAATCAAATAATAAACTAACACACTCAAATGTTCTATCTATATAATCTTTTAACTTACTATTCTCTTTCTCTAATCTCTTATTTTTTTCTTTTAAACTATCATTTTCAATTTTTAAATTTTGATTTACAATATTTACTGTATCTACATTATTTTTTATTCTTACATATTGATTAGCTAGTGTATTAAATTTTTTTATAATTCTTTTATTTTCCGATTTTAATATTTCAATATTGTTTGTATTTATCGTTTTTTCTAATTGTTCTGTTTGTTTTTCGTACTTTTGTGTCTCATAATTTGTAATTTTCTTCAGTTGTTCTATCTCTATATGTTTGTTATCTTTAGTATTTCCACGTTCTAATTCAAAACCAGATTTAATCATATAATTATAAAAGTTGTCTTGTAATTTTTTATAACTGTCTTTTCCTCTCCAATACTCGCTACATGAAATTTTGGATATTTCTTTTTCATTCTTATCTTTCTTGTGAACTACTGGAATAAATATTATATGTAAATGCGGTGTACTTTCATCATTATGCACTTTAGCTGACACAACAAATTTTTCTCCTAAATTTTGATAATTTGATACAAACTTATAAGCAGTTTGGAAATATCTTTTAGTTTCATTTTCACCAATACTTTCAAAAAAACCTTTATCTGATGTTATAATTAATTCACACATTACATTACTAACATTCTTTATCTGTCCTTCTAAATGATATTGATTTCTTAAATCTCTAAACACTTTTTCATATGTAGAATAAGGTACTTTAATTGAATAATTTTTTGTCGAATTATGTTTATTTATGTCTTTATTAGAATAGTTAGTATTTTTTCTTTCATTATGCCTATAAATACCTGCTAAGTTTTTCATTTTATAATTGGTATTTCTTATTATTGCATAACTCACATTATATTCACCTATCTTTCTTTTGAGTCCATCTTATTTGCATTAAATCTATTTTGCTTATTATAATATCTAGTAATAACTGCTACTGACTCTTCTAGTGTATTTCTTAAAGCTTCACCTAATGGTACATCAGTATCTAACCAGTCATGATAAAATTCATTTAGTAAATCTTTCTGTTCTGTCATAAAACATCCTCCTTATTGCTGTGCTGCAGGGCGCCGGCTTCCCAGCGGCCTGCAATGTGTTTCTTCTATTATACAACATTATGCTAATATTTTATGTCGAATTCTGTCGACTATAGTAAAAATATTGTGTAATTTACAAATCATTCAAAAGCAAATAGCACCAACTACCTGTGGTGAGGCTGGGATAGAGTGGGACCTGAGCAGGTTGGGGGAATTAGGAGAAA
>CANBHY010000013.1 GCA_947368535.1 uncultured Clostridium sp. | reverse complement strand
AACATACAAATCTGGCGAAGCAATAAATAGAGAAGATATATTATCAATTATTGATATATCAAAAGTTATGGCATCTAATACATTAGTTAACTTAACAGCTAGTGAACTTGCAAATGTACAAATGACTGTTGACGGAAAACCATTGCCAGTTGACACTACACCATATGCAGGAACATTAGTAAACGTAACTGTTTCATATGAAGGTACAACAGCAAATGTAACAGTATTCGTAGAAGGAACTGAAATAAAATATTTAGCAAACAATTCAGAATATGCATTTGAAGACGGAACAGTATTTGATGATTCAGTTGCTCTTACATGGTCAAGTAATGAAGTAGGTACATTAACATATCCAGATGGTCATACAGAGCCAATTAATAAAGGTTTTTCAATAAGTGGACCTGGAAACTATACAATAACAGTAGGAAATGTAAGTAAAACATTTGAAATTAAAACACTTTCATTTGACGATTTAGCTACTTTTGATTCTTCAACTAAAATACTTACACTTAACAATATAGATAAAATAGAAAGTATAGCAATTGGAAGTCAAATATATACTAAAGCAGAAGGAAATCTTTCAAACACATATACATTAACAAGAGGAAAAATTTCAGTAACAATATATACTACAAGTGGTAAAGAACTTTCTAAAACACTTATTGTTAGATAATAAAATAAAAAACTTCAACAATTATGTTGAAGTTTTTTATTTTATATAATATAATTTATACGATAATTATTTTATATAAAATGAGGTATTATGAAAAAAAATAAAAAATCAAAGAAAATATTGTTAATTCTAATACTTGTATTTATCATTATTATAAGTATCTGTCTATTAACTAAAAAAATTAAACAGACTAATACAAATATTACTATAGAATATATTCTCAACAATCAAAAACATACTTTAGATGATAATCATGTATTTAATAACGAATCCCCTATTAGTCTAACATGGAATACAAATAAAAATGCTATTATAACATTACCCGATAAAACAGAAAAAAATATCAATAAAGAAACAAGTTTTACTGAAGTAGGTAAATATAAAATCAAAATAGGTAAAATAACTAAGGAATTCGAAATTATTGAAGAATCCATTGAACAATATATTTCATTTGATACATCAACAAATACTATAACAATAAAAAACTCAAATAATATAAATTCAATAACAATAAATAATGAAGTTTTTTCTAAAGAAAGCAATAACATTCCTACTACATATACATTTAATAAAAGAGGAAAGTATATTGTAATAGTTTCTACATTAACAAGTAAAGAATTACAAAAACAATATACTATTAAATAATAAAGGAGATTTTACTATGGAAAAGAAAAATAATAATATAATAAAAATAATAATAGCAATTATTTTAATTCTAACTATAATTGGTATAGGAATATTTATTACTATTAAAATATCAGACAAAGGCAACTCTGATAATACAACAAATAAAAATGAAACAGATCCACGAATAGAATACATAAAAGAACCTACTGCAACAGGAGTACCTGGAACTGATATGCCTGTTATCAACGATATTCCTACAGAATAACAAAATATTTTTAAAAAATATTTGCTTTAATTTCTTTATATGTTATAATATTTAAGAATAGATTTATTTACTATTTTCATATAGAAAAGGAGAATTAAATTGAAAGCAAAACACTCAAGCAATTCTAGCATTTTAAAAAAATTTATTATACTTTTCTTTATCGTATTATTGATATTCACAATATTATTTTTTATTAACAAAAATAATAAAAAAGGTAATAATATATTTTCATCTAAGAAAAACAATAATACAACAAGCTCATCAATATCAACTGTGGATACTATAGATATACCTGATCAAATTGGAAGCTATACTGTAGTTGGAAAAATTGTAATAGATAAAATCAAAATTGAACAATATATTTTAGATACAGAAGATTTAGCTTCACTTGAATTAGGTACAAGAAAAAAATATGGTCCAAACTTAAATGAACCTGGAAATTTCTGTATCTCTGGTCATAATTATACTGAAATTTTTGGTCTTTTACCTAATTTACAAATAGATGATACCTTTGATATTATAGATAAAGAAAAATCAAGAAAAGTTACTTATAAAATTTATGATAAGTATACAGTATATCCAGAAGATCTGGATTGTCTAAATCAAGACACAAATGATAAAAGGGAGGTGACGCTAATAACCTGTACACCTGGAAATTTAACAAGGTTAATTATAAAAGCGAAAGAAATTTAAATTATTTTTATATTCTAAGGAGGAAAATAAATAAAATGAAAAAAAGAATTTTAACCATTGCAACTATGTTATTTTTAGCAATAATGATTCCTTTAACTGTAAATGCTGCAACAATATCAGCAGAACCTACAGAAATGAAAGTAGGAGATATAGTTACAGTAACAGTTGAAGTTAACACAGCAGATACAGAAGCTGTACAATTTGATTTAGATTTTGATGATTCTAAATACGAATATGTTTTAGGATCTGCTGAAAGTGAATTAGATTCTACAGAATCTAATCTATTAGACAAAGATACTGTAAGAGTATCAGCTTTTAACTTTGATACAAATGCTACTGCTCAAAAAGTAACATTAAAATTCAAAGCTAGAAATGCAGGTACAAGTGTACCATTTAAAGTAGTTGACGGAACATTAGAAGCAACAAGTACAACTGGTGCAACTACAATGGAAACTTTTGCAGATGCAGAAGTAATCGTTAAAAAAATTGAAGGTATTCCTAACCCAGAAAAAGATAAACCAGTATATCTTGATCCAAATGGAAAACCTATTGGAAAACATGATCCAACTGGTGAAGCAGCACGTACTACAACAAGAAAATCAATTGCTGGAGTATATACAAAATTAATTTCAGGAAAATTAGTAGTACCTTATGCATTACCAACAAGTGATGATATTTTAACAATAGAAGATATCAAAGCAGAGTTTGGAAATAATGTAGATGTAACAGGTCTTACTAATCCTGTAAAATCTGGTGATACATTTACTTTAGACGGTAAACAACATACTGTATTAATTTATGGTGACGTTAATAAAGACGGAAAAGTAACAACAGCAGATGCATTAATAATAAGAAAATATGAAAAAAATGTTTTAACTCCAGATGAAGTAACAAGTATAACATCTGAAGTTGCAAACCCATTAGAAGATTCAAAAGCTGTACAACAATTTGTATTAAGATTAAGACAAACTGCTACAAAAACAATTCTTGATAAATATCCAGTTGAATTTGTAGCAAGCGATATAGCTATTACTCCAAATACAAAACCAGTTTATCGTGGTGAAAAAACATTAATAGCTACTATATCTACTATAGATGGAAGAAACATTAGTAACGAACTAATATCTATAGCTAAAGTTTCAAATGTAACAATTGAAACTGTTGAAAATGCAGGTAATATTGATGTATATGCAACACCAAATAATAGTGATACATTCAATCTTGTAGCTTCACTACAAGGAAATAATATTGAAAATGGAAAAATAACAAAAGATCCTCAAGCAATAGATATTGAAGAAGTTAAAACAGTAACAGACATTGCTTTATTTACAGAAGATGGATCAAAAGAAATTACTGATAATGTAACTATGCGTTTAGGTGGTTCAGATATTTTAAGAATAAAATACTACCACACATATCCTGATGGAACAAAAGTAGAACTTACAGATGAATTAGCTGGAGCTGGTTTCTTTAACGCAAATAATGTTAAATTACAATTACCAGCTAACGCAGTATTACAAAGAGCTGACTTAGCTCACAATAATTCTACTACAGCAGATACTAGACTAACTTTAAACTCTATTTTATTATTATCTACTAATGGAATCAATACAGTAGGAGGTACAGATGTATTAACTTTAACTGTACAAAACAACCTATCTTTCTATGGAAATACAACAGGATTTGAACGTATATTTACAAAAAATATAACTGTAGACATTCTTCCAGAAGGTGCTACAGCTATAACAATAAATGGTGAAACTAAAACTAATAATACTTCAATTAATATGAACATATATAATACAGAGCAACCAAATAATGATCATGTACAATTAATGACTAATGATTATGGAAGTTCATACTATACTATAATAGATTTCAATTTACTATATGGAAATAAATCTGCCGGTATTGCACAAAGTCTTTGTGGTAGTAGTTTAAAAATGGGTGATGAAGAAAACCCATTACTAAAACGTGTAGATTCTCTTATAGTTTATGAAAATGCTGATCCAAATGATTCTTTAGATATTGATGTCAAATTTATGAAAAAATATGATACAGGATATCAAGAAGTAGGTGGTCATTTATCTCACATTGAAGCAGATGCAATTGCGATATCATGCTTTGATACAAGTGATTTCAATAATGCTGATATTGTTTCAAACTTAGAAAATGGAATTACAATTATTTATGGTGGAACAAAAAATGCAGACGGTACTATAAACAGAAATAAACTTAATATCAATGTTAAATGTGTAGATGGAACAAAGACACCATCAAAAGTTCCAGCAGCAACAACACCAGCAGTTACTGAGTCACCAGCTCCAAGTGTAGAACCAACTACAACAACATCACCTAGTACAACAGCAACTCCAAGTACAACTCCTGATGTAGATGAATTCGATGATCCATTTGGTGACGTTGATTCTGATTTCCAAGATGTAATTATAACTACATCACCAAGCACAACAACAGAACCTAGTCCAACAGTACCAGTACCAACAGCAGACCCTAACCCATCACCAAGTACATCACCAAGTACATCACCAAATACATCACCAGAAGTTGATAATCAAGACGAATAAAATAAAAAAGCCAACTTTAAGTTGGCTTTTTGTTTTTAAATTATACTAGACTTTATAATACTAATATGATATATTAATACCGTTAAAAATAAAATATATAGGAGGTTTTAAATGGAATTAAAAGGAACAAAAACAGAAAAAAATCTAATGGAAGCATTTGCAGGAGAATCTCAAGCAAGAAATAAATATACATATTTTGCTAGCAAAGCAAAAAAAGAAGGATATGAACAAATAGCTGCTATATTTCAAGAAACAGCTGATAATGAAAAAGAACATGCAAAAATGTGGTTCAAATTATTAGAAGGCGGAGATGTAAAATCAACTGCTGAAAACTTAAAAGCTGCAGCTGCAGGAGAAAATTTCGAATGGACAGATATGTATGATAGAATGGCAAAAGAAGCAAAAGAAGAAGGTTTCGATCATATAGCTTATCTTTTCGAAGCAGTTGCTAAAATTGAAAAAGAACATGAAGAAAGATATAAAAAATTATTAGAAAACGTTGAAGATGGATTAGTATTCTCTAAAGATGGAGATAAAATTTGGAAATGTAGAAACTGTGGACATATTGTTATAGGAAAACAAGCTCCTGAAGTATGCCCAGTTTGTAGTCATCCAAAAGCTTATTTTGAAATTAAAGCAGAAAACTATTAATACCTTTATTATAAAAAGACTAGAATAAAATCGTTCTAGTCTTTTTATTTATTCTTTCTGCTATTAAAAAATATATAAAATACTTTCTAAAATGCAAATATTTCTGCAAACAATAATTTACATAATGTCATATACTATATAAAAGACACAAAAAGAGGAGGTATTTTTTTGAAACTAGAAGGAAAAAATATAGGATATGTTTTTACAGGATCATTTTGTACCTTCGACAAAAGTATAGAAGAAGTAAAAAAAATAATTAAAGAAAAAGCAAATGTAATACCAATTATGTCATACCATTCATATACACTAGATACTAAATTTGGAGAAGCTCAAAAATTTATAAATGAAATAGAAGAAATTACTGGAAATAAAATAATTCACAGTATTCAAGGTGCAGAACCTATTGGACCAAAAAAAATGACTGACATCATGATAATAGCTCCCGCTTCTGGAAATACTATAGCAAAGCTAGCAAATGATATAATAGATACTCCAGCAACAATGGCAGCTAAATCTCATCTAAGAAATGAAAATCCATTAGTAATAGCAATTTCAACTAATAATGGTCTAAGTGGAAATGCCATTAACATAGGAAAATTACTTAATATGAGAAATTACTATTTTGTACCATTTAAGCAAGATAATCCAATAACCAAACCACGTTCAATAGTATTTGATTCTCAATATATAATAAAGACTTTAGAATATGCCTTAGAAGGAAAGCAAATTCAACCAATATTATTACAACTATAAGAATAACAGAGAAAACAAAAGTAAATCGAAGTAAAAAAGAGATTTTTAAATAATAAATCTTTTTTGAAAAAGATATTGACGAAATATAAAGAATTATGCTATAATACATTTAAGTTAGATACAATATTTAAATCTCGAAAGAAATTTCAAGTATTGTATCATTTTTATGCTTAAAAAAAGGGGGAGTTTTTTAAAACTGTACACTTTTAGAAGATAGGAGGTAATCTATATGATTAAAATAATTGAATACAGAGATGAATTCAAAAAAGAAGTTAGCGATTTGATAGTATCTATTTTTGTAGACGAATATGGATTTGAACATTACAGAGAAAGTTGCACTAACGCTGACTATAATAAGTACAAAAAAACAGACGGAAATTGTTGGATTGCCCTATCGTCCGATGGGAAAGTTATTGGAAGCATCGCTTTAGAAGGAAACGGTCCTGATGAAGCATATTTAAAAATTATGTATGTAAATGGTAATTATAGAGGAGAAGGTATAGCTCAAAAGTTATATGACAAACTATATGAATTTGCCAGAAAAAAAGGATATAAAAGAATTATATTAGGAACTTATGAAAGACTAGGACGAGCAATAGGATTCTACTTAAAAAATGGATTTACAGAATGTCCACATGAAACATATACTTATGATGATGTATATTATTCTGTAGATATCGAATCACCAATCCAAAAAAAATATGTTCCTACAACACATTTAAATAAATATTCTTTAGTCAAAGCTGCTGTATAAAACAAATAAAAGTATGATGAATAATAAATTGCATCATACTTTTTTATTTTCTATACACAATTGACACAATTAATAATTATACATATAATTTTATATGTATTAAAAAATGTGTATATAATCATACTAAAAATAAATAAAAATAGAGGAATAAATGAAAAATTTTTTTGTAATCTTATTAACTAAATTCATATGTAAGATATTAAAAATCTTCAAAAAAAATGGAGGAAATTTACCTGGAAAATTAGCACTTGGACTTTCTTCAAATATCTTTAAATATTTTAAAATAGAAGGAAAGATAATAGCTGTAACTGGAACTAATGGTAAAACAATGACAAATAATCTTATTGGGCAAATATTAAAAGATAGTAATAAAACAATAATAACTAACTCTGAAGGAAACAATATGGAAACAGGTATCCTTTCAGTGTTAATAAAAAATTGTAGCCTAACAGGAAAAGTAAAAGCCGATTACTTAGTATTTGAAACTGATGAAAGCTATGTTCCAATACTATATAATATGATTCCACTAGACTGTCTAGTAGTTTTAAACTTCTTTAGAGATCAATTAGATCGTTCTGGAGAAGTAGAGTCACTAATTTTAAAAATTCAGAACTTCGTAGAAAACTATACAGGAAATCTAATATTAAATTCAGATGATCCAAATGTAAGTAGATTAGGAAAAGCAAATAAACGTAATAAAAATATATTCTATTTTAAAGTAGACAAATATAAATATGCTACAGAAGAATTAAAAGAAGCTGGAGAAGGAAAATTCTGTCCATTCTGTAACACACGTTTAGAATATGAATACTACCAATATGCTCACATTGGAAAATTTAAATGTCCAAAATGTTACTATGGAAACAATCAACTATATCACATACTAACAAATATAGATTTAGAAAACAAAACTTTCAAAATAGAAGAAAAAGAATATAAAACTCAATTTAATAATATTTATGCTATCTATAATATAGCAGCTGCAACAGCAGTAGCCAAAAGATATACTATTCCTGAAGAATCTGTAATAAATACAATTGAAAAATTTGTATTAAATAATGGTCGCTTAGAAAAAATGATAATAGCAAACTGTGACACAACAATTAATTTAGCTAAAAATCCTACTGGTGCAAATGTAAGCTTAAGACTATTAAATGAAAATAAAGATAATAAAGAACTTTTATTTGTATTAAACGATAATATAGCAGATGGAAAAGATGTGTCTTGGATTTGGGATATTAATTTTGAAGACATAGAGAACGTAGATAGAATTATAACTGCAGGAACAAGACCATATGATATAGCTATAAGAATAAAAACAAGCAATTATCCAGCAGAAAAAATTATTCCATGTGAAAGTATCTCAGAAGCAGTTGAAAAACTTTATGAAACAAAAGGTAGAAAATACGTAATTGCAAATTACACCTCTGTACAACCAACAAGAAGAGAATTAATCAAATATAAAGAAAAAATTGGAGAAAATAATGAAAGAAATTAAAATATTATATCTATATCCCGATATTTTAGATTTATATGGTGATATAGGTAATATCAAGGTATTAGAATATAGAACGAAAAAAAGAGGATTCTCATGTCAAATAGACACGTATTCTATTGGAGACACCACACCTAACTTTTCAGAATATGATATAGTCTTTTCTGGTGGCGGTGCAGATAATGAGCAAAAAATTCTTTCAGAAGATCTAGTTAAATACAAAAAAGAAATTAAAACTGCTATAAAAGAAGGTGTATTCTTTTTATTAATTTGCGGATCCTATCAACTATTTGGAAAATATTATAAAGGAGTAGAAGGAAAAATTATTCCTGGTTTAGAAATATTTAATTACTATACTGAAGCAATTTCTGACAGAAAAAAAAGGTGTATTGGCAATATTATTATTGAAACTATATTAGATAATGAAGAAACAAAAATAATTGGATTTGAAAATCATGGTGGACAAACCTTTGATACTGGTGAAAATTTTGGAACAGTATTATACGGAAACGGAAATAAATTCGGAGATTTATCTGAAGGCTTTAGAACAAAAAATGTTATTGCCACATATTTACATGGACCGCTTCTATCTAAAAATCCTAAGCTAGCTGACTATATTATTAAATATGCATTAGAACGTAAATATAATGAGACAATAGAATTAGAAATTTTAGATGACTCTTTTGAAAATCAAGCCAGAGAACAATTAATAAAAAAGTTTTTAGAATCAAAATAAATGGAGGTAAAAATTGATTACGGAAGATAAAAATAATAAGTATAGTGAACTAGAACACAATCTAAATAAAATATTAAGTAGAGATAAAGCTCAAAAAGAAGCAGAAAGATTGAAAAGAGAAGAAGCTGGAGGAGAAAAAGAATTTGATAAAGATGAATTTATATATCAAATTCAAGGACAAATAAGTGTCTTAGACGAACGTGAAAAAAGAATAGAAAGAATGTCACGTTCTACTGACGAAGAACCTCCTAAATTATATCCAGATGAATTAGATAACTTTACATTAGAAACAATATATATTTCACTTTTATATGGAACTCCGAATGCAATATCAAAATTCTATTTTGAAGAAGATATTTGTTTCTTTTCTAGTGAAATAATATTAAATTTATATAAAAGCGTTATCTTTAAAGAAGGAGAAAAACACGCTCCGCCACAATTAAAAGACAAATTTAACTTTCCTAAAGCTATTTCCGAATTATATGATATCAAATGTCTAATGCAAACAGCACCATTAGATAAAAAATATAACTTTGAATTAATATATAGAGAACTAAAAAAACTATTCATACTAAAAAAAGCTTATATAAAAGCTCCAACACATAATATTCAAGAGAAAATTCTTGAAATCAAATCATATATTAAATATAAAGATATGTCAGCCGAAGAAGTAGAAGCAGCTATAAAGCAAATTAATGTAACAAACAGATTGAGTCAAGCTGTATTAAATCATGACATTGCTAAATTTTGGCTTGATGATCAAAATGATTTAAGAGAAGGTATTCCACTTCCATTTCCAATTATGACAAAAGTATTTAAAGGTCTTCGAAAAGGTGAAATAATGACATATGCAATGCCATCTAACGCTGGTAAAAGTAGATTTACTGTTAACTTAGCTTGTAATATAGCATTTCATCATAAAAAGAAAGTATTAGTAGTATCAAATGAAATGACAGAAGATAAAATGAGGCTATGTCTTTTAACAACAGTAATAAATAATCCTGTTTTTCAGCAATTTCATGGTCAAAAACTTATAAAAAACGAAGGAGAACTACTTGAATTCAAATTTAAAGCAGATAATCCTAAAGAAGTTTTATTAGACGAACAAGGTTTCATAAAGAAATTAGATAATGAAACTCAAGCACAATTTATTCAAAGACTAAGTCAAATATCTACTGAATTTAATCAAATAATAAAAGTTACAGATTGGATCAATCAAGAAATAAATAATTCTGTATATTTTGTACACTTAACTGAATATACAAATAATGATTTACATGAAGTAATATCAAACTACATGTATAAAGATGGAATAGAATACGTTTTTTATGATACTTTAAAATCAGATGTAAACAATATAGGTAATGCCGATGAATTGAAAAAAACTGCAACCTTACTATCAGAACTTACTCAGAAATTTAATATATTCATAGGTGCATCTATTCAATTATCTGAAAATAAAACATCTCCAATCGATCTAACAATAAACGATTTATCAGTCAGCAAAACTATAAAAGAGGTATTTGATTCATTAACATTATTTAAGCAAATACAAAGACCTCATTTAGGAGACTATGAATATTCAGATTCAGATAGATTTATAAATTGTAAAGATTTAGAAGTTTTTGATGATCCAGATGTGAGATATTATATAGGCGTTATTGATAAAAATAGGGCAGGAGCAAAACCAAAATTACTTTTTAGATTAAATCTAGCCTACAATGAATGGAATGAATTAGGATATGTCCAATTAAAAGAAATTTCTACAAATCAAAATAATTAAAATAGCAAATCACTTACCACATCTATGGCAAGTGATTTTTTCTTATGTAAACCTTGATAAATAAGCCAAATGATAGTATAATATAGGTCACATTGGTATATCCAAATACTATTTAGCAATGTTTTGAATTAAAATAATTTTACACTATAAATTATTTCTCAGAATTTCTATGCTAAATATAATCGGTAATGCCCATGCAAAACACATGACGCTACAATTCAACCAAAAGGAGGTATCAGTATGTATGTTAATGTTCATGTGACAGTCCATGACCTTGAAAAGTTAATGGACGTTTTTCGGTCAGCGCTGGTAAAAGAATATCACAAAGAAACTGGCATCCTGTTCGAAAACAACGTACTTAAAATGAAGTTGTACTTCGAAAAAACCCCGCCTCAGGAAACAATCTATAGTTTCTGTGAGTGTGGAAATGTCACATATCTTGAGTACAATTATTCTGGCAACGAAGATTATGACAACAGCAAACAGGAAGACAGTAGCAAAGAGGAAATCAAGAGTGAACCCACGTCTGATGAAAAAGAAGAAAAACTTGCAAAAAAATCAGATGAAGGCGGATCTAACAATTCTCCTCTTAACACACCGACAACATCAAAAGGTAAAAAATATGTTGCAAAAGAAAAAGCTATCAATATTCCGAAATTTGAAGAAATTGCTAAAACCACTAATTCCAAAAGTGATTTTTTAAATGGCGTTATATCATTTTTAGAAGTTCCAAGCGATCTTCAGGCAGCTTTTCTTCAGATCATCGAAATCTATCCGGAGTTAGAAAAAATAACCTGGGAAAATATCTTAGCAGCATTAGAGAAAAAAGAAGTTGCCTTCAACAGCTATAATCGGCGTGTTATATGTGACTGTGTAACAAAGAAATTAAACCTTCGATTCATCAATGTAATTGCAAGTATTAATCGCATTCTGTCAGAGCATAAAGGAAACAGCCCTGCAGGTGTTGAAAATACAAACGATTCAGAAAAAGAAGGTGAGGAGAAAAACTCTAAGAATCCTGTATCTGATAACGAAAAGCAGGAAATAACAAGAGAAGTGCTTTTAAATTGCATGCCTAAGCTTTCAGAATCAACTCATATACAAGACATCGACGCAATAGAAGATGTCTTGAAGACTCTTAAAGAAGATACAGAAAGCTCATTTAATGTAAAAATAGTAAAAGTTGTAATGATTCTTACAGGAAAATGTATGCCAAATGCATATATGAAAGAAGAACTGAATCAACTTATATCTTTTACAACCAAAGCAGTTGAAACTCTTCAAAATGAAGTACACTGCTATCTGAAGCCCGAAACCATAACTGAGGATAAAGTGGAGCAAAATTTTTTCAGAATGCAAATTTTAAAATTGTCCACCATAGCCAACAATCTTGCAAAGCTCTATAATCCCAATTTTGACGGCAGAATCACAGCAAAGGACTTCTTATCAGACCTGAAAGACTTCTTGCAGTAACCAACAACTAATATTTTTTAAGCATTACCAAAGTAAAGGCTCTCATTTACAAAAAATGAGGCCTTTTGCCCTTTTAACATTGAAAAATATAACCAACTGTGATATAACATACAAAATATAACACAATGAAAGGTCAGAAATTTAAATGAGTAAAGAAGAAATATTAGAATTAATAAATGCAGGTTTTGCACCAGAACTTATTGAATTAGAGTTCAATGTTCCATTAGAGAAAATTAATAAATATATCAAGCAAGAAGAAAAAAGGAAAGAAGAAGAAGCTAATACTCAAAAAGCAACTGTTCAAAAAAAATCACAGGATGAAGAAAAAAAGAGAAAAGAACTAAAAACTTCTAAACCTGCCCATCCAATTAACACATCAAATACTTCTAAAAAGCAACCAACAAACAATAAAAACACTTTAGATATATTAAGACAAAACTTTAAAAAATTCGTATCAAATGAATCAATGTCAGGTTCTAACACTACAACAAGCTCTAATTATAAAGTTCCAACAGAGTTAGAACAAGATAAAGTTAATCAAGCAATAACTAAAATTAAAAGCAACTCTGAAGCCATAAGCCAGATGACACCTACAGAAAGAAGAGAAAAAAGAACAACTTTGGAAAATATGATAAGTGATTTTAAGAGTATAATTAAGGTTCCAAAAACAATGAAACAACTACAAGCACTTCATAATTATTTTCAATCTCGCGATTTAGAAAATCTTGCTACTTCACATGATGATAAAATTAACCAAAGACTTGCAAAAGTAAGAAAAACTATAGCTGAAGAACTTGCAACAGTTATAGAACAAGTGGCAAATCAAACATCTGATATTGATGAACTTTTATATTTATCAAAACAAATACCTGCTTTTGAACGTAATAATTCGCATTTTTATACAAGTGCTATAAAAAACAGACTAGACTCTCGTATCTCACAGTTAAGAACAGCTCAAACAATGTATAACATGAGAAATAATGTATCTCCTGAAATAGAAAATATTTTGCAAAGTATTGCAAACAACACATTTGATTTACAAACAGCAAGAAATGCAATCTCTCAAGAAGCTCAGAGAAGAGTAGACTCAGCCCCAAATACTAGATTTGCATTAACAAAAGAAAGACAAGAAAAACAAGTAGAAATTCAAATTAGAACAATTATTAGTGAACAAGGACATAAATATCCTATAACAAATCCTGGAGCAGCTATAACTAATTTAATGGCACTTTTTTCAGAAAGAGATAAAGAAAATTCTTTTGTAAAAGTAGTGGAAAATTTAACTAGTCAAAAAAAATATAATGAAGCAAAAGAATTATGTAGTAAATATATATCTCGAAAATCATTTGATGAAGAAGAATCATCAATGTCAAAACGAGCAAGAAGATCATATAAAGATGTTGTATTAATTCAAATAGGAAATATGATTACAGAGCAACTACAAAAACCAAGTAATCCAGAACAAGATAAAATCTTCATGGACTTATTAGAAGAGCACATTCAAAAAGAAAGATTATCGTTAAATCAAATTATTTTAGGAACAACAGCATCTGGAAGTAAAAAAATTACATTAGACAACATTTGGTACACAAATACAAAACAAAAATAAAGAGACTTTTAAAAGTCCCTTTATTTTTTTATAGCTTCTATTATATCTTTAGGCAAAAATCTAGTTAAATCTGCATTATTTCTAATTAAATCCATAATCATAGTAGAATTAATAGGTCCAACTTCACCAGCCCTTACATAAATAGTATCTAAATTCGAAACCTCTTTGTTAAAAGTAGCTAAAGTCTCCTCAAAATCATAGTCCATACCATTTCTGATACCACGAATCAAAAAATTTGCATTATTCTCTATGGCAGCAGTAACAGACAAATTATCATATGAAATAACTCTTACATTAGAAAGAGCCTCCGTTTTCAAAGTTTTTTCAATAGCATTAAGCATAACTTCAGTGCTAAATCTTTTTTCCTTAGCAGGATTAATACCAATTCCTATAACAACTTCATCAAATATTTCTGATGAAACTTTTACAACATGTAAATGCCCTTTTGTAAATGGATCAAAACTACCAGCATAAAAACCAATTTTTTTCATTGTTATAATTCCTTTCTTTATTCATCTGCTAGAGGATTACTCTCAACAGCATTTCTAATTTGTTCATTATCAACATGAGTATATATCTCAGTTGTAGAAATACTTTCATGTCCTAAAAGTTCTTGCAATGCTCTAATATCAACATTGCCATATTTATACATCAAAGTAGCAGCAGTATGTCTTAATTTATGTACAGAAAATTTATTTGAATCAATTCCAGCAGCTCTCATTTCTTCTTTAACAACATATTGAACTGTCCTATTACTAATACGTCTGCGTTGCTCACTCAAAAATAATGCATCTCTTGAATCAAATTTAATTCCTTCTTTAGGTCTATCTTGAAGATAATTATTAATAGCATTTATACAAGCTTTATTTAAATAAATAGTACGCTCTTTATTTCCTTTACCAATGACATTTAATTTATTTTCAGAAAAATCAATATCTTTTATATTAATTCCAACAAGTTCTGATAAACGCATACCACAATTTAAAAATAATGTAATAATTGCAAAATTACGAGTAGCATTATCATGATTTCCATGAGAAGCGGGAATAGGAGCAGATGCTGTTTTTAAAAGATCTCTTGCTTGATCCAGACTTAAATATTTAGGCAAACGTTTTCCTAATTTCGGACTTTCTAAATCAATTGCCGGATTGTTAGATATTTTTTTAGTTTTATTACACATATAATGAAAAAACACTCTAATACTTGCAGTTTTTCTTGCAAGAGTAGCAGGTTTACTATGAAAAGTCTCTTTCATATAACCTAAAAAAGCATGTATATCTTCAAGCTTAATTTTAGCTATTATATCTATAGTTATATCATTTACTTTTATATTGGTCAGCCCAGTTTCATCATCCATTTCAGCCATTTTAAATTTATATTTTATAAACTTTAAAAAATGATTAATATCATAGTTATATTCTTTCATTGTGTTTGGTGATTTATTCAATATAGTAGAAGAATAATCTAAAAAATCATTTAAAAAATCTGGATTTTCCTCTCGATTAATCATTTATAATTCACTCCTTTTGAAAGAATTATAATATTAAACAAACGATTTTTCAATGTTATATAGCATTTTTAACTCATCATTTTTTCAAATTTGTACTTTAAAAATTTGTATATTATATATATAATATAGGCGAAATTTAAAAGTATGGAGGACCAGAAAAAGTGCAATATATTGAATTTCAAAAAGTACATAAAAAATATAAAATGGGCGAAATAGAAATCGACGCTTTAAAAAACACCAGTTTCTCTATAGATAAAGGCGAATTAGTAGTAATTGTAGGTCCCAGTGGGGCAGGAAAAACAACCACATTAAACATTCTTGGAGGAATGGACACAGCTACATCAGGAAAAGTATTTGTAGATAATAAAAATATAACTGAACTATCAAAAAAACAACTAATAACATATAGACGAAACGATATAGGTTTCGTATTTCAATTTTATAATCTAGTTCAAAACCTAACTGCAAAAGAAAATGTTGAATTAGCAACACAATTATGTAAAGATGCATTAGATGTAAATGATATATTAAAAAAAGTAGGATTAGAAAATAGAAAAGATAATTTTCCATCTCAACTATCTGGAGGAGAACAACAAAGAGTTGCAATTGCAAGAGCTATCGCAAAAAACCCTAAACTACTTTTATGTGATGAACCTACTGGAGCATTAGACTACAAAACTGGAAAAAGTATTTTAAAACTATTACAAGATATGTCAAAAAAAGTAGGCATCACTGTATTAATAATTACACATAATAGTGCAATAGCTCCTATGGCAGATAAAGTAATTCGCTTTAAAAATGGAACTGTAGAAAAAATAGAAACAAATGAAAATCCCGTATCAATAGATACAATTGAATGGTAATTTTGAAAGGACTTTTTCTTAAAATGAAAAAATCATTAATCAAAAATATTTTTAAAGAAATAATTAAAACTAGACGACGTTTTATATCAATAATGATTATGGCATTCTTAGGAGTAGGATTTTTCGCAGGATTAACAGCATCTAGTCCAGATATGTTAGATAGCTTAGATAGTTATACTGACAATAACAATATGTATGATATAAATATAATATCAACACTTGGACTAACAGATGCAGACATAACAGCAATAAAAAATATCGACGAAGTTGAAAATGCTTATGGTATACAAACCAAAGATTCTCTTGCTCAAATAAATGATAAAGAAAACGTATGTAAAGTAATTGAATATAATGAAAATATAAATACTCCAGAAATTATATACGGAAAGCTTCCAGCTAATTCAAACGAGTGTTTATTAGATAGTAAATACACTATTTCTGAAAATATAGAAAATTTCATAGGAAAACAAATAATACTTAATAATAATGAAACTGATGAAAACAATAATTCTATATTTACTCAAAAAACTTTCACAATTGTAGGAATCGCTACAACACCTATATACATATCAAATGAAAGAGGAAACTCATCAATAGGCAATGGAACTATTTCATATTTTATTTATACAAAAGATGATGTTATAAACTTAGATTATTATACAGAAATAGGTGTAAAAATAAAAAACACAAAAGAATTAGTAACAAATAATCATAAATATACAAGTAAAGTAAACTCTGTTATATCTAAAATAGAATCAATAAAAGAAGATAGGCAAACCATAAGATATAATGAATTAATAAATACAGCAAATACAAAATTAGAAACTAGTAAAACAGAATATATTACTAAAAAAAGTGAAGTTGAATCCGAACTACAAAATGCTGAAGCGCAAATAAATCAAGCTAAGCAAGATTTGCAAAACGCTGAAAGTACTTTAAAAACTAATAAAGAAGAGTTAGAAAAAAAGAAACTAGAAGCCAATACAGCTCTTGCAAATGCTGATATAGAAATTAGTAATGCTGAAAACATTATTGAAAAAAATGAACAAGCACTTATTACTTCTAAAACAGATTTTGAAACTAAAAAAGCTAACCTAACCCCTCAAATAAATCAATTAGAAATTGGAATTTCAAAAACACAAACTGCATTAGAAGAACTACACCGTCAAAAACAAGCTTTGATAGACAACGGTATAACTGACACTGCAGACATTGATTTGCAAATAGAACAAACAAATAATACAGTTAATAGCTTAACACTTCAAAAACAAACTATAGAAAACACATTAAATACATATCAAAATCAAATTGCATCTACTGAAAACCAGTTATCACAAGCCAAAATAGAGCTTGAAAATAAAAAGCGTGATCTACAACTTCAAAAAAATAATAGCTATCTCCAAATATCATCTGCTAAAACACAATTACAAAATGCAGAAACTGAACTAACTAATGGAAGAAACGAACTTAATCAAAAAGAAGAAGAATTTTTAACAAATAAAGCAGAAGCGGAAACAAATTTACAAGAAGCAGAGGAAGAATTAAATAAAGCACAAGATGAAATTTTAAGAATAGAAAAAGCCATCTGGTATATACAAGACAGAAATGATAATATCGGATATTCAAATATATTTGATGCTATAAAAACAATGTCAAATATATCAAAGGTCTTCCCAGTAATTTTTTATTTGGTTGCTGTACTAATAAGCTTAACATCAATGGCAAGAATGATAGAAGAAGAACGTATTGAAATTGGAACTCTTAAATCACTAGGTTATACAAATTTGCAAATAATTAGTAAATATATTATATATTCTGCTATAGCATGTATAATAGGTGGAATAATTGGAATGAGTATAGGTTTTTACTTATTACCTACAATCGTTTGGAAATTATATGCTATGATATATACACTTCCATATTTCCATCTAAACTATCAATTAAATATAGGTTTAGCAGGCACATTAATTGCATTCTTATGCATAGGTGGAACAACAATTTTAGTTTCATATAAAGAATTAAAAGAAATGCCAGCCGTTTTAATGAGACCAAAGGCACCTAAGAATGGTAAAAAAATATTCTTAGAAAAAATTAACTGCATTTGGAAACATTTAAATTTTTCGAAAAAAATTACTACTAGAAATATTTTCAGATACAAAAAAAGAGCCCTAATGACAATAGTTGGAATAACTGGATGTACTGGACTTATGGTAACAGGATTTGGAATAAAAGACTCTATTGCAGATATTCCAGAAAAGCAATTTGGAGAAATATTTAAATATAATCTAACAGTAGCAATAGATGACTCTAATAAAATACAAAATATTACTTCTTATATAAATAATCATTCAGAAATTGATAGTTACTCAGAAATACATGCATCTAGCGTAAAAATAAAAAATGATAATGGAAGTTTTGATGCTAGCGTATTTATTCCAAATTCAAATGAAAATTTTTTAAAGTCATGTACCATTAAAGATTATCAAACAAAAGAACCAATCAATCTAAATCAAAATGGAATAATCATAACTGATAAAGTTGCTGAACAATTAAAATTAAACGTAGGGGATAGCGTAAAATTAATAAATGGAGATAATATAGAATATAACTTTAAAATTGTTCAAATTGCTGAAAACTATGTTTCTCACTATGTGTATATGTCTAAAGAATTTTATGAAGCAAATATTAAAACATATAACACAAATATGATATTATTAAATACAAAAGAAAACATATCAAATTCCGAACTTGAAAAAATATCTGAAAAAATATTACAATTAGATGGAGTAGCATCAGTTTCTGTAATATCAAGCTTAATATCATCAATTAAAGATATGTTAGGAACATTAAATTATGTTGTAATAATCTTAGTAGTAGCCTCTGCATTATTAGCATTTGTCGTTCTATATAACTTAGCAAATATCAACATCGGAGAAAGACAAAGAGAAATCGCAACATTAAAAGTACTTGGCTTTTATGATAGTGAAGTAGATAACTATATAAATAAAGAAAATATAATATTTACCATTATAGGTATTTTCTTAGGATTACTTTTCGGGTTCTTCTTAACTAGCGCAGTAGTTATTAGTGTAGAAATAGATAAATTAAAATTTATAAGACAAATTAAACCTATTAGCTACATATATTCAAGTTTAATTACAATAGTATTTTCATTTATTGTAAATAAAGTAATTCATTTTGTACTAAAGAAAATAGATATGATAGAAAGTCTAAAAAGTGTAGAATAAAGGGGAAAAAATGAACATAATAATAGACAAAAGAATGAGAATGCAAGAAAAGCAATATTTAAAAAGATTTGGTGAACTTATAGAACTGCCACCACAAAATAGCGTATATGGTGAAATATCAGGACACCCAGATATTTTCTTCACAAAAATTAATGATGAAATATTTAAAGCAAAAAATGTTTTGTTAAACCATAAAGAAATCATGACTTTAAAAGAAGGTGAAGAAGAAGTAGGCTATGAGTATCCTGAAGATGTAAAATATAATATATGTCAAATTGGAAATAATATTATACATGATTTCAAATACACTGATAAAAGAATATTAAAGTATATAACTAATCAAAAAAATTTAAAACAAATACCTGTACATCAAGGATATTCTAAATGTAACATAGTAGCAACATCCGAAAAATCTTGTATAACTTCAGATGAAGGCATCTACAACTTTATTAAATTATATCAATTAGACGTCTTACTATTAAAAGATGAAAACATACATCTATTAGATCGAAATGGTAATATAAGTAATATGAACGGTTTTATAGGTGGCGCAAGTGCTATTATATATGATAAGTTTATTCTCTTTGGGGATTCAAATAAGTTAAAAAATTTAGACCTTCTATTAGAACATTTAAATAAATATAATTTAAACTTAATAGATTTCAAAGGATTAGATATAATAGATTATGGTGGAATAATCACATTTTAAACGCTAAATAAAAACACTAGTTAAAGTACTGGTGTTTTGTTTATATATAGCCTTTTAGTTTGATTATTTACATAAAAAATGGTATAATATATATGTAACAACCTTATAAAAACCATGCACAGAAAGGAACATCATCATGAGTATTGGAAACATTATCGGCATCGTATTCGTAGCAGCAATTGTAATCGTAGGCATCAAGTTTGCCTGCAAGCACAAAAAGGGTCTATTGAAACTGTTGGTTGGTTTGGTACTGGGGTACATTATCCTCGGTCTCCTATTTGATCCGTCGGGATTAATCGCCCTTGGGTGGTTCGCTTTTTCAATCATTCTTCTGGTCTTGGGCGTCGCAATGATTACCTTCATCGTAAATTTCACCAGAAAGTAGGAGGTGCAGCAAAAACTGCAAAGAAGAGCGAAGAATTACCTTTAAGGATCAAAAGCCTATCTGTGTTTTCGGACACAGATAGGCTTTTCTTTTATTGACTCAATTATATAGTTATACTATAATTAATTATAGATATAAATTTGAGGAGGAAAAATGGACAATAATTCTACAGAAAATACAAATGATTCACCTATATCAGAATCAGAAAAACCTAAAATAAAAAAGAATTTTATAAAAATATTTTTTATTTCTTTTGCAATTATAATCACTATATGTATTAGTATCATATTATTTCTACTATATGGTCCTTGGAACGGTTTTAGAGATTGGTTAATAACAACAGCAATGAATACTTTTCACCACCAGTATTTAGCAACTTGGTTTTATAGTGATGAAACTATTCAAGAATGTTTAAGTAGAAATAGAATTATCCAAGTAACTGGATATACTGATGAATCATTAATACAATTTATAGATTATAACAATAGAAAAAATATCCAATATAAAAACAAATATGAACGCCAAATTTTAGAAAAAGATAAAAACAATAATGATTATAAAATTATAAAAATTGATGGTGGCGCTAAATTCAGTGGATATATGGCTGCTATATATGATCCATCTAGAGTAGAAGTTATCTCTGAACCAAATTCAACACCTGGGCAATGTACAAGGCAATACCTAACAGATCTTTCTCAATCTTCTAACGCTCTAGTTGCAATAAACGGCGGAGGATTTTCTTATGTAACTAAAGATGATGCTATTCCCTTAGGCCTTACAATTAGTAAAAATAGATTAATATCTGATAATCCTTATGCTGGAATAATAGGTTTTAATACTAGGCACAAATTAATATTAGGAAGCCTTTCTTCAGAAGAAGCTATCTCAAACAACATTCGCGATTGTGTATCTTTCGAACCATATTTACTTATGAATGGACAAAAATCTCAAGTTCTTGGTAATGGTGGATCTGGAACATCACCAAGAACAGCTATAGGTCAACGTGCTGATGGAATAGTTTTATTTTTAGTACTTGATGGAAATAGAGTATTAGGACAAGGCGCAACAATGCAAGATTTGATAGATATTTTTGAAAGATATGGCGCAATAAATGCTGCTAACTTAGACGGTGGCAATTCTACTACCATGACTGTAAAAGGAAAAGTAGTAAATGATCCAATTACAAAAAACGGTAATTCTGATATTAGATTAATTCCATCTGCATTTATATTACGAGCTGACGATTCAGATGACGGAGACTATAGTGTAGTAAAAGATAAAGTAAATAAATAATTTATAGCTACCCAAAATGTGGGTAGTTTTTTAATTTTCTATATTATAAAATTATTACAATATATTGTCGATTATTGACTCTTTTTAATTGTTAACATATAATTTATAAGTATGAAATTTAATTAATATACGGAGGAAAAAATTGAAAAAAAATCAAGATTCTTTAGATACAGAAAAAGATGTTAAAGATATAAAAAATGAAGTAACAGATAAATCTGATGAAATTTCTAATAATATAGAAAATAATGATAAATCACCAAAAGCCAAAAATAAAAAATCAGAAAAAGACAAAAAAACTAAACAAAAAAAGAAACTAAAATTACACGAAAAAATTGTTATAGTACTAGCTATTCTTTTTGTAATTGGTTGTTCCACAGTTGTATTCTTATTATATGGTCCTTGGAGTGGTTTTAGAGATTGGCTAATTACAACAGCTATGAGATCTATGAATCATCAATATCTAGCAACATGGTTCTATAGCGATAAAACTATTCAAGAATGCTTAGATAAGAATAGAGTAGTAGAAGTTAGTGGACACACTGACGAAAATGCAATTGAAATAGTCAACTATGAAGAAGAAGAAATCACATATGCTAATGAGTATGAACGTCAGATATTAGAAAAAAGCAAAAAAAATAATGATTATAAAATTATAAAAATTGATGGTGGTAGAAAATTTACTGGCTATATGGCCGTTATTTACGATCCATCTAGAGTAGAAGTAGCAACATCTGCATATATAGGAAGTAGTGGACAATATTTAACAGAAATATCAAAAAAGAATAATGCTCTAGTTGCAATAAACGCTGGTGGATTTAGAGATGAAAATTATCAAGGTACTGGCTCTACACCTTTAGGAATTACAATTAATAAAAATAAAACTATAGCCAATGCAACTTATGGCAATATTATCGGTTTTAATAATGAACATAAATTAATTCTTGGTAAATATTCTTCTTCACAAGCAAAGTCAAAAGGAATAAGAGATTGCGTATCTTTTGAACCATACTTAATAATGAATGGAGAAAAATCTCAAATATACGGTAATGGAGGATGGGGAACAGCCCCTAGAACAGCTATAGGTCAACGTGCTGATGGAATAGTTTTATTTTTAGTTCTTGATGGAAATAGAACTTTAGGTCAAGGTGCAACTATTAAAGATTTACTAGATATATTTGATAGATATGGTGCAATAAACGCATCTAACTTAGATGGTGGAACTTCTACATCAATGACTGTAAAAAGTAAAACTATAAATGATCCAACAAATTTATCTGGAGCCCATAGTACAAGACCAATACCTTCAGCATTTATATTAAGAGCAGACGATTCAGACGACGGTGACTATAGTGTCGTAAAAAATAGAGTAGATAAATAAATTAAAATAAAACTATTTGCATGAAAGACAAATAGTTTTATTTTTTATATCCATCAAATAAATAAACCTCCCGAAGGAGGTTAGCCCAAAATTTCAAGTGAAAGAAAGTTCATATCTCGGTAAACAGTGGGCACAATATCACCGAGAGCCTTCAGTTTCTCTTCCAACTGGGCCGTCTCCTGCTCGTTTGGTATTTCACTCTCTTGCCAGACAGCCATAACATGCATAGTTCCTTCCCGATAAAAGATTTTGGGAGTCAGAGGAGTAATCTCTTTGATTATCCGAGTTACCTTTGTCATCTTTTCATTAATGTCCATACTTATCCTCCTTTAGTCTCTAACATATTAGCTACTTTCAAAACACATTGCTTATCATTTATTATACCATACATCTTATGTTTCATCAACTTATGTAAAAATCATTAATTTCTACGATATTCGATATATAAAGCATAAATTTATATAGTACAGTTACAATATTATCGGTGATTTTATGTTTAATATTGACTGTATTTATTACGAAAAAGAAATAGAAAATTATGAATTAGGAAAAGCTCTTCTTAAAAAATATAACAATCTTCCAAAAGTCATAATTAGTAATCATAATAATATTGAAGAAATGAGAAAAAAAGAAAATTCCGAATTTCCAAAAATGAAAAGAAATTTGATTATAGGAATAGGAATAAGAAAAACTCATAAATTTGTCCCAAATCATAAAGTATCAGATTATCTTGTCCCTTATACATCTTCTGGCTGCACGGCAATGTGCATGTATTGTTACTTAGTATGCAATTATAATAAATGTGCATATTTAAGGATTTTTGTAAATAGAGAAGAAATACTGCAAAAAATAATTAAAATAAACAATCAATCTGAAAAAGAATTAACTTTTGAGATTGGAAGCAATAGTGATTTAATTTTAGAAAATACCCTAACAGGTAATTTAGATTGGACAATCAGAGAATTTAGTAAAGAAAACAGAGGATACTTAACTTTCCCGACAAAATTTGATATGGTAGATTCTATATGCAACATAGAACATAATAATAGAATAATTGTTAGAATGAGTGTAAATCCTGAAAAAATAATTAATCAAGTTGAATTCGGAACTTCAAAATTAAAAGGAAGAATAGAATCAATAAATAAATTAAAAGCAGCTGGATATAAACTAGGCATATTAATTGCTCCTGTAATTATGATAGATAATTGGCAAGAAGAATATGAAAATTTAATAAAATATCTACATGAAAATTTATCGGAAGAAGTAAAAAAAGATGTGTTTTTTGAAATAATTTTTATGACATACAGCTATGTGCATCGTATGATTAATCAAGATGCGTTTCCAAATGCAATTAATTTATATGATCCAAACTTGATGACAGGAAGAGGTAGAGGAAAATATATGTATAAAAACTATATACGAGAAGAAGGAGAATTATTTTTTAGAAAAAAACTAAAACAATATTTCCCTAAAAATAAAATAATTTATATAGTATAAATTGCTCTAAATTTCAAACTTTTTTAAATAAACATCTACAAAACTATCACTTATTAAGATTTTTTCGAATATAAATAAGTAAATATTTTTAATAAAGAAGGGATGTTATGTTTAATAAAAGCATTATAGGAAATACACCAATGATAAAAATAAATTATAAATGTAAAGGTATACTTAATAAAATTTTTGTTAAATTAGAATATTACAATTTAACAGGAAGTATAAAAGATAGAGTAGCCTTTTATATAATTAATAATGCTAAAAAAAGAGGAGAACTAAAAGAAGGTATGCCTATAGTAGAAGCAACAAGTGGAAACACAGGTATATCTCTTGCCGCACTTGGAAGTTATTATAATCATCCAGTATATATATTTATGCCTGATTGGGCTAGCAAAGAAAGAATAGATTTAATGACTTCATTTGGCGCAAAAGTCTTCCTTATTTCTAAAGAGGAAGGTGGATTTATAAAATGTGTTAAAGAAGCCAAAAAAATGTCAGAAAGAATAAATGGATTCTTAAGTAATCAATTCTCAAATAAAGATAATTTTCTAGCACATTATGAAACAACAGGAAATGAGATTTTAGAGCAAATCCCAGAAAAAATAGGAGGTTTCGTATCTGGCGTAGGCACTGGAGGAACTTTAATGGGAATAGGAAAAAGACTAAAAGAAGAAAATAATTCTATGCTAATAACTGCGATTGAACCTGAAAAAATGCCAATGCTATCTGGTGGAAGCATAATAGGAAATCATAAAATAGAAGGAATAGGAGATGATTTTATACCTGAATTAATAAATAAAAACGACATTAATGAAGTTATATTAATTAATGATGATGATGCAATAAATATGTCTAGAAAAATTTCAAAAGAACTTGGTATAGGAGTTGGAATATCATCTGGAGCCAACTTAATAGGCAGTATATTATTAGCTGACAAAATTAAAGATTCTGTAGTTACTGTATTCGCCGATGATAATAAAAAATATCTATCTACAGAGCTATCAAATGATATAAATACTAACCATAAATTTATTTCTAATCAAATAGAATTATTAAATTATAGTATTGTTGACTAGCAATTTCTTTAATAGTATAATTTCATCAATTAAATTATTAAAGGAATTATAAATAAAATGCAATCATTATTAGAATTATATAAAATTGGAAATGGCCCTTCTAGTTCTCATACAATGGGACCAAAAAGAGCAACAGAAAAATTTAAAAATCAATATCCAGAAGCCGATAAATTTAAAATTATTTTATATGGATCACTTGCTTTAACCGGCAAAGGACATTTAACAGATTATATTATCAAAGAAACATTATCAAATTATGAAGTAGAAATTATATTTGATACTGAAACACCATGCAATATTCATCCAAATACTTTTGATATATTTGCTTATAAAAATAATAATTTATTAGATAGATGGCGAATATATTCTGTAGGTGGTGGAACTTTTAAAATTGAAGGAGAAGAAGCTTCTGATTTTAAGGAAGTCTATCCTCACAAAAATTTTAACGAAATAAAAGAATATGTAAAAGACAATAATATAGATTTATTCGATTATGTCTGCTTATACGAAGGTAAAGAAAAAATAACAGAATACTTATACTCAGTTTGGAACGCAATGCAAAATGCCATAGAAAAGGGATTAGCATCTTCTGGAACAATACCAGGGAGATTGAAATTAACTAAAAAAGCTAAACAAATTTATGATAATAAATTAGAGATTGAAACTGAAAATATCAAAAAAACAAGACTAATAAGTAGTTATTCATATGCAACAACTGAAGAAAATGCAAGTGGTGGAGTAATAGTAACTGCACCAACTTGTGGTGCCTGTGGAGTATTACCAGCTGTACTTTATTATATGAAAAATGAATATAGAATTTCAGACGAAAGAATAATTAAAGCATTAGCTATTGCAGGAATAATAGGAAATGTAGTTAAAACCAATGCATCTATCAGTGGTGCTGAATGCGGTTGCCAAGCTGAAATTGGTACAGCTTGTTCTATGGCAGCAGGTGCATGTGCATATTTACTAAAACTAGACATTGATAGAATTGAAAACTCTGCAGAAGTTGCGATGGAACACCACTTGGGCTTAACTTGTGATCCTATTTATGGTTATGTTCAAATTCCATGTATAGAAAGAAATGCAGTCGCAGCTATGCGAGCTTTAGATGCAGCATCACTTTCAATGATTTTAGACAAACATAAAAGAATTTCTTTTGATTTAATCGTTGAAACAATGTATGAAACTGGGAAAGATTTAGGGCAACATTATCGAGAAACAAGTGAGGGAGGACTTGCTAAAAAATATTGTAGAAACAAATATTATAATAAAGAAATGAGAGAAATAGACTAATGAAAAAAATGATTTTCTAAAGCAAATTGCAGTAGAGTATGGTGGAAGAATATATTTCAAAATAATAATTCTAAATAAAATATTTTTTAGAAAATCATTTTAACTTTTTTAGAAAAAATAAAATCTAATTTTGAAAATATTTTTATAAATTTTAAAAAATATAAAATTTTATAAAAAATACAAATTCAGAATTAGATTTTATAATTTTATAAATTATTCCTATCTCAAACATATTTTTCAAAAAGCGAACAAATGAGCGTTTAAAAATATAAAACCAAACAAGTTATATTAATATTATATAAAGCTCTTAAATAAGCCAAAATATCGACGCACGAGAATCGGTTTTAATCCATTTTTATAAAAAAGTAATATAGTTACATGTCTGAAAATATGCTTAAATAGTGACTTTAGACCTTATAGGCCTCTAGCTTGGATATTATGCTCTCTTTTGCACAAAACTTTTATTTTGTGCAAAGTTATATGCAGGAAAACCAAGTCAATTTTCATTAGCCATCCCTCTTCTTTCTCTAATACTTAAAACATTTTTATTTATTCCTTAAAATTTTTATTTCTTTTTATTATTTATTTTATAGTTTTATATTTTCACATATTCATTTCTTGTATAATAAATTTTAGTTTATTACTAAAAAATTTTAGTTTTCTCTACTCTCTTTTTCGCCATTTTCATTTTTAAAATATTAAAATGATAAATTACATTATATTATATTTTGAATTCTAAAAAAACGATTTTAAGAGTTCTTGTTGTTTATCTATATCCAAAAAGTTGATATTTCTTTAAATCCATCAAACATGCCAAATCAAGCCAAAATATTGACGTGTGAGAATCGTTTTTTAGCCGTTTTTATAGAAAAATAATATAGTTACATCCCTACAAATATAGCAATATAGCTAATTTTCTCATTTTTCAATTCATTATACTTTTTTACCTTAAATCTAAAATACAAATTTCATTTTTTATAAAAATAATACTATAATTTTTTAGAAGAAATTATTAAAACCTATAAAGTAGCATCTTTTGCAAATATTTAGACAACAAACTACTTGAATAAAAAACAAAAACGCCTTAAAAACGATTTTCGTGCGTCGTTTTTTGTAGGCGTTGATACATCTAGTTTATATTGATTTTATTAATATTATACAAATAAATCTCTCAATTGTTGTAAATTTTCTATATTAATATAGTCTTTATACTGCTTAGAATTTCTAATGTAATCTTCATGATTTCTAGAAACTAAGATAGGTGTTATTCCTATTTTTTTAGCACCAATACAGTTGGATATATTATCATCTAAAAATACACATTCTTCTGGTCTTAAATTCAAATTTTCTAGCGCAGTAGTATACATGATAGGATTAGGTTTTAAAATTCCCAATTCACTTGATATAACCATATAATCAAAATATTTAGTCATATCATTATAATCATATATCATTCTCATGGATGGCCAAGCATCAGAGACTAAAGCTATTTTAAAAGATTTCTTCAGTTCAGAAATAATAGGCTTAGAATCCTCAAAAAATGCGTATTTAAGCGGGTTTGTAGTTAAATCTACAGCCAATTTATGAGCCAAACTAGGAATATCTAAATTTGGATTATATTCATTTAAAATAAATGTATAATAGTCATCAAAACAAGCTATTTCATCTTGTTCATCTAATACCCAAGCGTGTTTATCTAGTATAAATTGAGCCTTTTGAGTAGCATTTTTAATTTTATCTAAATCAGTTTTATCAGTTATTTCAAGTATTTTAGTCATATTCGGAGAAACAAACCAATTGTTCGCCTGAGTAGGGTAGATGAGTACATAACCAGAATCAATTAATATTCCTTTAATTTTTTCTTTATCTAGTTTATCCATTTTATTTTCCTTTAACTTTATTTCAATATAGAACCAATTTTTTGAATAAATTCATTATTATTTTTAGTATTTGCTATTAATGACATAACTTTTTCAGCCATATCCATATTATTCATTCTAGACATGGATTTTCTTAGTGCCATAACTGATAAATATTCATCATTAGATAATAATAAGTCCTCTCTTCTAGTACCTGACTTATTTATATCTATGGCAGGGAATATACGTCTTTCAGACAAGTTTCTATCTAAATGAACCTCCATATTACCCGTTCCCTTAAATTCTTCAAAAATAACATCATCCATTCTACTTCCAGTTTCTATTAAAGCTGTAGCTAAAATAGTTAAGCTACCTGCATTTTCTGTATTTCTAGCTGCACCAAAAAATCTTTTTGGTTTATGTAATGCTGCTGGATCAAAACCTCCTGATAATGTTCTTCCAGAAGAAGGTATTGTTAAATTATATGCACGTGCTAATCTCGTAATACTATCTAGTAATATAACTACATCTTTCTTTTGCTCTGTTAATCTTTTAGCTCTTTCTAAAACCATTTCTGCAACTTTAATATGATGTTCTGGCAATTCATCAAAGGTAGAATAAATAACATCTCCTTTGATTGATCTTTTCATATCTGTAACTTCTTCTGGTCTTTCATCAATTAAAAGAACAATAAGTTCTACTTCTGGATTATTTTTAGTAATACTATTAGCAATTTGCTTCAAAATAGTTGTTTTTCCTGCTTTAGGAGGTGCAACTATCATTCCCCTTTGGCCCTTTCCTATTGGAGAAAGCAAGTCCATTATTCTCATAGTATAATCTGATGTATTGTTTTCAAGTTTTAATCTTTCATTGGGATAAATTGGTGTTAGATCATCAAAACCAACTCTTCTCATTGCTTTTTCTGGATGTTCACCATTAACTTTTCCAACATAAATCAATGCAGGAAATTTTTCACCTTCTTTTGGATTTCTCATAACTCCTTCTAATCTATCTCCAGTATCTAAATGAAAACGTCTAATTTGAACTGGTGAAATATATATATCTTTAGTAGTTGATAAATAATTATCCCCTCTTAAAAATCCATATCCATCTGGCATTACCTCTAAAATACCTTCAGCAATTTGATCATTTTCATTGTTTGGTTTATAACTTCCATCTGGCTCTCTTCCAGGTTGAGCTTTAATCTCTTTTGACTCTTCCACTTTTTCAATTTCAGAATTAGTAAGTACTTCTATTAATTCTTGTTTTTTCAATTTAGAAACATTCTTTATTTCTCTCTCCTTTGCTATTTCTCTCAATTCTAATAAAGATAAATCTTCATAATTCATAAAAAGCCCCCTATAATCTTTTATTTAATTTTTAATTTATAATTGGAATTTGTTTAAGAATAAAATTTAAATAGATCTCAATCTAATAACATACTTGAAACTAAATAAAATTAGTTAATAATTTTATTTATAGAAAATAAAAATAAAGTAACTATTCTTTTTATAAGCATAGTTACTTTATTTTGTTCCAACATCTACATATACTCGCTCATTTGGAAGATACATATCAAGTTTTTCTCTAGCTACTTCTTCAATATATTCTGGCGAATTAATATTATCTTTAAGCGCTTTTAAAGACTCTTGGTATGTCTGAGCTTCATCTATTTTTTGTTGATAATATGCTTGTGCTTCTTTATAATTATTTAGCTTTGATTGCTGATTAATTAATACTGAAACAACATATATAACAAAAATTATAACTAATACTTTTATATATAAGTTTTTAATATTAAAAAATTTTTTCATATGTAATCTCCAATACATTTGCTAAAATATATACAAATATATACATATATAATATTCTACATATTTTTTATAAATCCTTCACATTTTTTGATTTTTTTATTATGGAAAAGTCGTTTTTTATCTTTTTTAGTAATTTAATTAGATGTTTTATCATATTAAAAAATATTTGAATTATAGAATTAATCACTCTATATATTGGATTAAAAACATTTTTGTTAAACAGATTTAAAATTTTAGTTCCAGCTTTCATTATATTTTTACTAATAAAAACTATATATACACATATTCCTGAAAACAAACCTAAAAATAAATATGCTCTAATATTCCCATCATTTAGAACAAAAATTCCTAACAACAATATTATACCAGAAATTAGCCAAAAAGCAACATCTTCTAAAATCGTTATAAAATCAGGAGTTTTATATACACATCTCAAAATTCGAAAGAAATCAAAAATAAAACTGATAATAATACCAATTAAGACAAAAGCCAAAAAAACATTAAATTCATTAGAGATCATTTAAAAATCCTACTTACTAAACTTTGTTTTGGCGCTATGTCTTTATCAGAATATTCAAACATTCTAATTGTCCCCTCTATAATAACATCACCAGTCTCAACTGAAATTTTATTTACCTTTAAATCTCTTCCTTTTATATTAAGAAGTCCTAATTCTGATTCTAATACTATTATTTCGTCATCAAAACTAAGAACATCTTTAATTCCTGTAAGCGTTAATTTCTTTCTGTTTTCTAATATAACATTTTGCATAACATTAACTGTTTGAGAATCATCAAATTGCAAAATAAAAGCACCCCACTTCCCTACCTGTCTTTATATATTATATGAAATTCATAATATATTTAGAACTAATATAATTAATAAAAGAGTATCTATTTTTATTTTAGATACTCTCTTTTATTATACTATTTAAAAAATTTATCATGAATTGCTTTGACAGCATTATCAGCCTCATTTTGATTAACAAGAACTGTGACTTTTATTTCAGAAGTACTAATTAAATGCATATTAATATTTTGTTCATAAAGAGCCTCAAACATTTTAGATGCTATACCAGTTCTATTTGTCATACCAATACCTACTATAGAAACCTTTGACAAATTATCAAAAGAAATTATTTCTTTTGCAGATATATAATCTAAATTGTCTTCCAATACCTTAACAGTTTCTGGAACATCAGAAGTTTTTATTGTAAAGGATAAATTTTTATTTATACTCTCTCCGAAAGATTGAACAATAGTATCTACATTTATTTTATGTTCTGCTAATAAATTAAATACTTTATATGTTTTTCCAATTTTATTTTCTAGTCCCATAACGGTAACTCTAGAAATATTATCATCTTTAGCTATTCCAGAAATCTCCATATTTTCTAAAAACTTGCTATTTTCAACTATTGTTCCTTCTGATTCTTCTTTTGCTGTATCTTTAACAACAATAGGAATATCAAATTTTTTACCTATTTCAACACATCTATTGTGTAAAACTTTAGCTCCTAAACTTGATAACTCTAGCATTTCATCATATGAAATCATATCAAGTTTTTTTACATCTTCAACTATTCTAGGATCAGTAGTAAATACCCCATCTACATCTGTATAAATATCACATTTATCAGCATGTAAACTTGCTGCAATTGCAACAGCAGTAGTATCTGAGCCTCCTCTTCCTAAAGTAGTTATTTCTCCATTTTCATTAATACCTTGAAAACCTGCAATAATAACAATATAGCCTTTATCAAATAAGTCTAAAATTGTTTCAGCTTTAATAGATTTAATTTTAGCATTTCCAAAATTTCCATCTGTAATTATTGGAATTTGCCAACCAGCAAGTGAAATAGCTTTATATCCCATTTCACTCAGCATTATAGCTAGTTTAGAAATGGTAATTTGTTCACCTGTAGAAACAAGAACGTCATGTTCCCTTTTATTTGGGCTTACTGTAATTTCTTTTTCTTCTGTTATTAACCTATCTGTTGTTTTTCCTTGAGCCGAAACTATGACTGCTACATCGTTTTTCTTCTCAAACTCCTTTATAATATGATTGCAAACTTTTTTTAATTTTTCTGTAGTTGCGACAGAACTTCCTCCAAATTTTTGTACTATTATGCCCATAACCTTGGCACCTTCTTATAAGATACTTCCTGAGCAAAATTTAAATTTAAATATTGCTACTAATAATCTAATATATTATATAAAAAAATAACATATTACGTGAATATGTTATCATTTTTCTACAATATTTGCAATAAAAAAACAAAAACTGGCAGTTCATACTACCAGTTTTTTAATATTAAATTATTTCCATTCTCCACAAGAATCAGATCCTTTTGTTGTTGAATATCCTTTTTTCTTGCATTTTCCCCATCCGTCTCCGTCTGAGCTCCAATTATCACAGTTATCACAATATCTTCCCATATTTGCGACCTCCTTCAATTTTTACTACAATTAAATTATATCAAATTATGTTAATTAAGTCAATTATTTATTCATAATCCATAATATCTATCCACTTTTCTAAAAATGCTTTTTCATCATCTTTAGCTTTTGCAAGTTGAGCAGCAGCAACAATTGGTAACCATCTTTGAATTGTATGAAGTGCTATTCCTGATTTTTCTGAGAATAAATTTAAATATTTTGTTGCAAATTCTTCTCTTCCTTCCATACAGAAAATCAAATATGTTTTAGCACAATCTGCAGAAGCATTACCTTGAGTAACATGTGCCCAATCAATTATTGCATAAGAACCATCTTCTTTAATTATTATATTACTTGGATTATAATCTCCATGGCATAATTTTGTATGATTCTTCATACCGTCTAATCTTTGAAGCAATTCATATTTAACATTATCACTAATATTAGTTAATGAATCAATTCTCTTATTATATTTTTCTTTTATTTCTTGGATTTTATGGCCGTAATCACTGCTGTTTGGTCCAAAGATAATTAAGTTAATATTATTTTTTTCAAACTCTTCTGCTGCATTAAGTGCTAAGTCAAGCCCTCGTTCTGGCAGCATTTTTTGTATAAATACCACTAAAGGCAGGCTTTGGTCAAGTCCAAGTTCACTACATAGTGCATTTTTACACATTTTTTTGCCACTTATGTCATTA
>CANBHY010000012.1 GCA_947368535.1 uncultured Clostridium sp. | reverse complement strand
TATTTTTTCCAACTCTTTGTATATCTGAAAAAATTTTAAACAAAATAATATACAGAGAAAACATTCTAACACAGGATTCAAGTAAGATGAGTTTTGGAAAGAAACTTTTTCAAGAGATATGAGAACCACTCTCTTGAGCTTGTGGGAAAGCTCAGTGGATAAGGTACTTGCCACCAAGGCTGGTCAGAATTCAATACCCAGGACCCTCCTGGCAGAAGTAGAAAACTGACTCCCACAAGTTGTTCTCTGACCTCCACACTTGGGCTATGATGTTCAAACTCATCACACTTGTGCTCTGGTGTGTAAACACATTGTGTGTGTGCATGCACGCACACACAACATATATGCAGAAATGCATACACCACATAAAAAATAAAAGATTTAAAAATAACTCAAACTGATTAATAGTTTGAGTTATTTTTTTATTATATATAAATAAAGCCAGATTAGTTGAAATTTTAGAAGTTTTAGTATAAAATAATTGTGTTAAAAAAGAGAAAGGAATACAGCAGTAAATGTCAAAACCAGTAGTTGCAATTGTAGGAAGACCAAATGTAGGAAAATCTACATTTTTTAATTATATAGTTGGACAAAGAATTTCTATTGTAGAAGATACTCCAGGAGTTACTAGAGATAGAGTATATGCAGAATCAAATTGGAGAGGTAGAGATTTTACAGTTATAGATACAGCAGGAATAGAAGAGATGACTGGAGATACGATAGTAGATCAAATGAGAGAGCAAGTTGATATTGCAATTTCTGTAGCTGATGTTATTATATTTTTGACAGATATAAAACAAGGTGTTACAGCTGTTGATCAAGAAATATCTATAATGCTTAAGAAATCTAAAAAGCCAATTATTTTAGTATGTAATAAAGCAGATAATTTTGGAGGAGATCCAGTTGAACTGTATGAATTTTATAATTTAGGAATTGGAACACCTATTGCACTTTCAGCAGCGAATGCTATTGGTGTTGGTGATGTTTTAGATGCTATTTATGAAAAATTTCCAGATGAAAAAGAAGAAGATAATGATTCAGAAGTTATAAAAGTAGCAGTTATTGGAAAACCTAATGTTGGTAAATCTTCTTTAATTAATAGAATATTAGGCGAAAACAGAGTTATAGTTAGTGATGTTGCAGGAACTACTAGAGATGCAATTGATTCTGAATATGAAAATGAATTTGGAAAATATATTTTTATAGATACAGCAGGAATTAGAAGAAAAAGTAAAGTAAAAGAAAATATAGAAAAGTATAGTGTTATGAGATCAAACTTAGCTATAGATAGAGCTGATGTTTGTATTATGATGATAGATGCGACAGAAGGAGTTAGTGAGCAAGATTCAAAAGTAATTGGAGAAGCTCATGAAGCTGGAAAAGGTATTATAATTGCAGTAAATAAGTGGGATGAAGTTTCAAAAGACACACATACAATAGAAAAATTTAAAAAAGATGTTTATAATGAGTTGCCATTTGCCACATATGCACCAATTGTGTTTATTTCAGCTAAAACAGGGCAAAGAGTTCACAAACTATTTGAGATGATAAATAATGTAGCAAATCAAAATGCTTTAAGAGTATCAACAGCTGTTTTAAATCAAGTAATTAATGAGGCAATAGCTGTTGTACAACCACCATCTGATAAAGGAAAAAGACTTAAGATTTTTTATGGAACACAAGCTTCAACAAAACCACCAACATTTGTTATATTTGTAAATAGAAAAGAATTATTTCACTTTTCATATGAAAGATATTTAGTAAATTGTATTAGAAATAATTTTGGATTAGAGGGAACTCCAGTTAGAATTATTGTTAGAGAAAAAAATGAAAAAGTAGAAGAATAAATTGCGAAAGATAAGGAGGAAAAAGGTATGGCGATATATATATTAGTTGCATTAGTTGCATATCTTATTGGTAGTATTAGTTTTTCTGTAATTTTTACTAAAAAATTGGCAGGATTTGATGTTAGAGAAAAGGGCAGTAAAAATGCAGGCAGTACCAATGTGCTTAGAACGGCTGGAAAGAAAATAGCTATTCTCACATTGATATGTGACATTTTAAAAGGAGTAGTAGTTATTTTATTGGCAAAATTAATTGGATATATAGATAGATGTGAACATGTAGAATATCTAATTCAAATTGCGGGATTAGCTGTAGTTATAGGACATACGTTTCCAGTGTTTTTTGGATTTAAAGGTGGAAAAGGAGTTGCTACTAGTTTAGGAATAATATTACTTACAAATTGGCAGATAGGATTAATATGTCTAGTATTTGCATTAGTTTTGATAATTTTAACAAGGATGGTTTCATTAGGCTCAGTTGCAGCTGCAATTTTATTTCCAGTTTTAACTTTATTTATTCATGAAAATTATTTGGTTGCAGGTGATTACAGAATTTTTGGAATTATACTTGGTATATTTGTATGTTTTAATCATAGAACCAATATAAAAAGATTACTTAAAGGACAAGAAAATAAATTATTTTAAATATAAAGGAGAATATATGAAAAAAATTGCGATTATAGGTAGTGGAAGCTGGGGAGTTGCTCTTGCAATTTATTTAGCAGGCCAAGGACATTCGGTTAATATCTGGTCTTTTTCAGAAGAAGAAAGAGATTTATTAAATAAAGATAGAAAGTGTAAATTTTTACCTAATGCTGTAATACCAGAAAATGTTTATTGTTCTACTGATATGAAAGAAGTATTAGAAGGAACAGAAATTATATTACATGTTACACCTTCAAAGTTTACTAGAGATACAATAAAAAAATATAAAGATTATGTTAAAAATCAATCTGTAATAATTTGTTCAAAGGGATTTGAAGCAGATACATTAAAGACGTTAGATGATGTAGCAAAAGAGGAATTGCCTAATAATAAAATAGGAGTTCTTTCAGGCCCTAGCCATGCAGAAGAAGTATCAATTCTTATTCCAACAGCTTTAGTTGTAGCATCTGAATACAAAGAATTATCAGATTTAGTAGTTGATATATTTAAAAGCGAAAAGATGAGAATGTATACATCACAAGATGTTAAAGGCGTTGAGTTAGGTGGAGCATTAAAAAATATTATAGCATTTTGTGCAGGTGTATCTGCAGGATTGAATCTTGGAGATAATACTTTTGCAGCTTTACTTACAAGAGGTTTAGTAGAATTGTCAAGATTAGGAGTTGCATTAGGAGGAAAGAAAGAAACTTTTTATGGTCTTACAGGCTTAGGGGATTTAATTGTTACTTGTAGCAGTATGCATAGTAGAAATAGAAGAGCAGGAATGCTAATAGGGCAAGGAAAAACAATTGAAGAGACAAGAAAAGAAGTTGGAATGACTATTGAAAGTATTGACAATATTGAAGTTGCATATAAACTTGCTAAAAAATATAATATAGAAGTTCCAATTATAAATACAGTATATGAGGTACTATTTAATAAATTGGACCCAAGAGAAGCTGTTAATATACTTATGACAAGAGATTTGAAAGAAGAATAAATTTAGGAGGATTTAAAAATGGGATTTTTAGATGGGTTAACAAAAAAAGGCGCAGAGATTTCAAATAGCTTGCAAGAAAGCATGAATAAATCACAAAGAGAGAGTAAATGTAAAAAAACAATAAATGAAAATAAAAGTAAAATAGAAGAAGCATATTCAGAAATAGGAAAAAAAGTTTATGAAGAGAAAAAAATAAGCGAAACATTAATGGGCTTTATAAATGAGAAAATTGAAGAGATTGATCAAATGCTAAAAAGCAATGAAGAATTAAAAAAAGAAATATTGATGTTAAATAATAAAAAAATATGCCCAAATTGTGGAACTGAAGTTGAAATTAATGCTACATTCTGTCCTCAATGTGGAAAGGAACAAGAAAAGATAGAAGTAGAACAATTTGTTCCAAAAGGTAAAAGAAAATGTTCTGGATGTTCTGAAATTATAGATGAAAAAAATGAATTTTGTCCAAATTGTGGAGCTAAGAAAGAAGTTGCAGCCGAGGAAAAAAATGAAGAAAAAGAAGAAATAAAAGAAAATATTTCAAATGATAAAAAGCCAAAAGAAAAAAAAGATGAAAAAAAAGATGGAAAACGAAAATGTGAAAAATGTGGAGAAATGAATGATAAATCAGATATGTTTTGCGCAAACTGTGGAGCTAAAAAAGAAGATTAAAATGAGGAAAAAAGATGAAGTTAGTAATTCAAAGAGTTAAAAATAGTAAGGTTACTGTAGACAATAAAATTACTGGAAAAATAGAAAAAGGTTTTTTAGTATTACTTGGAGTCACACATACAGATACAAAAGAAACAGCAGACTTTCTAGTAAAAAAAATGTGTAATTTAAGAGTATTTACAGACGAAAACGATAAAATGAACTTATCTATTAAAGATATTGATGGTGAACTATTAATAGTTTCTCAATTTACATTATATGCAGACTGTAAAAAAGGAAATAGACCAAGTTTTGTGGATAGTGCGAAACCAGAAATGGCAGAAGAATTATATAAATATTTTGTAGAACAGTGTCAAAAAGAAGTGAAGAATGTTGAGACTGGAATTTTTGGAGCTCATATGGAAGTTGAACTATTAAACAGTGGACCAGTTACAATTATTTTGGAAAAATAGTTAATAAGGATATCTTTCATAAAGATATTTAACTATTTCATTTAAATTGGAGTTTGTTACACGCAAAAAAATATCTTCATCTAAGTTAATCCATGCATGTATGTTGTATTTATCATTATTATCGACAACAGCACTCAGTAAATCAATCATTTCTATTGGATTATCAAAGGAAAAATTTTCTATTGATTTCTCTAATTTTTTATTATAAAATTTTTCTAGAAAAGATAATAATTTTGTATTATCTTTGCAGGATAGATTGATTGAAGGTTTAAGCATATAAATTTTCTCCTTATAATAAATAACATTTTTAATATTATTTACAAAAAAACAGGAAAAAATACAAAAAATATCAAAAATCTATTGCAATATAAAAATTTAATGTGTTATAATAATTATGTAGCAAAAAGCAAGCAAAGGAGTAGAGATATGAAGAAAATTAATAAGTTAAAGGTTTTAACATTGATTGCAATGATTATGTTAGTTGTTTTTTCTGCAAAATACAGTTTTGCGCAGACAATTACTACTATAGGTAATTCTACCGGAAATACAAGTAATAATACAAATTTAAATAATGTTCAAACAAATAATGTAGTAAATAATACACCAGCTCCTGTAAACAATACACCAGCACCGGTAAATAATACGGTTTTACCTGATGCAGGTACAAAATCTTCTACAGGAATATTAGTATTAATAACATTAACTTCAATATCTGCTATATATACATATACAAAAGTTAGAAAATATAATATTTAATTGTTAAATTTGATAATTTTAAAGGATTACGAAAGTAATCCTTTTTTGTGTGTATAAAAAAATTAATTAAAATAAAATACAATTGTTACATTTATATTACATTTGTTGAAAAATAATACTGCATGAAATATAATAAATGCATATTATATGTGGAGGAAAAAATATGGCAACTTTTGCTCAATATATGTTAAATGAACCTGATTTTATCAAAAAAATTGAGATTGCTAGCTTTTTAAAAAAGAAAAAAAATACTTTTTTTAATACATCAGTTATATTAAAAGCTGAAATTACTAGAGAGTTTATGAGTGTCATGAAAATTGATGTAGATAAAAACTTAGTTTTATCTGCAGCACTTTTATATGATTGTTTAAAAATAGATTCTCCACAAGAACGAGTTAGATTAAAAAAATCACAAGAAGAATATAAACAATTTTTAAAAAGTTTAGGGTTTAATGATAGATTTTGTAAAATTTGTGCTGAACATTCTAGAGTTGGACAAAATCCAAATGTTCCTAGAGAAAGAGAAAGCGATATATTAGAATTGTCTGAGCAGTTTGGAGCTTTACTAGTACATAGATCAGATAGGTTACCATATACGGTTCCAGAAGCTTTAGAAATATTATCTAAGAAGAATATGGCTGGAATAAAAAATGTTTTTTTATCACAATTTGAAGAATTTGTTGATATTATGGAAGATATGCAAGTAATGCATTTAGGATTAATGTCAAGATTACAAAAAGATATGAACTGTGTTACAAAAAATGATATTCCGGGAGCAGTTAGAGAAATATATAATGCGGCAGAAAGAAATCAAGAAGCTTTTAGAAAAAGAAAAGCAGAACTTAGAATGGGTGGCAATTTATTAGATGAATTAAGAAAAGCAAGAGCAAAATTAAAGCATTTTCAAGAAGCTCCGCTTTTACCAGGTTTTGAAATAGATGATTTAAAATAATATAATTGGCTACATTTGTTATAGATGTAGCCTTTTTAAGTTACAGAATATGGAGGAATTTAGATGTACGAAGTGTTTGCAGATATGCATATTCACATAGGAAGAAGTGAAAATAATAAGCCGATAAAAATAACAGCAGCAAGAAGTTTAAATTTTGCTAATATAGCTAAAGAATGTGTTAATAGAAAAGGAATAAATATAGCTGGGATTATAGATTGTGCTTCACCATATGTTATTGAAGATATCGAAAGATTTTTAGAGACAGGCGAAGCTTATGAAATTAAAGATGGTGGAATAATTTATAAAGATAAATTATGCATTATTTTAGGTAGTGAAATTGAGACTTCTGAGGTAAACGAAAATGGTAAAACAGGTAGTGCACATAATTTGTGTTATTTTCCAAGTTTGGCAGATATTAAAGCTTTTTCTAAAGAAATGTCTACACATATTAAAAATATTACTTTAAGTTCTCAAAGAGCAAATATATCAGCATATGAATTAATTGATATAGTAAAAAAATATAATGGAATATTAGTTCCTGCTCATGCTTTTACACCTCATAAGAGTTTTTATGGAAATTGTACACAACGATTAGAACGTATTTTTAAAGAAAAATATAAAGATATTCCAGCTATTGAATTAGGATTAAGTTCTGATACTTTTTTAGCAGATAAAATTAGTGAATTAGAAACTAAAACATTTTTAACAAATTCAGATGCACATTCTCTTCCTAAAATAGCAAGAGAATATAATAAAATTCAAATTGAGGACATTAGTTTTAAGGAATTTGTTATGGCATTAAAAAATCAAGAAGGAAGAAAAATTGTTGCTAATTATGGATTAGATCCAAAGCTTGGAAAATATCATAGAACCTATTGCGAAGTTTGCAATAAAAATATACCAGGAGATGCACCAGTAACACATTGTGATACTTGTGATAGTAGAAATATTACTATGGGTGTTTATGATAGAATTGAGATAATAAAAGATAAAAAAGAGACTAAAAGTCCTGATTTTAGACCCGAATATGTATATCAAATACCACTTACTTTTATACCAGGTTTAGGAGGAAAGACAATAGAAAAATTACTAGATACATTTGAAACAGAAATGAATATATTACATAAATTATCTTTTGATGATATTGAAGGTGTTATGGGAACTAAAATTGCTAGTAGTATAGTTGCAGCAAGAGAAGGAAAAATGAATATTACAGCAGGTGGTGGCGGTGTATATGGAAAAATAACAAAAGAATGATTGCTATAAAATAATTTAATATGCAATTGACATATATAAACCGTAATATTTAAAAAATACGACTGAGAAAAAGTAATGAAGTTAAAAAATTTGATTAATTGATTAGTTTAATAATGGTAATAGTGATGTTATCTTTAACATTGTTAACAACTTTAGAAATACCAGCAAAAGGACATACAAATGGAAAACCAGTAATTGAAAATTAGGTTGAGGCAACTGTAAGTGCAGAAGGACGTTATGAAGAAGTTATATATTGTTCAGAATGTAAAGTTGTAATAGTACTAATAATTATTATTAGTACTATTACTGTAATAAAAATTTCTAACAAAAAGAATTTTTATTAACTAGTGAGAGTGGAGCAGTAACAGGAGATTATGTTTTGGAAAAAAGAAATTAAATATCTTGTAAAAATATCATAGGTTGGATATATAGTGAGGATACACCCATTAATTATCCTATAGTTAGAGGAAAAGATAATATATATTATTTAAATCATTTAGTGAATGATGAAATAAATAATTCAGGAAGCATTTTTTTGATTATAGAAATGATGTGGATTTTTCAGATAATGAAATTATAATTTATTGGCATAACATGAAAAATGATACAATGTTTGGAACTCTTACAAATTATAAAAATGAGGAATACTATAAAGCACATAAAAAAATATATATTAGTACTAAGAATAATAATTTTGAAATGGAAGTTTTAGCACAAAGCATAATTTCTGAAAACTCTAAATTATATGACTTAGAAAAAAATAACGTAAGAAATGAAATAATAAAGATTATAAATGAAAAAAATAATGATATAAATATTGCTGAAGATGATAAATTAATAGTTTTATCAACATGTACAAATCAAACAGAAGAAGAAAGATATGTGTTGATAGGAAAGTTAGAAGATAATTTATGAAAAAAGAATTATATGATAAATATAAAAATGTTATAGATGAGAAATTTAAAAGAGATTTATTAGAAGTATGTGTTCAAACATATGGTGAAAAACATAGACAACAATTTGAAGAAAATATGAGTGGAATTGCAATTCATTCAAAGTTTACTTTAGAAGAGTTGAAAGATTACTTAAAAGAACAAGGATTAGAAGATGAATTAGCTGATTCTTTATTTAAAGAGGCTTTTGATGAATATGAAACTCAAAAAAGAGAAATTGAACAAGAAGGTAAAAGAGAAAAGATAGCACTTCAACATGAAATATTAGAAGAAATAAAATCAGAACTTTTACCAGAAGAAGCAATGGAACTAGAAAGAGAAATGCAAGATTATGAATTCAGTGGCGATTTTTATATGCTAGACTTACAAATGCAATCATTATGGAATGGAGGAAAAAGTTTTGATCTTTTAGAAAAAATAGTAGATCAATATAAGTTAGAAAATATATATAATTTAGAAGATGAAAATACTTTATCTAATATTACTAAAAAATATTATAGTGAAGGCAAAAGCATTGATTCAGAAACGAAAAGAAAAATTGGAGTTATAGGTTCATCATATGAGAATATGATTGAAGAATTATCAGATGTAGATAGCCAAGAGTTAGAAGAATTAGATTTACCAATAGAAATGTCGATTCCAGGTGCATTTGTAACATCATTAATGGATAAAGGGAATAGTAAAAAATATAGAAATCATATTTTCCTTTCATTAAGTTCTGATAAAGCGAGAACTTTGGGGAAATTTTCTCATGAAGTATTACATGCTTTAGAAAGAACGATAAGATATAATGAAAATGATGGTAAAATGGAATTTAGAACAGGATTTGAAGAGTATGGCATAGAAGATAGAGATGTTACAGCGGAATCTGAATGTATGCACAACGTTATTTTAAATCAAAGAATATATCCAAAACTACGAAACTTAGGGTATAATATATATAATAATTATAGTGATTACGATTATTATAATTTTAAGACTAATTATAATTTTTTTGAAAGATATGAACAAGCAATATTAAATGCAAGATGTGAAGGAATGGAAGGATTGTACGATATTGTAGGAAAAGAGAATTTTATGGAATTAGCACGTTTGCAAGGAAAAAGAAATCCTGATTTAGACTCAGAAGCTGCAAATGTTTTTGAGAATATGAAAGATTTTGAAAGACAGAATTTAGCAGTAAGAATAGGAAAATTTACATTACCTATACAAGAAAATGTATTAGAAAAACAACAAGCAGAGGTTGAACTAAGAGATTTACAAAGAGATGAAAAAAATATAGGAGTGGATAATGAGCATTAATGTTGAAACTAAAAAAGCATATACTGAAGTAGTAAAAGTTTTGAATAGTTTACCAGATAATGATTATCGAAAAATTCCAGAAGATGTTATGCTTACTTTAGAAAAAAATATGGATACTGAGTATGAGTATTATGTGGATTTGAGAAAACCATTAACAGAGTGGAAAATATCAGAAAAAGCGCAAACCATTTTGGCTATTATATTCAGAGATTATTTGGCTACAAAAAAGCAAAAAGAAAAAATTTTAGATTTTGAAAAAGTGAAAATAAATGAATTAGAAGAAGAAAAAAGAAAAAAATATAATCCAGATAATATTTTTGAAAAAAGGAAAATTCAAGAAGAAAAAGAAGAGGTAGTTTCTTTGGTAGAACAAAAAGAAAGCTTTTGGAAAAAAATTATAAAAAAAGTTTTATTTATAATAAAAAAGGATATATGAATAAATAATTAGAAAAAAACAATAGCAGTTACAATAGTGGCCAGAATATTAGATCTGGTCACAGAATATAAAATAAGCAAAGCTTATGATAATTAATTTTAACATATTTACATAAAAAAGTCGAAAGCAGTTTGATTAAATAAATAATCAAACTGCTTTTTGGAGCCATTAGGCAGAATTGAACTGCCGACCTACAGGTTACGAATCTGTTGCTCTACCAACTGAGCTATAATGGCGAAAAAATTATTAAGTTTTGCATAATGAATTATACCATAACTATTAAAATTTGCAATAAAATGATTGTGCTATTTTATATATTAAATGTTTAAAAAAATATACATTATAGAAAAAATATGATATACTATTGTTCGTATAAAATGATAGTAATGTAATTGATAAAAAATAAGCTGGGAGGAAGTTATGGGCTTTTTTGATAAATTAAAAAGTGGACTTGGAAAAACTAAGCAAACTATAAATGAAAAAATTAATGATGTTTTTTCAAATTTTAGGAAAGTTGATGAAGAACTTTTAGAAGAATTAGAAGAAGCTTTAATTATGTCTGATATAGGAATTGAAACTTCAACTAAAATAATAAATGAACTACGAATTAGAGTGAAAAAAGAAAATATACAGGATGAAGAAAATGTAAGAAAAGCATTAAAAGAAGAGATGGTAAAATTACTTGATATTGAAACACCAGAGTTAAAATTAGAAACAACACCTTCTGTTATATTAGTAGTTGGAGTTAATGGTGTTGGAAAAACTACTTCAATAGGAAAAATAGCGAATAGTTTAAGAAAATCTGGAAAAAAGGTTGTTATAGCGGCTGCTGATACTTTTAGAGCAGCAGCAGTTGAGCAAATTGAAATATGGGCAGAAAGGGCTAATTGTCAATTAGTTAAAAAGCCAGAAGGATCAGATCCTGCGTCTGTTGTATTTGATGCAATACAAGTAGCAAAAGAGCAAAATGCAGATGTTTTAATTTGTGATACAGCTGGAAGATTACACAATAAGAAAAATTTAATGGATGAGTTAGGAAAAATAAATAAAGTTATAAATAAAGAATTACCAGATGCATCAAAAGAAGTATTACTTGTACTAGATGGAACTACTGGACAAAATGCAATTATGCAAGTTAAGGCGTTTAAGGAAACTACAGATATTACAGGTATAGTTCTTACAAAATTAGATGGAACAGCAAAAGGTGGAGTAGTTGTAGGAATAGTAGCTGAAAATCATATACCAGTAAAATATATTGGTGTAGGCGAGCAAATTGATGATATGGAAGTCTTTAACAGCAGTGACTTTATTGATGCTATAATTTAGTCTTATTTAAAGAAGGGAATATAAAATGAAAGAGAAAGTAAAAAAGATAGTAACTAGAAGACTAGTTGTAACTTTTTTCTTAATAATATATGCTTTGATATTGATAGTTACCACTAGAAGTGCATATTTAAAATACAAAGAAATTGGAGAACAATATGTTTCAATATTTTTTAAAAACATAAAGACACAATTTTTGGTTCTAGGAGTAAGCTTTTTAATTTCATATGTAATTCTTTATTTTTCACATAGGTTATTAAAAAAGGCTCTTAAAGAGCTTTTTGAAAAGGATGGAAAACAGATGCCAAAACTTCCTAACAAGTCAATTTCTATGATAGTTAGTGTTATAGTAGCATTTATATGTGGAGAAATTTTTACTAAGAAATTTTTACTTTTTACAAATGTAGCTGAATTTGGAATATTTGATCCTGTATTTGGTATGGATGTTTCTTTTTATATGTTTCAATTGCCATTCATAAAAACATTGTTAATATTTTTAATTGCTTTCTTTGCACTTCTTACAATATATATTTGTACTTACTATATAGTTACAATTAATGTTTGTTTAGATGGAGTGGATGCAGAAAATCTAAGAAAAAATAAATTCTTAAGACAAGTGTTTATTAACCTATTTATTATAGCAATTTTAGTTGCTGGTTTAATGGTTTTAGGTTCTCAAGAGATTGTAACTGGAAATTTAATTAATTTAAATGATGAGAACAAAACAGAGTTAGTTGGTGCGGGGATAACAGAAATAAAAATTAAAGTTATTGGTTATAGATTATTGGGTGTTGTTATTTTATTCTCATTATTTAGAGTTATAAAATATTTAAAAAATTTAAAAGTTAAAAAGATTATTACTTCAATGTTTATAACACCAATATATTTAGTAGCATTATTTATTGTAATGACAGGTTTTCAATATATATATGCAGGAAGAAATGAATTAGATAAACAAAAAAAATATATAGAAGAAAATATAAGAAATACAAGGGAAGCTTATGGAATAAGAATAGATGAGATTGAAGTTGACAATACATCGAATTTATCTGATGAAAATATAAAAGGAAATGCGGATTTATTAAGACAAATTACAATTATTGATGAAGAAACAACAATTGCTAATTTAGCAGAATATAAAGATAATGAAGGATATTATACATATCAATCAACACAATTAGGAAGATATACAGTAAATGGAAAAACAAAATCATTATATGTTACACCAAGAGAAATAATTTCAGGTGCAAATAGAACATATAATAACAAAACTTATCAGTATACACATGGATATGGTGTAGTAATATCTGAATCTACTGTTACTGATAAGGAAACAGATGGTATTTCATATGTTCAATCTAAATATACTGATGAAATAAATAAAATAAAGATTAGTGAGCCTCGTATTTATTATGGAATGACAACTAATGATATTGCTGTAACAAATGTTAAAGGCAAAAATGAGTTTGATTATCCTATTTCTACAACATTATATGAGACAAATGAGTATCAAGGGAAAGGTGGAATAAATGCTAATTTGTTTGATAGATTAGTTTTAGCTTTATCAGAGCAAGATTATAAATTAGTATTTAATGCTAATGTAGATGAATCTAGTAAAATTTTATTAAATAGAAATATTCGTGAAAGAGCAAAAATACTATTGCCATATTTAATATATGATGAATCGCCATATATGGTAATAACAGATAATGGTGAATTGAAATGGGTATTAGATGCTTACACAACATCAAATAGTTATCCATTTTCACAAAAATCTACAATAACTGTTGAAGGAAAAAGTAAAGAAATAAATTATATTAGAAATTCCATTAAAGTTATTATAGATGCATATGATGGAACTACTACATTTTATATAACAGATAGTACAGATCCTATTGCTAAACTTTATTATAAAATGTATCCAGAAATTTTTGCAGATCAAAATGAACAAATTCCAGAAGACATCCAAAAGAATATTGTATATCCTGAATTTTTATATAGTGTTCAAGCAGAAATGCTACAGAGATATCATAATGTAAGTACAGAAATACTTTATAGAAGTGATGATGTATGGGAAAAAGATGCACAAATAGGTAGTGATGAACAAAATAGAATACCAGTTGAACCATATTATACTGTATTAAAAACACCAGATTCTAAGAAAGAAGAATTAGGGTTAGTATTACCTTATACAAAATCAAACAAACAAAGTTTAAATTCATATTTAGTAGGAACATATGCAAATGGAACTAATAAGCTTACAATGTATAAGCTAATTTCAGATACGACATTACCAGATATTGGACAATTAAATGTTCAGATAGAACAAGATAAAACAATTTCAACAGAATTGGAAAAATTATCTACATCTGGAACAGAATTAGTAAGAAAAACTTATATAATTCCTATAGAAAATAGTATCTTATATATAGAACCTGTATATCAAGTTTTACTTAATGAAAAAACTAGAGTACCAACTCTAAAAAAAGTAATTGTAGCTTCTGGTAGTAAAGTTGCAATAGGCGATAATTTAGCTGAAGCGTTGACTACTTTAGTAACAGATTCAGCAGGAAAAATAGAATTTGTTAATAAAGAAGATAAAGAGCAGCTTATAAAAGCAATAATAAAAGCAAATCAAAATTTAAAAGATTCTGTAGATGCAAAAGATTGGGAAATGATAGGCTCAGATTTAGAAAATTTACAAGAACTTATAGATCAATTGGAGAAAGTTGATTTAGAAAATAAAAAAGAAAAAAGAGATAGTAGCATTTTAGATAATATCTTGAGTGTAGGAGAATAATAAGAAAGTAGGAATAAAAATGAATTTAGCAAATAAATTAACAATTTTTAGAATTATATTAGTGCCTATAATGGTTGTGTTTGCATATATACCAATAAATGGCGATGTATATGGGATAGCAATTCCAATGCTTATAATGGAAGCAATTTTTATAATTGCTTCTATTACAGATAAATTAGATGGATATATAGCAAGATCAAGAAATCAGGTAACTACATTTGGAAAGTTTTTAGATCCGTTAGCAGATAAAATATTAGTGTTATCAGCAATGGTTATACTAGTAGAAATGGGAAAATTACCAGCATGGATTCCAATTATAGTATTAGCTAGAGAATTTATTGTTTCTGGTTTTAGACTAATTGCAGTAGAAAAAGGTGGAGTGGTAATAGCAGCTTCAGTTTGGGGGAAAATAAAAACAGTTACTCAAATGATAGCTCTTATATCTGCTTTTGTTGACATTGGTGCTTTCTTTAGTTTTATAAATGGTGGATTAAGTGGAGTTCATTTAATTATAAATATTGTTACTTCAGTCATGATGCTTGTTTCTACTATTGCTACTATATTCTCAGGTATTGATTACATCTGGAAAGGACGTAAAATCTTGTCTGACAAATAAAAATTAAAATTAGGAGATACGGATGATGACAAAAAAACAAGCAAGTGAAAGGATAAAAGAATTACGTGAAATAACAGCATATCATGCAAAAAGATATTATGATGACGATGATCCAGAAATTAGTGATTTTGAATATGATATGTTAATGTTAGAACTTCGTAATTTAGAAAATAAATATCCAGAATTTATAAGTTCAGAATCACTTACTCAACATGTTGGTGGAACTGTAAAAGATGGTTTTGAAAAAGTTGAACATGAAGTTCCACTTCAAAGTTTATTGGATATATTCAATTTTGACGATTTAATAGCTTTTGATGAACGTGTAAGAAAAGTGGCTGTAGAGGAGAATATTCCTTTAAAGTATGTTGTAGAAACTAAAATAGATGGTTTATCTGTTAGTTTGGAATATAGAAAAGGTATTTTTGTTAGAGGAGCTACTAGAGGGAATGGATTAGTTGGAGAAGATATAACTGATAATTTAAAAACTGTGAAAACTATTCCACAAAAATTAACAGAAGATGTAGATATTATAGTTCGTGGAGAAGTATTTATATCTAAAGAAGGTTTTGAAAAAATGAATGAAGAAAGAGAAATTTTGGAAGAACCTTTATTTGCAAATGCTAGAAATGCTGCTGCAGGATCATTACGTCAGTTAGATAGTAAAGAAACAGCTAAAAGACCTTTAGACATTTATGTATTTAATGTTCAGAAATCAATAGATATAAATTTTAAATCACACTATGATTCATTGGTATACCTAGAAAAATTAGGTTTTAATGTTAATCCAATTAAGATTTTTTGTGATACTATTGATGAGGCTATTGAAGCTATTAATAAAATTGGTGAAGATAGAGAAAGTTTATCTTTTGGAATAGATGGGGCTGTTATAAAAGTTGATGATTTAAAATTAAGAGAAATATTAGGTACTAATTATAAGACTCCAAAGTGGGCTATTGCATATAAATATCCTCCAGAGCAAAAAGAAACTTTGCTTAAAGATATTATTTGCCAAGTGGGTAGAACAGGTGCAATTACTCCAATGGCAATATTAGAACCTGTTAAAGTAGCTGGATCAACAATATCTAAAACTACTCTTCATAATGAAGATTTTATAAAAGAAAAAGATTTAATGATAGGAGATACAGTTGTAATTCAAAAGGCTGGAGATGTTATTCCAGAAGTAGTAGATGTGATTAAATCCAAAAGAGATGGTACACAAAAAGAATTTAAAATGCCAATTAAATGCCCAGTGTGTGGAGCAGATGCTGTTAGAGAAGAAGGTGAAGCTGTTACTAGATGTATTGGAATAGAGTGTCAAGCTAAACTTTTTAGAAGTATTTGGCATTTTGCTTCAAGAGAAGCGATGAATATTAAAGGATTAGGATATTCTATTATTGAAGAATTTTTAAATAGAAATTTAATTAAGAATATTCCTGATTTATATAGTTTAACACTAGAAGATGTTAAAACATTGAAAAAAGATGGAACTAAATTTGCACAGAATTTAGTTGATGCAATAAATGAGAGTAAGACTAATGATTTGTATAGATTAATTAATGCTTTAGGTATTCGCCATGTTGGCGTAAAAGGTGCTAAAAGTTTAGCTAAAAGATTTAAAACAATGAACGAATTAATGAATGCATCTTATGAAGATTTAATTCAAGTAGATGATACTGGTGAAATTACTGCAAGAGCTATATATGAATTTTTTAATCAAGAACAGACTAAGGATTTGATTAAAAAATTAAAAGATGCTGGTGTTAATATGAGCGCAGAAGTAGATGAAAATGTAGATAATAGATTTGAAGGAATGACATTTGTATTGACAGGAGCTTTAGATAAATATACTAGAGATGAGGCTGCGGCTATTATTGAAAAATTTGGAGGTAAAGTTTCAGGTTCAGTTTCTAAAAAGACTACTTACGTTTTAGCTGGAGAAGATGCTGGTTCAAAACTAGATAAAGCTAATCAACTTGGAGTTGCAGTTTTATCGGAACAACAATTTGATACTATGATAGCAGGAGAATAACATGGATAAAGAGTATAGTTTCCAACAATTTTGGAAAGATTTGAATGATGGTTATCAAATATATTTTGATTATATGGAAGTTAGATATTTAATTTATAAGATGCAGAAGAATTGTTATAAAAAAGAATTAATAACTGAGCTTAAAAAATCACCATTACAAAAAAATGAGATAATGACTTTAAAGGGTGTTAGAGATATGTTTGATTTTATGAGTAATTTTGAATATAAAGTTTTTTAAAATTTGACAAAATTAATAAATCAAATTAAAATAGATAAAGAGTAAGCCGAATAGTCGCTGATGATAACCGTAAGGTTCCATGAGAGGAAAGTCCGGGCTCCATAGAGCAATGGTGCTAGATAACGTCTAGTGAGGGAAACCTTAAGGAAAGTGCAACAGAAAATTACCGCCAATATTATTGGTAAGGTTGAAAAGGGGAGGTAAGAGCTCACCGGAGGAATGGTGACATTCCTTGTTCGTGTAAACCCCACCTGGAGCAACACCACTAGTTTAAGTAAAAGATTAAAAACTGCTCGTTTCTTTTATATATAGTAGGTGGCTTGAAATATATAGCAATATATATTCTAGATAAATGGCTATTCAAGACAGAACCCGGCTTATAGACTTACTTTAAAATATGAAAACTCTTAGGTAAACCTAAGAGTTTTCTTTTTGCCGGAGAAAAATGTAATTAAAACGTCATATTATAGTTATTGATTTTTTTATTACTTATATATACAATGATTTTATATAAGTAAAAGTGTTTATTAAAACAAATTTTGAGGTATAATATATGAATTTAAAAAACGAAAAAGGATCTATAACAGTATATGTTTTAGTTGCAGTATTTTTCTTAATGGCTATTTTAGTAGGAAGATTTATTATTGCTAATAGAAATTTAAAAGTACAATATGATTCTTTATCAAGAGTTAAATCTTTATATGAAACAAATGCTAAGAGATATGAAAATTATATTAATCCAGATGATCCAGATAACCCAGGTGGACCTGGTGGTTCAACACAAAAAGTGCATGAAATATATATTTTTAATCATGATGCTTTTGATTTTTTTAATACAGAAATTTCAGTTGATTCAGCTAGTAACAGTCATAGATTTTATGTATATCAATCAGGAATACATTATATATTAAATGGGGGAAGTAGAAAATTACCTTCTGATGTTTTAGTACAAGATAGTCAAAAATATAAAATGAAATATAAGTTAATGTCAGATATTGCTGTACCATATAGTAGTGAAGATGTATTAAAGAAAAAAATAATGTCAAATTTAGATTTTAATAATCATATAATTTATACAAATGCTTACAATCCAATGGATAAGGAGAATTTGGAAAACTATAAATATGATAGAGGATATGTATTTTGGGATGGAACAGGACCAGCAATAGGAAATTAAAAACTTATGAATGCAATAATTTGAATCGTAAGTCGCATATAGAAATGTATGCGACTTATATTTTTGAAAAAATGGAGGATGTTAAAAAATGCCAGAAGCACCAGAGATAACAGTTATGAAAGAAAATGCTAATAATAGAGATTATGTATTAAAAACAGTTAATGAAAATGGAAAATTATTAGAATTTGCTGCTGATGAATTTCATGATGACAGAGAAGTAGTATTAACAGCTGTTAAAAATAATCCAGAAGCATTAGAGTTTGCTAGCTTAAATTTAAAAAAAGATAGAGAAATTGTATATGAATCTGTAAGTAGATTAGGTTGGACATATTGCTATGTAGATGAAAGTTTAAAAAATGATAAAGAATTATTACTTGCAGGACTTGAAAAATCTGGACAAATTTTATATTTTGCATCACCAGAAATGAGGGATGACAAAGATGTCATATTAAAAGCTATTGCTGATAAGCCGATTATTGTTAAGTATGCAAGTAAAAGAATGAGAAATGATTTAGATGTTGGAATACAACTAATGAATAAAAATAAAAAATGCTTTAAATTTTTAGAACCAGAACTTCAAAAAAATGAACAAATACAAGAAATAAAAAACGCTGAGTAATAGGGGGAAATGATGAGTAAGGAAATTAATGGAGTAATGATGCAATATTTTGAATGGTATTTAAATTGCAACAAAAATTTATGGAATACAATAGCAAAAAGAGCAATTGATATTTCAAAATGTGGGATTACATCCATTTGGTTACCACCTGCTTATAAAGGAACTGGTGGAGAAAATGAAGTTGGCTACGGTGTATATGATTTATATGACTTAGGAGAATTTGATCAAAAAGGAACAATATCTACTAAATATGGAACTAGAGATGAATATTTAGCATCTATTGAAGCCCTTCAACAACAAGGAATTAATGTGTATGCAGATATAGTTTTGAATCATAAAATGGGAGCCGATAAATTACAAACAATTAAAGCAGTTAAATGTGATTGGGAGAATAGAGTTCAAGAAAACGGAGAAGAAGAAACTGTTGATGTATGGACTAAATTTACTTTTCCAGGAAGAAATCATAAATATTCAGATTTTGAGTGGAATTGGACACATTTTAGCGGTATTGATTATAACTCAAGAACAAAAGAGCATGCTTTATATAAATTAAAAAATAAAACTTGGCAAATGAATGTTGATCATGAACATGGAAATTTTGATTATCTTATGGGAGCTGATTTAGATTTTGACAATCAAGAAGTAGTAGAAGAATGTATAAAATGGGGAAAATGGTATTTAGAGACAACTGGAGTAAATGGATTAAGATTTGATGCTGTTAAACATATTGATGCTGGATTTATGAAAAACTTTGTTAGAGAAATGAGAAAAGTTTCTAGTAAAGAATTATTTTGTGTTGGTGAATATTGGAATGCTAATATAAATGATATTAAGCAATATATTGATATTACTGAAGGAGAAATGTCTTTATTTGATGTTCCTTTACATTATAATTTTTATCATGCTTCTCATTCTAATGGTGAGTATGATATGTCAAAAATATTAGACAATACATTATTAAAAGAAAACTGGGGAAAAGCAGTTACTTTTGTTGATAATCATGATACTCAACCAGGTCAAGCACTTGAATCATGGATACCAGATTGGTTTAAAGAAATTGCATATTCTATAATTCTTTTAAGAAGAGAAGGATATCCTTGTGTTTTTTATGGAGATTATTATGGAATAGAACATGATGGAATAGAACCAATGGAAAAATTAAAAACATTATTAGTATTAAGAAAAAATAAAGCATATGGTGAACAAATAGATTATTTTGATGATTATAATATAGTTGGTTTTACTAGGTTAGGAGATAAAGAGCATAAAAGATCTGGTCTAGCAGTAATAATGTCAGATAAATATGAAGGGTGCAAAAGAATGTATGTTGGTAAAGAATTTTCTGGCAAAAAATTTATTGATGCTTTGGGACATAGATCAGAAGAAATTGAAATTGATGAAGAAGGATTTGGCGTTTTCTTTGTGTCTGGAGGATCTGCGTCAGTATATATAAGATTATAAAATATAATTTTAGCAAATAATAAAATTTTTTCATAAAATATATTGACAGTTGAGTGTCTATTCAACTATAATATAGTTACAGTTGAATGATCATTCAATTGTAAGGAGGAATTATGGAAGAATTTGATTGCGAAGTTTTACACGAAGATATTATTGAAAATGTTAAAAATCAGATGCTTAAAGAAGATGTACTATTTGATGTATCAGATTTTTTTAAGATTCTAGGAGATAGTACTAGAGCAAAAATTATGTGGGCATTAGATAAGAGTGAGATGTGTGTTTGTGATTTAGCATTTTTACTTGGAATGACTAAATCTGCAATTTCACATCAATTAAAAACTTTAAGAGAAGCAAACTTAGTTAAAAATAGAAAAGATGGAAAGATGGTTATTTACTCTCTAGATGATGATCATGTAAAAGATATTTTTGAAAAAGCTTTAAATCATGTTCTTGAAATAAAGGAAAGAGAGGAAAAAAAATGAAAAAAGTATATTCAATCGAAGGGATAGACTGTGCTAACTGTGCAGCAAAAGTGGAAGATAAAATAAACAAAATAAAAGGAATTGATGAAGCGGTACTTAATTTTATGACATCAAAATTATCAATTGAATTTAAATCTTCTGAAGAAAAAGATGTTGAACAAGTGATGAACGAAGTTAAAAAAATTATAGCAAAAATGGAGCCAGAGGCTAAACTTAGCTAGGAGGAAGAAATGAAAAAAAGTTTTAAAATAAGATTTTCACTTTCTATTATCTTTTTAATTATTGGCGTAATTTTGAAATTCATGAAGATTGAAAATTTAATGTATGAAATGACGTTATTATCTATAATATTTTTTCTTATATCTTATTTTGTGATAGGAATTGATATATTAAATAAGGCACTAAAAAATATATTTAGAGGAAATATATTTGATGAGAATTTTTTAATGATGATAGCAACTATAGGAGCATTAGTAATAGGAGAATTTCCAGAAGCAATAGCTGTAATGCTTTTATATCAAGTTGGAGAAGAATTTCAATCAATTGCGGTTGGAAAATCTAGAGATGCAATAAAAGAATTAATGGAAATAAAACCAGAACATGCTAATGTAGTTAGAAATAAAGAAGTAGTAGCTGTAAGACCTGAAGAAGTTGAAATTGGAGAAATAATACTTATAAAACCGGGAGAAAAAGTTCCAGTAGATTCTAGAATTCTTGTTGGTAAATCAAGTTTTGATACTAAAACAATAACTGGTGAACCAGTGCCAAAAACTATTGGACCACAAGAAATTATTTATAGTGGAACAATAAATTTAAATAAAGTTGTTGAAGCAAAAGTAATGAAAAAATTTGAAGATTCAACTGTTTCAAAAATATTAGAATTAGTTGAAGAAGCAACTTCAAAAAAAGCTAAAACAGAAAAGTTTATTACCAAGTTTGCAAAATATTATACACCAATAGTGTGCTTTTTAGCATTAGCATTAGCAGTTCTTCCAACAGTAGTATTTAATCAAAATTTTTCAGAATGGTTATATAGAGCTTTAACATTTTTAGTTATCTCATGTCCTTGCGCATTAGTGATTTCAGTCCCATTAGGATTTTTTGGTGGAATTGGTGGTGCTTCTAAAAATGGAATATTAATTAAAGGTAGTAATTATTTAGAGGCTTTATCTGAAGCTAGATATATTGCTTTTGATAAAACAGGAACTATTACAAAAGGAGCTTTTGAAATTCAAAAAGTGAATACTGTAGATATTTCAGAACAAGAGCTTATAAGAATAGCAGCACATGCAGAGAAATTTTCGAATCATCCAATTGCTATTTCTATTAAAGAAAAATATGCAGGAAAATATGATGAGAAAAAAATACAAAATTTAGAAGAAATTTCAGGAAAAGGTATAAAGGCAAATATATTCTTTAAAGATACTCTAGTTGGAAATGCTAAGTTATTAATGGAAAATGATATTGTATTTAAAGAAGAAAAAGAACCAGGAACAGTTATATATATAGCTGTAGAAAATAAGTATAAGGGATGTATATTAATTTCAGATACAGTAAAAAAAGAAGCTAAAGAGGCTATATTTGATTTGAGTAGAGCAAAAATAAAAGAATCATATATATTAACAGGTGACGAAGAAAGATATGCAAGACAAGTTGCAAAAGATGTTGATATAAAAAATTGCTTTGGAAATTTATTACCAGAACAAAAACTTGAAAAATTAGAAGAAATTATGAAGCAAAAAAAGAAAAAAGAAAGAGCTATTTTTGTTGGTGATGGTATTAATGATAGTCCATGTTTAGCTAGAGCCGATGTTGGAATTGCGATGGGAGGAATAGGAGCAGATGCTGCTATTGAGGCTGCAGATGTTGTTATTATGACAGATGAACTTACTAAAATTGCTCAAGCTATTAGAATTTCTAAGGAGACGATGAAGATAGTTAAGCAAAATATCGTTTTTGCATTAATAATAAAAATTTCAGTTTTAATTTTAGGGGCTTTAGGTTTTGCAAATATGTGGCTTGCAGTTTTTGCAGATGTAGGTGTTTCTATAATTGCAATACTTAATTCAATGAAAACTTTAAAAATTAAATAAAAAATAGCAATATAAAATAGTAATATTTAATATTGCTATTTTTTTTGTTATTTGATATAAATTAGATGTTATATGTTATAAAGGAGGAAATTTTATGGCAATTTTAGTTACTGGTGGAACAGGTTATATAGGAAGTCATACTTCTATAGAGCTATTAAAAAGAGGAGAAGAAATAGTAGTTCTTGATAATCTTTCAAATAGTAAAATAGAAATGTGTGACAGTATAAAAAAATTATCAGGAAAAGATTTTAAATTTTATAAAGTAGATTTATTAGATAAAGAAAATGTAGAAAAAATATTTAAAGAAAACAAAATAGATGAAGTTATTCATTTTGCAGGATTAAAAGCAGTTGGCGAATCATGTGAAAAGCCAATAGAATATTATCATAATAATATAACAGGAACTTTAAATTTAATTGATGTAATGAGAAAATATGATTGCAAAAAAATTGTATTTAGTTCATCTGCAACAGTATATGGTGATCCTGATACTGTACCAATAAAAGAAGATTTTCCATTATCAACTACTAATCCATATGGTTCAACAAAATTAATGATAGAACAAATATTAACAGATGTATATAAATCAGATAATAGTTGGACTGTTATTTTGCTTAGATATTTTAATCCGATTGGTGCACATGAAAGTGGAGAAATTGGGGAAAATCCTAATGGTATTCCAAATAATTTAATGCCATATATTAATTATGTAGCTGCTGGAAAATTAGATCATTTAAATGTATTTGGAAATGATTATGATACTCATGATGGAACAGGAGTTAGAGATTATATTCATGTTGTAGATTTGGCAATAGGTCATTTAAAAGCTTTGGACAAAGCAAGAAAAATTACAGGTGTTGAAGCTTATAATTTAGGAACAGGAATAGGATATTCTGTTTTAGATATAGTAAAAGCTTTTGAAAAAGCAAATAATATAGAAATAAAATATGAAATTACAGTTAGAAGACCTGGTGATATAGCTGTGTGTTATGCAGATCCTAGTAAAGCTAAAACAGAATTAGGATGGGAAGCTGTAAGAGATTTGGAACAAATGTGCAAAGACGCATGGAGATATACAAAAAATAATATTAACAAATAAGAAAAGACGTGATGAGCTTATGAAAGTAAAAAATATTAAAAGAATTATATATTTAATAATAGTAATAATATGGATGATAGTTGTGTTTAGTTTTTCAAATCAAAATGCAACAAAATCACAAGGTTCAAGTGATATTATTACTAATAAAATTGTAGAAATTAGTGATGACTATTTTGCACTAGATATAAAATCTACTGAAGATACGATTAGTTTTATTGTTAGAAAATTAGCGCATTTTTCTATATATTTTTTAGGAGGATTTTTAATATATAATTTTATAAATACGTTTTCAATTAATAAAAAATATATTATAATATTTAGTATTGTTTTAGGAGTAGTATATGCGTGTACAGATGAATTACATCAGTTATTTATTGATGGCAGATCTGCTCAAATGATGGATGTTTTTATTGATTCTTGTGGAGTAGTATTAGCTGCAGTCACAAGAAACAAATTAATAGATTAATATAGGAGGAAAAATGGAAGAATTAGAATTAAAAGAAATTTTAAGAATGTTATGGGATGGACGAAGAATTATCATAGTATTTACAATAATATTAATCATCTTTGCAGCTGTTTATTCTTGTATATTACAAACACCTAAATATCAATCTTCTACAACATTAGTTTTGGCAAGAGTTGAATCTTCTGAAGATGGTTCATCAACTGCTTCTGTTACTCAAACTGATGTTACAATGAACCAAAAACTTGTATCTACGTATAGTGAAATTATTAGATCAAAAAATGTATTAGGACAAGTTATTGAGAATTTGGAAATAGCTAATTTAACACAAGCAGAGCTAAGAAAAAGTGTTACCGTTGAAGCTATAGAAGATACTGAGGTTATAAGAATCACTGTTTCAACTGAGGAACCAGAATATTCAGCTAGAATAGCAAATGAAATAGGAAAGGTTTTTTCTGAGAAAATAGTAGATATGTATAGAATTAATAACGTATATACTCTAGACCAAGCAGAAGCTAATTTTACACCATATAATATAAATCCAGTAAAATATATTGTTATAGCTTTTGTCGGTGGTATATTTATTTCTTGTGCATTTATAATTATTAAAAACTTATTTGATACAACAGTAAAATCTGCAGAAGCAATAGAGAAAAATTTAAAGGTACCAGTTATTGCTCAAATAGCATATTATGATGAAAATATAGTAAAAAAGGGAGGTAAAATGTAATGATAAAGAAAGAATTAGTTGTTGCAAAAGAACCTAGATCTCCTATAAGTGAAACTTTTAGAGCATTAAGAACCAACCTTCAATTTATGAACTCAACAACAGAAGATAAACAAACAATATTAGTTACTTCAACATCTCCTTCAGAAGGAAAATCTTGGGTTTCTGCCAATGTTGCTATTACATTTGCACAAGCAGGTAAGAAAACATGTTTAGTAGATGTTGATATGAGAAAAGGTCGTTTATATACAATGCTTAACGCAAATCCTACACCAGGTGTTTCAAATTATTTAACAGGTGTTAATGTTGATAAAGAAATAAAAGATATAACTGGCTTTATACAAGAAACTGAGATGCCAATGTTATATATAATTCCAGCAGGAAACATTCCACCTAACCCATCAGAGTTACTTATTTCAGCTAAAATGACACAATTAATAAATGAGCTTAAACAACATGTTGATGTAATAGTTTTTGATGGTACACCATGTAACTTAGTAACAGATGCTGCGATTGTTTCTAGATTAGTAGATCAAACAATAATCATTTCTGCTTATAATGAAACAAAAATGGAAGATTTGAAAGAAACTAAAAAGAAAATAGAAAATGCTGGTGGAAAAGTTACAGGAATAGTATTAAACAAAGTACCAACTACAAGTAAAAAATATGGTGACACATATTATTATGGAAAAAATAGATAGAAAGGGTAAATTTTAATGATTGATTTTCATTCACATATTTTACCTGGTTTAGACGACGGAATACAAAATTTTGAAGAGTCAGTAGAAGTTATTAAAGAGGCTAAAGAAGCTGGTTTTGAGAAAATAATATGTACAACGCATAATTCAGGTTATTTTACTGCAACAGAAGATGAAAGAATAGCTAAGATACAAGAACTAGAACAACAAGAATTAGGAGTAGAACTTATTCTTGGAAGTGAAATTTATGCAAGAACTAGTATGGCTGAATTAATAGAAGAAAGGGAAGCTTCTACAATAAATGATACAAAATATATTTTGTTTGAGATTCCACTTCATAAAGATTATCCAGAACTAAAAAATGTAGTATTTAATTTGATTTCTAAAGGATATAAATTGGTTTTAGCACATCCAGAAAGATATGCTACTTTTCAAAAAAATCCTAAAGAATTAGAAGAAATAATTGATGCAGGTGTATATTTACAAGCAAATTATATGAGTATAGATGGATTTTATGGAAAAGAATCAAAAAAATTAGTTGAACTTTTATATAGACATAATATGATAAGTTTTTTAGGTACTGATGTTCATTGTACAGGTGCCTATTATTGCAATGTTCCTAAGGTTAGTAAAAGAATAATAGAATTAGTTGGAGAAGAAAAATTTGAAGAAATGTCAAATTCAAATATACAGTTAGTTTTAGAAAATAAAGAGGTAGAATTAGCTGATTATATTCCAATCGAAAAAACTTTTTTAGGAAAGTATAAATAATAAAGAAACCAGTAGAAGAATTTTAAGAAGAATTCTTTTACTGGTTTCTATTGTATATATATCAAATTTTATTTATAATGAGATAAATAGATAGAAAATAGGAGAGTTATATGGAAATAGAATATGAGGTTAGAGTTTTAGAAATTGATAAAGAGAAGTTTATTAAAAAAATTGAAAGTTTAGGAGCAAAGAAGATTGGTGATTTTGAACAAAAAAGATATGTTTATGACTTAGTTCCATATAAAAATGATAATGAATGGATTAGATTAAGAACAAATGGAAAAAAAGCAACACTTGCATATAAAAATGTAGAAGTAAAAACAATTGATGGAACAAAAGAACTTGAAATTGAAGTGTCTGATTTTGAAGTAACTAGAGAATTACTTGAAAAAATGGGATATGTACATAGAAACTATCAAGAAAATAATAGAACACAATATATTTTAGATGATGTTGAAATAGATATCGATTCATGGCCACTGATTCCAACTTATGTTGAATTAGAAGGAAAAAGCAAAAAGTCTGTAGAAGATATAATTGAAAAATTAGAATTAGACAGAACTAAGATTACTGCTTTAGATGTTCAAAGTGTCTACAATGAATATGGTATAGATATTAGCAAAATTAAAACATTGAAATTTTAAGTAAGAGGTTTATATGAAATTATTTGAAAGTATTAGTTGTTCAAAAGGAATAACACTTAATTCTCAAATAGTAGATTTGCTAGCTATTATTGATAACGAAGAACTTTCTATAGAAGAACAAGATAATAAAATAATAGAATATGTTACAAATCTTCAAAATAGAATTAATAATTTAGAATCATATATAGAAGAATATGGAGAGAGTGGTAAATCTAGATTTATATTAGATGATATTTTTAGTACGTTGCCTCTTGAGTTAACCGACAAACCAAGAGAAGATATATGCCAAATTTATTTAGATGCTTTTAGCAATTCAATTATGGTAGATACTAAAGCAATTAAGGGTGAGTTAAGAAAAAAGGAGATTCCAGAAGAAATTGCTGAATATATATTAGTTAATATAAAAGATAGAGATTATAGAGCTAAAATAGGAATTTTAGAAATGACTCCAGAAAAGGTAAGGGCTTTATATGATTTTATGTTTAAAAGTGGAAACAGATTTGATATTTTAAATATTGATGATGCTGGTAAATATTCAAATTGTGTTTCTTTTGATGGAAAAACTTTTACACCAAATAGACTAGATAAAATGTTCGATTTTGCACAAAAACATAGAATGCAACCAAAGATAAATGCTTTTGTTTTTTATGGTGATTTTCCAGTAGATTATGAAAATTATTGTATAAAAAAATATACCAATCCCGAAATGTCTGAGGAAGAAAAAATAAGGGCAGTAAAACCATATATAAAACAAACGCTAATGTCATATATAGAGAATGTTTGTAAAAGATATGGAAATCAAATTTCAGCTGTAGATGTATTAAATGAAATTATATATGATCCAGATATGATTGAAGAGAATTTTAGAGGTTCAGAAGAAAATTCATATCATCAAAGAACTGGCCAATGGATGAAATATCTTGATTTGGAAGATTTAGCTGAACTTTCGTTAGAAGTTAGAAATATGTTACCAAATGCAAGGCTACTTTATAACGACATGAATTTAGTAAATCCAGAAAAAAGGTCAGAGATTATAGAATTTATAAAGAAAATGCAAGAAAAGGAAAGAGAATTTAGAAGAACAGGAAGACTTGGAGCAGAACAAAGAGGTATTATTGATACTATTGGCTTAGAAGCTCATTTAGATACGAGTATAGACATTTTAGAGTTAGATAAAACGTTAGATGATATTGAAAGACAAGTAGAATTACCAGTAGAGATTACAGAATTAGATATTTCAAGAACAGGAAAAAATCCTCTTTCAAAAATTGAAATTTCAAGACAGCAAAAAATATTAGCAAGAATACATAAATTGGCAAATCAAACTGTAAATAGAAAACCAAGAATTACAGCGATAACAATGTGGTCACCAAGTGATGATATGTGTTTTGTGGATGAAAAATGCAAGAGAAAAGTTTATGGCTCAGTAATTGATTCAAATTTTCAAGAAAAAGAATTTGAACCTGAAAAACAGAGTGAATATCAACAGTTTAATTATCATACACATACTAAATTGTGTGGGCATGCTTATGGTGAGATAAGGGAATATATTGAAAATGCAATAGAAGCAGGTTTTACTCAATTAGGTTTTTCAGACCACAATCCACCAGCGTTTGGAACACGTGATCCAAAGGTTTATATGTCTAAAGAACAATTTTTTGAAGAATATTTACCAATATTAAAAGAATTGAGAAAAGAATATTCAGATAAAATAGATATAAGTATAGGACTAGAAGTTGAATATTATGGTGATGAAGGAGAAAAAAATGAAATCATAAGTGCATCTAGAAAAGAGATTGAGGGAGAATTAGATTATATGATATTAGGACAGCATTTTGTAATTGCACGTGATAATAATGGAAAAATGATGAATCCTCCTAAAAAATCTGATCCACTTTCAGCTAAGTATCCATTGGATTATGCATATACAGTAGTAGAGGCAATGAAAACAGGTAAGTTTGCATATGTAGCACATCCTGATATATTTATGAGATACAGAGATAGTATTACAGAAGACAAAAAGCAAGAATATGATAAGAATGTTAGTATGGCTATAGAAATGATTTGTGAGGTGGCTTCAAAATATCGAATTCCTTTAGAAATAAATTTAGGAGCAATTTCTGCACACAATAACCAAGTGCCAGGAAGCTGGATAATGAAAGATAATCAATATGCATATCCAGTGACAGACTTTTGGAAAGTAGTAGCTGAAAAAGGTTGTGACGTTTTAGTTGGAGTAGATGCACATACTCCAGATGCATTTTTAAGTAGAGATAGTGAAAATATAGCTAAAAAAATGATGAAAGATGCAGGAATTAATTTGCATTATTTAGAAAACTTTGAACCATTAGGTATAGGAAGAGAAACAGAAAGAGCATCAACTGGAAAAAAAATATTAGATCAGGTTTTGGAACTTTCTGAAAAATTAAGAAATGGTGAAATTAATGAAGAAATCGGAAAAATTCGTAGAACAGTAAAAGATTTAGAAGAAAATAGAAATGTTGAAGAAGAACAAATATAGAAATAATACAAATGAAGAGGTGATAGTTTTGGAATTATCAAATATAACCAGACAGGCATATTCAGAAGTAACTGAAATTATTAATTTATTAGATGAAGATGATAGAAAAAAGATACCTTTAAATTTAAGAAAATATTTTGAAAAAGAAAGAGATAAAAAATATAATAAAACGATTGATTTATCTGTATCAATGAAGGAACAAGGTTTGAAAAGAGAAACTATTGCTATTATTGCCATGCTTAATTTGAACTATATTTGTAATGATAAGAGCGAAAGAGAGAAATTACAAAAGAAATATGGTGAAAATGAGAAAAAGTATCAAGATGAATTAAGCAAAAAATATAATATTAAGGATATTTTTAAAAATAGTATTGAAGAAAAAAATGATGAAGATTTAGAGAATCTTCAAGAAGAAAAAGCATTGATTGTAAAAAAAGAAAAATTTTTGAGCAAAGTTATACGTTTTTTTAAGAAAATCTTTAAAAGATAATATTTTATAGGATAGAATTATGAAAAAGAAAATTTTTAAAATTATACTACCAGTAGTATTACTTTTAGTTATTGGATCTGAAATTTTTTGCATATTTAAAAGTAATTCTCAAATAATTAAAAGTATTAATGCAAAAGAAAATAGAAAAACTGCATTAAAAAATTTGCAAGTAATTAATACTATTTCAAATATATTACCTACTATAGAAGAAAATACAAAAATTGTACATGAAACTTTAATTGCTCAAGAAAAAGAAGACATTAGAAAAGCTGAAGAAGAAAAAATAAAAGAAGATTCCAATAAAATTATGACTTTAAACACTAAAGCAAATGATATTGCGAATTTATATGATAATATAACCAGAATAGAATATGGGACATCCTATCAAGGAAGACCGTTAGAAGCATATTTAATAAAGGGAAGTGGAGCTAATTCTAAAACAATTTTTATGGAATTTGAAGTTCATGGATTTGAAGATGAATATTCTAATGATGGTAAAGTATTGGTGAATTTGGGAAATGATGTAGTTGAATATTATGCGTTAAATCCTAATAATTTAGGAGATTATCAGATGATTGTAGTGCCTTCAGCAAATCCAGATGGTGTTATAGAAGGTGTTAATAATACTAGAGCAGGAAATGGTTATTGCTTTGGTAGATGTACTGCTGCTGGATATGACATGAATAGAGATTTTAGAAATGGATATTTTCAGGCACAAGAAACTCAAAGTCTAAAAGCTCTTATGGAACAGTATCCGATGGATATACATTTAGATTTCCATGGCTGGGAAAATAGTGCTATTGGAGATCAAACTATAGTAAATACTTTTTTAGTAGAATGTGGACTTGTGTACAACAAAGGTGGAAGATGGGGAAACGGTCAAGGTTATGTAATAGAATATACTAAAAATGCTTTTGATGCTCATTCTGCTATTATAGAATTTAGGAATTCAAGAAGTGTAAGTAGTTTTCAAGTAGAGAATGCTATTAATAAAATAATGCAACAATATTAACAAAAATAGTTACTTTTTAATATTATATAATAGGTATGTATTTAAAATACCAATATAGTATGAAAGTGGTGAATTGGGAATGGAATGCAAGAAATGTGGACCTAGTATTTTTGATATAGCTGGAGTAGTTATAGCATTAGCTATAGCAACAATTGTAACTATATTCTTTGCTCAAGGTGCAATACCAGGAATGATTATTTTTACTATAATTGCTTTTGTAGTATCTACGATAATGTTGTTAAATTTGATTGCAGTATCTAGTATAATTGGAATAATTGGTAGAAGATGTGGAGATAGTGATAGATGTATTTGTTGTAATGGTCAAGGACTTTTAATAGGAACAATTGGAACTTTTGTTGCTTCAATTGCAGCCATAACATCAGGACTACTTACAACATTAATAGCAGCAATTATATTTGTAGGATTAACAGTATTCTTTTTTACAATAATGATTTTAAAAATTTTCTCATGGATATCATGCGTAGTTTCAGAAAAATGTTATTAGTAATGTAACAATTATATTAAATAAACCACCTTTTAAAGGTGGTTTATTTGCTTTTTGATTACAAGTGCGTTACAATTCAGTAATATCAACGTTTTGTGGTTGCTATTTGTTGTCGAAATTAATATAATAATGATGATGATTTATGTCAAAAATGAATAGCAAATATTATTATGTTAAAAAAATCGACATAAAAAAAGTACATAAAAAATAAATTATGTAAACAAAATAACACAAAAGTATTGAAAAATCGACATAAAAATGTTATAATAGTGAAAAATCCGTGGGAGAAAAAAGAATGGAAGAAAATGAAGTTTCAATACCTTTTGATTTAAAACATATACGTGACAATACACTAAAGAAAGCGATTTGTAGATTATCTTTATTATGTAAATCAATTATAAGTAGAACAATAGATATTTTATTTGGACTTGTTTTACTAGTACTTCTTATACCAAGTTCAATTATATTAAAGTTAATTTATATTAGTAATGGTGATTTTAAGTCAATATTTACAGTAACTAAATGTTTCGGTAAAAAGGGAAGAATTATTAATGTTATAAAGTATAGGTCAGTAAATAAAGATGGTACAGAAAATAGATTAAAAGCGACAAGTTTAGATGCGTTACCAGAAGCAATTAATCTTTTAATAGGAAATATGTCAATTGTAGGACCTAAACCTTATAAAATAGAAGAAAAAGCGAGAATGGGAACATTTTTTGATAGAATAGTAAAAATGAAACCTGGTGTAACTGGTCTTGCACAAATATCATATGCAAGTAATTATTTATATGATATGAGACTTGATAATGATAGCAAATATTATTACAGAAAAAATATGTTTTTAGATATAAAAATAATTCTAATAACATTACTTATTACAATTCCTAGAAAATTTAAAGGGCAAGTTTTAAGTGGATTAGTGGTATCATTTAAAAATGCAGTAATATCTTTAGCTAGTTTAATTAATAGATTTTTAAAGAGAACTATAGATATTATTGGTGCAATAATTGGAATAGTACTATTAGTTCCACTTACAATAATAGTGGTAATACATAATCATATGTCAGGTGATAAAGGACCTATTTTCTATGTTCAAGATAGAATTGGAAAAGATGGTAAACCATTTAAAATGTATAAATTTAGAACTATGGTAGTTGGAGCTGACGAGAAATTAGTTGAAATATTAGAACAAGATTCAGCTGCTAGAAAAGAATTTAAAAAGTATAAAAAGCTTAAAAAAGATCCAAGAATCACTAAAGCTGGAAAATTCTTAAGAAAGACATCACTTGATGAGTTTCCACAATTTATTAATGTTTTAAAAGGTGAAATGAGTTTAGTAGGACCTAGACCATATTTGTTCAGAGAACATGCTGATATGGAAGGTTACTATGATATAATAGTTAAATATAAACCAGGAATTACAGGGCTATGGCAAATTAGTGGTAGAAGTAATGTTACATTTAAAGATAGATTAGAAATGGATATGAAGTATCATAAAGAGGCTAATATTGCTAGAGATGTTAAAATACTTTGTAAAACTGTAATTAATGTATTTAAAAATGATAATGCAGCATAATATAAGAATATATAAATCCTTCATGATTATGAAATTGTGAAGGATTTTTTTGCCTTAAAAATATGTCGTAAAAAGTTGAAAAAAATAGATAAGATATTATATAATGATATTAATTATATTTATGTTTAAATGAACTAAAATAAAAAGAAAATATAGGATAAAAATATGAAAATTGCAATGATTGGTCATAAGCGTATTCCTTCAAGAGAAGGCGGAGTGGAAGTTGTTGTTGAAGAGCTTTCAACTAGACTTGTTAAGAAGGGTTACGAGGTTGATGTTTATAACAGAAAAGGCAAAAATGTTCAAGATAAAAATGCTGACAAAGCCAATAAAAAAATAAAAGACCATAAGGGTGTTAAAATTTTTACAATACCTACAATTAATAAAAAAGGTTTAGATGCTTTAATTTATTCTTTTTTGGCTAGTATAAAAGCACTTTTGGGTAAGTATGATGTTTTGCATTATCATGCAGAAGGATGCTCAGCAATGCTTTGGATTCCTCATTTGTTTAAGAAAAGAATTGTTGTTACAGTTCATGGGTTAGACTGGCAACGTTCTAAATGGGGAGGATTTGCTACAAAGTATATAAAATTTGGAGAGAAATTAATTGCAAAATATGCTGACGAAATTATAGTGTTATCAGAAGGTGTACAGAAATATTTTAAAGAAACTTATAATAGAGATACAAACTTTATTTCTAATGGCGTGAGCAAGCCAGTTGCTAGAGAGGCTAACATTATTAAAGAAAAGTATAATCTCGAAAAAGATTCTTATATATTATTTTTAGCTAGAATTGTTCCAGAAAAAGGAGTACATTATTTAATAGATGCTTTTGAAAAAATTGACACAGATAAAAAATTAGTTATAGCAGGTGGAGCAAGTCATACCAATGAATATCTTGAAGAAATTAAGAATAAAGTTTCTAAAAATGATAAGATTATTATGACAGGATTTGTTCAAGGTGAAGAATTAGATGAGTTATTTAGTAACTGTTATTTATATTGTTTGCCTAGCGATGTTGAAGGAATGCCAATTAGTTTAATGGAAGCAATGAGTTATGGAAAAAATTGTTTAGTAAGTAATATAGAAGAAAATATGCAAGTTGCAGGAAGTTTAGCATATTCATTTGAAAAAAGTAATGTAAATGATTTAGCAGATAAATTGAATCAGGCGTTAAAGGGCGTAGATAGAAAAGATGAAAATGAAATTTCTAATTATGTTTTACAAAAGTATAGTTGGGATGATGTTATAAGTGAAACAGAGAAATTGTATAAAAATAGAAATAACTGAGAGGATGTCGAAATGGAAGATTTTTATAAAAATCAGTATGAATTAATTAAAAAGAAAAATGAAGAGTTATTAGAACGAAAAGAGAATACAATGAAAATATTTACAACAGTAATTATTGTTGTAATATTTCCATTGTTGAATATGATTTTAGAATTAAAAGGATTTGGATATAAATTAGCATGTTATATTGTTTTTGCAATATTAATGTTAACAGTTTCGTTTACATTATTTTATACAGTATGGCTGTATTTAAAAAGATATAAGACAACTGTTTCAGAAGATCTAGGCAATACTAAGGAATTAGAGAATCAAATAAATAGTAGATATGATGAAGTAATTAGTAATGAACAAAATCTTGAAATGAGAGAGAATCTATGTAAAAGAAGAAAAAGACTGTTTAAAAATATCGAAGACGTATATTACATAGAATTATATAGAGAACAACTTAAAAATTATAGGAAAAAATTAATAGATCTTAAGATATATTATGGTGCAATAATTTTTAATATTATATTTGAAACAACTTTAGCAGTATTAATAATTATAGGAAAAATATTCGTATTATAGGAGGTTATGTATGTCAAACAAAGACGATTCAATGAAAAAAGCAGATGGTATTGACGAAGAATTTTTAAAAAAAGGAATAGGTAAAGTAACTAAAATTCAAGAAAGTTTTTCTTGGCATGAAGAGAAGGAAGAACGCAATAAATAATGTATTATTAAAGAGGAGAATATATGAAAATTTTATTAGTTAATAAATTTCATTATTTAAAAGGTGGAAGTGAAAAGTATTATTTTGAACTTGGTGAATTGCTTAAAGAACATGGACATGAAGTAGCATATTTTTCTATGAAAGATGATAGAAATATTGTTACTGGGGATAAAGAATACTTTGTAGAACAAATAGATTTAAATAAAGCAAGTAAACTTAAAGCTTTTGATGTTATTTATTCAAAAGAAAATAAGAAAAAAATGCAAGAAGCATTAGAAGATTTTAAGCCAGATATAGTTCATTTAAATAATTTTCAAAGACAATTATCAGCTTCTATAATAGATGCTATAAAAGAAAAAAATATACCAATTGTATTTACAGCCCATGATTTACAAGCTGTTTGTCCTGCGATTTCTATGCTTGATAATAAACAAGAAGTTTGTGAAAAATGTTTAGGTGGCAAATATTCAAATTGCTTTAAAAATAGATGCAATAAGGGTTCTACTTTAAAAAGTTTAATAGGAACTTTAGAAGGAAGATATTACAGAAAAAATAGAATTTACTCAGAAAAGATAGATCATATTATTACTCCTACAGAATTTTATAAAGGCAAGCTTATAGAAGATGGTATATCTTTAGATAAAATTACGACTATATATAATTATATTGATGTTGATAAATACAATGTTGAGAGAATGGATGAAGATTATGCTTTATATATCGGAAGATTATCAAAAGAAAAAGGCATATTTAATTTAGTACAAGCTTTTAGAAAAGTAAAAGGTAAAACTTTGTATATTGCTGGTGAAGGTCCAGAAAAAGAAAATATTGATAAAATGAGAAGACAAAATAGATTAGGTACTAAAGTACAATTATTAGGATTTTTAAATAAAGATGAGATTAAAGAAAAGATAAGTAGAGCAACTATGGTTATAGTTCCTTCAATTTGGTATGAAAATTGTCCGTATTCAGTGTTAGAAACTTTAGCAATAGGTAAACCTATTATAGGTTCGTGGATTGGAGGAATTCCAGAATTAGTTAGAAAAGATAAAACAGGATTATTATTTGAATATAATAATGTTCAAGAATTAGCAGAAAAGATAAATTATTTATTTGATAACAAAGATATAGTTAAAGAGTTTGGAGATAATGCTAAAGAGCTTGCAAGACAAGAATTTACTAAAGAAAAATATTATGATGAATTGATGAAAATATATAATAAATTAGTAATGGAGGAAGAATAGTGGCCGAGAAAAAATTAAACGGAACTGTAATTGTAACTTATAGATGTAATGCTAGATGTACTATGTGTAACAGATATAAATGTCCTTCTAAACCAGAAGAAGAGATTAGTTTAGAGACTATAAAAAAGTTGCCTAAAATGTATTTTACTAATATTACTGGTGGGGAACCTTTTATTAGAGAAGATTTACGAGATGTTGTAAGAGAATTATATAAAAAATCAGATAGAATTGTTATTTCTACTAATGGATTTTTTACAGATAGAATAATCGAACTTTGTAAAGAATTTCCGAATATCGGTATTAGAATTTCTATTGAAGGTTTAGAACAAACAAACAATGAAATTCGTGGTTTAGAAGATGGATATAACAGAGGGTATGAAACTCTTAAAAAGTTAAGAGAAATGGGAATGAATGATGTTGGATTTGGAATGACAGTTCAAGATAAAAACGCTCCTGATTTAGTTCCTTTATATAATTTATCAGATGAAATGGGAATGGAATTTGCAACAGCATCATTACATAATAGCTTCTATTTTGTTGAAGCAAAAAACATAATTAAAGATAGAGCAATGGTAGCTGAAAATTTTGAAAGAGTTGTTAATGAGCTTTTAAATTCAAAAAGTCCTAAAAAATGGTTTAGAGCTTACTTTAATCACGGTTTAATTAATTATATATATGGACAAAAAAGATTATTACCTTGTGATATGGCTTTTGATACTTTCTTTATTGATCCTTATGGTGATGTAATGCCATGTAATGGAACTAAAGATAAGGAAGTAATGGGAAATTTAAATAATCAAACTTGGGAAGAATTGTGGAATTCAGAGCAAGCAGAAAAAGTTAGAAAAAAGGTTAGAAACTGTGATAGGCAATGTTGGATGATAGGATCTGTTTCTCCCGCTATGCATAAATATATTTGGGTTCCAGCATGGTGGGTAATTGGACATAAATTAAAATTTTGGACTAAGAAAAAGTATTCAATGTATGAAAATAAGATAGTTAGGGATTATCGAGATGGAAAAGTTACAAAAGAAGAGTTAGATAAATGTTCTACTTGTGATTTGAATTGTGTTATAAATGATGGTTTATCTGAAGCTTCTAAAAAACAATTAAAAGATAAAACTGGTGAAGAAATTGTTAATGCAGATATAAATAATCAGATGAACAAATAATTATTATATCTGGGTGGGAGGAAAAATATGATAGGAATATGCATTAAGTATTATCATGAAAATTATGGAGGGATGTTGCAAGCTTTTGCTACTACAAAATTACTAGATAAAGTTGGTGTAGAATATGAGATAATTCGTTATGAAAAAAAGAAAGATTTAGTGTTTATATTAAAATCTATACCTAGACTATTTAATAATGTATTAATAAATGATAAGTATGAGGCTTTTCAGAAAAAAATGAGTTTTAAAAAGCATCCTGACTTTTTAGGAAATGATAAGATAAGAATGAAGGCTTTTGATAGATTTAGGACAGAAAAATTTCAAGATAAATTATCTGAAATTAATTATGGATATGATAAATTGGTAGAGAATGCTAGTAAGTATAAAGCAGTTCTAGTAGGTAGTGACCAATTATGGTCTCCAGCTGGATTACCAACAAATTTTTATAATTTAATGTTTGTTCCTCAAAAGATTAGAAAAATTTCATATGCTTCTAGTTTTGGGGTTAAATATATTCCATGGTATCAAAAAAGAAGGACATCTAAATATTTAAATAGAATAGAATACGTTAGCCTAAGAGAAAATTCTGGGCAAAAGATTGTTAAAGAATTAACAGGAAGAGATGCACCTGTTGTTTTAGATCCAGTATTTATGTTTAATCAAAATGAATGGGAAGATTTGATACCTACTAAAAAATATTATGATGAAGAATATATATTTGCATATTTCTTAGGAAACAATCCTGAGCAAAGAAAAGCGGTTAAAGAATTAGCTAAAAAAACAGGTTTAAAAATAGTTACACTAAGACATTTAGATCAGTTTGTTGAAGAAGATGAACAATTTGGAGATTATGCACCATATGATATTGCACCCGATGATTTTTTAAATTTATTAAGAGGTGCTAAATATGTATGTACAGATTCTTTCCATGGGGCTGTATTTTCTATAATACATAAAAAACGATTTGTTGTATTTAATAGATATAGTG
>CANBHY010000011.1 GCA_947368535.1 uncultured Clostridium sp. | reverse complement strand
GTATTCTGTTGTCAACTGTCCTGTATTCTAGCACCATTTTTTATCAATGTCAACTACTTTTTTAAAAAAGTTTTAAAAAGTTTATTATTTTTGCTTTGTTCTTCGTTTTATACTACTTTTTTCTCTATAATACATACAATTTATGCATTGCCCTTGTATATGCAACATATAATAATTTTTTATCTAGTGTATTATCTTTGTACTTGTTTTTATCTGATATTATTACAGAATCAAATTCTAATCCCTTTGAATAATATGATGGCACTATTGTTATTCCGCCTTCATATTTTTGGCTTTTACTCGTTATTGTTTTTATTTCTATTTTTTCTTTTTCTAGTTTGTTGTATATTTCTTCAACTTCTTTTTCATCTTTACATATAATTGCAATGTTATTATTTCCTTTTTCTAATTCTTTATTTATTAATTCTGCTATCTTTTCTATTTTATTATCATCTAGTTCTATATATTCCACTTTTTCTCCATGTCTTACTATTGGTTCTGCTAATTGTAAATTGTATTCTTCTTGTATATTTTCTAAGATTTTCTTGGCTTCTTCCATTATTTCAAAAGTTGTTCTATAACTTTGATTTAAATATTCAATCTTTGCTTCATTATTAAATATTTCTTTATTTATTTTTTCCCAATTATTGCATCCTCTATATTCATATATTCCTTGTGCTATGTCACCTAATATCGTCAATGATTTATTTTTATTCATTATTTCATTTAAACTATAAAATAGAAACTCGCTAAAATCTTGTGCTTCATCTATTACTATATGTTTTAATTTTAAATTATTATTTATTCCGATTATTTTATATTGTAAGTGTAGTAATGCAGCTATGTCTTCATATGCAACTTTATTTTTCTTATTTTCGTTTCTTATATATTCTTTAACTTCTTCATCTGTATTTTTCATTAATCGATTATCTTGAATTATTGCTTTTAAACTTTGTAGTGGTGTTGGTATTTTTATTTTTTTAATATATTCATCTACTATTTTCTTTGATTTTCCATTGCTTAGTTCTTTTATATAAATTTCGTATTTCTCAAATATTTTAATTTTTTCTTTTTGTTTTTCTTCATCATTTAAGTTAATATCTATCTGACTTATTTGTTTTCTTCTTTTTTCTATAATTCTTTCTATTATTTCTTCACTATTGTTTTCAACTTTGTTTTTCAGGTAATTTTTCAGATTTTCAATTCTTGTTTTTAAAGAATATCTATCTTTATTTTGACTTAATATTGTTTGAATATTTTGATAACTTATTAATTTTACATCTTCTATAGTAAAATCTCGTTTTTCTAATATACTTTCTTCTAGTATTTCTAAATATTCATCCAATATTTCTTTAAACTCAAAACTTCCCTTAAATTTTGTAGTTTTTTCTAACATCTCATAGTCTTTTTTACGTTCTACTATTTTTATTAAATTGTTATTTGCATCTTCTATTGTTATTTTATCTTTAATTATTGAATATGCTAGTTCTTCTAAAGTCTCTTGTCTTACATCATCAACTCCTAAGTCTGGTAAACTATCTTTTATATATCCTAGAAAAAATTTATTTGGTGCTATTATCAAAAATTCTTCTGGATTAAAGGTATCTTCATATGTATATATTAAATATGCTATTCTATGTATTGCTACTGTTGTTTTTCCTGATCCTGCAACTCCTTGAACAATTAATGGTTTGAACATATTTGATCTAATTATTTTATTTTGCTTTTTTTGAATTGTCGCTACTATATTTCTTAGTTTGCTATCTGATTTTTCGTTTAAGCATTCTTGTAATAATTCGTCATTTGCTGTTAATGTTATATTGTTATAACTTTTTAATTCGCCTTCTTCTATTTGAAATTGTCTTTTTAATAGTAAATTTCCTTTTATTTTTCCTTCTGGACATATATATTCTGTTTCTCCAATTTCTCCATCATAATATACACTTGATATTGGTGCTCTCCAATCTGCTACTGCTACATTATATTGTTCATCGAATATATTTGTTTTTCCTATATATATTTCTTGCTTTTCTTTTGTTTTTTCCTGAAAGTCTATTCTTGCAAAATATGGATTTTTTATTGCTCGTTTTAAATTTCTGATTTTTGTGTCATGTCTTTTACTTAATATTTGCAATAAAAAGTCATCATCTGTAGATTTTTTAATGTTTTCTCCAATAATCTCTTCTTCATGTAATGACTTTTTTGCCAATTGTACCGTAACTTTTAGATGTTTTTTCTCCAATTCTAGTTCTTCTTTTTCGTTCATTTTTTACCTCCTTTTTTTATTTTATTTTTATGACACAAAAAACTTGGAATCAAGGTGTTTTCTTTAATTCCAAGTTTAACTTTTATCTTCTATGTAATTTGTCTGTTATTTCTTCTTACTAACTAGCTAATCTAAAATATAAAAATATAGCTTCGCTTAATTCTTATTTTTCATGTTAGATTCGAATGCCCCAAGGGCACTTGTTCGCTTTGCTCACTGCGCCGCGTATACTTCGTACGCTATTTTTTCTTACTAACTCGCTAAATCTAAAATATAAAAAATATAGCTTCGCTATATTTTTTATATTTTTGGTTGGGCTGGCTAGATTCGAACTAGCGCATGCCAGAGTCAAAGTCTGGTGCCTTACCGCTTGGCTACAGCCCAATATTAAATTAGTTTAGTAACTGTTTTCGCTATTTACTTACTGTATCGCTCCTGCGTCGCTAACATTAAGTAAAGCTACAGCCCAATGTTAAATTTCCTGTGGATTATTGGTTAAATAAATGGGGTGGAATGTGGGATTTGAACCCACGGCCTCCAGTGCCACAAACTGGCGCTCTAACCAACTGCGCTAAATCCACCATTTCAAACGCTCTTATATTTTAATATTTTTAATTCTGTTTGTCAACTATTTTTTTGTATTTTTTGCTATTTCTTAAATTAAAAAGAACTCCTTAATGGAGTTCTTTTATTTTATTTTTCTTTTGCTAATATAATTAATCTTCTATCAGTTTCGCTTGCATCATCTGTACATGTTGATAATGTTATTTCTCTAGTTCCGCCTGTCGCTTGAGCATCTCTTGCATAGAAACTTGTATCTGCTGTCATTGTTTCAAACATATCGTATATCTCATACTCTACTTCAATGTTTTGCTCATAGTCTGTTATATATACTTTGTCGCCAATTTCTAATTCATCATTTCTTGAGAAAAATAATGTGTTTCTATAATTATGACCATATATTACTGTGTTTCCTGGTTTATTTAGTCCATCTGTGGTGAACATTTGGGCTACTGCTATTTCTATTGATCTTTTTGTTACTTCATCTAATATATTACATTCTAGACTTACTTTTGGAATTCTAATTTTTCCTAATATATTATATCCTTCCATCTTTCCTACTTTTTTGCTTGACGAAGAAATTTCAACAGAACTTAGTCCAGAATTTCCACCTTCTGATTTCTTAGTACTTCCACTAACTACTTTTGGTGTTTCTGCTGTTCCTGCAACTGTTTTATTTTCTTTTTTATTTTTGCTTGATGTATATGCCATTGCTGATATAGTTGCTATAGCTATTATAGCTATTATAATTACAGTTATAACTAAAATTTTTTTGTTTTTTTCTTCCATAATTACTATCCTTTATTAAAATATTATTTTTCTCTTGCTTGTATTATTAGCCTTCTATCAGTTTCACTTGCATCATCTGTACATGTTGATAATGTTACTTCTACTTTTCCATTTGTAATTTCTGCTGTTCTAGTATAAAAAGTTGTGTCTGTCATTGTTGTTTCAAATATATTAAATATTTCGTATGTTATTTTTCTTCCGCTTTCATCTAATATTCTTATTTCATCTCCAGTTTGCAATTCATCATTTCTTGAAAAGAATAATTTATTTCTATAATTATGTCCATATATTACTGTATTTCCTGGTTCGTTTAACCCTGCAGTTGTATACATCATTCCTACAGCAATTTCTATTGATCTTGGTGTTACTTCTTCTAATATAGCACATTTTAAATCTACTTTTGGTATTTCAATTGTTCCTATTACATTATATCCTTCCATTTGTTGTCTATCAGATTTATCTAAACTTACATTTACAGAATTTAATGTAGAATTACTACCTTTTGATTTTTCTGGACTTCCTGCTACTTTTTTTTCAAATTCATTTGCTGCTTGTGTATATGTATCTTCTACTTTTTTATCTTTTAAAGCTACATATCCTAAATATGATAAAACTCCTACTATAACCACTATAATTACAACTAATATAATTGTTAGTGCTTTGCTTTTTTTATCATCCATCATTATTATCACCTCGATTACAACATTATCTATCTTTATTTTACACGTTTTATATTTATTTTGTCAAATAATATATTATTGATTATTCTTCTCTTGCTAAAACGATTAACCTTTCTCCAGTTCTTGATCCACGATCTGTACATGTTGAAAGTGTTATTTCTCTTTTTCCTCCTGTGTCTCGTTGATAAAAAGATGTATCTGTATCATTTGTTGTAAATTTACTTGTTACTATATATTTTACTTCAACTCCTGTAGCATCTTTTATATATATAGGATTTCCTTCTACTAAATACTTGTTTTTTGAAAAAAACAAACTGTTTTTATAATTGTGCCCTGCAAGTACTGTATTTCCTGGTTGATTTATTCCATTTGATGTATATATCATTCCTATTCCACGTTCTAAAGCTTTTTTGCTTGGTTGTGAAAATATAGAATATCTTATTCCTGAAGCTGGAATTCTAATCGTTCCTACTACCCAATAGCCGTCGATATTCACACCTGTTGTGTAATAAGATTGATTGTAGTTTCTGTACCCAGTATATTTTCCAGTTTGTCCGCTACTTCCTTCTTCTCCACTTGGTTGATTTGGAGATTGTGTAGTATTTTGTTCCTGTTCTTGCATTCCCTCATTAAATTCTTCTTCTGTTATTGTTGGTATTTGTTTATCAAATTCATCTGTTATTGTTTGCGAAGCTGATTCTTTTACTTTTCCATTAATTAATTCAAATCCCAAAAAACCTATTACTCCAACAACAACTACTATTACTATTATTAACAATATTGTTAGTATATTTTTTCTTTTTGATTCCATGTTGGTTTTCCTCCGTGCAATTTTGTCTTACATTTCTTTAAAGTATAGTAGTTTTTAATTTTTCTCCACCTAACATATGTATGTGCATGTGCATAACTTCTTGTCCACCGTCTTCTTTGCAATTATTTATTAATCTAAAGCCTTTTTCTGATATTTCATATTTTTGAGCAATATCTTTTACAGCTTTTAATAAATACTCTGTTGTTTCTTTATCATCTATATCTAATATAGTTTCATAATGTTTTTTTGGTACTATTAAAAAGTGCATTTTTGCCCTTGGGTTTAAATCTTTAAATGCAATTACTTTTTCATTTTCATATATAATTTCTGAATTTATTTCTTTATTTGCAATTTTGCAAAATATACAATCGCTCATTTTTTCTCCTTATAATAAGATAGCTTTTATTCTTCTTACCCCTGCTGATGAAGCTTCTTCTTTTTTTATTTTAAATGTTCCTAAAACTCCTGTATGTTCTACATGTGGTCCACCACAAAATTCTAATGAAACATCTCCAATTTTATATATTGTGACTTCTTCTCCATATTTATCTAAGAACATTGCTTCTGCTCCTAGTTCTAGTGCCTCGTCTTTCTTCATTTCTAATTTTTCTACTTTTATATCTTGTCTAATATATTCATTTACTAGATTTTCAACTTTTTGTTTTTCTTCGTCTGTCATTTTGGCTGGATGCGAGAAATCAAATCTTAGTCTTTCTTCTGTTATATTACTTCCTTTTTGATGTACATGGTCTCCTAAAACTACTTTTAAAGCTGCATTTAGAAGATGTGTTGCCGTATGATATTTTGTTTCCATTTCACCTGTTGATGCTAGTCCACCCTTAAATTTAGCTTCACTTCCCATTCTAGATTTTGCTTGGTGTTCTTCAAATAGTTTTTGATAATTTTCCATATCTACTTTTAGTCCATTTTCTCTTGCTAATTCTTCTGTCATTTCTGGTGGGAATCCATAAGTTTCATAAAGATTAAAAACACATTGTGCATCTATTATTCTTCCGCTACTTTTTACTTTTGCTGCTACTTTTTCAAATTCTTTTTCGCCGTTTTTTAATGTTTTTACAAATTTGTCTTTTTCTTCTATTATTACTTGTTTTATTATTTCTTTGTTTTTTTCAAGTTCTGGATATAATTCTTTTAGACTATCTATTGATATATCTATTATGTTTTCTAATTGTGATAAATCTATCTCTAATTTATTCATGTGTCTTGTCATTCTTCTTAGTAATCTTCTTAGTATATATCCTCTATCAACATTGCTTGGTCTTCCACCGTCATTTATTATCATCATACTTGAACGAAGATGTTCTGTAACAATTCTTCTACTTTGTATGTTGTCTACTTTTTGTAGTTTTTCTAATTCTTTCATTACTGGTGCAAATATTTCTATTTCAAATGGTGTTTCTTTTCCTTGTAATAGCATCGTCATTCTTTCTAGTCCAAGACCTGTATCTACATTTTGTTGTTTTAATTTTGTATATCCATTTTTATCTTTATAAAATTCCATGAATACGTTGTTCCAAATTTCAACATATTTTCCACAATCACATGATGGATTACATTCTGGAGAACATTTTGGTTTTCCTGTATCATAGAACATTTCTGTGTCTGGTCCACATGGTCCTTCTTCACCAGCTATCCACCAGTTTTCACTTTTTCCGAAAAAATATATTCTTTCATCAGGTATTCCTGCTTTTTTCCAACATTCATATGCTACAGTGTCTTTATCGCAGTCTTCGTCACCTTTAAAACATGTTACCGATAATTTTTCGTTTGGAATTCCTAATTCTTCTGTTAAGAATTTATAGCTCATTGCTATTGATTCTTCTTTGAAGTAATCTCCTAGTGACCAATTTCCTAGCATTTCAAAATATGTTAAATGTCTATTATCTCCAACTTCATCTATATCATTTGTTCTTACACATTTCTGATAATCTGTAAGACGTGATCCTTCTGGATGTTTTTCTCCTAAAAGATATGGTACTAATGGTTGCATACCAGCTGTATTGAATAATACGGATGGATCATTTTCTGGAATTAATGATGCACTTGGTATAATTTTATGGTTATTTCTTTCAAAAAATTTTAAATATTTATTTCTTATTTCAATAGCTTTCATTTGCGCCTCCTTAACAGTTTTAAATTATATTATATTTCTTTTAATTTTGCAATAGAATTAATAGGTTTTAAAGGTTTTATAAAATAAAAAAATCCTCTATTTTATAGAGGATTTTTATTTATTATTCTTCTTTTTTATTTTTTTCTATTGCTGAAATTTCTATCATTTTTTCAACATATATAACTGCATATGCATATGTTAAAATTGTAACTATTTCTCTTGTTGCCATATACATATTTGAAATTAAATGTATTCTATCTTTTTCACTTTTTCTATATTCTTCTTTTTCGCTTTCATCAAGTTCTTGAGTTTTTGAAGTATCTTTATCAATATCTTTATATCCAGATTGTTCTATTTGATAGCAATATACTAAATTTGCTATCATAACCATAAGAGCTACAAATATTAATATTATTTTAATTGGTTTTGATGCTTTTTTTGCATCCTCTCTTGTAGCTAATTTTTGTTTTTTGATAGTTAAATTTACTGCTAATATTATTGCTAATAGTGTACTAATTATAAATAATACTGATTGGTATATCATTAAAGTTGCTGTGAAATCCCAATCAACAAATTGTGGAATTACATTTTCTAAAGCAAATGATATTACTCCTATTATGAATGCTAATGCTATGTATCTTCCTACAAATTTACCCACAAATTTTTTTGAATCTGTTGTATCTTTCATTTTATTTCTCCTCTTTTGTTCAATTAATTTGTATATATTTTATCTATATTTTTTTATGATGTCAATTCTTTTCATTAATAAAAAGAATAAATAATTACTGTATAATTTTTTCTATTAACAAAATAAAGATGTAACTTTTAAAGCTACATCTTTATTTAATATACTGATTTGATATGTTTTATATTTCTAATTGACTTCCTAATATGCCTGCTGCTGATTGTACTATTTTTAGTTCTGTGTCTGACATTCTTTTATTAGGCTCTTTTGACATTAGCACTACACTTCCTACAGAATCACCATCTGAAACTATTGGATAAATTACTTGAGAATGAAAAACTCTTTCTTTATTTTCATGTTTACTTATTGGAATTGATAGTTCGTCATTTTCTTTGCTTGTATAAATTTCTTTATTTTCAATTACTTCTTCTAATTCTTTGCTAATTCCTTGTTCCAATAAATCTTTTTTCAATCCTCCAGATACAGCTATTATTGTATCTTTATCTGTTATGCATGCTATATGTCCCGTTGTTTTTGATAATGTATCAGCGTAATGGCTTGCAAATTCAGAAAGTTCTCCTATTGGTGAATATTTTTTTAATACTATTTCTCCATCTTTTTCTGTAAATATTTCTAATGGTGATCCTTCACCAATTCTCAAAGTTTTTCTTATTTCTTTTGGAATTACTATTCTTCCTAAATCATCTATTCTTCTTACAACTCCTGTAGCTTTCATAAAATCCTCCTTGTATATTTTGTCTAATTTTATTTTGTACTTTTTTAGACAAAATATACAGGATTGTTAATTATTGTTTAAGAAAAAATTGGTGGTTTATATAAATCTATTACTGTACCTATATCTCTTGAAAATTCTCGTAACATAACATTTTTGATAGTATTTTCTTTTCCTTTACAGTAATCTTCAAGAACAGTTTTTAATTTTTTCATAAATTTATATTCTGATGTCAATATTTCTGTATTTCTTTTAGCTCTATCTATTAAAATTTCTTTTATTCTTACTATGTCTTCATTACTTGCACAAGTAATTCTTTGGAACATTCTGTATGCATCATAATATTTAAATATTGGAAAGTCCATGCATTCACTTTCAAATCTATCATAAAATTGTTCCATTTGTATTGGAATATATCTAAATATTTCTTCTGCTTTTTCTTTATACATTTTTTCTTCTAGTTGGTTATTTAATTCTTCGAAATGTTTAAGTATTTCATCCATTTCTGGGCCATTCTCGTTTATTCCTATTCTAGATAATTCCTCTTCTACATTTTCACAATATTTTGAAGTTTTTACAGCTTTATCCATTCCCTCTAAAAATAATAATTTTGTTTCTTTCATATCATTTGAAATTAGTTCTCTTTTTATAAAATAACTAAAATATGAAAATAGTTTTACTATTTCTATTAGTTGTAGTGTTCCTGCATTTACTTCTTTTATTACTTCTTCTATTATTTTTGGAAATTGCTCATCAGATATTTTCCAATATTCTTCTGTAAGAAGTCGTTTATATCCTGGCAATTTTTCTGTGTCTATTGTATTAATAATAGCGTCCATATCTTTTTTTAGTTCTTTCATGTCAAATATTCTGGTTCTGACATATACTTCTATAAATTTAAAAAATCTATATTCTGATTTAAAATTAAAATAATAGTTATTATCAAATTCTTTTATATAAAATTGTCTATTATCCATCAATACTCTAGATGATACTAATATTGCTTTATATTCTTCATTACTATTAATATTGACGAATTTATTTTTTGTTACTTTTCCAGCTTTTATTTCAAAAGATACTGCTATAGTAAATATCAACATTGTTTGTAAAACTCTTAATTTACTATTTGGATATGCTTTATTTACAGTTTCAAAAATCTTTTTAAAGTCATTTAATGCATGTTTTAATATTCTTAAATTTCTTGTTCCACTTTTGTTAAATGTTGAAATAATTAAATTAGTATTTTCTCTTAAGAATCTTACTAAATCTGGATTATTTTCAAACCTGTATAATAGTCCATTAATTATATAGTTAAATTTAGGCGCATATTCAAATGTTTCACCTATTAATTTTTCTTTTATTCTTTCATAATCATTGGCATTATCGAAAACATATTCTATCTTGTCTCTAATTTTTTCAACCATTGGTTTATCAACTGTTTTAGTCAATTCATTTTGTTTATCTAAAAGATAAGTAGCAATAAATGTTTTCATTTCTAAGTTTGAACTTTTAAACTTTGTTGATAGTTCTTTTTCATTACAAATGATTATTGTTTTTATATGATCATGTTCTACAAAGTTATTTATATAACCTAAAATATCTACAACGTCTACGTTTGCTCTTTCTAGATCATCAAAACATAACACTTTATCATCTGTTGAGAAAAAGTCTCCATAATCTACTTTTTCACCATTTTTTGTCACTCCAAAAAAGTTTGCCATATCTAATCCAGTTTTAGCATATTCTGGTATTGTTGTTTGCCCATGAGAGTCCATATATTTTTTTACGTTTTTATTCATTAATTGTGTTGTTTCAATAAATATCTTTTTACTTATTTCTTCTAAGTTCGATATTCCATATAAAGACATGTAAATAGTGGTGTATTTTTTTCCGTTTAATTGTAGTGACTCAATCTTGTTTTTTATTTGATGATTCCAGAAATATGTTTTTCCACTACCCCATTCACCATTTATCATAACTGCGTAGTCTGTATAATCTGCTCTTACATAATCTAATATACTTTCAACTAAATCTTCCAATTTTTTATCCTTTCTTGCTTTTGCTAATTACTAATACATCAGCTTTCTTTGGTTTTCCTTTTTGTAATTCTTTTATGCATTCTTTTGCTGTACTTCCTGTTGTATATATGTCATCAATTAACAATACCTTTTTGTTTGCTATATTTTTATTCACCAGTTTATATACATTTATAATATTAGTTTTTCTTTCTTTTTCCGATAATAAACTTTGTTTTTTATTTTGTTTTATTTTTTCTAAACATACTAGCTTTTTTATTTTTAATTTATTTTCTAGTTTGCTAGCTATTAACTCTGTTTGATTATATCCTCTTGAAATTTTGTTTAATTTATACATCGGAACTGGCACTATAAAGTCATATTCTTCTATTATGTTCTTTAATTTATTATCTCGTATTATTAATTCTGTAAATAATTCATTTAGGTATGCTTTTTCTTTAAATTTAAATTGCAATATTAGTTTTTTTATTTTTCCTTCATAAAAACTAATAAAATATAAGTTAAAATTTTCTTCTTTGATTTTCTTTGTTTTAATCTCTGGTTTTAAACTTCTATAACATATTGGGCATATTGTTTTTTTATATAGTTTTCCACATATTGCACAAGATGTTGGAAATATTAATTCTATAAGTTTTTCTAACATTTTTATTTAGTATTATGCCTATGTTTTATTATATCTAATTTATTTCTTTTAGTAAATCACTTATTTTTGATTTTAATCCCGTATTTCTTTTTTTGCTATCTACATTTTGGATCATAAAGTCTATAGTATTTTTACTTCCTACTATTACTAATAACTTTTTAGCTCTTGTTATTGCTGTATATAATAAATTTCTTGTAAGTAGCATTGGTGCTGCTTGTGGTGCTACTATTATTACTACATCAAATTCGCTTCCTTGTGATTTATGTATTGTTATGCTATATGCTAGTTCTAGCTGATCTAACTCAGAAAATTGATACCATACATTTTTTTCATCATCAAAAACTACTTTTACTTGTCTTTCTGATAAGTCTATTTTTTCTATTCTTCCTATTTCTCCATTAAATACACCTGTTGAATTTTCATAGATTCCATCTATAGTTCTATCCCAAAAAATATCATAATTATTTTTAATTTGCATTACTCTGTCGCCTTCTCTAAAAGTTGTATCTCCAAATTTCTTTTCTTTTTTAGATTCACTTTCTGGATTTATATTAGCTTGCAAAGTTTTATTTAATTCTTTAGTTCCTAGTGGTCCCTTTTTAGTTGGTGTTAATATCTGCATATTTTGATAAAAGTCATAATTTCCGAATTTTTGTAATCTTCCTGTAGTAAGTGATATAACTTGTTCTAGCATTTTTTCGGAAGATATTTGTTTTATAAAAAAGAAGTCTTCATTAGTATTTTCAGCTTCTTCTTTAGAAATAAAACTTTCTCCTTTATTTACTTGGTGAGCATTTAAAATAATTTTACTCTGTGCAGCTTGTCTGAAAATTTTATCTAAATTAGTAATCGGAATTTTTTCAGATTCTATTATATCTTTTAATACACTTCCAGGACCTACAGAAGGTAACTGATTACTGTCACCAACTAGTACTAATTTTGTTCCCATATATATTGCTTTTGTTATGTAGTTCATAAGAAATATATCCACCATAGACATCTCATCTATAACAATTACGTCTGCATCTATTGGTGCAAAATCTGTATCGATATTTTCTAATTTATTATCTTCTATTTTTCCAATATCTAATAATCTATGTATTGTTTTTGCTTCTTCTCCTGTCGACTCTGACATTCTTTTTGCAGCTCTACCTGTTGGTGCACATAATACTACTTTATATTTATTAGCTTTATATATATCTATTAAAGCTTTTATAATTGTTGTTTTTCCGTGTACCTGGTCCACCAGTTATTATGCTTACATTCGATTTATTTACCTGTTTTAATGCTTCTTTTTGTTTAGGTGATAGTGTAATTGCTAATAAAGATTCTTCTTTGTCTAAAAACGAATTAAATGACTTTATATGTTTTATATTTTGTGTTTTTTGCATCATATATAATCTTGTTGCAATGTTTTTTTCTATTCTGCAAAATTCTTCTAAAAATATCCACTCTTTATTATCTATTTTTTCTTCTACGATTTTTCCTGTCATTTTAAGATTAATTACTACTTCATCTATATATTCTTCTTTTGTTGATAGTTTATTTTTTACAAATTCATATAATGCTTCTTTTTCTACGCATGTATTGCCATTATAACTTGCTAGTATCAGTCCATATCTAATTCCAGCACCTATTCTTTGATAACTATTTACATCTATTCCTATTTCTAATGCCATTTTATCTATTTTAAAGAAATCTACTCCATATGTTATATCAACTAATACATATGGATTCTTCTTTATTTCTTCAATTGCATCTTCTCCTAGTGCTTCATACACTTTTTTACTGTTGCTTGCATTTATACCAAATTTCTCTAAAAAACCTACTATTTGCCATAGGTCCCATTTAGAATTAAATTCTTCTGCCATTTCTTTTGCACCTTGCACTGATATTCCTTTTATCTGTGCTAACTTTTCTGGCTCGAACTTAAATATTGTTATGGTTTCTTCTCCGAATGTATCTACAATTTTTTTAGCTGTGCTTGGTCCTATACCTTTTATTACTCCACTTGCTAAATATTTTTCCAAAGCTTCTTTGCTTTCAGGTAGCTTTTTTTCAAATGTATCTATCTTAAATTGTCTACCATAATCTTGATGTGTAACAAATTTTCCTTCTAAACTTAGGTAGTCTCCCTCATTTATAAAAGGTAAATATCCAACTACTGTAAATATTTCTTCTTCTGTTGATAATTCAGCAATTGTATAACTATTAGTTTCATTTTGATATATAATTTCTTCTAATTGACCTTCTAATTTCATAATCTGTTCCTTTTCTTATGTAGTCTATCAAAAAAATGTTTTTTTTACAATATTTCATTTATTTTTCTTATATTTATATTGTGATTTTTCTTTTGAATTTTACTTAATATTTCATATGTCTTGTCTTCTGAATTATCATCTATAATTTCTAGATCTTTTATTTCTTCAAATTCATTTTTAATTTTCTTAATTATCATTTCAATATTTTCTTCTTGATTTTTTATTATTATTTTCATTTTTATATTAGTATCTATTTTCATATTTTTATAGATGTATGTGTTTAGTAAATCTTTTATAAATATATACCAACCATATATAGCAATTAGTATTACTATTAAATTTATTATTTCTGTCATATATTCATCACCTAATATATAATATGATTTTTTATTTTTTTCGCCATTATTCGAATTTTAATGTAAAAAAAAAAACGGGTTTCTCATAAGCCCCGCTTTTTTTATTATTAAACTAATTCTAAGATAACTTCTGTTGCGTTATCTCCTTTTCTGTTTTCGCATTTTAATATACGTGTATATCCACCTTGTCTTCCTTCATATTTGCTAGCTATTTCTCCAAATAATTTAGCCATTACATCTGTTCCTTCTACTTTGTTAACTTTTCTCATTATTTTTCTTCTAGCATTTAATCTTGATGGCATATCTTTTTGTCTTTTTTCCTTTTTTTCTTCTTTAACTACTTTTAAGTAATCTTTACCATTTTTACTTGTAGCTTTTTCAGTAACTTTATGTCCTTTGCTATCTAATTTAGCTTTAACAACTTTTACTTCTACTTCTTCAAAATTATCTTTTTCTTTAACAGCTAATGCTATTATACTATCAACGATTGATTTGATTTCTTTTGCTCTAGCTTCTGTTGTTCTTATTTTTCCATTTAATAATAAATCTGTTGTTTGAGTTTTTAACATTGCTATTCTTTGATCAGTTGGTTTTCCAAGTTTTCTTGTACCTGCCACTTCTTATCTCACCTTCCTTTTTCTTAGTCTTCGTTTGATGAAAATCCTAAACCTAAAGCAATTAATTTATTAGTTACTTCATCTAGTGATTTTTTTCCTAAGTTTCTAACTTTCATCATATCTTCTTGTGATTTATTAGCTAAATCTTCAACTGTTGATATTCCAGCTCTTTTTAAACAATTGTATGATCTAACTGATAATTCTAATTCTTCTATCGGCATCTCTAATACTTTTTCTTTCTTAGATTCTTCTTTTTCTACCATTACTTGAGTATTTTTAGCAGCTTCTGATAAGTCAATGAATAATTCTAAATGACTTGACATAACTTTTGCGGCTAAACTTAATGATTCAAATGGTTTTAAACTTCCGTCTGTCCATACTTCAATTGTTAGTTTATCATAGTCTACTCTTTGTCCAACTCTAGTATTTTCTACTTTATAATTTACTTTTTTAACTGGTGTAAATATTGAATCAATTGGTAATGTACCTAACGCCATATCTTCAGTTTTGTTTTTATCCGCAGTATTGTATCCTCTACCTCTAGCTACTGTCATTTCCATATGAAGAGTTTCTCCTTCTTCAACTGTAGCAATATGTAATTCAGGATTTAATATTTCTATCCCACTATCAGTAATAATATCTCCAGCTTTTACTTCTCCTGGTCCTTTGAAATTAATACTAATATTTTTATCTTCATTATCATGCATTTTTAATCTAACACATTTTAGATTAACTATTAATTCAGGAACATCTTCTACAACTCCTGGTACTGTTGAAAATTCATGAACTACGCCATCAATTTTTGTACTTGTTATTGCAGCTCCTGGTAGTGATGATAATAAAATTCTTCTTAGTGAATTTCCAATTGTCATTCCATAACCACGTTCTAGTGGCTCGCATACAAACTTTGAATAATTTCTTTTTTCATCTGTCTCTACGCATTTGATGTTTGGCTTTTCAAATTCTATCATTTATTTACCTCCATTTTGAGAAACGTAAGGTTTCTCACCTTTTTTATATTTTCCTTTATTAAATCTATTAAAACGAAAATAATATCTTTGATTCTTATTTTATTATTTAGAATAAAGCTCAACTATTAAGTGTTCCTCAACTGGTAAATCAATATCTTCTCTATTTGCTAATCTAACAACTTTACCAGACATTTTTTCTTTGTCTACTTCTAGCCATTCTGGTAGTGGTCTAACGCTATTGTTTTCAACATTTTCTTTAACAACTGGATTTTCTTTTCTAACTTCTCTGATAGCTACTATATCTCCAGCTTTTACTAAGTAAGATGCTATATCTACTTTTCTACCATTAACCTCTATATTTCCATGAGTTACAAGTTGTCTAGCTTGTGGTCTAGAAACTCCGAATCCCATTCTATATACAACGTTATCTAATCTGCTTTCTAATATTTGAAGTAAGTTTTCACCTGTGATTCCTTTTTTATTAGAAGCCATTTCAAAATATCCTCTAAATTGTTTTTCTCCAACACCATAGAATGATTTTGTTTTTTGTTTTTCTCTTAATTGTGTTCCGTATTCAGAAAGTTTAGCTTTCTTTTGTCCATGTTGTCCAGGAGCGTAGTTTCTTCTAGTTACGCTACATTTATCTGAATAACATCTGCAACCTTTTAAGAATAGCTTTTGACCTTCTCTACGGCATATACGACATTGTTCGTCTTTATATCTTGCCATTTATTACACCTCTCTCTAAATATTACTTTATAAAAATTAAACTCTTCTTCTTTTTGGTGGTCTACAACCATTGTGTGGGATTGGAGTTACATCTTTAATCATTGTAATTTCCAAACCTGCTGTTTGTAGTGATCTTATTGCAGCTTCTCTTCCTGAACCTGGACCTTTAACATATACTTCTACAGTTTTTAATCCATGTTCCATTGCTGCTTTTGATGCAGTTTCTGCTGCTTGACCTGCTGCAAATGGTGTGCTTTTTCTTGAACCTTTAAATCCAAGTCCACCAGCACTTGCCCAAGATATTACATTACCTTGAGTATCTGTTATTGTAACAATTGTATTATTAAAACTAGAATGAATATGTGCTGCTCCACTTTCAATGTTTTTTCTATTTCTTCTAGCTACTGGTTTTTTAGTTACATTTTTAGCCATTTTCTTTGCTTATCCTCCTTTAATTTTTTGAATAGCTATTAGTTAGCTTTTTTGCTTCTACTTACTACTTTTCTAGGACCTTTTCTAGTACGAGCATTAGTTTTTGTTCTTTGTCCTCTAACTGGTAAACCTCTTCTGTGTCTAATTCCTCTGTAGCATCCGATTTCTGTAAGTCTTTTGATGTTTAAAGCTATTTCTCTTCTTAAGTCCCCTTCAACTTTGTATCCTTCCATAGCTTTTCTTATTTTGTTTACATCTTCATCAGATAAATCTTTTACTCTAGTGTCTGGATTGATTCCAGCTACTTTTAAGATTTTTTGAGAACTAGATAGACCTATACCATAAACATATGTTAGTCCAACTTCTACTCTTTTTTCTCTAGGTAAGTCAACTCCTGCTATACGAGCCATAAATTTTTGCACCTCCAAATTTTTTTTAATTAGTTATAGTTTAATTAGTATAATTGAAATGTAATTAAACTGGATTGTTTTATTTATATAATAAATATAAGAATCTAATTCAGCCGCAACAATTCTTATATCTATTTACAACATGATATGGGCTACTACTTTTGTATTAGCCCTAATTTTGTATTTAATTATCCTTGTCTTTGTTTATGTTTTGGATTTTCACAGATTACTCTGATTACTCCTTTTCTTTTTATTACTTTACATTTTTCACATATTTTTTTAACTGATGGTCTTACTTTCATCTTCTTTTTCACCTCTGCTTATATATATTTCATTTATTTAAAATATGTAGCGTAACCTACATAAGTGGGTTCTTTTATTTTGCACGCCAAGTAATACGTCCTTTACTTAAATCGTATGGTGACAATTCTATTTTAACTTTATCTCCTGGTAAAATTTTAATGTAATTCATTCTTAATTTTCCTGAGATATGAGCTAATACTTGATGTCCGTTATCTAATTCAACCTTAAAATTTGTATTTGGTAATGTCTCTACAACAGTACCTTCTACTTCAATTACATCTTCTTTTGACAATTTCTTTCCTCCAATATGAATTGAAAATTCTTACTATTTTGGAAATAATAAGCTAATATAGTATATAATATTTCTATGGTATTGTCAATATTTCAGGTTCATTTTCTGTAATTAAAATTGTATTTTCATAATGTGCTCCATTAGTTCCATCTTCTGAAACTATAGTCCAGCCATCATCAAGCTCTAATATTTCTCTATTTCCTGCTATTACCATAGGTTCTATACATATTGTCATTCCTGGTTCTAGTCTCATTCCTCTACCTGGTTTTCCGTAATTTGGTATCCCTGGATCTTCGTGCATTTCTCTTCCAATTCCATGTCCTTGGAATTCTCTTAATATACTAAAACCATTTTTTGTTACATATTCATATATTGCATTAGAAATATCTCCAACTCTAAATCCTTTTTTAGCAAATTTCATTCCTTCGAAAAATGCTTGTTTTGTAACTTCTACTAATTTCTGATCTTCTACTGTTTTAGGTTTTCCCACAATATAAGTTCTAGCTGCATCTCCATGAAATCCATTTTTATATGCTGTTATATCAAAACTAACTACGTCACCTTCTTTTAAGATAGCTTTTTTGGAAGGAATTCCATGTATTATTTCATCATTTATTGATGCACATATTGATCCTGGAAAATCTGGTACTCCTGGTATTCCACTTGGATAATTTTTTTCTGATGGAATTCCTCCATTTTCTCGAATAAATTTTTCTGCTATTTGATCTAACTCATATGTAGATATACCTGGTTTTATATATTCTTTTATTTTTTCATGAACTTGAGCAGTTAATTTGCAAGCTTCTTTCATTTGTTCAATTTCTTTTTTTGATTTGATTGTAACCAATTTCTACTCCTTTATCTATGCATTTATTTTTGTCATTACTTTTTCAGCAGCTTCTTTTGCCATTGTACCAGTCTTTTCAGTTACTTCTATTTGGAATAGTTTTCCTTCATTTTTATAATATTCTTCTAATGGTGCTGTTTCATTTTTATATACTTGTATTCTTGTTTCAACTTTTTCTACTGTATCATCTTCTCTTTGATATAGTTTTGCACCACAATTATCGCATATTCCTTCTACTTTAGGTTTATTTAATTTTGTATTAAATACTGCTTTGCAATCTGGGCATATTCTTCTTGTTACTATTCTATCTAATATTTCTTGTTTTGGTGAGTCTAAATCTACAACTAAATCTACTTTTTTTCCTGTTTCAGATAGCATATTGTCTAGTGCTTGTGCTTGTGCTTCTGTTCTAGGAAATCCATCTAAGATTACACCTTTTTGTACGTCTTTTTCATTTAGTCTTTCTTTTATCATTTTAATTGTTAATTCATCTGGTACTAATTTTCCTTTTTGTAGATAAGAATTAATTTCTCTTCCTAAATCGCTGTCTTCACTACTATATTTTCTAAAAATATCTCCACTTGAAACATGTGCTATTCCTAGTCTTTCTTTTAATATTGCTGATACTGTTCCTTTACCTGTTCCAGGTGCTCCTAACATAATAATTACCATAATACCATCCTCTCTTTACACATATTATTTTCTAAACATTGTACTCTAATAATGCTTAGAAAATAATATATGTTAAAGGCTTTTGTCTATAATCTCTCTATTAAAATCAAAAGCCTTTAATATACATATCAATAGGATGCCCTTAAAATTTTGAGCACCCTATTTTATTTTATTCTAAGAATCCTTTGTAATGTCTTACTAATAATTGTGATTCAAGTTGTTGCATAAATTCTAATGCAACACCTACTACGATTAGTATAGCAGTTCCTCCAAATGCTAGATTTAGTGATGTAAATCTCATGAACATTGGTATAACTGCAATTACACTTAAGAAGAATCCTCCAAATAATGTTAATTTGCTAAGTACTGCTCCTATATAATCACTTGTAGGTTTACCAGCTCTAATACCTGGTATAAATCCACCATTTTGTTTTATTGTATTGGCAACTTCTGCTGGATTGAATGTTGCATATGTATAGAAATATGTAAATCCTAAGATTAATAATAAATACACAACTGCATTTGCTATAACAAATCCTAAAGCAACTCCATCAGATGTAGATGTCGCTATTGAGAATTGATATAGTCCTCCTAAAAATCCACCTTTACCAATTGATGATGGTGAGAATATTTGTATTAACATTGCAGGAAATGTCATAAATGATGAAGCAAATATTATTGGCATAACACCAGCCATTACAAGTTTCATTGGAATGTGAGTGTTTTGTCCTCCATACATTTTTCTTCCTACAACTTTTTTTGCATATTGTACTGGAATTTTACGTTCAGCTTCTTGTACAAATACAACTCCTGATATTAGGATAACAGCTCCAATAATTACTGCTAGAGCTATTAAGAAGTTTACTGTTGTAAATGGATTGAAACCTAAGTTAAATACATTAATTGCAGCATCTGGCAATCCTGATACAATACCTACAAATATTAACATAGATATTCCATTTCCAATACCTTTATTTGTAATTTGATCACCTAACCATGTTAGGATTGATGTTCCAGTAACTAATGAAAGCACAAAGATTAATGCTGTTCTTAATCCTGGATTAAATATTATGTCTGGATAGCTTTTTGAATAAGAGATGTAAATTCCTGTAGCTTCTACAGCTGCTAATACTAATGTTAGTATTTTTGTATAGAAATTAACTTTTCTTCTTCCTACTTCTCCACCTTCTTTAGTTAAATTTTCTAAAGCAGGAATTATCATTGCTAATAATTGTATAATAATTGATGCTGTAATATATGGTGTTATTGACATAGCAAATATTGATAATCTTGAAAAAGCTCCTCCGGAAATTGTATTAACTAATCCTGCTAGTGTATTTGTAGATTTAGATAATTGGCTTGCAAGTTCTGCTGAGTCAACTCCTGGAACTACTATCCAGCATCCAAATCTAAATACTACTATAAGTAATAAAGTTAGTAATATTTTTTTTCTAACTTCTGGTGTTTTAAAAGCATTTTTTATTGTTTTAAACAACTTATACCACCTCTATCTTTCCACCTGCAGCTTCAATTTTTTCTGCAGCTGATTTTGTAAATCTTTTAGCTTTTACTGTAACTGATTTTTCAATTGAACCTGTTCCTAAAATAACGATTCCATCATTGATTTTTCCAATTATGCCTTCTTTTAATAAACTTTCAGCTGTAACTTCTGTGCTTTCAGCTTTGTTTAGCATTGTTAATGTTACTTCTGTATAATTTTTTGCATGTATATTTTTAAAACCTCTTTTTGGTAATCTTCTATATAAAGGTGTTTGACCTCCTTCAAAACCTCTTCTAACTCCTCCACCAGATCTAGCTTTTTGTCCTTTATGTCCTTTTCCTGAAGTTTTTCCAAGTCCTGAACCAACACCACGTCCTACTCTTGTTCTTGTTACTTTTTTAACTGCTGGTTGTAAATTACCTAATTCCATTTTCGCACCTCCTTATTATGTGTTTAATTCACTTTTTTATTTAATCATACTTTTTTATTTTTGACTAGTATTTTTAAATTTTTTTATTATAAAATTTCAGAAACTTTTTTTCCTCTTTTTTTAGCAACTTCTTGAATTGTATTCATGTTCTTTAAAGCTTCGATTGTAGCATAAACAACATTTCTTGGATTGTTTGTTCCAATAACTTTAGTTTTAATGTCTCTATATCCAGCTAATTCTAAAACTGGTCTAACGCTACCACCAGCTATAACTCCAGTACCTTCTGCTCCTGGTTTTAATATAACTTTTGCAGCTCCAAATTCTCCTACGAATTCATGAGGAATAGTTGTTCCTACGATTGGAACTTCTACTAAATTCTTTTTAGCTTCGTCTATAGCTTTTTTGATTGCATCTGGAACTTCTGATGCTTTACCGTTTCCAACACCAACACGTCCTTGTTCGTCTCCAACTACAACTACAGCGCTAAATCTAAAAGTTCTACCACCTTTAACAACTTTAGCAACTCTGTTTATAGCTACTACTTTTTCCTTTAATTCTACAGATTTATCTTCCATGAAACTCTTTGTTTCTCCTTTCTATTAAAATTGAAGTCCACCTTCTCTTGCTGCTTCTGCAACTTCTTTTACTACACCGTGATAGATATATCCGCCTCTATCAAATACAACTGTAGTAATTTTCTTTGCTGCTGCTTTTTTAGCTATTAGTTTTCCAACTTCTTTTGCAGCTTCTTTATTTGCTTTTTTAGTTTTTACTTCTTTATCTAGTGTTGATGCGCTTACAAGTGTTACTTGTTTATCATCATCTATAACTTGAACATAAATGTTGCAATTACTTCTGTATACGCATAATCTTGGACATTCTGCTGTTCCAGAAATTTTATTACGAACTCTTTTATGTCTTCTTGTTCTTTCAGCTTTTCTATCTGTTTTTGAAACCATTGTTTTTAGCTCCTTTCTTTATTTATTATTTTTTACCAGCTTTACCTTCTTTACGTCTAATAACTTCTTCAGCATATTTAATACCTTTACCTCTATATACTTCAGGTGGTCTTTTTGTTCTTATAACAGCTGCTGTTTGACCAACTTTTTCTTTGTCGATACCTTTTACAATTATTTCATTTGGATTTGGCACTTCAAAAGTAATTCCTTCTGGTTCTTCCATTTCAACTGGATGTGAATATCCTAAAGTTAATACTAATTTTTTACCTTGTTTTTGTGCTCTATATCCAACACCATTAACTTCTAATTTTCTTGTAAATTCTTCTTTAACACCTTGAATCATGTTATTAATTAATGTTCTTGTTAAACCATGTAAACTTCTATTTTCTTTTTGATCATCTGGTCTTGCAATTGTAATAACATTATTGTCAAGAGTTACTTTCATATTTTTGTGAATTTCTCTTTCTAATGTTCCTTTTGGTCCTTTAACTGTTATGTTTTGTCCGTCTAACTTTACTTCTACACCTTCTGGAACAGTAATAGGTTTATTTCCTATTCTTGACATTTGAGTTTTCCTCCTTCTTTAAATACTTCTTTTTGATTAGCCGTGGATTTTTTTAATTACCAAATGTAAGCTAAAACTTCTCCACCTATACCTAATTCTCTAGCTTTTTTATCTGTAACAATTCCTTTTGATGTAGATATTAAAGCTGTTCCTAGTCCATTTAATACTTGTGGTAATTCATCTTTTGATGCATATATTCTTAAACCAGGTCTACTGATTCTTTTTAATCCAGAAATTACTTTGTTTCCTTTTTCATCATATTTTAAAGTAATTCTTATGATTCCTTGATTTTCATTTTTGATTTCTTCAAAAGCTTTTATATAACCTTCATCTAATAAATTTTGAGCTATAGCTATTTTCATATTTGATGCTGGTACATCAACAGTTTTGAATTTATTTCTATTAGCATTTCTTATTCTTGTTAACATATCTGCTATTGGGTCTGTTGTGTTCATACTATTCTTTTACCCTCCTTCTTTATTTTAATATAAATTTTAATTAAAAACGAGTAGTACAAGGCAAACAAGCGAGAAATCCGCAGGTGTACTGGTGTACATCGAGGAATTTCGTAGCGCTGTTTAACGCAGTAATACGAAGTTTTTTATTAAAATTCTACCAACTTGCTTTCTTAACACCTGGTATCTCACCTTTGTGTGCTAATTCTCTAAAGCAAACACGGCAAATACCAAATTTTCTAATGTATGCGTGTGGTCTTCCACAAATTTTGCATCTATTATATTCTCTTGTTTTATATTTTTGTTCTCTGGCACATTTTACTTTTAATGATTTTTTAGCCATTATTTTTCTCCTTTCATCTATTTACTTAGTTTTTAAAAGGCATTCCTAATAATGATAATAATTCTTTTGCTTCTTCATCTGTTTCAGCTGTTGTAACGAATATAATATCCATACCTCTTATTTTATCTATCTTGTCATATTCGATTTCAGGGAAAATTAATTGTTCTTTAATACCTATTGAATAGTTTCCTCTTCCATCAAATGAATTAGCTGACACTCCTCTAAAATCTCTAACTCTTGGAAGTGCTGCATTAAAGAATTTATATGCAAAATCATACATTTTTCCAGCTCTTAATGTAACTTTGCATCCTATTTTAGCACCTTCTCTTAATTTAAAAGCTGCAATTGATTTTTTAGCTTTTGTTATAACTGGTTTTTGCCCTGTTATAATGCTTAAATCATTTATTGCATTATCTAAAGCCTTTGGATTATCCTTTGTATCTCCTAATCCAATATTTATAACTATTTTATCTAATTTTGGAACTTGCATAACTGATTTATATTCAAATTTTTTCATCATTGCAGGTATAACTTCATTTTTATAAATTTCTTTTAATTGTTCCATTTGGATTCAAATCCTCCTTTCGTTTTTATTTTAATTTTGCTCCGCATTTTTTACAAACACGTACTTTTTCATCTTTTTCAACTGTATATCCAACTTTTGTTGCTTTGTTGCATTTTGGACATACTACATTTGCTTTACCACTTGGTATTGCACATTCTGTAGATATAATTCCACCTTCTTCACCTTGTTTTCTAGGTTTAACATGTTTTTTTCTGATGTTTACACCTTTTACAAGTATTTTTTCAGCTTTTGGAATTACTTCTAGTACTTCACCTTGTTTTCCTTTATCATTTCCTGATAATATTTCAACAGTGTCGCCTTTTTTTATTTTCATTATTATTTTCACCTCTATTTCTTTCGAAGTTTTCTCGTTTTTATAAATTATTCTAATTGATTTTACTCCTGTTTATAGAACTTCTGGAGCTAGTGATAAGATTTTCATATAATCTTTTTCTCTTAATTCTCTTGCTACTGGCCCAAATATACGAGTTCCTCTTGGTGTACCATCTTCACGGATGATTACAGCTGCATTTTCATCAAATTTTAAATATGATCCATCAGCTCTTCTTACACCTTTTTTGCTTCTTACAACTACAGCTCTAACTACTTCACCTTTTTTTACAACACCACCAGGTGTAGCACTTTTAACAGAAGCAATTATTATGTCGCCTATTTCAGCATATTTTCTATGTGATCCACCTAAACATCTGATACACATAATTTCTTTTGCACCAGTGTTATCAGCTACTTTTAACTTTGTTTGTTGCTGTACCATGTTCAGTTTTCCTCCTTAAAATTTTATTTCTATTTTATTACTGCTTTTTCCATAACTTCTACAAGTCTCCATCTTTTATCTTTTGATAAAGGTCTTGTTTCCATTACTTTAACTTTATCTCCTATTTGACAAACATTTTCTTCATCATGAGCTTTTAATTTATAAGTTCTTTTTACGATTTTTTTGTATATTGGATGTCTAACAGCTGTTTCAACTTTGACAACTATTGTTTTATCCATTTTGTTTGAATCAACAATACCAATTAATGTTTTACGAAGATTTCTCTCTTCCATGCTTGGATTTCTCCTTTCTAATTATTTTCTTCTTTCAATTCTCTCTCTTTTAAAACTGTGTTTATTTTAGCGATGTCTTTTTTCACTTCTTTAATTTTCATTGGATTATCTAATCCATTTGTTGCTAAGCTAAATCTTAATTTAAATAATTCTGATTTTAATTCGCTTAGTTCTGTTTTTAGTTCTGGTGAAGACATCTCTCTTATTTTATTTATCTTCATCTTATTCATCACCGCCTACTTCATTTTCTCTAACTAGGAATTTAGTTTTAACTGGTAGTTTGTGAGATGCAAGTCTTAATGCTTCTCTTGCTACTTCTTCTGAAACTCCTGCTATTTCAAACATAACTCTTCCTGGTTTTACTGGTGCAACCCAATATTCTGGAGCTCCTTTACCTTTACCCATACGAGTTTCTGCTGGTTTTTTAGTTATTGGTTTGTTTGGGAATATTTTAATCCAAACTTTACCACCTCTTTTTGTAGAACGAGTTAAGGCAACACGGGCAGCTTCTATTTGATTTGCTGTGATTAATCCAGCTTCTAATGCTTGTAATCCGTATTCTCCTTCATTTACTACTGTCCCTCTAGTAGCTCTACCTCTATTTCTACCTTTTTGCATTTTTCTGTATTTTGTTCTTTTTGGCATTACTGGCATTATTCTTCTCCCCTTTCTGCTTTAACAGTATTTTTCTTTTCAGGAAGAACTTCACCTTTATATATCCAAACTTTAACACCTATTTTTCCATAAGTTGTATTTGCTTCATAGAATCCGTATTCTATGTCAGCTCTTAAAGTTTGTAGAGGAATAGTTCCTTCTTTATAAAATTCAGTTCTAGCCATATCAGCTCCACCTAATCTTCCTGAAACTGCAGTTTTAATACCTAAAGCTCCAGCTTTCATTGTTTTTTGCATAGCTTGTTTCATGGCCCTTCTGAATGAAATTCTTCTTTCTAATTGGTTACATATATTTTCTGCAACTAATTGTGCATCTAGATCGATGTTTTTAACTTCAACAATATTAAGATTTACATCTTTACCTATCATTTTTTGAAGTTGATTTTTTAATTCTTCAGCTAAGTTTCCACCTTTTCCTATTACTAATCCTGGTTTAGCTGTGTATACGTTTACTTTTACGCATTTAGCAGTTCTTTCAATTTCTATTTTTGAAATTCCACTAATAAATAATTTACTTTTTACAAATTTACGGATGTTATAATCTTCAACTAGGTAATCGCTGAAGTTTTTGCTATCTGCATACCATTTTGAATCCCAATCTTTTATAACACCAACTCTTATTCCCTTAGGATGTACTTTTTGTCCCATGTTTTGAGAATCCTCCTTTCTTTATTTAGCCTCTCTTAAAACTATTGTTATATGACTTGTTCTTTTTCTAATTCTTACAGCTGAACCTTTTGCAGCTGGTCTTATTCTTTTTAGTGTAGGACCTTGATTTGCATATATTTCTGCAACATATAGGTCTTCACTTTTCATAAAGTGATTGTTTTCAGCGTTTGCAATTGCTGATTTTAATAATTTCTCAATTACTTCAGCAGATGCTTTTGGAGCAAATTTTACTATTGATAATGCTTCGCTTACTTTTTTACCTCTTATTAAATCTGCTACTATCTTAACTTTTCTAGCTGAGATTCTAGCATAATTTAATGAAGCTCTTGCTTCGTGAACGGCTATTTTCTCTTCCATCACTTATCTTCCTCCTTTTTTAGTTTTGTCTCTATATCATTTTATTTCTTAACTTTAGTTGTTTTATCTCCTGCATGACCTTTAAATGTTCTTGTAGGAGCAAATTCTCCTAATTTATGACCAATCATTTCTTCTGAAACATAAATTGGAACATGTTTTCTTCCATCATGAACAGCTATTGTGTGTCCAACCATTTGTGGATATATTGTAGAAGCTCTTGACCATGTCTTTAATACTTCTTTTTTACCACTTTCGTTCATAGCTTCTATTCTTTTCATTAATTCTGGAGCTACATATGGTACTTTTTTACTTGATCTTGACATCTTACTTTTTCTCCTTTCTTCTACTTACGTCTCTTAACAATAAACTTATCAGTAGTTTTATGTTTCTTTCTTGTTTTGTATCCAAGTGCTGGTTTACCCCAAGGAGTAAGTGGTCCAGCGTGTCCTACTGGTGCTCTACCTTCACCACCACCATGAGGGTGATCTACTGGGTTCATAACAGAACCTCTAACTGTTGGTCTAATTCCCATATGTCTTGTTCTTCCAGCTTTACCTAATTTAATATTTTCATGATCTGAGTTTCCAATAACTCCGATTGTAGCTCTACATCTTGCTAATACTAATCTCATTTCTCCACTTGGAAGTCTTACGTGTGCATATGTTCCTTCTTTAGCCATTAATTGTGCTGATTGTCCAGCACTTCTAACTAATTTTCCACCTTGACCAGGGTTTAATTCTATATTGTGAATTAATGTACCTACTGGAATGTTTTCGATTGGTAAGCAGTTACCAGCTTTGATATCAGCATTTTTACCAGCTACTACAGTATCTCCATCTGTTAATCCTTGTGGTGCTAATATATAAGATCTTTCTCCATCTTTATATTCGATTAAAGCTATATTAGCGCTTCTATTAGGATCATATTCTATTCCTATTACTGTAGCTTCTATATCTTCTTTATTTCTTTTGAAATCAATTATTCTATATTTTTGTCTGTGTCCACCACCTTGGTGACGTACTGTTATTCTACCATAAGAATTTCTTCCTGCATTTTTAGCTTTTTTTGCTAATAATGATTTTTCAGGACTTTTTTTAGTAACTTCTTCATATGTTAATGAAGTCATGTTTCTTCTTGATGGTGTGTATGCGTTATAATGTTTAATACCCATAATAATTCCTCTTTCTTAATTTTTTCGGATTTTTTCCTGCTCCGTGCAGATATTATTTATTTTCCTGGTATTTTCCAGATATTTTTATTTAGCTAATTAAGCTCCCATAAATTCTTCTATTGAAGAATTGTATTTTTTAGTACCTTTAGTTTCTTTTCCACCTTTTTTAGTATAAGTAACTGTTTTTGGATCTGTATCTATAAATACTATAGCTTTTTTCCAGCTAGCTGTTTTTCCTTGATGAACTCCAACTCTTTTTTGTTTTCCATCAATATTCATTGTATTTACTTTTAATACTTTTACATTGAATAATTTTTCAACTGCGTCTGCTATTTCTGGTTTAGTTGCTTTTTTTGCAACTTTGAAAGTGTATTTTCCTTCTTGCATTGCATCATTACTTTTTTCAGTAATAATTGGTTTTATGATTATATCTTCTGCTACCATTATGCATACACCTCCTCTAATTTTTTAACTGTATCTAGTGTAATTACTAATTTATTGTATTTTAATAAATCATATACATTAATTGTATTAACTAATGTTGTTTTTACACCTTCTATATTTCTAGCTGATTTTTGAACAGCTTCATTTTTTTCAGGTAACATTATTAATGCTTTTCCTTCTACTTTGTTTTTCTCTAAAACATTTACCATTTGTTTTGTTTTGATTTCTTTAAATGGTAATTTATCAATTACTACTAATTGATTTTCTAAAACTTTTGAACTTAATACAGATTTTATTGCTAATCTCTTTTCTTTTTTGTTTACTCTGTATGTATAAGATCTTGGTTTTGGACCTAAAGCTATACCACCTTTAATCCATTGTGGAGCTCTTATACTTCCTTGTCTAGCTCTACCTGTTCCTTTTTGTCTCCAAGGTTTTCTCCCTCCACCGCTAACTTCAGATCTAGTTTTTGTACTTTGAGTACCTTGTCTTTGATTAGCTAAGAAATTAATTAATACACTGTGTACTATATTTTCATTTGGTTCTAGTCCAAATATTTCTTCTTTTAAATCTACCGTACTAACTTTCTTTCCTTCTACGTTATATACATCTATTGTAGGCATTTACTGTTCCTCCTTTCTCTTACGCTAATGCCTTTGTGGCATCTTTTATTTTTAAGATAGCACCTTTATTTCCTGGAACACTACCTTTTACTAATATACAGTTTTTGTCTAAATCTACTCTAACAACTTTTAGGTTTTGGATTGTAACTGTTAAACATCCCATATGTCCTGGTAATTTTTTACCTTTGAAAACTCTACCTGGAGTTGATGTTGATCCCATTGAACCTGGTCTTCTGTGATACATAGAACCGTGTCCCATTGGTCCTCTAGATTGTCCATGTCTTTTTATAACACCTTGGAATCCTTTTCCTTTTGTTGTTCCTTGTATATCTACAGTTTCTCCTGCAGTAAATACATCAGCTTTTATTTCATCTCCTACTTTAACATTTGATACATCATCTACTCTGAATTCTCTTAAATGTTTAGTTGGAGTAACTTTTACTTTTGTAAAATGTCCTTTTTCAGGTTTATTTATTTTTTTATCTTTTACTGTACCAAATCCTAATTGAACTGCGTCATATCCATCTGTTTCTACAGTTTTTACTTGAACAACGCTACATGGTCCAGCTTCGATAACTGTTACTGGTATTACATTACCTTTTTCGTCGAATATTTGTGTCATTCCGACTTTTCTACCGATGATTGCTTTTTTCATCTTTGTTTTCCTCCTATACATTACTATTGGCTACATATTATAAATAGGTAGCTTGGTTCTGTACAACTTTTTTGATTTGTGTTGTGCAAATTTTGCATTGTAGTGCTCTGCATATAGCTCTAACTAAATTCAAATATCGCTTTAGCTCATTTTCATTAAGTTATAGCTTAATTTCTATATCAACACCTGCTGGTAACTCTAATTTCATTAAGCTATCAACTGTTTTTTGTGTTGGATAAAGAATATCAATAACTCTTTTATGTGTTCTCATTTCAAATTGTTCTCTTGAGTCTTTATGTTTGTGTGGAGAACGTAAAATAGTTACTATTTCTTTTTCTGTTGGAAGTGGAATAGGTCCTGAAACTTTTGCTCCTGTTCTTTTAGCAGTATCTACTATTCTTTCAGCAGACTGATCTAAAACTACGAAGTCATAAGCTTTTAATCTTATTCTAATTTTTTCACTTCCTACGTTTTGGTTTGATGTTGCCATTGTTTTCCCTCCTTATTAAATGTAACGGCAAGTTTTAAACGCACCCTTGTGTTTCTTTTAAAACCATATATAAATCCAAGTTACAATATTTCTTTTGTATCCTGGATAAGTGTGCTTTTATCAAACTTATCGCCCGGTCTAAGCCAAGACATACTCTGCAGGAGTTCCCTCCACTTAATGTGTAGCCACATCCTGCTTCATCGCTTTATCTTACGCCTACCTATTATACTATGGCATATATTGGTTGTCAACTACTTTTTTAATATTTTTTATCTATTTTTTCCTATTTTTCCATATCTTGATTTTTATTTATCATTGTGTTATAATTATGTTAACTATGTGTATATACTTTTATTTTTAGAAAGGATTGATTATGTCAAATTTTGATGCTGCTTTTTCTATACCTTTTCATACGTTTGACGATAACTTAACTCATTCTCTTACTTTTGCTGAATTAAGGCACAAGAAGGAAGCAAAATATTTGAAGAGCTTTTTATATCGTATTAATAGGTATGTAAGAAATTTAAAAACTCAAAATCCAAATATAACAAAATCAGAAGTTGAAGAAATTTTTGCTAAAGATTTAGAAGAAATTTCGGCTACTTCTTATTCTGGTGTCAAAATTTCTCAATCTTTTATGCAATATATTTGTTATGACTTATTTGCAAAACAACCTCAAAGATTGGAGCACTATAATTCTTTATTAGATTCACTTGATTGTCCTTTAGATAAATTAGAAGAATTGCCACGTTCTAATTTTTCATTAACTCAAATATATTATGCAGCTCAATTAAAACGCGAATTTTTAAATTCAGATTTTTCTGATATTAATGAATTTTTAAAATATAGATTAGATCAGATTATTCCTAAGTTGAAAACAGATATTTCTAGTTCTACTTATTTGATTTTACAACAATTAGATAAATTAGGATTATTATACTCTTATTTAGATATAAATGATAAAAAAATGAACTTTTTAGGTTTTAAAGAATATGCTGATGCATTAGTTTCTGATAATCCTTCTAATAAGGCAGAGAAGCTTTTATCTATTTTTGCCGATACAGAAAAAATGCAAAATCAATCTCCTTTTAATTTATTAACTTTATATTCTTTCTGGATTAATAGATTTTATAAAGAACTTGATACTTATTTAGGAGCAATGTTTGTTATTCGTGATTTTGGTTTAACTCAGTCTATGGTTGATGGAACTTTTAAATCTCCTTCTAAAGAGGATTTAGATAAAGAACTTGTTAAAATAAATTTATTTTATGATCCAATTCGTTTCATTTTAGAAATGCAAAAGGCTGAAAAATTGAAGATAAATAATGAATCAGAATATGATATTTCTGAAAATATATATTCTTTTCCTAATGATACTTTTTTACATTATGTTCAAAGTGAATATAAAGATAAATACAAAGATTTTTTTGATACATATTTGCCAAATTCAAAAAATGATTTAACCGCAGATGCTACGCACTATTTTGCTCTTTATAGCCCAATATTTGCTGCATGTGGTTTAAAAGATGCTACTATGCTATATTTGCTAATTTGTTTAAAAGAAAATTCTCATTATCTAAATGCTGGTATCATTCCTAATAATATAGATGTATGTACTAATCGTGGTTTTCTTGGAAAATTCGTTGGTTTGGGTATTGATAATGGAATGACTGATACTTTCCTTTTACATATTAGAAAATCTACTTTAATGGAATTTCTTGAAAATTATATGGTAGATGATTTTCAAATTTCTCCTTCAATCATGTATGATTTACCTCTATATCAAGGTAGAACAGATTATACAAATGGACTGTATTCTGTTCCAGTGTTAGCACCTATTACAGATGAACAAAAGGAATTAATTCGCAATTCAGTATTTAATTCTAATTTTCTACCTTCGACTCCAGCAAATCGAAAAAAGCAGACTTTTGCACGTCATTTATTTGACGTAATGAACTACGAAAAAAATAATACTTTAATTCCTAAATCTATAAGTTTGATTGATGGTACAATAAGAGTATCAAAACAAAATGTACCTGTTGAAAGATAAAAAACAACTATTAATATATAAATTAATAGTTGTTTTATTTTTATATGTTTAATTTTATTTGCATCATTTTATCATCTAATTTAGCAATTGTTTTTGCTGCTGATATTAAGTCTTTTGATGCTTTTTTACTTATATTCTTTTTATATTTTAATTTATGTTCTAGGCTTGCCCAAAAATCCATGGCTACTGTTCTTATTTGTAACTCTACCTTTACATATATAGTTTTGTCTGTAAAGGTTACTGGTACTTTTACTACCATGTGATAACTTGAGTATCCACTTTGTTTTGGATTTGTTATGTAATCTTTTCTCTCAATTATTTCTATATCTTGAAAGTTTTCTATTATATCTACAATTTTAAATATATCGTCTTTAAAAGAACATATTATTCTCATACCTGCAATATCATTTATTTGTTCTACTAAATTTTTATAAGTTAATTCTAACTCTCTTTTAGTCATTTTCTCAATAATACTATCAGGTGATTTTATTCTTTCTGTTATATGATCTATTGGATTATATTCACAAAAATTATCAAACTCTTCATTTAGTATATCAAATTTTGTTTTTAATACTTTCATTGCAGATTTATATATAAGCATGATTTTCTCAAAATCATTTGCTTTTTTATCTAATTTTCCTTCTATTTTTATTATATTTGCTGCCTGCATCAGGTCAGTTTCATTTTCCTCCATAAATAAATATTTCCTTTCTTTTTTATTTTTAACTTTTCATATATCATCCCCTTTCTTTATTGCTTTATTTTATTAATATAATATTAAATTAAACTTAAGTTTTTAAAATTCATCAAAGTTTATTCCTAATCTTTCAAAGTTTTCTTTAATTTTAGTCATGTTTCTATAAGTTCCATTTAGTACTTCATATCTAAATATATCTTTTTCATATGCATCATCTTCTAATTCTTTTTCTACATTGTAAGGAACTTTAACAAATTCTATTCCTACAGTAGAAGCTGAATATTCTTTTTCTCCATATTTTCCTTCTAATATCACATAATGTGCTTGTCTAATTTCTTTTACATTACTATCTTTTTTATCATTTCTGATTAAACAAAAACTGTTTCCTACACTACCAGTATTTAATAATGTTTTATTATACATTTTATCCATGTATTGGTGATGTATATGTCCATATACTACTATGTCTGCTACTTTTTGAGATAATGTTTTTTCACTTGGTAAAAACATTTTATATTTTGTTTCTAAAAAGTCTTGATTTATTACAACTAAGTTATCTCTTTCTGGAGAAGCGTGAAACATTCTTACTAAACTTCCACTTAAATAAAATTCGTGTGAATAAGGTAATTTGTTTAGATATTGTTTTTCTTCTTCTGTTAATATTTCATTTAGATTGTCCCATCTATCTATTTCTATTTGTGCCTTTTCTTTTAGTCTTTCTTTTACTTTTTCTTTGTCTAGCACTCCTGAAAAATGTCTATCACAATTTCCTCTTAAAACAATCTCACATTCTTTTCTAATTATTTCTATGCATTCATGTGTATGATTTCCTTTAGATATTATGTCTCCTAAACAATATATTTTATCGATTTGTTTTGTTTTTATATCTTTAATTGTAGATTTTAATGCCTCTAAATTTCCATGTATGTCCGATATTATTGCTATTCTCATATTTCTCTCCTTTTTACTTTCAAGACGATTATATCAAAACGATTTAAAAAAATCAAAGACTTTCCATCAAATTGTGTAGATTGTATTTATATAAAAAACAACTATATTCATACTTGATGAATATAGTTGTTTTAATTATCTATTATCCCATTTTTTCAAATCTTTTTACATTTATTAAGAAAGTTATTCCTTCTATTAGATCCATAATAGAATACATTAAAATTATACTTCCCAATGTAGCTATTATAAGATCTGGTGCTATTATTATATATATTCCCATAGCTAATATTGCAATAGATATTATTAACATTGGAATCCATGTTTTTGTTTTATATTCTTTTAATCTTAATGATAATCCAAGTCTAGTTAGTCCAGTATAAATAATCCATATTCCAATTGTTATTCCTAGTAATCCTTCTAGTATTCCCGGATGTGTTATTAGTATCAAACCTATTATTGCATTAACTATTCCATAGATTAAATCATAATTAAAATATTCTTTTCTATTTTTGTCTCTTAGATACCCTATTACTTTTATAATTCCTAGAAATATTAACATTCCGGCTATTGCATATGTAATAATTTTTAGTGTTGTTTTAGAATATATAAACATGATAAAACCTAAAATACCTAATATAATTGATGTTATTATTGATGTATATCCTGTTTTCTTTAAAACTTTTTCAATCTCCATATTAATTCTCCTTTTATTTCTTTTTTAGTTTGTATATTATTTTTTTATTATAGCACAATATTTGTATAATGTTTTATTTTTTGTTATAATTTTTGTGAATTAATATTTTGGAAGGAGTGATAAAATGGAATATATATATACCCCAGTTGGAGTTTGTTCTAACCAGTTTCTTATAACTATGGATGGTGATATTATTACTTCTGTTAAAATTCGTGGTGGATGTCCAGGAAATACTTTGGCAGTTACTACTTTAGTAGAAGGAAATAATATTCACGATGTTATAAAAAAATTAAAAGGTATACCATGTGGTGTAAAAGGAACTTCTTGCCCTGATCAACTTGCTATAGCTTTAGAACAAATTTTAGAAAACCGTAACTAGGTTAAACGTTATAAATGAAATTATGTAAGCAATAAATAATTGGTTTATTCCAATGTTTATTGCTTTTTTTATTCCAAATTCTTTTTTTATAACCCCTAATGCTGCTATACATGGAGTATACAATAATGTAAAAATCATAAAACTTATTGCTGATTCTATAGTAAATATTTCTGCAACAATACTTTCTATATTTGTATTTGATAAAATTGTTAATGTACTTAATATTGATTCTTTAGCACTTATTCCTGTTATACACGCTGTTATTATTTTCCAATCTTTAAAACCTATTGGTGTAAATAGTGGTAACATTTTTTTACTTATCATTGCTAACATACTTTTATCTTCTGTTACCCAGCATAAGCTTAAATCAAACGACTTTAAAAACCAAATTATCATTGACGTAAAAAATATAATTGTAAATGACTTTGATAAAAAGTCACTTATTTTATTCCACATCAGGTGCCATGTATTTTTTAATGATGGCATTCTGTAATTGGGTAATTCTAATAAAAATAGGTTTTCTGATTTGTTATTTGTTTTCATTTTTATACATATAGTTACGACTATTCCTATTAATATTCCTATTAAATATAATCCTAGCATTGCTAGTGCTTGATTTTCTTTAAAAAACATTTGTACAAAAATTCCATATATCGGTATTTTTGCACTGCAACTTATAAATGGTACTAAATTTAGCGCTAAGTTTTTTTCTTTTTCTGATTCTATTGTTCTTATAGAGAGAATTGCTGGAACAGAACATCCGAATCCTAATAAAATTGGAACTATACTTCTTCCTGATAATCCTATTTTTTTAAACAATTTATCCATAATAAATGCTATTCTCGTCATATATCCACTATCTTCTAAAATAGATAAGCATAAATATAGTGTGACTATTATAGGTAAAAAGCTTAATACTGCGCCAATTCCTTTTAGTATACCATCTATTATTAAACTTTCTATTACGATACCGCTATTCATTTTATTTAAATAAATTAATATATAGTTTGATACTACATCTATTCCATGTTGTAATATTTCACTTAAAGTATCTCCAATTACGTCAAATGTTAATTTAAAAATGCAATACATTATTAAAATAAATATTGGTATCCCTAAAAATTTGTTAGTTAAAATTTTATCTATTTTATACGATTTTATTTCTCTTTTATTTTTTGGAATATATAATACTTCTTTGCAAATTTTATCTATTTTTTTATATTCTTCATAAGCATTTTCTTTAACTGTTATTTGATTTATTTTTTCTTGTTTTCTAGCAGCTTCTCTACTTTTCTTTAATAATTCCTTTATCTCTTTATCTGTTATTTTAGTTATTGGTATAATAGGTATTTTTAATATATTTTCTAATTTGTTTATGTCTATTTTTCCATTATTTTTTTCAAGATCATCTAGCATATTCAAAGCCATCACTACGGGTATTCCTAATTGTTTAAGTTGCATTGTGAGGTATAACCCTCTTTGTAAATTCATACAGTCAATTACATTTATTACTACTTCTGGTTTATTTTTATATAAAAATTCTTTTGTTACATTTTCATCTTTTGAATATGTAGATAGTGAATATAATCCTGGTAAGTCTATTATTTCACAGTCATTATATTCATCTACTTTTCCAACTGTTATGTCTACAGTTACACCTGGAAAGTTTCCTACATGTTGATTCATCTTTGTTATTTTATTAAAAATACTCGTTTTTCCACTATTTTGATTTCCTACTAATGAAATTACCATTGTTTTCTCCATTCATCTAATTTTTCTATTTTGATTTTTTTAGCTGTTTCTTTTCTCATAGCTAAATTGTATCCTCTAATTGATATTTGAATTGGATCTCCTAATGGTGCATATTTTATTAGTTTTAATTCTGTATTTTCCACTATTCCTAGCTCTAGTAATCTATACTTTAGTTTTCCTTGTAGGTTTATTTCTTTAATTATGGCTTTTTCGTCAGGTTTTAATTTACTTAACTCTAATTCTTTCATACTTCATCTTATGCTTGTTTTTCATTTATAGAACAAGCACAAAAAAAGTGCCTATCTAAAGGCACTTCAAAAATTTTTATCCTAATAATTTAACTTCAACATTATTCATTTTGTATTTTCCATTTTCGTCTGTTACGAATTCTATTAATGATTTATCTAGAGTTGTAGTATTTTGACTCAAGTCTTGAGTAAAATATATTTTTAAATTTGGAATTTCTAGTTTCTTAGTTACTATTATTTTAAATATCTCTACCATGTGTTTATCGTCTTCAGCGACTAAAATAAACTGTGGTGCTTTTTCGTATCCAGAATCAAATTGTACAAAATTCTCATAAAACTCTTTATATAATCTCATTCTTTCTTCAAATTTTGTTTCCCATTCTTCTTCTCTTCTTACAACTTCAAATAAGAAATCTATTGTTATTCCTCTTTTTATTAATCTGACTCCAGCGTTTGCTTTTAATATTTTTCCGCTTTTTTTAGCTGTAATTGCAGGTTTTACTTTGTATGAATCAAAAGCTTGTACTTTTCTCATATATGCTATTATTATTTGATTTCCAGCTAATCTTTTTTTAATCATTGAAACAGGTTTTGTATTATCTGTTGGTTGCCATTTGCATTCTATATTTCTAGAATTTAAAAGATATTTTCCCATTTTTTCTAGACAATATACTCTATATATACATTTTCCATCTTCACTTGAAAAATAGTATCTTGTTAATATTTTTGTTTTTATTAATTGTTCTAGTTTATTATTTAGCTTATCTTGTGATTTCACATCAATATCTCTATGAACTAGTATTTGATAAATTTGTCTTGATGTCATAAATTCAAATTCATTAACTAGTTCTAATATTTTTAAATGAATTTCTGTGATATGTCCTAAATTCATTCTATGGATTATTTGATTAATTGAAACATATCCATCTTTTCCATCAAATGTTTTGATTTCTCCTTCTTTCATTGCAAAAGGTGATACTTTTGTTTTGATTTTTTCATCTTCTACCATTTTAATACCTCCAACTAAATTATTATTTTTAGGCTTTCTTTTGTTACCAAGCGAGATTCTTTTATTAAAATAATCTCTATATATTGTGAACATAGTAACTATGTTCTATTTATATAATAGGAAAGTATGAATTTCCAATTATTTCGTAGAAAACTTATAATATTTTTATTATATCTATTTTTTATGAAACTATTAGTAATTTTATTTTCTTTTTATCTTTTACTATTTTTTTGATATATACATCTACTTTCTGACCATATTCATAGCCTTCTTTATATTCTGCAAGTCCTACAAGATTTGGTTTTAGTTCTATAAATATTCCATTTTTCTGTTTCTCTATTTCCTTAACTGTGCCTTTAACTTTTTCGCCTTCTTGATATGATATAACATTTTCTTCCCAGGTTCCTAATAGTTCTTTATGTGTTAACTCAATTCTGTTTAAATCTTTGTCTATGGATTTTATCATAACTTTTATGTTTTGTCCAATTTCAAATCTTTCTTCTGGTGTTTTTATTCTTGAAACGGATATATCTTCTATATGTAACAGTCCAACTACACCATTATTCATTTCTACAAAAGCTCCAAAAGGCTTTATATTTTTTACTGTTCCTTCTAATATTTCTCCTTGTCTAGCTTCATTTTGAATCCAATTAATTTTGTCTTGACCTAGTTCTTTTCTTTCGTACTTAAAATTCATTTTTTCTCCTCTTCTTTTGTATTTTAACAAAACAAATTACTTTAGTAAACTATTTATTTCATTTTCTTTTAGATGTCTCCATTTTCCAATTGTTAGTCCGATCTAGTGTAATTGTTCCTATCTTACTTCTATGTAATGCTAATACTTTTTTATTTATAGCTTCGCACATTCTTCTTACTTCTCTATTTTTTCCTTCGTGTATTACTATCTCTAATCTTGTTTTATTATTTTCTTTATCTTCCATTATTTTTTTTACTTTTGCTGGACTAGTTGTGAACCCGTCATCTAATGTAACTCCGCTTCTTAGTTTTTCTACTTCTTCATTTGAAACTTGTCCTTTTAATGTTACAGTATATGTTTTAGTTACTTCATTTTTAGGATGAGTTACTTTATATACAAAATCTCCATCATTGGTTAATATTATTGCACCTGATGTGTACATATCTAATCTTCCAACTGGAACTAATCTTTCTTTTATTTTCACTAAATCTGTTACTTTATCTCTACCAAATTGTTCTTTAACTGTGGTAACATATCCGATTGGCTTATTTAGTAAAATATAAATTTTATTTTCTTGTGATCTTACTTCTTTTCCATTGAATTCAATTTTATCTTTGTTTGGAAGTATTTTTGTTCCTAGTTCTGTAACTACTTTTCCATTTACAGATACTTTTCCTTGAATAATTAGTTCTTCACATTTTCTTCTTGAAGCAATTCCACAGCTTGCTAAATATTTTTGTAATCTTTCTTCTTCCACTATTTTCCCTCGCTATCTAATTTTTCTATTATTTCTTTAAAATATTTTGGCAAGTCTGCTACAAATTCTACTTCTTTTTTTGTTGTTGGGTGTATAAATTTTATTTTGTATGCATGTAGCATTTGTCCTTCTATATTAAATCTATTTTTCCCATTTGAGTAAGTGTAGTCTCCTATGATTGGATACCCTATTTCTGACAAATGTACTCTTATTTGATGAGTTCTGCCTGTTTCTATAACTATTTCTAGTAATGTACAATCTGAATATCTTTTTAAAACTTTGAAATGTGTTACTGCTTTTTTGCCATCTTTATCTACTGCCATTTTTTTTCTATCTTTTTTACTTCTTCCGATTGGCATGTCTATACTAGCTTCATTTTCTTTAACTATTCCTCTTACTAAAGCAATATAAGTTTTAGTAGTTTTATGTTCTTTAATTTGATTGCTAATATCTATGTGTGATTTATCATTTTTAGCTACTATTATTATTCCTGATGTATCTTTATCTATTCTGTGGACTATTCCTGGTCTTATTTCTCCCCCAATCCCTGATAAAGAGTCTTTACATCTTTCCATTATTGCATTTGCTAAAGTTCCATCTGGATTTCCGTTTCCTGGGTGAACTACCATGCCTTTTTCTTTATTTATAATAATAATATCTGTATCTTCATATATTACGTTTAATGGTAATTTTTCTGGCTTTAGTTTCGCTTCTTTTGGCTCTTCTATTTCCATTTCTATTTTATCATTAATTTTTACTTTATATGAAGCTTTTTCTATTTTATTATTAACATAAACTTTATTATTTTCTATTAGCTTTTGTATCATCATTCTAGATATTTCATTATCAATTTGTGATATATATTTATCTAACCTTACTCCGTCTTCTTTTACTAAATATTCTTTTTTCAAACTATTATTATCCTTCCCTGTTTAGTTATTTTGTACTTTTTCATATATAACAAATCTTTCATCTAATGCACTTTCTTCTTCTGTTAAAGGATATATTTTTTTGTAATCAGAATTTGATTTTAATTTTTTAGATACTCTTGAATCAGAGTATGTTATTACATGTGTTACTCCATAGTTTTCAAATATTTTCTTATAATCGTCTTTGCCTGTCGCTATGTTTTGTACATCCATGAATATATCATTTCCATCTGATACATTTTTGGTTTTTGTATTAAACTCTGGTGAATATAGATCTGCTCTGGAATCTATCATCACTGGTATACCGCTATATACTAAATAGCTTCCATAGTTATACTCATTAAACAATTTTATATTTTTATAATCTAAATTTTCTTTAATCCAGTTTGTTGCATATATAGGATAGTCTTGTGGGTAATAATAGCTTTCGTTCATTTTTTCTTTTATTCCTTGTATTCCTATAACTATAAATACAGTAGTTAATGCAACTTTACAATAAAAATTATTTACTAGTTTTATTGTTTTTTCTTGTAATTCTGGAGCATATCGTTCAAATATTTCTCCAATTAGTTTGGCAAGTATTGGTGTACATATTACTAAAAACATAGATACTTGTCTTCGTGAATTTAGTGCTAAATATAGAATTCCTAAATAATAGCATAAGTGTTTAAAATCTATTTTTATATCTATAAATGTTAGTACTACTATAAATGCTACAAAAAATGCTACAAATTCTTGATTAGATGGCAAATCTAATGGTAGATGTTCATTAATTACCTTTACTGTATTTCCTACCATTGTTTTAGCTAGATATGTGTATGGCGTGCTTAGTCCTGTTGGTGTTATTAAACCCATAAACATGCAGATAATCATTACTAAGATTAATTTTTTCATATTATCATTTCTAGTAATTCTTATTTTATATGGATTTTCTCTTGCTTTTTTCCTGTTAATTTCATTGTGTTTTATTTTTGCTTGTAATTCTTTTATTTTTTCGTCTGTATTTTCTTTTGAAAATACTTTTACCAAATATATTTTAAATTTTATTATTAAATCAATTGTAAATATATCTAGTGATAATATATATTCTGCTATATATGGTAAGAATATTACAAAGAAGAATGGCCATACTGCCATATGCAGATTGACTATTAATAGTGACATTAATATCAGTCCTATCGCATATCGTTTTTTTGCTTTTTCTAGATATTTTTCTATTAAATATATTGATAATATCATTAGCGTAAATGTAACTAACTGAGCTCTTGCAGCAACATATGGTCTCATTAAGTACATAGCTATAAAAGTTATTATTGCTGATAATGGAGCATTTTTTGAAATTTTGTTTGATGTAAAATATATACTAATTCCCAAAACACTAGTTAATATAATTGTTGATAAATATATTGCTGTCCACCCACCTAATTGGTGTATTCCATACATTCCTAAATCATATAACCAATGTGGAAATGTATAAGGTAATTCTATCCATGAGAATGGATCTTGATTTAAGTTTCCAATTCCATTTTGAGCTATATATTCACCTACTTTAACTGTATAAAATGTATCATTTTGTAATGTTTTTGGTGCAACAATACTTGTGCAAAAAATAATTATAAAAAATGTTATTATAACATGAAATTTATATCTGTTTATTTTTTTCTGTTCTTCCATTTTTTCTCCTTACTGTTAAACTTCAAATTCTGCATAAACTGCATAATGGTCTGAATATTTTGTAGCAATTGTTTTCATATTTAATAGCTTTATGTTTTTTGAATAAAACATTGTATCAATACATCCTTGACCATTTTTAGAAAACCATGTATCTTCTTCATTTTCTAATTTATTTAAATGTTCTTTTAACATCTCATATTCCACATATTTTTCACTTTTTTCGTATTTATATCTATGACTTCCAATTTTTTCTATTCCAATGTTAAAATCTCCGCCTACTATTATGATTTCATTTTCATCTATTTTATCTATAATGTTTATTAATTCTTCTGTTCCTAATTTTCTTTCTTCAAAGTTTGTTGGATAATGAACTGAAAATAAATTTAATTTTGTTGTTCCAAAAGATATTTTGTTGCATAAAATTCCTCTTTGTTCATTTTCTGGGTTAACTAATGGCATTAGATAATTAGTTGAATATTCTATTGGAAATCTTGATAATATTCCATCACCATAATAACCATTTTTGTATTTTATATTTATTCCCATTGTTCTATATGGTAATTCTACTTGTTTCGAAAAAGTGTAAATTTGATTTTCACTGTATACTCTTTGAGTATACATGTCTATTTCTTGTAAAAAAATTATATCAGGCTTGTACTTTTTTAAAAATTTAGCTTGTCTTTCAACATCAATATTTCCGGTCAATTCCTTCACCATGGCACATATTAAATGTTATAGCTTTTAATATCATAAAAATCACCTTCTTTATATTTTATTACAGCTCGAATTATATCAAAATATTTTTTTTTATTCAATAATTATTACTCTTAAAATAAATAAAACCAGAGATTAATTTCTCTGGTTTTTTATTTATTTTTCTATCCAACGTCTACATTATTTTCATCTTTTTTTTCTACAATTTCCATGCTTGAAATTGATACTTCATAAGCTACTCTTGTTTCAGATGTTCCATCTTCGAATTTCTTTTCATATTTTCTACTTTGAACTCTACCAACAATTCTTACTTCTGTTCCAACTTCCATGTTTTGACAGAATCTTGCATTTCTTCCCCAAGCTATACAAGGTATATAATCAGATTTATTATATGCTCTATTTACTGCTAATAGTAAATCTGCAATTTCTCTATCAAATGGTGTTTGTCTGTAAATAGGTTTTTTACAAACATATCCTGATAGTATAACTTCATTTGTTACAGTATCTTTTTTCTCTTCTTGATTTTCTTCGTTTTCGCTTTCCTGATTTTCCACTTCAATAATATCTTTTGCAAATACTGTTAATATTAATTTGTTTCTTTCATTTTGGTAGCTGTTGTATGATCTAAATTGTCCTTCAACAGATAATGTCTTTCCAATTTGTAAATCTAAGCTTGTTAATAATCTTTCTGAAACAGTTATTGGAATAATGTCTACTGCTGAACTTAATCTAGGTACTTCTAAATCGAATATGTAAAATTTTTCTCCATATATCTCATGACTATATGTTTTTTCACTTGTAACTTTTCCCACTAATACTAGATGGTTATTTTCTAATAAATTTGTAACCACTCTTTTTTCCTCCTTATTTTTATCTAGTGTATTTTCATTTATGTCTGTTTTTTATTAAATTTCTTTAGAAACATCTACATTATAGCACTTTTTTTTTACTTTGTCTACATAAAAGCTTTATATTTTTAACAAAATTGTTAAAATTTTCATTGCTATTTCTTCATATATATACTTTTTTGCAAAATTATTATTCATTTTTATTTCCTGACACTCTATTTTTTTATTTTTGGCTAAATCAATTTCTCTTTGTATTTCTAAAATTATTTCATCGTTTTCATTACTTATAATTGTTATGCTTGCACGACTATTATACCCAAATGTTATTACATATGAATTAGTATGTTCATCTATTAATTTTAAATTTTCTTTATAATCACTATTTAATAATACATACTTACTTTCTCTTACAACTTTCTTTATTTCTTCATCCTCTTCTATTTGATCAAAAATAATTATCATATCAAATTTTACATTTTTTATATTACTTACATTTTCTTTTGTTATTATAATTATGTTTTTTTCATTAATTTTATAACTTTGTATTTTTTCTTCGATTTCTATTATATTATTTTGAGTTGTAATTATTCCTACTACAGACACTTTAAAAATCCCCTCTCGTTTTATTCTAGTATATGCTCTCTTTTCACATTTTTTCCTATTTTTCATAATATATACTAAGCTAATTGCTAAATTATATAAAGGATGATGTAAAAATGGAAATAGAAAAAGATGTATGTCCTGTTGTAAAAGTGGATGGATTTATTGAAGAAGGTAAACAATTTGATATTGAAATCGTTGTGCCTAATGATAACAGAAATGTTATATATGGTGTTTTAAAAGATGAATGTGGTGAAGTTATTTCTGATGCAGTTATAAAATTGATTGAAATAGTTCATAAATATGGCGAAGAAGAAAGAAGACCTGTTTCTCATACTTTCTCTGATAAAAACGGAGAATTTGTTTTTGGACCTCTTTGTCCTGACGCATCTTATGAAATACAAGTTTGGGTTGACAGAGTTAAACATATAAAAGTTTGTGCTGACTGCCCTATAAGAAAGAAAAAATGTTTAAAAGGAACAAAATTAGAACCTTGCAAAAAAGATAACAAACCATGTTGTTCTGATCAAATGAGACTATCGTAAAAGTTGTGTAAATCGGATTTCCTTCCGATTGATAACTTGAAAAAAATTAACATTTTTATAAC
>CANBHY010000010.1 GCA_947368535.1 uncultured Clostridium sp. | reverse complement strand
TGTAATATTATTACTGTTACTGCCATTATTAAAGCTTGATTTATTCCACCTGTAAATAATGTTATAAATACTGAAATTACTATTGCGATAATTGCTCCAAAGTAAGGAATTATATTGAACAGGCCTATGAACGTTCCTAATAATATTCCATATTTTACGCCTATTATACTCATTGCTATAGATACTAATACACCAACTATTATTCCATCAATTATTTGACAATATATAAAATCTAGTAATATATGATTTGATTTATCGAAGTATTTATTCACTCTTGCATATGTTGGCGAATCAAACATTGCCTTTGCACATTTTTTTAAAAATTCTTTAATTGCTCCTCTTTGTAATAATAAATAAATTGAAACTACTATTGTTACGAATATATTAAATACTACTCCAAATACTCCAATTACTTTTCCTGCATAGTCTAATATTCTCTCTGTACTTATAAATGATTTTACGTCAATATTTGTTATACTATCTTTTATAGCTTTTATATCTAATTTCTTCAATATAGAATCTTCTTCGGCATTTTCTATTGTTTTTTGTGTATTTTCTAAATATGTTGGTAAGTTGTTAATTAATTCTGTTGTACTATTTTTTATAGGTGGTATTACCCAATTTATTAGTAATACTATTAATAATATTGCAATACTATAAGTTAAGAATACACTTAGTGGTCTTGCTATTTTAGATAAAATTCTGTTCTTCTTAAAGTTTCTTTCAAAAAATGCTACTGGTTTATAAAATAGATATGCTAATATGATTGCCATTATAAATGGCATAATTACTGATATAACTCTTTTTACTATTTCGCATAAAGTTGAAAAATCACTTACAAATTTATATACTAAGATTAGTGCTGTTCCTAATAAAAAGTAATATAACCATTTGCTAATTCCTTTTTTCTGTTTCATTTTTTGTATACCCCTTTATTTTAATAATATTTATTCTACTATAAAATGCCTTATTTTTCAATATTTTTAGGAATGTAGTTAATAATCCATTGATTTTTTTCTATGTACACTTCTATTGCATCAAATTCAACACCTATATCTTCTAACCTATTTTTATATAGAAAATACTCTGCTGTCTTCCATATATGTTTTTCTTTTTCTTTATTTATTGCTTCTCTTGCTTCAATTATATTTTTTGTTCTTGTTTTAACTTCTATAAAGTGTATATATTCATCTTTTTTAGCTATAATATCTATTTCTCCGAATCTGCTTCTAAAGTTACATTTTATTATTTGATATCCATTCATTTGCATGTAGATTTTAGCTATTCTTTCTCCTAAATTTCCTAATATTTTGTTATTCAATAATGTTATACTCCTTTTTCATATTTTCTTTTATATAGCCTTTTAGTTCGAGTATGGTTAATTCTTGATTTATTTGTGCAATATTTTTATCTAATTTATGGGCTATTTGTTCTTTAGTAAGACTTTCTTTAGATAAAAGTTGTAGTATTTTGTTGCTGTATTCTCGATTTTTTTCTACTTTTTTTAGTTCTATATTTTTATCTTTATAAAATTCTATAATATCTTTACTATTTGTTATTAAATGAGCTCCTTTTTTTATTAATTCATTTGGCACTGTTCCATAAGAATTGTATACACTGTGTGGTATGCAAAGTAATGGCTTATTATGTTTTATTCCAATCCTAGCTGTTATCGATGTTCCACTGCCGTATTTTCCTTCTATTACGAGTATTCCGTCTGATAATGCGCTAACTATTCTATTTCGTTTTGGAAAATTTTTAGATGAAACTTCTTCATCTGGTGTATATTCGCTTACAATAGCTCCATCATTTTGAATTATTTCTTTAAATAATTTTTCATTTTCTTTTGGATATATGTGATTAAATCCGCTTCCGAATAATAGCTATAGTCTTTCCTCTAGCATTTAAGCAGGATCTATGTGCGTATGAATCTATTCCTAGTGCTAGTCCACTTATTATATTGATATTATATTTTGATAGTTCTTCTACTATTTCTTTTGTAATTTTTTCTCCATCTTTTGATGAATTTCTAGAACCTATTACTGCTATTCCAAAATTATTTAATATTTTATAGTTTCCTTCTACATATATTTTTTCTATTTTGGGTTCTAATAGTTTTAACTTTTGTGGGAAAATTTTATCTGTTTTTTTTATTATTTTTATTGATTTTCTCTCCTTTTTTAGAAATATTTTTTATCTAGACTTCTATACTGAATTGCTTCTGCTATTTCATTTATTGTTATGTTTTCTTTGCCATTTAAATCTGCAATTGTTCTTGCTACTTTTAATATTCTTGAATATGCTCTTGAACTTAAGTTTAACTTTTCAAAAGCTTTTTCTAACATGCTTTTACTTGCTTCATCTAAGTGGCAATATTTTTCTATCAAATTGGGTGTTAATTCTGAATTTGAATATATGTTATACTCCTTGTATCTTTTTTCTTGAATTTTTCTTGCTTTATTCACTCTAAACTTTATTTCTCTCGAAGATTCTTCTTTGGACTTATTGGCTATTTTAGTATAATCTATACTTGAAACTTCTACTTGTAAGTCTATCCTGTCTAGTAATGGTCCACTAATTTTTCTTAAATATTTGTTAATTTCATTTGATGAGCAAGTACATTCTTTTTCATTTGATCCATAATACCCACATGGGCACGGATTCATACTAGCTATTAGCATAAAATTGGCTGGATATTCATGATTTTTATTTGCTCTTGATATTAATACTTTCCTATCCTCTAATGGTACTCTTAATACTTCTAATGTATTCTTATTGAATTCGGGCAATTCATCTAAAAATAGTATTCCTCTATGTGCTAAACTAATTTCTCCTGGTTTTGATTCTTTTCCTCCGCCTACTAACGATATTTTGCTTGCTGTATGATGTGGACTTCTGAAAGGTCTTTTAGTTATTATTTGATTATTTTTTGTCATGCCTGCTATACTGTGTATTTTTGTCACTTCTAGACTTTCTTCAAAATTCATATCTGGCAGTATTGTTGATATTCTTTGTGCAAGCATTGTTTTCCCTGAACCTGGGCTTCCTATCATTAGGCAGTTGTGTCCTCCAGCAGCTGCTATTTCTAAAGCTCTTTTTACGTTTTCTTGTCCTTTCACTTCATTAAAGTCTATTGTATTAGTATCTTGATTTTTTTCTTCTATTACTACATTCTTTTCTATTTTTAGTTCTCCATTTAGAAACTCAACTGCTTCTTTTAAATTTTCAATTCCATATATTTCTAAATCTTTTAATATTGATGCTTCTTTTATATTTCCTTTTGGTAAAATCACTTTATTTATTCCTAATCTTTTAAGTTCTATGCACATTGGTAATATTCCGCTTATTTCATTTATTTTTCCATTCAGCGATAGTTCTCCTAATATTGCATATTCTTCTATTTTTTCATTTTGTATGTAGCCAATATTATTTAATATTCCTATTGCGATTGCTAAATCAAAAGCCGAACCTTCCTTTTTTATTTCAGCTGGTGCTAAATTTATTAATATTTTTTTACTTCGTAGTTCATATCCACTATTTTTTATTGCTGCTTTTACTCTTTCTTTAGATTCTCTTATACTGTTATCTGGCAATCCTATTATTTCCCATTTTGGCATGTTATTACTTACATCCACCTGAACGTCAATTTTATATCCATTTAGACCTATTAAACTTATACTTTTTATTATTGTTAATATTTTAATCCCTCCTATATTTAGAACAAAAAAAGAGCTAAATATTTCTATTTAGCCCTTTTTTTATTTTTTATTATAAAACATATTTCTTTATTGTATAGAATCCTGTTGCTAATATTGTCATAACTGTTATTGTTAATACAATATATGTTGGTGCAGAACCTGTGATAATTGATAAAATAACTGGTGCTGTATCTTGATCATCTTCACCATCAACGTTGTTATCTGGTGTTGAGTCAATATCAGGTGTTCCATATTCATTTTCATCTTTGCTAATTTCTGCTGTATTTACTTTTAATCCTAAATTATTTTGATCTTTTTTCCATCTTAATTTGATTTCTACTGTAGCACTTTCTCCTGGTTTTAGAAGAGTATTTGCTAAAAGATCTGTTGTTACTATTCCGTCTTGTAAAATCGTCCATCCTGGATTATCTTCTGAGTAGAATTCTAATCCTGCTGGTATTCTATCTTTTATTTCTTTGGCATATCCTTCTATTTCACCTTCATTTGTTACTTTAATTGTGTATACAAATGTTACTGTTGTTTTATTTAATTTATTTCTGTTTAATTCAACTTTTACTACTGGTTCTGGATTTTCTAATCCTGTATGACCTGTATTTGTTTCTTTTATAACCCCGTCTTCATTTACTATTACTTTAGTTACAAATTTTAATAATGATAAATCAAAATATTTTAGCTCAACTACTTCATCATCAATATCGTCTTCATCTGGCTCATCATTGTCTGGTGTTGAATCTATGTCCTCCCCATCATCATCTGTTATTTCTGCTATGTTTTTAATTTGTTTTGATAATGAGCTCATTTTTGATTGATCTATTTGGAATGCTACTTGAACATCTCTATAATCTGGGTTTTTCTCGCTTATTCCTAATGCTTTATCATATGGTTTTAATTGATTATCTTCTTTTCTTTCTTCTGATTTTGCTTTTGATAAATAATCTGTTCTTACATGTGTAGCATCTTCAACTTTTTCTACATCATTTCCTTCAGCATCACATAATCTCCAACCATATTTTTTATTTACTTCATGATCTGGTAAATATACTAATCCTTCTGGAATATCATCTTTTACTTCTTCTACAAAAGCTTCTACTGTTCCTTCGTTATATACTCTTATTGTGTATATTACTACACTTTTGTTTACTACTGTTAAAGGATCCTTAGAATGTACATATATTATTTTTCCATTATCATCTGTTGATACTTGTGGTATTCTAGTTGTTATGTCTTTATCACCTAATTTTGTTATGAATTTTTGTAATGCTAAGTCATATACTGCAGGTATGATATTGTCATAATCTTGGTCATCTTCTTCTGGTTTGTTATTATCTGGAGTTGAGTCTATATCATCTCCATTATCACTTGTTATTTCTGCAATATTTGTTATTATTTTTGTTTCTTTACTTACTACTTTAAATTCAACTTTTACTTCTTGTGAACTAATTTCTCCTGTTGCGCTATTAAATGCTGTTAATTTTTTATCTGGGTTTACTTTTTCTGATAGATAATCTGTTACGATTTTTCCATCTTTTTCTTCCCATCTATATGTTTTATTTATTTCGCTATCTTTAACAAATTCTAATCCTTCTGGAATATTATCTTTTACTTCATTTACATATGTATCTACTTCACCTTCGTTGAACACTTTAATTGTATATACAACATTTTTACCTGTTTGTACTTTTACAACTGATTTATCCATTGTATATTCAGCATCATGTTCTCCGTTTTGTAGTGGTACTGTATTTACTTTTTGTAATCTTGATGGTGTTATTTCTTTTCCATCAACTGATGATAAAAATTTCTTTAATGCTAAATCATATTTGCTTAATACTAATCTTTCATAATCATCATCATCTTGTATATTTTTATCATCTGGATAATTATTTACATCTATTTCTTCTGGCTGTGAATCTCTATCTGTTCTTTTTTCTCCATTTTTGTCTCTTTCATCTGTTATTGCAGCTATGTTTCTTAAATTATTTCCTACTGCTTTTTCGTCTAATACAACACATGCTACTTGTACAACTTTGCTTGATGGTTCTGTTTTAGATTCATTAAATGCTTCTATTAAGTTTTCTGTATTTCCATATTGTAATTTGTTTGTTTTTACACTTACTTTTCCTTTTACAACATCTACATCATTTAAAGATGTTACATTTTCAAAATCAGATACTGATAAGTTTTTAGCTGCATTTGGTATTGTATTTAATTTTACTATTTGAGGTGTTGCTGGATCTGCAACTTTCCAATTATTACTATAGTTAATATTATGGTTTACTAAGAATCCTAATCCTTCTGGGATATAGTCTGTAATTTCGTTTGCATATGCATCTACTGCACCTTCGTTATACACTCTAATAGAATATATTACTACATCACCTTGTTTTACTGCTACTGGCTCTTTTGAATGTTTGTATGTAGCTGTTGTTGCTGTTCCATCTTTTAATTTTGAAACATCTACTTCTGGTTTTCTATTTTGTTCTGTACCATTTACTGTTGATATGTATTTTCTTAATGCTAAATCTAATTGTTCTACAGTTACTTTTTCAAAATCATCATCATCTTGTTGGCCTCTGTAGAAGTAATCGCTATCATCTAATTCATCTTTATTTGATTCTTTACCTTTATAATCTGGTAATTGTTCTTGTGTTATTGTTACTGAGCTTGGTTCTGAATCAATATCTTCAATATTATCTTCTGCTATCTCAGCTAAGTTTGTTAAAACTCCTGATTTAACATTTTCTTTAACTTTACATTCTATTTGTACTGTTACACTTGATAAGTGTCCATCTTTAAATCCATCTAGCTCATATGCTCTAGTATAAGCTGTTGCTGCATATGTTCCGTCTTGTGAAGGTATCCAACCATATTTATCATTTATTTCACTATTTTTTACGAATTCTAATCCTTCTGGTAAATAATCTTTTATTCTAGTTGCTGTCGCTTTTTGATTTCCTTCATTATATACTGTTATATCATATATAACATGGTCTCCTGCACTTAATACTATTGGATCTTTTTTATGTTTATATGTTATTTCTTTGTTTGCTTCGTTATATTTTATGTCTGGTGTTCTATCTGTTATTTTTCTTTCTCCAACTTGTACTATATATTTTCTTAAAGCTAAGTCATATATTTTTTCTGGTTTTTCTATTATTACTTCATCATTATCTGAACCTGGTATTTCTTCTTTAATTACTTCCATTAGAGGTTGTGTACCATTTGCTGGATTTTTCCATAATTTTGTTGTTGTTTTAATTGAATTATATGTTAGATTTAATACTACTTTTGTAGCTGGTGTTTTTAATGGTAATTTTACATAGAAATCTTTGTTTATCGCATCAGCTAGTTTTGTAGCAATTTTATTTCCATCTTTATCAACTATTGTGTAATTTGTTAATTGGGCCCCTGATTGGTCGCTTAATGATAATTTATAATTTGGGTTTGTTCCTGTTTTTACATGAAATGGTCCTACTATATAGCCACTTTCAGTTTCTACTGATGTTTTTTCTTTTTTATCTAATGTTGGGTTAGTTAAATTTTCTTGGCTTTTTAGATTATTACTTGTGAAATAGTTATATATTTCGTGCATAAAATCATATCTTGCTTCTCCAATGTTTGATATTTGATACCAATCATTAGTACCTGGATTTTCTTTAGTTGTCATCCAAATACTAGCTCCTGCCCAATCTAAATTATTTGTATATTTCCAAATAGCGTATTGTTGTGCAAAGAATATATCGTCTTCTGTTATTGTCTTTTTAATAAATTCTAATGTTACAGGATTTCCGTCTCCTGATGTTCTTTCAATTAAATCTGCAAATATTTTGGATAAGGCTGCATCTTTTTCTTCTTGTGTCATGCTTGCCATATACATATTTTCAGCTATTAGTCTTATTCTTTCTTTATTTTTAATAGAACTATCTAAGTCACCTGTTGATGTAAAGTTTGTATTGTTTCCTTCTGCTCCTGGGAAACTCTTTGTATAATCTAAACAATATACATCTCTATCATAGTTTTTAGATGATCCTTTATCTTCATAGACTCTGTATGTTAGTCTATCTCTTACCATATAGCCCCATCCATTTTTATTTAGTAAACTAACTCCAAATTTAGCTGTTTCTGTAGTTTGCTTTGCTAAGTCTCCTGTAGCAGCAATTACTTCTGAAAAACTTGGTAATACTATTGTGATTAAGCATACTAATGCTAAGATTTTGTTTAATATTCTTTTTACTTCCACAATAATCCTCCTTAAACATCCTTATTTATATAATATTAATTCCGTATGTCCTTACGGAAATTTATGTCGCTCATATTTCAATTATATTACTTTTTTGTTACATTTTCAAGTATTTAATTAACATTTTTATGTGTTTTTAGCTATTTTTCATTATTCTTTTGAATAATATAAAAATATACCTAAAATCAATTAAATTTTAAGTACATTTTTTTGGTATATTTTTCCGTTAAAAATCGTCAAAAAAATCTCGAAATTTTCTTAGTATTTCGAGATTTTTTTCATTTTTATTTCTTATTTTTTAACTACATATTTGTATATTAAATATAGTCCTGTTCCCATTATTGCTGTTACTAATGTTATTAGTGTTATATATAATGGTGATGAACCTGTTTTGATTGATAATACAACTATGGCATTATCTTGGTCATCTTCTCCGTCTACATTATTTCCTGGTGTTGAGTCTATGTCTGGTATATCATATTCATTTTCATCTATACTTATTTCTGCTACATTTACTTTTTGTCCTAGATTTGTTTCTGAATTTTGCCATCTTAATACTACTTGTACTGTTGCGCTTTCTCCTGGTTTTAATAATGTATCTTTTAAATGATCTGTTGTTATTATTCCTTCTTCTTTTTGTACCCAACCTGTAGCTTTATTATCTGCTGGATCAAAGTATAATCCAGCTGGTATTCTATCTGTTATTTCTTTTGCATAGCCTTCTATTTCGCCTTCATTTGTTATTTTTATTGTATATACATATTTTACTTGCGTTTGTGCTAATTTGTTTTTATTTAACTCTACTTTTACTACTGGCTCTGGATTTTCTGTTCCATCATATCCTGTATCTGTTTCTTTTGTTACTCCGTCTTCTGTTACTATTACTTTTGATACATATTTTAATAGTGATAAATCAAAGTATTTTAGTTGTATGTATTCTTTATCTATATCATCTTCATCTGGTTTATCATTATCTGGAACTGAATCTCTATCTGGTGTTTCATTTCCGTCTTCATCTGTTTCTTCTGTTATTTCTGCTGTATTTATTATTGGTTTATTTCCATCTGTTACAACTTTTTTTACTACTTTAAATACTACTTTTACTTCTACATAATCTGGTCCATCATCCATATTATCTTTATCATATGCATTTATTATGTTTGTATTTGATTTAAAATATGCATTCGCATTTTCTGGTACATTTTTTTCTTGTCCATTTTCTTTTGATTTTGCATTAGTTCTTATAGATACTGCTTTTTTTACATCTTCTGTTTCATTTCCGTCTTTATCATACATTTTCCATAAGTTATCTTTGTTTGTTTGATGTTCTGGTAAAAACTCTAATCCTTCTGGTATATCATCTTTTATTTCTGATGCATATCCTGCTTGATTTCCTTCATTATATACCCTTATTGTATATTCTACTTCTTGTCCCGTTACTACTGTTTTGATGTCTTCTTGCTTTGGATGTTTATATTTTGCTGTTGTTGATTTTTCTGAATCTAAGTCTGTTGTATCTACTTTTGGTACTCTGTCTGTTATATTATCATCACCTATTTTAGTTATGAACTTTCTTAAGGCTAAATCAAGGTATTTTTCTTCTTCTGTAATAATTACATCAAAATCTTCATCATCTTCATTTGGATCTTTATCATCTGGTATTGAATCATCATCATCCCCATCGTCTTTAGTTATTTCTGCTATATTTTTTATCTTAACTGAATTTTGAGCATCGTCATTGACTTTAAATTCTATTTTAACTTCTGCATAACTTACACCTTTATCTATTCCTGTTCCTGTGTTTTGATCATAATGTGATTGATTTTCTTTTCTTGCATCAAAAGCTGGTATAGTTGTATTCGCTAATACTGTTGTAGCTACTCCTGAAGTCCAGCCTGTTTGTGTTGTTTTATTAAATTCTTTCCAACCATATTTTTCATTTATTGCACTTGTAGTTATAAATGTTAATCCTGTTGGAACTGTATCTATTATTTCTCCTACTTTTGCATCTATTAATCCCTCGTTATATATTCTTATTGTGTATGTTACATAGTCTCCTTTTTCGATTTTTACTGGATTTTGGTCTTTATCTACTCCAAATGAATATTTAGCATCTACCTTTTGTCCTTTTTCTGTTCTCTGTTTTAGTTGTTCTACACTTATTATAGTTAAATTTCTTTTTTGGTCATCTGGTATTGTTTTTGGTGTATTAGTTGCATCTGTTACTGATGATACAAATTTTTTTAATGCTAAATCATATGGTTTTTCTGGTGGAGTTGTTTCTTTGAATAATATAATTTTTTCATAATCTTCATCATCTTCGTGATCATCTTCTTTAAAGTTTGTCAAATCATTGTTATGTACTGAATCGCTATCTTTGGATTTATTATCTTCTGCTCTGTATTCTGTTATAGCTGCAATATTTCTTATTGGCTCTTTTATATCTGTATCTAGAACAATACATGTAATTTGTACTGTATGAATATCTAGTTTTTTTGTAGATTTATCAAATGCCTCTAATTTTGTATCTTTTAGTTTATCTGTTTTTATTGCTGCTTCTCCACAAATTACAGTCTGATTTTTGTAGTTATTATCTCTTATACTATTATTGTTAAATTCTGAACTTACAAAATTCCTATCATAATTTGGTATATCTGAAAGTTTTTTTACTTCTCCTCCATTATTCTCATCTATCGTCCATTTATTAGCTATATTTTCATTATAATATGGTAAGAATCCTAGTCCTTTTGGTATATAATCTGTAATTTGAGTAGCATATCCTGCTTGACTATCACTTTCATTGAATACTCTTATTGTATATACAATTTTATCTCCAACTTTTACTTGTTGTGGTGGCTCTTTTATATCTGAAAAATTTGATGTTTTCTTTTCTACTGGACTTAATAATGGTGTTGTGTCTGGTTCTCTTTGCCTATCTATCGATTCTCCATTAAGTGCTGTTATAGATTTTCGTAATGCTAAATCTATTGTTGGAATATCACCTACTATTATTTTTTCAAAATCATCATCATCTTCTTGTCCTATATAATAGTTATCATCATATCCCAAATCGTCTGGGTTACTTTCCCTTCCTTTATAATCTTGCCAAGCATCAAGAGTTTCTGGTAGTTTTAAATTATGTGGTTTTGAATCTATATCTTCTATTTTTCCTCCTTCAGTTGCTAAAAACGGTCCTTTTCCATTTCCTTTTTCATCAATATCTTCTTGACCATAAAACTCTACTACTTCTGCTATATTAGTAATTTCTCCTACTCCATCAGCTTCCTCTTTTACCTTAAAAGCTAAAATTATTTCTATACAATCTGGTATATCACTTTCTTTAAATCTTCCTATGATAGCTGTATTTTGTATTCCTGTTTCATTTTTATTTGGCGAACTTATAATTATTTTTGTCCCACCTGATGGATCAGGTGTTTCGTCTGATATTTGATAAGCCCCATACTCTATTTGTAAATTGTCTATTACTACCTTTGTTGAGTTTTCAGATGGTTTTATTAATTCTAATCCACTATTAGGTGCTAAATAGTCAATAACTGTTGCAATTCTCACTGGATGTAATCCTTCATTATACACTCTTATTGAATATATTACTATATCTCCTACTTCTACTTTTACTGGAGCTTTTTGATGGGCATATTCAAATTGATTCAATGCACCTTCTTTTGCTACTTTTGGTTCAGGTAGTTGTCTTTCTTGATTTTCTATATCTACTTCTGTCCATACCTCTTTACCATATAGTTTAGCTTTTCTCTGTACTTGAATTATTTCTTTTCTTAATGATACATCAAATTTTCTTTTATAATTTGTTCCAAATTCATATTCATCGTTTACAGGATTTATTTTGGTTCCTTCTTCTCTTATAGCTGATATTAGTGGTTGCATGTCTGAATTTTCGTTTGTCCATACTGTTGTTGTAGTTTTTCCTAAAGTTATATTCATTGGTGTTAAATTAAATTTTATTTTTCTTACTTTTGTTCCTTTATGTAGTGCTATATAAAATGTTTCTCCATTTAGAGATTCTTTTGTTAGTGATACTCCTGGAGCATCAGTTCTAGGTTCTTTTTTTATATAGAATTCTACACTACCTTGCCCTATTGAAAGCGAGTTTCCTTTTCCATCTTCAAAGCTAATATCTATGTTATAATCAGCAGTATTTTGTTTATGTTCTATTTTAAATGGACCTACAAATATGTATGGATCTGATGTTTGTCCAAGAGCTTCTCCTTCCTCTGGTTGTTCTTCTGTATTTGTAAATATTAACTTTTTATCTGGTTTTATTACTGTAGGCATTTCTAAATTTTCTGTTACACTTGGAAACATGTCTGCTCCCAGATAATGATTTTTATAGTAGTTCATTATTATATTTATATATTGTCCTTGTCTTCCACGTTCATTAACTGGGTCATTTAATGAATTATATTGTGATGCATCTTTAGTTTTTCCTTTATATACTGGATTATTGTGTCCGTTAGTTATTGTCCATATTGTTGCTTGTAATGCAAATACTAAGTCATCTTCTGTTAATATTTCTTTGATATAGCTCAAAGTTAATGGATTTCCTGATCCTGCTGTATCTTTTAATGGCTCTTCAAAAATTTTTGCAAGTTTCGCATCTATTAATTCATCGCTATCTTCTGGCAATACAGCATTATGCATTAACCATTGTATTTTTTTACAATCTTCATCTGTTAATTGTGTTTTTGTTCCATTTTTATTTGTGCTTATACTTCTTAGAACTTGTTCTGCTGTTCCTCTATTTGTATATCTTTTTCCTGCTGAATTTTCTCCAGGGAATGTAGATTTTTCGTCTAAACATAACACTGTATTTACATATCCATTTGGATTATTTTCTCCAGCATAAATTCTATACGCATATCTTTCGTTTACTTGATATCCGTAGTCTTTTGTCCCTTTTTTATTCAAATATGAGCTTTCGTGAAATTGTACTATTCCAAAGTCTTGTGCATCTCCTACGTTGTTAGCTGTAATTTGAGCAAACACTTCTGATGACATTGGTATAACCATTGCCATTATACATATTGATGCAATTAATTTCTTTAAAAGCTTGTTTTTCATATTTTTCTCCTAAGTGTTTGTTAGACATAATTATCTATTCATATAATTTTATTTTATCTTTTTGAGTTTTTTTGTCAATTCAAGTATTTTCCAACTTTCTTCTATATGCTTTGATTTGTCTATATTTCATCTTTTTTTACAGTTTTTTCTCTTTTTTATTACGTTTTTATTACGTTTTTTTGTAAAATTTAGTAAAAAAAATATCTCGATATGTTATTTTTTTATTTAACATGTCGAGATATTTTGTTTTTTATACTCTTATTTCTTAATTACATATTTGTATATTAAATATAGTCCTGTTCCCATTATTGCTGTTACTAATGTTATTAGTGTTATATATAATGGTGATGAACCTGTTTTGATTGATAATACAACTATGGCATTATCTTGGTCATCTTCTCCGTCTACATTATTTCCTGGTGTTGAGTCTATGTCTGGTATATCATATTCATTTTCATCTATACTTATTTCTGCTACATTTACTTTTTGTCCTAGATTTGTTTCTGAATTTTGCCATCTTAATACTACTTGTACTGTTGCGCTTTCTCCTGGTTTTAATAATGTATCTTTTAAATGATCTGTTGTTATTATTCCTTCTTCTTTTTGTACCCAACCTGTAGCTTTATTATCTGCTGGATCAAAGTATAATCCAGCTGGTATTCTATCTGTTATTTCTTTTGCATAGCCTTCTATTTCGCCTTCATTTGTTATTTTTATTGTATATACATATTTTACTTGCGTTTGTGCTAATTTGTTTTTATTTAACTCTACTTTTACTACTGGCTCTGGATTTTCTGTTCCATCATATCCTGTATCTGTTTCTTTTGTTACTCCGTCTTCTGTTACTATTACTTTTGATACATATTTTAATAGTGATAAATCAAAGTATTTTAGTTGTATGTATTCTTTATCTATATCATCTTCATCTGGTTTATCATTATCTGGAACTGAATCTCTATCTGGTGTTTCATTTCCGTCTTCATCTGTTTCTTCTGTTATTTCTGCTGTATTTATTATTGGTTTATTTCCATCTGTTACAACTTTTTTTACTACTTTAAATACTACTTTTACTTCTACATAATCTGGTCCATCATCCATATTATCTTTATCATATGCATTTATTATGTTTGTATTTGATTTAAAATATGCATTCGCATTTTCTGGTACATTTTTTTCTTGTCCATTTTCTTTTGATTTTGCATTAGTTCTTATAGATACTGCTTTTTTTACATCTTCTGTTTCATTTCCGTCTTTATCATACATTTTCCATAAGTTATCTTTGTTTGTTTGATGTTCTGGTAAAAACTCTAATCCTTCTGGTATATCATCTTTTATTTCTGATGCATATCCTGCTTGATTTCCTTCATTATATACCCTTATTGTATATTCTACTTCTTGTCCCGTTACTACTGTTTTGATGTCTTCTTGCTTTGGATGTTTATATTTTGCTGTTGTTGATTTTTCTGAATCTAAGTCTGTTGTATCTACTTTTGGTACTCTGTCTGTTATATTATCATCACCTATTTTAGTTATGAACTTTCTTAAGGCTAAATCAAGGTATTTTTCTTCTTCTGTAATAATTACATCAAAATCTTCATCATCTTCATGATTATCTTCATCGAAATTTGTTAAATCGTTGTTAGGTACTGAATCTCTGTCTTTATCAATTTTAGTTTTATTTTCGTCTGCATATTCTGTTATAGCTGCTATATTTCTTCTTTTTATACTTGATTCTTCTTTGCTATCTAGTACAATACATGTAATTGGTATTTCTATTATTTGTAATTTTCCAGTACTACTGTCGAATTTGCTTAATTTCATATCTTTTAATATATCTGTTTCTATTGTAGCTTTTCCACAAATTACTGTTTGTTTTTCGTAAGAAACTTTACTATTATCAAATTCTTCAGTTTTAAAATTTGTTAATGCATTAGGAATTTCTGAAATAGTTTGACTTGTATTATCTTTTGTTTTCCAGTTATATCTCAAATTTTCTTTATAGTTTGGCAGAAATCCTAATCCTTCTGGAATATAGTCTGATATTTTCATTGCATATCCATCTTGGTTTCCTTCATTAAATACTCTTATTGTATATGTAACTTTATCTCCTATTTTTACACTTACAGGTGGTTCTTTTATATCTGAAAATGTTGATGTTTTTTCTCCGCTTAATAATGGTCTTGTATCTGGATCTCTTTGTCTATTTATTTGCTCTCCATTTAAACCTGTTATCGATTTTCTTAGAGCTAAGTCAATGTATTTTTCTCCTGGTATTATGATTTTTTCAAAGTCATCATCATCTTCTTGACCTTTATAATAATATTTTTTATCACTTAAATCTTTTTTATTATTTGTATTTCCTTTATAATTTTCCCATTCTGAATCTGTTTCAGGTAAAACTACATTCTTAGGAGCTGAATCTATGTCTGTTACTTGTACATAGTCTCCGTCTTCATTTCCATCTCCATTAGTATCTTCTTGACCTACAAAGCTTAATACTTCTGCTATGTTTGTAATTATTCTTCCTTTTGCATCTTCTGTTACTAAAAATTCTAAATCTACTTCTAAACAATCTTCTTCAGTTACTAGAACGCCGTTTTGTATTGAATCATATCCATCTTCTGGACTTATTAATATAATAGTCTTATCTGCTCCATTAGTTTCTGTTAACTTATATCCATCTGGATATATTGTATTATGTATAGGTCCGTTATCTTTACTTTTATACTCTCCTGCTTGTAGTAGCTTTAATCCTTTTGCTGGTAAATAATCCGCTATTTGGGTTATTTTTGTATTATATATTCCTTCATTGTAAACTCTTATCTTATATTTAACAATATCTCCTACTTGTACTTCTATTGGTTCTTTTGGATGTATGTAATTATATTGATTAAATGAATTCTCCTCTGTTGATTCAAATTGTTTTGCTTTTCTCTCCTCATGTTCACCTTTATTGCTATCATATATCGTTCTCCAACTTCCAGATTCTTCTCTAGATATTGATGATATAAATTTTCTTAAAGCTATATCATATTCTCTTTCATATTTTGCTCTAAACTTATAGTTTAATTCTACATTTTCTATTTCAGATTCGTCTCTTTTTATTGAAATTAGTGGTTGCATTGATTTGTCTTCGTTTTCCCATACAGTTGCTTCTGTTTCAGATATTTTTTGTGCGCAATTTGTTTTTATATTTATATTGTTTACACTTGTTCCTTTTTGTAGTGCTATATAAAATTGATTTCCGTTTTTTTCTAATTCTGACTTAGTTAGTCCAAAACGTGGAGTAGATGCATTAGGTTCTTTTTTAGTTTCAGTTGAAGGCTTAACTGCAACTATTTCAAATATAGGTGCCTTTTCTCCTGTTTGTGGTAATACTTTATCATCTTTTTTTAATTCTATATCTATGCTATAGTCTACTAATTTTTTTTCAGATTCTTTCCCTTCAATTTTAAATGGTCCTACAAATATCCAATTTTGATCGTCTGGTCCTTGAGTCTCTCCTTCTTCTATAAATTCTTTTTTATTTGTGTATATAAATTTTTCAGTAGGTCCTGTTACTACTGGTGTTGTATAATCTTCAGACTTTGTAATTACTATATCTTTTTCACTTGTACAATTTGCTTTATAATAGTCAATTATTATATTTACAAACATTCCTTGTTTTCCGTCTTCTGTTTCTACATCATTTCCGCTAAGAAGATTATATTGTGGATTTTCTGACTGCATTGCTCCATAATATGAAGGACTATTTTGTGGATTTGTTATATTCCATATAGCCGCTTGTGTTGCAAATACTAAATCATCTTCTGTTAAAATCTCTTTTATATAACTTAATGTTAATGGGTTTTGAGTAGTTTCTGTTTTAGACATTTCTGATTCAAATATTTTTGAAAGTTTAATATCTTTTAAATCTGAACTATCTTCTGGTAATACCGCATTTCTTATAATCCACATTATCTGTTTTATGTCTGTCTCACTTAATTTTTGTTTTGATCCATTTTTACTTGTTTCTATATTTTTTAATGCTTCTTCTGCATTTCCTTTGTTTTTGTAATTTTGGCTGTCTTTGTTATTACTTTCATCTGTTTTTCTTTCTCCTGGGAAGTCTCCGTTTTGATCTAGACATAATATTGTATTTAAGAAAGCATCTTCGCTTTTTTCATTTTCTCCTGAATATATTCTATAAGCAATTCTAGTATTTACTTTATATCCAAAATTCTTTGTTTCGTTTTCACCTTTTAAATATTTACTTTCATGGAATTCTGTTATTCCGAATATTTGAGTATCTCCAACATTAGTTGCTGTTATTTTTGCCAAAACTTCTGATGTCATTGGCAAAATCAATATCATTATACATATTATTGCTATTATTTTCTTTAAAATTCTGTTAATCATATCTTTCTCCTATCGTATATTAGGTCTATTTATCCCATTATTTATACAAGTTTATTTTATCTTTTTGATTTTTTTTGTCAATTACTGTATTTGGAATCTTTCTTTGTTTTGCTTTATTCCCTTGTATTTGGTCTTTTCTTACATTTATATTAAATTTTTGTTTCAATTTTGTTAGCATATGTACAGATTTAAATGAATAATATTAAATATATTTTATGTTTTACGAGGTTGTTATGAAATATCGTATAAAAGCTTTATTTGTCTGCTTTTTAGTATTTATTATCATTTGTTTTCCTTGTAGTATTTTAGCAGATGATACTTCTGATACTATTGAGCCATTAGAATCTATTATTGTTTCTGCAAATACTTCTAAAAATGTAGATTTAGAAATTTATTCTAAATCAGCAGTTATATATGAAAGAAATTCTCATATTGTTCTGTATGAGAAAAATTCTAACGAAGTAGTCCCTATGGCTTCTACTACAAAGATTATGACATGCATACTTATATTAGAAAACTGTAATTTAGATACAGTTGTCACCGTTTCTAGTAATGCCGCTTCTACAATCGGATCTAGGCTTGGTCTTTCTACTAATGATCAAATTACTGTACAAGATTTGTTGTATGGTTTAATGCTTTGTTCTGGTAATGATGCTGCCACCTGTCTTGCTGAAACTTGTAGTGGTAGTGTTGAGGAATTCGCTGTGCTTATGAACACAAAGGCTTCTGAGCTTGGGCTTTCTTCTACTAGTTTTGTAACTCCACATGGTTTAGATGATGATAACCATTTTACTACAGCATATGATTATGCAATTTTAACTGATTATGCTTTAAACAATCCACTTTTTAAGCAGATTGTGGGGACAAAATATTATACAGTTACATTAAATGGTTCTTCTAAACAAATTCATAATACAAATGAACTTCTTGGATCTGTTGATGGAGTTTATGGGGTTAAAACTGGATATACTAGTAAAGCTGGTCGTTGCCTTGTTTCTGCTGCTGTTAGAGGAAACTTAGATATTATAGTAGTGGTTTTTGGTGCTGATACAAAAAATATACGAAATACTGATTCTATCAAACTAATTAACTATGCTTTTTCGAATTTTGAAATTTTTGATATGGCTACTTTGATCAATAATAAATATAACGAATATTTATCTTATTATCTTCCATATACTTCTATTGATAAATCGTTTGATTCTTTATCAACATATTTGGATGAATTTGACACTAAAGCTTATCCTATAAAATCTTCTGACTCTAACACATATTTTGCTTCTCTTACTACTTATGATTTAGAAGCTCCTATTGAAAAAGATCAAGTAGTTGGTGTTATTGATGTTTGGCTTAATAATTCTAAAATTTATAGTGTCAATATTTATTCTTCTGCATATATTAAAAGAAAGGAAGCTGTAGATTATTTATTATTCTTTATTTCGCAATATAAATCTTTCTATACACTATAAAACTTAATTGTTTTTGCTTGACTTTTCACTATTTTTTTGCTATTATGTTTTTGCTTTGTTTTAGAAATAATGTGTGTTTTATATTTATTTTTATTACAATTTTAAAAATTTAATAGTTGCAGGTATAGTTTAGTGGTAAAATGAGACCTTGCCAAGGTTTAGTTACGAGTTCGATTCTCGTTACCTGCTCCAATATTAACGGCGAGTTAGCCAAGCGGTAAGGCACGAGTCTGCAAAACTCTGATCATCGGTTCGATTCCGATACTCGCCTCCAATAAAAAGAAAAATAATACAGTTATAAAAACTGTATTATTTTTTTTATTACCTTTCTGATTTTTTTGACTTTGTATTTATCTTTTTTTCTACCTCACTATCAACCACAACATCGTAATCATCTAATTCAAAATTATAAAGAACTTGCCCTACATATCCTCCATCTTTAATCTTTTGTTTTAGTCTATTTTCGTTTATTAGCATTCTAGTTACCGCATTATAATATTTAGTATTTCGTTTTAATTTATTAAAATCTATTTCTTCACTATATATTATACTCATTATATCTAAAGTATCTGAAAATGTAATATATTGTGTTAGAGGTTTTCCCTTGACTATTATTTTTCCTATTTCTTCAATCCATATATTATATTCGTCTTCATCTATATTTATACTTCTTTCATTTTTATATCGTATATCTCCTACATCAATTGATATATCAAAATTTTGCATGCTCTCTATATCTGTAATTCTATAAAATGTTCTTCCATTTTTATGTGCTGCTTCTACATATCCTACATAACCATTATAATGTATTTGTGATTGATAGATATTTTCTCTACTCAATAAATTATTTACACAAAATTCACAATATTCTACATTTCTTAATAATTCTGCTAAATTAATTCTTCCATAAATATCATCTACAATAGTTACATCTTGATAGTATTGTTGTACTCTATATTTATATATTGCTTGACCTTCAATTGTATATTTATCTGTAGGTATAAGTTCTATTTTACTTCCATCTCTTCTTTGAAAAATATATCTATTAGTATGTTCTTGACTTGTCTTTTGAGAAGATGTTGATTGACTTTCTTTTTTAGTTGTTTTTTCATTTTTTCCATAGCGTTCTTTTAATTTTGAATAAATTTTTCTGTTATTTTCATCGCTTAAAATAGTGTATGCTTCTGATACTTTTTTAAATTTTTCTTCTGCTTCTTTATTATTTGGATTTCCATCTGGATGATATTTTTTTGCTGCAAATCTATATGCTTTTTTTAATTTTATTTCGTCTACATTTTCATCTATACCTAATATATCATAATATTCTTTTAGTTGTTCGTATAATTCTCTTTCTCCTAACATTTAAACATCCTTCCAATATTAATTTTCGTGGATTTTTATTATACACTGTTTTCATAGTTTACACAAGATATTATTAAAAGCTAATACAATAAAAAAGGACTACTATTATTAGCCGTCCTTTTTTTCTTCATCTAATACCGTCATATGTTTTAAAGAATATCTTATGCAGTTATTTATAAATTCATTTACAGATTTTAAATTATTATCTAAAACTGTTCTCTTTACTTCTTCTAATAACTCCACTTCTATCCTACAAGTAAACTGCTCATATTCTTTTCGTGGTCTTTTTTGTATTATGAAATCAGCCATTACATTCACCTCATAGTCATTTTAATACATATTAAGATTCTTGTATATGGTTATTATTGACTGTTTTTCCATATTTTGTAACTACAGATTATCTAATCTATTAAATATATCATCTAGATTGAATTCATTTGAACTTCCAGTTATACTTGCCATTTTTTCGCCTATTTGTCTTAATTGGTCTAGATTTTTTGCAAATTCCACATGTTTTGGGGTAAATGATGTTGTTTCTTTAGACTCTGGATCTTTTGATGTATTTACTATATTTTTTACTAGTCTTTCTGTTGCACTTTCTTTTTCTGCTCCTGGTGTACTTTGTTTTGGTGCATTTGGATTTTCCTCTGAATTTGGATCATACATATCTGGTGCATTTTCTTCTTTTACTCTATCTCTTAATCTTACTCCTTCTCTTTCTTGAACATTTACCTTTGTAGCTAAATTTTGACTTGACATATCTTGCCCTACGTTATTGCTATTTTTTCTTCTTGCCTCTTCTTCTTTTGCTCTTCTCTGACTTTCTGTTAATTCTTTTTGCACTTTTAAGGCAAAATCTTTTGACATTATAATTGATTCACCTTTTGATTGTAATATTGAATTTATTTCTTTAGTTATTCCTTCCATATCAGCTTGTGATAATGCTGCTGTAGGATTAAATTGTGGCACTCTAGATTTATAATTTTGCATTGCTCTGAAGATATCTTTTTCTGATAATGGTTGAGACATAATTTTCGCTGTGCTCTTAAGTTCTTTTGCTTTTTTAGCTTGTAATCTTATTGCAAATTCTCTTCCTACTGTTCTTTCTGCTTCCGCTATTTCTTCATCTATTTTTCCTGTTATTTGTTTATATGATGACTCTAATTCTTTTTCTAGTGCATGAGCTTGTTGTAGTAATTCTGCGTATTCTTCTGTTTTTGTTATATCTCCTGTTTCTTCTAAAAATTCTTCTACAGTTTTAGTGTTATTTAATAAATGCAAATCATTTGTACTTAAATTTCTTCTTTGTTCTCCTGTTAAATTATGCACATTTTCGCCATTATCTTCCTGCAATTTATTAATTAAATTTTCATTTGCACCTGTTGATATTGCGTAACTTGCTCCTAGTGCTGTCAGTCTATTCATTATATTTCTTAGCGCTCTTGGTGTTTTTGGCTTAATACCTGTCAATTTATATTTTCGTCCTTGGTCTGCTGTTGTTGCTTTCGTTTTTTCATTTAGTCTATCTCCAAATTCACTAAATAGTTTCTTTGTTCTTTGGCTTGAACTTATTGCTGCATTTAATATTTCTACTGACATCTTTGGTTCAGCTATCATAGATGGTATTACTAATGCGCTTAAAGCTGCCGTTTTGGCTATACTTAATCCTGCTTTTGCTCCTAATGCAGCATCTTTGAATCCTTCTTGTCGTCTTTCTTTTCTTGCTTCTTGTTCTTTCTTTCTTTTTTCTTGTTCTTTTGGATCTATTTCTACCTCTTCATACCCTAGTCTGTCTCTTAAATTATTCATTGCATTTCCTGCACGTCCTAAGGCTGCACCAAATGGTCTTCCTACTGTATTTCCTAAATAATTCCCATATCTTTTTCCTAATTTATGAACTTTTCCTTTGCCGCCTACAACGCTCTTTCCGATTTCTCTAGCGGCTTTTATGTCTCCTAATGCTATTTTTCCTGTATTTTTTCCATCTAATCCAAATATTCTTCTTACTACTTTATCTATTCTTACCATGAATCCTAGGAATATAAATGATAGTAGTATTCCAAGTAATGATGCTTCTGTTAGCTTTAGTATTATTGATATAAATAGTGTATATATTAATGCATGTATTGATTGAATCATTACACTATATAAAAAGTCTTTAAACCAGTTTCCATATATCTCTCCACCTTTTCCATTTTTATTTACTTTTTCAAGTGCATACGCTACTGCTACAAAAGGTGACATGATTGCTAATATTATTACTGTTAAAAATCTTTTAAAATACATTACTAAGAATCTAATTGAATAATATACTAAAACTATATACATTATCATTCCAGCAAATCCTGTTGACGCCTTTAATGAATATGCTTTTGTTCTTACTGTTTCATATAGTGAAAGCTCTGTTCCGTCTTCATATTTTGGTATTACCCAACTTATAAATGATTCATTTACATGTATTATTGCATACATTATGTAACTTATTGCAAATACTAATATAAATCCAGCAATCCAACTTATTAACATTTCTTTGTATACAGCTTTTTTCTCTGATACTGTTGTTATTGCCATTTTTATTCCTAAATATATTAATACTAATAGCATTATTAATATTGCCATTATTCTGAATATATAGTACCACATAGCTACGTTTTCTTTAATTATGTATATTACCCCATCTTCGTCTACTACTGCTCCACCTGCAGATTCAAAATTAAAGAAGTTAATATCTAATATCGGTATTTTGTTGTATACTATATTTTCTATAGTTACATTTGCTTTAGATGATGTTTTTAGTTGTACGTTTCCTCCAATCTTTGATATTTGTTGCATTCCTGAACTTACATATTCATTTGGATTACTTTCATCGCCAATATCTTCTATTGGCACTTGTTCTGCCTCTTCTGCTTCTTCATCTGCTTGTGCTTGGTTATCTATTTCATCTACTGTAGCTGGATCTGGCACCCATGTCTCATCTTTTTTATTTGTTACACCTGTAATTGAATTTACTATTCCATCTATAAAGAATCTTTCTATAATTGCTGTCCAACCAACGATTACAACTCTTATTCCAAATGTTAAAATTCCTATTAGGTAGTCTAGTATTTCTGATAACATATTGATTATCCATTTACCTAATGGTGTTGATGATTCGTAGCTTTCTATTGAAGCAACACCTTTATATATAAATCCATTATCATCATATATACTTAAGTCTTCGTCTTCTAGCTCTCCTATCGGTATTGTACCTGTTGGATTAACATCAAATTTTGGTCTATACGCTTTTGTAAAATCTGACCCTAATCTTGGACCATTAGCTATTTTTCCACTATAAGGTGAATTTCCAAAGTTCGCATTTTGATTGTCTCCAATATACATCTCAGTATGTGACGTACTAAAAACTATATCACCTGGTTCTAGAGTTTGGTTAGTTACATCTTCCCAAAATTGTGGATAATTACCAAGTCCTTCACAATCTGTTGCACAACTATTTGCCCATCCATAGTCTGCTAATTCGACTCCTAAAGCTAGTTCGTACATATATCTAATACCAGTATTACAACAAGCTTCAAATATTCCTTTCCCGAACTCTCCGCCTGTCCATCTAGCCTTACTAATTAGAACATACCTTGTTTTCGTCTCTGTTGGTGTACAATATTTATCAATAAAGTCTCTTGCATATTGAGAAATATATTCACCACACTCTTTGTCATATGTTCTAGCATAAGAAGATGAAATTGATCCTAGTATTAGGTATATGATTATATATACAATTATTGCTTTTTTTACTACTCTTTTTACTCTCTTCATTTTTTATACCTCTTAAAAGCTAACTGTTACAGTTTGCCCATCATATTCTAATGCTTTGGTATTACGGTTATAATTAGTTATATTAAAAGTTTGTTTACCATCTAACATTTTATCTATTTGTCTTGTAGTAGCTGTATACATGTATATTCCATCATTTGAAATACTATAAATTAAATGTTCGTTATCTGCCCAAACATATGATTTAATTGATATATAATCTTCAAATTCATTATTAGGATAGTTTTCATTTAGAGAATATATTTTTATATTTTTATATGATTCATTATCATAACTAGCTAAAATTTGAAATTCGTCACTAATCAATATAGAGTCTTCAGAAGATCCTCTTTCTCCTGTTAATTCGTGAACAAATCTTCTTTCTGATTCAGCTTCTAACATTAAATTTTGGTCTAGTTTATAATATACATTTTTATAGTCTTCAGTATTTGTTTTTAAGTCTCCTTTATAATTTTCGTATATTTGTATTCCTTCTGAATCTCTTGATGAAAAACTTATTTTTACTCCTTTTAATGTATAATATAATTCTACATAATTATTATCATTATTATAAATATCATAATCTGGCCATATGTCTGTAAGTTCATATATAAAGTCATTTATCTCTTGTTTTTCATTATATTTTTCAACTAATTTTTCAAATTCCGTATAATCGTTTCTTCTATTAGGATATATAGATATCTCTTCATTAGAAAATATTACATAAAAGTCTTTTGTTTTATATTCAATCATGTTTTTATTTTCATAAGGTGTTCCTAATGATGTTTTTATTTTTTCTAAATCATCACCTGGTTTATATCCTTCTATAACATCGTTTCCATATTTTTTATTAAACACTATGTTAAATGTTTTTCCTTGGATAGTTCTTATTTCATATCCTTCATCAAAATATACATCATATTTATAAAATTTGCTTTCTGGTGTTCCTAAAGAAGCATTTGCTGTAACCCAATTATTATTTATTAAGCTTTGTAATTCAGGTGAATTTATTTTAAATTCTTTTGTTTCAAATTCTAACATATTATCTTTACTTTTTGCTGATAATGTTTTTTGATAGTAGTCTGTTTCACCATTTATCTTAACTTCTTTTATTTTTCCATTTTCGCATTTTATTTCAATTGTTATTTTTCTATTTGAATCTATTAATCTAAAACTCTTAAAATTTGTTATTCTAGCTATTTTCTCATAAAAATTTTTGAAATATATTTCTTTTGATATTTCCCCTTCATATAAATTGTATGGAAAATTCACATATATATCTATATCGTATCCACTAGCTTTTGAGTCTTCTGTTGAAACATATGTAGCTTCTAAATACTCAACTATCTCTTGGACTGATGATAATTCTCTATTTAAATCAGTATTATTAGTTTTTTGTTCTTGATTATTTCTTTTTCTTGTTGGCATTAATGATATCCCCAATATAATCACAAATAGTATAATTCCAGCAATTGCTAGTGCTATTTTTTCTTTTTTCTTTAAAACGCCTTTTTTCTTCGTTTTTTTCATATTTTCACCCCTTGTAGAAATTATTCTACTTTAAAATATAATTCTCTTATTTTATTTTACCATATTTTTTAATTTCTCAATAGTATTTTGACTATTATTTTCATAAATTTTCTGTGGAATATATTTATATTATAGGAAATTTAGGAGAACTTTCCTATAATATAAAAAAGATAGTAAATCTTTAAATTTACTATCTTTTTGTATTATTTTTTAAATTCAATTTTGCTTGCTTCTGATAATATAAAAGTTATTCTTTCTCCATTTTTATAGTTGCATATTACTTCTAATTTATTATCTATTGCTTTAAACTCGCATATGTCAAAATCTTGATTTAAATTTGATTGCATTTCTTTTAAGTGATTGCATAATGATTTAAAACTTTCTTTTTCAATATAATAAAACTCTGCTTTTATTTCTTTTTGATTTTTGTCGTAATAATTTTCTATTTGTTCATCACTTAAATTTTCAATATCTGATTTTAATTCAGGAATATTATTTTCGAATATAGTTCTGAATTTTTTAGCAATCTCTACATCTGATGATGATTCGTCTATCACTACAGAAATTTCTGAAAGGTTTGAATATTTAAGACTTGGTACTTCTTCTTGGTTTTTATCATATATTCCCATAATAGCTGTTTTATCATCTTTTTTAGTGTTTTTTATTAATATTATTGCTAATATGCTTATGGTAATTAATATTAATATGACTATTATAGATATTAGTATTTTTTTATTATTTTCTTTTTTCTTTTTCAATTTTAACTCCTTTATCTATAACTTCTATATTGATCACTATAGCAGAAGAACTCGTCATACCATGCCCCCGCTCCTGAATATACATCTGGTACATTATTTCTATTGTCATCTACCCACCAGAAGCATGTTTGTCCTGGGTGGCTATTTCCTCCTGTACATTGATCCCATCCTGATTGGTACAGTACATCTCTTGTCATCTTTTCTCCGTCTGGATTTTTTACATAATCACAATCCCATTTTAAACATAATTTAGCATTTGCATAGCACTCTAGGCATTCTACTGTTTGATTATTTGCGACATATGCTGTGGCATATTGTCCTGGTGCTGCTAATTGCTCTCTTATTGTTGTTCCATGTCCTCCGAAATTTACTAATGCTCTATTTATTAGTACATATCCTGTCATCATATTTATTCTATCTGCTTCATCTTTTGAATATGAACCATAAGCTGCACCTTGGAATGTATTTGTACAACCTTCATGATGCATCATATTGGCTAATAATACATCATCTCCTGGCTGTGCTTGATATGGTTGCGGTGATGCTCCAGAATTGTCTTTTGTCTTCTTAGGAACTTTTATGTAATCTTCTACATCTTCTATTACAGCCTTGTCTTTGTCTATTAATATAATGTACACATCTGAATTTAATGATTTTCCTATTGTTTCTCCTACTGTTATTTTTTGTCCTACTGATATACTGCTATCTACGTCAAATCCATACATTACTAATACATATCCTCTTAATGCATTATCTGTAAGTTTTATTCTTATTCCTTCTTTAGATTGTTCTCTTCCTTCTACTGGATCTTCTGTTGCTCCTGTTACTATTTCATCTCCATATATTGAGCGAGCTATATATTCTTCTGAAAATAAGTTTGTACTTTCATCTAATAATTCTGTTACTTTACCATTTCCCATTGCTATTACATCTAAGTTTTCTTTAAGTCCAGAATTTATTACTCCATCTCCTGTTACTCTATATGCGCATACAAAGTCTGAGCCTATATCTTCATTAAATGGTTGACATTCATAGCTACTGTATGATCCTTCTAGTCTTATTCTTTCTTGACTTCCGCAATCATATCTTTTTCCTTCTCCTGCACATATAAATACATGATTTGCTTTTTTGCCTTCATCATCTATTTTTCCTGTAAATACTATATCACCAACTTGTACTTCATCTGCTGATGTAATTCTTTTCCATTCTTTACTTTCGCAATAACTAATAAAGTCTCCATCTTCACCTACACACAATCCACAGTCTGGTTGATCTTTATATCCACATTTATATAGTGCCCAAGATACCATTCTGTCTGATGATATTTTCTTTCCTCCGTTTTCATCTGTTGTTCCAGTTTTTTCATCTATGCTACCATTAGTTCTTGGTGGCATAAAATCTGCACTTCCATATTCGAAGTTATTTTCATCTACAAATTTTGTTACATCTTTTGCTGCTTTTAAGAAATCTACTACAAATTGTTCATCTGTATCATTAGCAGAAATATTGTTTTCATTTATCTTTCTAGCTATATTTTTAGCCCATTGTGTATAACTTCCTGATGGTAAAAATCTTCCTGTGCTGTCACTATTATTTAAGTAACCATCTGTTATAAATCCTAATGATGCATCTATAAAAGTTGCATTAGGTTGTATTTTACACTTATTTCTTACGTGTGAATTATATGTATCTATCAATTTGTTATATGAATCTGCACTCTCATGATTATGAGTTACATGCATTACTTCTATAACATACATCTGTATGTTTTCATATTTTTCATCTAATGCGTCTATTAAACCTTTCATTGATTCATATTTTTTTGGATCGTTAGATCCAGTCGCTATTACAACTGTACCTATTCCTTCTGGAAGTGTTGCAATATTGTCTAACCAATATTGTGGTCCAGATCCTTGTGCTGAATAGAATTTTGCATCTTCTATTGTTACATTTTGTTCTAGTCCTGCTATGTAATCATCACCTAAGAACACTAATCCTTTTAACATATCTAGTTCTTCTTCTAGCTGTTCTTCTTCATCTTCTTTATCTTCTGTTCCTGTTAGCTTTTGTAAATCTTCTAATGATATTCCTAAAGATGCTGCTATTGTTTCATCACAAGCTATTATACTTCCATATTCTATAACTTGTTTTTCTATTTCATTGTTTGGCCATTCTGCTGGTATATATTCTGGTACTGGCCATTCTAGTACTTGTTTTTCTATTTCGTAAAAGTCTTCTCTTTCGAAATATCCTATTTCAATTACTAATTCTTTTAGGTCTCTGTATATGAATTGAGCGTCTAATGTATTGCTTCCTTCTAATATTGTAAATGCTTGTAGTGAATCTTTAGTTAAATTTACTTTTTCTTTTTTTACTCCATTATTTTCGCCACGTCTTGCTGCTTGAATTGCTTTTGCTTTTTCTATTGTTCCATCGTATAAGTAATATTCTCCTGCAAATATTTGTTTTGTTGTTGGATTTGTTACACCTCTTACAGCATCTTTTGTTTGTGTCATTCCATCTTCTATTGAACCTTTTATTGTTATTGATTTACCTTCTAATTCTGCTGGTCTTTCATCTACTGTAAATTCAAGTTCTACCTGTACATCATTTCCTGATTCATATACATTATCATCACTTGATAATCTTCTCGTTTTTTGAGTTTTTGCTCCTGATGTTTCATTAAAGTCTTCTAATCCATCAGCATCGTCATCTACTCCAACATCTACTGATCCTATTTTATCACCTGATGCATCCATTGAGTCTGTGCCTTCAAAATATACATTTCTAAACCAGTGGTTTGTTACACTAGATATATAAGGCATTGCTGTTTTTATTTCATCAGCATTATCTTTTTGTTTGTCTTCTAACCATTCTCTAGTTTCATCTGAATATAATCCTTGATCTTTGATGTCTGTTAATGATTTTCCATCAACATATATTTCTCCACTTAGTGTTTTTTTGCCTGTTAATTTTACATTTACTTTTGCGTCTAAATCTTTATTTAATGCAAACTCTTTTACTAGATCTGGTGCCATTGTTGCTACATGTAATGTAATCATTAATTCAAACGGTTTTCCATACCTTCCAGACCAACCTTCTAAGCTATAATATGTATAGTCAAAATGTGATTTCCAAACTGCTAATTCAAGATTTAAACGTCTAATTCTCATAGTATTATTATCTCTGTCTATTTTTACACCTTTAATTGCTTCTCCTACGTTAAAATATTCTCCTGCTCTTATTCCATATAATGGAGACATTATTGTATCAATAAGATTATCATCTAAATTTATCAATCCTGTTCCCCAAGCAGAGTGACCATCATCTGACCAAAATTCTCCGTTAAAGAAACTTGAGAAGAAACTTTCAAAATTGAATGTAAAATTATTTACTAAATATGTTCTATTTTCAGCTACTAAGTATGATGTTAAGTATGGTGCATCTATAGATATTATTGAATTTTCTGGATGGTCTTCAGTAGGTTCTATAATGTTTCCATTTTCGTCCTTCTGACCTGCAATTTCTACGCTTTCTGCAAATCCCATTCCTACTAAATCATACCCCATGTCATATAAATATTGTGCTGCTACTATAACGTCGTCTTTATTTATTCCTGCTTCGTCCATTCCTATGAAGTAGCCTTCGATTCCATCCCACATGCTTAATGCAAATTCTTTTAATCTATTCCATAAGAACTGTGGCATTGTTGTAAAGAATCCTGCTACACCTATAATAATTATTATTAATAGTATTACGGCTAATACTATTAGTATTACAGGTCCTGCGGCTGCGATTCCTCCTGCTGTAGCCGTTCCTGCTGCGGCTGTTCCTGCTTCTGCGGCAACGGCTCCACCCTCTGCAGCGGCAGCTCCTCCTTCTGCAGCGGCAGCACCTCCTTCCGCAGCTGTAGCGCCACCTTCTGCAGCAGTTTCTCCAGCTGCTTCTGGTGCTGCGGTAGTTCCTCCTGTTGCACCTGATGGATCTGTTGCACTATCCTTAGCTTCTTCTGCCGCATCTTCTGCTGCATCCTCTGCTGCTTCTTTACCTTCTTCCATTTTGTCTTCTATATCTGGGTCAGAATCATCTTTTAATTTAGATTCGGTATCATCTAATTTGTCTCTATTTGGCTCGTCATCAGGATTTTGTTCCTTACTTTCATCATTATCCAGATCGTCTCTATTTTTACTATCATCTAGTTCATCTTCTCCATCGTTTTTCTTATCAGCATCTGGATCTGAAGTAAAATCTTCCGTATTTTCATCAGGTCCATCAGACTTATCTTTGCCTTCATCATTTAGGTCATCAAAATCTTCTCCAGTTTTGTCTAAATCTTCTTCAGGATTTTCCCCATCTTCAGGATCTTTTTCTTCATCTTTATCGTCATTATCTTTTTTTCTATCACTTTTGCTATCTTTTGAATCTTCTTGACCTTCTTCATCTTCATCGTCATCTAATGAGTGAGAAAATTTATTTCCAGCACTATCTTCATCTGCAGCTTCATCTTCAGCCTCTTGGTCTTCCATGTTTTCTTCTTCAGCATCTTGTTCTTCCATCGCTTTTCTTTTTATTTCTTCATCATCTTCTCCGCACAGTTCTCACCTCTTTTCTATTTTAGCTTTTTATTTTACTTGAACGTTTATACTATATACTCTTTCTGCTTTATTTAATTGTTCTTCTTCTGTTGGCTCATTTCCTGTGTAATCTGTCAATAATCGTATCTTATTAAATATTATTTGATCTGCAGGAATAGTTTCATCATAATATTTTGAAAATGTTAATTTTGCGGTTTTCGTTTCTCCTGGTATTAATACTAATGATGTGTCTGCATTTAATAGTGCTCTTCTATCTGTCTCTGACACTAAATATATTTCTTCTCCTGCTAGTCCGTCAAATATTATTGCTGTTTTATCGCTTTTATTTGTAGCTTTTACTGTATAAATTTCATGATCATAATACTGTTCTTTTGACTCAATTCTTATTTTCAAATAATCATCTTCTGCTACGTTTTTTAATTCTTTTGAACCCATATAGTCATTAACTGATAGTTTTAATTGACCATTTTCTTTTTTTATTGCTATTTTCTCTTCATAGTATGCATAGCTTTCATTTGTTAGTCCTGTTGTAATAATGTCATTTAGTAATTTTAAATTATATATATATTGTTCACTTATATTAGAATAATTTTGAATACTATATCTTTTCTCTTGAGCAAAAATTGAATCTATGTATTTTGTAAATTTTTCTAACGAATTGTTAAATGCATGTGTTTTACACTCTTCTGTTAATAATTCATAAGCTGCTTTGTAGTCTTTTTTGTTGCATTTATTTACATAGTCGTCTATTAAATCTTCAATCGGATTTTGTAGATTTTCTGGGACTTCACTGTCACTTAGTAAAACAACATTATGTGGTGCATAGGTTGTATTCAATACAACTTTTTGTTTTTGGTGTCCTAATAAATAGTTGATTGCTAATATTATTATCCATATAACTAATACGATGAATATTTTATTTTTATATTTTTTGAAAAAATTTCTAACTTTTAATCGTAATTTTAGGAACACTTTTTCCTCCTATTCTTCATCTGTTTTTACACTAAATGACATTTCGAATTCATTATAATTTTTTTCTATTATAACAAAATTAGTTTGTTCTATTTTTTCGTCTTCTGCTAACTTTGGTCTAAATATATCTGTTATTGTTGTCCAAACTACATACATATTTCCTGTTTTATTGTTACCTAATCTTTCTATGTTGTCATATGTTATAGCTAATGTATTTGAATTCAAATATTTTTTTGCATATTCTTCAAAGTCTTCTAATCTAGGAAAGTAATTGTTTTTAAATTCTTCATTTAATACTGAATATGCTTCTAAATACTTTCCTTCTTCTATATCTTCAAAAAACATTCCTATATATCTTTTCATTCTTTTGCTTTCAGACATATTTTTAATTTCTTCTTTTTCAGATGCTTCAATCTCTTCTTCTGTTGGCTCTGTCGTTACTACTGTATTATTATTTTTTTCTTTTGTTTTTGATTTTAAAATTAGCAATATTGATATGACAGCAGCAATCATGATTATAAAAGCTATAATCATGATTGCTATGTATTTTTGATTAGTTCTTTTTTTTCTTTTTATATTACTCATATCCTCAATTATCCTTTTTATAATCCGTTTATAAATGAGTCTATATCTTGTGCTGGGTTTTGTCTTCCTGCTGCCTGATATTGTTTATGTGTATTGTTTACTGCTTCTGCTAAGTTTTTAACTTGTATTGCATCTATAACTCTTTTTTCTTCGGCTGTCCATGCGCGTCCTAATGGATTTGTAGATGGATCATTAAAATCTAAGTTAGGATCTAACGCTGCATTTTGTAAGTCTAATAAATGTTGGTTTCCAGCTGCTGTTGTTGTGTTATATTCTGTTGGATTTGTTCTTGTTAAGTTTGCTAATGCTCTTTGAATATCATTATTTAACATGTTCATATTGGCACCAATTAGTGATTGAGCATATGCTTTTAAATTATTTTTGCTTGTTGTGTTTCCATTGTTATAATCTGCAAACTGGAAGTTATTATTTTTAGATATTAAGTCTGCAAATCTTTGTAAATCTTGTTCACTTAATTGTATTTGTTGTGAACTTCCTTGTGCATTTGGATCTGGATTAAATAATGCTTTTCCTGCCTTATATCCTTCCATTCCTGCATGGAAAGCATTAGCTGGTGTATTAGCACCTAATTCGAATCCAAATGTTGCTGCTCCAATACCTGCAGCTCCTGTTGTTCCTATTACTTTCTTTCCTAAATTTAATACTTTTGATCCAGTTTGACTGTTTGACATTCTCTGATATGCTTGACCAACTTTTGTATTTCCAACTTTTTGTTGAATATTTTGTCCAAATTTTGTTTTTCCAACTGCTTTGCTTCCTGCTGATGCTGCTGATGTTGCTGCTTTTCCTATTTCTTTTACTATTCCCATTGCAGCTAATGTTTCTCCAAGACTTTCTGCTTGTTTTAGTCCAAATATGTTTTTTACTATTTTTTCTGCTGTCCATATAAAAGACATACACATTATTGACAAAAACATTTTTGCCAATGATGGACCTGTACTTAATAAATCTAATGTTGTTGATACAAATACTAAATATATAACTACATGAAATGGTTGAATTAAGACATTAAACATAAATTCTCTCATCCATGTATTTAATGCTTGTGCTTGGCCATCTTTCATTTTATCCATTGAATAAGTTATTGTTATTAGTGGTGCTATTATTATTAAAAATCCTACTGTTAGCATACGTTTTATGTAAGAGAATAAGAATGCTGTTGTCATACCTAATAATGTAAAATAAACTATAAAAGCTGCCCATGATTTTGTAGCTCCACCTGATACTATGTCCCAAGTTAATTGTGTTACTACACCATTTCCTATTGTTACCCTATTTGCTTGTCCTAGCATTCCTACTAGTGCATTGTTGGCTTCTAAAGTAAATAGTATTATATATCCTAAAAAGAATAATAATGCAAAACTCATTGCCCAATCTGTTAACATTTTTTTATATTTTGCTTGATCTGAAGCAACTGTTGATATTGCCATTCTGATTCCTACATATATTAAAACTACTAGCAAAATTATTGTTGCTAATATTTGTAGTATGTAATACCATGTTGCAATGTTAGTTCTTATTACATTTACAACACTTCCTCCACTTCCTAAATTGAAAAAGTTTATATCTGTTAATCCGACTCTATTAAAGAATATATCATCAGGAGTTATAAATCCTTGAATTGTACTTCCTTCTAAGCTTGCTATTCCTGTAAGCAATCCTTGCAGTGCCATACCTATTAATAATAAAGGTATTTGGATTACTTTACTTATTATTCCTACTACTCCGTCAATAAACCATCCTACTCCACCAAATATTCCTGCTAGTAAGTTATTTTCTTCTTCATTATCTAATGATTCTACTGTTGTTCCCGCTGGCACAGCAGTTGTTGCATTTGATATGGTTGCACATAGCATATTTGTAATTGTTAGGACTACTATTATTATCAATAATAGTTTTTGTAACTTCTTTTTCATTCCTATTCTCCTAATTTGTATTTTTATCGCTTTATGGCTTATATAATTTGTTAGCTGGCATATATGATGACATTGAGTGAATTGATGACATTTTTCTCATTCCTAATATATTCTTTACTATTTTTTCTGCTCTTGATAGGGTAGCAAAGAATAATACTGCTAATAGTGGCGCAGCTGCAAATATTTGATTTGCTGTTACTATAAATACTAGGTATATAGCTGCATGTAATGGTTGTAATGCGGCATTTACGCAATATTCTCTAAACCATTGTGCAAATATTTTTGATTTTCCACCTTTTCCAGATATTTTTGTTTTATTTATTGAATATGTTGCTGCCATAATTGGTGATATTACTATTAAAAATCCCATTGATAGTAATCTGTTTATATATAGTAAGAAAAATTTTATTTGATAGAATGTTAATACTAAATACATAAGTACTGTTGCAACATATGACCATCCTGATGTTATTTTTAATAAATTAATTGCTTGCCATAAGATGCTTTGTTCGAATCCGTTTATTAATTACATTATCTTTTACAACACATAGTAATTCTACAAATCCACTACATAGAAGATTTATAAAGCCTATGATGTATGGTAATGCAAATATTAGTACCATGCCGACTAGCCAATCTTTTAACATTTCTTTATATTTGGCAATGGCTGATGCAACTGTTGATACTGCCATTTTTATTCCGATATATATTAAAACTAATAAGTTAATTAGTACACCTAATACACTTAGTGTATAATACCATGCTGCTACAGAATTTTTTATTGCTTTATTGGCATCATTTTTTATTTCAGAATTTGATGTAAAATAATCTGCATTAAATAGGTCTAAGCTTCCGAATACTGTATCTTCTATTGTATACCAGTTTACTAAAATATTTCCCCATGTAGATATATCAAGTAGAGTATGATTTGTTACTGCCGTACCATCACTATTTATAAATAAATCTGATCCTCTGGCTGTCATTGTCATTAATGCTGATATCATAAGTACTGGTCCCATTATAAGTGCTCCAACAGCTGAAGCTAACCCTGCTCCTAATGAAAATGATTCTCTTATTTCTCTAGTTTTTCTTCCTGCATTTGTACTTATATCTGCTTTTCCATCATCTTTTAGCTTACTAAATGATGAGTCAGAATAGTCCATATCTTCCATTGTTTGTGTATTGATATCATATTCTATATCGGTAGCATATATGAAATTAGGTATTATTGTAGTACATAATAATACAAATATTATTGCTCCTATGAGTTTGTTTTTCATATATTCTCCTTTTATTAGTTTTCTGATTGTAATGTAGCTAATTTGTTCATATTTGTTTCTATAAATTCAAACTCTTTCTTAGTTGGTTGTATTGCTATAATAGCTGTATCTTCACCAACTTTTAATAGTCCCTCACCTCTTTGGCAAGTTGTTAAGAAATATGCTTCTCCATCGCTTAACTTGAATACCTTTTTGATATATTGTATTTCTGATTTATCTTGTGCTAAGAATAATTTTGTATCTGAAGATGTAAGTACTGCTTCAACTTCTTTTTTCTCATAGAAATCTTGGAATCTTTGTGACATAACTGCTAGTGATACGTTTCTTTTTCTAGCACGTCTAGCCATTGTATTTAAGAAATCTACTGCTTCTGGGTATGGAAGCAACATCCAAGCTTCGTCAATAAGAACTCTTTTTTTAGCAGCTTTTGATTTATCTTCACTATTTTTCTTAACATATTTTTCCCAAATCCAAGAAAGAAGAACTTGTTGTGCTAAAGGTCTTGCAAATCTTTCTTCTAATTGAGAAATATCTAAGTTTATAAATGGCATTCCGTCTAATAATTCAAATGTTGATTGTCCATCAAAATATGCCATTTGTCCGTTATAAGCTCTAACATATTGTCTCATAACTTTTATTAGATAACTATAGTGAAATCTATAGTCTGGATTTTTATTTTCTTCTGCTTTTCTTAATATACGTGCATACCAACTTCCTATTGTTGGCATATCTTTTTTCTCTTTTTCTAATTTATCTCTAACTAGTGCTGAAGCTGTTCTGTAAAGACTTTCAACATTTCCATTAACACCTATTGATTCATATTCTTCTGCAACTGACTCAGAGATAATTTGTTTTGTTAATTCGTTTACTTCTTTACTTCTTGTACTTCCTCTTGCCATTGTTAATAGTGATTGTGTAACGTCTTCAACCTTATTTTCAACATTAAGAACTACTCTTTCTCTTCCTGTTATTTCATCTTTTACTATTTCAGGTTCTATATCGAATAAATTTATAATAGTTTTTGAATTTGGACTTATAATTACATTTACTCCTCCTAGAGCTTCTGCAACTACTCCATATTCACCTTCAGCATCTAGTGCTAAACTTTCTATTCCCATTAATACAGATGATCTAGCTGTTAGTGTTTTTATTGTAACACCTTTACCAGCTCCAGATTTACCGAATATAACCATATTATAATTTGTTAATGTTGGACTAAAGTTATCAAATAAAATTGGTAATCCTGTTTGTCTATTAAATCCTAATGGTATTCCTTTTTCATGACCTATCTCTGATGTAAAGAAAGGAAATACTGTAGACATAGAACGTCTATCAAAAGTATGTACTTTCTTAATTTTATTATCTACAAATGGCATATTGCTTCTGTAAGCTTCGTCTTGAATTGCCCATGCTGGTTTTATACCAATTAAGTTTTTAGACATTTCAGCAGATAATAATTCTGTATATTTTTCTAATTCTTCTAAACTGTACGCAAATAATGTACATATTATTGATGAATCAAATAATTTGTTAAATCCTGCTGCGATTTGATCTCTTAATTCTTCTGCTTCTGCTCTTTTTTGTGCTAATATTCTTTCTCTGTTAATATCTCCTCTGTCCCAAGCTACAATTCTTTCAGATTCTAGCTCATTAATTGTTCTATTTAATTCTGTTTGTGAAGTATTTTCACTTACTGGATTTATAAATACTGATACATTTAAATCTCCAAAAGTATACATACCTCTTAAAAATTCTGGAAATGTACACATTCTTGGAATTGTTGATACTATCATACTTCTTGCATATCTTGTACGTCCTGATGCAATTTGTAGATAATTTGGATTAGAAGCATCTATTCCCGCTGGTGCTATAAGGTCTTTTAATCCTTTTCTGTTTTTTTCTAGAAAACTTATTTGTTCTTCTTGTTCTTTTTCTTGTGTTAATAATTCTTCTTGTGATTTCTCTAGATTTTGATTAATTACTTTTTTGTCTTTCTTCATCTTCTATCCTCCTTATCCTTGGTTTTCTTTATCTATTGGTTCAATTTTTGCTTTTTTTATCTCTTCTTTTGCACCGTTATATGTTACTTCATCCATTTGATCTTTATACTGATCTAATAAGTCCCCTGCTCTGTCTTTTATTGCTTGTGCTCTTTTTAATTCCTCTAATTGTTTATATTTATCTGCTCTTACAATACTTTCTGTCGCAAGTTCAATTGCTTGTTCATTTATTTGTGCTTCTAGTTTTTCTTGTTTTCTTTCTAATACATCTTTTCCTGTTGAATATAGCGCATCATATTGTGCATCTAAAGCTTTAGAGAATTGTAATAGCTCAGAATCATCTCTGTTATATGCAATATATAGTAATTCAGCAATTTCTTCAGAATTTAGTATTTTACTTGATACCTCTGATGCAGCAAGAGAACGCATCGCTGTTTGTGCTCTTGTATATAGTTCTGAGAAACATAAGTTATCTATTTCGTCAGCTGTCGCATCTGGTGTTGCACCTGCTTCGCTTGCATAATAAGAAAGCACTAAATATGTACGTTGTTGTAATACGTTTTTGTTTAAACTCATTCTTGCAACATATTCAGCAATATCCATACCATAATCTAAAACTCTTTCTTTTCTTCTTTTTTCAAACTGAAGTTTTTGCAAAAGTCTTTCATTTTTAGTTTCTTTTGCAGCTTGAATTTTAGCATTTAATTTTTCTACATCTTGTGCCATTTCAGATACTTTTACTTTATATTCATCAACTATGTCTCTTAAGTTTAAGCTTCTTGTTTGAATATATAATTGTATTGGAAATCTTAATGTATTCAAAAACTGTACAAATCCTTCTTCAACTGCTATTTTTTCATCTTCTGACATTAAATCATAGTTTACACCAGAACATTGAAGAATCATTATATATTGTGTTCTATTTTTTCTAACTATCATGTTATCTTTAACTTCGTCAAATTCCATGAATTTAAAAATTGATTCTCTTGGCATTCCATTGAAATCTTTTAATTGTTCATCCTGTATTCCTAGTGTTTCTTCTTCTTCCTCTTCTTCTTTTCTTTTATTCATATATATAACTAATGCATATGTCGCTATTAATGCCATAATTATAAATACCAATATCGCTAGGACAATTTGTAATATTGTGATAATATCCATTATTTATTTTCCTCCTTTGTGTAAACGTACATTCTTTTGTTTTTATTAAATTTAATCCATCTTAATATTATCTCACTTAGTGGCTCTCCACCAATCTTTTTAGTTACTTGTATTCCTGCTATTGTTGGTATTTTTATAGCACCTATTGCCCAGCCTATAAGCGCAAATAGAGCGGTAATAATTACTCCTACCATTTGTAATCCTATTAGACTGAATATAAATAAAAATATAAGCCCACATGCTATTCCTATAACAGTTGAAATCAGTGATTTCACTGTAAATATATAAAAAATTCTTGTTTCACCTCTAAGATTTCTAGGAATGTAATAAGTTCCCATAGTTTCCTCCTTTGTTTAATGTTTTATAGTCCTGTACTTGATAGCACTTTGTAAATTATTTTCCATATTGCTGTTGCACCTAAAACTACAACTGCTGAAACTACTAAACCTATTAATTGCTGTTTTAGTTTTGCAGCTTCTTCTGGTGTTGCAAACATATATTTAATTCCCATTACTATAGTTACGCCAACCAACACAAACACACCTATTGCTGTTAAAATATTAGCAATAGGAACGACAATTTCCTTCATTTGGTCTCCACTTACAGATGAGCTTCCTCCACTTTTTCCTGTGTTTTTCCAAGCGTCTAACCTTGATTTCATATTATCAAAACTTAAAGTAGCAGCTTCTACTTTAGGTTGTATTGCATTAATTATTATAAATGCCGTAAGAACGACAAGAATACATTTAAGGATTTTCATTCTATTTCCCCCTTATTATACTAGTTATCAACATTATAATATATTTTCTCTATTTATTTCAACATTTTTTTACATTTGTAACTATATTGTTATATATTTTGGGGCATATAAAAAAACAGGATAAAATCTCCTGTTTTTTTATAATATTAATATGTTTATTGTAACATCTCTACTACTAAACCTTTAAATATTTGTATTAGTCCAGTAGCTCCAAAAGCAATGCATGCACCTACAAGATAGACTACTGCATGTTTTTTAACCTCTGCCTTATCTGATGTAGCAGATGACATGTATTTTATTCCTAAAGCAATTATCATTATTGCTCCTACGCCTATTGCTATTACTTGAGTTATCCCTAATATAATTGATATAGGTTTTTCAAAATGGCTCGTCGCTGTAGTATTTGGATTTATATTAGAAGTTAGTGAAGTAGCATTTACAATATTTGATGTACAAATAATAATTATTAATATACTGAATATAGTTAATATTTTATATATTGTTTTCTTATTCATTTCAAACCTCCTAGCTTATTATATAATTTCACCTACAAATATTTCAACTAATTTTACAAGTTGTACGGCCCCAAACACTAATATACCACCAATTATAAAAGGTACAAGTTTTTTCTTAATTTCTGCTTTATCTTCTGGTGAGCTATACATATATTTAATTCCTAATACTATAGCTGCTATAGACGCAACACCAATTGATACATATTGAATAATTCCCAAAATAACATTTCCTAAATTAAATAATGTTCCTACTCCAGTCATGTCTGGTCCTGTTACTATTGATGTTGGATCTTCTAACCCTGTTGCAAATACTAATTTACTAAAACAACATAGTAATAATATTGAGCTTATTGTTGTGATGAATATTTTTTTCTTTGTTTTATTATGCATAATTATCACCTACTTTTTTATAAAAAAAGATTATCATAAAAAATGATAATCTCTTTTATTCTTATCTTTTTTCTATTAGTTAAATGTATCTTTCGCAAATGTTTTAATAATTTGGATAATTCCAGATGCTGCGAATAATACAACTGCACCAACTATGTAAACAACAGCATGTTTTTTGATTTCAGCTTTGTCTCCAGGTGCTGCTGAGATATATTTAATAGCTAAAACTATTAACATTATAACTGCGATAGCTATACCAATAACTTGAGCTAATCCTAAGAATATGTTTAATATTGTTTGGAATTTTGTAGCTGTAGCTCCTCCTGTTCCATCTGGTTTATAATCAACATCAGCTAAAGCAACGTTTCCTAAACACATAGCTACCATAGCTACCATAAGAGCAATTGATAATATTTTAAATATAGTTTTCTTATTCATTTTTATCATCATTTTTTTCCTCCTTTACCTCGTTTTAATCATTTTTTATCCTTATATAATATAATTTTAGCATATAAAGATTTTTTTGTACATACTTTTTTACATTTTTTTATTATTTTGGCATATTTTTCTGCTTTTTGAGTATAATTATATTGACAATGCTTTTTAAAAAGTGTTATAATATGAAACATACTTGTTAAAAGTACTAAATAAAATATCGCGGGGTGGAGCAGTTGGCAGCTCGTTGGGCTCATAACCCAAAGGTCGTAAGTTCGAGTCTTACCCCCGCAACCAAAAAAATACCAAAAATATTAACTTTTTGGTATTTTTTATTATTTTATTTTTCCATTTTGTTTTGATATTCCGCTGTGGTATTTACATTTTCTTATTCATAGCTTTTGTCATTATATTCTACTTTTTTCAATATTTTAATGTAAATAAAAAAGATATATTATTTTGCATTTAAATAACATACCTTATAGTTCTTTGGATAACTCTTCTATAGTTAAAGTTTTCTTTGTTCTTTTATTATAAATCTTTATTTCGAAATCACAAATTTCTGCAAATTTTACAATAGTTTCAAAATCTGGCTGACTATTTTCTCTTTCATAACTTGAAATTGTATTATCTGCAATTGATAGTTTATTTCCAATTTCTTTTTGTGTGAGATTAGTATTGGTTGTTCTCATATTTTTTAATATATTTCCTAGTGAAACTTTCATATTTTGCACCTCTAAAAAATTATTTCAGAAAAGTGATATTTTTTCATAAAATTGCAAGAAACTTGCAATTTTATTTTTAATAGTATATAATTTAAATGCTTTAAGCTTAAGTATATATATAATATTTTTGTTTTGATTTAATACTTATATACCTTTTTAATGGAGATTACTAATGCTAAAAATAATTAATTCTTTTATTTATAAAAAAATTGAAAATGAAAAACAAATACTAAATCGTATGATTCGTGATGGAGAAGATTATAGTCAAATACTTAAGCAAAGCCAAAAAATTGATAGATTAATAAATAAAGTTTTTAAATAAATTTTATTTATTATACAAAATCAGCGCTGTAGGATTTTTAAACAGTAATGATAGAAATTTTATATTACCTCAGTAAAAAATCAGTGTTTATTATCACACTGATTTTTTACATTATTTTAATCTGTTATTTGTATATATTTCTTTTCTGGTAATTCTTTTTCAGCCTCTTTTTTTGGAACTTCTAAAGCTAGTATTCCATTTTTAAAAGTAGCTTTTATTTCTTCACTTTTTACGTCTTTTCCTACATAAAAGCTTCTTGAACAATTACCTTTATATCTTTCTCTTCTTACAAATGTATCATTTTCTTTTTCTTCTTTGTGTGAATTAATTTCAGCTTGAACTGTTAAATATCCTTCTTCTACTTCAATTTTAATATCTTCTTTGTTATATCCTGGTAAATCAATATCTATTAAATATTGGTTTTCATTTTCTCTTATATCTGTTTTCATTATTTTTGTTTCTCTTTCAGTAAAAAATGGATCTTTAAACATTTCTCCTAATAAATCAAATTCATTTCCTCTTGGTAACATCATCATATTGCTATACTTCCTTTCTTTTTTCTTATTTTCTTGTTTATTATTTCCTTTTATAAATATTTTATTATGTTATTTTACTTTTATTTTTTCTTTTATATTTTCAAATTTGTTTTCTCCTATTCCTGGTACATTCATTATTTCTTCGATTGTGTTAAATTTTCCGTTTTCTTCTCTATATTTTATTATGCTCTCAGCTGTACTTTCTCCTACTCCACTTAGTTCTTGTAATTCTTCGATATTTGCTTTATTAATATTAATTTCTGTTTCTTTATGTTCTTCTTTTTCTGCATCTAATATTTCATTTTCTGTTTCATTTATATTTGGAATATATATTTTTTCTCCATCTTCTAATTCATAAGCCAAATTAACATTTCTTAAATTTGCTGTTTCTTTTGTTCCTCCTGCTGCTTCTATGGCATTGGCTATTCTACTTCCAATATCTAATTCATATACTCCTTCATTTATTACTTCTCCTGTTATATATATTACGATTTTTTCTTCTGTTTCTTTACTTTTTTCTTCAGTTATTATATTTAGAATTCCTGTTTCTTTTGTATTGTTTTTTTCAAATTTAGTATCTATAAGTTTAATTATAATTACGATGATAATTAAGCTTATAATTCCTATAATTATAAGTTTTTTCTTTTCTATTTTGTTCATTTTTAAATTCCTTTCTTTATAATTTTTTATTGTTTTTTAATAAAATTTAATGTATAGTGTTGTAAATTAATATGAGGAGAAACTTATGAAAAAATCTAAGAAATTTTTTGCCTTTATTGTTTTCTTTGTTCTTTGTAGCCTAGTTTCGTCAATATATGCATCTTCTTTGTCAGAAAATATTGCTGACTTAGAGGCTTCTATAAATTCTGAAGCTGTTATAATTATGGAACAATCTACTGGTAAAATTATTTATGAAAAAAATGCTTATGAAAGAAAATTTCCAGCTAGTACAACTAAAGTTATGACTGCAATTTTAGCTATTGAAAATTGTAACCTTGATGATAAAGCAACTGCTAGTGAATATGCTGTTATGTCTATTCCAAGTGGATATACTAATGCTAATATTCAAGTTGGCGAAACTTTGACTATTAAAGATTTAGTTTACTCTTTAATGGTAACTTCTGCTAACGAAAGTGCTATTATTTTAGGAGAACATATTTCTGGTTCTGAAGAAGCCTTTTGTATGCTTATGAACGATAAAGCAAAGGAGCTTGGTTGTAAGGATACTCATTTTGTTAATCCAAATGGAATACATAAAGAAGAACATTATTCAACTGCTTATGATTTAGCATTAATTGCTAGATATGCAATGCAAAATGAAACTTTTAGAGAAGTAGTAAAAACAACTTCTTATTCTCTTCCTTCTACTGATTCATATTCAGGGCAAGAAAGACATTTTAATAACACTAATAATTTAATCTTACCTGATAATTATTACTATTATGAATATGCTACAGGTGTTAAAACAGGTTTTACTAGTCAAGCTGGTAATTGTTTAATTGCTTCTGCTAAAAAAGATGGTAATTCTTATATTTCAGTAGTTCTCAATGCTCCTGTACGTTACGAAAATGGTGGTACTGTTAGTTCTAGATACCTTGACACTACTAATTTATTTGAATTTGCTTTTGATAATTATCAGTTTAAAAAAATTAAATCTACTAATGATTTAGTTAAAACTGTTACTATTGAAAATGGTAAAAAGAAAGAAAATTCTTTAAATTTGTTAATTGCTAGTGATGTTGATGCTTTACTTGATGTTGACAATAATGAAAATTTTGAACCTGAAATTACTTTAAAAGAAAATCTAAATGCACCAATAAAAAAGGGCGATATTGTTGGAAATATTACTTATAAAATTGATGGACTAAAATATTCTGCTGATTTATTAGCAGGTAATGATATTGCAGTTGCAGAAGACGAAAAAATGATAATTTTTGTTGTTATTTCGGGATTTATCATTATTTTATTTATGATTAGATTTGTTAATAAGAAGAAAAAATATAAAAAGAAACTAAATAGATATAGATAAAAAAGAGAGCTTTTATAGCCCTCTTTTTTATTTATTGCATTGCAACCACATATTGCTTCATATCATCTCCTACAATTATGGTTATATCATAATTCTTTTCTGTTTTACCTGTAGTTTCATTTCCATATCCTAATGTATCTATTAATTCATCTATTACTTCTTCTTTTTTAGATGTTCTATTTATTATTTTTGTTGTTTTTGAATATGTTGTTTCACCTGTTTGTGCAATGTTGTATCCCTTATCTTCTAGACGTTTTTTAGTATCTTCAAATACTTTTTCATCTGATGATGCATTTAGTAATTGTACATTTATATATTCAGGACTTAATGCTGTTCCCTCTGCATTTGCGTCAGATTCAGCTTGTTTAAATGTAAACATATCTTGAATTAGTTGTTTAGTATCATTTTTATAAGCTCTATAGAACCATAGTTTTTGTGATCCCATTACTGCTGATTCTCCTGGTAAATATGAGTTTTGTATTGATGATGCATCAAATTCTACAATCGCTGGTGAATATTTTAATACATAATCTAAATCTAAGTTTGTTTCTGTATTTTTAAACGCTATTTTTATAAGTTCATTTATTTTCGTTACATTTTTAAATTGTAGAGTTTGTCTTACAGTTTCTGTTATAAAGTTTCTTTGTGTTCTCATTCTTCCTATATCATTATCTCCATATTCAGCTGGATAACTTGTTCCATCATTGTTGTGTCTAAATCTTAGTAGTTGTTCTGCTTTAGCTCCATTTATATGTTGACGTCCTTTGTTTAAATGAATGAACAGTTTTTGAGAACCATCATCATAATTCATATTTATTGGTACATCGAATTCTACTCCACCAATTGCATCTACAATTTCTATTAGTCCATCATTTTTTACTGCTATATAATTATTAATTTCCAATCCTGTTAATTTTTCTACTGCATCTAGCACTTTTTTGGCTCCTGCATCTCCGCCTCCGCCAGATTGATACAATGAATTGATCTTGTCATATCCTCCTGCAGTTGATTCACTTTTTCCAACGAATGTATCTCTTGGTATTGATAGTATAGAAGCTTGCTGTGTTCTAGGATAATATGCACATAACATAATTGTATCTGTTAATAGCAATCCTTCATCAGTGCTTACTCCTAATACTAAACAATATAGTGGATTAAGATTAGCTAAATCTTCTTCTGTTTGTCCTGTTATAAATAAAGCTACCTCTTTTGCTCCACCTCTTACCATTTTGTTTAAATTCCAGTCGTATTTAAATCCAATCCAACCAATAAAACATCCTAATAGTAATACTATTACTAAGATTAATATTAATATTGTTTTTAATATTGTTTTAAGTATTTTTACAAGAAGATTATCTTTTTTCTTTTTTCTTTTTACTTTTTTATTTTGTGGCTTTTGTCTTTCTTCATTATTATTTTCTTTTGGATTTTTGTCTAGTGTAACTGCTATTTCGGATATATCATTATCTATTCTTGGTTTTTGTGTGCGATCTGCATTTCTGTATTTATTTTTATTTCTATTTTTTGACTTTTTTATTTTTCTTTGTTCCTCTCTATTATGTTCTTTTTTTTCTTCCAGCTTTCTTTTTTCTTTTCTACTCACTTTTTTTCTCCTACTACTAATATTTTTTATTATAGCAAACTTATATATGTTTTTCAATTATTTTATAATAGTATTGATAATTAGATTGTTTTCGTAAACCGCCTTACCTAGTTGTGATTTGTCTATATTTCTTTTAATATTTCCGTTTAAACAAATTGGATTAATCATATATAAAACAGCAAATATTACATTGATTAATAAAAATCCTTCTACTATCCCATATATTATTCCTCCTGATTTATTGAATTGTTTTATTATTGGTATTTCTCCTATCACATTTGCCATTATGTTTAATAGTAATAATAGTATTCTTAATATAATTAACACTAAAACAAAAGTTAAAATCTCTAGTATACTTTCTGATAAGCTTTCTGCTACATATTTAGCAATATTTTCTTGTGATTTATTTATTGCTTCGTCAACATATTTTTCGGTAAATGCAAATATTTGATTTTCTTTTTTCTCTTTTTCAGTAATATTTTCAAAATCGGTATCTTTTATTTTTTGATATATCGTATTTTCAATTTTTTCATCTATTTGTGTATTATTTGCAATTTGTTTTGCTAAAGGTTTATATACGATTATAGCTACTACTAATGAAACTATTATAGCCAAAAAACTTATTGCAACTTTTATTAAACCTTTTTTATAACCTATAAAAATACTTAGCATCATAATTAAAACTATGCCTATATCTATTGCAATTCCCATATTTCCCTCTCTATTTCTTTATAAATCTATAATATCTATTTTAGTTTTATGAATCATTGCTCCTATTTTATCTGATACTACAACGTCTTTTATTTCTTTAGTACTTTTATATTTTTTTTCTAACAATCCATTTTCGTTTATAAATTCTACTTTAGTTCCTAAATGCAATGCAATTTTTGTACCTTTTGATTTTACATTTTTGATATTTCCTTCAATAATGTATACTTTTTCTTTAGATTTTCCATTGTTTATTTTTAACCTATAATCTGATTTAAATACACTAGAAGTCTCTTTATCTACATGTACAAATCCGTTTTTCATATTTACATCTGTATATGCTGTATTATCTTTAATTTCAAATACTTTTTGGCTTTCTTTTTCATTTAACTTTAAAACATATGAATCAAAACAACATAGCAAATTGTTTTTCCCTTGAAATTTTATACCTGATAAATATTCATTTGTTGCTGTTTTATATGAATTTACCGTTGCTTTTTCAGAATTATTTGTAGCTAATTCTATTGATACTAATTCAATATTGGTTGTTGGTGTTATTTTTGAGTTATCTGTTTCTGCAATTGCTATATATTTATGGTCTTCTGATATATCTATTCCTAATACATATGTTGAAAGATATTTACTAAATAATAGTTCTCCTTTAGGATCATATACCATTACTATAGATTCATAAGTTGTCCCTGTAACTGATACAGCAACATATCCTTCCTTATTTACGCTAATTTTAGATATTTTCCCATCAATATCTTTTTGCCATACTAATTCATTATCTCTCACTAAACAAACTTTTTGTGCTCCATAATCACCTAAAACTAAGAATTTTTTTTCTGAGTCTGCAATTGGTTTTGACAAAGTTAATTCTATATTTGCAGTTTGTTTAGCATCTGAATTGTAGAAATTAATATTTCCATCTGTATATAATACTAAGTTTTTATCATATGCATATATTAGAGATATATTTTCTGTATCTATAATTATACTATTTGCGTTTTCTTCGGTTATTTCTTTTCTTAATATATACGTATCTACAAAAGATCTAAAACTTGAATTTGCCATATATAACGCCAATAGTATTAATATAAATATTAATACTATTGTTATAATAGTTAGTTTAGTATTTCTTTTACTCTTTTTCTGTTCTTTAAATTTATCTAAAGAATATTTCTTCATTTATTTTCTCCCTTTTACCTATCATATTTATAACAATTAATATCTTTTTTTTCAAGTATTTGGTCGATTTTTGTTTTATTACTTTTCTTTATAGAATAATATAAAAAAACAAAGAGCCTATTTGCATAAAATACAAACTAAGCTCTTTATTTTTGAACAACATTTATTTTCCTTCATTATCACTTTTAATTTTCAAGTTTTCTATTGAAAATCTTAAACATTCGTTAATAAATTCATTTACTGATTGCAGATTGTTTTCTGTTACAATTTCTCTTATTTTTTCTAACAAATCTGCTTCAATTCTACATGTAAACTGTTCATATTCTTTTCTTTTTCTTGCTTCAATTACAAAATCTGCCATTTTAATCACCTCTGCTTTAATTGTATTATACACATTAGCATCTGTATATATTCGTATTATAGTCTTAAAACACTCTAACGTGACTCGCAGTATTTTCAATTGATATAACAACTTTAATTTTAATGTTTTTTTCAATTAATATTTATTAGTTTATATTTTATATTATTGTGCTTTATTTCGTCAAATATTATTAATGGTTTATATTGCCTTTTAATTTTATAGTGCTATAATTTATTATTATACTTTTTTGGAGGATTGGAAAATGGTTAAATCGCACTATTCTTCTTTTGTTCCACTTCTTGACCAATTGCAGGAGAATGGCAAATTTTCAAAAGCTATCCCTGTAAATTCATCTGGCGTCAAAGAGATTTCAGACTACCTTTTTTCTGAATTGGTGACTGGCATCAAGGGCAATCGCTTTCCGCATTCTGGCAATTTATTTAACATTAATGGCGAGGGATATCGAACGATTATTATTTCAACAATGCTTTCTTCCAATAGCCAGCATGTTAAGTGCTTTTCTGTGGAGAGATCTGATTTTGCGTTACTTTTGCAATATCTTGATCAGGTTTCAAGAGTGTATACTCATCTCTTTTTTGAATGTCCAAGGTATGTTTTCCATCAAGCTACGATTATGTATCGTGAGGTGTCGGGTTAACCCCCGATACCTTTTTTAATTATATTAATTTTATTGTTTACTTTTGTTGACTTTTATAAAATTTATTATAAAATAGCTATGAAGTTAAGTTTTAATTTGCTTCTCTATAATAATTTAAGGAGGGGAATACTGCTATGAGAAAAGCAAATTCAGGAACTCAACATACGATAACTTCCGTGCGGAAGGATCGTAATGGTGAAGTTCTAAAAGTAACAGTCCGGCTTCCGATGAAGTTTGGATGGTTTGAGCGGGTAAGACTAAACGTGGTTAGTAATGCAAGTTTCGACTTAAACAGCGTTCAGTACGATATTCCTCATGCTAGGAATGATGATGATACGGGATACGCAATTTTCGAGACTGAAATATATCTGACTACAAGCGCACTGTACTATTACTATTTTTCTTACGATTGTAATGGTCAGCATTTCCGCATGAAAAAGAAAGATGTTACTGGAAACTCGTCAATTACCAAACAGGAATGCTTCAGAATATCTATTAATTTTTCAGCACCTGATTGGGCAAAAGGCGCCACAATGTACCACATTTTGGTGGATAGGTTTTATAGAAGTCCATCGTATCAGATAACACCAATACCTGGTCGTACCATGAACAATTGGAACGATAAACCTGTACTTGGACCTAATGCAAATAATGATTGGAATGTCGATTTTTATGGTGGTAACCTTTTAGGTATTGTTGAAAAGCTCGACTACATCCAAAGTCTTGGAGTTACTCTTATTTATCTTAGTCCCATTTTACGTGGTCAGTCCAATCACTTATACGACACTGTAGATTATGAGCAGATTGATCCTTACCTTGGGACAACAGAGGATTTAAAACTCCTTTGCAGTGAAGTTCACAAACGCGGTATGCACCTTGTTATAGATGGTGTATATAATCACACTGGAAACAGAAGTAGGTACTTTGACCAATTTGAGGAATACGGCAATGGTGCTTATAATCACAAAGATTCACCTTATCGTCCTTTCTATAAAAGGATTTGGCACAATTCACAGTCTTGTTTTAGCTATTGGTGGGATGTCATTACACTTCCAGAATGTGATACTACTAATCTCGAGTGGCAAGACTATATTACTGCTCCTGGCGGAGTCATTGATCAACTTTTTGAGTGTGGCATTGATGGTATTAGACTTGATGTTGCAGATGAACTGGATGATTCAATGATTTACCGTATAATGGAGGCTATTACTAGGAATAAGCCTGATGGATTTTTGTTTGGTGAAGTTTGGGATGAGCATCCTATGAGGCCGAGTCGTGGTTATATTAGTTCTGGCATAGGTATGCATTCACTTATGAACTATATGCTGCCCGATGCATTGATACGTTTCTTTAAGTATCGTGATACTGGAAAACTTCAGGATATGTTAAACCGAATCCTGATAGATTATCCTGTTGATACTATTTTAACTATGATGAATCCTACTTCTACTCATGATATGTCGAGGCTTATAGAGATTTTTGCTTGTAATGTGTTTGATTTGTATGGTAAATGGGCATGGGATATGAAATATGCAAATGATTCTGACTTTGTGAAAAACCATGTTCTTTCATCAGATGAATATGAATACGGCAAGATGGTTCTTATGTCATATGTAGTAGCTTTAGCTTTCTTCCCAGGTATCTTTTCTATCTTTTATGGGGATGAAGTTGGCTTACCAGGTCTTCATAATTTGGCAAACAGAGTTGCTTTTCCGTGGGGCTCGGAAGATAGAGAGCTTCAAGAATACTTTATCAATCTGATTAAAGTTAGGAATAGCAATAAATTCTTGAAATATGCTGAATGTGAAGTAAGAGAAATTTCAGAAAAGCATTTTAGTTTCGAACGCATACTTGGAGATGAAAGAATCCTTGTTATTGTTAGTAGATCTCATCACGTCTCAGAAATAAGTGTTCCTGAAGGGTATGAAATAATATTTAGAAACAACATTTGTTGTACTGAATCTGTTTTACCCCCTTATGGAGCGATTGTACTCAAAGCAAAAGTCGCCAGCACTGCTGGCGACTTTTCTTTTTTCATTTTTGTTTTTCTTTCCATTCATAATATTTTATTAGATACTCCCAACAACCTTCTTTATCGGTTATACCTTCATAGTTATTTTTAATTTTTTTAATTATTTCGTCTTTATCAATCCATTTTACTTCTGATACTTCTTCTTTCTATAAATGTAATTTTGTTTCGTCTATTTCTTTTGTTGCTATATAGTACTCGTTAAAATGTTTATTTACTATATCACCTTTAATATTTGTTGATAATGATGAGCCTATAAAAGTCAAATCTTCTTTTTTTAATTTAATGCCTAATTCTTCTTCAGACTCTCTTAATACTGATTGAAATCCAAATTCTCCAGCATCTACATGTCCTCCTGCTGTTATATCCCACATATCTGGCCACATTCTTTTATTCTTACTTCTCTTTTGTAATAACACTTGATTTTTTGAGTTTATTATAAATACCACTACTGCCTTATGCCATAATCCCTCAGCATGGCATTTTTTTCTTGTTTCTACTGTATTTGTAAAATTCCCTTTTTCGTCTAAAACATCAAAATATTCCTCCATATTACTCCTCCTAATATATATTAATTGGATTTTATCATAGATTATATCTATTTAAAAGTTTTTATTGATAATCTTTTTTTTCTACTATATAATATTTGCTATAAGGAGATTAGATATGAAAATTTGTGTAACACATGCCACTCAATTAGATTTTATTAATAAATTATATACTCCGATTAAAAATTCTGAATTATATAAAAATCATGAGATTTTCTTTCCTCATGATGAAGTTTCTAAAAATATTAATACTAAAGAAATTATTAAACAATGTGACTTAGTTCTTGCTGAAGTTTCTATTCCTTCTGTTGGGCAAGGTATAGAATTAGGTTGGGCTGATTTTGTAGAAAAACCTATTTTATGTATTTATCAAAAAGGTAGTTCTTATAGTTCTGCATTAAAGTTTATAACAAATAATTTTCTTGAATATGAAAATGAAACTGATATGGTTAGTAAAATTCAAAATTTTATAAATGGTATTAATTAAGAGCTTAAGCAATAGTAATTTATTTGATACATTACTATTGCTTAAAATTTTTTATTCATAAAACATTCTTTATCATGTGAATATATTGCTCCTATTGCTTGCAGATATGAATATATTATTGTTGATCCTACAAATTTCATTCCTCTTTTTATTAAATCTTTAGAAATAGTGTCTGATAGCTCAGAAGTAGCCTTATCTATTTCATATATAGTTATATCTTTTGTAAATGTTTTTAAATAATTATTAAAACTTCCATATTCTTTTTGTATTGATTTAAATATTTTGCTATTATTTATAGTTGCATTTATTTTTAATTTATTTCTTATAATTTTTTCATTTTTAAGTAGTTCTTCTATTTTTTTATCATTATAATTGCTTATTTTTTCAATATCAAAATTGTCAAATGCTTTTCTAAAAGCTTCTCTTTTATTTAATACACATTCCCATGAAAGTCCTGCTTGAAAAGATTCTAATATTAACATTTCAAATAAATAATGCTCATCAAAATTTGGTTTACACCATTCTTCATCATGATATTTTATATATAATGGATTTTTTAAATTGCACCATTTGCATCTTATTATATCTTTTTTCATTTTCACCTCATAATTTTATAATTCTCGTGTTCTAATAATTTTATTTTCTTCTCTATTCCTCCACTATATCCTACTAAATCTCCATTTTTACCAATTACTCTATGGCATGGTATTATTATAGAAATTGGATTATGTCCAACAGCTCCTCCGTACTGCTTGTGCTGACATTTTTTCTTTTTTCATAATTTTCGCTAGTTTTTTTGCAATCTCTCCATAACTAGTTATTTTTCCATATGGAATCTTGCAAAGTAGTTTCCATACATTTTGTCTAAATTCTCCTCCTATCGGAGCTATTTCTATTTCATCAATTTTGGGCTGTTCTTTTCTAAAATATCTATCTAACCAGTCTTTAGCTTTAATTAAAATCTCTTCATTTTCTTTTATTTCTATTGCATCATTTAACTTTTCTAAATAGTCGGTTTGTCCTTCGATCCATAATCCTATTAATTTATTATTTTTACTTGCTAATAATATTTTTCCAACAGGTGATTGATAATTTGTGGTATATATCATAATTTCTCCTTTGTTATTTTTTGTATAATATCATAAAAGCAAGTAGCCTTCAATGTTATACTTGCTTTTATCTTTTATAAAATACTTAATTGCTCCCCTGTATCTTTTATTATTAAATGCTCTATTTTTGCTTCTGTTATTTTGTCTGTTTCTTTTAATTTTCCTATTAATAGTGGGGATTTTTGGTCATGTAATTTTATATTTTCTATTGCTAATTCTGGTCTTTTATTTGCATAGCAATACTTACATCCATTTGGGCATGTATCATATGCTCCAATATCACGACTTGGTATGCAATGACAACCTTTTCTCATTCCTTTGCCTTTTATTTTTTTATATTCTACTTTGTTTGCTTGTTTTAATATTTCTGCTGTTGTGCATCCCGATATATGAATTCCATATTGTTCATAGTTCTCATCTGTTCCACATGTTTGAATATAAAAATTGTATTTTTTCCCTATTTCTCCGATATTTTTAAGAATTTTTTTCTTATCTTCATTGGTAAATGAAATAATTTCTGGCATATT
>CANBHY010000009.1 GCA_947368535.1 uncultured Clostridium sp. | reverse complement strand
CTATTGAAGAATTTATTATGGATTTTTCACCAGTCTTAATATATGAAACATATAAATGCTTAAACAAATATAAATTAGTTGACGAAAACGAATTTTATAAAAGTAATGATTTAAAGAAAAAAGTTAAAGAATATAGAATGTTAACAGTTAGAAAAAAGGTTAAAGATTCTGATTATATAAAATCTATTAAGGAACATATGGGGATTGAATTAAAAGAAGATGTTTTTGATATAAATATAGTTGAATTAAACAATGAAATTAAAAGATTTAATTTTTCAGAATATAATAAAGAAGATGATAGAGACTTCTTAAGTAGTTGTTATTCAACAAATACTGAATTTTCTAAAGAAATTTTAAAAAGAATTATGAAAATTACAGAAAAAGAATATAAAGGCATAATAAATAGTATTATAAATAACCAAAATAAAGATATTAAAAATTTAGAAAATGCATTATCAGGAAATAGATATAGTTACAAAAGCTCTAAACTATTTCTAAATTCTAACATAACAGAATTAGATAAAGTGTTTATTTTATATAGATTAAATATGATTGTAATACTAATTGAACTTCAAAAATTCCTTAAAAAAAATAAAATTACAATTAGAATTATGGACAATATTATCTGCGATGTTCATAAATTTGTATCAAAAATAATCGCACTAGAAATTGAAATAATAGGTAATGATATAAGGTCACTTGATACTAATTTTTCAAGAGATTTACAGCAAAAATTAGATAACATATTGTTAAAAGAGAATAAAGAATTTTATATATTAAATAGAAAGTTAAGAGATAATATTCATTATGGTAGAATTGATATGTTAGACGACAAATTATATAATAATATTATTAAATTGCAAAATGTATATTTAAATATTGTTTATAGAGAAATGAGAAAAAACTTGTTATTCGTAATGAATGAAGATGATATTATAATGAATCATTTTCTTCAATATTGTAATCAAAATAATATTGATAAGAATGAATTAGAAAATAACTATGAAGATTATTATACACAGTATTATTTTAATAAATATATAAAGAGAAAGCTATAATATAGTATATTATTTAAATAAAGGAAAAAGAAATATTACTATGAATAAAAAATAATGAAAAGTATTGCTAGAATTCAAAATCAATTAGCTAATTATAATAAGAATCTAGAGAGGATGTAATTTTGAAAATTAAATGTTTAATTTGTGGAGATATAATTGAATCAAAAAGTATACATGATTTAGTATCTTGTAAATGTGAAAGTTGCTACATTGATGGCAGCAATAAATATTTACATTTTGGAGGAAAAGATTTTAATAAAATTTTAATTATTTTCGATGATGGCACAGAAGTATTAGCAAGTGATGAAGAAAATTATAGAAGGAAATATGAAGAGTGGAAAAATGATAAATATAAAGATTTTAGTAAAATTCCTTTAAACAAAAAGATAGAATAGAGGGTTAATTGTAAACTTAAAGTGCAATTTTAACATTTTTAAAGTGCAAAAATTGCACTTTAAAACAACATGTAAGTATAATAAAATTTAGAAATATCAATAAAATTTGAGAAAATATCTCAAAAATATTGATATTTTTTTAATTTTGGCATATAATATATAAAGTAAAGGAGGATTTTTACATGTTAATAAGATTTAGTTTTAAAAATTTCAAATCATTTAAAAATGAAAATTGCTTAGATATGGAAGCAACATCATTAAAAGAACACGAGTATAATGTTGCTAAAATAGATAATGGTGAATATTTAAAAGTAGCTGCAATTTATGGTGCTAATGCTAGTGGAAAAACTAATGTACTACAAGCTTTTGATTATATGAAAAATAGAATATTAGTAAGCGATGATTCTAAAAAGAATTCTCCAATAGATGAAGAAAATATATATAGTTTTATGATAAATGAAGAACCAATTGCTTTAGAAGTGGAAATACTAGCAAAAAATAATAAAATATATAAATATGGTTTTGAATTACTAAAAGATAATATAATTTCAGAATGGCTATATGAAAAAAGAGTTAATAAATTTTATTCTATATTTGAAAGAGAAAATAATAATGTAACAATGAAAACAAATAAAATAGCTGGTTTATCAAATATAGATGAAAAGACATTATTTTTGAATATATATAGTAAAATAGATAAAGACAACGAAGATTTTGCAAATGTTTATTATTGGTTTATGAATAGCAATTATTTAGATTTAGGAAATCCTGATTTTGAGGGAATCATCGATAAAAGAGTTTCATTTAAAATATTAACTGATAAAAATTATAAAAAGGAATTATTAAAATTTATAAAAACATTTGATGCTGGAATAGAAGATATAAATACTATACCAGATTCTGTAGAAGCAGTAAAAAACAATAATGGAATTGTGGACATTAAGGTTACTCATAAAGGAGAAAATGGAGAAGAAAAGGCATTGCCATTTTACTTGGAATCTAATGGAACTAGAAAAATGTTTTACTTATTTGACTTTTTTATGGATGCACTAAAAAACGGAATGATATTATTCGTTGATGAACTGGATACTAAATTACATCCATTATTAACAAGATATATTATCAACCTATTCCATAATAGTGATACAAATAAAGGAAATGGACAGTTAATATATTCAACACATGACACTGTGAATTTGAATAAAGAAACATTTAGAAGAGATGAAATTTGGTTTGCAGAAAAAGATAAAGAAGGAATTTCTACAATATATTCTTTGGCTGATTATAAGATTAACGATGTAAAAGTTAGAAATGATGCAACTTACAATAAAGATTATTTATCTGGAAGATATGGTGCTATTCCAGTATTAGAGAATTTTGTAAAATTTTAATAAAGTGTTGACTTTTGTTCATAGCCATGGTAAAATTAAATTGCCATCAAAAAGTGGCACATAAATATAAGGAGATGGCATATAATGAACACAATAGGAGGTCAAATCCAAAGTCAGAATTTACTGAAAATTAAAAAAATTGTAGATAATGATAATAATGGAGATAAATTTGTTATTGTCAGAACGAAGAAAAATGTAGAGTTTATGAGAGAGTATAGCCTAAATAATGATGATGTCAAAGATATCATTAGGGAACTCTCAGTAGATGATTGCTTTGCAGGTCCAGAAAAAGACAGAGATCCACAATATGAAGGGTGGATATTTAAATTTAGTCCTTTATTTGAAGGAACTAAGCTGTATATTAAGATTAGAGTAGAGAGTACAGAAAAGTCAGTTTGTTTGTCAGTACATGAATTTGGTAAATATGATGAGGTGAGTTAAAATGAGAGTATATTGTCCATATTGTAAAAAAGAAGTAGAGTATAAAGTTGAAAAAAAAGATTTAAAGGAATTTAGAGGAATAGAAATAAATACCTATGAAAATGTAGCTGTATGTAAAGAATGCCATCAAGATTTATATGTAGATGAAATTGAAGAGAAGAATAATGAAAGAATATATGAACTATATAGAGAAAAAGCAAATATAATTAAACCACAAGATATTATAGATTTAAGAGAAAAGTATGATATATCACAAAGAGAACTAACTGCTATTCTTGGATTCGGAAAAATGACTATTAATAGATATGAAAGAGGGGGAATACCAACAAAATCTCAAAGTGATTATATAAAGCTATTAATAGATAATGATGATAAATTTGTAGAAAAAGTAAAAGAAGCATATAAGAATGGTAACATTAATGATAAGACTTACGAAAAGATAGTGTCTGGAAACTTAAATATTAATATTAGTGAAGAAGAAGTTCAAAATAATATAAGAAGATATTTAAAATCTGTATTAGATCGAAGACCTGACATTTATAATGGATATAAAGCTTTAGATATAGAGAAGATAGAAAATATTATTTCTTATATTGCTAGCAAAGTAAAGAACTTAACTATTACAAGCTTAAATAAATATCTGTGGTATATAGATATGTTATCTTTTAATCAAAGAAGTGTAGCGATTACAGGATTAACATATCAAAATCAAAAATTTGGTCCAACAATTATTTATAAAAAATATGATGAAATATCATTACTGAATGCTAAATATATAAGAGAAGATATTGAAACTGAGAATGGTAATACAACAAAAATTATAAGTAATGGAAATTATAGTTTAGACAAAATAAATGATAATGAAAAAGAAATAATTGATACAATAATAAAAATACTAAAGAATAAAACTGTGACAGATATATCAGAAATGTCACATAGAGAGGATGGATGGAAAAAAACTAAAAGATTTGAACAAATATCTTTTGATTATGCTATGAATTTAAAAATGAATAAATAGATATAAAGCAAAATATTTTAGTTTTTACTAGAGTATTTTGTCTTTTTATAAGGAAGGAGGACAAGATGTACCAAATTGTAAGTGCCTTGAATGGATTCATAAGAGAAGAAATGATACCAAATCCATTTGAATTTATATCTGATAATGAATGTATAGTTATATTATTTACTTATTTAATTGGAGGAACAATATTACATATAATATCATTTGCAATGTGTGGAGTTTTATATAATAGAGGAAGCTGCCCTGTCTTAGGAAGTATGGGATACATGTTCTTCTTTATATTAAATGTAGGAATTTTAATGATATTAAACAAATGGTTTAATAATATTTTCGTAATAAGCATTATATATATCGTATTAGTTATAGCGATATTTGTATTGTTGAATAAAATTAGAAAAGGATATATAGCAAAAATATAGATATATTTAAATAATTATAGGAGATTAAAATAAAATGGCAAATAAAAAGCAAAGAAATAAAATATCAATACAAAAAATAATTTACTTTGATGAAGAATCAATAACAGACTATGTACAAATAGTCGAAGGTGGAGAAATGGAAAAAACGACAGAATTGCTTAATGAAACAGAAGGAATACTAGAAGCTAAAACAAAAGCTTCTGGGTCTGCTGGAATTTCAGGAGTCTTCAAAGCAATTCTAGGACTTGAGAGTAAAATAGAAGCAAATTTGGAATTAGGAGCATCCTTAAATACAAATAAAATGGCTAAGAATATTTTAAAAAATACAATATTAACAGATTTTATTAATATATTAGAAAAAGAAGATTCAAGCATAGAAAATTTTAAAAATTATAAAATATTTGTAGAAAAAGATTCTTTATCTTATATTGTTATGATATCACCTTATATGACAATGTTAGGAAAAGGGAATGGAATTAAAGCTGGAGAATTTGATCTTTTTATAGATAAAATTGATAATGCTGTTAAATCCGGTAAAGGATATTTCGAATTCGTAGGAGAAAAAGATAATAACAAAGTTATACTAAGATTTAATATAAATGCTTTTAAAAATAATTATAAAATATCAGATTTATTAAAAATGAATTTAAGTATATATGCTATAAAGGTTGGTACAACAACATTAGAAAAGCTAAATATAAATAATGAGTTAAATTTAGATGAGAGAATAACAATAGGAAAAGATAATCCATCATATATTGAAGAAGATAAAAAAACTTTAGAACAAGATGACAAGAAAAAAGAATTAAATGTATATGATGTATTATTAGCAGGAGTTGAAAAAGATGATTAATAGAATTGTAATATTTAGAGGTTCAAAAAAGGATTTTGAGAAATTGATAAATACTGAAATTGATAAAGATACTGAAAGAGTGTCATTTATGGAATTGATACAATATTATAATAAGCAAATAAGGCAAAACGATTCTGCAAGTGGTGATAATTGGATTGCAAGAAGAAGAAATATAAAAAATTGTATAGTTAAAGCAGATGACTATGCTAGTGTATTAGAGCATGCAATTAGTAATTTTGTTAATATAATAACATTAAATAGTAATGTTGAAAATTTATTTGTACATAATCCACCTAAACGAGTTATAGAATCATTAAAATCAGAGTATGCAAATATTATAGAATATAAATTTTCCAAATACAAAAAGATAGATAGAAAAAAACTAAAAAGAATATATGATAATATGGAAAACTTTATCATAGGTCAAAGACATTGTAAGAAAGAAATAATATCTTCTTTGTATAAAATATCAGCAAAAAGAAAAGATAAACCTATAGTATTACTATTATATGGACCATCAGGAGTAGGAAAAACAGAAACAGCAAAAACAATTAGTGAAACATTAGGAGGAGAATTACTAAGAATTCAATTTTCAATGATGCAAAGTCAAGAAGCATATAATTATGTTTTTGGAGGAGAACACTCTAGAAGTAGTTTTGCAAAGGATTTACAAAGTAGAGAAACAAATATAGTGCTAATAGATGAATTTGACAAAGTTAATCCGATTTTTTACAATGCATTTTATGAAATGTTTGATGAAGGAATGTTTGTAGATACTAATTATCAAGTTGATGTAAAAAATTGTATTTTTATATGCACTAGTAATTTTAAAAACGAAAATGAAATTAAAGAAAATTTAGGACCTGCAATGTTTTCTAGGATAAGAGATTGTATTGAATACCAAGAATTAAGCAAAAAGGAAAAAGAAATAATAATAGAAAAATATTATACAGAAATTATAAAAAATTTAAAAGATGATGAAATTAATATTATAAAAAATACCAATATAAAAGATTGGTTTATAAATAATGCTGATAGATATGATAATATCCGTATACTAAAAAACAAGATGGAAAATGCAATTTTTAAAAAATTAACAGAAAAGTTGATTTTAAATAATGAAGGCGAGAATTAATCTCGCCTTTCTAGTACTTTAAAGTGCAAATTTTGCACTTTAAAATGAAACATTATTGTCACAACATCCACCAATCAACTGCACTCCATCACAAAAACCATTCCTATAATACTTCTCATTCCAATAACAAATATAATCAAAAAAATTATCATCAAGCAGTTTTAACTGTTTCTCAACATATTTTTTATTCTGTTCAGGAACATTCCTCAAAATCTTTTCAGAAATCTCCTCAAAGCAAATAAAATGCTTTTTATCTTCTGCACACATAAGACTAGCAATAGTATCTTCTCTAAAATCTAACCAATCTTTTAAAATATCATCATTAACCTCTCTTAAATTATTCATAAAAATTTACCTCCAAAATTAAAATTTTTTATTTTTAAAGACGTACCTACAAGACTTGAAATTACAAGAACAAACATACTAGACGAGTTGGGTAAAAATTGGGTAAAATTCTCTCCAAAAACGCTCTAGAAAGACACAAATGTTCCATAAACCAAAACTCTTGTAAATACCTAAATACCAACAAAAACTCTAATTTTCACAAAGAGGCAAAAAGCCGTCAAATGTCGCTCATAACCCGAAGGTAATATTATAGTTAAACTAAATCAATAAAATTTTTATTTGATATTGTTTTGAACAGATTACAAAAAATATTTTATTAATACTTCCCCTTGTACTTTCCCACATTTCATAGTACAATATATAAATACTGAAACAGAGGTGATAAATATTTTACTAGCATTAATTGGAGTAACAGGAGTAGGGAAATCATACTACAAAGACAAAATAGAAAAAGAGCTAAACTTTGAAAAACTAAAAATAATAACAAATCGCAAACCAAGAAGCGGAGAAGTAAATGGAAGTGACAAGATATTTGTAACAACAGACGAACTAAACCAACTAGTAGAAAACGGAGAAATAGCTTTTAAATTCAATTTAGCTGGTATGACATACGCATTTCCCAAAAAAGAAATGTTTTCAGATAGAAACATTGTATTCGAATTTCACTATAGCGAACTAGAAAACTTAAAAAAAGTTTGCCCTAATGTGAAATCTTTATATTTATTACCAAAAGACGTAAATATAGCAAGAGAAAAATTGCTTGAAAGACATATGGATCCGAAGCTAGAAGAAGCAAGAATGCAAGATTTAAATGAACATTATGAAAAAGTAACTAATGATAAAAAGTTGCTAGATATGTTTAATTATGTAGTATATAATAACTATGATAAAGAATCTGATAAGCAAGTGCTTGATATAGTTAGAGAGTTAGTAAAAATAGGTGAATAATATATGGTAGGAAAATTTTTCACATTAGATGAAGATTTTAATGGAATTATAAAAAATGCATTAAATGGGAAAGAGATTAAGAATATAAATTTTATTTCAACAGGTTGGACAAACATTGTTTATGAAGTTGAAACAGATTGCGGAAATTACTTTTTTAGATTTCCTAGAGATGATTTTTGGATTAGAACTATTGTTAAAGATTGTGAGTTTGCAAAATATATTCATGGAAAAACTACTTATAATACAGTTCAACTTACACAATTAACAAATAATAATAGACCTTTTAGTATGCACAAAAAAGTAGAGGGGAAGCCTCTTACAGATATAATGAATAATATGACTGAGGATGAAATAAAGCAAGTTTCTAAAGAAATCGCTGATTTTATGTATCAGATGCATTCACTAAAATATGATGAAAAGGAAATTTTTAAAACAGATAATATTGGTTTAAATTTAGTTGACTTTTTAGATGAACTTGTTGAAAAACACTTATATAGTGAAGATAAAGTTTTTTGGAAATATGATGAATTTTCTAAAAAGAAAAATACTTGTTTAGTGCATGGTGACTTGAATCCAGGAAATATTATTATTGATGAGAATAATCACATTGCCGCTGTAATTGATTTTGGTTTTGCAGGCTTTGGTAATAAATATTTTGATATTGCTCGTATTATAGGTAGGCTACCAGTAGGTTTTAAAAATGAAATTATTAATAGCTATGAAAGTATTTCTAAAGAAAAATTAGATTATAAACTATTGGATACTGAAATTGATATTTGGAATGATATTGATGGTGGATATATCAATTATATGCGTGGAATTGGTATTTATGAATAAAAAATATTAAAAGAAGAGCAGGGGCGAAAGAATCGTCCCTGCATTTTTGCGCTTACATATAGGCGCTTAGCGAATGCTATTTATGAAATTTTCTGATATGTTTTTTTACAGTACGTCTCGCTTTTTGGGTAAGTCTTTTTAAATTTCTTTGGGTTGATTTTCCGAATTTCTTGAATTTCTCGATTTCCTGATGTTGTGTGTTTTTTGATCTTTTTGGAAGTGAAGTTGGGTTTTGGAGTCTTTCTTTTTTGACGTTTTCCCATATCTCATCTAGTTCAGATTTCATAAGAATGTGGTGCTCTAAAAGAGCGTGAGCGATAGCGTCTAAGAAGTCACGGTTTTCTATTAAGATCTTTTTGCATCTTTTGTAAACAAGATTGATAATTTCTGATACTTCTTCGTCTACTTCTTGTGCGCCTTCGTCATTTCCCATACCTTCGTTTAGATAAACACGATTTTTTCCAATCCCGTCACTCATGCCGAATTCAGTGATCATGCTTTGAGCGATTGCTGTTGCAGAGTCTAAATCTTCGCTTGCTCCAGAGTTGATGTCGCCAAAAACCAGTTCTTCTGCAACTCGTCCTGCTAAGTCGCAGGCAATTTCATTGTAGAAGTATTCTTTGTTGGTGTTTGGTGTGACGGTTTCGTCTACTTCCAAAACATTGACACCGTTATATTCTTTGGTAGGGTAGATAGATACTGCGAGAACTACATAGTTGCCGGGATTGGTGAGTACATTTAGTACATAATGCCCAGCTTCGTGATATGCAGTACCTTTTTTAACCCTATTTGTCATGCCTTCCCACCGTTCAAAAGAAACGTGGAAAACGTTTATGACATCATTTACTGTAAGAGTATTACTGTTCCGCAGTTGTGCGTTAGCAATTGCTCCGTTAACGACGTCTAAACTTTTGTCTGGATTGTGCTTGTTAAAATCAAAGCAGGCTGCGTACCAGATTGCTTTATCAATAACTTCTACTGATATTTGCATTTGCTTTTCTTTTTCGATTTCTCGAATCATGGGTGTTATCATTGCTGGTACTTGTTTCATTTTTGGTGCGATAATGTTGATTCCAGCAAATCGCCTGTCGAGTGCTTGATCGTGCTTGAATGACAAGTAGTCTGTAAATGTAGTCATTCCAACAATTCTTACATCACCCCTTACTAGAATTGGTTTGAGTGTGGTTGAAAGGTCAAGCTTTTTTGGATCAAATAAACCGCCTTTTCCAAGAATGGTTTGAATTTCATCAATCAAAAGAATTATATCATCTTTTCTTTTGCTGAGAAAATTCAAGAGGGTGTTCATCATTTCATTTGCCTCTTTGCTGTCGTTGCAGTTTAGGAGAAAATCTTTTACACTCATTTCAAAAATCTTGAAGCCCTTAAAATGATTGGGACACAGGTCGTTTGAAATATTGTGTTTAAGTAATTCTCCAACGGCTGTTTTGCCGACGCCGGGAAAACCATAAAGGATAACGTTCCTTTTGACGGGTTTTAACATGTTGCGATAAATTTCTTTTAATTCTTTTTCTCTGCCGACAATGTGACATGGTTTTTCAACATATTGCGGGTTGGAGTAGGTCACGAAATGACTGATTTCGTAAGGAACAATCTCATAATCCAAAATCTTTTTTCTTTCGAAAAACATTTCGGCTTCCATATAGTTGACAGAGATTTTTTTGAGGAACCGCCTGATGGAACTTGCTCCAGTTTCAAACAGACTGACTATGAAGTAGTCGGGTGTAATTTCTACACGTTGGCATTCTGATAAAAAATTGGCCAAGTGCTCGAATATATCTGACAATTCATTGTCTGTAGAAATAGTGATAGGGGTGCTGGTGCTTTTGGGCTGTAACTGCATATCACTTTTTGAAACTGATGCTTGCTTGCCTGCATTGATAAGCTCATCGATGACTTTATCGATTACATCAAATTTAATGCCTAACTTTTTTTCAAAGTAGGCGTTAAAAAGATTTGTAAATTCGTTCTCGTCCCGAATTGCAAACAATGCGCTGATTAGCATTGGTACTGTGCAAACTGACATAGAGTATTCGTTTTTTAACCGAATAACTTCATATATCAATTTGGTTGAAACGTGAGATAGTTTCATAATGTCGCCTCCTATTAGTTGATTTTATTATTGTACAACGGTAAATAGGCTAAGTCAATGATTATATAAAAAAATGAACTATTTATGTAAATTTTGCATAAGATATATTAGTTTCGAAAGGTGGAGTTAATATGTCTAAATTTGTAATTAAAGGTGGAAAAAGAATTGAAGGAGAGGTTAGCATCTCAGGTTCTAAAAATAGTGCTCTTCCAATTATTGCAGCGTGTGTATTAAATGGTGGTAAAACTAATTTATATAATGTTCCTAATATTCGTGATACTAGAGGTATGTTCGAAATTTTAGAGGATTTAGGTTGTACAGTTAAGAAAAAAGGGAAAAAGATTTGTATAGATTCTAGTAATATTAATAAATTTGAAATTGATAGTAATCTTATGAATAAAATGCGTTCTTCTGTTATAATTGTTGGTGCAATACTAGCTAGATTTGGAGAAGCAAGTTTTTCTTATCCAGGTGGTTGTGAGATAGGAGCGAGACCAATTGATTTACATATTAAGGGTTTCAAAAATTTGGGAATAAATATTGATGAAAGTACTGGATATATAATAGGAAAGTGTGATAGAATAAAAACGTCAAATATACAATTGGATTTTCCTAGTGTAGGAGCAACTGAAAATTTAATTTTAGCTTCTGTTTTTTCAGAAGGAGAAACGGTTATCAGAAATGCTGCTATGGAGCCAGAAATAGAGGATTTGCAAAACTTTTTAAATAAAATGGGGGCAATAGTTTCTGGTGGGGGAACTAGTATTGTTAAAATAAAAGGTGTAAAAAAATTAAAAGAAATTTCTTATACAATTATGCCTGATAGGATTGAAACTGGAACTTTTTTAGCATATACTGCTATGACAGGTGGAAATATAGAAGTGTACAATTGTAATAGTGAACATATTAGTCCAGTACTTGCTAAATTAGAGGAATCTGGTTGTAAAATTTATAGTGAAAAAAGTAAAATTTCTTTAATAGCGCCTAAAAGATTAAAAGGTATTGAGTTAAAAACTTTACCATATCCAGGATTTCCAACAGATATGCAATCTGTGTTTTTATCTATGTTAACAGTAGCAAAAGGAACTTCAACTGTTACAGAAAATATTTTTGAAAATAGATTTAAATGTGTACCAGAACTTTCAAAAATGGGAGCAAAAATTTCAGTATTGGGTTCATCTTGTGTAATTAAAGGAGCAAGAAAACTTATAGGAACAACAGTGAAAGCTACTGACTTACGTGGCGGGGCTGCTTTAATAGGAGCTGGCATTAAAGCTAAAGGTGAAACTATTGTAGAAAATATAGATTTGGTTGAAAGAGGATATGACAATATAGAATTAAAATTAAGAAATTTAAATGTAGATATTGTAAAAATAAAGGAGCATGAAAATTGAAACAGAAGAAAAAGAAAACTAAAAAATTAAATAATGAAAAATTTAATTTTGATGATGAGTATATTATCGGATTTTCTGATTCTGCAAAAGTTGTTAAATCGGCTAATGCTGGTTCTAACAATAAAAAAAGTAATCAAAAGAAAAAGTCATCTAATAAAAAAGATAAAAACTCAGCTTCTACACGTAAAAGCAATAATGAAGTATCTGAAGAGTCAAAATCAAAAGTTGCAAAAGTATTTTTAATATTGCTTTTATTTGTAGGAGCTGGATGTTTCTTATGTTTATCTCCAAATTTTAATGTTCAAGAGATAGTAGTAGAAAAAAACAAAGCAGTTTCTTCTGAAACTATATCGAGTCTATCAGAAATAAAATTGTATAAAAATATATTTTTAATTAATAAACTTAGTGCTATTAATAAAATTGAAAAAAATCCATATATTGAGTCTGCAAAAATTTCGAGAAGTTTACCTAACAAAGTGAAAATTACTGTTAAAGAACGTGAAGAAAAATTTTTGTTAGAATTTGCTGAGGGAAAATACGCAGTTATAGATGGACAAGGTTATATTTTGAGAATTACAAATGAATTAGTAAATTTACCTATACTTGTTGGAACTAAAACAGATATGAATGCTTTTCTAGATATTAATGACAATAAATCTAGATTATGTGAGGAAGATTTGAAAAAATTTGATGTCATAACTAATATAATTGATACAGCTAAGAATTATGAAGTAGATACATATATTACTAAAATTGATGTAGGCGATATTAATGATGTTAAATTGGATTTGCAAGCTGAGCAAAAAATAGTTTATTTAGGTTCTTGTTCTGATTTAAATACAAGAATTTTATATATGAAAGATATTATTGAGAAGGAAAAGGGAATTAAAGGTGAGGTTTTTATAAATGGAAACCTTACAGAGGATAGAGTATTTTTCCGTGAATCTGTAAATTAGGAGTTGAATACATGAAAAAAAGAGAGAAATGGCAAAATTTTATAATTGGTGGTTTGTGTTTTGTAACAGCTGCAAGTATTTCAGTTCAGTATAAAAGTGTACAAACATATACTACAAAATCAGAAGTTTCAGTTCAGTCAATGTCTGAAAATAAGCTTAGAGATAATGTTTTAAAAGAACAAGAAAATTATCAAAAACTTACTAAAGAATTGCAAGAGAAATTAGATGAGCTAGAAAATTTAAGAAAGATTTCAGCATCTAATAGTGAAGAATCAAAACAATTAGAAACTGAACTTTCTGAACTTAATAGAGTTTTAGGATATACAGATGTTAAAGGAAAAGGTTTAGTTATTACTTTACAAGATGCGGATGCTTCTAATAATGGTTACACAAATGATAATATTATTCATGATTTAGATTTAGTTGATATTGTAAACGAACTTTTTAATGCTGGAGCGGAAGCTGTTTCAATTAATGGCCAAAGAATTACAACTTCTTCATCTATAAATTGTAATGGCAATGTTGTAAGAATAAATAATGAAAAGATTTCAGTACCTTTTGTAATTAAAGCTATAGGTTCACCAGAAGGGTTATATGGAACTATGACAAGACCAGGAAGTTATTTATCTTTAATGGAAGATGGTGCTATTAAAATAAAAGTAGAGAGAAAAGATGAACTTACAGTTTCAAAGTTTAATGGAACTCATCAATTTAAATATTTGCAAGTTGCAGAATAGGAGTGAAGTATATGAAGGGTAAATTGATAATGTTAATAACTATAGGTATAATTTGTGCTTTACTTACTAGTGTAATGTTTGTTCAATTTAAAAGTGTTCATGTTATTGAAGAATCTGGAGTAGGTGTAATGCTTGAAGCAGAGCTTAGATCAGAATATGCAGAAGTAAAAGAAAAAAGTGATGAATTGAGAGATCAGATTGAAGATACTCAAAAAAGTATAGATGAATATAATAAATTGTCTACTGATGATACTGGAACAAGAGAGTTACTTAGAAGTGATGTTCAAAAAGCTGAAATGGATTTAGGTTACAAAAATGTTAAGGGACCAGGACTGATAATTACATTATCAGATGGAGATAATTCAGCTAATAATAGTGATGAGGTAATAAAATATTTTGACTTATTACTAGCTATTAATGAATTAAAATATGCTGGCGCAGAAGCAATTTCCATAAATGATGAAAGATATGTAAATACAAGTTATATAGCTAGCATTCAAAATCTGTATTTGATTATGAATGGACAAAGAATTACATCTCCTTATACAATAAAGGTTATAGGTGATTCAAAATATTTAGAAAGTGTAATCAATATAAAAGGTGGACTTAAAGATCAAATGAAATCATATAACAAAAATATTTCTTATACTGTTGAAAATGAAATTTTTATTAATAAATATGAAAACTTAATTGAAATTAATTATGGAGAGTAGAATATAGGAGGGGATTGAAAGAAAATGATTTATTTAACTATTATTATTTGTTCTGTTTTAGGAGTTATATTGGGTATAAATTTACCAACAATTTCATATTCATATTCAGGATATTTAGCTATTGCAATTATTGCAGCACTTGATTCTGTTTTTGGAGGAATTACATCTGTTTTAAAGAAAAATTTTGATATTAAAATCTTTGTATCAGGTTTTTTTGGGAATGCAATTTTAGCAATGCTTTTAACATACCTAGGAGAAAAATTAAATGTTGATATATATTTAGCAGCTGTAATTGTTTTTGTTGGTAGAATGTTTACGAACTTATCTATTATCAGAAGATATTATATTGAAAAAATAGCAAAAAAATATGAGAAAAAAGCAAAGGCTGATTAGTACAATTAAGATGTCATAACATAAAAGTTATGGCATCTTTTCGACTGTGATATTTTGAGTTTCGTTATCACGTAGTGCAAGTAGTGTATCTTTTATATAATATGCTCGTATGTTTCCTGATGGACTTATTAATACTGGTATTATTGAGCTGCCTTTTATAAAACCTAAATCGATAAAGCGTTTTTTAATTTGATCAGAACAGTCTATGTTTAAGATTTTGGCTGATGTATTAAGTTCTAGATTTTTTAGAGTCATTAATATCACTTCCTTGTTATAGTATATTATTTAAAATATTATTAGGTGACTGGAGACAAAGATATTTCTTGAAAAATGCACAAAAATAGGATAAAATAGTGCTACTAATTTAAAGATAATATAAAGAGAAGAGAAAATGTATGAATAAAAAAGGATTAATTTTTATAGTAATAATAATTGTTTTAATTTTAGTAATTTTTTTATGTTCAATTTTTTGGAAGAAAAAAGGTGAAAAAGGCAGAGATTATGAATTATTAAAAGTTACAGAATATATATATTATCCATTAGAAGTGAATGGTAAATATGGAGTTATCAAAAAAGATGGAACTGTAATAATAGAGCCAACTTTTGATGAAGTGCAAATTCCTAACCAAGATAAAGATATTTTTGTTTTGAAGTTGGGAGATACATATAGAGTAGCTAATGAGAAAAATGAAGATATGTTTACTGGAATTTCTAATGTTTCAGCAATAGATGGAACTTCAGCTTATGGTGAAAAGGTATATAATAATACTGTTTTAAAATATAAAGAAAACAATAAGTTTGGATTATTAAGTTTATCTGGAGAGAAAATTACTAAACCACTATATGATGAAATGCAATCATTAGAAGATAAATATGGCGAGATATTAGTAAAAAAAGATGGTAAATATGGTGTTATAAATGTTAAAGGAACTATGTTAGTTTCATGCAAATATGACTATGTAAAAGGGGATGCTTATAGTAAAGATGGTTCTTTTAAAGACTCTGGATATATTGTAGGAAACAAGTCTTCTTCAGGAATGCTTTATGGTTATATTGATAAAAATGAAAAAGAAATTATAAAAGCAGAACAAGAAACAATTTATCGTGTTATAGAAATTGCATCAGATGATGTTTATATAGTAGCTTCTTCAAATGGTAGATATGCTATATATAAAAATAAAGATAATTTAACAGGGTATAAGTATATAAATGTTTACTATAATAATGGTGCAAATACTTTTACAGTTCAAAAAAATAAGTCATATGGTTTGGTTAGTTTAGAAGGAAAAGTAGTTATACCAGAGCAATATGATGAATTGATGGCTGTTGGAATTTTTGTTAAAGCAAGCAAAGATGGGGTTAATTATACATTTGACTTAAATGGAAATGAAGTTGCAGATTCTAAGTTTGCTAGTTTACAATCAACAACGACAGGAAAGTATTTTATATCAATAGATAGTAATTATAAGTATGGTTTAGTTGATAAAGATAAAAATACTGTTATTGAAAATAAATATGATTATATAGATGAAGTAGAAAGTACAGGACTTTTGATTGCAACAATTGGAACAGATATAACAATTTATAGTGCAAGTGGAAAAGAGATAGTATCAGTACAAAGAGCGGAACTTACTTTCGTTGGTAATTATATTGAGGTTGAAGCTGCTGAAGAAATGTATTATTTAACAGCTGATGGAAAAAAAGTGGATAACAAAACTGTATATTTAGAAAATCAATTATATTCAAGTAAAGAAAATGGAAAATGGGGATTTGTTGATCTAAAAGATAATGTAATTGTGGATTATCAATATGATGAAATAACAGAAATTAATCAATATGGTTTTGCTGGAATAAAAAAAGATGGTAAGTGGGGAGTTATTAATAAAGATGGAGAAGTTATTTTAGAACCTACTTATGAGTCTAATAGCATTAATCCAGTATTTATTGGTAAGTATTGCTTAAAAAATGGGGTAGTTAGAGATTATATTTAGGAGATAAAGATGGATATAGATAAAATAATTTGTGAAGTAGAAGAGGATATAAAAGATCAAATAGCTGAAGTTGATGCTAGATGCATGAGAAATAGTATGAGAGTTTTGGATGCTTTTCAAAAAAATAGAATAGCAGATGTTCACTTTAATTCTACAACTGGTTATGGTTATGATGATATTGGTAGAGATACAATTGAAAAAGTTTTTGCTGATATTTTTCATACAGAAGATGCACTTGTTAGAACACAATTTATTTCTGGAACTCATGCAATAACAGTTGCACTTTTTGCTAATTTAAGACCTGGAGATACATTATTAAGTATTTCAGGAAAACCTTATGATACTTTAGATTCAATAATTGGTTTTAATGATAATAAGAGCTCATTAAAATCATATGGAATTAAATATGAACAAATAGATTTAGTAGATGATGATTTTGATATAGAAAAAATTAAAGAAAGACTTTCTAAAAAAGATGTTAAAATGATTGAAATCCAACGTTCTAGAGGATATGCTACACGTAAAAGTTTAAGCTTGGATAAAATCGAGAGAGCAATTAAAGCTGTGAGAGAAGTAAATGATGAAGTTATTATTATGATAGATAATTGTTATGGAGAATTTGTTGATGATATTGAACCAGTAGACGTTGGAGCAGATTTCATGGTAGGCTCTTTAATTAAAAATTTAGGAGGAGGTTTAGCTCCTAATGGTGCGTATATAGTAGGTAAGAAAGAAATTATAGAATTATGTGCAGAAAGACTCACAGCTCCAGGACAAGGGAAAGAAGTTGGACCAACTCTTGGAATAAATAAAAATATTTTACAAGGTATATATATGGCTCCATCAGTAGTTGCTAGTAGTATTAAAACAGCTATTTTTACAGCTAGACTATTAGAAAAGTTAGGATTTGAAGCAGTACCTAAATTTGACGAAAAGAGATCAGATATTGTTCAAACAATTATTTTTAGAAATGAAGAAAAGTTAGTTAGATATGTTCAAGGAATTCAAACTGGTTCTGCTATTGATTCTGAATCTGTACCTATGCCTTGGGATATGCCAGGCTATACAGATAAGGTTATAATGGCTAGCGGTAGTTTCACACAAGGTTCTTCAATTGAACTTAGTTGTGATGCACCGATAAGAGATCCATATATTGCTTTTCAACAAGGGGCTCTTACATATGAATATGGAAAGATTGGTGTAATAAAAGCCGTAAAATATTTGATGAATATGTAAGAGGAGTTAGAAGTGAATAAAAAGCCAATCTTAATTGCTGCAGCTGTTGATACAGAATTAAATTATTTGTTAGAAAGATTAGAAAATAAATTAGAGAAAAATTTAAATGATTACAGTTTTTGGGAAGGGAATATAAAATCATATCCAGTTGTTATTTATAAAACAGAGATAGGAACAATTAATGCTACTATTTCTACAGTGCTAGCAATAAAAGAATATGATCCATTATTTATAGTAAATACAGGAACTGCTGGAGCACATAAAAAAGATATTATGCCTAAAGATATTGTTATAGGAAAGGAAATAATTTCAATAGATTCATATAAGGCTGGAAGTAAAGCAGAGGGAGAAGGTTCAAATTCTTTAGAATGGGAGCAGCCGGCTTTTAGATTTGAAAAGGTTGTTAATTGTGATAATGAACTTTTAAAATTTGCAATGAATAATGAATTTTATAATGATGCTAAAATACATATAGGAAGAATTGGAAGCGGAAATGCCTTTAACAAAGAGGTTGATAAAATAAACAAATTACATGAATCATTAAATACTATATGTGAAGAAATGGAAGGAATAGGAGTTTATAAGACTTGTGATAAATTTGAAATTCCTAAAATTAGTTTTAGAGTTATTTCAAATAATGAAATAGTTGGATTAAGTTACGATCCTTTATATGGATTATATAGTCAAAAATTTACATATGAATTTGTTAGAAAATATATTGAAAGAATATAGAAAGGTTTTAAAATGAAAGTCGCTGTTATAGGTGGAGGACCTGCTGGAATGTTAGCTGCAATAAGTGCTGCTAAGTCTGGTGATGATGTTACTTTATTTGAAAAAAATAATATATTGGGAAAGAAAATCTTGATTACAGGAAAAGGTAGATGTAATATCACAAGTAGTTTAGAAATTGAGGATTTTATATCAAATATTCCTGGTAATGGAAGATTTCTTTTTAGTGTTTTTCAAAATTTTAGTAATCAAGATATTATTTCAATGTTAGAAAAAGAAGGAGTTAAAGTTAAAGAAGAACGTGGAAATAGAATTTTTCCAGTTAGTGATAGGGCTGAAGATGTTAGGTTTGCTTTAGAGAAAATTACTAAAAAAGCTGGTGTAAATATAAAATTAAATTCTAATGTTAAAGCTATAGAAGTAGGAGAAGAAGGAGTAAAAGCAGTAATATTAGAAAATGGAAAATTTAATGCAGATAAAATAATTTTAGCTACAGGTGGAAAAAGCTATCCTTTAACAGGTTCTAATGGAGATGGATATGAAATTGCTAAAAAGGTAGGACATTCAGTGAAAGAAATTAGAGGTTCTTTAGTTCCAATGTTAGGTGACAATACTTGTTCGAAATTGCAAGGTTTGAGTTTAAGAAATATAGGTATCTACATATATGATAAAGAAAATGATAAGAAAATTTATGAAGATTTTGGAGAGATGCTATTTACTCATTTTGGTGTAAGTGGACCGACAATATTAAGTTCATCTGCACATGTTTTAAGATATAAAAATGTAGATGAAAAAATGAGAGATAGGAGTATTATTTTAAAAATTGATTTAAAACCTGCTCTAAGTATAGAACAATTAGATACTAGGATATTAAGAGATTTTGAAGAAGTTAAAAATAAACAATTTAAAAATTCTTTAGATAAATTATTACCTAAAAAAATGATTGATGTAATAATTGAAAAGTCAAAAATTGATCCTGATAAAAAAGTAAATGAAATTACTAAAGAAGAGAGACATAATTTAGTAAATTTAATAAAAAATTTTGAAGTGAAATTATTAGGTTTTAGACCTGTAGATGAGGCTATTATTACAGCAGGAGGTATTATCGTCAAAGAGATTAATCCGAAAACAATGGAATCGAAATTAGTATCTGGATTATATTTTGCAGGTGAAATAATAGATGTTGATGCATATACAGGAGGTTTCAACTTACAAATTGCGTATTCTACTGGGTGGACTTCTGGAATGAAAATTGATTAGAAGGGATGTAATATGTTTAAGACAATAAAAAAGGAAATAGAGACATCTGTAACTGAAAAAAAGTCAAAATTTATATGTCATATATATCATGTTGAAAGCGTAGAAGAAGCTGAGGAAAAATTGGATGAAGTAAGGAAAAAATATCATGATGCTAGACATAATTGTTATGTGTATAGAATAGCAGATGGAGATATTTCAAAAGCTAGTGATGATGGAGAACCTTCAGGAACAGCTGGAGTGCCAATGCTTAATATTTTAAATGGAAATAATTTGTCAAATGTTTTAGTAGTTGTTACTAGATATTTTGGAGGAATTTTATTAGGTACGGGTGGATTAGTAAGAGCATATTCACTGGCTACTACGACTGCAATTGAAGAAGCAGAAATACTTGTGCAAACCAGGGGATTAGAAGCAGAATGTTTTGTTGGATATAATGAATTTGAAGAATTAAAATATCATTTAAAGAATAGAAATATTGAGATTATTAATGCAGAATATGCAGAAAAAATAAAAGTTATAGTAGAAGGGAAAGAAGAAGATATAAATAAGCTACTTATAGAAAAAATATCTGATAGAATCACATTGGAAAATATACAGATACTTAGAAAAAAGTATATATCAGTAGAAGAAAAATAAAAAATGGAAAAAAATAGAAATTTTTTACTCAAAACTATTGAAAAAAGTTTTGAGTAATTTTATAATAAGAACTGGAAAAAATTTACATTTTTAAATTATATTTGAAAGGAGAAAAAATAGTGAAAGAAAAGATTACAGTTCTTATTGCAGATGATAATGTTGATTTTGTATCTACATTAAAAAAGTATTTTGAACAAAAAGAAAATATGGAGGTAATTGCTGTTGCGAAAGATGGCAATGAAGCATTTGATAAAATTGTTCAATATAAACCAGATGTAGCATTATTAGATGTTATCATGCCTCATTTAGATGGGATAGGAGTTTTAGAAAAATTAAATGCAGTTACATTAGAAAAATATCCTTTCTGTGTGATGATTTCTGCGGTTGGTCAAGACAAGATCACTAAACAAGCAATTAGTTTAGGAGCACAATATTATGTTGTTAAACCTTTCGATATAGAAGTACTAATTAAGAGAATAGAAGAACTAAAGAATTATCAAATTCCAGAAAATAATACGAATTTTATAGTAAAAGAACAAAAGTCAAATTATATCGAAATTTCAGATCAAGAAAAGAAGGAGGAAAACTTAGAAGCGCTTGTTACAAATATTATACATGAAGTTGGTGTTCCTGCTCATATTAAAGGCTATCAATATTTAAGAGAAGCCATTATGATGGTTGTTGAAGATATTGATATGATTAATCAAATTACTAAACAGTTATATCCTGAAATTGCTCATAAATTTAAAACAACTTCTAGTAGAGTAGAAAGAGCAATACGTCATGCAATAGAAGTAGCATGGGGAAGAGGTAAGCTTGAAACTACTGAAAACATTTTTGGTTATACTGTTAGTGCTAATAAAGGTAAGCCTACGAATAGCGAATTTATAGCAATGATAGCAGATAAGTTGAGATTAGAACTTAAGAGTGCGTAGATACATATTTTGTAAAATTACCAAAGTGTGGTATAATACTTATATCACTTATATTAAGGAGGTGCTCAATGAAACTGAGCTTTAATCGGACAGTAAAACGGATGCGGGTTCGTTTTGAAGTCAGTGAGTTCGAAAACGGTGCATATTTTTTTGATTATGGCTGTGTTGTAGGCAAACTGATTGAGAATGAAATCCTGCAGCTGGTAGTGCAAGATGAGAACGAGGTGAAACTCCTGGTTTTGGCCAGAAACATGAAAAGAAAATGTGGCCAAGAACTGACTGTTGCAGACATGGTGTTTGTAGAGAAGTTTCAGAGTGGCGAAATGCTCAGATGCCTGAAAAGAAGAAAGTTCGTTCATGTAGCAAGCGATGAAGTGGAAAAGTACGGAGTCAGACCGATAGGCTTTGTGCAGTACACTGATGATGGAATGAAAGTTAGGATTCCTAAGCTTGCGGTAGATGAAGAAATGACCGGACTGGAAAGATTTGACGGCAGAAAAGTGTTTATTGTCAATTCGAGAACAAAGCAAATAAAAAATGCTTAAAGCAACAAAAAAAGGCTGGTGCTTACGCACTAGCCTTTTTTATATTTTATTCTTTATCTTTTTTTATTGCTTTTGCAAATTTTTCTACTGTAGAAGATCCCATTCCTTCGATAGCTCTAAGTGTTTCTATTGGTACTGCAAAAATTATTGTATTTGATTGATCACTACTAATGTCGTTTAATGTAGCTAAAGTTCTTAGATGTAGAGCTCCAGGAGTTCTACTCATTATTTCTGCTGCATGTGCTAAGTTTTCTGATGCTTCGACTTCACCAACTGATTTAGTTATAACGGCTTGTTTTTCTCTTTCAGCTTCAGCAACTTTTGCAATAACTCTTTGCATTTCTACAGGAAGAGCTATGTCTTTTAATTCAACATCTTCAACTTTAATTCCCCATGGATCAGTAGCTTTATCTACTATTTCACGAATTTTATCACTTAATTTTTCCCTTTGAGTAAGTAGTTCGTCAAGTGATACAGAACCAACTGTATTTCTCATTGTAGTTTGAGCTAATTGACTAACTGCAGAATTGAAGTTTTGAACTGCAATAATAGCTTTTGCAGCATCAAATATTTTGTAGTATAAAACTGCGTTGATTTTAATAGATACATTGTCTTTAGTTATTGCTTCTTGCTCAGGGACATCTACGGTTTTTGTACGTATATCAACTTTATCATAAGAATTAATAATTGGGAATACTAAACGCCAACCTGGTGTTAATATACGTGTAAATTTTCCAAATGAATATAAAATTCCTCTTTCGTATTCGTTTATTTGCTTTATTGAGATTAATACTATGAAAAGTATTATCAATAAAATAGGTAATAAAAAGCCCATAATGAACCTCCTTAATATTAAAATACATAACAATTATATCACAATAGTATTAAATTTTATATAGCTATTGAGTTTTTTTGTTGAAACAAGTATAATGTACGTGAATAATGGGAGGATTGTAGGTATGACTGCACATAATGAGGCGAAAAAAGGAGATATTGCAAGTATCGTTATTATGCCTGGGGATCCACTTAGAGCACAGTATATTGCTGAAAATTATTTAACAGATTATAAGCTAGTAAACTCTGTTAGAAATATTTTTGCATATACAGGTTTTTATAAAAATAAAAGAATTACTGTTATGGCTTCTGGAATGGGAATGCCAAGTATGGGAATTTATTGTTATGAACTTTATAAATTTTATGAAGTTGATACTATTATAAGAATTGGTTCATGTGGTGTTTACGTTGAAGATGTAAATTTATTAGATACAATTTTAGTGAATGCTAGTTTTACAACAGGAAATTTTGCTAAGAATATGACAGGAGAAAATACTAATTTTGTAGAAGCTTCAACAGAGATTAATAATTTAATAGAAGATGTTTCTAAAGAATTAAATATTTTAATAAGAAAAGAAAATATAGCATGTACAGAATGCTTTGATCCTTATTTAGAAAATGTTGATTTATACTTGGAACAATTACCAAAAGATAAAAAGATAGTAGGTTCTGAAATGGAATCATTCGCATTGTTTTATACGGCAAAGCAACTAAATAAAAAGGCGGCATGTTTGCTTACAGTTGTTGATTCTGTGAAGAAAAAACAATCACTAACTACTGAAGAAAGACAAAAATCATTAAATGATATGATTAAATTATCATTAGAAACAACACTAAAGTTAACATAAGTATTGAAAAAAATAGCAAAATATGCTAAAATATAAATGATGTGGTGATTTCCACTAGGAGGTAAAAATGGAAAGAAGTGCTCAAGAAATAAGAGAAGAAATGGCAAGAATTTTAGGAGTGCCAGTAAGTGATAATATAGAAAATATAGACGAACATGGAATTGAATATGGGTTAGATGATGAGGGTCTTGATAGAATTGAAGAATTAAGACGAGAATTAGAAGAAGCAATTAGAGCAGGTAGATTAGAGCCACAACCAAGTAATGAACAAGATGAAAACCAACCTGATCCAGAACCAGAACCTGTAAAAACACCAGAACAATTAGCAGAAGAAAGATTTGATAACTTTACTACATTAATGGATAATATCAGAAATGCAGATGGAATGTCTGATCAAAGACAAGCAGAAATTGATAGCAGAAGACAAGAATTAAGAAACGAAACTAGACCAGTTGTAGTTGAAGAGTTAAGAGAAGAGGTAGCTAATTTAGAAAAAGATAAAATAGAATTTGACGAAATGACTAGAGCAGCATTAGAAAATGCTAGAAAAGAAGCTACAGAAATGCAACAAGAATCAGAAAAAGCATATAATGATAAATTAGTAGAATTTTTAAATAGAAAAAATACTATAGAGCGTAAATTAAAAGCAATGAGAGAAAGAGGTTTAACTCCTGAAAAATTAGCTATAGCTGAACGTTCTGCTCAAAAGGCTTTTGATGATTTGAATAGAGAAATGTCAGACTATCAAGCTAAGCATTTTGAAAGAAGAAGTAAATTAGATGAATATATAAAATACATAGAAAATAGTATAGGCGTTAAATATGCTGATGTTAAATATGAAGAGCCAGAACAAGATAATAATGGAAATCCAGCTCCACAACAAACTGATAATGGTAAAGGAAATGACGGAGAGCCACCAGTTCCGCCAGTACCACCAGCAGGTGGAGAAGGAAAAGGAAAAGACGACGAAGGTGATGGGAAAGATAAAGATGGAGATAATGGAAATCCACCACCACCAGCAGGAGGAGATGGAAAAGGAAAAGACGGCGAAGGTGATGGAAAAGATAAAGATGGAGATAATGGAAATCCACCAACACCGCCAGTACCACCAGTAGGGGGAGACGGAAAGGGAAAAGACGACGATGATGACAAAGAAAAAGGAAAAGATAACCCACCACAAAAGCCTGAATATAAAGTAGGAAAAGTAAGAGGATTTTTCTTAAAAGTAGTTCAAGCAATATTGAAAAAGATTAAAAATCCTGATGGAGTATTGGGAAGATTCTTTGGAGGAATTGAATCTACATTATTGTTAGGTGCTCAAGAAACTTTACCAACAGGAAAACCAGAAGAAACAAAAACACCAAATCCAACTAAGGCTGCAGAGCCAACTAAAAATCCAGATTCATCAAAAGCTCCTGAGCAAGAAGATGATATAGAAAAATTAGCTACACTTGATGATTGCGAATGGGCTAGAGATCAATTGAAAAAATTAACTGATAGTCAAATGGATAAAAACAGTTTAATATATAAAATTATGGAAGATGAATATAGAAAATTGGTAAGCGAAAATAGTAAATTAGCAGAGCAAGGTCAAGATAAAGCTGATGAGCATCTTCAAAAAATGATAGAGGAATTAGAGATACCAATAGTTGAAAAAGAAGGAAAAGATACAGAATTCCAAAATGTTTTATATTATAGAATTAGTCAAAAAGTTTTAGATATGGCTGAGGAAAAAGGAGTTAGCTTAGAGGATGCACAAGGTGATAGAGTAATTGATGATATATATGAAGATTTAGAAAAAATACATCTTCAAGAAAAAACAAATGAAGCTTCAAGACAGGCTGCTGAAAATCAACAACAAGGTGATGAACAAAAGCCAAAACAACCAGAAGGAAAAGAAGCTCCAACAGATGATCAAGAAAAATAATTTAGGTGATAAATGTTTATGAAAATAGAACATGTAAACGTGATAGGTGGCGGACTTGCGGGTTGCGAGGCCGCCTATCAAATTGCAAAAAGAGGAATAAAAGTAAAATTATATGAAATGAAGCCAGTTAAATTTTCACCAGCGCATAGTAATGAAAATTTAGCTGAAATTGTGTGTAGTAATTCTTTTAAATCAAATTTATTAACAAATGCATGTGGCTTGTTGAAGGAAGAACTAAGAATGTTAGACTCATTACTTATTAGAATTGCTGATGAAAATAGTGTTCCAGCAGGTCAAGCTTTAGCAGTAGATAGGGAAATTTTTGCGCAAAGGATTACAGAAAAAATTGAAGAGAATCCAAACATTGAAATTGTGAAAAAAGAAGTTACTGAAATAAATTTGGACGAAATTAATATTATTGCTACTGGACCTCTTACATCAGATGAGTTATTTAAGAATATCTCTAAAATAATTGGAAATGAAGAATTACATTTTTATGATGCAGCAGCTCCAATTATTGAAAAGGATTCAATAGATATGAATATTGCGTTTATTGGTGATAGGTATGGAAAAGGTGAAGCTGATTATATTAATTTACCAATGAACAAAGAGGAGTATGAGAGTTTTTGGAATGAACTAGTTAATGCGGAAATAGTGGAATTACATGAATTTGAGAAAAGAGAGATTTTTGAAGGTTGTATGCCAGTAGAAGTAATGGCAAAAAGGGGAATAGATACTTTAAGATATGGACCGCTAAAACCTGTTGGATTTGATGATCCTAGAACGGGAAAAAGACCGTATGCTTTAGTTCAATTAAGACAGGATAATACGGCAGGAACAATTTATAATATGGTAGGTTTTCAAACTAACTTAAAGTTTGGAGAACAAAAAAGAATTTTTTCTATGATACCTGGACTTGAAAATGCAGAGTTTGTAAAATATGGAGTAATGCATAGAAATACTTTTATAAATTCAAGTAAATTATTAGATAGCACATTTAGAATGAAGAATAGCAAAAATATATTTTTTGCTGGGCAAATTACTGGAGTAGAAGGATATGTCGAATCGATTGCGTCTGGACTAATTGCGGGTATAAATGTATCTAATCAGATTTTGAAGAAAGATAGTTTAACATTTCCAAATGATACAATGATTGGGGCTTTGTGTAATTATATTTCAACTGAGAATGAAAAATTTCAGCCTATGAATGCTAATTTTGGAATTTTGCCTAAGTTGCCAATAAAAATAAAAGACAAACAAGAAAGGTATAAAAAATTAGCGGATAATTCTATTAGTAAAATGAAAATGATTTTGAATGATACAAATATATAATATTTGTATTATTTTTTTATTGCAGTAATTGTTTAATAATGTCGATTAAGTTAGAATTATGATAGATAAGTGTAATTTAGGAGAAAATGTCGAAATGGCTAAAATGTCAAGGGAAGAGTATGAGACACTTGGTAGACAAGAATTTGCAGAAATAAGAAAAAGAATTGATTTGCAAATTTTAGAGTTAGAACAATTACAGATGTTAACAGCAGAAGAGGCACGTACTTTAGAAGAATTAAGAAGTGATAGAATAATTTTAGATTCAAATATTGAAGAATGGGTAACTTTGCGAGAAGAAGTTGATAGGAGAAGAGCTACACATACTGTAGGGAGAAGTCCGCAAAATAATCCAGCATATTTGTTATATTCAGTTAATAGAACTTTGGAAGGATTAATTGGAAAATATTTGGGAGAAGAAATTACTAAATATCAAGAAGAACAAAGCAGAGAGCAGAATGAAGAGGGACAAGAAAATAGTACATTTAAAAGTGAATATGAACAAGAATTTGATGAAATAATTGCACTGATGGAAAAAATTTTCGAAGCTGATGAAATGTCAATTCAAAAGCAAGATGAAATAAATAGCGAAAGAGCATCATTAAGAGAAGAAACTAGAATAGTGGTAGTTGATGAAATGAAAGAAAGAATAGTTCAATCAGTAAAAGATAAAAATGAGTTTGATGAAATGACAAGAGCAGCGTTAGAAAATGCTAGAAATCAAGTTAGATTTTTGCAACAAAAAATAGAATTAGAATATAATGCAAAATTAGTGGAATTTTTAGAAAAACAGAAAGATATACAACGTAAGTTGGATTCAATGAGAGCTAGAGGACTAGAGTCTGAAAAATTAGCAATGGCAGAAGCTGCGGCAGATAAGGTTTTAGAAAAACTGAAAAATGATATGGATAATTATCAAAAAGAACATTTTGAGAGAAGAGCTAAACTAGATGAATTTGCTAAGTATATTGAAAACGATATAAATGTTATATATTCTGATGTTAAATATGAACCACATGAAATTGATAATAATGATATGCCTGGTGGAGATTCTCATGATAATGATGATTCTACACATGATAATACTGAGCAAGAAGATGAAAATAGTAAAGATGAAGAAAAACCAGATGAACAACAAAATCCACAAGAAGAAATTAAAATACCAGATATGCCTAAGATTAGAGATATTGATATGGGAGACATTGAAGAAGAATACACTAGAAGAAAAAATGATATGTTTGCTAAATTTTATGGCGATCCAGAGTATGAAAAAGAATATAAAACAAGGTTAGAAAGATATAAAGCAAATGAAACTGCAATAAAACGTAGAGGAGTTGTAATATATAAAACAATAAAGGATTATCCGGAACGTGAGGAAGATGAGAAATTTCTATTGTTAGATGGATATAGAGAAGCTTTAGAAAGAACTACAAAACATATGGCGGGTAAAAGTTCTGTATATTATGGAACTCCTGAAGAAATAGAAGCACAATATAAGCGAGATTTGAAATATGTAGAAACAAGAAACTCTGCATTTGATCAACATGAATATACACGTAGAGATTTAGCTACTATGGGAAAATATGGCGAAAAGGTTTCTTATTTGCCTATTAAAACAGGAGGACCATTGGCTAAGGTTGGAAAAGGTGTATTAAATGTAGGAATATTTGCTAGAAATCTAGTTGCTCCTGTTTATAGATTTATTGGAAAACATGTAGCACAGCCAATTCATAGAGCTATATATGGAGATAAAGTAGCATCACCATATAAGAATAATCCATTTCATCGAATGGTTGCTAGAAGGGATTATTTTGCAGATCAAGCAAGAAAAAGAGATGAAGAAGCTACAGATAGGAAAATGAAAGAAGCTCAAGTAGGAGAACAGGTGAAACCAGTAAGACATCCTATAAGAAATTGGGCATCTTCAAGATTTAATGCAATATTTAAAGCTAGAGAAGGAAATGAAGCAGTTTTAAGAGCTGGAGCATATGATATTCAAGAAAATTTAAAAGCTCAAAATATGCAAAGACTTAAAATAGAAGCTTATAAAAATCATATTCAAGATTTAGGAAGGCAACTTACAGAACTACAAGCACAGTTAGATGCTAATCCAAATGTAGCAAATGCTGATCTTGTAAAACAGGCTATAGAACAAAGAAAACAACTTATGTTGCAGGAACAAGAAGAAATTGATAGATATGATAAAGGTGGAAAAATTGTAACTAGACAAACTGATGCAGTTAGTGATAAACAGCATGCTATTGCAAGTAAAGAAGTTAATACATTAAGAACTACTGCGTTAAAATCTACTGTAAAAGTTGTTACAGGAAGATTTGTAGGACCTGCTATCAAAAAATGGTTAGTAGAGCATACTCAAACTAATGTGACTGTAAATCATGCACCTGTATATGATAAACAGTGGCAATCAGAAGTTACAGGAACAAGAGATATTGTGGTTGATAGATTAGATACGGATTCTATGCGAGATTTAACGGTTGGAGATTTGTTTAATAGCTCCTCAGATAAAACTGTAACTTTGGCTGCTAATGGTGTTGGAAATTCTACTACAAGAGATGCTTTTACTAATATAAGAGGATTTTCTTATACAGGAAGTAATGGACAAGTATATTCTATGTCTGATGGATTAGGATTTAATATAGCTGGTAGAACATCTACATCTGTTCCAGTAGAATTTTTAAATCCTGATGGAACAATAAATGCAGATATACCTTTATTAGAAATATTAGCAAGCTTGAAGAGAGGTGTTGGAGAGAATGTCACTGCTCAAGATTTATTATCAGAAGTTACATCTTTAACTTCACCTCAAGAGCAAGCTCAAAAATTTCAAGAATTGTGCAATTCACTTAATTTTTGGCAATCTACTAGAGCTACTGGTATGCCAAGTGGATGGAATGATATGGCAAATGAAATTTCTGATTTTACAAACGGATTAGATGTTGTACCAGTAGTAATAGGTACAGAATCATATGTTATAGAACCAGGAAAATGGATAGATGTTTTAAAAGAGGCTGGTTATACAGAACACTTTACAATAGATAATCCAAGGGTAATAAATGTTTTAAATGATTTAACTAAAACAGGAAAAGTTATTAGGAGAGCAGATGGAACTTATGATATTGTGGAAAACTTAAGAAACACTCATACTAATATTGCTGATAATAAAAAACATCCAAGACAATATACATATAGTGATGAATCAACTAAAACAGTGCCTACTTCAAGAGAAGATTATGATGATGAGAGATAGGAAGGGATGTAGATGTTAGAAAAAATATTAGCTTTGCTTGGTATAACTCATGATGTAGCTGAGAATACAAGAGAAACTAAAACAGATATAGAAGATAATAAGCCTAAAAAAAGAAATTACAGTTTTGATGATAAAACTACATTTGACAAGCAGTCGAATATGCAAAATATTAGAAAAACTATGCCAAAATCTAAAGACATAACTTTGGACGATGATGGAAGATAATAATATCTGGGAAAATTAGCTAAAAATCAAGTGAAAATGTTGACTTTAATTAATAATGATGATAAAATATTATACGCTAATGTATGCTAGTAATAGTATGCATTAGCGTATATTGATTTTAAAAGACGGAGGTGAAAAATAAAATATGCCAACAATTAATCAGTTAGTAAGAAAAGGAAGACAAACAACTACAGCTAAATCAACAGCTCCAGCATTACAAAAAGGATGGAACTCAAAGAAAAATAGAGCTACAGATAGCAGATCACCACAAAAAAGAGGTGTTTGTACAGTTGTTAAAACAGTTACTCCAAAGAAGCCAAACTCAGCTTTAAGAAAAGTTGCCAGAGTTAGACTTTCTAATGGTTATGAAGTTACTTCTTACATTCCTGGAGAAGGACACAACTTACAAGAGCACAGTGTTGTTCTTATAAGAGGTGGTAGGGTTAAAGATATCCCAGGTGTTAGATATCACATAATCAGAGGAACTTTAGATACAGCAGGTGTTAAAGATAGAATGCAAGCTAGATCTAAATATGGAGCTAAAAAACCTAAAAAGTAATTTTAGGTAATTAGAAATATTACTAAGACAAAATAGTGCATATTTTATTTATTTAAAATTACCTTTTAAGTAGATAGATTAGCACTGTTACGGGAAAGTGAAATAGTCTTTTCAGAGTACCTTTTAATGTTTATATAACATTAAATAAATTTTTATAAGGAGGGAAGTATAGTGCCAAGAAGAGGATTTATAGCAAAAAGAGATGTTTTACCAGATCCAATATATAATAGCAAAGTTGTTACAAAATTAGTTAACAATATAATGTTAGATGGTAAAAAATCAGTTGCTCAAAAAATAGTTTATGGAGCATTTGATATAGTAAAAGAAAAAGAAAACAAAGATCCATTAGAAGTTTTTGAAGCAGCTTTAGAAAATGTTATGCCAGTTCTTGAAGTTAAAGCAAGAAGAGTAGGTGGAGCAACATATCAAGTTCCAATCGAAATTAGACCAGAAAGAAGACAAACTTTAGGTTTAAGATGGTTAGTTTCATATGCTAGAAACAGACATGAAAAAACAATGGCTGAAAAATTAGCTGGTGAAATAATCGATGCTGTTAACGGAAACGGTGGAGCATTTAAGAAGAAAGAAGATACACATAGAATGGCTGAAGCTAATAAGGCTTTTGCACACTACAAATGGTAGAATTTACGATGATAATCATCATTCTGCACATTTCCGGTATCCAGTATGACATTCGACGTACCATCGTACGCCTGCATCTCATACTGAATAACCAAAAATGCACAGAATAATAATTCTAATCGTAAATTCAGTGTAGTTAATTTAGAAATATTTTAAATAAGATAAAACCTAGAGAGGGGGAAAAAATTAATGGCAGGAAGAGAATATCCACTAGAGAGAACTAGAAATATAGGAATTATGGCTCACATTGATGCTGGTAAAACAACAACAACTGAGAGAATATTATTCTATACAGGTAAAACTCATAAAATAGGTGAAGTTCATGAGGGAGCTGCAACTATGGACTGGATGGCTCAAGAACAAGAAAGAGGTATAACAATTACTTCAGCTTGTACAACATGTTTCTGGAATAATAATAGAATTAATATTATTGATACTCCAGGTCACGTTGATTTTACAGTTGAGGTTCAAAGATCTTTAAAAGTACTTGATGGTGCTGTTACAGTTTTAGCTGCAAAAGGTGGTGTTCAACCACAAACTGAAACTGTTTGGAGACAAGCAGATAAATATAGCGTTCCAAGAATGGTATATGTAAACAAAATGGATATTACTGGTGCAAACTTTATGCTTTGCGTAGACCAACTAAAAAATAGATTAAAAGCTAACGCTGTTCCAATTCAATTACCTGTTGGAGCAGAAGACAATTTCAAAGGAATTGTTGATTTAATAAAAATGAAAGCTTTTATTCATAAAGATGATTTAGGAAAAGAAGTTGAAGAAACTGAAATTCCTGAAGATATGAAAGCACAAGCTCAAGAATTCCATGATAAAATGGTAGAAGCTGTTGCTGAACAAGATGAAGAATTAATGATGAAATATCTTGATGGTGAAGAACTAACAGAAGAAGAAATTAAAAGAGGATTAAGAGCTGGCACAATTGCTAACTCAATAGTTCCTGTAACTTGTGGTTCTTCATATAAAAACAAAGGTGTTCAAGAATTATTAAACGCTGTTGTTGATTATATGCCATCACCACTTGATATTGCTCATATTAAAGGTGAAACAATGACTGGTGAAGAAACAGAAGCTAAAACTTCTGATACAGAACCATTTGCTGCTTTAGCATTTAAAATTGCTACAGACCCATTCGTTGGAAAATTATGTTTCTTTAGAGTTTATTCAGGAACATTAGAGTCTGGATCAACAGTTTTAAATTCAAGCAAAGATAAAAAAGAAAGAATTGGTAGAATTCTTCAAATGCATTCAAATCACAGAGAAGATATTGATAAAGTATATGCTGGTGATATTGCAGCTGCAGTTGGATTAAAAGAAGTTACAACAGGAAATACTTTATGTGATCCTGATCATCCAATAATCTTAGAATCAATGGAATTCCCAGAGCCAGTTATCGATATAGCTATTGAGCCAAAAGATAAAGCTGCTCAAGAAAAAATGGGTATTGCTTTAGCAAAACTTGCTGAAGAAGATCCAACATTTAAAGCTTATACAAACCAAGAAACTGGTCAAACTATTATCGCTGGTATGGGTGAATTACACTTAGATATCATCGTTGATAGATTAAAGAGAGAATTCAAAGTTGAATGTAACGTAGGTAAACCACAAGTTGCTTACAAAGAAACAATTAGAAATGCAGTTAAAGTTCAAGGTAAATTCATCAGACAATCTGGTGGTAAAGGTCAATATGGTGATGTTTGGTTTGAAATGGAACCATTAGAACCAGGTAAAGGTATAGAATTTGAGAGCAAAATCGTTGGTGGTGCTGTTCCAAAAGAATATATTAAACCAATTGAACAAGGTATGAGAGAAGCTGCTGAAACAGGTATTTTAGCTGGTTACCCAGTTATAGATTTCAAAGTTTCATTAGTAGATGGATCTTATCACGAAGTTGACTCTTCAGAAATGGCATTCAAGATTGCTGCTTCTATGGCTTTCAAAGAAGGTTGTAGACAAGCAAAATCAGTTATCTTAGAACCAATTATGAAAGTTGACATCACAGTTCCAGAAGAATACATGGGAGACGTTATAGGAGATGTAAACTCTAGACGTGGTAGAATGGAAGGTATGGACGGAGAAGATGGAATGCAAGATATACATGCATTTATTCCACTTTCTGAAATGTTTGGATACGCTACAGACTTACGTTCTAAAACACAAGGTAGAGGAACATATTCTATGGAACCTTCTCATTATGAAGAAGTTCCAAAATCAGTTAATGATGCTATTGTTTCTTCTAGAGCTAAAAAAGAAGAATAATTTTAAAAGATATTGCAATTTTACTAGAAATAGTGTAAAATGCATTTGCTAATTAAAATTAGTCATTAAATTTACAATTTTAAAATAAAAAATAAGAAAGAAAAAGGAGGAATTTCAAATGGCTAAAGCTAAATTTGAAAGAACAAAACCACACGTTAACATTGGTACAATCGGACATGTTGACCATGGTAAAACAACAACAACAGCTGCTATTACTAAATACTTAAGCTTATTAGGAAGAGCTCAATATGAAGCATATGATCAAATCGATGGAGCTCCAGAAGAAAAAGCAAGAGGAATCACAATTAATACAGCTCACGTTGAATATGAAACAGAAAATAGACACTATGCTCACGTTGACTGTCCAGGTCACGCTGACTATGTTAAAAACATGATTACAGGTGCTGCTCAAATGGATGGTGCTGTATTAGTAGTTTCTGCTGCTGATGGACCTATGCCACAAACTAGAGAGCACATCTTACTTGCTAGACAAGTTGGTGTTAAATATATCGTTGTTTACTTAAATAAATGCGATATGGTTGATGATCCAGAATTATTAGAATTAGTTGAAATGGAAGTTAGAGATTTATTATCTAAATATGATTTCCCTGGAGACGAAATTCCAATCATAAAAGGATCTTCATTAAACGTATTAGAGAGCACATCTACAGATCCTAATGAGGCTGTATATGTTCCAATGAAAGAATTAATGGAAGCTATTGATAGCTATATCCCAACTCCAGCTAGACCAACAGATGAACCATTCTTAATGCCAGTTGAAGACGTATTCTCTATTACTGGTAGAGGAACTGTTGCTACAGGTAGAGTTGAAAGAGGTATTGTTAAAGTATCAGACGAAGTTGAAATGGTTGGATTAAAAGCTGAATCTAGCAAAACAGTTGTTACTGGTGTTGAAATGTTCAGAAAATTACTTGACCAAGCTGAAGCTGGTGATAACATAGGTGTTCTTTTAAGAGGTGTTCAAAGAACTGATATCGAAAGAGGTCAAGTTCTTGCAAAACCAGGAACAATCAAACCACATACAAAATTCAAATCAGAAGTTTATGTATTAACTAAAGAAGAAGGTGGAAGACATACACCATTCTTCAATGGATATAGACCACAATTCTATTTCAGAACAACTGACGTTACAGGTGTTATTGAATTACCTGCTGGAACAGAAATGGTTATGCCAGGTGATAACGTTCAAATGACTATAGAACTTATTACTCCTATCGCTATCGAAAAAGGATTAAGATTCGCTATTCGTGAAGGTGGTAGAACAGTAGGTTCTGGTATCGTTTCTGATATTATAGAATAATATATAAATGAAAAATAGAAATAGCAAGGATTACACATAGTGTAGTTTCTTGCTATTTTTTTATTATTAACTTTTTATCATTAAAGTTCTATTTTTGATAATAAAATATTGAATATATAATTAAATATGTTTATAATCATAAAAAAAGGGAGGAAAAAGTATGAAGAATAAAATTTTACCATTTGTTATAGTACTATTAGTAGGAGTTATATTTATTATAGTAAGTAGCATAGCTTTAAATTCAATGCCTGATAAAGATGAAATGATTAAAATTACAGGTAAAATAACGGATATTGAAAGGGAGAGACATGGAGATGATGAGTCACATGATGTTTATGTTGAATATGAAATAGATGATCAGTTATATGAAGATAAATTAGGCTATTATTCTTCTAGCTTTAGAGTTGGACAAGATATTACTTTATATTATGAAGAAGAAAATCCACAAAAAGTTTATGCTGAAGGAGAAGAAGGTTTTTTGAAAATATTTAAAGTAATAGGTATAGTAGTAACTGTTTTCGGAGCACTAGGAATGGTATATACTATGGTAAAGAAAAGAGAATAATTTAATACATAACTAAAAGAAAAAAGATACAATTTAAATTGTATCTTTTATATATTTTGGATTGCAAAATTTATTAAATATTGTAAATACAACTTGATTTTTTTATACTATCATAATAAAATAATTAACGTATACAATTAGTTTAGGGGGACTCATATGAAAATATTATTGGATGCAATGGGTGGAGATAATGCACCAGATGCTACAATTAAAGGAGCATATAAGGCGGTAAATCAAATTAAATCTGAGATTGTTTTAATCGGAAAAGAAGAAATTATCAGAAGTAAATTTAAAGAATTTTATGGGAAAGGACCTGAAGAAATTTCTGATAGATTAGTTATTAAAAACGCAACTGAAACTATTGAAATGGAAGATATTCCAACAATGGCAATTAAACATAAGAAAGATTCTTCAATGGTAGTAGGTTTTAAAATGCTTAAAGAAGCTGAAGGAGATGTATTTATTTCAGCTGGTAATTCTGGAGCTTTACTTACTGGAGCTACTTTATTAGTTGGAAGAATAAAAGGAATAGATAGACCTGCTTTAGGTGGAATTTTGCCCGCATATCATAGTCAATTATTACTTATGGATTGTGGTGCTAATACAAATTGCAAACCAATTAATTTGCTTCAATTTGCGCTAATGTCTACAATATATTTACGAAATACTTTTGGAATAGAAAAACCTACAATTGGTTTATTAAATATAGGAACTGAAGAAACAAAAGGTAATGATTTGACCAAGGAGTCATATTTATTGTTAAAGGAAAAATCAGAAGAATTAGGAATAAATTTTGTAGGAAATGTAGAAGGTAGAGATGCGTTCTCTGGAGAGATAGATGCAATTGTTACTGATGGTTTTACAGGTAATATATTTTTAAAATCTGTAGAGGGACTTGGTAAATTTGTTAAAAAGTCACTAACAGAAAATTTAAAGAAAAATCTTTTTACTACTTTATGTGCTACCCCTTCATTGCCTGCTATAAAAGGATTTGCTAAGTCTGTTGATTATAAATCATATGGTGGAGCTTTATTTTTAGGAGTAAAAAAACCAGTTGTAAAAGCTCATGGAAGTAGTGATGAAATTTTATTTGAATTTACTATTAAACAAGCTGAAAAATTTGTTGAAAATAAAGCTGTTTCAAGAATGATTGAAGAATTTGAAAAAGTAAATAAAGAAGAAAAATAAAAAAACATCTTGACATTTTATATTGCATAGAATAATAATAGTAAAAAGTACATTTTAGAAAAAGAGGAGGTGTTCTTATAAATGAATACAGAGGAAGTTTTCGAAAAAGTTAAAGGAATTATTGTTGAACAATTAGGAGTAGCTGAAGCTTCAGTAACAATGGAAGCATCATTTATAGATGATTTAGGAGCTGATTCTTTAGATATAGTTGAATTAGTTATGGCATTAGAAGAAGAATTTGATATAGAAATACCAGATGCTGACGCTGAAAAAGTTACTACTGTAGGTGACGTAGTTGATTATATAAAAGAAAATGTTTAATAATAAGATAATAATTAAAAAGAAACAATTTATGAATTATATCATAGATTGTTTTTTTGTTCAGATTTTGTGTAATAAATGAAAGTTTACATAACTATGCAAAAGTGCTATAATAGAAGAGTAACACGATAATACTCCTAGTTTCTTTTAAGGAGAGGTTGATAATTTATATTAGGAGGAAAGGATGATTCAGTACACAAATCGCGAACTCTGTAAAGAATGCGGAGGAAAGTGCTGTCGGAATGGTGGAGGAATTTATGCGCCAGAAGATTTTGAAGAGCTGACCTTTAATTCCATTCTGAAACTTTACTATGAAAATCGGATAATGTTTTATCCTGTATTTGATTCCAAACGCAAAAGGGCTGGCTTTATTCTTAGAGTACCTCAAAAAGGGTGCGAAAAGATACAGAGACAACTGAATTCTGTAAATGGAGAATGTGCATTTTGGGATGCGAAAAGGGGGTGTACATGTAAGGATTACCATAGTAGACCTAGGGGATGTAAGTTGATGATTCCTCAGAAAAAGAATGGGCGTTTAGAATGTGTGCCAATTTATGATGAAGAAGAAGCTCTTGAAGAGTGGCTACGCTATGAACCCATTGTGGACAATGTCTGCTATTATTTGTTATCTTTGGCTCGTCCAGAAGCAAGTTTTGATAAGGTGCAATGTAAAATCTGTGGTGGAGCATGTTGTAAGAATTCAGGTTGTTATTTCTCACCTAAGGATTTTAAAAGCATATCTTTGGAAAAAATGAGATCAATCATTTCAAAAGGGTATATTTCTTTAGTATTTGTACCTAAGATGCAAACTGGATTAGAGCAGGATGTAATAATAGTAAAAGTCAGAAATAAGTACGCTGCTGTTTGCGATACAGACCCGACTGAAAGCAATGGAGGTTGTATTTTACTTGAAACAGGAGGCTGCTCTTTTGATGACGAAGACAGACCATATGGAGGTAGGGCGTTAGTTCCTGAGAAGCTTGAGGGAAAGACATGCACAAGAGGATATAGCTTTAGGCAGTGTGCCGAGGACTGGTTACCGTATCAGAGTATTTTAGAAGCATTATATGGTGAATTTCTCTGGAAAGATGTTGAATTTGATGGAATTTGTTAGTGAATCGTGTAAGAGGCTGGCTATGGCTGGCCTCTGATTTCATTATAGAAAGAAATATTTTATTCAAACTAGTATTTTACTTTTTATAATTTTGATGTTATAATGTGTAAATAATTGGATAAAGGAAAGGAGGAAAAAAGATAGTGGATTTAGCAAGTTGTGAGAAAAATATTGGATATACTTTTAAGAATAAAGGGTTATTAAAAGAGGCTCTTACACATACTTCTTATGCATATGAAAATAGAGTGAAAAGTAATGAAAGATTAGAATACTTAGGTGACAGCATTTTGGAGTTTGTTATTAGTGAATATTTATTTTCGAAGTATACAAAATTATCAGAAGGAGAAATGACTAAAGTTAGGGCTAATGTTGTTTGTGAGGATAGTTTATATGAAATAGCAGTGAGACATAATTTTAGTGATTTCTTATATTTGGGAAAAAGTGAGAAACATTCACAAAATAGTAAAAAGGCTATTATGGCAGACAGTATAGAAGCTGTTATTGCTGCAATATATTTAGATAGTAATTTAGAAAATAGTAAAAAGTTTATTTTAGAAAATTTAGAAAATACAATACAAATAGCAAGTAGAAATGTTGGGATGAAGGATTATAAAACTGTTTTACAAGAGAAGCTTCAAATTCATGGAGAAGTTAAGATACAATATAATGTTTTAAAAGAAGAAGGACCAGATCATGACAAAACTTTTGTTGTAGAGGTTTCTTGTGATGATAAAATATTAGCAGAGGGTAAAGGAAAAAATAAAAAGAATGCTGAAATGGAAGCAGCAAAAAATGCGCTTCAAAATATATAAAAGGAGCCAGATATGAAAAAACAATATATTATTCCTATTTTTGTTCCGCATCTTGGATGTCCTAATAATTGTACATTTTGTAATCAGAAAACCATAAGTGGACAAACCGAAGATATTACGCCTGATGATGTAAAAAAGACAGTGGAATATTATCTAAAAAGTTTTAAAGAAAAAGAAAAGTATACTGAGATTGCTTTTTTTGGGGGAAGTTTTACTGGAATTGACATTGAGAAACAAGAGGCTTTATTAAAAGTTGCAAGTGAATTTATTAAAGCAAAAAAAGTTAATAGTATAAGAGTTTCTACTAGGCCAGATTATATTGATTCAAATAGGCTAAAATTACTTAAAAAATATGGAGTAAAAACAATTGAATTAGGAGTACAATCTACTAACGATTATATTCTAAATAGATGCAAAAGAAATCATACATTTGCAGATGTAAAAAAAGCTTCAAAACTTATTAGAAGGTATAGATTTACTTTAGGACATCAAATGATGGTAGGACTTCCTGAAAGTACGGCTTTAGATGAGTTTAAAACAGCTAAAAATTTGGCAAAACTTAAACCAAAGATTATGAGAATATATCCAGTTTTAGTTTTAAAAGGAACAGAGCTAGAAAAAGAATATGAAGAAGGTACATATTCTCCACTAAGTGTTAATCAAGCTGTGGAAAGATCTAAAGAATTATGTTATTTTTTTGCAAAGAAGAGAATTAATGTAATAAGAGTTGGTCTTCAATCTACTGATACAATTTCTGATTTAAGTAAAAATGAAAATAGTGAAGTTGTAGCAGGTCCATATCATGAAAACTTTAGACAATTAGTTGAGGCATCTATTAATTATGATACTATTGTGAAAAAGATAAAGAGTTATAATGTAAAAGTAAAAGAAGTTGAAATTTTGACTAGTGCAGAAAATATAAATAATGTTGTAGGATATAAAAGAGAGAATATTGATAAGCTTAAAGAGTTTTATGATGTAGATGCGAAAGTTAAACAAAGTAGAAAAATGAAAAATGGTAAAATTGAAATTAAGGTTACTAAAGTATTTACAGATTTTTTAGATGAAAATGAAAATGTATAAAATTATTTTAAACACTTATACTAATTGTAGTATAGGTGTTTTTTATGGAAAAAAAGAAATTTATTAAGGAAATATTTTTTACAATTGCTGGGACTTTATTTGCTGGTTTTGGAATGGCAAGTTTTTTATTACCAAATAAACTTTCATCAGGTGGTTTTACTGGTATTGCAACAATTTTTTACTATTTTTTGAAGTTTGATGTAGGTAAAACTGTAATTATTTTAAATATACCTTTTTTCATTTGGGCGTTTATGAAGCTAGGAAAAAAGTTTTTTGCAAAGTGTTTGGTAGGAACTTTTTTTCTTTCAATCTTTATTGATATTTTTGAAAAGATTCCAACTATTACAAACGATATGTTGTTAGCTTCAATTTATGGAGGAATTTTAATTGGAATAGGAACTGGGATAATTTTTAAAGTTCATGCATCTACTGGTGGGACTGATTTAATTGTTTCTTTATTTAAGGTGTATAATTCAAAAATTCCAACAGCTAAATTGTTAAATGGAATAGATACAGTGGTAGTATTTTTAAATGTATTTTTTTTCGGAGATATTGAAATAGGTTTATATTCAGCAATTGCCATTTTTATAGTTGGAAAAATGATTGATATTGTATTTGAAGGTGTTAATTTCTCAAAGTTGGTTTTTATTATAACTGATATGGATAAACCTATATTAAGAGTTTTAAATAAAGAATTGAACATGGGAGTAACTGAAATTTATGGAAAAGGAGCATATTCGGAAAAGGAAAAGAAAATAATTATGACAGCTATAAATAGGAGAGAGATTCAAAATTTAAGAGAAAAAATATATAGTTTAGATAAACATGCTTTTTTAGTTGTCACTGATGCAAGAGAGGTCTATGGACTAGGTTTTAAATCATTAGATTAGTATTTACGCAATTTAAAATTTGTGATATGATTTTTACCAAAAGAGGGTGACTTAATGAAAGAACAAAAATTAGTTTTAAATAATTTAGATAGTTTTGAACTTGAACATATTTTTGATTGTGGTCAATGCTTTAGATGGAATAAGCAGGATGATGATTCTTATATAGGTGTTATAAATTCAGGAGTTTTAAAAGTTTCTAAAAATAAAAATAGAGTTGTTTTTGAAGGAATTTTAGAAGGTGATATAAACTCAATAATTTATGATTATTTTGATTTAGGAACTAATTATGATGAAATAAAAAGGGAATTTTCAAAGATAGATGACAGTATGAAAAAAAGTGTTGATTTTGGATATGGAATTAGAATATTAAATCAAGATTTATGGGAAATGATTATTTCATTTATTATTTCGGCAAATAACAATATTCCTAGAATTAAAGGAATAATTGAACGTATTTCTGAAAAATGTGGTGAGAAAATTACTTGGAATGGAAAAGATTATTATTTATTTCCAACAGTAGAAAAACTTTCAAAATTATCTGTTAGTGATTTAAGATCTTTAGGCACAGGTTTTAGAGATAAGAGAATATATAAAACTACTCAGATGATTTTAAATAATGAAGTTAGTATTGATAAATTAACTAAGATGAAGAATACTTTAGAAATAAGAGAAGAACTTTTAAAATTAGATGGAGTTGGAGAAAAAGTTGCTGATTGTATAATGCTTTTTGCACTTAAGAGATATGATTCTTTTCCTATTGATGTATGGGTTAGAAGAGTTATGAATACATTATATATTCATAATGAAGATGAAACTAAGGTTACTAAAAAGGCAATTCAAGAATGTGCTTATAATTTATTTGAAGAAAAACAGGGCTTAGCACAGCAATATTTATTTTACTGGGCAAGAGAAAATATAAAGTAAAATTAAAAATATAAAAAACTAAGGAGGAATTATGGAAGAAAATTTAAAAGATAGACTTTTTAATAAAAAAGAGTCTGGTTGGAAAATGGTAGATGATACAGAAAAAAAGAATATATTTGATTTTTCTAAAAGATATATTGATTTTTTAAATGTATCTAAAACAGAAAGAGAGTTTGTTAAAGCTGCTAAAAAATTAGCAGATGAAAATGGTTTTAAAGATATAATGGAATTTGAATCTTTAAAGGCAGGAGATAAGATTTATTTTATAAATAGAGATAAAAGCATGTATTTAGCTATAATAGGGAATGAATCTATTGAAAATGGTCTTCATATTATAGGTTCACATATAGATTCTCCAAGACTTGATTTAAAACCAAATCCACTTGTAGAAGAAGGAAAATTAGCATATTTTAAAACACATTATTATGGTGGAATTAAAAAATATCAATGGACTACTATTCCACTTAGTATTCATGGTGTAATTGTTAAGTCAAATGGAGAAAAAATTGAAGTGAATATTGGTGAAGATGAAAATGATCCAATATTTACAATTACAGATCTTTTACCTCATTTAGCTCAAACTCAAATGGAGAAAAAACTGAAAGATGGAGTTGAAGGAGAGAATTTAAGTTTACTAGTTGGAAGCATTCCTTATGATGAAAAAGAATGTACTGAACAAGTAAAATTAAATATTTTAAATATATTAAATAAAAAATATGGAATTACAGAAGTAGATTTAACGAGTTCAGAGCTTGAATTAGTACCTCAATTTAAGGCTAGAAGTTTAGGACTAGATGAGAGTATGGTTGCAGCATATGGGCAAGATGATAAAGTATGTGCTTTTACTTCACTTGCTGCAATGATGGAATTAAATAATGTAAAAAATACTGCTGTATGTATATTATCAGATAAAGAAGAAGTTGGAAGTATGGGAAATACAGGTATGGAATCTCATATGTTTGATTTCTTTATATCAGAAATGCTTAATAAATTAGGTATAAATAGACCTAATTTATTGGATAAGGTATTTTGTTTTTCTAAAATGCTTTCTTCTGATGTTGATGCTGGATTTGATCCATTATATGCATCTGTTTCAGATAAAAATAACGCAGGATTTCTTGGAGAAGGAATTAGCTTAAACAAGTATACAGGTGCTAGAGGAAAATCAGGTGCTTCTGATGCTAATGCTGAATTTGTTGCATGGGTTAGAAGTGTATTAGAGAAAAATAATATATTGTATCAAATTGCTGAACTTGGAAAAGTTGATATCGGTGGTGGAGGCACTATAGCATATATTTTAGCTAATAAAGGTGCTGATGTTATTGATTGTGGTGTACCAGTACTTTCTATGCATGCACCATATGAAGTTACAAGTAAATATGATGTATATTCAGCATATAAAACTTATAAAGCTTTTTGGAATGAGTAAAACTGTTAACATAATGGACTAAATGTGTTATAATATATATGTACACTATAAAACAACAAGGAGGTATGTGTTATGGCACATGGTGGACATTCTGGTGGAGGACATTATCATCACAGTTATCGGTCAGGAGGAAGATCACTTACGCGGGGCGAAGTATTACTGTGCGTGGGAATAGTGATTGCATTAGTAACTTTTTTTGCAATAGCTATCGATTCGAACCTTTCTGGCAAAAAGCCATTAGAAGGAGAATACGAAACGTATCCGTCTTATGTGATAGACGAGGCGGGGTATTTCCAAGAAAAAAGGGCTTTGACGGATGGCTTGAAGTACATTCATGAGAAGACAAACGTTCAGGTAGTTGTTATGTCTTCGAATGATAGCTGGTCCGATGCAAAGGCTGTTGACAAGTACTATGAACTTTTTGATGATGAGGCACATGTTCTTATAATCTGTCCGACTGCGTGGTATTCATCGACTGTATACTATGCGATTGGAGATCTGGCTGACACTGTCATAGACGATTATGCTGTAAAATATTTGATTGATGGTGTTGACAAAAGCAACAAAGGATCAAAATGGAAGACGTATTTAATAAGTCTGACTGACAAGTTATTGAGGCCGAAAGATTAATGTCCAAAAGACAGCAGAGAGTACGAAGTTGGTGGGAGGCAATGCAATATCGCCTCCCTGTTTTTATAAAAGGAGAATAATAATGGAATATAATATAGTACCAACAGATGCAAATATTGATATTCATAATCATACACGTGGTTCTGATGGAAGACAACGTTCAATGAGAATGTTACTAAGAGCTGCAAAAACTAGAAAAAATATTGTTTCTATAACAGATCATAATAGTGTAGATGGTTATAAGAATTTAGAAGATGATTTATATTCTATAGTTGAGGTTGTAAAAAAAGATGAATCATATGATCCAAGTCATATAATAGATGTTTTAGAAACAGTTAAATTATTAACAGGAACTGAACTAATTACGTCTTATCAAGGTGTTATAGTAGAAGTTTTAGGATATGGTATTGATATAGATATTATGAGAGAAGAAATAAGGAGATTGCAAGCTACAGTAACTAAAAAACCTTATGAAGTGTTATATTCAGAATTTAAGAAATTAATTAAAGAGAAAAATTTAGTATTTGATGAAAGTGTTTTAGATGCTGCTTATCAAAAAATTAAATTAGAAGGTAAGGGTGGAGTAGTAGGACCTTTTTATCAGGAACTAGCTAGTCATCCAGAGAATGATAGATTTTTAGAATATGAAGAAAATGGAGCAATAAAAAGAGCTGATAATTTAAAATTGTATATAAATAAGCATTTATATAATAAAGACTCTGAATTATTTGTTGATATGACTGATTCTAGACCAACTTTTCAAGATACTATAGATGCAATACATAGAGCTGGTGGAAAAGCTTTTTTAGCTCATCCAGGAAGATATATGGATAAGTTTAATGTTATAAATTATTTAGATGAGATGATTGATTGTAATCTTGATGGAATAGAAGTTTTTTATCCGGATCATAGTTATGAATTTTCAAAAACTTTATTTGAGAAAGTAAGACAGCATGCTATTTTAGCTTCTGGAGGAAGTGACGATCATCATAGTGATGTGGAAGGAATACAATATAATACTGGTAGAGTTAGTGTTCCACAAGTCGCACAGACAGAATGGATAATGAATTCTGTACAAGATGGTGGTTATTTAAAACAAAACAATATTTTAAGAAAATATATAGATGAATTAAAAGCAATAAGAAGTAGAAGAATATCGAGAAAAGAAGAAGAGGGAAGATAAAAAATAGTATTAAAATAGTGTAATTGAGATTATAGCTTATAAAATAAAAAGGTATCTAAAATCAGATACCTTTTTTGTTTATATTATTGTATTGGTTTTTTCTTACCTTCAGCAATTAGTTCCTCTACTAATTGAGCTATTACTTTTCTTTCATCATATGGATATTTTACATGATTTCTTTCTAGATATAAATCATGTCCGAGTCCAGGGATTACAATGATATCTTCTGGTGTAGCAACTTCTAAAGCATGCTTTATACCAGCAGTTCTATCTACAATTATTGTATAATCTCCACCAGATTTTTTTACACCAACTTCAATGTCTTGTAAGATTTTTAAGGGATCTTCAGTACGCACTTGATCGGACATAAGTATTGTATAGTCAGCAAGTCTTCCAGAGATTTCACCCATTATTGGACGCTTTTTACTGTCTCTATCACCACCAACACCCCAAGCACATATGATTCTTCCTTTGGCATATGCTTTAACTGATTCTAATATGCTTTCTAAGCTAGATGGTGTATGAGCATAGTCTATTAATATTGTTAGTCCTAATTTATTAGGTACTAGTTCATTTCTTCCTAATACTTTTAAATTTTTTAAAGCTTGTCTCATTTCATCAGGGGTTACGCCAAATTCATTTGCAACACTAATTGCTCCTAATGAGTTATATACACTAAATCTTCCGGGAATAGATACTTCAAATTGCTCATCTTTACCGTTAATTTTAGCTGTAAAATCGATGAATGATGGATCTGTTTTTAATGTTTTTTCATCAGCTCTTATATCAGCTGAATTTTTTATTCCAAAAGTTTTGAATGTGCAAGTTTTATTTTTATCTTTTATAGTCATAACGGTTTTATCATCGCTATTAATAAAACCAGTAGAGCATAGGTCAAATAACATACATTTACAATTAAAATATTCTTCCATATCAGCATGTTCATTTTTACTTATATGGTCTTCTGTTAAATTTGTAAATACTCCTATATCAAAATTACAACCATCGACCCTATGTAACTTCATAGCTTGTGATGATACTTCAATAATGGCTACATCAACATTTTCTTTTGCCATTTGTGCAAAATGTTTTTGAATTTCTATACTTTCAGGGGTAGTTCTATCTGTATCTTCGATTTTTTCTTTACCAATATATACAGCAATACTTCCAATTAATCCAACTTTTAATCCATGTGATTCTAATAAGGATTTAATCATAAAAGTTGTTGTTGTTTTACCTTTTGTTCCTGTAACTCCTATAAGTTTAAATTTTTTTGATGGGTTGTCATATAAATTACAACTTGTTACTGCTAATGCTTTTCTAGTATTGCCAGTTTTTATATAAGTAATATTATTTGGAAGTTTTGAGATATCAATATTATCTTCAACGATAGCTGCGATAGCACCGTTTGTTATTGCAGCATCTAAATAATCAATACCATTTTGTGAGTAACCGTCAATTGCAATAAATAGTCCGTTTTGTTTAATCTTTCTTGAGTCTGAATGTATATTTGTTATATCTAAATTTAGATCATTAACACTTTCTTTGATTTCAAGACCCTCTAATAGTTTGTTTAGTTTCATAGATAATCCCTCCTTTACTAAAAGATTACTATGTGGTTATTATATACCTTGAATTTAAATTTGTATAGGAATTTTTTTATAGAGTGAAACTTTTTATGGTTTTAATTTGTATATATAAATAGTACTAATAAGTAACTACATGAATGATATATTCAATTATAGATTTAATTTTATCACAAATTAAGTTCATTTGTCTTGTTAACTTTTCAAATTATAAAAAAAGTGCTATAATATTGAGGATTGGAGATAATATGAGTATAGTTTATGATTGGAAAGTTAATATAGATGATAATGAATTGGAAGAGATATGTTCTTTTTTAGAAAAAGGTGAATTAGTAGTTTTTCCAACAGAAACAGTATATGGAATAGGTGCGGATGCATTTAATGGACAAGCATGCAAAAAAATATTCGAAGCTAAAGGAAGACCATCAGATAATCCATTAATTGTACATATATCTGATTTAGATATGCTTATGGATTGTGTGAAAAATATTAATGGTGTAGAGAAAAAATTAATAGATGCTTTTATGCCAGGACCATTTACATTAATTTTAGAAAAGAAAAATAGTATTCCCAATGAAGTTACTGCTAGTCTTGATACAGTTGCTATTCGTATGCCAAATAATAAAATTGCAAATAAAATAATTAAAAAATTTGGAAAACCAATAGCTGCACCAAGTGCTAATAAATCAGGTAAACCTAGTGGTACTAAAATAGAAGATATAAAAGAAGAACTAGATAGTAGTGTATATGCTTTTATAGATGGAGGAGATACTGAAATTGGTTTAGAGTCCACAGTGGTTAGAGTCATTGATAATATACCAGTTATTCTGAGACCAGGAGCTATTACGAAAGAAGATATATTAAACGTAATAGGAGCAGTAAATGTAGATAAACATGTTTTGAATAATGTAGAAAAAGATGAAAAAGTACTAAGTCCAGGAATGAAACATAAACATTATGCTCCTAAAACAAGATGTGTATTGCTAGATATAAAAGATTCTCAAGAGAAAAAAGATATTAGTGAACAATTAAAAAATGAGAATGTAATAGTTTTAGGATTAGAAAAAGATAAAAGCAATTATAGTCAAATTTCTTTTGAGAGTATAGGAAAAAATTTGGAAGAGTTTTCAAAGAATATTTTTACTAAATTAAGGAAAATCGATGAAGAAGGTTATAACTTGATATTAATTGAGAGTGTAAGCGTAGATGGAATAGGATTAGCAATTATGAACAGAATTATTAGAACATGTGGGTATAATATTATAAATAATAAAAATCAAGTAGCAGATTATATAGAAAATAGATGAAAATAAAAGAAAAAGGAAGATATAGCTATGTTTATTTCAAAATGGCAAAGTTAAATTAAAAGTAATCTGGTAAGCGATAATTTTTTCGCTTTTTCGACAAATTGACTTTATTTTTGGAATAGACTATAATTATATTTGTGGAACTTAGAACTTTTTGAAAAGTGCATTTTAAGTATTCACATAGGAGGTTTTATGAAAAAAGAGCTTAATATAGGAATTGGATTTGTAACAGGAAGATCAAATGTATGTAATGTAATTAATAGTTATTATTCATATTTACAAGATCAAATGAAAAATTTAGATAGAAAAGTAAATATAGTATTTTATATTTTATTTGATTTAAAGTATCAAGGTGCAGAAAGAGAAGATTTTTATAATCTTAAGCCAGAAATTTTTAATACACCAGGTATTACAGTTAGATATATTACACCAGAAGATATTGAAGAGAAAAAAATTGCAGTTCAAAAATATTATAAATTAGATGAGGAAGAAGTTAATTTAATTTTTGGTAATGGACATGCTAAAGGAAGAAATACTGTTATGTATTATGCTTACCAAGAAAAAATGAATTATCTTTTATTCTGGGATGATGATGAATATCCAGTTGCTTGCGTTAAAGATGATGAAGGAAATATTAATTGGAAAATGCAAGATAACTTATTAAGACATATAGAGCATATGGAAAATGAAAATGCAGATGTTACTATAGGATACCATTGTGGTTATATTTCACCAATTCCATATATGAATTATGATACACCAGAAGAAGAGAAAGTTATAACAGATTTTATTGAGTCTATTAGTAATGAAGTTGTTACATGGAAATCAATAAAGGAAAAATTTGAAAAAAATAATGGTGTAACTTATGCAAATGAAAAACTTTCTGACGGTGAAGGTGCTTATGAATTAGTTGGAGAGCCAGGAAAAAGATTTGTTGTTGGTTCAACTTTATGTTTAAACTTAAAACATATTGACAAAATACCAGCATTTTATAATCCACCAGAAGCTAGAGGAGAAGATACTTTCTTTTCAATGGGATTAGCTGATTCAAAAATCATAAAAGTTCCAGTTTATCATTTTCATGATGGTTTCTTAAAGTATAGAGAAATTATGGATGGAGATTTTCCTAAAAAATTAAAATTAATTAAAGCATCTGATAAAGCTGTTGAAAAGAGATTTTATAAAGCTTGTTTAGGATGGATAAAATACAAACCATTACTTATGTATTTAATGGATAAAGAAAATTATGAAACTAAAATGGAATCTACACATAGAAAACTTAAAAGAAGTATTAAGAAGATAGATTCATTGTATGAAAAATATGATTTTACAGATTTACAAACTGCATTAGAAAAATACCATGAAGATGTTGAAAAACATTATGAAGAATTTTTAGAAACTAATAGAGTATGGAAGAAACTTAAGAAAAGATTTAAGGAGTGTTAGATTTGAATAGATTTAGTATTATAATGGCTGCATATAATGCCGAAAAAGAAATTGAAAGAAGTATAAAAAGTGTTCTAAATCAAAAATTCAAAGATTATGAATTTATTGTAGTAAATGATGCTTCTACTGACAGAACTTCTGAAATTGTTTCTAAATATAGTGATATAAAATTAATTAATCATACTGAAAATAAAAGGGCTGGTGGCGCTAGAAATACTGGAATTGAAAATGCTACTGGTGAATATATTATATTTTTAGATTCAGATGATGTTTTTGCAGATGAAAATATACTTTCTAGAATAAATGAAAAAATAGGAAATGATATTCCTGATGTAATTTATTTAGGATTTGAAGCAATAGGGGATGGATTTGAAGGTGAATTTATTCCTACAGAGCATAATTCAATGAAAGAAAATAGAATTATTGAATGGAATTATGCTAATGTTTGGGATGTGGTTTGGAATAGAGATTTCTTAAATAAAAATAATATTAGATTTGTTGAAAAAAAATATTTTGAAGATTTTGTGTTTTATTATACAGGTGTTTTAAAATCTTCAAGCCATAAATATACTGATTTTGTTTCTATAACTTATAGTAGTGGTAGAACGGATAGTATGACTACTTTAATAAATCCTAAAAAGATTCAAGATTTATATTATAATATGGAAATTTTACTTAATATTTATAATGATCTAGAAGATGAGTATAAAAAGTTTATACCTTATATTTTAAAAGATCATAATGATTATGCTAATAGGTTATTAGATCAAATGAGATAAATATTGTTTACTTTAGAGATAAGATATGATTGATATTTTATCTCTATTTTTATTATATATAATTTTGTTGTATAGTATGTAACATGAATTTATGAAAAATAGAGATAAAATATAACTACTTTACTTTTTATGTAAACGATAGTATAATATAAATTGCTTTTATTCTAGTATATAAAGGCTTGTTAATGATTTTATAATATAGTAAAATATATAGGATTTTAAAAATAGGAGAGTAAGATGTTATTAATTATAGGTCTTGGAAATCCGGAAAAAGATTATGGAAATACTCGCCATAATATGGGATTTAATGTTATTAATAAAATTTCAGAAAAATATGGTATTGATGTAAACAAAAATAAATTTAATGCTTTATTTGGAAGTGGCAATATCCATAATGAGAAAGTTATATTATTAAAACCTCAAACTTTTATGAATTTAAGTGGAGAAGCGGTAAGAGAGGCTATTGATTTTTATAAAATCGATTTAGAACATGTTTTGATTATTTATGATGATATAGACTTAGCACCAGGAAAGATAAGAATTAAGAAAAATGGTGGTCCTGGAACTCATAATGGAATGAGATCAATAGTTCAGCATTTAGGAACAGAAAATTTTGCAAGGCTAAGAGTTGGTATTGGAAAACCTGAAGGTAACATGGATTTAGTAGAATATGTTATAGGTCATATTAATTCAGAAGATAAAGAACTATTAGATAATGGTGTAGATTTAGCTGTAGAAGCTGTAGATAAAATTATAACTGAGAATTTAGACAGTGCTATGAATAAGTATAATTAGTTTTGCTATTAACATATGATATGAAAGGAATTATTTATATGAAAGAACTCATTATTGATGTTCAAAATGAAATAGAGAATATTTATTTAGTAGAAGATGAAACTTTAGTAGAAAAGTATGTTAATTCTAAAAATAAAAAGAGATTAGAAGGAAATATTTATATTGGAAAAGTTCAAAATGTTGTATCTGCATTACAAGCAGCTTTTGTTAATGTAGGGGAGAGCAAAAATGCTTTTATACATTTTAAAGATTTATTACCAAAGGTGGACGTAGTTAAAAATAAAGGCGAAGAGGTAAGTCTTTCTGATGTAGAAAAAAATATAAAACCGGGTAGTCCAATTATAGTTGAAATAAAACGTGATAGTTATAATAAAAAAGGAGCAAGAGTTTCTACTCACATTAATTTACCAGGTAGATATGTTGTATTATTGCCTAATTCACCTTTTGCTACAATTTCGCAAAAAATAGAAGATGAGCTTGAGCGAAAAAGACTATTAGGAATTGTTAAAAGACATTTACCAGAGGGAATGGGTGCTATTGTTAGAACTTCTGCAACAGGCAAAGATGAAGAGGAGATTAAAAAGGATTTAGAAAATTTAATAAAAAAGTGGAATGAGATTATTAGTATTGAATTTTCAACTAATGATTATCCAAAATTAATATATAAGGCAAATGAAATATTAGATAAATTGTTAATAGATATAGTTGATAAAGGACTGGAAAAAATTCATGTTAATAATGAAGAAACTAAAGAGTTAATACTAGAAAAATTAAGTTTTTTAGATAAAGAGGATTTAGAAGTAATAGTAGATGCTGAAGATGCAATGATAGCAAATAATATAGAAAAACAATTATCTGTTTCAGAAAATAGAAAAGTATGGCTTAAGAGTGGAGGATTTATTACTATTGATAAAACTGAAGCTTTAACAGCAATAGATGTTAATTCAGCGAAGTTTATTGAGAAGAAAACACTAGAGGATACAGCATTTTCAATTAATAAAGAAGCTGCTATTGAAATAGCAAAACAAATAAGACTTAGAGATATTGGTGGAATTATTGTTATTGATTTTATTGATATGAATGAAGAAAAAAATAAAAAAGAATTAGTAAGTCTTTTTGCAGAAGAAATTAAAAAAGAGAGAACAAAAGTACAAATAGAAGGTTTTACGAAGCTTAATTTATTGGAATTAACTCGTAAGCACGTTGATAGTGAGTAGAGGAGCATAAAAATGAAAGTAGGTTTTATATCACTTGGATGTAGTAAAAATTTAATAGATACAGAAATGGGAATAGGAGTTTTAAAAAATCATGATTTTGAAATTGTAAATGATCCTAAACAAGCAGAAATGATAATTGTAAATACTTGTGGTTTTATAGAATCTGCTAAAGAAGAAGCTATAAATACTATATTAGAAATGGCTGAATATAAAAAAGAAAATTGCAAATATTTAGTAGCTATGGGATGCTTAGTTAAAAGATATAAAGCAGAATTACAAAAAGCAATTCCAGAAGTAGATTTATGGATTAGTATTGATGAATATAATGATTTTTGGAAAAACATTTCCACATTGGTTTATAAAAATGTGGAGAAAAATGATTATATGTCTTATAGAAATAGAATTATTACTACAGGAAAGAAAATGGCTTATTTAAAAATAGCTGAGGGTTGCGATAATTTTTGTACATATTGTGCTATTCCATATATTAGAGGAAGATTCGTAAGTAGAAAATTGGAAGATATTTTAGAAGAAGCAAAAGAACTTGCTAAATCTGGAATAGAAGAAGTTATTTTAATAGCACAAGATACGACTAAATATGGTATAGACTTATATGGTGAATTAAAGTTACCAGAGTTGTTAAAAAAAGTGTGTATGATTAAAGAATTTAAATGGGTCAGATTTTTGTATGCTTATCCTGAAAGTATAACTGATGAATTAATTGAGGTAGTTAAGAAAGAAGAAAAAATTTGTAAGTATTTTGATATTCCAATACAACATTTTTCAGATGATATTTTGAAAAAGATGAATAGAAAAACTACAGGAAAAAATATTATAAATATTATAAATAGAATTAGAGAAGAAATACCAGAAGCAATAATTAGAACGAGTTTAATAGTTGGTTTCCCTGGCGAAACAGAAGAAGATTTTATTTGCTTAGAAAAGGCTGTTAAAGATATAAGATTTGATAGATTAGGTTGTTTTACTTATTCAAAAGAAGATGGAACACCAGCTGCTAAATTTGAAAATCAAGTTCATTCTAAAACGAAGGAAAAAAGAAGAAATATAGTTATGCGATTACAAAATGCTATATCAGAAGAAAAAATGCAAAGCAGAGTAGGAGAGGTACATGAAGTTTTAATTTGTGATATTTCAGATGATGGATTATTTTATGTGGGGAGATCTTATATGGATTCTCCTGATACAGATGGAGTAATTTATATAAGTGGTGCTAAAGAAGATATCATGAATAAATTTGTAAGATGTAAAATTGTTGGATTTGAAGAATATGATTTATTTGCAGAAGTAATAGAATAGTTTGTATAAAAGAAAAATAGAAGGCTGATTTAAAATCAGTCTTCTATTTTTAAATGATTAAAACAATTTATTTTTCAATATCTTTTTCTGAATCACCAGTTTCTCTTTCAGAGTGAGCTCTTGAAATAACTGGTTCATCATGAGAAAGTTCTGATTCATCTACTTTAAATGGATTATTAGAATCCTTTTTTTCAGTTGGAACTTTAGAAACTTCTTTTTGAAGCTTATCTACAGATGCTAGAGCTTCATTAAATTGTCGTTCATAATCCCACATATCTTGTTCACTTGTATTAGTATCACGAGCAAGTTTGTTAACTCTAGATTCTGAATCTAGTTCATCAGGAGTAATAACTTGCCCTGCTTCTTCACTAACAAGAATATCAGATAAGATAGAGTTTCTTAAAGCGTTAATCAGTTTTGAAAAAATAGATTTTTTAGCTTCATATTGTGCTGTTT
>CANBHY010000008.1 GCA_947368535.1 uncultured Clostridium sp. | reverse complement strand
CTCTTTAGCTCAGTTGGTAGAGCGCTCGGCTGTTAACCGATAGGTCGTTGGTTCGAGTCCAACAAGAGGAGCCAAAATAAGTATAAGCATTTGCTTATACTTATTTTTTTATTTTAAAATATTTCGATAAATAAATTTTTGTGATATAATATATAAATATTAAAAGGAGTATTTATCATGAATTATGAAGATAAAAAATTGTAGGAATTATAGCATCAAATGTAGAGCCATCAGTAGCACTTAATGTTATAGGACATATGGCAATACAAAAGATATTGATGATATAACAGGAAAATTTCAACTTTGGAGAATAGATTAGTATAATAGTTAATAAAAATAGATTGAAAGGATGAGAAAATCTTATGAAAAATAAAGCAATAATTTTTCTAACATTTTTAACAATAATACTATTAGCAGTAGTATTTGTTAATTCATATGCTGAGGCCGTATTTAAAAAAGATAATTCACAAGAAAAAAGAAGAATACAAGAATGTCAACAAAATTGCAATAGAAATGAAGAATGTAATAGAAAAAGTTGTAATAATCAATTTTCTGAAAATTATAAAAATAATCACCATAGAAGAAATTGCAATGAATAAGAAATTAATATAATGAAAAGAGAATAAAATGAAAATAGATATTAAAAAAGTAAAAATAACAGTCACAGTACCAACTGAACATACTAAAGCTGTACGAGATGCTATATGTAATGCTGGAGCCGGAGTAATAGGAAATTACACATATTGTACGGTAACACATGAATGTACAGGAACTTTTAAGCCAACAGATAAAGCTAATCCATATATAGGAGAAAAAAATAAAATAGAATTTGTAAAAGAAGAAAAAATAGAAACAATATGTGATATTAAAATTGCTAAAAAAGTAATACAAGAACTAAGAAAAGCACATCCATATGAAGAACCAGCAATAAATATAATTCCACTTATAAATGAAGAAGATTTATAGAAAATAACACTAAAAGGGATAAATTACAAAATATTGGATAGAATAAAAAATATAAAAAAGTTACTAAAAAGTATTGCATAAAAATTTTCTATAATATATAATTCAAACTGTCGAAAGAAACATTCCTCTTTAGCTCAGTTGGTAGAGCGCTCGGCTGTTAACCGATAGGTCGTTGGTTCGAGTCCAACAAGAGGAGCCAAAAATAAGTATAAGCTTATGCTTATACTTATTTTTTTGCTTTTCTTACTAGATAATTTTTATTTGCTACTGATAAAACAATATAACTCTGACAATAACTATAAAAACATTTCAAAAAATCAAACTTTATGATAGAATACACTAAATAGAAATAAAAAATGTAAAGAAATGATTTATGTAATAGAAGGAAACGGAACATTAACCAAGAAAGATGAAACAATACATTTTGAAAAAGGAGAAATATATTTTTGGGATGCTAATTGTAGAATTGTTATGCCTTGCACTCCTGCATGGTATCCTAAGCAACATAAATTAATAGAAGAATAGGAGAAGTTTAATGAAACAAGAATTAGTTAGAATGACATCGATGGATAACTTAGAAATGGTTGGAATATTATATGAGCCAGAAGAGAAAAGTAAAAAGATTGTAATTCATGTACACGGATTATGTGGCAATTTTTACGAAAATAGATATATAGATACACTAGCTAAAATATATACAAGTAAAGGTTATAGCTTTTTAATTTTTAACAATAGAGGAACAAATTACGTTTCAGAATTACTAAAAGGCGATGACTATGAAATAATAGGTGGATGCTATGAACGTTTTAAAGACTGTATACTAGACATTGAAGGAGTAATAAAATTCGTAAAAGAAAAAGGATATAATGATATTATTCTAGAAGGTCATAGCTATGGATGTAATAAGGTAGCATATTACTATAGCCAAAAGAAAGATAACTCAATTAAAAAAATTATATTACTAGCACCATGTGATATTACACAAGAATGCATCGAGTATTTAAGTAAAGAAGAGTATGAAAAAGCAAAACAAGAATCAACAAGATTAGTAAATGAAGGAAAAGAGAAAGAACTAATTGATTTTTCTATAAATGGAAATGGGGTAATCGCAGCAGGAACATATTATTATGATTTTCTACCAGGAGGAGAAGATGATTTTATAAGATATAGAGACGGTAAAAACGGAGAAAGTAAAATATTAAAAAGTATAGATATACCAATATTAATAATATTTGGAGATATTGATGAATGTGTATTAACACAAGATATAGAAACAGTAAAATCATATTTAAAAAACAATGTTAAAGAATGTACAATTGAAATTATTGAAGGGGCGGATCATTCATATACAAATAAATACGAAGAATTAGGAAAAAAAGTAGAAAAAAATATATAAGGAGAAGATAAAATGGGCAAAGACATAGTTATAATAACTGGTGGAGCAAGCGGATTAGGAAAAGAACTTGTTAAACAATTTATCGAAAAAAAATACTTAGTATGCAATATTGATAGAGATATTGAGAAAATGAAAGAGCTAGAATATACATATAAAGAAAATTATAAGGGATTTATAGGAGATATCTCAGATAGCATATTTGTAAAAGAAACTATTGAAAATATATCTAAAATAGGTGAAATTAAAATACTAATTAATAATGCTGGAGAACCTTCATTTAAACTTCCTACAAAATATGAAAAAGAAGATATAGATAAATGCTTTAAAGGATTAGAAGGAATGATTTTATTTTCTACAGAAACATTAAAAATAAAGCAAGAAAAAAATTTGAAAATAGTAAATATAATGTCATCAGCAGCATTAAGAGGAAATAAACAAGAAGCAGTATATTGTGCAACAAAGTGGGGAGAAAAAGGTTATACAGAAAGTTTAAAAGCTTGCTATAGTTGCAAAAACAATTATAGAGAACATTACAAACGAAACTAATTTAACAGTTGCAGATATTATAATAGAGAGAAATTAAGATATAGAAAATATAAATCGCAAGATATTAGTGTGCGAAAGAGAAGTAAGAAATGTCCATTTTACCATAGTGGACGATACTGAAATTAGGATGACAGCAGTAGAACTGGACAATGTAGCACAGGTAATCCACGATGAAATCAGAGAAAACACACACCTGATGACACATCAGATCTGTAAAAAGGTCATTATGGAAAGAACAGAGGCGTACTGTGTTGCAAATGCTAACAGCTTAAATGATTGGACAATCAGAATAAGCGACCCATTAAAGTTTGTCTGTTGACGAGCAACAAAGAGTCGGGATACTTGCAAAGCGCAAGTGTTCCGATTTTTCTTTTATATTTGACATTTAAAGTAACTCAAATTATAATCAAAGATATTAGAAAGAAGGTACTAAGTAATGGAAGAATATATAGAAGATTTATTTAAAATATATAATAGTTCAATAGACAGTTATAATGCAAAGATTTTGCAAAGAATAAACAGCAAGTATACAATAATAGATAAAGCTATGCTAGCAACATATCTATATATAAGAATATTAAAAAAATTAAAAATAGAAGAAAAAGTATCTAAAAATGTATTAAAAAATTATTTATTAAAGCAAATAATATATGGAGAAACAGGAAACTTAGCATTAGAAATTGCTGATAAATCAAGAGAAAAAGTATATAAAGAAGTAATTGAAAAATTAATTACTGATAAATTTGAATATAAAAACAAAATAATTTCAAAATTGAAATATAATTATACTACAATAGAACATAATGAATACTCAGAGCTAATAGATTTTTGCGAAAGTATATCAGAATATTATATAGTAGAAAAAATATTAAGAACAGGTAATACAGAAGCTAAGCAAGTTCTAGAAAATAAAAAAGAAATATTTAAAAATAAAACTAAAGAATTTAAAGGTAAAGATACAAAATTAGATAATGAAAAAGTTTATATATTGGAAGCTATAGCTAAAAACAGATTTGATAAGACTGAATATGCAGGACTATTAGATATAGCATTAAATTTAAAAGATGTATATAGATATTCAACATTCACAACCACGATTCCAGAAAATGTATTGTTCCATCAATATACAATAGCAACTACTAGTATAATCTTCGCAGAATATTTAAATAATGAATTTAAAGAAAATTTTGATATAGCATTATTAATGGAAAGAACATTATTCCACGATTTTGGAGAATACAAAGGAAACGAAATAGTAACACAAGTAAAATATTATAATGAAGATACAATTAAAATGTTCAAAGAAATTGAAGAAATAGATGAAAAAGAATTACAATCAAAAGTCGGAGATGAAATTTACAACTTAATCATAACTGCTAAAGATGGAAAAGAAGGATATGTATTTGATTTGTTAGATAAAATTTTAGGAATTGCAAAAATATGGATTGAAGTTGGATATATGCATAATTATACGTATTTAAAAGCTATTTGCGCAATATATCAAGAAAGATTTAAAAGATTTTTAAAATTAGAGAAAATTGACGATATAAAAAATAAAGAATTTCTAAGAGAATTTTTAAGAAATAGCTACATTTATATAAAAGAACATACAATAAATAAAGATAAAGAGATACTTAAACAATACTTTACAGAAGATGACATAAAAGAACTTAACGAAGAAATAAAAAATATAACAGAAAAACCAGAATGTTTCTTAGCATAAAAATAAAATTATAGTAATCATAAAATTAATTGAAAAAGAAATTTATTAATGATATATTAAAAATGAAAATAAAACCAAAGAGAAAAATATATTATAGTAGAAATAAAAAGGAGAAATAAATAATGACACAAGCTGATAAAAATTTTATTGAAACATGCAAAGAGATTATCGAACATGGTTATTCTTCAGAAGGAACAGGAGTAAGAACAAGATGGGAAGATGGGACAGAAGCTAACTATATTTCAATCGTAGGTGTTAGTAATAGGTATGATGTTGGAAAAGAATTTCCAATGATAACGCTAAGAAATAACACAAATACTGTAAAAAAGGCAATTGACGAAATTTTATGGATATGGCAAAAAAAATCAAACAAAATAGCTGATTTAGATTCACATATTTGGGATCAATGGGCAGGAGAAGATGGAACAATAGGAAAAGCATATGGATATCAAATGTCAAGAAAATATAAATTTAAAACAAAAGAAGGAATAAAAGAAATGGATCAAGTAGATTTTGTATTATATCTATTAAAAAATGATCCAGCTAGTAGAAGAATTTTAACAAATATATTTGTACATGATGAATTAAAAGATATGAATTTAGAACCATGTGCTTTTGCAACACAATGGTTAGTAAAAGGTGGAAAATTACACGTAATATTAAATCAACGTTCACAAGATATGTTAACTGCAAACGGATGGAATACAATGCAATATGCTGCGTTACTATGCATGTTTGCACAAGTAACAGGATTAGAAGTAGGAACATTAACTCATAATATAGGTGACTGTCATATATATGATAGACATATTCCTTTAGTAAAAAAACTTCTAGAAGCTAAAGCAATGGATGTTTCTCCTAAACTAATAATAAATAATCTAACTAAAAATTTCTATGATTTCAAAGTAGAAGATTTTGAAATACAAGGATATGACTACAATAAAGATATAAAATTAGGAAAAATACCTGTAGCTGAATAAAGGAGGAATACAAATGCTAAGTATAGTAGTAGCCAAAGGAAAAAATAATATAATTGGAAATGAAAATAAATTAATCTGGTCTTTACCAGCAGACATGAAAAGATTTAAAGAATTAACAACAGGACATGTTATTATAATGGGAAGAAAAACATTTGAATCTTTAGGAAAAGTGTTACCAAATAGGAAACATATAGTTTTTACTCAAAATCCAGATTTTATGATTAAAGATGAAAATGTACAAGTAGTTCATTCAATGCTAGAAATTAAAGAATATATAGACGACAAAAACGAAAATTTTGTAATAGGTGGAGCAATGATTTATAGTCTACTTATGCCACATGTAAACAAAATGTATGTAACAGAAATTAATCAAGACTTTGAAGGAGATACGTTCTTTCCAAAAATCAATTTAGATGTTTGGGAAGAAACTAAAAGAGAAAAAGGTATACAAGATGAACAAAATAAATTTGATTATGATTTTGTAACATATGAAAGAAAATAATTAAATGAAACCTCAAAAATGTATATAAGAAAGAATGATGGGAAAAAATATATACATCTTAGAGGTTTTTTTATGTATGAAATTATTTTAATAACAATTGGATTTATATTTTTAATAAAAGGGGCTGACTTACTAATTAATGGTGCAGAAGCTATTGCTAGAAAGTTAAAAGTTTCAGATTTTATAATAGGACTGCTTTTAGTAGCTGTTGGAACATCATTTCCAGAAATGATAGTAAGTATAGAAGCGGCAAGTAAAGGTCATGATAGTTTATTGATAGGAAATATATTAGGAAGTTGTATATACAATTTATTACTGATTTTAGGAATAATGTTATTACTAAAACCAATAAAATTAGAACATAAGCCAAGTGGAAATCTACTTATATTATTAATGTCAATGTTATTAGTAGGTATTATTGGAAATATAAATAATCAAATAAGCAGAATAGAAGGAATACTATTATTACTAGTATTTGTTATATTTTTACTATCAATATTTTCAAATTATAAAGATAGTAACGTAAAAGAAATTAAATATGGAATAGTAAAATCAATATTTTTAGTAATTTTGGGAATTATACTATTAAAATATGGGGGAAATTTTGTTGTAGATAATAGTATAAAGTTAGCAGGAAGATTCAATATTTCAGAAACAGTAATAGGAACTACAATAATAGCAATAGGAACATCTCTTCCAGAGTTAGTAACATCAATAATAGCAATAAAAAAAGAGTCAACAAGTATAGCTATTGGCAGTATTATAGGATCTAATATATTCAATTTACTATTAGTATTAGGAATAACAAGCGTTATATATCCAATTAGATTTTCACAGGAATACAATATATATTTAATATTATTAATAATTACAACATTAATAATATATTTATATTATATGTTAAGCAATAAAAAAGAAGCTGGATACAAAGAAGGATTATTATTAATAGCAACTTTTATAATATATAATATAAACCTAATAAAATAGTTTGCAAAAATGGCGAAAGTATGATAAAATAGCGCACAACAGTAACTTTATTAACGTACCTTTTAACTTTAAGGGGGAAAAGGAGATGACAAGTTTTAAAATCGAAAACGTCTGGATATGCGAGTTAGTATGTGTATACAGACGGGAAACAGACAACATGCTGACTCTGTACGAAAGCAACTCAAAATGTGTGCTAATAATGAAAGAAGAGGCGCGTCCGCCAGCAAATGTAGTGCACATAAAAGGACAAGACTATCTGTTAGAACAGAAAGCGTATTTTGATCTTGAAGGAAGAGAGTATTATCATGGTACACAAAAAGGAGTATTTACTAGCTCAGATATTGGAAAGATATTTGTAAGCGAAAGAAATCCTGTACCAGAAAATCTCTTAACTGAAGAGGAAAAAGAAACGAAGATGATAACTGTAGAAAGAATTGAAGAGTTACACAGGAGGTTGCAGTTTCATAACTGCTAAAAGACCAAGAAATAGTGAAAGCCGGGGAGAAATCCTCGGCTTAGCTACTTTTATTAATTTATTTTTCAGATAAAAATTTTTCAACATATAATTTATTTGCAAATGACAAAACAACACTCTTTAATAATTTATGTTCAATAGATATATCAGTAGTTATTTCATAATTATCACCATTAAAAACAGCCATAACAGCATTTTCTAATTCACAAGCAAACTGATCATATGCAGAAATTAATTTTGTAGTATTTCCAGCAAATGATATTAAACCAGAAATATCACTAATACTATAGACCTGTTTTAAAGTACAAATAACAAATAATAAAGCGATATGATCTTTCCTATATTTTTTCTTGATAGGTGCATGAATAACTTTTTGTTTAACATAGTTATTTATCATTGTCTTAGTAATAACAGGACTTTCACTTGAACCTATATAAGGATTTAAATATTTTTCAATGTAAGTTACAAGCTGATCTGAATATATATCTATATTAGGAAGTTCATTCCATCTAGGAATATGAAAATTTGTTATTTTTTTATCTTTTATATTTTTTGACTTATCTGTTTTTCCCATAAACACTCACTTTCCTAGATAATATAATACCACATGGTCATGTTTTAGTCAACAAATTGACATGTTACACAATATATGATAATCTAGTAACGAATACTAGATAGAAGGAGAATTGTATGATAGATAAAAGAATGGAATTATACAATGCTAAAGAGTTTGGAAATATCAGAGAAGTAATAAAAAATGCAGTAAAAGAACATCCAGATAATAATGCATTTATTTTAAAAGAAACAAACGGAAAAGATGTTGAATATAAAAATATAACATATACAAAATTTGACAAACAAATTGACTGCTTAGGAACAGCACTAGTATCAAAAGGATTAAAAGGGAAAAGAATAGCAGTAATAGGAAAAAACTGCTATGAATGGATTGTATCATATTTATCAGTAGTAAACGGAACAGGAATAGTAGTTCCACTAGATAAAGGATTACCAGAAAAAGAAATAGAAACTTCATTAATAAGAAGTGAATCAGAAGCAATAATTTTTGAAGATGACTATATTGATATGATAAAAAACATCAAATCAAATAACCAAACAAAAGTAACAAAATTTATATGTATGAACAAACAAGATGAGTTTGAAAATATATACAAACTAATAGATGAAGGTGAAAAATTATTACAACAAGGAAATAAAGAATTTATAGAATCAGAAATAAACAACGAAGAAATGTCAATATTATTATTTACATCAGGGACAACATCAGCAGCAAAAGCAGTAATGCTTTCACATAAAAATATAGCTTCAAACATATATTCAATGACAAAATGTGAAGATATAAGAAGCACAGACACTAATATTGCGTTCTTGCCATTTCACCATACATTTGGATCAACGGGAATATTAATGTTTTTATCAAGAGGAGCAACAAATGTATTTTGTGATGGTTTAAGACATATACAAAAAAATTTAAATGAATACCACGTATCTATGTTTGTATGTGTGCCACTACTAATAGAATCAATTTATAAAAAAGTATGGCAAGAAATAGAAAAAACAGGACAAACTAAAAAAGTAAAATTTGGTATGAAATTAACTAAGTTTTTATTAATATTTGGAATAGATATAAGAAGAAAAATATTTAAACAAATAATAGATAAATTAGGTGGAAAATTACGTTATGTGATAAGCGGTGCATCAGGATTAGACGGAGAAGTTGCAACAGGATTTAGAAATTTTGGAATAGAAGTAGTTCAAGGATATGGATTGACTGAAACATCACCAACACTTATAGCTGAAACAGCAAAATCATATAAAGCAGGTTCAACAGGATTACCAATACCAAATGTAGAAATAAAAATAAATGATCCTAACGAACAAGGAATAGGAGAAATTCTTGCCAAAGGGCCAAATGTAATGTTAGGATACTATGAAAATGAAGAAGCAACAAATGAAGTATTAGTAGATGGATGGTTCCACACAGGAGATTTAGGATATAAAGACAAAGGCGGATTTATATTCATAACAGGAAGACAAAAAAATGTTATAGTATTAAAAAACGGAAAAAATATATACCCAGAAGAATTAGAAACACTAGTAAATCAATTACCATATGTAGCAGAAAGTATGGTATATGGAAAAGAAAAAAATGACGACTTAGTAGTATCGGTAAAAGTAGTTTATGATAAAGAATATGCTAAAAATAATTGGCAAGATAAAACACAAGAAGATATAGAAAAATTAATTTGGGAAGATATAAAGAAAATAAATCAAACAATGCCAAATTATAAGCATATTAAAAATTTAATAGCAACAGACGAAGAAATGATAAAAACTACAACAGCTAAGATAAAAAGATTTGAAGAAATGAAAAACTTATAAGAAAAAGAAAACGATTACAAGAAGTAATCGTTTTTTTGATAAAAATGTAACATTTTTTGATTTTATGTCACTTAATTAATAAAAGTATTGATTTTTTTAAAGTTTTAGCATATTATAAAAATAAACTAAAAGATAAATAAGTAATGTACGGAGGAAAAATGAAAAATAAAAGAAAAATAATAATAGCAATTACAATAATTTTTATCATTATTACAGGGAATATAATAAATGTTTTTGCAGCAACAAATAAAGAACTAAAACAGCAACAACAAGAAAATCAAAGCAACATACAAAATACTAAAGATAAGCAACAAGAAATAAAAAATCAAATGAGCTCAATTCAAAAAGAAGTTGAAGATTTAAATACACAGATAGGAAGTTATGAAAATGAAATTATAGACTTAACTGGAAAAATTGAAGATGCTACAAAAAACATTCAAGAAATGGAGCAAGAAATAGAGAAAACACAAAAAGATTTAGAAGAAAAAGAAAAATTGTTAGAAAAAAGATTAGTAGCATCATATAAAGCAGGAAATACATCATATTTAGACGTATTACTAAGTTCAGATAGTTTAACATCATTTTTATCAAATTACTATCTAGTAGAACAACTAGCAGAATCTGATACAAAATTAATAAATACAATAAAAGAAACTAAAGAAACAATAGAAGAATCTAAAAAAATTATAGAAGAGTCTAAAAAAGAATTAGAGGTTGCTAAAGAAGCACAAGAAAGTAAAAAAGCTGCATTAGCAGTTGTAAGAAATGAAAAAAATGAAAAAGTTGAATCATTATCAGAAGAGGATAAAGCTTTAGAAAAGAAAATTGAAGAAATGAGAGCAGAAGATGCAACAATAGCAGCAGCAATAAGAGCAAATGAAGAAAGGCAAGCGGCTCAAGCACAAGCTGCTGCAAATGCAAATAATGGAAATCAATCAACAAATTCAAACACAAGTAATAATGGTAACAACCAGACGTCAGGAAATCAATCATCAGGAAATACATCATCAGGAGGAAATAGTACAGCAACAAATCCAGGAGGATATATCTTACCAATACCAGCTCAATATGCATTAGTTACTGCAGGATGGAGATATTCAAGTGGAAAATTACATAAAGCAACTGATTTTGGAGCAGGAGGAATACATGGAGCACCAGTATATGCAGCAAAAGCAGGAACAGTAATAACAACAATGAATAGAACTGATAGTTATGGTACATATGTAGTAATAGCACATAATGATGGAACATATACTTTATATGGACATGGAATCAGAGGTTCAATATGTGTTTCAGTTGGACAAGAAGTATCACAAGGACAACAAATTATGCAAGTAGGAAATACAGGAAATTCATTCGGTTCTCACTTACACTTCGAAATTAGACTTGCACCAGGAAACAGTGATAACAGAGTAAATCCATTAAATTATCTACCAATGGATAACATAAGATTTGCAGAAGGAGTAATTAAATATTAAAATTTAAACTCGCAATAAAATGCGAGTTTTTTTGTTGACATCACAAATTAGAGAATATATAATTTCTTTATTAAGGAGGCAGAAAATGTCAGAAAATACAACAAATCCAAATAAAATAACAGTAGTAAAAAGAGACGGAAAAAAAGTAGAATTTAATAAAGCAAAAATAGCAATAGCAATAAAAAAAGGCTTTGATAGCATAAAGTTACCAAATGGTGAAAATAAATACAGTGAAAAAGATATAAATAAAGTACTAAATAATGTATTAGATAAAATATATACTCAAAATCCAGAAAAAATAAAAATAGAAGAAATACAAGACTTAATAGAAGCATCACTAAAAGAAGAAAAATATATAGATGTATTTGAATCTTTTACAACATATAGAGAAAGAAGAAATCAATCAAGAAAATTTTTCTTCGATGAAAAGAAACAACATAAATTTCTAAAAGCAATAGAAAATTTAAGTTTAAATTCGACAATGCATGAAGAAGAACCAGCAAGAGATACATGCACCGCTATGGGAACAATGCTTAGATATGGTCAAACAATATCGAACGAATTTTCAAAATCATATTTGATAAAAAGAAAATATGTAGACATGCATGAAAGTGGCGAATATTACATACATGATTTAAACTACTATCCAATGGGAACAACAACATCTTGCCACATAGATTTAAATAAATTATTTAAAGACGGATTCTCTACAGGAGATGGATTTTTACGTGAGCCAAATAATATAATGACATACTCAATTTTAACAGCAATAGCAATACAAGCAAATCAAAATGATCAACATGGAGGACAAAGTATACCAGCATTAGACTATTACTTTGCACCAGGTGTAGTAAAAACATTTAAAAAAGAATTTATGCAAACAGTGTATGACTTTCTAGATTACTCAGATTTTGGAATATTTGCAGCTGTTAATGGAATGGAAAGAGAAGTTGAAAAAATAACAACAATAGACTTTGATATAGCAATATTTGACGCATATTGTAGAGATTCAGAACAGTTAAAAAGATTTTTTAGAATAGCATACAATAAAGCATTAAGAAAAACAGAAAGTACAGTATATCAGTCAATGGAAGCTCTTATACATAACTTAAATACAATGAGATCAAGAGCGGGTGCTGTGCTTCCAAATTCAACAGTAAACTTAGGAACTGATACATCGCCAGAAGGAAGAATGATAATAAAAAATTATTTATTAGCATTAGAAGCAGGTATTGGAAAAGAACAAATGCCAATATATCCAAAAACAATTTTTAAAGTTAAAGAAGAAGTAAATTATGATAAAAAAGATCCAAACTACGATTTATTTCAGTTAGCTTGTAGAGTAGACTCAGAAAAACAATTATTATCGTTCTCATTTTTAGATACTAAATTTAATAAAAAAGGATACGAAAAAAATGACGAAGATACAGAAGTGGCATATATGAGCAGTTCAAGACGTATTTATGAAAATGTAATAGATAAATCAAAATCAAGTTCAATAGGAAGAGGAAACTTATCAACAGTAACAATAAATTTACCTAGACTAGGATTAAAATATGGGATTCTAAGAAATGAAAAAATAGATTTAAAAGGATTTTTTGAAGACTTAGATTCAAGAATGGAGAGAGTAAAGGAATTATTATTAGAAAGATATGAATTTCAAGCAGATAAAAGAGTATATAATTTCCCATTTCTAATAGGGCAAGGAAACTGGATAGATAGTGAAAAATTAAAGCCAGCAGATAGATTAAGAAGAGTAAATAAACATGGAACGCTAGCAATAAGCTTTACAGGACTAGCAGAATGTTTAATTGCTTTAACCGGAAAGCATCACGGTCAGTCACATGAATCACAAGAATTAGGACTAAAAATTATAAAACATATGAGAGAAAAAACAGATGAATATACAGAAAAAACAAACTTAAATTTTGTGTTATATGCAGCACAAGGAAAAAGCTCAAATGAATATTTTATAAGTATTGATAAATCTATATATGGGAAAATAAAAGGAGTAACAGACAAAGAAAAGTATACAAGAGGATTTGCAATGCCAGAAGATTATAATGTATCTGTTAAAGATCTTTTAGAAATTGAATCTCCATATCACAGTTTAACTAATGGAGGTCATTATACAAGAGTTGAATTAGCTAACAAGCTAAAGGGAAATTCAGAACAATTTGAAAAAACAATAAGATTAATGAAAGAATCTGGAATAGGTTTTGGAAAAATAGAATTAAATTAAATAGGAGGTAAAAATGAAAGAAGAAAAAAATGAAGAAACTAACGCATTAAAAAAAGAAGAGAAACAAACAATAAAAGAAAAAGTTAAAGAGATGATAAACAAAATAAAATCAACAGATTCAAAAGTAAAAAAATATATTATAAGTGCAATAATCATATTGTTAGTAATAATATTAATAAGCAGAGTATTTATTAATAGAAGTGCTAAATCAAGAGTAAAAGATGTAGCTGATGTAGCAGAAAATCTTGATATAGTTGGAGCAATAAATTTAATAGATCTAGAAGGAATAGCAGCATTCTATAGTTGTTATGATTATGAAAAAGGCGAAATAGATTTAGATGATTTTGATGAGAAATATGAAAATATAAAAGAGATAAATAAAAAAGCAAGAAAAGAACTAAAAAAATGTAAATATTCTATAAAAGTAACAAGTTCAAAGAAAATGCCAGAGAGTAAGAAAATAACTAGAGTAACTTGTGATTTAGAAATAACATATAAAGAAAATAACATAAAGCTAAAAGGTATAAAAATATATACAATGAAAAAAGGAATAGAAAACTACATAATAGGAATAGACCCCGAATCAATAGAAAAAATATCAGAACAATTAGAAAAACAATCAGATGAAATAGAAGATATAGGCGAAGATTTAGAAGAAATATTGGAAGACATACAAGATCTAGTTGACTAAAAATAAAAAATAACCTCAAATAAAATTTTGAGGTTATTTTTTTAAGAAATTAATAATTGAATATCATCAGGACAAGGTGAGTTTATTACAAGTTCTCTTTTAGTTATAGGATGAATAAATTCTATTTCAGTAGCATGAAGCGCTTGTCTGGAGATTAAATTTGATTCATTTCCATAAAGAGAATCACCAACAATAGGATGACCAATATATTTTGAATGAATCCTAAGTTGATGAGTACGACCAGTTTCTAAAGTATACTGAACAACAGTCATACTGTTTAATCTTTTCAATACTTTGTAATGAGAAATTGCAATTTCACCAGTATCACTTATTTCACGCTCAATAATACTATTATTTTTTCTAGAAATAGGAGCGTTAATAGTTCCAGAATCTTTTTCTAAAATACCATCTAAAATAGAAATATAAGTTTTCTTGAAGATATTTAATTTCATTTGCTTGACTAGGCATTCTTGTATATATTCATTTTTAGCAAAAATAACAATTCCAGAAGTATCTTTGTCTAGACGATTTACTGGTCTAATCTTTTTCTTTAATCCGATTTTTTCAAAATAATATTTAACACCATTAGACAAAGAATCTTCATAATGCAAAATTGAAGGATGAACAGGAATACCAGCGGGTTTATCTACAATCAACAAAAATTCATCTTCAAATAAAATTTTAAAATCAATATTTGAATTAGATAAAATATTAGAAGAGTCTTCTTCAAAATTTTCAATAACTTCTAAAACATCATTTTCAACTATTTTGGAATTAATATAAACTGAAACACCGTTTAAGAAAATAGCTTTTTGATTTTTTAATTTTAAAATAAATCTATCAGACATATTAAATTCATTTTTAAAAATCTGTTTAATTGATTCATCAGATTTTTTTACAATATATTTTAAATTCATTTTATTTCTCCAAAACATAATTATTATATCATAAAAAAGCAGTATTACCAACAGATAGAAGAAAATATAAAAAATGTTTTTATTGACTTATGAAATTCGATTTTATATAATGACAACGTATGATATTAAAAATATCTGAAGGAGGTTTATATGAACTTTATAGACTCAATAAAAGAGAAAGCAAAATCTGAAATAAAAACTATTTGTTTACCAGAAGCAGAAGATATACGTGTATTAGAAGCAGCAAATAAAGTTGGAATCGAAGGTTTTGCTAAAATTATTTTAATAGGAAATAAAGAAAAAACAGAGAAATTAGCTAATGAAAATAATATAGACATTTCAAAAGCTATAATCGTTGACCCAAAAAAATCAGAAAAATACGAAGAATATAGCCAAGCTTTTTACGAACTAAGAAAAGCAAAAGGAATGTCAGAAGAGGAAGCAAAAGAAACTTTAAAAGAACCAATTTATTTTGGAACAATGATGGTTAAGCAAGGAGATGCAGATGGACTAGTTTCAGGTGCAGCTCATTCTACATCAAATACATTAAGACCAGCATTACAAATTTTAAAAACAGCACCAGGAACAAAACTAGTATCAGCGTTTTTTATAATGGATGTTCCAAATTGTGAATATGGAGAAGAAGGAATATTTGTATTTGGAGATAGTGGATTAAATGAAAATCCAACTAGTGATCAATTAGCAGAAATAGCAGCATCATCTGCAAAAAGTTTTGAGCAATTAGTAGGAAAAGAATCAAAAGTAGGAATGCTATCATATTCTACATATGGAAGTGCAAAATCAGAATTAACAGAAAAAGTAATAGAAGCAACTAACATATTAAAAGAAAGATATCCAGAAATTAAATCAGACGGAGAATTACAACTAGATGCAGCTATAGTACCAAGCGTTGCAAAAAGTAAAGCACCAAATAGCGAAGTAGCAGGAAAATGTAACACATTAATATTCCCAGATTTAAATGCTGGAAATATAGGATACAAATTAGTACAAAGACTTGCAAAAGCTGAAGCTTACGGACCTTTATGTCAAGGTATAGCAAAACCAGTAAATGACCTATCAAGAGGATGTTCAGCAGATGACATAGTAGGTGTTATTGCAATAACAGCAGTGCAAGGACAAAATAAATAAAAAGGAGAGCAAAAAATGAAAATATTAGTAATAAACTGTGGAAGCTCATCATTAAAATATCAATTAATAGATATGGATGGGGAAAAACTTTTAGCAAAAGGAAACTTTGAAAGAATAGGAGAACAAGAAGCCTTTGTAACACATAAAGTAAATGGAGAAAAATATGTAACAAAAAGTCCAGTAATGGATCATGAACAAGCATTAAAAATTGTTTTAGAACAATTAGTACATAAAGATTATGGAGTTATAAAAGACTTATCTGAAATAAATGCAGTAGGACATAGATTAGTACATGGTGGTGAAATCTTTGATAAATCAGTAGTAATAGATGAAGAAGTTATAGAAAAATATGCAAGCTGTTCAAGTTTAGCACCATTGCACAACCCAGCTACAATATTAGGAATTAGAGCATGCCAAAAAGAAATGCCAGGAGTTCCAATGTGCGGAGTTTTTGATACAGCTTTTCACCAAACAATGCCAAAAGAAAATTATTTATACCCAATACCATATGAACTTTACGAAAAATATGGAATAAGAAAATATGGGTTCCACGGAACATCACATCAATTTGTATCAAAAAGAGCAAAAGAAATAACAAGTAAAAAAGATGGAGATTACAAAGTAGTGACTTGCCACCTAGGACAAGGAGCATCAATCTGTGCAATTAAAAATGGAAAATCAGTAGATACATCAATGGGATTATCACCTTTAGGTGGAATTGCAATGGTAACAAGATCAGGAGATTTAGACCCATCAGTAGTTACAGAAATAATGGAAAGAGAGAACTTATCAGCTAAAGAAGTAAATACATTATTAAATAAAAAATCAGGATTATATGGAATAACAGGACTAGATCCAGACTTTAGAGAAATCGAAAAAGCATCATATGAAGATGATAAACCAAAAGCCCAAGTTGCAATAGAATTATTTACAAAAACAATAGCACAATTTATTGCCAAATATGCAGTATCATTAAAAGGATTAGATACAATAGTATTCACAGGAGGAATTGGAGAAAACCAAATTAACATCAGAAAGAAAATATGTGAAAACTTAGAATGGATGGGAGTAAAATTAGACCTAGAAAAAAATAATGTAAGAAGTGAAGAAACAAAAATATCAACAGAAGATTCAAAAATAGAAGTATTTGTAATTCCAACAGATGAAGAAATGGTAATAGCAAGAGATACAAAAGCTCTAGTAGAAGGAAAATAAAAATATAAGGAGGGTGCTATATGAAAGTTTTAGTACTAAACTGCGGAAGTTCATCATTAAAATGTCAATTAATAGACATGGAAAAAAACGAAAGAATAATGAAAGGACACTACGACAGAATAGGAGGTTCAAGATCATCTCTAAGATTTAATGTTAGAGGAGAAAAGACTGTAATAGAACACCCCGCTAGAGATTTTGAAGAAGCAATATCAGAAATATTGAGCTTGTTAGTAAGTGACAAATACAAAGTTATAAATAGCTTTGAAGAAATAGGAGCAGTAGGACACAGAATTGTACATGGTGGAGAAAAATTTAAAGAATCAGTAATAATAGATGAGAAAGTAATTGAAGCAATTAAAGAATGTATAACTTTGGCGCCATTACACAATCCAGCAGGACTTGCAGGAATAGAAGCATGTAAAAAATTATTGCCTAATGTACCAATGGTAGCAGTATTTGATACATCTTTCCATCAAACAATGCCAGAAAAAGCATTTATTTATCAATTACCATATAAATATTATGAAGATTACAAAATAAGAAAATATGGTTTTCATGGAATATCACACAGATATGTAGCAAACAGAATATCTGAAATGACAGGTAAAAAAGACTTAAAAGTAATCAATTGTCACTTAGGACAAGGAGCATCATTATGTGCTATTGAAAATGGAAAATCAGTAGATACAACAATGGGATTAACACCACTAGCAGGAGTTCCAATGGGGACAAGATGTGGAGATGTTGATCCATCAATAATTCCAACTGTAATGAAATTATATAATATTCAGCCAGATGAAATGCTAAGAATAATGAATAAAGAATCAGGAGCTTGGGGAGTATCAGGAGTTTCAACAGACTTTAGAGATATTGAAAGAGCAGCAGCTTCTGGAGATAAAAGATCAATTCTAGCACTAGAAGGAAGAGCATATACAATAGCACAATACATTGCAAAATTTATCGTAACTCTAAACGGTGTAGATGTTATAACATTTGCAGGAGGAGTTGGAGAAAATGGATTTGAAGAAAGAGAAAGAATTTGTAAATATTTAGAATGCTTTGGAGTTAAATTAGATAAAGAAAAAAATCTAATAAGAGGAGAAGAAGCTAAAATATCTACAGAAGATTCAAAAGTTGGAATTTATATCGTTCCAACAAATGAAGAATTAGTAATTGCACAAGATGCATACAAGTTAACAAAATAGGAGAAAATAAAAATATGAAAATATTAGTTTTAAATTGTGGAAGCTCATCATTGAAATTTCAATTAATAGACATGGACACACATGAAAGAATAGCTAAAGGAAACTTCGAAAGAATCGGAGGAATGAAAACAACACTTAAATTAAATGTAAGAGGAAATAAAGAAGAAATCTTACACATAGCCAGAGACTATGACGAAGCAATAGCATTCGTATTAGAAGTATTACTAAAACCAGAATATGATTTAATAAAATCACTAGATGAAATTTCAGCAGTAGGACATAGAATTGTACATGGTGGGGAGATGTTTAGCCATTCAGTATTAATAGATGATATAGTAATATCAGAAATTGAAAAATGCATAGACTTAGCGCCACTACACAATCCAGCAGGAGTAGCAGGAATAAGAGCAGCAAAAGCAGCTCTTCCAAATACACCAATGGTAGCAGTATTTGATACAGCATTTCACCAAACAATGCCAGCAAAAGCATACGTATATCAAATACCATACAGATACTATGCTAGCTATAAAATAAGAAAATATGGATTCCATGGAACATCACACAAATATGTTTCAGAGAGAATAAAAGAAATAATGAATGGCAGAGAAGATTTAAAAGTAATCAACTGTCACCTAGGACAAGGAGCATCAATTTGTGCAATAAAAAATGGAGAATCTATAGACACATCAATGGGATTAACACCACTAGCAGGAATACCTATGGCAACAAGATGTGGAGATATTGATCCAGCTATAATTCCATACATTATGAAAAAAGATAACTTAGGACCAGAAGATATAGAAGACATTTTAAATAAGCAATCAGGAGCTTGGGGAGTATCAGGGGTTTCATCAGATTATAGAGATATAGAAGATGGGTATAATATGAATGACCAAAGATCAGTATTAACACTAGACAGCCAAGCATATAGAATAGCACAATATATAGGACAATATATAATTTCGTTAGGTGGAGTAGACGTTATAACATTTGCAGGAGGAGTCGGAGAAAATGGAATTGAAACAAGAGAAAGAGTATGCGAATATTTAGAACCATTTGGAATTAAATTAGACAAAGAACTTAATAATGTAAAAGGAAAAGAAAGAAAAATCTCAACAGAAGACTCAAAAGTTGCAATTTATATAATTCCAACAAACGAAGAATTAATGATAGCAAAAGAAACAGAGAAAATTATAAAATAAGATAAAACCTAGGATTTCTCCTAGGTTTATTTTGATTTAAGGAACAATAATTGTTTTATAATTTGTATAACTAACCATACCAGTTTTACCAGAAGGATGCTTTTTAACAAATTTTATATATGTGTAATCAACAGAGACATTTCTTTCTAAAGATGCTTTGCAATTTTGTTTTGCAAGTTGAGCACATTTAAAAATAGTATCTTCATCAGGGTTTTTACCACAGGTTTTTAAAATAACATGAGCACCATGAAAACCTTGAGCATGAAACCATAAGTCAGATTTATCAGCAAAATGAAGTGAAAGATAATCGTTTTGTTTATTATTCTTTCCAATATAAACGTCAAAATTATTAATAACAATTTTATTTAAGTTATTGGTCAAAGTCTTATCAGAACTTACCTTTTGGAAAGATTTATAATTATATCTTTTCATCAAAACATTTTCAGAAAATTCATTATGGATTTCTTCAATATCTTCTAAAGTCTTAGCATTAGAAACAGAATAAATGATACTTTCAATATATTCAATTTCTAGCTCAGCCTCTTTTTTCTGAACAGTAACAATAGCTAAAGTATTTTTTAATTTATTATATTTTTTAAAAAAGCGTTCAGCATTTTTACTATAAGAAACAGAAGTATCAAGTTTAATTTCAATTAAATTATTATTATCATAATAGTTTTCAACTTCAACTTTTTCTTCTGCAAAATTTCCAGTAAACTTATAAAGATTAGCTGTTAAAAGCTCACCATATAACTTATATTTATCCATATCATTACAAGATTTTAGTTTTTGATTAATGTTATCCAATTTTTTTGATGCTTTTTTTAAACTTGCAAGAATCAATTTCGAAAGTTCTGATTTAGCAGCTTTAAAAATATTTTCTTTTTCTTTATTAGCGTAAAAGGTATCTAAAAAAGAGCTTAAAGACTCATTTTGATTAGAAGAATAGATAGTATAATCTTTATCAATAGGTTTTATACAAACATTTTCAGTTCCAAAATTATCAATTAAATTTTTAATGTAGTCATAGATTTCTTTTAAATCATTTACATCTTTAGTATCTACAGAAATGTTAAGTTCATTTAAAACATTAGAAATAAAAATTTGAGTAAATCCTGTAAATATATTAGATAAATGATTAGATAAATTATCATAAGAAATTTCAGAAACTATAGAATAAAACTCATCAAAACTATTTAAATCTAAAAAAGATTTTTTAGTTGCTGAAGGTAAAACATATTCACGAGCAGGTAAAATTTCTCTATCAGCAGTAACAATATGTTTAAGAGAATCAATAATAAAACCATTATTATTAAGCAGAACAATATTACTACGTCTTCCCATAAGTTCAACAACTAATCTTAAATTAACAGTATCTTTTATTTCATTAGTTCCCTCAAAATCAATATAAATTATTCTATCTAAATCTACACTAGAAATATTAGTAATTTTAGTGCTAGTCAAATATTTTCTGAGCAACATACAAAAGTTAAGTGCATTAGTAGGATTAGGTTTAGAAATATTGGTAAAGCACATTCTATAATAATCAGGATGAATACATATATCAAATAATACATTTTCACCATTATATAAATTCAAAATAATTTCTGTTTTATCAGGTTGAAAAACTTTGTTAACACGAGCACCTATAAGTGATTTTTGAAAATCAGTAACAAGTGCTTTAGTAACTATTCCATCAAATGCCATAAGAAGCTCCTTTCTACAATAATACTATAGTGATTTTACTTTAAAATGTCAACGAAATAGTAAGAGAAAATATTTTAATAATAACAAATAAAATACCTTGTGTTACAAAATTGCTTGTGATATAATGACCGCATAGAAACTAGCAATAAACTAGTATTTCCATAATTATGGATTAGATTCATAAAATTTATTTACTTAAAATAAGTAAAAGGTTGTTTATTAGGGGTGAAAAGAAATAATGTTAATTGAAAAATTTATATTCAATATATTAGCATTTTCTTTATTTATCATAGTTTTTTCAAAATTGATTAGAAAAAATGATACAAATTACATATCTATATTAGTTTTAGGAGCGATTGGAATACTACTAAACTTTTTAGAACTATTAGCAGGAGGAATTTTTGCATCAAGCATATCAAAATTCTTAATGTACTTGATGGCAATAATTATTCCTGGAATAGTAATAATTATTGAATATGCAGGAACAAACTTCTCTGAATTTTTATCAATAATATGTGTAAAATTTCTTTTAGCATTAGGAGATAGAAGGGCTGCAAAATCAGTTTTATTAAATTTAATTGATAAATATCCAGAAAGTTATAAAGGACATATGTTGCTCGCAAAAATATATGAAAAAGAAGGCGGAACTAGAAAAGCAATAGATGAATATGTAAAATCAGTTGATTGTAATAAAAGAGATTATGATTCATATTATAAAATAGCAGAGCTTTTACAGAACTTAGGAAAAAAAGATGAAGCTATAACAATGCTACAAAATTTATTACATAACAAACCAGAATATTATGATGCTTCTATTTTATTAGGAGATTTGCTTTGCGAACAAGAAAGGTTTAAAGAAGCCGTATCTGTATATCAAGATGCATTAAGATATAGACCTGTAGATTTCGAATTATATTATAGTTTAGGTATTGCATATACCAGATTAAACGATTTTGCAAATGCAAAAGATTGTTATGAAAAAGCTGCAAGTATAAATCATAAACTATATGGAGCAAAATACAATTTAGCACAATTAGCCTTGATTGAAGAAGATTTAGAAGCAGCAGAAAAATATTTTGCAGAATGTTTAATGAGTGAAGAATTAGAAGCTAAAGCTTATTATCAACTTGCAAAAATATATATGGTAAAAGAAGAAAAAGATAAAGCTATACTATTTGCAAATAAAGCAATAGAAATTGATCCATCTTACTTAAAAATAATAGTAAAAGAAAAAATATTTGATCCAATAAAAGAATATTTGACTGTTTCTGTAAAAATGGATGAAAAAGAAAGAAAAAAACAAAGCGAAAGAGATGAAATGATTCAAAGCTATTTAGAAGAAACAGTTGGAATAGTAAAAGACTTAAATGAAAATGAACAACAAAACAAGGTAAATGAAAAATTAGATAAAATATTTAGCAAAGAAGAAACAAAAAAAGAAATAACAAAAGAAGATGACGATATACAAAAAGAAAAATTTTAAAAAGTAAAGGAGAAAAATATGTATAAAACAGTATCCATTATAGGTGGAGATTTAAGAATTGTTAATTTGATTGAATTATTAGCAAAAGATGACTTTCTAGTATATACATATGGATTAGAGAATTCCGAAGATTTAATTGAATGTGAAAATGTAAAAAAATGTGCAAGTATAACAGAACTTGTAGGAAGTTCAGAAATAATTATAGGACCACAACCTATGATGAATGATCAAGAAAATATAAGTGCTCCCTTTGCTGAAGAAAAAATTCCAATAGATGAATTAATTTCAGAAATGTCAAACAAAAATAAAATATTTTTAGCAGGAAAAATATCAGAAACTGTTGAAGAAAAACTAAAAGAAGGAAATATTAAATCAATAGATTTATTAAAAAGAGAAGAATTAGTAGTATTAAATACAATAGCAACAGCTGAAGGAACAATACAATTAGCAATGGAAAATACTCAAAAAACTATACATGGAAGTAATATACTTATTATGGGGTTCGGTAGAGTTGGAAAAGTATTAGCGAAAATGCTAGACGGAATTGGAGCTAAAGTTTCATGCGAAGCTAGAAAAAATTCAGATATAGCGTGGATAAAAGCATATGGATATAATCCAATACACCTAAGTGAATTAGACACAGTATTAGGAGATTACGATATAATAATAAATACAATACCATTCCAAATATTAGATGAAAATAGATTAAAATATGTAAAAAAAGAATGTACAATTTTAGATTTATCATCAACTCCAGGTGGAGTAGATAGAAATGCAGCAAGAAGAATGGGACTAAAATTAATATGGGCTCTTTCATTACCAGGAAAAGTTGCACCTATGACATCAGCAGAATTTATAAAAGAAACATTACATCATATATTAAAGGAATTATAAAAGGAGAAAAACATGACAGAAATAATACAAGCAATAATATTAGGAGTAGTCCAAGGATTAACAGAATTATTGCCAGTTTCAAGTTCAGGACATTTATACTTGATATCTAATTTCTTTTTTGAATGGACTATATCAGATTCATTTGATATAGCTCTTCATTTTGGAACATTAATGGCAATATGTATATTCTTTTTTAAAGATTGGATAGAATTGATAAAAGGCGGATATAAAAAGGCCATTAAAAAAGAAGATTCTACAGAAGGAAGAATCTTTTGGTATATAGTAGCAGCGACAATTCCAGCAGGAATAATAGGATTAATATTTGATCATTACTTGGAAGAATACTTAACTAAACCGTTAATCGTAGCAACAGCTTTAATAGTAATGGGAATATTATTATATATTGTAGACAAGAAATCTAAATCAGAAACAACATATGAAAATATGTCATTTAAACAAGCTTTCTTAATAGGAATATCACAAGTATTAGCTTTTATTCCAGGAGTATCAAGGTCAGGAGCGACAATAACAATAGGTAGAGCTTTAAAAGTAGACAGAGTAGCAGTAGCAAAATACACATTTTTACTATCTACACCAATTGTGTTTGCAGCAACAATATTAAAAATTATGGAATTTGAATTTTCATTAGCATTTTTTATAGGAGTATTTACAAGCTTTTTAGTGGGCTTAGTAGTAATAAAATTTTTAATGGAATTCATAAAGAAAAGAAGTTTTAAAATATTTGCGATATATAGAGTATTATTAGGACTATTAGTATATATAGTATATTTTGTAAGATAAGGAATAAAAAATATGGAATTATTAAAAGGAAAAGAAGTTGCACAAAAGACTAGAGAAAAACTAAAAGAAGAAGTTACAACACTTAAAGAAAAAGGAATTAATCCAAAACTAGCAGTAATAATGGTAGGAGACGATAGTGCTTCACAAATATATGTTAGAAATAAAAGCAAAGTATGCAACGAAATAGGAATAGAATTTGATGAATATCTTTTGCCAGAAAAGACACAACAAAAAGAACTTTTAGAATTAATAGAAAAATTAAATAATGATAAAACCATAAACGGAATTTTACTTCAAAGTCCAATTCCTAAACATTTAGACATAAACGAAGCTTTTAGAACTATATCACCAGAAAAAGATGTTGATGGATTTCATCCAACAAATGTAGGAAAATTAGTTTTAGGTCAAGATACTTTTATATCATGCACACCTTTTGGAATAATGAAAATATTTGAAGATTATAATATAGACTTAGAAGGCAAGAATGCAGTAGTAATTGGAAGAAGCAACATAGTAGGAAAACCAATGAGTCAATGTTTGCTTAACAAAAATGCAACAGTTACAATATGCCATTCAAGAACAAAAAATCTAGCAGAAGTAACCAAGCAAGCTGATGTAGTAGTAGCAGCAATTGGGAAACCATGTTTTGTAACAGCAGATATGGTAAAAAAAGATGCAATAGTAATTGATGTAGGAATAAACAGAGGAGAAGATGGAAAAATAAAAGGAGATGTAGACTTTGAAAATGTAAAAGAAAAGGCAAGCTACATAACACCAGTTCCAGGAGGAGTTGGACCTATGACAATTGCAATGCTTATGACAAATGTGGTGAAAGCAGCGAAAGAGCAGAATAAATAATATTAAGATTAATTGGGGGCAAAATCAAAAAAAGTTATGAAAAACAAACTTTATTGGATTTGGCTCTCAATTTTAAATTTAAGCTATAAGGATAAAAAAACATTATTAAAAATATTTAAAGAACCAAAAGAAATATATAAAACAACAAAAAAAGAATTAGAAAAAATAATTTCTAACCAAGAACTAGTAGAGTTAATTTTATCACAAGATATAAAAAAAGAAGCAAAATACATATTAAAAGAATCAGAAAAAGAAAATATAAAAATAATAACATTAAATGATATAGAGTATCCAAAAAAATTAAAAGAAATAGAAGATAAACCTTTGGTACTATATACAAAAGGAAATTATAAATTGCTTAATAAAGAAAATAAAATAGCAGTTATTGGCTCACGAGAATGTTCTGAATATGGAAAGAAAATTACGCTAAAATTTAGTTATCTATTAGCAAGAAAAAATTATATAATAGTAAGTGGTATGGCAAAAGGAATAGATTCATATGCTCATAAAGGAGCTTTAATTGCAAAAGGAAAAACAATAGTAGTATTAGGATCAGGAATAAATTATATATATCCAAAAGAAAATGAAAAACTTTATAATGAAATAATAGAAAAAGAGGGATTAATAATATCAGAACATCCTCTAAGTAGAAAGCCGATACCAGAATATTTTCCATATAGAAATAGAATAATAAGTGGACTAGCTGATAAAATACTAGTAACAGAGGCTGGAAAAAGAAGCGGTAGTATGATAACTGTAAATTATGCATTAGAACAAGGAAAAAATATTTATTCTATTCCAGGAAATATAACAAGTTATAAATCAGAAGGAACAAATTTATTAATAAAAGAAGGGGCATTTTTAGTGACCTCACTTGAAGATATACTATATTTATAGTATTATAAACAAAAAGAACAATTGAAAAGGAGATAAAAATGAGAATTTTAGCAGTAGGAGATTTAGTAGGGCAAGCAGGATTAAAAAAATTTGAACAAGAATATCAAAAAATAAAAGAAAATGAAAACATAGATTTTTGTGTTGTAAATGCAGAAAATGTAGCAGATGGAATGGGAATAACAGAAAAAGCATATAGAAGCTTGACAAACCAAAAAATAGATTGTATCACAATGGGAAATCATACATGGGCTAAAAAAGATGTGTTTGGCTTTATTGATAATTCAAACATAGTAAGACCAGCTAATTATAGTAAAAACAATCCTGGAAAAGGTTATAGAGTATTTGAATGTAAAGGTAAAAAAATAGCAGTAATCAATCTTATAGGAAGAGTAACAATGGCAGTATTAAGCGAAAATCCATTTATAGTGGCAGATGAAATTGTAGAAAAGATTAAAGATACTGTAGATATAATAATAATAGATTTTCATGCTGAAGCTACAGCAGAAAAAATAGCATTAGCATACCATTTAGATGGAAAAATAACAGCACTATATGGAACACATACACATGTTCAAACAGCAGATGAAACAATATTAGAAAATGGAACAGCTTATATAACAGACATAGGAATGACAGGACCAAAAAAATCAGTAATAGGTATGAGTACAGAAGCATCTATAAAAAGATTTTTAACATCTTTACCAGAAAGATATAAAATAGCAGAAGGCGAAGCAAAATTAAATGCATGTATATTTGAAATAAATGAAGAAGATTGTCGAGTAAAAACGATAAAAAGAATTTGCATAGAATAATTGTCGAAAAAGCTAAAAACAGGGCGTACGATTCTTCCAATTTTTGCCATAAATCTATAGACAAGTGAATATCAATTAGTATATAAAAGTATATGTCAATGATACAAAATTAAAAAAATAGGAGGCAAAAAAATGGAAGTTTTAAAAATTTCATCAAAATCAAATCCAAATTCAGTTGCAGGAGCAATTGCTGGATTAGTAAAGGAAACGACAAAAGCAGAAATGCAAGCAATAGGAGCAGGAGCGTTAAATCAAGCAATTAAAGCGGTGGCTATAGCAAGAGGTTTTGTAGCGCCATCAGGAGTTGACTTAATCTGCATACCAGCTTTTGCAGAAGTTCAAGTTGAAGGAGAAGACAGAACTGGAATAAAGCTGATAATTGAATCAAGAAAATAAAAATAGATGGGCTATCATAAGATAGTCCTTTTTATATACAAAAAAGAATCCTTAAAATTAAAGTAAACTGAAGTCTACCATATATTTCTATAAAAATATAAAATAAATATAATAATAGTATTGTCAAATTTTGTCGAATTAAATAAAATATTATTATCCTTAAATTATTTATAAAATAAATAAGAATTTATTTATTTTGTAAATGGTTAAAACTTAAAATATTTAGAAATAAGAGGAGAGTAGACGAAAGAAAAGATAAAATAGAAACTCTTTATTATTAAAAATCATAAACGTAGCAACATATAAATCTGGTTTCAATCAGGAGGAAAAAGAGCATGAAAAAGATGACAAGAACTATAGGAAAAACAATGATTTTAATAATGGCAGTTACAATAATGACAACATCTAGTAAAGCAAATGATTCAGAAAGATATATTAATATACTGGATGAACCTATGCCATTTGGAGTTAAGAAATTTAAAGATGAAAGTACATATGAGTATGATGAGTATAAAGATAATGTACTAGAATGTCAAAATCAAAATTCAAGTTATGTAAATACCATAAAAGGGCAAGAAGTACAAAATCTATTATCTAAGCAAAGCAGTAATGATAAGGTAACTATTGATTATACAAACTCAAGTGAAGGTTATATAATGGTTCAATACACAAGTGAAACGCAAAACAGAATAAAAGTAACAATTGAAGGAGAAAATGGAATACGGTATATATACAACTTAGTTCAGAAAGAATGGACTATAATACCAATTTCAGAAGGAAGTGGGCTATATACAGTAACCATATATGAAAATTTTTTTGGGGAACAATTTAGTCCAATTTTTAAAGAAGAAATTGATATAATGTTATCAAATGAAATAATACCATTTCTAACTTCAAATGTATATATTAATTTTGCAAATGCGCCAAAGACTATTCAAAAAGCAAATGAGCTAACAAGATATGCCCTAAACGATGTTGAAAAAATATCGGAAATATATAACTATGTTATTAATAACATGACATACGATGAAGAAAAAGCAGAAAGTGTCAAGCCTGGCTATATAACAAATTTAGATGAAATTCTAGAGTCTAAAAAAGGAATATGCCTAGATTATGCTGTATTAATAGCAGGCATGCTTAGAAGTCAAAATATACCATGCAAAGTAGTGGTTGGATATGCAGGTGACATATATCATGCATGGATAAGCGTGTATGTTGAAGAAAAAATGACAGCTATTTGCGGTAATCGATCATATGATTCAGAACACTGGATGCGTATGGATCCAACATGGGCATCTGGAAATTTGAATAGTGCAAATGCATTATTATATATTAACAACCCAAGCAATTATCACGAAAAATACTGTTACTAAGGAGCAAAAAACTTTATTTTATCTGAACATGCATTTATATTTAGTTTTACCAAAGATGCATGAAATTTAATTAAATGCCAAGCATAAAGAGGGATTCGTATAAAGTCGAATTCCTTTTTTTATTAAAATTAATTTCAATCTTGATTCAAAATAAAAAATAGTATATATTATCAAAGAAGGAGATAATATGAAAAAAAGTAATGCCTTTAAATATATATTTATAATAGTTACTTTAATATTAGCAACTATAACATTTCTTATATATGATAAAGATAAAAAAACAACAGAAAGTAAATCAGCAACTCAAGAAATAGAAGAAACAGGTAGTGTAGTAAGGGAACTAAGATTAGCTATTTCAGGACTAGATACAATAAATCCAATAATAAGTAGAAACAAATATATACAAGAAATAAGTAAAATAATATTTGATCCACTAGTAACTATAGATGAAAATTATGCAAAATCATATGCACTAGCAAGCGAGATTTCAAAAACAGATGACATTACATATATTATTAAATTAAAAGAAGATATAAAATGGTCAGATGGAACAGAATTTAAAGCAGATGACGTTAAGTATACTATAGAATTGTTAAAAAATTATAATTCAGTGTATTCAAACAATGTACAAAATATAAATACAGTTGAAATTATTGACGATTACACAATTAAACTTGTTCTAATACAACCATTACAATTCTTTGAATACAATCTAACTTTCCCAATTATGTCATCAGAATATTATAAAGATATAGATTTTTTTAACTCAGATAAAACGAATATGCCCTTAGGAACAGGAAAATTTAAAATAGTATCATATGATGAAAAAGTAATAACACTAGAAAAAAACGAAGAATACTGGAACACAGAAGAAAACAGTGTAGTAGAAAAGATAAATATTAATATATACCAAACTACAGGTGAAATCTATAATGATTTTAAAAATGGAAATATTGATTGTATTAATACTTCACAAACTAGTGTTAACCAATATATAGGAACAATAGGATTTGCATCAATAGAATTTGACAGTAGAGAATATGATTATATAGCATTTAACACTCAAAACGAGTATCTGGCAAGTGGTAATGTAAGAAAAGCATTATCATACTATATTGACAAAAACAATATAATAGCAAGCAGTTATGGAGGAACTTATAGAGTATCAGATTTTCCATTAGACTATGGAAACTATAGTTACTCAAATGGTGTTATAGATAATGGATATAACTCAGAAGCAGCAAGCAATTTACTAGCAGCAGATGGATGGAGTTATAGAAATAATTCTTGGCAAAAAACAGTAGGAAGAAAATATGCACGATTATCATTTAGTCTAACAATAAACAGTGCAGATGAAAGAAATTCAGCCATTGCTGAAAATCTAAGACAACAGTGGGCAAATGCAGGAATTATTGTAACAATAAAAAAAGTATCTGCGGAAAATTATTATAATATGATAAATGCTAGAAGCGGATACGATGCAATATTAATGAATATGTCAACATCATACTCACCAAACTTAAATACATATATAAGCACAGGAAATATGTCAAATTATAATAATGATGAAATAAATCAACTATTATCAGAAGCAAGTACACTAGAAGACATAAATCAAGTAAAAGAAAAAATAAAAAGAATAGAAGAAATATATAATGATGAAAAACCATTTATGAGTATAGCAAGAAAGAAAAATTTATTAGTATATAATACAAATTTAACAGGAAATCTAAAACCAAATGCATATAATATATACAATCACATTGATAAATGGTATAGAAAAAATTATTAAAAAAGTATTGACAAAAAAAATCTATTAGATATAATAAAACAAACAAACGTTTAACAAACAAAAATTTGTAAGGAGAAAAATAATGAAAGAAAATGATGAAAAGAGAAAAGCATTAGATGCTGCAATGGGACAAATAGAAAAACAATTTGGAAAAGGTTCAGTAATGAAACTTGGTGAATATAAAGCAATGGAAGTTGAAGCAATTCCTACAGGTTCATTAACATTAGATGTAGCTTTAGGAATTGGCGGAATACCTAAAGGAAGAATAATAGAAATATATGGACCAGAGTCATCAGGAAAAACAACACTTGCTTTACATGCAATAGCAGAAGCACAAAAGGCTGGAGGAACAGCAGCATTTATAGATGCAGAACATGCACTAGATCCAGTATATTCTAGAAAACTAGGAGTAGACATAGACAACTTAATAGTATCTCAACCAGACACTGGTGAACAAGCTTTAGAAATTACAGAAGCTTTAGTTAGAAGTGGAGCAATAGATATAATAGTAGTTGACTCAGTTGCAGCATTAGTACCAAAAGCAGAAATAGATGGAGATATGGGAGATACACATGTCGCTCTACAAGCAAGATTAATGTCACAAGCTTTAAGAAAATTAGCAGGTGTATTAAATAAATCAAAAACAGCAATTATATTTATAAATCAATTAAGAGAAAAAGTAGGAATTATGTTTGGAAATCCAGAAACAACACCAGGAGGAAGAGCCTTAAAATTTTATGCGTCAGTTAGATTAGATATTAGAAAAGCTGAAAATATAAAAGTAGATGGTGCAGTTATAGGCAGTAGAACAAGAGTAAAAGTAGTAAAAAATAAAGTTGCACCACCATTTAGAGAAGCAGAATTTGACATACTATATGGAGAAGGAATTTCAAAAGAAGGTAGTGTATTAGATTTAGCAGTTAATTTAGACATAATAGAAAAAAGCGGAGCATGGTTCAGTTACAAAGGTGCTAAAGTTGGACAAGGACGTGAAAATGTTAAAAAATATCTAAAAGAAAATCCAGAAATATTAGAAGAAATAGAAACAAAGATTAGAGACAACTATAGTACAGCATTTGAACAAGCTTTAGATGAAAAAGCACCAGAAAAAGAAGACAATGAAGACGATATAGAAGAATAAAATATAAGAAGGTGTCAAACTAGACACCTTGTTTTTATTTAAAGATTGCTAACAGCAAAATATATTAAAATGAAATTAATATATTATTTAAAATAGAAGGTGAATAAATGAACTTTAGTAATAATTTAGAAGAATTAGAAAAAAAGGATAAACTACAAGGAAAAATAATGAAATTCATTATGTATAAAAAAAGAACAGAAAAAGAAGTAGTAGAAAAATTCAAAAATGAAGACAAAGACTTATTAGAAGAAACTATTGAAAAACTAAAAGAATTAGGATATATTAATGATAGAGAGTATATAGAGAGATTTGCAAATGAAGCTATGTCTCTTAAAAATTTATCAATATTTGAGTTAAAATATAAGCTATATTCCAAAGGAATAAGTGACTCACTAATAGATGAATACATAGAAAGCAATTTGGAAATGCTAGACGAATATGAGTTGCTTTCAGCTCAGAATATATATGATAAAAAGAAAAACATGCAAGATTCACAAGAAATAATTTTATATCTAAGAAAAAAAAGATATAGTCCAGATACAATTAAAAAATTAAGTAGGGAGTAAAATGGGAATACTAACATTAGAAACAAATAAATATGCACTTAAATTAGAAAATTTTGAAGGACCATTAGATTTATTATGTCATTTAATAGATAAAAGTAAAATGGATATATATGACGTAAAATTATCTGATATAACAGATCAATATATTGAATATATAAACGAAATGGAAAAACAAAATCTAGAAGTTACAAGTGAATTTTTAGTAATAGCAACTACACTAGTGTATTTAAAATCAAAAGAATTACTTCCAAAAGAAACAGAAGATGAATCCGAATTAACCGAAGAAGAGTTATTAAATAGAATTATAGAATACAAAAAATATAAAGAAATATCAAAAAAATTTAAAATAATGTTTGAAGAAAATGCAAATAGATTTTATAAAAAAGCAGAAAATATAGAATTACCAAAACAAAAAATAGAAAGAGAATATTCAAGTAAGTTATTATTTAAAAACTATCAAAAGCTAATTGAAAGGCTTAAAGAAAAAACAGACCAAAATGAAAGAAATTTAGAAAAAATAGCACTTATTGAAAAGTATACAGTTACAAGTAAAGTAAGAGAAATATTTAAAGAACTTTCTAAAAAACCTAATTTTGTATTTAATAAATTATTTTCTAGTAAAACGAGACCTAAAGTAGAAATTGTAACAGCTTTTACAGGAGTACTTGAACTAACTAGGAAAAATAAAGTTATAACACATCAAGAAGAATTATTTGGAGATATTGTAGTAGAGAAAAATAGAAAACAAACACCAGAGTAATAAAAAAGATAAGAATGGAAAAAATAGTATTATGAAAATATTTATCATAATACTATTTTTTATTATATTCTTTTTATTAACAATAACACTTCAATTAGATATAAGAAAAATAGCAATATATAATAAAAAAATAAAATTTAATATATATATAAAGATTTACTTATTAAAAAAAATTTTAATATATAAAAGGAAAATCAGAAAAAATGATGTACTAAAATTAATCCAATTATCTAAAAAAAGAAAAATAATAAAAGAAGAAAAGAGAATTTTTAAAGAGTTATCTTTAGAAGTAAAAAATATTAATATTCAAGTAGGATATAGTCTTAAAAATCAAATTTATATGGCATATATATATGGAATATTACAAGCCATTACAAATATAGGAGTCAATTTTGCAAAACCAAATAAAAGAGAAATAATAATTAAAAATCAAAGCAAAGACTACACATATTTATGTATAAGTACAAAAATAAATATAAATATAATTAAAACAATATTAAGAAGTATAAAAAACTTACCAAAAAGAAATAAAACACTCTCGTCAAATGCAAGGTAAAAACCTAAATATTGCAATATTATGTAAATCGTGATACAATTATAGTGTATGCAAATAACCAAAATATTAAGCTAACTGTAGCTTGATAAAAGTAGAAAGGGAAGAGGTAAATGGCATGAATTACACGAACAGCGAGCGGAACAACAAAAAAACAAGTAAAGGAGGTGTAATTTTAATAGCTACTGTAATCTTAGGTGTAATATTGGTTGGCTTTATCAGGCAAAATTATCTGAAAAGTCATTTCGCAAGAAACACCATGATTCAGGGAGTCGACTGCTCCTACTTTGATATCCCGAAGGCAACAGAGGCTATTGCAGAAGTCTTAGACAACGAAAAAATTACCCTGATCTGTGGAGAAACAACCTACGAGTTCCAGGGGAAAGATTTCGGTCTGAGAATGTCAGACAGCAAAGAACTGGAAGAAATCTTGGCAAGTCAGCAGGGATTTGAAAGCGGGCAGGAGTACACAATTAAGACTTCACTCATAGTGGAGGACGAAAAAGTGGAAAAATGCTTGTCAGGTATCAAGGAACTGCAAAAAGAAAATATGGTAAAGCCACAAAATGCGTATATCGTCCAAGAAGATGACGGAATGTTACGGATTGAAAGCGAAGTAATGGGAAATGAGGTTGAATTCGAAGAAGCAGTTGCAATGTGCAAAGAAAACTTAATCTTCGGAGAAACAACCATTGATTTTAATCTTATCGCTAATGTTCCGGAGGTATCGTCTAAAGACGAAAAATTAAACGCAAATGTAACAGCGATAAACCATATTTTGGACACAGTAATCAATTTAGAACTCACAGATGGAAGTATTGTAATTCTTGACAAAACAATAATGAAATCGTGGGTTTGCGTTGATGAAAGTGGGGAGTACTATGTCGATGGCGAAAAGATAACTGCATTTGTCGAAGAATTGAATGAAAGAGTTAAAGAGACTGGAAGCACACTGATGTTTACACCAAGTGACCATTCTCCTATAGCTCTGCCAGTGGAAGACAAGCGAATTTTATCAATCGACATCGAAAAAGAAACACAGCAGATTCTGGGAGAACTTGAAAAGTCTGGAACATACACGAGAATGCCTAACTATGAGCAAGAGATTGATATGGCAGAATTCGAAAGTTATGTTGAAATCGATATTTCCAGACAGAAAGTATGGTTCTATTACAAGGGCGAATGCATTTTAGATGGAGTGCCCTGTGTAACCGGAAACGCAGGAAACCACGACACACCACCAGGCGTATTCTATCTGAAAAGCAAAAGCAGAAATGCAGTATTACGTGGGTGGAACGACAACGGAACACCATATGCGTCACCAGTTAAAGTATGGATGCCTTTTAATGGAGGTATAGGAATGCATGATGCATCATGGAAAACAGAATTCGGAGGAGAAATTTACAAAACCAACGGTTCTCATGGATGCGTAAACATGCGACTGGAAGACGCCGAAAAGGTATACGAATATATCGACAAAACAATGCCAATAATCGTATACAAAAGCGAAAACGGATGAACGCTAAGTAATTTCCAGAATGAAAAACGATAATACCTCACACTACCGTAAAAGGAAGTGTGAGGTATTATTTATTATTTTAAAAAATAAAAAAAGTTTAAAATCTTTTATAGACTTTTAAATTTGCATATGATATATTTAAAAATAATTGTACCAAAAGAAAAACAAAAATACTTATTAAGTATTAAGGAGATTCAAAAGATGAAATTTGTTTTAGAACAAACACAAGATAACTATGAACAAATGGGCGAAAAAGCAACAACGCTAGTAAAAATGCAACAAGTAGTAGATGATATTCCTAGATGGTTTGTAGTATCACATAAAGGATTTAATTTAGAAACAAAAGACATAGAAGAAGAAGCCAAAAATGAGATAGAAGAAGAATTGAAAGATTTTCCTGCTAGTAGTGTTTTTGCAATTAGACCATCTGCAATAAACAAAGACCATTTTGAAAATCAATATCAATCAATATTAGCAGTAAAAAAAGAGAATGTAATAGAAAAAATAAAAGAAATATATTTATCAGCAATATCAGAAGAAGCAAATAAATATAGAGAAGAAAATAATATATATATAACTACAATACCATCAGTAATAGTTCAAAAAATGGTAAATAGTGAAAGAGCTGGATATGCTTTTGGAGCTAATCCAGAAACATCAAATGTTAAAGAAATTATAATAAAAGCAGTATATGGTTTAGGAAACCAATTAAAAACAGAAAAAGAAAAATTAGATACATATACAATAAGTAATGATAATATAGAAAAAAATATTGAAAGAAAATATGTATATAACCAAATAGAAAATGGAGAAGTTGTTACAAAAAAATTAGACAAAAAAATAACTAAAAGGCAGATAACGTCTAAAGAAGAAATTTTACAAATAAAAGATATGGTAGAAAAAGCAGGAGAGCTATTTGGAAGATTTCAAAAGGTTGAATGGGCAGTTGAAGGCGAAAAAATATATTTAATAAATTCAGAGCCTATAACGACACTAGTAAGCCCACAAAGTAAAGAAGTAAAACCAAAACTAAAAGAAAATAATGAGATCGTAAAAAAATATGAAGGAATAACAACACCACTTACATTTTCATTTATAAAAACAGTTTATGAAAACATGTATGTAAAAATATGTGAAATTTTTAATGTAGAAAAAGAAAAAATTGAGATAAATTCGCAAATGTTTAAAAACATATTAGCATTAATAGATGGAAGAGTATATTACAATATAAATGGCTGGTATGAAATGTTAGAAATGTTCCCAGAGCTGGGAAAAACAAAAATATATATGGAACCAATAATGGGAGTAAATGAGTTTGCACCAATGAATTTACTACCAGTAGTTCAAGAATCAAACTTCAAAGAAAAAATTGAAGTGATGAAAAATAAATATGATGTATTTAGAAAAACAAATAAAGTAAAAAAGATAACAGATAAATTCAATTCTAGAGTTAATGATATAATAAAAAGAAAAAATATCAAAAACATGAATCTAGAAGAACTACATGATTACTACTATGAAATAGAAAGAAAGATATTAGCTAGATGGGATGCACCATTAATAAATGAATTTTTAGCCACAATATTTCAAAAAAGATTAAAAGAAATATGTATAAAATATTTCCAAGATGAAGCAACATCAATTCAAAATGATTTACTTTGTATTGAAAATGGAATAATATGCACAGATATGGCACAAAGAATAAAAGAAATGGCGGAATTAGCTAGATATGACAGAAGTTTATTGCGTTTATTAGAAAAAGATGACATATTGTACATTAAGAAAAATCTTATACAATATTCAAACTTTTATGATGCAATAAATGAATACTTAGAACTATATTCAGATAGATCAATACATGAATTAAAACTAGAAACTCAAAGTTTAAAAGAGAATCCACTAAATCTTTATCATGCAATCGCAGCTTTAGCGCGTAGAATGAGAGATGAGAAAGTAGAATATATTGATTATGAATCAATCAATATAAAAGCAGAAGAAAAAATAAAACCAATTAAGTTTTTAGGAAAAGCTAAATTGGAGTATAATCTAAAATATGCTAGATACACAGTTGAAAATAGAGAGCTTTTACGTTATGAAAGAACTAGAGTTTTTGGTAAAATAAGAGAACTATTCTTAAGAATAGGGTTAATTCTTACTTCAATGGATGTACTAGAGGAAAAAAGAGATGTTTTATATTTAGAAGTAGAAGAAGTATTAGACTATATTGCAGGAAAATCAACGATTAACAACTTAAAAGAATTAGTACGATTACGTAAAGAACAATATGAAAAATATTCAAAAGAACAACCTATAGAAAAAACAATAAATACAACAAATGCAGAAGTAAAAGAATTAAACGGAATTGGAGCATCAACAGGAATAGCAAGAGGAAGAATAAAAGTAGTAAGCAATATAGAAAATGCAGAAATAAGACCTGGAGAAATTTTAGTTGCAGAATATAGTGATCCAGGATGGATTATGGTTTTCCCAAAAGTAGAAGGAATAATACTTGAAAAAGAAAAAATAACTTCAGAAGCTGCAATAGTTGCAAAAGAATTAGGAATACCAATAATAGTTGGAGTAAAAGATTTACTTCAAAAAGTAAAAGATGGAGAAAGAGTAGAATTTGACGCAAAAACAGGAAAAATAAAGAAAATATAAAAGCTGGAATAAAAAAGTTCCAGCTTTTTTATTAATCTTCGTTTTCATCATCTGCAAATTCATCATCATCTTCTTCAATAGTGTCTTCTACTTTTTTGCGCAATTTATCTATTGCACAATTCTTATCTTTCATAGTTTTGATAAGCTCACCTGATTTATTTAAAACATCAGGAACATAATCAATAAGTTTATCAACACAAGAGTCATGATCAATAGGAAGCAACTTTACAGAATCATTAGAAACAACCAAAAAAGCTACTGGTTCTATATTAACACCAGCGCCACTACCACCACCAAAAGGTAAACTATATTGTACTTGCTCTTCATCATTTCTTTTTGAATATTCATTTATAGTTTCACCTTTAAATTCACTACCTCCAGCAGCAAAACCAAAACTAACTTTAGAAATAGGAATAATCAAAGTATCAATACCAGTAGAAATTGGTTCACCAACAATTGTATCAACATCAATCATATCTTTAATACTACTCATAGCAGTATTCATTAAACCTTCAATAGGGTGATTCATAACAAACCTCCTTAAAAATTATATATATCATTAGTTTGAACAAAAACAATAAAAAAATACATAAATGTTCTAAAATAATCAGTCAGTTAAGTTGTTAAAAAATTTTTTTAATGTTAAAATAATTTCATTATTTCATTAAAAATGGAGGAAAATATACATGATAGAAATATGCGAAAAAATAATAAATATATTTGAGTTTCAAGCGATTATAAGATTATTATTAGGAGTAATATTAACAGGAATCATAGGCTATGAAAGAGAAGCTTGGAGAAAACCAGCAGGAATGAGAACACATATATTAGTAGGAGAAAGTGCAGTACTCATCATGCTTTGTGGATTATTCTTGTCAGAAAAGACAGGAGGAGCTGATCCAACTAGAATACCAGCACAATTATTATCAGGAATAGGATTCATTGGAGCAGGAACAATTTTAAGAGATGGATTTCATGTAAAAGGACTAACAACAGCAGCAAGCTTATTAGCAGTAACGGGAATAGGTTTATTAGTAGGAGCAGGAGCATATATAATAGCTATAATAGCGACATTATTCGTATATATAATTCTTTCATATACATATGTTGTATCTGATTCTGCCGAAAAATATAGTGAATTTAGTTTTAAAATTTATACAGATGAAATACATAAAAATTTAAAAGAAATCGAAGAAAACTTTATACAAGAAGAAATTTTATTAAAAAGCATAAAAACAGAAAAAGATTTTATAGTGGTTAAAGGAAAAATTTCAGATTCAATTAATAGAAATAAACTAATAACAAATATAATGCAAATAGAGGATATTAAAGAAATTATAGAAGAATAGAGGATGTTATGGAAGAAGAAATATTAGAAAAAGCTAATTATTGTTTAAAATGCAAAACAAAGCCATGTTCAAAAGCATGTCCAATGCATACAAATATACCAGAATTTATAACAGAAATAAGCAAAGGAGAATACGAAAAAGCTTACAAGATTTTAAGAGAAAATAACATGTTTACACATATTTGTAGTACAGTATGCCCACAAGAAGAACAATGCGAAGGTTCATGTGTAAGAGGAATAAAACAATCACCAACACAAATAGGAAAATTAGAGAAATTTGTAAATGAATGGGCTGAAAAGAACAATATAAAATATATTTCAGAAATTAAAAAACAAAAAAATAAAAGGATTGCAGTAATAGGATCAGGACCAGCTGGATTACAAGCTGCATATGACTTAAGAAAAGAAGGATTTGAAGTAACAATATTCGAAAAAGAAAAAAAATTAGGCGGAATATTAAATTACGGAATTCCAGATTTTAGATTAGAAAAAGAATATGTAAATAACATTATCGAAGAATTAAAACAACTAGGTGTAAAATTTGAAACAGAAAAAGAACTAGGAAAAAATATTCATATAAAAGAATTATTAAAAAAATATGATAGTATATTTTTAGGAATTGGGGCAGAAATGCCAAGCCAATATAACCTAGGAGAATTTGATAAAATATATGATTCAGATTATTTCTTAAAAGCATATAACAGCAATAATTTCATAAAAGATTTAGGAAATGTTGTAGTAATAGGAGGAGGAAATGTTGCTATGGATTCAGCAAGAGCAGCAGTAAAAATGGGAGCAACAACATCAAATGTACTTTATAGAAGAGATGAAGAACATATGCCAGCTAGAAAAATAGAACTACAAGAAGCAGTAGAAGATGGAGTAAATCCAGAATTTAAAACTAGGGTAATAAAAGCAGAAGGAACAAATAGAAAAATAGAAAAAGTAAAGTGCATAAAAACAGAAGTAATAGATGGAAAAGCAATAGATATGCCTAATACAGAATTTGATTTTAAAGCAGACAGTGTAGTATTTGCAATAGGACTAAAACCTAATAAAGAAATTCTAGAAAAAGAAGGATTACAATATAATGATAATGGATTGATTTCTATAGATGAAAACGGAAAAACTAATATAGATAATGTATATGCAGGTGGAGATTTAGCAGAAAGCAAATCAACTGTATGTAGAGCATTAGGAAGTGCAAGAAAAGCTGCAAAATCAATAATTGAAAATTTAGAAAAAGGAGAACAACATGTTTAAAGAATACATTATTTCTCATAGAGATGAAATGATAAAAGACTTGGAAAAAATGATAAAAATACCAAGTAAATTAGAAGGATATGATGACAAAGAATATCCATTTGGAAAAAATATTGATGATGCATTAAATGAATTTTTAAAAATTGCAGAAAATTTAGGATTTAGAACAAAAAATATAGATAAATATTGTGGATACGTTGAATTTGGAGAAGGTGAAGAACTGGTTGGAATAATAGGACACCTAGATGTTGTACCAGAAGGAGAAGGTTGGACATATCCACCATTTGAACTAACAATAAGAGATGATATCTTGTATGGCAGGGGAACTATAGATGATAAAGGACCAGTAATTGCAAGCCTATATGCAATGAAAGCGGTAATGGAAAAAACAGCTATTCATAAAAGGGTAAGATTAATAGTAGGCTTAAACGAGGAAAACGACTGGAAGTGTATAAATTATTATAAAGAACATGAAGAAATGCCAATAATAGGATTTAGTCCAGATGCGGATTTTCCATGTATATATTCAGAAAAAGCATTATTAACAGTATATACAGAACAACAATATATAGAAAATGAAAAAATCAGAATAAAAGAAATTGATTGCCAAAATAATAGAATAAATGTAGTCCCAAAATACTGCTCAGTAAAATTAGAAGTAAATAGCCAAATAGCAGATGAATTAAAAAAATTATTATTACAAAAAGTATCAGATGAAATAGCATTTACAAAAAATGAAAACAATTTCTATATAGAAGTAAGAGGAATTCAAGCACATGCTGCACACCCTGAACTAGGAAAAAATGCAATATCTAAAATGATAATGCTACTAAATGAAATATTTAATAGATTTGAGGTTGAAGAAAAAACAATAAAAACATTAGCTGCCAAAATTCAAACAGAAACAAATGGAGAAAGTTTAGGAATAAGACATATAAATGAAGAACTAGGAGATTTAACTTTAAATCTAGCAAAATTAGAACTTAAAAATGAAAAAATAAAATCTGGTATGAATTTAAGAATACCAGGAGATATAGAAATAAAAGAGCTAAAACAAAAAATTACAGAAAATTTAAAAGAACTAAATGTTAGATTTGCAGGAGAAAAACCAGCTTTATATATACCAAAGGAAAATGAATTAGTAAAAACACTTTGCAAAATATATAATGAATATACTGGAGAAAACAAAGAACCTATAGCTATAGGAGGAGCAACATATGCAAGAGCATTTGAAAATTGCGTATCTTTTGGAGCAATGAAAAAAGATGAACAAGATATGTGTCATCAAGTAGATGAATATATTAGTATGAAAAATTTACTAGATGCATGCAATATATATGCATTAGCCATATATGAGCTTGCAAAATAAAAGATTATAACTTGTCAGTGGGGGAGTTCTTTTTTTACAACTGAACAAATAGTTTGTCAAAAAAGAACTCCATCACTGACAAGTTACTTTTAACTAACAATTAGAATAAAAAAACAAAATAATCATAGCTTTTAATATATACATAAAAGAGGAGAAAAAATGAAAACAATTGAATTAATTATACTAAGTATAGGTCTTGGAATGGACGCCTTTGCGGTATCAGTATGTAAGGGACTATCAATGAAAAAAATGAATTGGAAAAAAGCAATTATAATAGGTTTATACTTTGGCTTCTTTCAGCTAATTATGCCGGTTATAGGATACTTTTTAAGTAGAGGATTTGAAAGTATTGTAATAAATGTAGATCATTGGATTGCATTTATACTATTAGGTGTAATCGGTGGAAATATGATAAAAGAATCACTAAAAGAAGAAAGAAGTGAGAATTGCAATGAAAATGTAAATTTTAAAACAATGATAATACTAGCAATAGCAACTAGTATTGATGCACTAGCAGTAGGAATAACTTTTGCATTTCTAAATGTAAATTTATTATTAGCAGTAATTTTAATTGGAATAATAACTTTTGTACTTTCTGTAATAGGTGTAAAAATAGGAAATATATTTGGAGATAAGTATGAAAATAAAGCAGAATTTGCAGGAGGAATTATTTTAATATTTTTAGGAATAAAGATATTATTAGAACATTTGAATATAATTAAATTTTGAGTTGTACATTTTAAAAATTTAATGTAATATTAAGTATATAAAATGTGAGGAATATAGAATGGAAAATTATATAGAAGAATGTGAAAAACAAAGAGAAGGCTTATTGAGAAGAAAAGGTATATTGCAAGAAGAAATTAGAAAAGCAAGAGAAAAATATACTCAAATAGAAAAAAGCGATATTGACAGAAAAGAAGTTAAATTACAACTAGCACAAAAAAAGATTACAAGATTAGAGCAAAATATTTTAGGAATAGAAGAACAGCTAGAATTTTTAAGACCTGCAAATGAAGAAGATATAGAATACAGAAAAAGACAAGAAAAAGAATTTGCTAGAAAAATGAAAGATTTAATCCCAGAAGAATTACCACTAAGATTTCATGGATGCCCAATATATACAGCTAAACATATTATAGAAAGTGGAGGAATATCATCTTCAGTAGATAGATTAGGATATGAGACAAGCTATGATGCAGAAGGGCAAATTTCAGTGACAATTAAAGATAATCTAGAAGTTACAATATATTCATATTCAAAATTATACGAGAATCTAAATTTACCTGCAGGATGCGTATTTGTTCTATTACCAGAAGATGAAAGAGATGCGGAATCAGGACAATCTCTGCTTATGAATAGTGTAAACTTTAGAGAAAATCCAGATAGATTATATGGAATAATTACAACACCAGAAAACATAGAAAAAGTTCAAGAATGGGGAGAACAAAACGGAATTAATTTAGATGGCAAAATCTATGATTATGATGGATTTGCACAAAGCTTCGAAAAAGAAAAAGCACTAGATGAAGATGATAGAATAATTGGAAGTGCTATAGAAGCAACAGAACTAGAAACTCGAAGCGGAAAAATTAATGAACAGGTACGAAATATAAAAAACATTCAAAAATCAAAAGAAGAACCAGAAAAACAAACAGAAGAAGCAAGTAAATAAAATACAAAAGTAGAGAGGTGAAACTTTGAATATATCAATAAATACAAGACAAGCATATTCAGAAATAATATGTTTTTTAAACATATTAAGTGAAAAAAAGAAAAATGAGATTCCAAAAAAATTAATACAACTATTTGAAGAAGAAAAAGACATAGAATATGTAAAAGTAATAGATTCTAAAACACCTATAAAAGACCAACATTTAAAAGAAGAAACATTAGCAATAATTGCTATTCTAAATTTAGAATATTGGTGCAAAGATGAAAATGAGAAACAAAGGCTAAAAAATATATATAGTAAAAATGAAGAAGAATATCAAAAAATATTAAATGAAAAATATAGTATAGATAATATTTTTAAAAAAGAGGAAAAAGAATTACCAAAAGAAGAAATTACATCTACTGAAGTTGCAATAGTAGAATATAAAGAAAATATAATAACAAGAATAATAAACAAAATAAAAAGATTTTTTAAACAATAATTATATTAACAAGGAGAAAAATATGAGATACCCAAGAAATTTAGAAATAGGAGAATATATATCAACAACAGCACCATCAGAGGGCATTGTTAAAGAAATAAATTGGAAAAGATTAGATAATGCTAAAAAAAATTTAGAGGAATTGGGATATAAATATAAAGAAACTTCAAACGTGAGAACTGATGAAAAAGGAAGAAGTTCTTCAGCAAAAGAACGAGCAAAACAATTTATGGAATTATGGCAAGATAGAGAAACTAGAAGTATAATATCTGCAGCTGGAGGATTCTTTTTAAATGAGATGATAGATGAAATAGAATGGGAAAAAATAAAAGAATTAGAACCTAAGTGGTTTCAAGGATATTCAGATAATACAGGTATAACATATCTTTTAACTACACTAGCAGATACAGCTTGTATATATGGACCAAATGTAAAAGATTATGGAATGAAAAAACTATACAAAAATTTAGAAGACTCACTAAAAATAATGCAAGGCGAAGAAATTACACAAGAAAGTTTTGGGGAATGTGAAAATGGAGAATGGGCAGAAAGAATAGATCCATATGAAGAATATAGTTTAACTTCTAAAAATGAATGGAAAAATATAAATGGAGAAGAAAAGATATATTTTAAAGGTCGCTCAATAGGAGGATGTCTAAATGTAATTACTGATTTAATAGGAACGAAATATGATAAAACAAAAGAATATATAGAGAAATATAAAGAAGATGGTATAGTATGGTTTTTAGAAGCTTGCGAAATGTCAACACCAGTTATATATTGTAAATTATGGCAAATGAAAAATGCAGGATATTTCAAAAATAGTAATGGAATAATTTTTGGAAGACCAATAATGCTAAAAGAAGAATATGAAATGACACAAGAAGAATGCTTAACACAAGCATTAAAAGACTTAAATATTCCAATAATATATGATGCTGATATAGGACATATAGCACCACAAATGCCAATATTATCAGGAGGAATTCTAGAAATAGAATATGAAAAAGGAAAAGGAAAAATAACAAATTATTTTGAATAACAAAATGGAGGTCACCGAAGTGACCTCCATTTTGTCGAGAGCATTTATTTAAACTTGAACCTCCTTTTTAGAATTAATCCCCTCAAAAGGGATAATCGTCTCATTTATGCTTGGCTTATATAGGTCTTCTTTTTAAATTTTTCAAATCCCATTTCCAGCACCGGTAAAAAAAATTATACTCGTGAGAGAAAAATTTTATAAACCGGGCAAGAGCAAAGTTGAAAAGATAAAAAAGTCCACACATAATTAAGTCGAAAGCAAGAACTTCAACCTGGAAAATCAACAAGAGTATAGGAGACTTGCGAAGAAGGATAAGGATAATAAGACCGATAGATGCTACAAAGGGGAGTAAACTGATTAAGAAAATATGGAACTCAAAACCATTCTTGGCCGCCTTGGCAATGACAGGGTCATCACTATGGACATAACCAGAACGAAGAGAATTCCAATATTCAATTTCTTCATCAGCTTCCTCTGCATGACGGACGTAATCCTTGCTTCCAGCAGGATAAGTATAAGCCATATTCAAATTATACTCCCTAGTATCCTCCAATCCTTTAATCTCAGTATAGCACTGTATCAGCCGAACCTGAGTATAAAGAACTTTACCGCTGTAAGAGAAAAGCTTAATGCCTCCAAAAAAGCTTGCCAAAATTGTGGCAAAGAACAAAATCAGCACAGTTGCTGACCGCTGGAACTGAAAAACCTTTTTAATTTTGTTGCTGCTTGCACCCATAATGCATACCTCCATTTAATTATTTTTGAGTCCCCTGACAATAGATACATAACTTAATTATAACATATTATAGAAAAAATAGCATCTATTAAAAGAATTACTTACATAATTTAACTTACTATCTATTGCAACTTTAAAAATATAATTATTATATCATCATATGAAATATATAAAAAACATATAAAACTATTGCAAAAATGTTTGACAAAAAATACATTTTAATAGATAATTATTGTACTATGAAAAAAAGAGAATACAAAAGAAATTTCTAAAGGAATACAAAGGAGGAAAAAATGTATATTTTCAATAGGATTACAGTAGTTCCACAATTACCAAAGGAGTTAAAAAGACTATCAGAAATAGCAAATAATTTATGGTGGTCATGGAATACAGAATTTTTAAAAATATTCAAAATGATAGATCCAGACTTATGGGAAAGGATTGAAAAAAATCCAACAAAATTTTTAAAATTAGTTGCACAAGAAAAAATAGAAAAAGCAGCTAAAAATGAAGAGATTTTAAAAGCATATGAAAATGTAGTTGCAAACTATGAAAATTATATATACAGCAAAGATACATGGTTTGCTAAAAAATATCCAAACAATAAAAAAGATTTAATAGCATACTTTTCAGCTGAATATGGATTAGATGAAATAGTTCCAATATATTCAGGTGGATTAGGTATTCTTTCAGGAGATCATTTGAAATCAGCTAGTGACCTAGGAATTCCTTTAGTAGCAGTAGGATTATTATACAAAAATGGATATTTTAATCAAAAAATAAATGGATATGGACAACAAGAACAAGAATATAATAATTTAGATTTATATAACTTACCAATAAATCCAGTAAAAACAGAAGAAGATAAAGATATGATACTAGAAATACCAATGCTAGGAAATACTTTATATTTAAAAATATGGAAAATTGAAGTAGGTAGAGTAAGTTTATATTTAATGGATTCTGATATTGAACAAAATCCAGAAGAATATAGAGATATTACATTAAAACTATATGGTGGAGACAAAGAAATGAGAATAAGACAAGAAATTGTCTTAGGAATGGCTGGAGTAGAGCTATTAAAGAAATTAGGAATGGAACCAACAGTATACCATATGAATGAAGGACACTCATCATTCTTAACACTACAATTAATAAAAGATACAATGAAAGAAAAACAAGTATCTTTCCAAATTGCAAAAGAAATAGTTACATCACAAACAGCATTTACAACACATACACCAGTTCCAGCAGGAAACGATATATTTGACTTAGGATTAATAGATAAATATTTTTCAGGAATGTGGGAAGAATTTGGAATATCACGTGATGAATTCATGAAATTAGGAATGAAAGAAACTGTAGAATTAGAACCAGGATTTAATATGGGAATGCTAGCTTTAAGAATAGCTGGAAAGAAAAATGGAGTAAGTAAGCTTCATGGTGCAGTTTCAAGAGAACTATTCTCAGATGTATGGCCTGACATAGCAGCAAATGAATCACCGATAACTTATGTTACAAATGGTATTCATACTTGTACATGGTTAGCACCAAATTTAAAAAATCTATATAATGAATATTTAATGCCATATTGGCAAGATAATATTCAAGATGATAATACATGGAAAAAGATAACATCAATTCCAGATGAAAGATTATGGAAAGAACACTTAAAAAGAAAAGAAAAATTAATGGATTTAGTTAAGAAAAACATTACAGAAAGATATAAAAGAAGTGGATATAGCTATGATGATATAAATGAAGTTGTAAATAAATTAAATCCAAATGCATTAACAATAGGATTCTCAAGAAGATTTGCTACATATAAAAGAGCAACATTAATTTTTAGAGACATCGAAAGATTAACACAAATATTAAATCAAGAAAATAGACCAGTACAATTAATATTTGCAGGAAAAGCGCATCCAGCAGATGTTGAAGGGCAAAACTTGATTAAACAAATACATGAAATATCATTAATGCCACAATTTAAAGGAAAAATATTTATACTAGAAAATTATAATATAGGAATGTCAAGATATTTAATAAGTGGTGTAGATGTATGGTTAAACAATCCAAGAAGACCAATGGAAGCTTCAGGAACATCAGGGGAAAAAGCATCTGTAAATGGAGTTGTAAACTTTAGTGTACTAGATGGATGGTGGGCAGAAGGATATGATACAACAAATGGATGGGCAATAGGAACAGAAACAGATTACGATTCTTATGAAATACAAGATAACGCAGATAGTGATAGCATATACAGCACACTAGAGAACAAAATAATACCAGCATACTATAAACAAAACGATAAAGGAATTTCAAAAGACTGGTTAAAATATATGAAGAATTCTATAATCACTACAGGAGGAAAATATTCAACATCTAGAATGTTAGTTGATTATGTTGAACAAATATACATGCCTCTATGCGAATTACATAATAAACATTATAAAGAATTAGATAATATAAATACATATGTAAAATGGAAAAAAGCAGCGAAAGAAAGATGGCAAGAAATTGATATAACACAAGAAAGTAACATAGATAATGTTAAAATGAATGCTGGAGATATAATTGAAGTAAACTGTAAAGTAAGACTACCAAATTTTAAGCCAGAAAATGTATCAGTTCAAGTTTATTATGGTCAAATATTAGATAACGGAACAGTAAATAATATATGTGTTACAGAAATGAAGAAAACAGAAGATGATAAAGAAGAAAATACATATAGTTATTCAGCTAAAATAAAACTAACAACAGGTGGAAATTTTGGATATACATTTAGAGTAATGCCAAAACATGAAATGTTGTTAGATTCAGAAAATATGAATTTAGTAAAATGGATGACAAAATAATTTTTAAGCGGAAATTTATTTTCCGCTTAAAATATTATCTATTTATAAATAACATAAATATAATAATTATAGAGAATACTAAATATAACAAAAAAATAGTTAAAATACTTGAAAAAAACATATTTTGTGATAGAATAATCGTTGGTAAAATTAAATTAAGATAAAAATTTTTTTATAAAAGGAGATAAAAATGAGAACAGATTTAAGAAAAACAAAAATAGTTGGAACAATAGGACCTGCTAGTGAACACAGATTACCAGAACTATTTGAAGCAGGATTAAATGTATGTAGAATCAACTATTCACATGGTAGTTGGGATGAACAATCTGAAAAAACAGAAGAAGTTATCAGATTAAGAAAAGAATTAGACTTACCAATTGCAATGATATTAGACATGCAAGGACCAGAAATAAGAACTGGAATGTTAGTAACAGGAAAAAATGAAAAGATACCACTAGAAGACGGACAAAAATTCGTATTAGTAAACGAAGATATTATTGGAGATAAAGAAAGAGTATCAGTATCATATAAAGGATTATATAATGACGTAAAACCAGGAGCTAAAATATTAATAGATGATGGTGCAATAGAACTAGTAGTAGATGAAATAGTAGACAAAGACATTCATTGTACAGTAGTTCATGGAAATCCTTTAGGAAGCAGAAAAACAATGAACTTACCAGGAACACCAGTTAGATTACCAGCACTAAAAGAAAAAGACATAAACGACTTAATAACAGCATGTGAACATGATTATGATTATGTTGCAATGTCATTTACAAGAGGAAAAGATGATATTGATCAAGTAAGAAAAGTATTAGACGAACATGGTGGAAAAGATATAAAAATTATAACAAAAGTAGAAAACGTTGAAGGTCTAGACCACATGGAAGAAATAGTTGAAAATGCAGATGCTCAAATGATAGCACGTGGAGATATGGCTACAGAAACAGATTTTACAGAACCACCAATCATGCAAAAGAAATTTATTAAATTATCAAACAGAGCTAACAAACCAGCAATAACAGCTACACAAATGTTAGAATCAATGACACATAATCCATTACCAACAAGAGCAGAAGCAAACGATGTTGCAAACGCTATATATGATAGAACAAGTGCAATTATGCTTTCAGGAGAATGTGCTATGGGGGAATATCCAGTAGAATGTGTAAAAACAATGGATAAAATAGCAAAAAGAATTGAACCAACAATAAATTATTGGAAAAGATTTGACCAAAACGAAAATATTGATATAAAAGATTTAGAAGATAATATTGCATATACAGTATGTGTAATGGCTAAAAGTGTAAAAGCTGATGCCATAGTATGTTATACAAGTACAGGAAAATCAGCAAGAAGACTTTCAGGAATGGGAGCAGGATGTCCAATATTTGCAATTACAGATAATAGAAGAACATTCAATCAATTAGCATTAGCATGGAATGTATTCCCAGTATTAATTGAAGGCGAAGAAGATATCAACCTAGTAATTGAAAAAGGAATTGAAAAACACAAAGTAAAAGGAAACTTAGTATCAGGTGATAAAGTAATATTAGCAGGAGGATCAAAAATATTACCAGCATATGCAACAAGCAAAATATTTGGTGGATATTTAACAATTGACTAAAAAATAATATAATTTTATAATTAAATAATAAAATACTATAAAAAAGAAAAATCTTTTTTTATAAAATAAGGAGGAACCAAAATGGAAGAAACTTATGTAAAAAGTACTAATAAAACAATTGCATCAAGTTTACTTTGGATGTTCTTTGGATTATTAAGTACAGGAATTATTGCAGCTGTTACTTACTATACAGGGGTTTTTATAGAAGTAGTAGAAGCATGGCCAATGCTACTAGTAGCACAAGTAGTAGTAGCACTAGTGTTTGGAGGATTATTTCATAAACTTTCAGCAGGAGTAACAACATTTTTATTTTTTGTATATTCAATGTTAACAGGAGCTACATTTTCAATAATATTTGCAGCATTTGATTTATCAACAATAGGTTATGCTTTATTTGGAACAGCAGGATTCTTCGGAATGCTAGCATATATGGGATATAAAACAGAAAGAGATTTAAGCAAATTTGGAAATGTACTAATGGCAGCATTACTTATGGCACTAATAGTAACAGTAGTTAATTTTATTATAGGAAGTTCAACATTAGATATAGTTTTAGACTGGGTAATATTAGGAATATTCGCAGGACTTACAGTTTATGATATGAATAAAATAAAAGTCATGAGTGAAGAAGGATACGATGAAGAAAAAGTTGCAATATATGGAGCAATGCAATTATACTTAGACTTCATAAACATATTCTTACGTATATTAGAAATAGTAGGATCAAGAAGAAATTAAATTAGTAAAAAGAGTTAGCAAAAGCTAACTCTTTTTTTGTTTTATATAAATATTGCTTGTATATAAGTAATCTGATAAAATCTAATAAGAAATAAAAGTGAGGTATATATGAAAAGATTTTTAAATTCATTTAAATATGCATTTGAAGGAATAATAACTACAATAAAAGAAGAACGAAATATAAAAATACATATACTAGCAGTAGTTGTTGTTATAATAATGGGAGTGACATACAAAATATCTCAAGTAGAATGGATTATATGCTTAATTTTATTTGGATTGGTGATATCATCAGAAATTATAAATACAAGCATAGAAAATGCAGTAGATTTAATAACAAAAGAAGAAAATGAATTAGCAAAAAAAGCTAAAGATGCTGCTGCAGGGGCTGTACTTGTAAATGCAATCATTTCAGCAATAATTGCAGGAATAATATGGATACCAAAAATATTTTAATAAAGAGGAGAATAAAAAATGGCGACATCAATAGATTATATAGAATATGTATGCGAACAAATACGTGGAGTAGGAGAAATAAGATACAAGAAAATGTTTGGAGAATATATGGTGTATGTAAATGATAAACCAGTAATTATAGTATGCGACAACAATACATTTGTAAAAAAATTAGATTGCATAGAAGAAATGATGAAAGATGCAGAAACAGGTTGCCCATATAAAGGAGCAAAAGAACACTACATACTAGATATAGACAATTCTGAATTTTGTAAAGCAATAGTAACAGAAGTAGAAAAGGTAACACCATTACCAAAACCAAGAAAAAAGAAATAACATAATACTAGTAAATAAAAATAAAATAAAAGTATAGTTTTTTTAAAAGGAGAGAAAAAATGGAAAGAAAGTTAAAAATAATAACAGAAAAGTGCCCACAAAATCATAAATGCCCAGCAGTAAATGTTTGCCCAGTGGGAGCATTAACACAAACAAATTTTGAAGCTCCAAAAATAGATTATGACAAATGTATAAAATGCGGAAAATGCTCTAATTTTTGTCCTAAAAAAGCATTAAGATTAGAAGAATAAAATAAAAAATTCGAAGTTAAGTCAAGAAAGGAAGAAACATTATGAATAAAAAATACGATATAATTGCTGTAGGTATGGGACCAGGAGCTGTTTTTATGGCATATGAACTAGTAAAGAAAAACAGTGGTAAAAAAATATTGTTAATAGAACAAGGAAAAAGAGTAGAGAAAAGAAACTGCCCAATAGAAAAAATAGGAAAATGTACAAAATGCAAACCATTTTGCAATATAACAAGTGGATTTTCAGGAGCAGGAGCTTTCTCAGATGGAAAATTATCATTATATAATGAAGAAGATGATGATATTTATGTTGGAGGAGAATTACAAAAATATATAGGAGTAGAAAAAACAAAAAAATTAATAGCTTATACAGACAAAATATATCTTGAATTTGGAGCGGATAAAAAACTAGAAGGAATAGAATTTAAAGAAGAAGTAAGCAAAATAAAGAAAAAAGCTAAAAAAGAAAATTTAAATTTAATAGATATTCCAATTAGACACTTAGGAACTGAAAAAGCGCATGAACTATATGGAAAAATAGAAAAATACTTAGAAGATAATGGCATAGAATTAATGTTTGAAACAATAGTTGACGATTTAAAAATAGAAAATGGAATTTGTACAGGTGTGAAAGTAAAAAATGCTAAAGAAGTAGAAAACGAAAAAGCTGAACTTGAAATAATAGAAGCAGAGAAAGTAGTAGTTGCAGTAGGAAGAAAAGGTGCAAATTGGTTAGTTGATATGTGCGATAAATATAACATAGAAACTAAAGCAGGATGTGTAGATATAGGAATAAGATATGAACTACCAGATTCAGTAATGAAAGACATAAATCATTACATGTATGAAGGAAAAATAATTGGAAGACCATGGCCATTCCAAGATAAAGTAAGGACATTTTGCCAAAATCCAAGCGGCTTTGTTTCATCAGAAGTATATGATCACAACCTAACATTAGTAAATGGACACTCATATAAAGATAAAAAAAGTACAAATACAAATCTAGCCATATTAGTATCACACAATTTTACATATCCATTTAATAAACCAATAGACTATGGTAGAAATGTAGCAAAAAATTTAAATGAATTAGGAAATGGAAATGTCGTAGTACAAAGATTAGGGGATATTTCAAGAGGAAAGAGAACATGGCAAGAAGAATTAGATAGAAACAGTGTAGAACCAACATTAAAATCAGCCGTTCCAGGAGATATAACTTTTGCAATAGGTTATAGAACAATGACAGATATTTTACAATTTATAAAACAAGTTGATAAAGTAGTTGAAGGATTTGCAAACCCAGACAATCTATTATATGGGCCAGAAATAAAATTTTATAGCAATAAATTATCAATAGATGAAAAATTTGAAACAAGTATAAAAGGATTGTATTCAATAGGAGATGGTGGTGGAATGACAAGAGGATTAATGATGGCATCATGTTCAGGTATACAAATGGCAAGAAACTTATTAGATATAAATTAATAAAAATTTTAGAAGTAAGAAAAAATCTTACTTCTTTTTATATCCGAGTAAAGTTTACATAAAGTTTTACAATTAGGCTAAAAAATGGTATAATTAAAGAGCAAGCAAATAGCAACTTATTAACAATTGGGATCTTTCCCAACCAACAACGGAGGTTTTCAGAATGAAAAAACAAAACGAAACATCATTTTACCGGATCGACGGAGCAGTGTCAGTACGTCAGATAATAATAATCGGCGTATCGGCAATTATCAGCTTAATCTTTGGTCTTATCATCAACTATCTGGCATTGCCGGCACAGACTATTCATTCGAGTGGTTTGTGGTGGTTTTGGATAGTGATTGGCATTATCTTTACCATTTCCGCTTTCATAGCACAGGCAATATGTAACAACATCACATGTGACGACGACAAACCCATAATAGGAATACTGTGTGGGATTCTTACAGCTGTAGGCGTCATTGCTATGTTTTTTACATCAATATCCGGATGGAAATGCGCTCATGCGGAGCAATATGCCAACCTCATAAAAATAGAGGAAGGCAATTTTGAAAAAGATATTCCGCAGATGAGTAACGAAGCTGTAATTGTTGACATGAAAACTGCCCAGAGACTGGGAGACAGAACTATCGGAACTATCAAGCATGCAAGCTGGTATGAAGCTGATGACGAGTATGACCTGATCGAGGTAAATGGAGAGTACTACCGCATTTCCAGTATCAAATATAACGACATATTTGCATATTGGAAAGCAAGCTCAGAAGGCATTCCTGGATACATTTTGGTAAACGCCAAAACTCAGGAGGCAAAGTATGTGCCGCTTGAAGAAGGAATGAAATACGCACCGTCAGCATTTTTCAGTTATGATTTGAGCCGCCACCTGCACAACCAGCATCCGGACTATATGTATGGCAAGAGCTTCTTTGAAATTGATGATGATGGCAATCCGTATTGGATTACAGGCGCAGGAACAGCCACAATAGGTATGAGAGGCGCACCTATGATCACTACTATTGTGATTACCAATGCCATAACTGGAGAGTCAGAAGAATATCCCATTAACGAAGTACCCGACTGGGTAGATCATGCGTATGGTGTAGACTATATGATGGCCAGAATAAATTGGCATTACCGTTATCAGGAAGGCTGGCTTAATCCTTCAAAAACCAATATGTACAGAACAGCATACTATTATAAAAGTAGCAAAAATAGTGGAGAAGAAAATGAATTCACGCCTTTTGACGGATATAATAGTATGGTAGATTCCAGCGGAGAAATTTGGTTTAATACGGGTATAACGCCAGCAAATGCTGCCGAAACAAATGTAGGCTTTATCTTGATAAGTCCCAAAACTGGTCAGGTAAAATACTACACCTGTGAAGGAGCAGAAGAATCATCTGCACAGGGAGCAGCAGAAGGCTTGGTACAGAACTTAGGATACTCAGCATCTTTCCCGAACATCGTTAATGTTGACGGCATTGCAACGTATTTTATGGTGCTGAAAGACAACGCAGGATTAGTGCAAAGATATGCACTCTGCAATGTTGCCCAGTATTCAAAAGTGGCTCAAGCAGAAACCATCGAAGAAGCCTTAGAACTGTACAGGCAGAAGATGAATTTATCGGTTGCAGAAGATCGTGAAGTGCCTAATTTAAGTGCGGCTGAGCACGGCGAATCGCTACCTGAAGAATACAACACAAAAATGACAAATGGTGTCGTATCAGAAGTGACAGAGGCACAGATTGAAGGCTACACATTCTACTATTTTACGATTGAAGGAAGCGAAAGCATATTTATGTCTTCAATCGAGAATAGCAATCTGCAGCCACTGAAACTGAAAATAGGTACAGAAGTAACGATTATGTCTTATACAAAAAATGATGTAGAGATAGTTACTGAGATTACAATTAAATAAGAAATACTAGGGCGCAGAGATAACTTTTGCTTGCACACAGACATCGCACCTAGAAAAGTAAAGGAGGGGTACCAGTTGGTGCCCCTTCACTCCATTTATAAAAGAATAGAAATTAAATTAAACTTAAACGTTAACATAATTTACAAATAAAATAAAGTATGATATACTAACACCACTCTTGTGCCAAACGGCACATGTTCAACATATCTGCAACATTGTATTACTTAAATGTATGCAGAGTTACCTTTTGTTACTTGGAAAGTAGATGCAGTTTAACTATTTTTCAAGATGATATTATAGATGTCACTATAAACCATAGCTATGGAGGGTAATTTATGGACTATCAAAAGGCAAAACAGGTTTTCGCTACCTTAAGCGAAGAACAGATCGAAGCAGCGTCAATGGTATCACAGGCTTTAAGCTGCCTGCCAATGACAGGAAGGTATGGTAAAGTAAACGACTTGTTTTCCAAATATGGAAGCGAGTTTGCGCTGAACCGTAACCGGCTGGAAATGGAGATCTACTATCTCAACATGCTCTGCGACACTATAGGTGTCAAGATAAGTGAAGAAGAGCAAAGCGAGCTCTATGATCTGATCGAGAACTTTGAAGTGTCAGAGTTTTTCGAGATGAAAGCCATCGAAGCAACAACGCGGCATGATGTGAAAGCAGTAGAGTACTACATCAGAGGCAAGCTGGATGAGCTCGGCATGGGCCGGCTTAAACCCTATGTTCATATGGGACTTACCAGTGAAGATGTGAATAACATTGCATATGCTCTCATGATGTCTGACTGCATGGACGAGTGGAATGAAAAAGCAGTCGAGCTGATTGAAAAGATGCACGAGCTGGCAGAAAGAACCAAAGCGGTTCCTATGCTGGGGCATACACATGGGCAGCCGGCAACACCGCTCACCTTTGGACATGCAGTAGCTGTTGACTGGCAACGGCTGAAGGAAGCCTTTGAGAATGCAAACAGCATACCGATTTGCATGAAGCTCAATGGAGCAGTAGGTAACAGAGCAGCAATGACCTTCGCATATCCTGATGTTGATTGGGGAGTATTTGAGGCAGAATATGTCGCTTCTTTCGGCGAGGAGTTTACGGTAAATCCTCTGACATCTCAGATTGAATGTCATGATTACATCGTGAGGATCCTCAACGAGATCCGGCTGTTTTCGAGTGTTGTCGAAAATATCGGCAAAAACATCGAAGATTACACCTGCCTGAAATATCTCAAGCAGATTCCGAAAGAGGGCGAAGTTGGCTCTTCAACCATGCCGCATAAGATCAACCCGATTGACGGCGAAAATGCATGGTCAAATGCGATCACAGCTGAGTTTGCAGCATTGGGACTTACCCAAAAGCTGCCACAGTCGAAGATGCAACGAGATCTGAGCGATAGCTCATCGTTACGCACTATTCCGACAGTATTTCTGCATTCATATCAGTCCATGGTTTCACTTATCAGGATGCTGGGCAAACTGGAAGTGAACCAGGAAGTTATGCAAAAGGATCTGGATGAAAATCCGGAAGTGCTGGCAGAAGCAATTCAGACAATCCTTCGCAAAAACGGATATGACAATGCATACGAGATCATGAAGCAGATGACCAGAGGAAAGAAAACCACGCTGGACGATCTGAGAGAATTTATCAGAGGTCTGGAGATAAACGAAGGCGACAAGGAACGTCTGCTTAAGCTCACACCAGCAGAGTATATCGGCGAGTCGAAAGAGCTTGTAGACTACTACTGTTACCCGATTACTACGGAAGAAGCAGGGGAAATCTTTGTAGAATAAACGATAGCCAGAAATAAGTAAATTGGGCGGTCAGAACAAGTAATTGTTTTGACCGTCCTTTGTGTTTTTTTTAAATAATATTTACATTTCCAAAATTAGGTATATAATAAAAACGTAAATTAAATAAAAGGAGAAACTTAAGTGGGAGAACAAAAAATTTTAGAATGCCAAAACTTACGAAAAAGATTTGGTAAAAAAGAAATCTTAAAAGATGTTTCATTAGAAGCAAAAGAAGGAGATATTTTAGGATTTATAGGTCCAAATGGAGCAGGAAAAACAACAACAATAAAATTAATATTAGGATTGCAAAAAATAACTAGCGGAACAGTAAAAATAAACGGATATGACATAGAAAAAGAATTTACAAAAGCAATAAAAAGAGTTGGAACAATAGTTGAAAATCCAGATTTATACATGTACATGTCAGGATATGAAAATTTAAAAATGATAGCTAATTTATATGAAGGAATAACAAAGGAACGAATAGATGAAGTAATAAAATTAGTAGGATTAGAAAACAGAATAAAAGATAAAGTATCAAAATATTCACTAGGCATGCGCCAAAGATTAGGAATAGCACAAGCTATATTACACAAACCAAACTTATTAGTATTAGATGAACCAACAAATGGGTTAGATCCAGAAGGAATAAAACAAATAAAAGACCTAATAGTAAAATTAGCCAAAGAAGAAAAAATGGCAGTATTAATATCAAGTCATAACCTATTAGAATTAGAAAGTTTTTGTACTAAAATCACAATATTAAAAAACGGAGAAGTAATTGAAAATACAAGTATCGATGAAGTAAAACAAGATGAAAACACTAGTTACATATTTGAAGTAGAAAACGAAGAAAATGCAATAGAAATATTAAAAGAAAAAGCAAAAAGAAAAGATAAAAATACTATAGAAGTAAAAGTAAATAAAGAGGACGTGCCAGAGATAATAGAAAAACTTGTAAAGAACAATATAAAAATCTATAGTGTATATCAAAAAGAAAGTAATCTAGAAGATGCCTTCTTGAAAAAGATAGGAGGGAATGTAATTGATTAGTCTAATAAAAAATGAATTGAAAAAGATATTTAGTAAAACAGCAATATATGTAGTTTTACTTATTACAATCGCAATATGCATAACATCCAATATAATGAATAAAAGAGTAGAAAAAATTGATACAACATATAGTGAGCAAGAAACCGAAATGTATCAATCAGGATTAGATATAGCTAAGTCAAATGGAGATGAAGCATATGAAATAGAGTGCCAAAGTTATATTGACTCAAGAAAAATAGCAAGCAAATATGATGAAGACAGTTGGCAAAGATATATAATAGCAAATAAATTAAAAGACAAAATAAGTGATATGTTAAGAACAAAAGATAAAGATCCAGAATCATATGCTATATATAAAGAAGAATATGACAAAATAATGAAAAGCCTAGAAAATGACGATTGGAAAAGTTTTGTACAAGAAGAATTAGTAGATATAAATATGCAACTAGAGACAGCAACAGAAGGAGAATATAAAGAAGATTTAAAAAATCAAAAACAAGTTTTAGAATGGAGATTAGAAAAAAATATTCCATATGGCAGTAATAATATAAATGCATATTTACAAGCTTGGATTTCTTCAAAAGCAGAAATTAGGCAAATGGAAAAACAGAATTATCTATCATATGATTCAAAAAAGATGTTACAAGAGCATAAAGAAACAGTAGAAGTATGCGAATATGCAATTAAGAACAATATAAACTCAAATATAACAAAAGCAGGAAACTCACAATTAAAATGGTCATTATCAGATAATGCTAATATCTTATTATTAGATGTTTTTAGTGACTATGGATTCTTTATAATCCTTACAGTAGTAATTATAGCTGGAACAATTGTAAGTGAGGAATTTAATAAAGGTACAATAAAACTATTATTAGTAAGACCATATAAAAGAACTAAAATACTAATAGCAAAATTTTTAACATGCATGATAATGCTAGTAATATCAATAATATCACTAGCTATTATACAAACAATTGTAGGCGGAATTATATATGGATTTGAAAGCTATGGAGAAAAAATTATAATGTATAATTTTAATAGCAATAGCATTGAAAAAATAGCCACAATAAGATATTTAATAATGAATGCTATAGCAATGTTACCACAATACATATTGCTAATGACACTAGCTTTTGCGATTAGCACAGTATTAACTAATACACCTATGGCAATAGCATTACCTATACTAGGAATATTTGGCTCAGAAATAATAAACGCATTATTATATACTAACTTTGAAAAAGCAAAATTTTTATTATATTTTGTAACACCAAACTGGGATTTAAGCATGTACGCATTTGGAAAATTGCCAATGTTTGAAGGTTTAACTTTAGGATTTTCAATAAGTATCTGCGTAATTTACTTTGCAATCTTATTAGGAATGAGTATACTAACATTTAAGAATAGAGATATTAAAAATATTTAATGCATAAAATATTTACAATAACCTAAAACTAATATATTATATATACAATCTGAGCTAATAAGATAAACTTTATAGCAAAGAAATACGAAAGGCTATCTAATACCAAAATTTAAAATTAAGGTAGAAGAAAAAAAGGAGGTATGATGGAAACTAGAGTTGCAATAATAGGAATCATATTAGAAAATAGAGACTCAGCGCAAAAGCTAAATGACCTATTACACGAATATAGTGATTGCATAATAGGAAGAATGGGATTACCATATCCAAAAAAATCAATAAACATAATAAGCATAGCAATAGATGCAACACAAGATACCATTAATACACTATCAGGAAAAATAGGAAAACTCGAAGGAATAACAAGCAAAGTAGTATATTCAAAAGCATAAAATCTTTTAGCTCTAATTTTAAAAATTGGAGGTAAAAAAGAAATGGAAAAAGAAACAGTAATTAACCAAAGAGTACATGACTTTAGTAAATCAATTGATATAATTCAAACAATATTGATTTATCTAATAGCATTATTAGTACCAACATTTTTAGGAGAACTATTAAAAAATGTTTTTCCAGCAACAAGTATCGTAGTAACAAAATCACAATTAATAATAGGTTCAATGGTAAATGCGAGTTTAATATTAACAGCCATGAATTTAAAAGGCTGGGCAAAAATACTAGGAGTAGTAACAATGCCAAGTATATCAACTATATTAGGTGGTTATGTATTTAAAACAGCATCTGTATTTATGGTATATATGATACCAGCAATCTGGGTAGGAAATTTTGCATTAGTATATGCGTATAAAAAGATACTAGTACAAAAAAATAAAAACTATTTCATAGCAGGAATAGTTGGAATAGTAATAAAAGTTGCAATAATATTTGGAGCATTTGGCATTTTAAATTTATTGGGAATATTCCCACAAAAATTAGTAACAAACTTGCAAACAGCAATGGGAATGACTCAAGGGATAACAGCTACAGTGGGAATGATAATAGCATTTGTAATATATAAACTAGAATGTAGAAAATGAGACTATTAAAACTATACTTGATACAGTCGCAGTTGTTAAAACAAAGTTTTAACTTCATATAACAAAGATTAAAAGCAAGTCTAACATAGACTTGCTTTTTTATGTTATAATACGAACTAGAAGGTGAAAATATGGAAAAAATATTAATAATAGAAGACGACGAAAACATAAATAACATGATAAAAAAATTATTAGAAAGTAATGGTTATAAAACATTTCAAGCATTTTCAGGAACAGAAGGATTATTACTATACAATGAAAAAATAGATTTAGTTTTACTAGATTTAATGTTACCAGGAAAAACAGGAGAAGAAGTAATAAAAGAATTAAAAGAAAAAAGTGATGTGCCAATAATTATAATGAGTGCAATTGGAGACATAAATAAAAAATTAGACTTATTTAAACTAAACGCAAACGACTACATAACAAAGCCATTTCACAACGAAGAATTATTAGCAAGAATAAAAGTTCATCTAAAAAACAGTAATAAACAAACTAGCAGTATATTAAAATATAAAGACATAGAACTAAACCCAAACGAATTTACAGTAATATGCAATAGTAAAAATATAATTTTAACAAAACACGAATTTGAACTTTTAAAAGCATTAATAAAAAATCCAAACCAAGCATTAACTAAAAGCATGCTATTTGATATTGTTTGGGGAGATGAAAGTTTTGCAGATGAGAATACTTTAAATGTACATATAAGTAAAATAAGAAATAAATTAAAAGAAGCAAATCAAGAAGAAGACTACATAGAAACAATATGGGGAATAGGATATCGAATGAAAAAGTAAAATTTTCTGTAGAATGTTGCCAGAGGTATCTTAAATATTGTGAAAGTTTACTTTCACAATATTTAAGAAAAAATTAAGAAATGTGTTAAGAGTTTTTTAACACATTTTTTTTATAATTCTTTTAGAAAAGATAAAGAAAGGAAAAAGAATATGAGTAATACAGTTTTAGAAACAATAAACTTAACCAAAAAATATAAAAAATTTATTGCACTAGACAACGCAAGCATAACAATCAAAAAAAGCGACATATATGGTTTAATAGGAAGAAACGGAGCAGGAAAAACTACATTAATGAAAGTAATAACAACACTTACAAACAAAACAAGTGGAGAGTTTAAGTTATTTGATTCAAGTGATAGTGAACTAACAGAAAGCAAAAGACGCATAGGATGCTTAATTGAAAATCCAGCATTTTTTCCAAACATGAGTGCATATAAGAATTTAAAATACTATGCAATACAAAAAGGAATTATAGATGAAAAACAAATAGATGAAGCACTTGAACTAGTAAACTTAAATGAAGTTAAAAATAAAAAATTTAAAACCTTTTCATTAGGAATGAAACAACGTTTAGGAATAGCATTAGCAATATTAGACAATCCAGATTTCATTATACTAGATGAACCAATCAATGGATTAGATCCAATAGGAATAAGTGATTTAAGAGAAACATTTAAAAAGTTAAATGAAGAAAGAGATATAACAATATTAATATCAAGCCACATATTATCAGAATTATATGCAGTAGCAACAAAATTCTGCATAATAGAAAAAGGAAAAGTAATAAAAGAATTAACTAAAGAAGAACTAGACTTAGAATGTAGCAAATGTATTGTTATAAAAACAGATAACGTGAAAAAAGCAGCAACAGTATTAGAAAAAGAATTAAAAACAACTAATTATAAAGTAATAGACGATAAAGAAATCAGATTATATGATTATTTAGAGCAATCAAATAGCGTAAACAAAAGTTTAATAAAAAATGATGTAAATGTAATGAGTATTGCAGAAACAGGAATATCATTAGAAGACTATTTTAAAGAAGTAATCAAGGAGGAAAAATAAAATGTTAAATATCATAAAATCAGATTTATATAGAATAATAAGAGGAAAAGCAATATATATATCACTTCTAGTGATTATAGCAATGTTTACACTTAGTTGTTTTGAACTAGCACCAGGATATGTAGGAATGAGCAATAATAATTTAGAAGAAAAAGGAATTCGTGACCATTTACTATCTGATGAAGAACTGGAAGAATATTATAAAATGAACTCCATGAAAGAAGAAAGAGAGTTCATGAAAAAATTTCCATACAAATTAGATAAGGCTATAATAGGGGCAAATACAAATTTATATTATATTTTCATAGTAATAGTAGTAATTGTATTGACAACAGACTTTTCAAATAGTACAGCTAAGAACACAATCTCTTCAAGCATAAGTAGAAAAAAATACTATATTTCAAAATTAATAACTATATTAACAATAAGTACAGGATTAATCTTATTTAATAATTACGGAACATATATAGTAAATTTAATAATGAACGGCAAAGCTTTTAGTTCAGGACTAGGAGAAATAACCAAAATAACATTATATCAATTACCACTATTATATGGTATAATTAGTTTGCTAGTATGTATAAGTGCATTAACTAGAAAAACAGCAATATTTAATACAGTTTCAATACCATTTATTATTGTATTTGAATTATTACTTATGTCAATAGTTACATTATTTAAGATAAATAAAGATATATTTCAATGGGAATTTCAAGTGGCACTATCAAAATTAGTAACTAATCCTACAAATAGCTATATAATAAAATGTGCCTTCTTAGGAATAGCTGCCATAGTAGTATTTAATATAATAGGATATAAAGCTATTAAAAAAGCAGAAATAAAATAAAAGGAAAAGATAATGGATATAAGAAATATTATAATAATCATTTTATTTATAATAGCCAGTATAGCAATAATACATCTTATAGTTATAAAAAAAGAACTTAAAAGAATTGCAAAAAAAGTAAATACTGTGAAAAACAATAACAGCAATAATCTTATTAATTCACAAATATCACTTAAAGAAGTAAATCAATTAATAAAAGAAATAAATATATTATTAAAAGAAACTAAAAAAGTAAAATCAAGTTATGAAGCTAAAACAACACAATTAAAAAAGATGATTACAAATATTTCTCATGATCTAAGAACACCACTAACATCAGCATATGGATATGTTGAAATGATATTAACTTCTGATTTATCTGAAGAAGAAAAACAATCAGAACTACACATTATAAAAGAAAGACTAACAAGACTAGAAGAACTATTAAATTCATTTTTTGAATTTTCAAAACTTACATCAGGAGATAAAACGATTGAATTAGAAGAAATTAATTTAAATAGTATATTAGAAGAATGCATTATACACTATTACGAAGATTATAAAAAATTAGACAGAGAAATAATTTTAGATAGTAAAATATCTAAAATTAAAATATTATCCAATAAGGAAATGCTTACAAGAGTATTTGATAATTTAATAGGAAATAGTTATAAACACAGTAACAGTAATTTGAATATAAAAGTAGAAGAAAAAGAAAACATAGAAATTATCTTTTCAAATAAATTAGAAAATCAAAATTTAGATATTAATCATATATTTGATGAGTTTTATACAGTAGACATATCAAGAACAAAAAATAATACAGGATTAGGATTAGCGATAGCAAAAGAGTTTATAGAAAACTTAGAAGGAACTATACAAGCTAAAGAGAAAAAAGACAATTTAGAAGTAATAATAAAGCTACCAAACAACCTTACAAAATCGTAAGGTTGTTTTTGACATACTGTGATATAATTTAGGAAACGGAGGAAAATAGAATGTCAAAAATATTAATAGTAGAAGATGATGAAAAATTAAGAAGTGAACTAGAAATATTTTTAAAAAATAACGGATATGAAGTTTCATCATTAAAAAGTTTTAATAATACAATAAATGAAATTTTAGAAATAAACCCAAATGTAGTTTTATTAGACATAAATTTGCCAGGAGCAGACGGAGAATATATATGCAAAGAAATTAGAAAACAATCAAATATGGGAATTATTATGGTTACAAGTAGAGAAAGCGAATTAGATGAACTGATTTCTATAAACTATGGAGCAGATCACTATATAACAAAACCATATAATATACAAATTCTACTTGCTAAAATAGCATCTTTATTAAGAAGAAAGGATAGTAATGCAATAAAAGACAAAATAGATGCAAAAGATTTTATATTAAACTTATCCAACAGCACGATTGAAAGAAGCGGAAAAACAATAGAACTTACTAAAAATGAATATAAGATTTTAAAATACTTAATAGAAAATAGAGGAAAAATCGTATCAAGAGAAGACATAATGGAATGTCTATGGGAAAGTGAAAGCTTTATAGATGACAACACACTTAGTGTAAATATCACTAGATTAAGAAATAAATTAGAAGAGCTAGACCTAAAAGAGCTAATAGAAACAAAAAGAGGACAGGGATATATATTAAAAGGGGAAAACTAATAATGAGTATAAAGAAATTTATAAAAGAAAAGATACTTATAACTGTGTTATTATTATTTGCAATAGCAAGCATAGAGATATTTTTAATACCATACCCATATGGAAATTTTATAAAAATATATATTCCTGGAATAATTTTAAGCGTATATATCATAGGAAATATAATTGAATATTTTATAAAAAAGAGTTTTTATAAAAAACTAATAAACGATTTAAATGAGTTAGATCAAAAATATCTAATTACAGAAATAATACAAAAACCAGACTTTTTTGAAGGAGAATTACTGATAGATATATTGCAAGACATCAATAAATCAATGTATGAAAATGTAAACAAATATAAATATATGGGAGAGGAATACAAAGACTACATAGAACTATGGATACATGAAATAAAAATACCAATAGCAAGCGGGAAAATGATAATTGAAAACAATAAAAATGAAATAACAAAAAGCATAGAAGAAGAACTAGACAAAGTAGAAAACTATATAGAACAAGCACTATTTTATGCAAGAAGCAATACAGTAGAAAAAGACTATTACATAAAAACAGCTATTTTAAAAGAAATTGTAAATGAAAGTATAAAGAAAAACAAAAAACAATTAATGAATGAAAAAATTTCTTTAGATTTACATGATTTAGATATAGAAGTGAAAACAGACAATAAGTGGATAGTATTCATTTTAAATCAAATTGTACAAAACAGTATAAAATATAGAAAACAAGATAGCACTTTAGAAATTGAAATATATGCGCAGCAAGGAAAAAACAATAACATTTTATATATAAAAGACAATGGAATAGGAATAAAAAAAGGAGAAATTACACGAGTATTTGAAAAAGGATTTACAGGAACTAATGGAAGATTATCAAATAAAAAGTCAACAGGAATAGGACTATATCTATGTAAAAAGTTATGCGAGAAGATAGGTATAGCAATAGAACTAAATTCAGTTCAAAATGAAGGAACAGAAATACGAATAGTATTTCCAAACGATAGTCATATAGATATGAATTAAAAGCAGGTGCCTAAATGTGGCACCTTTTAATATTACAAAACTGTAAGAAAATTGAAAGCTAAATCGATATGATATATAGAAAAACAAAGTTATACTATATACAAATTGAAAGGAGATTATTATGGAAAAAGTTTTAGAAGTAAAAAACATCGAGAAATATTATGGAAATAGATCAAACCTAACAAAAGCAATTGATAATATTAGCTTTGATGTTGAAAAAGGAGAATTTGTTGGAATAATGGGAGCAAGTGGATCAGGAAAGAGTACATTATTAAACGTAATTTCAACAATTGATAAAGTAACAGCTGGAAAAATAATAGTAAACGGTGAAGAAATAACAAAACTAAGGGGAAATAAACTAAACAAATTCAGAAGAGAAGAATTAGGTTTTATATTCCAAGATTTTAACTTATTAGATACCTTAACAGCATATGAAAATATAGCACTAGCCCTAACAATCCAAAGAGTTAATCCAAGAGAAATTGATAAAAGAGTAAAAGAATTAGCGGAAAAATTAGGAATAAAAGATATTTTAAAAAAATATCCATATCAAGTATCAGGAGGACAAAAACAAAGAATAGCATCAGCAAGAGCAATTATAACAAATCCTCAACTAATATTGGCAGATGAACCAACAGGAGCACTAGATAGTAAATCAGCAAGACAGTTATTAGAAAATTTTGAATTATTAAATCAAAAAATGAATGCAACCATATTAATGGTAACACACGATGCATTTACAGCTTCATATGCAAACAGAATTTTATTTATCAAAGATGGAAAAATCTTTAATGAATTAACAAAAGGAAACGATACAAGAAAACAATTCTTTGAAAAAATAATAGAAGTACAAACACTTCTTGGAGGTGATTTAAACGATGTTATTTAAATTATCTTTTAAAAATATGAAAAAAAGCATAAAAGATTACAGCATATATTTTCTAACATTAGTATTAGGTGTATGTATCTTTTATATGTTCAACTCACTAGACAGTCAGCAAGCTATGCTACAAGTATCTAAATCTCAAAAAGAAATGATACACCTAATGATAGACATGCTAGGAATGATATCAATATTTGTAGCAGTAGTATTAGGACTACTAATTGTATATGCTAATAACTTCTTAGTAAATAGAAGAAAAAAAGAATTTGGGATATATATGACATTAGGAATGGGCAGAAGACAAATATCAAAAATAATATTAATAGAAACAATATTTATAGGAATAATATCACTTGCTATAGGACTTGTAGCAGGAATATTTGCATCACAATTTATGTCAATACTAGTAGCAAAAATGTTTGAAGCAAATATGAATAAATTTGAATTTGTTTTTTCAAAAGCGGCTTGCATAAAAACATGTATATATTTTGCAATAATGTATTTAGCAGTAATTGTTTTTAATACAATAACAATTTCAAGATATAAATTAATAGACCTTTTACATGCATCAAAGAAAAACGAAAAAGTAAAAATGAAAAATCCATTTCTAGCTATATTAGTATTTATAGCAGGAAGCACAATTTTAGGATACGCATATTGGAAAGTAACAGCAGATGCTAAAAGCTTAGTAACAGCAGACAAATTATTACCACCAATCTTAATGGGAATTATAGGAACAGTAGCAATTTTCTGGTCTTTATCAGGATTTATGTTAGAGATTATTAAAAGAAGCAAAAAAATATATCTTAAAGATACCAACATGTTTGTTCTAAGACAAATAAACAACAAAATAAATACAATGGTAATAAGCATGAGCTTAATATGTTTAATGCTATTTATGACAATTTCAATATTATCTTCAGCATTGTCAATAAAAAATACAATGCAAAGAGAATTAGTTGAAATGACACCAGTAGATATAAACTTAGTAAAGATGGCAAATCTTCCAGAAGAGTCAATACATTATGGAAGAAAAGTTACTTATACTGAAGCTCAAAGAGAGGAATCAAAATTAAGTATAAAAGAAACAATGATAAATAATAATTTCGATATGAACAAATTAAAAGATATTATAGAAATACCAGCATACATAGAAGAGAATATTAAACTATCAGATTTTTTAGGCGATAAATATGAAGAAACAAAAAAAGAATATCCAGGAATGAGATTTGATACAGTAGAATTAATAGTTAAAGTATCAGATTATAATAAAATAGCTAAATTATATGGAATAGATCAATATAAAATAGAAGATGATGAGTATATTGTTGTTTGCGATTATGATGTGTTATTAGAAATACGTAACAGAGCATTAAAAAATAATGGAAAAAACACTTTAAATATTGCAGGAAAAGAATATAAATCAAAATATAATGAATGTAAACCAGGATTTGTAATGATGAATGTTATGCATGCAAATACGGGAATAATACTTGTTCCAGACAATTGTAAATTAGCAGATGAAGACGTAGAAGAAAGATTATTAGTTGCAAATTATAATGCAGATACAGAAGAAGACAAACAAAAAATAGAAGAATTATTTACCAGCAACGAATCAGGATTTGTGCAAAGCTTAGCAAATCAAGGTATAGAAATAGATGGAATGACAAGAATTTCATTATATGAGTCAAGTGTAGGATTAGCAACAATAGTAACATTTATAGCAATTTATTTAGGTATAATATTCTTAATAACAAGTTCAGCAATATTAGCATTAAAGCAATTAACAGAAAGCTCAGATAATAGACAAAGATATTTGATTTTAAGAAAAATTGGATGTGACGAAAAAATGATAAACAAATCATTATTTAGACAAGTAGGAATATTCTTTGGAGCACCACTATTATTAGCAGTAATACATTCTATATTTGGAATAAAATTTGCATTATATCTATTATCAGGACTAGCATCCGAAAAAGATTTACTACCATCAGTAATAGCAACAGTAATTGTAATGATAGCAATATATGGAACATATTTTATGGCAACATATTTAGGAAGCAAAAATATAGTTAAGGAGGACTAAGATAAAAAAGAGAACTTACCAGAAAGTAAGGTGAATAAAATGAAGCACTTAAAAAAGATAATAATTATATCAGCATTAGTTATAACAAGCATATTACTATTAGTAATAGGTTCAGGATACGATATGTATAAAGAGGCATTAAAGCAGATACCTCTAGATAAAAAGATAGAGAGTATACAGCAAAAAGAAAATTATACAAAATTAGATGAAGTACCACAAATTTATAAAGACGCAGTAATAGCAATAGAAGATCATAGATTCTATAAGCATCATGGGATAGACATAATTGCAATAGGAAGAGCAGCCTTTAACGATATAAGACATTTTAATTTTGAAGAAGGCGGAAGCACAATAACACAACAACTATCAAAAAACATTTATTTCACACAAGAAAAGAAAATTACAAGAAAAATAGCAGAAGTATTTATGGCAAAACAAATAGAAAAAAATTATGACAAAGATAAAATCTTAGAACTATACATAAATACCAGCTATTTTGGAGATGGATATTATACTGTAAAAGAAGCAAGCAGAGGATATTTTGGAAAAGAACCAAATGAAATTACAGAATATGAAGCAATAATGCTAGCGGGAATACCAAATGCACCATCAGTATATGCACCAACAGTAAATAAAAAGTTAGCAAACAAAAGAACGAAACAAGTTATAATGAAAATGGTAGAATATAAATATTTAAAATTAGAAAAAGCAAACGAAATTTTGGATAGCAGTGATGAAGTTAGCAATATTAAGACACTAAAAATTGAAAATTAAGAGAATTTATGCTATAATGCTTACATAACTACAATAAAAAACAAAGCGAGGTATTTCTATGGAAAAGACATTGAAGAACGATGCAACAGAAACACGGAGTGATTTACACCAGGTAACATTTTCTGATGTAAATACCACATATGATGGCAAGCCCCATGAAATTCGCCAAACAGGATTACCTACAGAAGAGGGACATCGCTGTGGCGGAAAGTGTAACTGCAAAGGGGGATGCAAAGATGGCGGACCCTGCTGTGGAGGCAAGCACCATCATGAGTAAAAAAGAACTCTACCGGTTTTCCGGTGGAGTTCCTCGCATTTTATAAGGAATACTAGACTTTTTAAAGTATATTTGATATAATCTTAAAGTAAAAATAATACAAAGAAAGAGAGGGATTAACATGTCAGGACATAGTAAATGGCATAATATTGCAGCTAAAAAAGGAAAAGCAGATGCTGCAAGAGGAAAAGTATTTACAAAATTAGGTAGAGAATTATTAATCGCAGTAAAACAAGGAGGACCTGATCCTGCTGGAAATTCCAAATTAAAAGACGTTATCGCAAAATGTAAGGCAGCAAATATGCCTAATGATACAATAAATAATGCAATTAAAAAAGCTTCAGGTTCAGCAGACGCTGCCAACTATGAAGAAATAACATATGAAGGATACGGAGTAGCAGGAGTTGCTGTAATAGTAAATGCATCAACAGATAACAGAAACAGAACAGCAGCAGATGTTAGACACGTATTTGATAAAGCGGGAGGAAACTTAGGAACATCAGGCTGCGTATCATACATGTTTGAGAAAAAAGGAATAATAGTAATAGAAAAAGATTCTACAACTATGTCAGAAGATGATTTAATGTTACTTGCAATAGATGCTGGAGCAGAAGATTTTGAAGCACAAGAAGATTGCTATGAAATCACAACAGCACCAGAAAATTTCTCAGAAGTAAGAGAAAAACTAGAAGAAAACAATTTAACATTCGTAGAAGCAGAAGTAACAATGATACCAAACACATATGTAAAACTAGACGAAAAAGATGCTGAAAGAATGGAAAACTTCTTAGAAAAATTAGACGATCTAGATGATGTATCAGATGTATATCATAACTGGGAAGAATAAAAATGTCGAAATAACTTCAAAAATAATTGAAGTTATTTTTTATTTTAGTTATAATAAATTTATCAAAAGATAAGGAAAAAATATGAAAGAAGATAGATTAAAAATATACCTAAATTCAATAAATAAAATGATAAGAACTGGAAATCCAAAATATATGTCATATATAAGTAAACAATATATGATATACATGAAAACAAATCCTGTTATTTGTGAAGCAATTGGAGATATGCTATTTAAAGAAGTAACTAAAAATGAAAAATCACCATATGCTATATTTTTACATGACAACGGAACAGTATGTCTTGATGCAATAAGCGATGTTTCTAAAATTAGTAATATTTCAGATTTTGTTGGACAAATACAAGAATTAAGCCAATATGACGTAGACTTTAGCACAGTCACACCAGATGATTTAATCATGGAAGGTGATGAAATGATTGCTGAGCTTGAAAGAGAATTACAAAAAGATGATTTAACAAAACAAGATATAGAAGGAGCTGAAGATAAAGCGAGTACAGCATTAGCAAAAGTTGGAATAATAGCTGCAATTGGAGGAACAATTGGAGCTGTTGCAAGAGGTATATTTGCAAAAATATCAGCATCACTTTCATCATT
>CANBHY010000007.1 GCA_947368535.1 uncultured Clostridium sp. | reverse complement strand
TGGAATACATGTAAAAATATATGTAATAGGACAAGGTATGTTAAGATATGACTTACAAAAGCAAATAGACAATTTAGGACTAACAGAAGAATTTATTCTATTAGGAAAAAAAGAAAATCCATATCCATATGTAAAATCTGCAGATATGTTTTTATTATCTTCTAGATATGAGGGATTGCCTACTGTTGTAATTGAGGCGTTGATATTACATGTTCCTTGTTTAGCAACAGATGTAGCTGGAATAAGGCAAATTTTAAATAATAAAGGTGGGATTGTTACTAGAAATGATGAAACAGATTTTTATTTGAAAATGAAAGAGCTTTTATTAAATGAAAAGAAAATTATAAGTTTGAAGAAAGAATTAGACAATTATAAATATGATAATGAATTAATAATTAATAATATAAATGAATTATTTGACAAAATCTAAAAATAGGAGAGAGAAAATGAATGCAGAAAAAATAAATAAAATCAATAAATGGTTACTAGTAATTTTTCTAGCTATACAACCAATATTAGAATTAATTATAACATGGTCTAAAAATGGTAAATTTATAATAGGTGGAATGTCACTTGGTACCGTTATAAGATATTTCTTATTGGCAATAATTGTAATGTTGGCAATTTTAAATAATTTAAAGAGAAAAAGTACAAAAATTTTTATTGTTACCATGATAGTATATGGGGGATATACTATATGTCAGTTTATAAATATTAGAAATTTTGATATAATGCTTTTAGGAACAAGCATAAACAAAGGTATTATTGCTAATGTAATGTATATTTCAAAATATATTATACCTGTTTGTGTTGTATATTTGGTGTATATTTTAAATTTTAGGTATAAAGAATTGAAAATTGTTACAATAGTAGCGATAATGACAGTTTCATTAATAATTATTGTTACAAATTTAGCGGGAATAGATTTTGTTTCATATTCATTTGAAGATAATACTAAAGTTGCAGCTAATATTATAAAATGGTTTGATTCTTCTTATGAATATACTGATTGGAGAATGCTTACATCAAGAGGCTTATTTTCTTCAGGAAATGAATTAAGTGCATTTTTTATTTTATTGTTACCATTGACATTATGTATTGCTTTAAAGGAAAAGAAAGATATTTATTTTATTGTACCTTTTCTTCAAATGTTAGCTATGTTGTTGATAAGTACTAGAATTTCTGTTTATGGGTCTATTTTAGTGCTAATTGCTTCAATATTAATGTATATAGTATATATGTTATTTAATAAAAAAATTGTAAAAGATAAATGCATAATGATAGTTGTGTTGGTTGTTTTATACGGTATATTTTTTACATTTTCTCCATTTAAGAATAGAATAAAAGTTGGTGATGGAGGGGTTAATAAATATGTGGATGAAGAAAAGAAAGTACCAACTTTAGAATTATCAGAGTTTGATAATACAGAAGATAGAATTTTTATTAAAGAAAATTTTCAAAAAGAATTAATTCCATATGATATGATAGATAGAGTATATAGTTATTTAGAACATACTGATTTTTGGGTACATATAATAAAAGATGTTAATATTGAAGAAAGAAATAATTCTAGAAAATTAAAGACTTTTATATTAAGTGATATAAAAGAGAATAAAAATGGACGATTAGATAATTGGGTTGGAATAGGTGAAATGCCAATATATCCTGAAAGAGATTATGTTACACAATACTATTGTTTAGGAATTATTGGAATATTAATATTTTTAATACCTTTTATGGTAGTATTAATAATTTCTGGATGCAATGAGTTAATTAGATTACTTAAGAAAAAGATGGATATATTGCAAATATCATTTTTAATATCTTTAATGCTCATTTTTGTAACAGCATATCTTGCAGGACATGCTTTAGAACCTGTATTTATAAATTCATTTATAGGTTTAATTACTGGAATGATGGTGTCAAATTTATACAAAAGAAATAGAGAAAAAATTGATGAAACAGGAATAGAAAAATATATATCAAAAGTTTATTCCAATGGAAAGGAGAACTTTCTAAAAGAATTAGAAAATAAAGTAGATACTAATGAAAAAACATTTATTGTTACAGCAAATCCAGAAACTTTGATGATTGCAAATGAAAATGAAGAGTTTGATAAATGCTTATGTAATAAAAATGTAACTATTGTTCCTGATGGAATAGGAGTAATAAAAGGTGCAAATTTATTTAATTATGATTTAAAAGAAACGATTACAGGCGTTGAGCTTTCAAAATATTTATTTAAATTAGCGGACGAAAAAAGTAAATCAATATATTTATTTGGAGCCAAAAAAGAAGTTATAGAGAAGATGGTAGATGTACTAAAAAAAGATTATCCAAATGCAAATATAGTAGGTTATGAAGATGGTTATGTAGAAGATAAACAAAAAGTTTTCGAGAAAATAAAAGAATTAAAACCAGACATAATATTAGTTGCTTTAGGAATTCCTCATCAAGAAAATTTGATATATAATAATATTGAGAATTTTGATAAAGGAATATTTATGGGGGTTGGTGGAAGTTTTGATGTGTTAAGTGGAACCAAAAAGAGAGCACCAAATTTCTTTGTAAAAACACATTTAGAGTGGTTATATAGAATTACAGTAGAACCTAAAAGATTGAAAAGATTTTTTAAAAGTAATATAAAATATATTCTTAAAATAATTCAAGAAAGGTAAAATATGATAGATATTAGTATAATAGTTCCAGCATATAATGCAGAAAAATATTTGAAAGCTTGCTTAGAATCATTGATAAATCAGACAAAAAAAGATATAGAAATTATTGCTATTAATGATGGATCTGAGGACAATACATTAGATATTTTAAATGAATATAAAAATAACTATCCAAATTTAATTAAAGTTATTTCTCAAGAAAATCAAGGATTGAGTGTTACAAGAAATGTAGGTATAAAAAATTCAACTGGAAAATATGTTATGTTTGTTGATAGTGATGATGAAATTTATTCAGAACTTTTAGAAAAACTTTGGAATAAGACTCAAGAATATCCTTTTGATATTGTTGCTTTTGATGTTGACTTGATTTATCCAGATAAAACGTTGACTATAAAATCAGGAATTAATGAAAATATACAAAGCTTAAATAAAAATGATAGAAATGCTTATTTTACTGATATGTATTGTATGGCATGTAACAAAATTTATAAAAGAGAAATTTTTGATGATGATAATATGTTATTTGTACCTAATACTTGGTTTGAGGATGTATTATTTCTACATAAGCTTATACCTAATTTAAATAGTGTTGGTTATATCGATTATTCTGGTTACAAGTATTACCAGAGAGAAAATTCAATAACATATACATATTCTGATAAATTGATAGATATTAATAATGTTATGGAAAATATATTAGAGTATTATAAACAGAACAAATTTTATAATGAATATGAGGCAGAACTAGAATATATGTATGTTAGATATATGTTTGCAACATATATAAAAAGATTAGCAAAATCAAAAAATAAGAAAAAATTCAATGAAGGTATTGAATTTGCTAAGAAAAAGGTTAATGAAAAATTTCCAGATTATAAAGAAAATAAATATTTAAAAAGTGGTGGAAAAGCTTTTTATATAAAACATTTTAATAAATTTTTTGCAAATATTATATATATATTGGAAAAAAGTAAAATGAATTAGGAGAAAAACTATGATTAAAGTAATGACAGTTTTTGGGACAAGACCAGAAGCTATAAAAATGGCTCCGCTTGTAAAAGAATTAAAATCAAGAAAAGAGATTGAGTGCATTGTTTGTGTTACAGCTCAACATAGACAAATGCTTGACCAAGTTTTAGAAGTTTTTGATATCAAGCCAGATTATGATTTAGATATAATGAAACAAGGACAAACATTAAGTGATATAACTAGTAGAGTATTATATGGTTTAGAAGAAGTTATAAAAGAGGTTAAACCCAATATAGTTTTAGTTCATGGAGATACAACAACTACATTTGCAGGAGCTTTAGCTGCTTATTATAATCAAATTGATATAGGGCATGTTGAAGCAGGACTTAGAACATGGAATAAATATTCTCCATATCCTGAAGAAATGAATAGACAAATGGTAGGAGTTATGGCAGATATGCATTTTGCACCTACAGAAAATAGCAAAAGAAGTTTATTAAAAGAAAATAAAGATGAAGTAAAAATTTATGTTACAGGTAATACAGCGATAGATGCTTTAGCAACAACAGTAAGAGAAGATTATTCAAACGAGATTTTTGATTGGATAGGAAATGATAGAATGATTCTTTTAACAGCTCATAGAAGAGAAAATTTAGGTGAACCTATGAGAGGTATGTTTAAAGCAATAAAAAGAATTATGGATGAATTTAATGATGTAAAGGTGGTATATCCAGTTCATTTGAATCCTAAAGTTAGAGATGTGGCTAATGAAGTTTTAGGTGATTGTGATAGAATAAAACTAATAGATCCATTAGAAGTTATAGATTTTCATAATTTTATAGCTAAATCATATTTAATTTTAACAGATAGTGGAGGAATTCAAGAAGAAGCTCCATCACTTGGAAAACCTGTTTTAGTTCTAAGAGATACTACTGAAAGACCAGAAGGAATTGATGCTGGTACATTAAAACTTGCAGGAACAGATGAAGAAAATATTTATAAATTAACAAAAGAGTTATTAGAAGATAAAAAAGAATATGAAAAAATGAGTAAGGCTTCAAATCCTTATGGGGATGGAAAAGCAAGCAAAAGAATAGCAGATGCAATTATCGAAAGATATGGAAAATAAAAAAAGATAGGGAAGAAAATGGGAATTTTTGCAGGTGTTTTAATATTTGGAATAACAATTTATATAATTAATAAATTTGATATAAAGCATAAGCACTTTTTAATTGGTACAGTAGCTGTGTTATTGGCACTTGGAGGAATGATAGTACTTCAAATACACAATCCGTATATGGGAGCTGCTAAAATAAAGCTTGTTAATTTAGTGTTCTGTATATTATCAATATTATTAATGTATAGAATAATAAATAGGATAGTAGGAAAAAAATATGCTCAAATATGTATAATTTTGTGTATTATGTTTTTAAATCCTATACTATATATTCCTACTTTATCAAGTCAATATATATTTTTATTTTTAACATTACTAGCTTTTAATTTATTATTTGAAGAAAATATAATTAAAAATGATTTTATTAAATTAGGTATAGCTTCTTTTATTATAAGTGTAGCAAATGCTTTAATGCATGAAGGTATTTCCTTTATTTTAGTTTATGGATTATTTATATTAATACAAATTATGATAAAAAAGGAATCTATGAAAAATGGAACATTTAAACTTTTAATATGGATATTAACTTTTATTACAATTACTTTTTCAGTTGCTTTTATACAAAGTCAAATAGTTAAGTCTAAAAATATTAAAGAACCTTATCAAAATTACTTTTTTAATGTTCAAAATGTTGAATTTAATGTTAGTACAATTGAAAAAAATGAGAAACTTTATTGGAATCAATTTTCAAATGATAGCATATTAGGGTATCTTTATGATGAGGAAGTAAAGGTTGGTATTCTTAAGTTAGAAATACATGATATAGTAAATTTCTTAGATGAATATTGTATGACAATTTGGACGATTGTTATAATATTAGCGATTATATGCATTTTTAGAAAATGGGAATTAAGTGAAAAAAGTATATATCTGATTTTATCTTTATTAGTTTTTGGAATGCATGTATTTTTGGTATCTAAGGATATGAATGATTTTCAATATAGACCTTATATATTTATATTAGCAGCAATTGGATTATCTAATATTATGCAATTTATGCGTAAAGAGAAAATAAAAAATATTTTAGATAGAGTTAATAAAATTGCGGATATTGTTATTAAAAGTCATATTTTTAAGGTGATATTTTTACTTTTATTATGCGTAAATTTAATGTTTATTTCACTAAAATATTCTGTAGGTGAATTAGGTGAAGTAATGTATCAATCTTATTTTGAAAATAATTGGATTGTTATCTTAAATTATTTGCCTATTGCATTTATTGCAATATTTATGTATGCATTGACATTAAAAACTAGTATTGCATTTGGTGTAACAGCATTATTATCATATGTAATTACAATTATTAATTATGTAAAAATGACAATAAGAAATGATAACTTTTTAATTGGTGATATTTTATTAATAAGAGAAGCAGCTACTACAAAATTTGATTATTCAATAATTTTAAATAGTACGATTTTATCATATATATTATTTTTTATAGTAGTAAGTGTTTTAATGTATATATTAATAGATAGAAGAAAAAAAGAAAATAACCTTAAGTTATGGAAAAGAGTTGCTATTAAAATAACACTATTAGTATTATTACTTATTGTAGGAATGAATCTGGCTAACAAATATTATTTTAGTGATGAGTTTTATCAAAAAACTAAAAATGATAAAAATTTTCAAAATGCAATGTGGACAGATAGAAATAAATATATTTCTAGAGGGGGTATATATTCTTTTTTACATAGTTATACAGAACTAAAACAGTTTCCACCTGAAGGATATAACGAGCAAGAGGCTAAGAAAAAATTAGAAAGCTATGAGTATTCTAATATAGATGAAAATAAAAAAGTTAATATTATAAGTATTATGCTAGAGTCATATAATGATTTTTCAAAATTTGAAGAAATTAAATTTATAAAAGATCCATATAAAAACTTTCATCAAATTCAGCAGGAATCTATATCAGGTGAAATAGTTACATCTATTTTTGGTGGTGGAACGATAAATACGGAAAGAAAGTTTTTGTCAGGTGCATCAAATATACCTAATTTTAGAAAAGAAACTAATTCATATGTTCGTTATTTTAAAGAACAAGGATATACTGTTGAAGGATCACATCCAGCAGAAGGTTGGTTTTATAGTAGAAATTTAGTTAATTCTAATATTGGATTTGATAGATATTATTTTAACGAGAATAGATATAATTTAACAGCTAAAGAATATTATCATACTCCAGACAATATATTATTGAGCGATATAATAACTTTATATACGGAACACAGGAGAAATAATATTAATCCTTATTTTAGTTTTTCCGTTACATATCAAAATCACTTACCATATGGTTCGACTTACTTAAATGGAGGTACATATATTGTTAGAGATAAAAAATTTTCTGAAGAAGAGTACAATATTATAAATAATTATTTTTATGGTATAGAAGATACAGGAAATCAATTATATATTATGCTTCAAAAATTAAAAAATAGGGGAGAACCTGTAGTAGTAATATTATTTGGAGATCATAATCCAAGTTTAGGCACGGTATATGACGCACTAGATATTAATTTTGATATTTCAACAGAGGAAGGATTTAACAACTATTATTGTACGCCATATGTTATTTGGGCAAATGAGTCTGCTAAAAAAATATTAAAAAATAACTTTATAGGTGAAGGAGAGACGGTTAGTCCTAATTATTTAATGAACGAATTTTTTGAAATTGCAGGGTATGGAGGAAATGAGTTTATGAAAGCATCAAATGAAATAAAACAATATATTCCAGTAATAAGTGGTGATGTCTATTACCAAGATGGTAGTGTAACTAAAGACTTATTGGAAGAAAATCAAAGTCGATTAAATGAGTATTTAAAAATAGAATATTATTATATGAATGAATTTAAAAATAAATAAAGAAGGGATGCATATGAATAAAATATCAATAGTTGTACCTTGCTATAATGAAGAAGAAGTAATAAAAATTTTTTATGATAGAATAACTGAAATATCATCAAAAGTAGATGCCGAATTTGAATATATTTTTATAGATGATGGAAGCGTAGATAAAACTATAGAATTATTAAAAGAATATTCTCAAAAAGATAATAGAGTAAGATTTGTTTCATTTTCAAGAAATTTTGGAAAAGAAGCGGCGATGTATGCAGGATTAAAAGAATCTACAGGTGATTATGTAGCTATTATGGACGTGGATTTGCAAGATCCACCGGAATTAATTCCAGAAATGTATGAAACGTTATTAAAAAAAGAATATGATTGTGTTGCTACAAAAAGAAAAACAAGAAAAGGAGAAAACTTTATAATTTCATTCTTTTCAAAACTATTTTATAAAATTATAAATAAACTTACAAAAACAGAGATAGTAGATGGTGCTAGAGATTATAGACTTATGACTAGACAAATGGTAAATAGTATACTTCAAGTTACAGAATATAATCGATTTTCAAAGGGAATTTTTAGTTGGGTAGGATTTAAGACAAAATGGATTGCTTATGATAATGTAGAAAGAGCAGCTGGAAAAACTAAATGGAATTTTGGAAAATTATTTATATATGCATTAGATGGTATTACAGCTTTTTCAACTGCACCACTACTTATAGCTACATTAGCAGGTATGTTTTTTTGTATGATTGCTTTTTTAATGATTATATTTATTATAATTAGAACTTGCATATATGGTGATCCAGTAGCAGGATGGCCTTCAATGATTTGTGTTGTCTTGTTTGTAAGTGGTATTCAATTATTTTGTTTAGGAATAATGGGACAATATATGTCTAAAGAATATATGGAGATTAAAAACAGACCTATATATATTGTTAAAGAAACAGAAAAAGATGTTTAATAAAAGGAGTAATGTAAAATGAAAAAAGTATCTGTAGTTATACCAATGTATTACGAAGAAGAGGTTGCTCAAATTTGTTATGATAGAGTAAGTTCTGTATTAGAGAAACTAAAGAAAGAATATGATTATGAAATAATTTTTGTTAATGACGGAAGTAAAGACAAAACATTATCAATTTTAAAAGAAATAGCAAATAAAAATAATAAAGTAAAGATTATTTCTTTTTCTAGAAATTTCGGGCATCAATCAGCAGTAACAGCAGGAATTAAAGAAGTTTCTGGTGATGCTATTGTAATTATGGATGCAGATTTACAAGATCCACCAGAATTAATTCCAGATATGCTTAAATTATGGGAAGATGGATATGAAGTAATCTACGGAAAGAGAAATACCAGAAAAGGTGAATCAGCATTTAAATTATTAACAGCTAAAATGTTTTATAGTTTTTTAAATGCAATGTCTGAAGTAGAGATACCTAAGAATACAGGAGATTTTAGATTGGTTGATAGAAGCGTGATAGATGTTATAAACAATTTACCAGAACATAATAAATTCTTAAGAGGTTTGTTTAGTTGGGTAGGGTTTGAGCAAAAAGAATTTTTATATGATAGACCCAAAAGAGAGTTTGGCGAAACAAAATATCCATTTAAGAAAATGATGAAATTAGCAAAAGATGGAATAATAAGCTTTTCTACTAAACCTTTAAAAATAGTAGGAGGATTAGGAATTTTTTCAATTTTATTGTCAATGATAATATTAATATATTCTATTTTATCATATGCATTGAATTGGAACAATTTAGCTGATGGCTGGACTTCTATAATGGTATGTATAACATTTTTCGCTGGTGTGCAATTATTTTCTTTATGGATTATGTCAGAATATATTTCTAGAATATATGATGAAAGTAAAGGAAGACCAGAGTATATTATTAAAGAAAAAATAAATATAGATAAATAGTAATAAAAAATCTTTATGTTAGGTAAAGCCCTTATACATAAAGATTTTTTATGCTTTAATGTTTTATATTAAAACTATTGAAAAAAAAATCTGTATATGGTATAACAAACCTATATAATACACAGAATTGGGGGAACTTTTTTGAAGAGTAACATAAAAAGCTTTACACTAGATGAACTTAAAAATGAAATGATAGCTTTAGGTGAAAAAGTTTTTAGAGCAGAGCAGATTTTTAAATGGCTTCATCAAGAGAATGTTCAAAGCTTTGAAGAAATGACAAATATCTCTAAAGAATTCAGAGAAGTTTTAAACGAAAAATACACTATCAATAATTTCAAGATTATAAAAAAACTAGAATCAAAAGATGGAACTAAAAAATATCTTTTTGATATTTTGGATGGAAACGCTATTGAATCTGTTTTAATGCAATATAAATTTGGTTATTCAATTTGTGTATCTTCTCAAGTAGGATGTAAAATGGGATGCAAATTTTGTGCTTCAACTGGAATTCCGTTTTCAAGGAGTTTAGAAGCGGGGGAAATTGTAGAACAAATTTTAGCAGTACAAAGAGAAGAAAATGTACGCATTTCTAATATTGTATTTATGGGAATTGGAGAACCACTTGATAATTATGATAATGTTATAAAGGCGATAAGTATTATAAATAATCCAAAAGGACTTAATATTGGAACGAGACATATAAGTATTTCTACAAGTGGATTAGTTCCTAATATATATAGATTAGCAAAAGAAAATATTCAATGTACATTGTCAGTATCATTACACAGTAGTAATAATAATAAGCGAAGTGAAATGATGCCTGTAAACAAAATGTATCCAATTGAAGAATTAATTACAGCATGTAAGGAATATATAAAAATAACAAATAAAAGAATTTCTTTTGAATATGCACTAGCTAAAGATAATAATGACAATTTAGGTGATGCAAAAGAATTGACTAAATTATTAAAAGGAATGCTTTGTCATGTTAATTTAATTCCTATCAATAAAATTGAAAATGGTAAATATACCAAAAGTACAAATGATAATATTATCAAATTTAGAGACTATCTAAATGATAACGGAATTGTAGCTACGATAAGAAGAGAGCTTGGATCAGATATTGATGCGGCTTGTGGACAGTTAAGAAGAGCAGAATTAAAAAAGGAGTAGATGATGAAGGTATTTACTAAAACAGATGTAGGTCAAGCTAGAAATATGAATCAAGATAGTTTACTTGTGTCTGAAAATAATGATAAAGGATTAAATCTTTATATACTGGCAGATGGTATGGGAGGCTATAAAGGTGGCGAAATAGCGAGTAAAGTAGCAGTTACAGCTGTTGAAAAGTATATAACTGAAAAATTTGATGCTATATCAAAAGATAAAGAATCAATTTTGGATTTAATTGATGATTCAATTGATTTTGCTAACTCTGCAATTTATGAAGAGTCAGAACAAGACGAAGAACTTCAAGATATGGGTACTACTTTAGAAGTTTTATTAATATATAAGAATAAGGTATATATTGGACATATTGGTGATAGTAGAATTTATAGAATCAGAAAAAATAAGATGAAAAAGATTACTACAGATCATAGCTATGTTGAAAAACTAATTCAAGATGGTGAGATAACTAGGGAAGAAGCATATAATCATCCTAAAAAGAATTTGCTTATAAAGGCGCTAGGTACTGATAAAGTAGCTAAGCCAGATTTACTTTATACAATGCTAAATAAAAATGATGTGCTTTTAATGTGTTCAGATGGATTAACTAATATGATAAGGGAGGATGATATACTTGATACTATATTATCAAAAGAAGCATTAGAAGATACTACTGAAATATTAGTTAATAAAGCTAATGAGGCTGGAGGCCTTGATAATATATCTGTTATTGTTATTGATAATAGATAAGGTCTTTAGACTTAAACAAAAGTTTAAATATCTTTTTAAAATTAAGGAGAGATAAAGAAATGAATCTAATAGGAAGAATGCTTGCTAATAGGTATGAAATACTAGAAAAAATAGGTAATGGTGGTATGGCAACTGTTTATAAAGCAAAATGCCACGTACTTAACAGATTTGTTGCTGTTAAGGTATTAAAAGAAGAATTTATTACAGATATAGAATTTATTAAAAGATTTAAGTCTGAAGCACAAACAGCTGCTAGTTTGACACATCCAAATATTGTTTCAATATATGATGTAGGCAATGAAGGCGATGTTTATTATATAGTAATGGAACTTATTCAAGGTAAAACTTTAAAAGAAATTATAGTAGAAGATGGCAAATTATCTTGGAAATGGTCAGTAAATATCGCAATTCAAATAGCATCTGCATTAGAAACTGCTCATAAAAATAATTTAATACATAGAGATATAAAACCACATAACATAATAATTACAGAAGATGGCATGGCAAAAGTTACTGATTTTGGTATTGCTAAGGCTGTATCAAATTCGACAATTACAGCTTTTGGAACAACTATAGGTTCAGTGCATTATTTTTCACCTGAACATGCAAGAGGTGGAAATACGGATGCAAAATCTGATATATATTCACTAGGTGTTGTAATGTATGAGATGTTAACTGGTAGAGTACCTTTTGATGCAGATACACCAGTTTCAGTGGCATTAATGCAAGTTCAAGATGATCCAATTGAACCTAAAAAATTAAATCCACAAATACCAATTAGTGTTAACAATATTATATTAAAAGCAATGCAAAAAGAACCAGAAGACAGATATCAAAATGCTACAGATATGCTTATAGATTTAAGTACAGCATTAAAAAGGCCAAATGATGATTTTGTTAAATTAAATAAAAAATTTGATACATTACAAACACAAAAGCTTAATACTCTTTATGATATAGATGGCAAAATAAAAGATTCTGAAGAAGACTACGACGATGATGAAGAAGATGATGAAGAGTATGATAAACCAAAGAGAAAGAGAAAAGGATTAATTGGCTTTTTAAAGGATCATGTTATTATTTCTTTTGTGCTAATTGCAATTATTTTATTCTCTGTTGCTTTGGGGGGAACAATTTTATTTATGAATTTAACTAAATCAGATGATGCACAAATTCCGAATTTAGTTAAAAATTCAAATGGTGAAAGATTAACTGAAGCACAAGCAATAAGTGTTTATAATGAAACTGAGTTTAAAAAGAAAAATAGTTTAAAAGTAGAATATATTGAAGATGAAACTTATAATGGTGAAAATGTTGAACCAGGTCAAGTTGTTAAACAAGATCCACCATATAAAACAAATTATAAGATAAAAGTTAAAGATCAAATTACTATATATGTTAGAAAAGCTAAAGAACCTAAAAAATTAAAAATGATTGATTTAACTGGAAAAACTAAAGAAGAAGCTGAACAAATGCTTAAAGATTTAGGATATTTAGGAGAAGTAAAATATCTTGAAGAACCTAGTGAAAGCTTAAAAGAAGGGCTAATAATTAAACAAACTATTCAAGAAGGAATAGAATTCAATGATAATGAAGAAATTACACTTACAGTAAGTACAGGTAGTGACAAATTAGATGTTCCAGATACAACTGGTCAAGCATCAGATGTTGCTAAAATAGCATTAGAAAATGCGGGATTTGTTGTTAGAATGGAATATACAGAAGATACTAATAAATCAGATGGAATTGTTTTAAAACAAGATATTGTTGGAAAAAATAAGGCTGATGAGGGAGAAATAATTACTATTACAGTAAACAAAGTTCAAAAAACAGTAACAGCTATAGTTACAGTAGATTTATCAAAATATGTTCAACCTCAAGCTAATACACCAACAGATCCTGATAATGAAAATAATACTACACCTTCAGTTACAACAGCTAAAGTAGAGTTGAAAGTTGGAAATAATAATTATGGTGGAACTTATGATGTAACAACGAGCCCACAAATTTCAATAGAGGGAAAAGGAAATATGTCAGTTTCATTAGTAATTGACGGAGTTACTAGAAAGACTAAAGATATAGATTTTAATACTCAAACTTCTTTAGCTTTTCCATAAAAGATATTTAGGGCATGAATTAATATCATGCCTTAATTTTATATTAAGTTTAATAATAAAGGAGAAAAACAATGACTGAAATTGCGATTTCGCTTTTAGATGTTGAAGAAGAAGATGCAGTTAGTTATTTTTATAATGTAGAAACTGCAAAAATTAATTATTTTCATCTTGATGTAAATGACGGAAAATTTGTAGATAATAATAATATTAAAAAGATGAAAGATTTTGCTTTAAAAATTAACACAGTTTGTATGACGCCAAGGGAAGTTCATTTAATGACAGAAAATCCAAGAGAATACTTTGATTATTTTATAGATCAAGGAGCAGATAGAATTATATTTCATTTAGAAGCATGTAAAGATAAAGAAGAGATTTTAAATAATATTAAATATTTAAATGAAAATGGTATTAAAGCAGGTATTGCAATTAGTCCTGATACTAGTATAGAAAAGGTATACGATTATTTACCATATATTCATATGGTTTTATTGATGTCTGTGATTCCAGGAAGAGGAGGACAAAAATTTATACCAGAAGTATTAAGAAAGATAGAGAAATTAAAAAATTATTGTGTTGACAATGACTTTGATATTGACATAGAAGTAGATGGTGGAATAAATAACATCACCTGTAGAGATGCTGTAAGTAGTGGAGCTACAATTTTAGTAGCTGGAAAATATATATTAAATTCTGATAATTATGCTGAGGCTGTTAGAAGCCTTAGAGAAGAATATATTGAGGAGGAAAAAGAGTAAATGAGAAAAAAAATATTATGTAGTATAGGTGTATTTATTTTACTTATTACAACTATTTTTAATGTAGTTTTAGCAGATGATAATGATGGTATTATGCTAATAAATGAAGAAGCACCAGTAGAAAATCGTATAATGCCTAGAACTGTAGAAACACCTACCGAAGACGATGGAATAATGCCTATAAATGATGAGATACCTGTAGAAGAAAATACTGTTGGTGTAGATGAAATTAAACAAGAATTATATATTAATGCTAAAAACATTTTAGAAGAAAATGATTATAGTTTTGCAAAAGACATAATCAAAGATAGTGAAGTTATAAACGGAAACACATTTTTATGTGGAGAAACAGTCGAATTAAAAAATGTAACTATTAATGGAGATTTATTTGTAACTGCTAGTAAATTAAAAATTTCAAATGAAGCTAATTTAAATGGAAATGTATTTATATTTGCTGGAAATGTAGAATTTGATGGTAAAGTAGCAAGAGAAATGTTTGCATTTGTTAAAGATATGGTATTTGGAGAGAATGCTACTGTTATGTATAATGTAAATATTGCAGCTGATCATATTAGTTTAAATGGTACTTGTTATAGAAGTGTAAACGTAACAGTAGAAAATATGGAAGTTAAAGATAAAACTGTTGTATTAGGAAATTTAAATTATGTTTCAGAAAAAGAAGCAGTAATATCAGAATCAGCAGTTATTACAAACACTAATTTTTCTAAATACGTAGAAGAGAAAAAGCAAGTAATAGATATTGTAGTTGAAAAGGTTTTAGATTTTTCTAGATATTTTATATTAGTAATGGCAGTATTTATAGTTATAATGAAATACTTACCAACAGTAATAGAAAAATCTAAAAAGAACTTGTCAGTAAGTTCTTTTGGATTAGGAATTGCAGCAATAATTTTAATTCCAATTATATTAGTAGCATTATTGATGTTACATGTATTTACTTCAGTAGTATTTGCAGCATTATTATTGTTAATGCTTATTCTTGTTATATCTAATGCGATTACTAATATAGCTATTGCAAAGGCTATTTCAGATAAAAAGACAAGTTTAAAATTACCTATTTCTGTAGCAATTATTACAGTAATTAACTGGATTATATATCAAATTCCTATTGTAGGAGGTTTAATCGCATTTATATGGTTGATTACAGGATTAGGAATATCAATAAAAAATTGTTTTACAAAAAATAAATAAATAAGAAAGACACGTTTTGTTTAAACGTGTCTTTTTTCGTAATATATGCAATCAGTTTCTGAGTTTAATTCTTTTTTTTGTATTGTTTCATAATTGCAAAAACCACTTATTTGAAAAATACAGTCATACGAACATTTAATATTTGTCAAATTACATACACCTCTTTAATAGTATTATATGTGTTTTTATGTTATATATACTATATAACATAAAAACATTGTACGCAAAATTAAGTAGTCAATATTTTTCAAATATTGACATACTGATACTGTAATAGCTAAAGCTTAACAGTATCAACAATTTTGGCACACGAACAAATTTACTGAAAAATCAAAGATTTTTCAGATTTGTTCTATAACATTTATATTCATTACAGTATGAAGTTAGAGGACATGATTCACATTTGGGGTTTCTAGCAATACAGGTATATCTGCCATGCCATACAAAAAGATGATTTACGTCAACCCAATCTTCTTTTTTAAATTGTTTTAATAAGTCTTGTTCAATTTTTTCTGGATCATTTTCTTTTGAAAAGCCTATTTTATTTGAAATTCTACGAGCATGAGTATCTACAGCAATTCCTTGAGCATCATGAAATGCTTCTAACATGATTACATTTGCGCTTTTTCTACCAACGCCAGGCAAACTCATTAAATCTTTCATATTATTTGGAACTATTCCATTATAATCATTTACAATCTTTTGGCTACAAGCTAATGCGTTTTTTGCCTTATTTTTGTAAAAGCCACAAGGATGTATAATTTCTTCTAATTTTTTTAAATCAATTTTTGCTAATTTTTCTGGTGTTCCGTAATCTTTAAATAGTAGAGGTGTAGTTTTATTTACTCTTTCATCAGTACATTGAGCAGATAACATAACAGCTATTACTATTTGAAATGGTGATTCAAAATCTAAACTACATGTTGCTTCTGGATAATTTCTTCTTAAAATTTCTAATATTGTACTTGCTTCTTTTTTAGTTTTCATATTTTACTTCCTATTTTAATATAATATTGAACATTATTATACACGAAATAATATATTATATAAAGGGATAGGGGGATAAAAAATGTTAAGAGGGTTAAAAAAGACAATTGCTGTTTGTTTGATTGGTTTTGGTATAGGAACGATAATGGTATTATTACTTCCTGTTACTTGGTGGCTTGTAATTATTGGAATTACAATGATTTTAGTAGGAATAATGTGGTTATCTTGCTAGAATAATTTATATGAAAAGAAGGTGGAAATATATGAAGGTTGTTGTAAAAAAATCTCCAAAATTTTTACGAGGATTTTTAAAATTAATTTTTGGAATAAAAGGTAACTAGAAAGGTAAAAAGACAAAAAAAGAGTGTGGCATGTTTACCACACAATTTATTTTAATATATACTATGCTCTTTTTACTTTTCCAGAACGTAAGCATTTAGCACATACTGTTATTCTTTTTGGTTGACCGTCAACTATAGCTTTAACTGTTCTTAAATTTGGTTTAAAAGTTCTTGTAGATCTTTTACTAATATGAGAACGAGTGATACTTAATTGATTTCCAAAATTTATATTTTTATCACAAATTGCACATTTTGCCATGACTTCACGCACCTCCATTTAATTTATTAAACTGACTATTAGATACTATAACACAGTTTGTTAAAAAAAACAAGGGGTAGGATTAAAAAAATGTGCATATATAGGACTATTTATATTAAAAAAGAAGAGCGGGGAAGCATTAGTGTATGCTTCCTCGCTTTTTAGATGTGCTATAAATTGAGACGTTCAGCAATCTCCTGAATTATTTCTGATGGCTCGTTGAAGGCTGAAGAAATCTGTCTGAGTTTATACTGATCAAATTCTTCAAGCAATTTGCCAGTAATTGAAGTGGTTTTAAAAAATGCTTCAATTACGGTTTTATTTTCGAACCGGCAGGGAATAAATGCGAAATGATTCATTTTATCGTGTGTATAGAGAAAGAAAATATCGCTGTCACTAATAAAATAGTCATCTACATGAAGTTGCTTAATTTGGGAATTAGAAATGTGCTGAGAGATCTTATAGAAATCCAGAGTGGCATATTCCCGAAATAGTGCTTGTGTGTCTGTTGATGCGGTGATAAATCCTTTTTTGCAGAGCATTTTATACAATCTTTGGTTAGAGCTAATAATTTCGCTTTTACCATTAATTGACAAAATGTATATGTTTAGTGATCTTAAAGGATAGATAAGCAGGTTTCCTAATTCATGTTCACAGCTGAGTCCTATCGAAAGTACATCAGTGTAAAATTTACGAGTTGCTGGTCCTATGCTTTGTGGATCAATATCTTTAAGGCAACTAGTTGATACTTTATATTTATCAGGGAGCCTTGAAGTTGATATAATCCGTGCAAAGCGTGTTATTACTGCACGTGGTTTCATTCGAAATACCTCCAAAATTCTTAATAGTAGTATTATATCATAAATTATGTAAACAATAAAGAGAAGTTTAATTTATATTGTATTTTTTTGTAGACAGTTTTTATAATGAAATGTTAAAATTAGATAGATGATTATTATTTAGGAGAAAAAATGAAGAAAAAGATATTGTTAATTATTATAATATTAATACTTATTGTAGTAATAGGACTAGCTTTATTTGGCGTAAAAATGCATTATGAAAAAGTTAATCAAGAAGAAATAAATTCATCCACTCATGGTGTAGTAATTGGTGATAAAGTTCCTTTTTATAATAAAGCTGAAGTGGATAATGTAAGGCAAATTAAATTATTAGAAAAAGGTGAAAATGTATATATTTTAGATGAATTTGAAGCTTATGATATAGAGTGGTATAAGATTAAAGTAGATGGAAAAATTAATGGATATGTTAGGGCTGAAAACGTAGATTATTATAAAGAAATAAATTCTGAGAAAGTTTTAGTTTCTGATGTATCCCAATTTAATAAAGATAAAAATTTTAAAGATAGTAAAGAATTTGAAGTGTTTTTATTAGAAAATAAAATAAGCTATGTGTATATTAGAGCAGGAGGAAGAGGATATGGTGAAAAGGGTAATTTTTATACAGATGAAAATTATCAAATGTATGTGGAAGCATGTGAATATTTAAATGTGCCATATGGATTTTATTTTTTAGAAGAAGCACTTAATTCGAAAGAAATTGATGAAGAAGTAGATTTTATTAAAAATTTCTTGAAAGATAATAAAGGAAAAAATTGTGTATTGCCAGTAGCATTAGACATTGAAAATCATGGTGGAAAAGGCAGAGCAGATACAATATGGAATACAAGGTATACGTTAGTTCAAGAACTTATCAATAATTTGAAAAAAGAGAAAATAGATACTATTGTATATTCAAATGCTCAAACAGCTAATTTGTTTTTAAGTGAACTAAAAACGAAATTTTGGCTTGCGTATTATCCAGAGGAATATAAAGTGCCTAAATATTGGTATTTTGATACGAATCAACCAGGAGCATCTAACACTAAATTACAAAAAAGAACTATAGGTTGGCAGTTTACAGAACATGGAGCAGGTGAAGAAATTTCACAAGATTTAGATGTTTCGTTAATGAAAAAAGATTTTTATAAATAAAAGTTAATATAAAAGAAAGAGAAGAATATATTTTATAAAAAAGGACATAGGAGATGAGTTATGAATAAAAAAATATATTTTTCTTTTTTGTGTATTTATGTATTGTTATCAACTACATGTATGGCAACATATTTAACAATTCCAACTTGGTCAGAAAGTGCTGTTGTGGAAAGTAGTGGAGAAGTAGGTGAGAATTTTTTAGAGCTTAATTGTGAATCCGCTGTATTAATTTCGCAAGATACCGGTGAAATTTTATATGATCATAATGGGCATGAACAATTAAGACCTGCAAGTGTTACAAAAGTAATGACAATTCTTTTGATTATGGAAGAGATAGATAGTGGTAGACTTTCATATGAAGATAAAGTAAGTTGTAGTGAGGAAGCTTCTAGTATGGGAGGTTCACAAATTTGGCTTGATACTACAGAAGAACTTACAGTTGATGAAATGCTTAAGGCTATTTGTGTAGTTTCTGCTAATGATTGTACTGTGGCAATGGCTGAACATATTTGTGGTAGTGAAGATGTTTTTGTTGAAAAAATGAATAAAAAGGCTCAAGAACTTGGAATGAATGATACTGTGTTTAAGAATTGCCATGGAATAGATGAAGATGGTCATGTTACTAGTAGTTATGACATTTCAATAATGTCTAGGGAGTTACTTAAAAATCATCCTGATATTACTAAATATACAACAATCTGGATGGATAGCTTGCGTGATGGAAAATCTGAGTTGGTTAACACAAATAAATTAATTAAAAATTATCAAGGTGCAACAGGACTTAAAACAGGTTCTACATCACTGGCTTTGTTTAATTTATCGGCTAGTGCTACAAGAGATGGACTTTCTCTAATTGCAGTTGTTATGAGAGCACCGACTACTAAAGATAGATTTAGTTGCGCTAAAAAATTATTAGACTATGGATTTACTACTTATCAATATAAAGAATTTTCTAAAAAAGATGATTTTGTAACAGATGTATTAATTAATAAAGGAAAAGAAAATACAGTAGGAGTAAGATTTTCAGATTCGTTTGGTATGATGTGTCAGAAAAATGATAAATTAGATGTAGAGCAAGAAATTATTATAGATAAAAATATTTCTGCACCAATTAATAAAGATCAAGTAGTAGGAAAAGTTATTTTTAAGAGTGGTGATAATATATTGGGAGAAGCAAATTTATTAGCCAATGAAAAAATAGAAAAAATTAATGTTTTAAGTCAAACAGATAAAATTTTAAAGAAGTGGTTTTATGTGTTTAGAGTATAAAACTTTATTAAAATAATATGGCGGTGAGTGTTGCAAGTTGTGCAACACCTACCGCCATATAACCACTATGGGGCACAGCCAATTCGGTTGACAGCGTTGCCGAAGCAATCAATGTTGCTGCAACCATGAATGTAACTTATAGTAGAAGAATGCTAAAGTTTAAATAAAAAACAAGTATGAATGTGGTCTATTCATTGACAAAAAAGTATTTTGTAGTTATAATGTATTGTGTAACTTTATTGAAAGGAGAGTAAACTGATGCTGGCAAAATGTTGGAAAAAAATAGGCTTTTTTATATTAATTGTAGCATGTTTGTTTAATATTACTACAAAATTAGTTAAAAGACTTTCATTTGACGAAAATGTAAAAAGCACAGTTACTAACAAAGTAAATAATGTTGTTACTCAAGTAAAAGAAACTGTAGAAGATCAAGAAAGTAAAATAGAGAAAAAATCTAAATAATAAGTACAATCTATAAAATGACTAAAAAGTATTGAAAAAACGAAAAAGTTGTGTTAATATATAAAAGATATTGTTAAGAAATTAAGGAAGAGGTGAATTACATGAAAGCTGAATTACATCCAAATTATACAGTAGCTACTATCACATGTGCTTGTGGAAATGTAATAGAAACAAATTCTACAAAACCAGATATGAAAGTTGATATATGTTCAAAATGTCATCCATACTGGACAGGAAACTTAAAAAGAGAAACTACTGGTGGTAGAGCTGATAAATTTAAGAAAAAATATGGATTACAATAAAAAAAAATACATTATGCTAAGCATAATGTATTTTTTGTTTTAAATTACTAGATTAAAATATTTTTTTAGAATATACTAATGTAAAATAGTATAGGGAGAGTTTAGTATGGAAGAAGAGATAAAATTAGCGTTAAAAGCTAGAGATAATGCTCATTGCAAAATATATAAAGTTGGTGTAGCTTTAAAAATGAAGAGTGGAAAAATATATACTGGCTGTAATGTTGATAATCAGGGAATTCAGTCTATTTGCGCAGAAAGAGTTGCTTTTCTTAAAGCGATTTCAGAAGGAGAATATGATTTCGATTATATAGTAGTTGTTGGTGGAAATCCAGGAGATGAACCAGAAAAATGCTTGCCATGCGGTTATTGCAGGCAATTTATGTCTGAATTTGTAAATAGCGATTTTAAAGTTTATAATTATTATGACAATAAATTAGAGTGTTTTACAATTAATCAATTATTACCTGAAGCTTTTAAATTTTAATTTGTTATAAAGGGAGACGTAGAAATATTTTCTACGTCTTTTGTTATAGTATAACGTTAAATAAATATAGCAAATATGGGTAACACAAGCCCGGAGTGTTGAAAGTATTATAGTGCATATTGCTCCTGCTTTATTTTGTTTGTATTCATAAATAGCATATGATGATGATTCTAAAAATCCATATATGCAAAATAATATAATTACCAGTCTCATAAAAAAATCTCCTTTAAATATAGGTAAAAAATCTTTTTTTAATATAAGAAGTTCAATCTCGATTGAACAACTGAGACTGTAACAAGCAGAGCTTTAACAGTCTCAGTTTTAATAGTCTCAGTCTTTTGAAAATAAAAATCCTGTTATTAGGTAATTTGTTGGTTTAATTTCAAATTCAGCTTTAGGGTATAATTCATTCCAGTTATGTTTGTCTAATTCGTCTTGAGTTAAATAGTTTTTATTAAATTGTCCTTGAAATCCTATGATGTCGCTTTGATATTCCTTTGATGTTCTATTTAAAAAGTCTGTACAAGAGTCTTTGATAAATTTATTGATTTCTGCTTCGACTTCACGTTTAGCATTTTCAGAAGAATAGTCATAATTTTCATTGGCAGATAAAATACTAGATTTTAAAGATATTTCACAAGTTATTTTAGGAATACCGTTTTCTAAAGTTACTTTTGTTTTGGTTTTATCTTTGGAATTTGATAAACTTATACTTAATGGAATATCAGGATCTTCTGGGTTATATACTTCAATTGTAGCTTCTTGGAATTCATTTGTTAATATATTAAAACAAAATGTATCTAATCCTGACAATTTTCCTACCATTTTATAATCTTTAAATACAGCTAGTCCAATACTTTCAATAGTATCGCCTTTGGTAAAGGTATAAATAGCTGTTGGTGCTTTTATGTCTCCATGTAGACTAGAATAAAAATCTGTTAAAGGACATGTGGTTACATATGAAGTGATTTTAGCTGAGTTTATAAATGAATTATAAAATTTAGCAGATATATCTTCTATTGAAGATGCTTTTTCTAATAATTCAGATGCTTTGCTTTCACTTATTAATATATTACATGTTGGTCTGATTTCAACATCATTGGCTAAAGTATTTATAAAATCTTCAATGCCTTGTTTGGCAAGTTCTTCAGATATTATTATTGCAGTGCAATGCGATAAATTTATTTCATTAATATTTTCTAAATTTAACATTGCCATTCCTAAACTAAAAGAATTACAAGTTACAGTTTTGGATTCTGTTGTAATTTTGGTTCCAGATCCGTCAGATGAATCAGGTTTAGCAATTTGCAATGTTAGAGCTAAAGGTTCATCAGGAGAGTCGGATATATCTAATCCAATTGCTATGGCATAAGATAATTCTTCAGTTTCTCTAGCATCATATGAATTAGTAAAGGCAATAAATAAACTTAAAATACATGTTATTACAAGTAGTTTTGTTTTCATCTAGACTGTGTTTCCTTTCTTTTAAAGTTTCCTATAATTAAAATTAATAAGCTTAAGATAAGAGTTCCCCAAATATAATATTTATAAAAAGTAGTTTCTAAGAATTTGAAAAATGACTGATTTTGAAAAAGTATTAGTAATCCAAAAAGAATTCCTAGAAAAGAATATGAATAGCTATTTGAGGTTGTACAATTGGTTAATTTTCCAAAAATATGATTTATAAAGTTTAATGAAACACTTAAATATGAAAATGCAGATATAATCCATAGTAATATAAATGCAGCATCTGTTCTTTGCAAAAAGTCACCAAATTCTATACATCTTGTTAATAAATACATAGATAAAACTTCTTCACTGTGAGTAATAAAAGGAAAAATTGTTAATAACGTTGTGGTAGTAAATAGTAAGAATAAGCCAGTAATTAAAGTTGATATTAATGCTATCTTTTTAAAATCTTTTTTATTTTTTAGAAGAGGAGATAAGAAGAATAAATAAAGTAGAGCACTATAAGCAAAAAGATTTTCAGTTCCTTTTAAAAAGGTATTAGATATATTAGTTCCTAAAATAGGATAAATTCTTGCAATTTCTAAATTTTTTACTGTACCAAAAAATATAACGATTAAGCTTAATAACATAAGAATTACTACAATACTATTACTTTTTAAAATAGATTTAAATCCAACATGATTAGCAACTGCCATACATATAAAGAATGCTAATAGGAGCAAATATACAGGTGTTGTTGGAAAATAAATTACTTGTAAAAGGTTAGTAAATTCATATATTACAGTTATTATAATAGTTGAAAATAACACGATGAATATTAATCCAATTAATATCTGAAGAGGTTTGTTTCCAACAAATTCTGAAATATCTATAATATCTTCATCAGGAAATTTTTTAAATAGGAAACTTATTAATAATGCGATTAGTATTGCTATGATACCAACATATATAATTGTAACTGGAGCACCAGTTTTTGATTGTTTAATTACTTCTTTTGGAAGATTTAATAAAATTTTATTTACCATAACTATTAAAATTAAAGATATGGCTTGGAATTTTCCAATTTTGAAATTCATTTTAAAACTCCTTTATCTTTTTTTCCACTTCATACTTATTCTTTTTTCTTGTCTTGGTCTTTTAGTATTTAAGAAGGAACTCCTTTTTTCACGTTGCCATACAGGTTTCATTAAGAATGATAAATCTGCATTTTTGTTGCCTATAGGAATATATGGAGAGAAATAAGATACTCCAAAAGATTGCAAATTAGAAAGGAGAATAAGTTGTATAAATATACCTAAACTGATTCCTAAAAAACCTGCTGTATATCCTAAAATTAGATAAATAAATCTAAAACAACGTATAGTAAAATTTAGAGAAAAGTCTGGGATAGCATAAGAGCAAATACCAGTCATAGCAACAATAATAATTAATAGTGGACTGACTAGGTTTGCGGATACAGCCGCTTCACCAAGAATTAAGCCACCTATTATACCTATAGTAGCACCAATTGGAGAAGGAACACGTAAGCTTGCTTCACGAATTAATTCAAAAGAAACTTCCATTATTAATAATTCAAATATAATAGGGAAAGGAATAGACCTTCTCATTGATGCTATTGCAAATACGATATCAGTAGGTAAGAGTTCTTGATGAAAATTAGTAATTGCAATATAAAATGATGGTAAAAACATAGCTACAAAGAATGCAAGGCAACGTATTATTCTAGCAAGATTTCCATATTGATATTGTATATTGTTATCTTCAGGAGAAGAAAGAAAATCAACTAGTACAGCTGGTGCAATAAGAGCGTAAGGACTGCCATTGACTAGTATTACAACTCTTCCTTGTAAGATATTATTACAAGCTCTGTCAGCTCTTTCGGTAGCAAACATTTGAGGATATAGAACATGACTATTGTCTTGAATTAATTGTTCTAATACACCAGAACTTAATAATGAATCTATATCAACATTATTTAATCGAAATCTTACTTCATTTACTAAATTTTCATTAGCTATGTTTTTCATATAGCAGAAAGCTACAGCAGTTTTTGTTATATTACCAATTTGAAGTTGTTCGATTACTAGGTTTTCATTATTTACAGCTCTTCTTATTATAGAAGTATTTACACGAATGTTTTCTATAAAAGCTTCTTGTGGACCACGTACAACGATTTCATTTTCTGGTTTGGTTATACTTCTAGTTTGAAATCCTTTAGCCTCAACACAAAAAGCAACATCTAATGTATCTACTAAAAGGCAAGTAAATCCACCATTAATTTTATTCAATATTTCAGATATTTCATTTTCAGTAGATAAAGAGTTTTGTGTAACTAAAGATTCAAAAATAGCTTGTTCTAAGTTTATTTTTTTAGTTGTTCTATAATTTAATCCTTCTTGATTAGTAGTAAGATTGTTTTCTAAGTTTTCACTATTAGTTGAATTTTTGTGCATAAGTGGTGTTAAAAGAAATCTGTTAATTAAATCAGAATTAATTAGTCCATCTATAAAAATTAAACTAGCATTATATTGTTTTCCTTGGCTGTTTAATATGAATTTTCTTGTACATATATCGCTGTTTATTTTTTGTGAATATAATTTACTAAAAATTTCGAGATTTTCTGTTAAGGATTTTGTAAGAGTTTCATGTTTAGGTTTATTTTTAGGGTTAGAATTATTATTGCTATTAGGAATATTAAATGTATGAGAAGTATCTAGTTTAAAAGACAATAGATCTTTAACGAATTTATTTACTGACATTTATATCTCCTTCATTTTTATATTTTAGAATTAGTATTTACAATTTTTTTATAATAATCCATATTTTTGAAAATTAAGTAATAAATTTTAACTTTGTAAATATACATTAATTAAAAGTAGTAGTCCATTAGATGATTTAGGAGGGTATTATGGAAAATTTGAATATATATAAGGATATTGCAAGTAGAACTGATGGGGATATATATGTAGGAGTAGTTGGTCCCGTTAGAACAGGTAAATCTACATTTATTAAAAAGTTTATGGAGTTATTAGTTTTACCTAATATTGATAATGAATTTAAAAAAGAGAGAGCAATAGATGAGCTTCCTCAAAGTGCAGGTGGAAAAACAATAATGACAACAGAGCCAAAATTTATTCCAAATGAGGCTGTTGAAATTACATTAGAAGATAATTTAAAATTAAAAGCACGTATGGTTGATTGTGTTGGCTATTTAGTTAATAATGCAATTGGTTATTTAGAAGATGATATGCCTAGAATGGTTAAAACACCATGGGCTGATGAAGAGATGCCTTTTGAAAAAGCGGCAGAAATAGGAACTAAAAAAGTTATTGAGGAACATTCTAGTATTGCTATTTTAATTACAACTGATGGTTCAATTACAGGCATTCCAAGAGAAGATTATGTAAATCCAGAAGAAAGGGTTGCAAATGAACTTTCAGCTAAAGGAAAACCTTTTGTTATTGTTTTAAATTCTGAAAATCCAGATAGTGAAGATTGTTTAAAATTGAGAGATGAGCTAGAAGAAAAATATAATACAGCAGTTGTTCCTTTAAGCTGTAAAGATTTATCATTAGATAATATTAATAATATTTTTTCTAAAATTTTATTTGAATTTCCAATTGAGCAAATTAATATTAAATTTCCAAGATGGATAGAAGGATTACAAGATACTAATAATATAAAAAATGAATTACATGAGGAAATAAAAGATGCATTTTGTAATACAGTAAAATTAAAAGATGTGAGCACTGATGTGAAAAAATTACAACAAACTGAAATTATTACTAGAACAGATATTGAAAAAATTGATTTAGGAACAGGAAATGTAGATATAAATATTTCATTAAAGGAAGAATTATTTTATCAAGTTCTTACTGAAATTACAGGAGAAGAGATTACTAATGAGGGAAAACTATTTGCTAAAATTACTGAGTTTTCAAAAATAAAAAGAGAATATGACAAACTTCAATATGCACTTCACGAAGTAAGAGAAAAAGGCTATGGAATAGTTAATCCTACTGTTGATGACTTAATATTAGAAGAACCAGAAATTATTAAACAAGGATCAAAATTTGGTGTTAGATTAAAAGCAAAAGCACCATCACTTCATATGATTCAGATTAATACAGAAACTGAAATTGCTCCAATTGTTGGTAGTGAGAAACAATCAGAAGAATTAGTTAATTATTTACTTTCTGAATTTGAAGGAGATAAAAAGAAAATTTGGGATTCAAATATTTTTGGAAAGAGTGTTCATGATTTAGTTAATGAAGGTTTACAAAATAAATTAGCTAGAATGCCTGAAGATGCTCAAGTTAAGATTCAAGAAACGCTTCAAAGAATTGTTAATGAAGGAAGCGGTGGATTAATTTGCATAATTTTATAAAATTAAAAAGATGTACCTTAAAATAATGGTACATCTTTTGTTTGCTTAAATACTTGAGAATATTAGTGTTTTCTGATAGAATTAATAGGAATTTTCAAGGGAAAGAATGTTAATATGAAAATAAAGAAAAATGAAATTTATGAAGTAGATATAATAGATAATGGTTATGAGGGAGAAGGCATTGCTAAAATTGATGGATTTACTATTTTTATTCCAAATGCAATAAAAGGTGAAAAAGTAAAAATAAAGATTTTGAAGGTTCTTTCTTCTCATGCTTTTGCTAAGATAGAAGCAATTATAGAAGAGTCAGAATATCGTGCGAATGTGGATTGTGATACATATAGCAAATGCGGTGGATGTGCAATGAGACATATTCAATATGAAAAGACATTGGAGATTAAAAAAAGTGCAGTTGAGTCTACATTAAAAAAGCAAGGAATTGATGTTAAAGTTAATGATACTATAAGAATGGAAAATCCATATTTTTATAGAAATAAGTTACAATATCCTTTAGGCTTAGATAATGAAGGAAAACCTATTATGGGGGTATTTGCATCAAGATCTCATAGAGTAATTGAAACTAGAGAATGTATGATTCAAAATAAAAGACTTCAAGAAATAGCGAATGGTATTTTTAAATTTATTAAAGAAAATAAAATACCTGTTTATGATGAACAAAATAGAAGTGGACAGATACGTCATTTAGTTTTAAGAATTGGAATTAAAACTAAAGAAGTAATGGTTACAATTGTTTCAAATGAAGAGAAAATAAAATTTGAAAGTGGATTAGTAGAATATATTACTGAGAATTTTAAAGATGTTAAAACTATTGTAAAAAATGTAAATTCCCAAAATACTAATGTAATTTTAGGAAAGAAAAATATTGTTTTATATGGTGATGGATATATTAAAGATGATATTTTAGGTTTTAAATTTAATATATCACCAATGTCTTTTTATCAAGTAAATCCTGTTCAAACTGAAAAGTTATATTCAAAGGCAATCGAACTTGCTGATTTAAAAGGTGATGAAACTATTTTTGACTTGTATTGTGGAATTGGAACTATAGGAATTTGTGCTTCTAATAAAATTAAGAAATTATATGGAATTGAAACAGTACATGAAGCTATTGAGGATGCTAAGAAAAATGCCAGTTTAAATAATATAGAAAATAGTGAATTTTTTGCTGGTGATGTTGAAAAAGCTTTACCAGAATTTATAGAAAAAAATAATATAAAACCAGATGTAATTTTTATTGATCCACCTAGAAAAGGTTGTGATAATGTAGCTATTGAAACTATACTGAAGATTGCACCTGAAAAAATTGTGTATGTTAGTTGCAATCCTGCAACTTTAAGTCGTGATTTGAAAATGTTTTCAAATATGTACGAGCTAAAAGAGGTTACACCTGTTGATATGTTTCCGTTTACTCGGACATATTGAATGTGTTACAGTATTGCATAAAAGTATATGAAAAGAAAGGATATGAAAATGATAGAAAAGGAATCATTTTTTCCAATAGGAATTGGAACTTATAAACTAAATTTAGAGGAGAAAGAAAAGACATTAAAAGGATTGTTATATTCAGTAGAAAAAGGACAAAATTTTATGAGTACAGCACTTGTTTATGATAACGAGAAAGTTGTTGAGTTTTTAAAAGAATTTTTTAGTAGAGTAGATAGAAGTAAAATTTTTCTAATGGTTCACTTAGAAAAATATATAGAAAAACTTAAAGATGTTGAGATGCAAGTTAATAAGTATTTAGATAAAATGGGTATAGACTATGTAGATGCAGTTCAAGTTCATGCGTCTTATGTATCTAAAATACCATTAGATGAGACTTATGGAGAAGTAAAAAAATTAGTTGATAAAGGAAAAGTTAGACATATTTCTGTAAGTAATTCTAATTTAGAAGAATTGAAACAAATACATGAAAAGTATGGAGTTTATAGTTTTGAAGGTGTTTATAATTTAGAGTGTAAGGTAAATGAAAATATTGGGATTATAAAATATTGTAAAGAAAATAATATCAAATTTATTTGTTATCAGGCTTTAAGAAGAAATAAAATAGCAGAGGTAAATTATCCCTTCTTAGTAGAAATTGCAAATAAATATAATAAAACACAAAATCAAATATTATTAAATTGGTTAGTTAAAGAAAAAGGTGTTATGGCATTAATAAAATCCACAAGTATAGATAATATAAGTAGCAACTTAGAAGCATTAGATTTTACAATAGATAAAGAAGATATTAAAAAATTAAATGAGTTTAAACATGAAGGTTTTGATAGCATACAAATAGATTGGGCAGAAACTGGCAATGGGGTTTTAATAGATAAATTAGCAAGTCAATTTTAAATAGGAGAATAGAATTATGAAAAAGTCTATTAACAAAACAGATATAACTGTAGAAACTTATGATAGTATTGTTGACGAGTATGTTGCATATTTTAAAACAAAGGATTTAAAGGGGAAAGTACAGTTTCAAAAAGAGATAGATTACATATGTTCTAACTTAGCTGATAATGCAAAGATTTTGGATGTTGGATGTGCTATTGGAGATTATCCTAAGTATTTAACAGAAAAGTGTGAGAATAATTTTGATGTTATAGGAATAGATTCTTCTAAAAATATGATAGAAGAGGCAAAGAAAAATGCACCTAAAGCAAAGTTTGAAGTAATGGATATTAGAAGATTAGAATTTCCTGAAAAAACATTTGATGCAATAATATGTTTTGCAGTATTAATTCATTTAAATGATGAAGAATGTATAAAAGTATTAGATAAATTTGATGAAATTATAAAGAATAATGGTTTACTTGTTATTAATGTAATGGAATGGATTAAAGATGAAAAAGAGGTGTTTGAAGATGAACCATTTAATCCCAAATATAAAACATATTTTAACAGATATAAGAAAGAATTTTTTATAGAGTACTTTAAAAATAAAGATTATACTGTACTAGAAATTATTGATAATCCATTATATAATTCTTCTAAGGTAAAAGGCAAAGTAGCTGATGCAAATCAGTTTTCAATAATAGTAAGGAAAGAGAAAATAGAGAGGGAAGATTAATAGATAAAAGAATATTTTAAATCATGGAATAAGTTTGAAATTAATATGGGTAATAGTTAGTACTAAGGAAAAATTGAAAGCATTATTTAACTGGAAGAAGCTAGAGAAAGAACAATCAAATTAATGTAATGAAAATAGTAGGAGAAGATTAAAATGAGCAGAGAGAAAATATTAGTGAGTAGCTGTTTGTTAGGATTAAATTGTAAATATGATGGCGGAAATAATGCATCGAAAGAAGTTGATGAATTTTTAAAGGATTATGAAGTGATTCCAATTTGTCCAGAAATTATGGGGGGACTAGCAACTCCACGTGTTGGTGCTGCTAGATGTGGCGACAAGGTAATTACTAAAGATGGAAAAGATGTTACAAAACAATATTTAAAAGGTGCAGAAGAAAGTTTATTTTTAGCTAAAAAGTATAATGTGAAAAAAGCGTTATTGAAACTAAGGAGTCCTTCTTGTGGAAGTGGCAAAATTTATGATAGTACATTTACTCATACTTTAATTGATGGCAATGGTGTAACAGCCGAATTATTAAAACAAAATGGGATAGAGATAATAACTATAAAATAATTTTAAAATATTATTGAGAAATGTAAAAAAATGTAGTAATATAAGAATACTTAAATAGAGTAGGAAATAAATAGTTAAGACTCAATAGACGGGAAGTTGTTATTGAGGCAAAACGAAAGTTGCTTATTTATTTTCGCATTCCGCTATCAAAGTTATTTAAGGAGATTATTAGGTCTTCTTTCTTTGTAGTGCGAAAACTCTAAAGAAAGGGGATATTTTTTATGTCTAAAATTAAGAAAAACATTTTAGCCGCAATGCTTCTTGCAATTTTTATTATATTAAATAGATTTGTTTCTATAAAAACAGAAATATTGGTTATAAGCTTTACTTTTGTGCCAATGATGATGTCAGCAATTTGGCTTGGACCAGTGTATAGTACTGTAATTGCATTGCTTGGAGATTTTATAGGAGCGATTTTATTTCCATTTGGACCATATTTTCCAGGTTTTACAGTTAGTAGCGCAATTTCAGGTTTGATATATGGATTATTTTTATATAATAAAGGAAACGAAATGAGTAATAAACGATTATTAATTATGCTTATTATAAGTAGTTTAATACAATTAATAGCAGTAAATATTTTTATAACTTCTTTATGGATTCATATGTTATATGGAAAAGCATATTTAGCAATTATGGCTGGAAGAACTGTTACACAACTTGTAATGATTCCAATTCATGTTATATCAATTTACATATTAGAAAAATTTTCTAGACCATATATGAAAAAATATTTGTATGAGGAGAAATAAATATGGATGTAGAAAAATACTTGTCAAAGTTTTATAAAACTACAGAAAATCCTATTTTGAAGGCAATGGAATTTTTTATGGAAAAATTTAATCATCCTGAGAAAAGATTGAAGTTTATACATATTGCAGGTACAAATGGAAAAGGTAGTACTGCAGAGATGTTAACAAATATTTTGATAAAAGCAGGATATAAAGTAGGAAAATTTATGAGTCCTCATTTAGTTAAATCAACAGAAAGAATGAGTGTGCAAAATAACGATATAACTTATGAAGAAATGGAAAGCTTAATAAAAAGAATAGAGCCTGAAATAGAAGAATATCAAAAGATGAATAATACTAAAGTTACTTTATTTGAATTAGAAACAACAATGGCTATGATATATTTTGCTGAAAATAATTGTGACTTAGTAGTACTAGAAACAGGTCTTGGTGGTTTATATGATTGTACCAATATTGTAAATCCACTTATTTCAGTTATTACTAGTATTGGATATGATCATATGAAAGTTCTTGGAAATACTTTAGTAGAAATTGCAGAGCAAAAAGCAGGAATAATAAAAGAAAATTCTGAAACTGTATTTGCTTTATCAGAAGAAAATGATGTTAATGAAAAAATAAAGCAAACTTGTTTGAAAAAGCATAACAAGTTGCATACAGTAAAAAAAGAAGATATTAAAAATTATGAATATAATCAAGAATACCAAAAGTTTGATTATAAAGAATATAAAAAAATTACTGTTAATTTAAAAGGAGAAAAACAAATTATTAATGCTAGTATTTGTATAGAATGTATACAAATATTAAGAGATAAATCTTATGAAATTTCAGAGGAAGCATTGAGAAGCGGATTAAATACAGTGATACATAAAGGAAGATTTGAAATAATACATCAAAAACCTTTAATGATTTTTGATGGAGCTCATAATAAGCCAGCAATAGAGAATTTTGTAAATACTGTTAACATGTATTATAAAAATAATTCAAAGGTTTATATTATTTCAATATTAAATTCTAAAGATTATGATATGATTTTAAAAAATCTTTTAAAAGAGGATAAATCAGTTTTTATATTTACTGATGGAAATAATAAAGAATCTTATGTTGCAAAAGAAGAATTATTAAAAACGGCAAAAAAATATACAGAAAATAGTAAGTTATATGCATATGAATTAAAAGAGGCAATTGATTTTGCATGCAAAAATTATGAAAATGATGTAGTGTTTTTTGTAGGAAGTTTTTACATATATGGAACAATTCAAAAGTTATTAAAGGAAGATAAAGATGATTAAAATTGAAGATGTAAGCTTTAGATATAAGAATAGTGAAAATGTTTTAGAAAACATAAATTTAGAGATTAATGAAGGCGAATTTATTAGTATTGTTGGAAAAAATGGCACTGGAAAATCTACTATTCTTAATTTGCTTGCAGGTCTTACTAAACCGACTAAAGGAAAAGTTTTTATAGATGATATAGATACAAAATCTAAAAAAGATTTTATAAATTTAAGAAAGAAGGTTGGAATAGTTTTTCAGAATCCAGATAATCAAATATTATTTCCAAGAGTGCATGAAGATATAGAATTTGCTTTAAAGAATTTAGATATAGAAGATAAAGAAAAAAGAATAGAAGAATCTTTAGAAGTAGTAAATATGTTAGAGTTTAAAAATAGTGACACTTATGAATTATCTTTAGGTCAAAAGCAAAGAATAAATATAGCTAGTATGTTAGCTATTAAACCTAAATATTTAATTTTGGATGAACCTACAACAATGATAGATTCGAGAGAAAAAGAGAATATTTATAATTGTTTGAGAACTTTAAAAAGAAGCGGAAGTACGATTATATTTGTAACAAACAATGTTGATGAGATTTTGTTATCAGATAAAGTAATGATTTTAGAGAATAAAAAAATAAAATATATATTTAATAAATGTGAAATTTTAGATAATATAAATTTATTAGAGGACTCAGATATTAAAATTCCAGACATCATACAAATTATTTTAAAATTAAAACAAAAGGGAATAGATATAAATTTAAAAGAATGGACAATTACAGAAATGATAGATGCAATTGTAAAGGTATACAAGAAATGAAAAATATAATTAAGTTTATTGTTTTTATAATGTATACAATATCTATTTTCTTTGTATCAGATTTTAGATTATTAGCAATATTATTTTTATTAAATTTTTTAATAGCTATTTATTTAAAAATTAATTTAAAAAAGATGATTTATAATTTGATAATATTATTTCCTTTTATAATGTTTACAGGTATTATAAATATTATTTTTGACAGTTTAATTGCTGGAATACTGATAAGTATAAGAATAGTTATTTGCTATAATGTTACATATGTATTTTCAAAAACAATGACGGTAAGTGAGTTAGCTAATACTATTAAGAATTTATGCTGTCCATTGAAATTATTTAAAATAAATACTGAAAACATTGGAATAATGGTTTCAATTTCAATTTGTATGATACCTGTTTTTAAAAGTGAGTTGTATTCAGTAATACAAGCAATGAAATCTAAAGGAAAAATGATGCGAATAAGTAGTATAACAATTATAATGAAACCAATTTTAATTTCGGTATTAAAAAAGACTAATGAAATCGAGAAAACATTAGTTGCTAAAGGTTATGAATGTGAATAGTAATAGAGAAAGTGTTAGAAAACACTTTCTTTTTTTAGCTATAAAAATAAAAAGTGTAAGATTTTTTTAATTAATGTTAATATATAAGTAGAAGGGGGAAGAGGAGGAAAAATAAATGGAAGATAAAACAATTAGTAAATACATATTAGATAATAACGAATTAGATTTAAAACAAATTGTAGATGATTATAGTAACTATATTTACACAATAATAAAAAATATGACTAATGGTTTACTAAAAGAAGAGGATGTAGAAGAATTAATTTCAGATGTGTTACTTGCTGTTTGGAAAAACAAAGAAAGAATAGAAAAAAACTTAGAATTGAAACCTTATATTGCTGGTATAACAAAAAATATTGTTAAAAACAAATTAAGAAGTATTAGTCCTATGTATAAAATAGAGGATAATATCGATGATGATGTAAAAGATATTAGCAATTTAGAAGAAATTATATGTGAAAAAGAGCAAATGAAAGAAATAAATAAAGCGTTAAATAAGATGAAGAAAAAAGATAAAGAAATTTTTATAGCTTTTTATTGTTATGGAAAAAAGTCTAAGAAAATAGCAGAAGAAATGAATTCAACAGAGAGTAACATTAATACAAAATTACATAGAATAAAAAAGAAATTAAAAAAAGTATTAGAAAAAGGAGGGGATTCATATGAAAAATAGTGAAGATAGAAATACAAGAATATTGCATAAATTAGAAACTAAAATAGCTATGGAAAAATTTGAACAAGAAAATTTGGTTCAAAACAGAAAAAGAGAGAGCTTAAAGAATTATATAGTACTGAAAATTGGAACAGTTGCTGCATTATTAGGATTAGTTTTAGGAAATGTGTATTCATTTGCAACATATAAAAAAGATATGTTTTCTGTTATTCTAGAAAAAATGGGGATACTTTCAGAATATCAAAATACAAGCAAGGAGATAAATATAACATCAGATAATAATGAATTTAAATTAACATTAAAAGAGTACGGAATTGATGAAGATACACTAATTGTAGGATATGAATTAGAATTACCAAGAAAAATAGAAAATGAAATGCATTTTCTGGATAATTCGAAATTAAAAGATGAAGAAAAAACTTGGGAAATAGATACTAATAGTAGTATAGAGTCATTTACTAAAATAAGTGATACTGAATATACAATATACAAATTTTATAAAATAGATGCATCAAAATTAGGTGAAAATATTGAATTTAATACTGATATAACATTATATGAACAGCTAGATGAATTACATTCTGAGGACTTAGCTAAATGGTCTTTTAAAACAAACTTAGAAAATGACAAAATAAATTTAAAGAGTGAGAAATATACAGTAAAAAATAAAGAAACAGAATCTATAAGTATATTAGAAGTAAGTAAATCTAGTATGTCTACAAAGATGACAATACTTAAAAAATTGTATTCAACAGAGCCAGGAACAAAATATTATGTAGAGATTTTAGATAATAAGGGTAATGTAATATTAGAAAATAATATAGAAGCAGTAATTGGAGGAGAGCCAACTGATGTTATATTCCAGAAAATAGATTTCAATAAAAAATTAACTATAAATGTTTATCAAACATATGATGGAAAAATTGAGAATAAAGAAACAATTACTTTAGATTTAGAAAAAGATTTAGTAAAGAAAAGTGAAACAGAAGATACTCAAAAAGTGTCACGAAATTTTAGAGATATAGAATTTAAATATCTAGAAAAATCAGAAATATATGAAACAACATATGGTGAAGGTATAGAAGATGAAAAAGTTTATCATTTAGACATAAATTTAAAAGATAATTTAATTGCAATTAACTGTTATAAGAATTTATATGATGAAAACTTAGAAAAAGCAGTAGAAAACATAAATAAGTTAGAATATGTAGGTGGTTATAGATTTAATAAAGAATATACAATTTTTGCAACAGAAGAAACAAAATTGAAAGAAGATCTAAAATTAAGCTATGAGCAAATGCTAGATTTGGCAGATGGTAAAGAGGTAAATGTAAATGGAACTAAGATAAATGCTAAAATGCTTGGAGATTCACTTCATGACATAAAAGTAGAAGATAAAAAACAGGTAAAAATAGATTCAAAGAATGCAATTACTTGGTTAGAAACATATGCAGAAGAATGCCAAAGAAAATATGTATTTATAGTAGATGGATACATTTATGAAATTTCTTGTCCAACAGATTTTGAAAATCAAGATACAGTGGAAGAATTTATAGCTAGCATAATAATTCATTAATGGATTTAATTATAGTAAAACGGTAATTTTAAAATTACCGTTTTTTTTTGTAAAAAGTAGACAAAAAGGTTGAGAGGTAAGAAAGACTGTGATATAATACAAACGTTCGTAAGAAAAAGTTTTAGAGATTGGAGAAAAAATGTCAGAAAATAGTAAAGAATATTGGAATGATACATATTGGTCAGATAATATTAAAAACAATAAAACAGATTTTTTAAAAGATAATTGGATGGAAAAATATAAAAATGAAATCAACAACCTTGAATATAAGGTTGCTATAGATTTAGGTTGTGGTATAGGGCAAGATACAAAATGGCTATTAGATAGAGGTTTTGATGTTACATCTTGCGATATATCAGATATTGCTTTAAATAAATTGAAAGAATTAGTGCCTAATAGTAAAACAATGCAAGTTGATGTTAAAGAAAAATTGCCATTTGATGATAATTCAATAGGACTAATTAATGCTAATTTATCAATCCATTATTTTAATATGGAAACAACAATAAAAATATTTAATGAAATATATAGAGTATTAAAGCCAAATGGTTTATTTATTGGCAGAATGAATTCCGATAAAAATGATGAGTATATAAAAGAAACTACTAAAGAAATTGAAAAAGATTTTTATTATGATTATGGTAGATATTTTAGATTATTTAATAAAGAGCAGTTTGATAGGTTAACAAAAGGATGGAGGATTATTGTATTAAATGAAGATATTACAGTTAGATTGGATAGAAAAAAGGCATTATGGGAGTTTATTTTAGAAAAATAGTGGTGAACTTTTATGAAGGTAAGAAAAATAAATTTAAATGAAATAGATGAATTAAAAAAATTATTTAAGCATAGTGATTTTGATAAATATAAATTAGATTTGATAAATAATATTAAAGATGATGTTAGAGATATTTATGTAATGATTGATAATGAAAAATTTATTGGGGAGTTAACAGTATATTATAAAGGAAAAAGTGAATTAGAAGTTATTGAAAATATTAGAGTATATTTATCTGCATTTAGAGTATTAAAAGAATATCAAGGAAAAGGTTTAGGACAGAATCTATTAAATTTTGTTATTAAAGATTTAGAAGCAAAGGGATATACAGAATTTACAATAGGTGTTGAAGATGATAATGAAAATGCTTTACATATTTATAAAAAGTTTGGCTTTAATAAAATAATAGCAAGGCTAAATGAAGAATATGAAGGTAATAGCTATGAATATAATTTATATTTAAGAGAAGGTGGAAAGTGTAATGGAGTATGTTAAGAAATTTCCCAAAGAAGTTAGTTTTGAAACAAAGGATTTTTTTAAAGGTTATCAATTAAGTTCGAAATTAGGTATAGAAGTAGATTATATAGATATGATAAATGGACATGAATTTTATCAGAAAGAAGCCGAAAGTGTTCATATATATTATATATTAGAAGGAAGCGGTATAGCTAGTATTAATGAAAAAATGTATAAATTAGAAAGCGGAGATACGGTAGAGATACCAATTAATACAGAGTTTGCATTTAAAGGAAAAATGAAAATGATTGAAATTATGAATCCACCATTTAATCCAGAAACTCATCTAGATACAAAGAAAAATGATTTGAATTTTTAGAAAGAGGATGTTTATGTTAAAAGATTTGTGTTTTGAAGTAATACAAACTTGTCCAAATAAATGCAAATTTTGTTCTTCAAGTTCATCTATAGAAAAGAAAAAGATAATAAAATTAGAAGATTTTAAAAGAACAATAATGCATTTTATAAATCATGGAGGAATTGAAGAAGTTTCAATTTCTGGTGGAGAACCTTTTTTGCATCCACATCTTTACGATATGATTCAATTTAGTAAAGAAAATGGAATTAGAACAGTTATATTTACAAGTGGAATAAAAAAGGCTGAAGACATGCCAGAAGAAATGGTAGAATATATTGAAAATAAAGCAAAACAAGATTTAGAAGAAATAGAACTACATGAACCATGGAATGAGCGATTAAAAAGAAATGTTAGAGCATATTATGATAGATGGTTAGCACCTAAACCTTTTGATGCTATTAGTAATGAAGAGTTTGAACAATTAAAGAAATTAGGCGTAGACAAAATTGTTTTTGACTGGCAAGCTTTAGAAGAGTCTGTGGATAATGAATTAATGGGAAGAAAGGGATTAAATACATATTTAAGTCAATCATTAATTAGAGCGAGTAAATCAGGTTTAAATGTTGATATTCATTTTATTCCAATGAAACCAAATTATAGACAATTACCAGATATTATAGAGATGCTTGATATGCTAGATATACCAAGTATAAGTTTATTAAATTTTGTTCCTCAAGGCAGAGGCAGAGAAAATAAAGACGAATTAATGCTTAGTGGCGAAGAATTAGCTGAATTTGGTGAAATAGTAAAACAGGAACAGTCTCGTTATAAAGGAAATATTAGAATAGGTATTCCTCTTAATGGAAGAATGGCACATTTATGTACAGCAGGGACTGAAAAGTTAGATATAAAATATGATGGTACAATATTACCATGTCCAGCATTTAAAGAAATTGATGTAGAAACAATGCAGAGATATGGAATTCGATTACATAATATATTTGATGATTTAGAGCAAGTAGTAATAACAGGAGGAAAAAGGGTTGAGCCATTATGCAAACAAGTTTATGGTTTTAAAGGAAATTTAACTGGTAATAGTCTAGAAACAAGATAATCTTTTTGGAGGTGATGATATGGGAAAAGTTTTAAGAATTAGAGAAGTTGGAGATCCAATATTAGCTAAGAAGTGCAAAAAAGTTGATATTAAAAATATTAATCAAGAGATATTAGAAGATATTGAAGATTTAAAAGAAACATTAAATTTTACTGAAGGCTTTGGAATTGCAGCTCCTCAAGCTGGGATTGATAAAAGAATTGTAATTATTCAAGTAAATAAAGAAAAATGTACATATAAAGATTGTGAAGAAGTACCTATAACAGTAATGATAAATCCAACTTGGAAACCATTATCAGAAGAGAAAGAAACAGAGTTTGAGGGATGTTTAAGTGTTCCATCTATTCGTGGAAAAATAGAAAGATATACTAATATAGAAGTAACTTATTATAATGAAAAAGGCGAAAAAATTATAAAACAAGTAAAAGGTTTTACAGCAAGAGACATACAACATGAATGTGATCATTTAGATGGCATTGTATTTTTAGAAAAGGTGCAAGATAAAAATGGATTTGCCACTAGAGAGATGATTAATAAATATGATTTAAAAAACAAATAAAGTTAGGAGAGTGGAAAATGGAAAAAATTATAGTTTTAGGAACTGGAACAGCAAGTGTAGTTGAAAATTTTAACACTTGTTTTGTACTAGAAGATAGCAAAGGAGAGTATCTATTAGTTGATACTGGTGGTGGAAATGGAATACTTAAACAACTTGGCAGAGCGAATGTTGATATTAAAAAAATTCATAATATATTTATTTCTCATAAACATATAGATCATTTATTTGGAATGCTTTGGATATATAGATTTGTAGATTTGGCAATGAGAAAAGGAACGTATGAAGGAACTTTAAATATATATTGTCATGATGAAGTTGCTGGAATTATAAGAGACCAAATTCATACTTTGCTTAGAAAAGAACAACAAATTTATATAGATAAAAGAATTTTTATTAATATAGTAAATGATCATGAAAAAGTTAAAGTTTTAGATTATGAATTAGAGTTTTTAGATATTATTTCTAAAAGTGATAAACAATATGGATTCAAAACAATTTTAAATAACGGAAAAAGTCTTGTATTTGCAGGAGATGAACCATTATATGAAAATTTGTATGAAGATGCAAGAAATTCAGATTATTTATTGCATGAATCATTTTGTTTAGAAACAGAATCAGAAAAATATAAACCAAGAGAGAAAAATCATGATACTGTTAAATCAGCAAGTATTAAAGCTAAAAGTTTAAATATCAAAAATTTAGTGTTATGGCACACACAAGAAAATTTAGGTGAAAAAAGGAAAGAAGTTTATACTAAAGAAGCAAAAGAAAATTTTGATGGGAATGTTTATGTTCCAAATGATTTAGAAGAAATAATTTTATAAGAGGGATTAAAAATGAATATTATTGATATTTATAATAAATATTACTTACCAGAAAATTTACAAATGCATATGCTTAGAGTTGCAGCTTGTAGCAATATAATTTTAGATAATTGGAATGGGCATGAATTAGATAAAAGTGCCATATTAAGAGTTTCACTTTTGCATGATATGGGAAATATTTTAAAAATTCCAGAAGATTTTGTAGATGATGAAGATTTTAAAAGAACAAGAAGAAAGTATTTTGAAAAATACGGTACTAATGAACATGAATTAAATTTAGAAATTGGAAAAATCGAAGGATTATCTGAAAAAGAATTAGAAATTTTAGATGGAAAAAGATCTAGAAAAAATGAAGAAACATATAAATCAGATTCATATGAAGTAAAGATTTGTGCATACTGTGATCAAAGAGTTGCACCTGATGGTGTTGTTAGTATAAAAGAGAGATTAGAAGATGCAAAAGTTAGATATAAAGATAGACCTTTATCTGTATGGTCTAATGAAGAAAAGGCTAAGCATTTAATTGAATGTTCTTTAGGAATTGAAAAGCAAATTATGCAATTTTGTGATATAATGCCAGAAGATATTAATGATGAAAGTATTGCTAAATATATTGAAAAATTAAAGCAATATGAAATTTAAATATATAAAAGAAAGGTTGATGAAAAATGAAAATTACTAAGTATCCAGAGTCTTGTTTATTAATTGAAACAAAGGGAAAGAAAATATTAATTGATCCAGGAGTATTAAAATATAAAGAAGAATATTTTGATATTTGGAGTAAAGTAGATGCAATATGCGTTACTCATAAGCACTCAGATCACTGCAATGTAGAATTGTTAGAAAAACTTGGAGAGAATATAAAAATTTATTCAAGTAGTGAAGTAAAAAATACATATCCACAATTAAATATAAATATTGTTAAGGAAAATGATGTTATTACGGTGGGAGATGTGAAAATAGAAGTAGTACATGCTGAACATGGATATTTACCTCCAATGAAAAATGGTGGTAAAGTTATTGAAAATATAGGATATATTGTTGATGATGGTGAAACAAGAGTATATGCTACAAGTGATACAATCTGTTTCCAAAACGAATATAAATGTGATATTTTATGTGCTCCAGTTTCAGATAATGGAGTGGTAATGGGACCTTTTGAAGTTGCTTTATTTGCTAAAGAAGCTGGTGCTAAACTAATAATTCCTGTACATAATGATAGTCCTAATTATCCAGTAGATTTTGAATATGTAAAAAGCGTATTTGAAAAGAATGAAGTTGATTATGAGATATTAGAAAATGGAGAATCAATAGAAATAGAATAAACATTGGAGAATAATATGAAAATAGGAATAGATATAGATGGTGTTATATTAGATTATGAAAAAGGAATGTTAGCTGCTGCCGAGGTTTTTGATATTGAGAATTGCCGTGGAAATGGCAAAGTAAATCCAGATAAATTTTTTGTTCAAGATAAGTTTGATTGGTCTAAAGAAGAAAAAGATGAATTTATAAATAAAAATTTAGGCAGAGTATCAGAAGAGTCTAATATAATGCCAGAAGCTAAGTATGTTTTAAATAAATTGAAAGAAATGGGACATCAGTTAATAATAATATCTGCTCGTGGTACTGAAAGTGATGATATGATTGATATTGTTACTAGAAAATTCAAAAAAGAAGGTATTGAATTTGATAAGTATTATTGGAAAGAGCACAATAAAGTAGAAGTTTGTAAAAATGAAGAAATAGATATTATGATTGATGATAGTCCTTCAACATGTAAAAAGATGATGGATAATTATATAAAAACTTTATATTTTAGAGGAATGAGAAGTTGGAAAATAGAAGAAAATGAATATCTAAAAGAAGTTTTCAACTGGGGAGAAGTATATAGATATATCAAGGAGTTATAATATGGAGAAAAAGCCTAGAGTATCTCATTTAAATGCAACAGTATGTTATTTAAAAAAAGATGACAAAGTTTTAATGCTTAAATTTAATAAAAAATGGGGACATGTATATGCACCTCCTGGTGGAAAATTTGAAGAAGGTGAGTCACCTTTAGACTGTATTATGAGAGAATATTATGAAGAAACTGGATTACAACTTATAAATCCTAGATTACAAGGAATGTCTTATTGGAAAGATTCTACAGAGGGAATAATTTTTGTGTTTGTTGCAGAGGACTTTGAAGGAAAATTAAAAAATGTTTCAGAAGAAGGTTATTCGGAATGGATAAATATTGAAGATTTTCCTAAAATAAATCAATTTGCACAAAATGAAAAGTTTATGCCATATATATTTAAAGAAAGATTATTTGAAGGTAAATTTTTATTAGATGATAAATGTAATGTTTTAGATTATAAGATTAGAGAAATATAAAATTTAAAATGGAGATATAAAATGAAGATAGGTAAAGATTATATAGGAGTGGGTGTAGGAGCTTTTATAGTTAATGAAAATAATGAAGTCTTACTACACAAAAGAGCTGTTCCAGCAGAAAAAGACCATTGGTGTATACCTGGTGGAAGACTAGAAATGTTTGAAAAACTAGAAGATGCAGTAATAAGAGAAGTAAAAGAAGAAATTGATGTTGATGTAAAAATAGAAAGAATAATGGGAGTTTGTGATCATATTATTGAAGCTGAAAAGGCACATTGGGTTGCAATGAGTTATTTATGTAAGATTACAAATGGTGAGCCAAAGATAATGGAACCTGATAAAGCATCAGAAATGAGATGGTTTAAATTAGATAATTTACCAGATAAACTAACTATAACAACTAAAAAAGCAGTTGAAGATTATAAAAAATTAAAAATCTAAAATGAAAGAGGAATATAAAAAGTGGAAAAGATAGCAATAATATCTGATGTACATAGTAATATAACAGCTTTTAAAGCAGTTCTAGAAGATATTAGAAAAAGAGATATAACCAGAATCTTTTGTGCTGGTGATTTAGTTTTGAAAGGTTCTTCTCCTTGCGAAGTATTGGATTTAGCTAAAGAAAAATGCGAGGTTATAGTAAGAGGAAATGCTGAAGAAGGTGCAATGTGTGGAGAAACTCCTCATAAAACATGGCATAGAGAAACTTTAGGAAAAGAACGTATGGAATTTATAAGCCAGTTACCTTTATATTTTGATTTTTGTATGAGTGGAAGCTTAATTAGAATGTTTCATGCATCTAAAAATGATACTCATTTTAGAATAATGGATTTTGATAATGCTGAAGAAAAAATGAAACTGTTTGAAGATGAATCAGGAAAAGTTCCAGATATTGTTTTATATGGAGATATACATATCCAATATATGCAAAAATTTTTTAATAAAACTATAGTTAATGTTGGAAGTGTAGGTAATATAGTAGAGTATTTGCATCATGATAATACAATTGAAGATATGTCAGAGAGCTTGCAGGCGTATTATACAATATTAGAAGGAGAGTATGATAGCAGAGAAAAAAGTTCTTTATCAATTAATTTTGTTAGAGTACCTTATGATATTGAAAAAGAAATTGAAATAGCTAGAAAAAATAATATACCTAGTTTAGAAAATTATATATTAGAATTAAAAACAGGGATGTATAGAAAAAATAAAAAAGTTAAGGAGTAGTGTGAGTATGCAAGTTGTAGCAGGTTGTATAATTGAAAGAGATGGCAGGGTTTTAATGACTAAACAAGCTAAGCAAAAGTACTATGGGAAATGGGATTTTCCAGCAGGTCATGTGGAAGAATATGAGTCAATAATGGATGCTGCAGTAAGAGAAACTTTCGAAGAAACTGGATGCAGGATAAGATTGATAGGTGCTTTACCAATATGTACAGTATTTTTGGAAAATGGTGAAACTCTTTTTATAATGAGATTTTTGGCAGAACTTATAAGTGAAGATATTAAATTTGATACATCGGAAATTCTTGATGTTCAATGGATAGATATTGATGCATTAAAAAATATGGGAGAAGATGAGGTGCGAGGACATGATATTGCTATGAAAACATTGATAGATTTAGAAGAAAATAATGTATATCCTTTGGAAATATATGATGATAGAATATATAAGGGAGATAAGTAGTGGTAGGAATGAAAAAACTTGCAGTTGCGGTTTCAAATGATAATGAAAAAGTTAGTGTTCAAGAGACAATTACAGCAATAAGTAAATCTGGATTTAAAAATGTTTTTATACAATGGTATGATAAAGACTGGAATTTTAGCCAAGAAGAGCAAGTGAAATTATGTAGGAGCTTAGGATTAAATATTATATTTGCACATTTAGGTTATCAAAATATTAATTCTATTTGGTTAGAAGGAGACGAGGGAGACAGTCTAGTTGATAGATATAAAAACGATATTAGAAAATGTAAAGAAAATGATATTCCTATGGTAGTAATGCATTTAACTAGCCATTTTGAAGCACCAATGTATAATGAAATTGGTTTAGAAAGATTAAAAAAGATTATTAAATTTGCACAAGAATTAGGAATGAAAGTAGCCTTCGAAAATACTAAAATAAAAGGTTATTTAGAGTATGTACTAGATAATATTAAAGACGAGAATGTAGGAATTTGCTTTGATTCAGGGCATTGTCATGTACATTTTAATGATGAATTTAATTTTGAAAAGTTTAAAGATAGAATTTTTGCAGTCCACTTACATGATAATGATAAATCAGATGATTTACATTTAATGCCTTTTGATGGAACAATAGATTGGAATAAGCTTTTAACAGATTTAAAAAATGCACACTATGAAGCTTGTATTACATTGGAATTATGTTATAGGTATGATTATTTAAAAATATCTATAGAAGAATTTTATAAAATAGGTTATGAAAGAGCTAAAAGAGTAGCTGAATTATATGAAAAAGTATAAATGGAGTAGTATATGCATAAAAAATATAGAAAGTTATTATTTGATTTAGATAATACATTAGTAGATGATGATAAAAATAGAGAATATGCTATTGGAAAAATGTTAGCTGATATGGGTGAAGAAGTAACTCATGAAAAGATACAAAAATTTATAGAAATGGATAATAAATTTTGGATTGATAGATCTGCTGGTAGAATAAAAGATCCATATGAGTTTAAAAGTAATGAAGAACAAACAAAATGGTTGCGTGCAGAAAGAATAAAAAGATATTTTGGAGATATGAGTTTAGAGAAAGCTACAGAGTTAAATACAAAATATGTAGATTTATTAAGAGAAAAAGCTTTTCCAATTGAAAATTCTTCTGAAATTTTAAAGTATTTATTTGATAAAGGATACGAAATTTACATTATAACAAACGGACCTAAAAGAGCGGTTAAAGATAAAGCAAAAGGTACAGGAGGATTAGAATATATAAGAGAAATATTTGCTGCTGAAGAAGTTGGATATATGAAACCTAAAAGAGAATATTTTAATGGTTTTTTTGAAAAAATTAATTGCTATGATACATCTGAAATGCTTATAATAGGTGACGAATTAGAAAAAGACATACTTGGAGGAATGAACAATAATATAGATACTTGTTGGTTTAATCGTAGAGGAGAAAAAAGTACAGGTTATAAAGTAGATTATGAAATAAAAGATTTATTAGAATTAAAAGAAATATTGTAAAATACGGAGGAATAAATATGGAAGATGTTGTATTTGTAACTCATAATAAAGGAAAAATAGCATCAGCTAAAAAGCAATTAGGTGAAGTTAATTTTAAGATATTCGAATATGAATTAGATGAACCAAGAAGTGATGATATTAAATATATATCAAAATATAAAGTTATGGAGGCATACAAACTTGTAAATAAACCTTGTATTTCTTTAGACTGCGGATTTTGGATAGATGAATTAGGTGGTTTTCCTAAGGCTTTTGTAAACTTTGCATTAGATACAATAGGTATTGATGGGATATTGAAACTAATGGAAGGAAAAGAGAACAGAAAATGTAGATTTACTGAATGTTTATCATATTATGATGGCAAAGAAGTGCATCAATTTATGGGAAAACATGAAGGAAATTTAGCAGAAAAGATTTTAGGAAATGATACTGATCAAAAATGGTCTGATTTATGGTATGTGTATAAGCCATTTGGATATGAAAAGACACTAGCTGAGATGTCTGATGAAGAAAGAAAAAATAGAATTCCATATGAATCAGTAGATTCTATGAGAGTGTTTGCAGATTGGTATAGAAAAGAGAAAAAGTAAAGGAAAAAATTAAATATGAAAGAAATTAATAAAGAATTAAAAGAATATATAGCATTACATATTTTTGAGCAATATGACATAAATAACATGGGTGGACATGGATTAGACCATATAAAAACGGTTATCGAAAGATGTTTTGAAATTATAAAGGCTTTTGACTTGGATGTTGATATGGATATGGTTTATACAATTGCAGCATATCATGACATAGGATATAGACAAGATCCAGATAGACATGAAGAGGTGTCAAGTGAGATGTTTAGAAAAGATCAAAATATGAGGAGATTTTTTACTGATGAGCAAATAGATGTAATTGCGGAAGCAATTGTAGATCATAGAGCAAGTTTAGAATACGAGGCAAGGAGTATATATGGAAAAATAGTATCTTCAGCTGATAGAGAAACATCTGTAAGAAATATGTTAGAAAGATCTATTTTATATCAAGCAGACAAGCATAGTAGTGAAAATCCTTCAGTTCAACAGGTTATTGAATATTCATATAAAAAATTATCAAGTAAGTATGGTAAAGGCGGATATGCTAAAATGTATTATCCTGACCAAAAATATATTGATTATTTAGACACAATGCAAGAACTATTAGAAAATAAAGAAAAGTTTGTAGAAGCAGAAAAGGCTATAGCAACAGAATTAAAATTAGGAGATAAAAGTGAATATATACATTGAATTAAATAAAATAGTAGAGTATATAGAAAAAAATTTGGAAGAAAATATTGATTTAAAAGTTATTTCTAAAATGATAGGTATGAATGAATATACTTTTCAAAGATTGTTTTCGTTAATAACTGGGTGCTCTTTTGCTGATTATGTTAGAAGTAGAAGACTTTCAAATGCAGGACAAGAATTATATTTGGGTGAAGAAAAAATAGTAGATATTGCAGTAAAATATCAATATAATAATGCGACATCTTTTTCTAGAGCATTTGAAAAATTTCATGGAATAAAACCAAGTGAGGTTAGAAAGAATCCAGAGAAATTAAAATTGTATACAAAATTACATTTTAATGAACAATATGAATGCAATAAAAACATTAACTATACAATTATAGAAAAAGATGAATTAATTTTATATGGAAAATATAAAATAACTAATAATGAAGAAATAGGAAATATTGCACCTAAATTTTATGAGGAAGTTGCATCTAAATATGGAGAAGCACCTTATGGATTAGTAGAGTACCAAGATAGCTGTAGAATGAATGTAAAGGCATATTGGGTATTATATTATAATAAAAAAGATGATATGAAAGAGTTTGTAATACCAAAAAGTAAGTGGATACAGCTACGAGTAAATTCACAAGAGCCAGAAGATATACAAGAAAATTCAAGAGTTTTTTATGAAGAATTTTTACCAAATTCAAAATATAATTTTAGAGATTTACCAGAATTGGAGTATTATCATGATAATGTAACAGATTTTTTAATTCCAATAGAAGACTGACTTTTTTTGAAAAAGAAAAGTCAGTCATTTTTTTTATAATAGGAATATAATTCCTATTATAAAAAAATGACTATGTCAAAACGTTACACACAAAATTATTTCATAATTTTGGCGCACGAACAAATTTACTGAAAAAATTTTGATTTTTTCAGATTTGTTCTTTTGCGTTATTAAATGATATATAGAGGTAATAGTGATGAAAAATTTATTTGAAGTTTATTTAACATCTGAGTATGTAGAGAAAGAGGAATGGCTTAAATTATTTATAAGACTTGGTAAAATAAACGGAAGATTCAGAAGATGGAGATTATGGATAAGCATAGAAAATAATTACATAAGATATTTTATAGAAATGAGAAGATTACTTCCACCAGTACTCGGAGAACTTGGAAGTTTTTTATTTAGAAAGTCTGATGTGAAATTAAAAGAAAAATGTATTCCTATGATTCCATTTTTTTTAACTAAGAATTGCAAAACTGTTTTAGATGTATATGACTGTGCAGAATCTAAGAGAATGCATAAATTGAAAAAAGTTAAAATGACTTTTTTTTCTCATAAATCAGATAGCTATTTATCAAGCACAAAACTATATTTTAAAGCTTTAGATAATAATATTTATAGAAGAAAACTTTATTTTAATTGCTCTATTTTTGAATTCGTAAGTATTGATTTTAGTAGTCATACAAGATTTTTTTACAAAAAAGAAGTTGCAAGATATTTGGAAACTAAAAAAACTTTGCATTTGTTAAGTTCAGAAAAAGAAAGAGCATTATTAAAAGCAGATGTATTTCCATATTTACAAGATGAATTATATTTAAGACATAATGATTTTGATTTTGATAGACATTCTATTGTAATTGGTGCTAGTGGTACAGGAAAATCTAAATTAATAAGTTCTATGGTTAAAAACTTATTGAATGATAGTTATAATAGGCAAAAATATAAGATGGTTATAATTGATCCACACGCAGCCATTGAAGAAGATATAGGTGGGTTAGAAGGCGTTAGAACAATAGATTTTAAAACTGAAGAAGATAGTATAAATTTATTTATTAATCGGAACAGAAGATATTTTATCTTCAACAGAGTCAATAATATCTATATTTAAGAATATTATAGCAGATAGATATAATTCTAAATTAGAGAGAGTTCTTAGATATAGTATTCACTTATTATTAGAAGCAAATGAATTTAATTTAATAACTTTAAGAAAAGTAATTACAGAAATCGAATATAGAAATAAGATTTTAAAACAGGTTGAAGATACTGTACCAATTAATATTATTGAATTTTTTAGAGTAGATTTTAATGAGCTTAAAAATAAATCTTATCATGAAGCAATTTCACCAATAGTTGCTTTTATTGATGAAATGCAGTTATTACCTGCATTTAATAATGCAGAAGAGAACAAAACTATAAAGGAAGAAATAGAAAATAATTTTGTGACAATACTTTCTTTAGATCAAATGTCTTTAGGGTTAAATATAACTAAAACAATATCCGGTTTTAGTATGCAATCTATACTGCAATTAGTACAGTCGCATACTTTTAATGAGCATATAATTTTAGTTATTGATGAGGTATCTGTAATTGAAAACCCAATTATAAATAGATTTTTATCAGAGGCTAGAAAATATAATCTGTCATTGATTTTAGCAGGACAATATTTTGAGCAAATTAGTACTGGACTTCAAAAAGCTATATTTACTAATATTGTAAACTATTTTATTTTTAGGGTTTCTAGAATGGATGCAATAATATTAGAAAATAATATAAAAATGGAAGTAGCTGTAAAAAATTCACATATAAACAGGGTTAAGATTTTGACAGAGTTAGAAGATAGAGAATGTGTTACAAGAATAGGAAAAGCTGGAAGATTGTATTCTGCAATTCGAGGAAGAACTACAGATTTTGTTCCTATTCCTCGAAAGAAGAAAATGCGAAAAGATACTAAATTACCACAGAATAACGGAAATACAGATAAAAAAATTTTTAGTATTGAAACTAAAAATACTTTAAAAGATTTAATGATAAAGCAATCAGCTTCTAGAAAAAAAGTAAATTTAGAGAATAATGGTTAGAGGTAAAAAAATGAACGATAAACAATGTATGAATGTTATTGATGAAATTTTTGTAGAGATATTCGGACAAAAGTCTCCTGTGGATATAAACGGAATATTAGAAGAATGTGCATTTGATATAAAATTACCTAACAAAGTATTAGATGCTATTACAGGTGATGAAACATGGGCTTCTTCTGTTAATTCGAATAAATACATAAGTCAAACTAATATGGAAAAATACGATACATATAAGGGATGGATGATACCTAAAAAAGAAATAAAATCCTTAGATGATATTTTTACTTGGTGGGATAAGGTAAATTATACAACTACTGAACGCATATATGATAGTACCAATATTTCTAAGAGTGATACTATTTATAATTGTGAAAATATTTATAGGAGTCAAGATTGCAGAAAATGTAGAAATGCTGTTTTTTCTGATGGATGTGGCGATTCTGATTATATTATTGCATGTCAACGAAGTGGTAATTGTAATTATTCAATAAGAATAGCTGATTCAGCTAATTGTTCAAATAGTTATAATGTGATTTGTTCTGCTAAAATAAGTAATTCTTTTTTTATTCAAGATGCAAATTCTTTACATGAATGCATGTTTTGTTCTCATATATCAAATCGTAGATATTGTATTGCGAATATGCAATTTGAAAAAGAAGAATATATGGCTATAAAAAATGAAGTTATTAAATGGATTATAGGTCAATTTAATAATAAATAAACTCGTCAAAAAAAGATGTAAGGCTATTAATTTTATTAAAGTTGTGATATAAATAATGTAAATTTTTTATGGGAGTTTTGAAATGAAGATATTATTTGCAACAACTAATTTAGCTAAAATTAAGAAGTATAAAGATAAATTGTCAAAAGAAGGAATAGAGTTAATTACGATAAATGACTTAGATTTTAAATTAGATATAGATGAAAATGGTAAAGATGCTATTGAAAATGCATATATAAAAGCAAAAGCATATTATGATGCAACGAAAATTATAACAATAGGAATGGACAATTGTTTATTTATAGAAGAATTACCAAAAGAAAAACAACCTGGTACACATGTTAGAAGAATAAACGGAAAAGAGTTAAATGATGAAGAGATGATTGAATATTATTCTAATATGGTTAAAGAATATGGAGGAAAGCTAACCGCTAAGTGGGTTTATGGAATGGTTATGTGTACGGATAAAGGCAATTTTGAGCATACTTGGAATAAAAGTGATTTTTATTTGGTAGATAAGGCTTGTAAAGAAAGAAATCCAGGTTATCCATTAGATTCAATCTCCGTTATGCTTGACAACGGAAAGTATTGGCTTGAGATGACAGAGGAAGATAAGATTAAAAATAAAGAAAAAGATAAAAAACCAGATGGTGTTATTGAATTTATTTTAAATAACATCTAAAGTTTACATAACTTGAAAATTGTAAAAAGTTGAGGTATAATAGAAAAGACAATCCTTTATGATTCCTTCGCAGTACTTTGTGGAATACGAAAGGAAATAAATTTTCTGGAGGAAAGAGGTATGGTAGTTGAAAAGGTACAACGGCGTTGCAGATCAAATTTTTATGGGCTGTTCAAGTGTGAGCACTGTGGTTCCATTTCGTATGGGCAGGGCTATAGCGATGGATATTACTACCATAATGTGCTTCCTTTTTGCAAGTGTCCGTCTTGTGGACTGCAGAGCATAAAGGGAGACGAAAAGATCTCTTATGGCGGTTTTGAGCTGGTTGAAAAGAAAGAGCTGCCTGAGGGATATAAAATGCCTGAAGGTTACTTCGCTGGAGAGCCGGAAGAAGAGGGCTGGAAGGAGTGCGAACAAAATGACGGAAAACCATGGCTCTATTGAAGGTTGGTGTCATATAGTTCGGAGAATAATCAGCAGTTGTCTGAAAGGGCGACTGCTGATTTTTTATCTATAAAAATAAAATATTTAATGATAAACGATAAAACTATTGCGTTTTACATAATGTTATGATATACTGTTTCCGTAGAAAAAGGAGAGATATTATGGCAATAATAACAAATTTGGAAGAAATAATGAAAGAAAAGGGATATACATTAGGAAAATTAGCTGAAGAAGTTGGAATTTCACCAGTAAATCTTTCTAATATTAAAACAGGAAATATCTCTGCGATGAGATTTAGCACATTAGAAGAAATATGTAGAGTTTTAGAATGTCAGCCAGGAGATATTCTAAAATATCAAGAAACAACTAGAAAAAGAGTAATACCATTATTTTTAGATTATTCTGGTACAACGGACTTATTATTAAAAGGTGGAGCTGAAAATGTTAAAAAGTTTTTTGAGTCAGTTATAGCAATGCAAAATAAGTCAAAATGTGAAGTACAAATAACTATGATTACAGGTTCAGCTTTTGAATCAGCTAAAAGTAAATACAAATTACTTGACGAATTAGCTGGAAATTATGGATTACCTAATTTATTTGATGGAGCTGTTGCAGAATATTGTGGTTTTATTATTAAAAAAGACAAATCAGGCAAGTTATTAACTTTAGATACACGTATCTTAGAAAAAAGAAGTGAGATTGAAAAAATTGTAAGTCAATACGGCGGAGTAATAAGTTCAGAAGTTACTAGTTTATATAATGTTGGTTTCGAAGATATAACAAGAACTGATTTAGCTAAAGTAAGTGAAGAAGTAGATAGGCTTATTGATTCAGAAGATATTGAAACTGTTACTTATTATGATGATTATGGAAAAGAGTTTGATATAAAGCCTAAAAAACATTCTAAAGCAGAATCAGTATTTATGCTTACTAAAAAGTTAAAAGAAAAATATGATGTTCCTTTTGTAATAATTGGTGGAGATTCTCAAGATGAAGATTTAAAAATGTATACATTAAATAAAGATAGATTGAAGAAATTAGATTTAAGATCAGTATTTATTGCTCCTGCTAATATAGGTGAACTTGGTAATTATGATAAAGATATAATTGTTGGAAATTGGGAAAATTCTGATGGAATTGCGGAATGTATTGAAAAATTAAATTCTAGAATGAAAGTTCATGAAGATGGAGGAATAGAATTATGAGAAAATATATATTAATGTTTGAATATGATAGTAAAAAATTTATGGATATTAATAAAATTATTATATTTAAAAGCAATTTGAAGAAACTTGAAGAAAAAGGAAAAACTGTACATATGGCTTTTTATGGAGAATCTTCAGATGAAGAACTGGCAACATTTATGAGTTATTTTAATAGCTTAGTGGGAAAAGAAATTTGCAATATATCTATTTCCTTTAGAACTAAAGAAATCGTTTTTGAAAATGGTATAAACAATAAATCTATAAAGCTATCATCAAAAAATGCTAAAGAGTTACAAGATAAAAAATTTGATAGTATTATTAATGAATATTATTCAGATGAAGATGTTGATATAAGAATTTTACCAACAAAAGATTGGGAAAATTTGATTCTAGATTTAATAGGAGAATAATATGAGTATAAAATTTTTTGAAAATATACAAGAAGAGGATAGAGCTGGAGGAAAAGGATTATCTTTAGCTAAAATGTATCAAACAAAAGTAAATGTGCCTAATGGTTATGTAGTTATGTCAGATACATTTGAAGAGTTTTTAGATGAAAATAATATTAAATATAAAATTAAAAACATACTTGTGACATGTGATATAGAAAATGAGGAAAAAATTAATCAAGTTTCAGAAGAGATAACTCAAATTATTCTTGAAGCTAATATATCAGATAAGTTAAAAAGCGAGTTATTGGATTATTATAAAAAATTAGATTCTGAATATGTTGCAGTACGCTCATCTGCGTTATCAGAAGATGGAAAAGAACATGCTTGGGCTGGACAATTAGAAACATTTTTAAATATAGATGAAGTTGATTTAGTTGATAATATTAAAAAATGTTGGGTTTCAGGTTTTAGTCCAAGAGCTATTTTTTATAGAATAAAAAATAGTGATATAGATAATATATCAGTAGCTGTTGTTGTTCAAAAAATGGTTCAAAGTGATATTTCAGGCGTAGCTTTTTCTGCAAATCCAACTACAGATGATTTGGATCAATTAGTTATAGAAGCTGTTTTAGGTTTAGGAGAAGCTATTGTTTCTGGAAAAGTAACTCCTGATAAATATATTGTTAGTAAAAAAGATAATTCGATAAAAAATAAAGAAATTAAGTGTCAAAAAATGAAATTAGTAAAGACTAATAATACCACTAATTGGAAGGATATAGATGATGGAGATAATCAAAAATTAGAGGATAAAATGATTATTCAGTTGTCTAATATGATAAAAAAATTAGAAAGTTTCTATGGTTTTCCTGTTGATGTAGAATGGGGAATTGAAAATAATAGTATATATATATTGCAATGCAGACCTATTACAACATTAAGAAAAAATGAATTATTAGAAAGAATAAAAAAAGCGGGAGAATGGAATTTTTATGTTTCAAGGAGATTTAACTGGTTTGTTGAAAATACAGAAATATATTCTACTATGGAAAAGTTTCAAAAAGAGTTGTTAGGATTCTTCATTCCTACTGAAAATTATCTATGTTTAAATGGAGATGAATATGCATTAGAATCAGGATCTAATGTTTTTGAAAAATATAGTAAAGAAAATAACTTTTTTGAAAGATTTGCTAATATTGAATTTGATTTAGTAAAAGATATAAAAAAATATTTAGAGTATTTAGAGAATAAAAACTTTAAAGAATGTAGTTTTGAAGAATTGTTGTTAGAGTTTAAAAAATTTAATGATATGTATATTAAAAGTTTTATTCCTGGTATGACAAGGCCAGAAGAGTTTTTGATAGATAAACTAGAAAAAGAATTAGAAAATAATAATTTTTCCAAAAAAGAGATAGAGCTAATCTTTTCTAAAATTTCTACTTGTCCTAATTATGATATTCTTTCATATAGTGAAGAACCATTAGATTTACTTAAAATAGCTTTAAAAAGGAAAAATGGGGAAAATGTAGATGATTTAATAGACGAACATATTAAAAAGTATTCATGGATTAAAGGACCAGTAGAATTAGAAGATACTTGTTTTAAAAAAGAAGAATATTTATTAAGATTGGACAATTTACTTGATTCTAATATTGAAGAGAAAATTAATATTATTCAAAAAGTTAGAAAAGATAATGATATTGAGTATGAGAATATTTTAAAAGAGTATGATTTTTCATTAGAAGTTCAAAAAATAGTGAAAGCTATTAGAGATTTTACGTTTTTAAGGACATATACAACAGAATATTCAGATCATTTATTTTATTTAGCTAGACATACTATATTTGAGGAAATTTCAAACAGAATAAATATAGAAACTATAGATTTAATAATGCTTGATGATTTAGAGATATTGCAAATTTTAGAAAAAAATGGTGTTGTTGATGCAAATATAAAAGAAATGATACATAAGAGAAAAAAAGGTTTTGCAATGATATGGCTTAATAATGAAGTATATACTGTATTTGGAGATGAAAGTATATTACTTCAAAATGAAATAGCTAATATTTACAAATCTTCAAATGAGAGTGTTGAAGGAACATCAAATATAATTTGTGGTAGTGTTGCAAATATGGGAAAAGTAAAGGGGATAGCTAAAGTACTTAAGAAATATGAAGATATTTATAATGTAGAAAAAGGTGATATAATAGTAGCAACTATGACTACACCTGATTATGTTTCAGCAATGGAAAAAGCAGCTGGATTTATTACAGATGAAGGTGGGATAACTTGTCATGCTGCAATTCTTTCAAGAGAATTTAATGTTCCATGTATTGTTGGAACGATAAATGCTACTAAAGAGATAAAAAGTGGACAATTAGTTGAGCTAGATGCATATTCAGGAAAGGTGTATATTTTAGATTAGGTGTAAAAAGAAAGTATCAAAAAATTAGATACTTTCTTTTTGTATTAACTATTGAAGTAAGACTATTGCCATGATAAAATTATTAGGAAATATAAATTAGATAGAAGTGAGAAATATATATGAGTGAGGAAGAGATAATTGAAAAAACAAAAAGTTTTGTGAAAGAAAAATGTCAAAATGAAGATAGCAGTCATGACTGGTGGCATATTCAAAGAGTTTACAGAAATGGTATGCTTATTAATAAAGAAGAGAAAGCTAATAATTTTGTAGTAGCAATGATTACTTTATTACATGATGTATATGATCACAAGTTTTTTGATGGAGACATTGAAGAAAAATTAGAAGAAACATTAAAAGAATTAGGAATATATAATTATATGGAAGAAAGTGATATAAAAAATATTACATATAGTTGTGCTAATTTAGGATTTAGTTCTAATATGAATACTAAAATAGAACTTTCAATAGAAGGAAAAATAGCACAAGATGCAGATAGATTAGATGGAATTGGTGCAATAGGTATAGGCAGAACTTTTGCATATGATGGTGGAAAAGGGAAACCAATGTATGATCCAGATGATGTAGCCATAGTAACTAGTGAGGAGTATAAAAAACGTGGTTCAAAAACAACAATAAATCATTTTCATGATAAATTATTGCATATAAAAGATTTAATAAATACAGACTCAGCTAAGAAGATTGCAGAAGAAAGACATAAGTTTTTAGAAATATTTTTAGATGAATTTATGAAAGAATGGAATGGAGAGAAATGATAAACACAGGCTATTTATATTCAAAAGATAAAAAGAGAATATTTGTAAATACTTGTTTAGGATGTAATGGACAGTGTGTATATTGTTATTTACCAAAAATGGGATATGATAACAAAAATGTGTCTTTAGATGTAAAAAAAGCAGAAGATTTAATTTCTCAAATTGAAGCTTTAGGAATTACAAAAGATACATTAATAACTTTAGGGTGTTTTTCAGAATGTTGGGATGATAATAATAAACCAGAAACCAGAAAATTGCTAGAATATTTTTTAAAAAGAGGAAATCAAATTCAATTATCAACTAAAAAAGAAATAAAACCAGAAGAAATAGAACAGTATAAAGAATTAGTTAAATATAAAGGACAATTTGTTATTTTTGTTAGTTCAGCTACAATAAGTAGGTGGAGAGAAATAGAACCCAATACAGCTTCACCAGATAGACGATTTAGAATTTTTGATCTTCCAAAAGATTGGAAAATACCAACAGTATTATATATGAAACCTGTTTTGAAAAATATAACAATGAAAGATATAGAGTTATATGAAGATATAATGAGAATCCATGATATAAAAGATGTTGTAGTTGGAAGTATTTTTGGAGAAGAGAGGTCGCTTGAATCTGTTCATTTTTCAGATGCGAATAATTTGTTTTATAATGAAATTTCTGATGAACTAGAAATAAAACGAAGACTAATGAAATTAGGAAATGTAAGAATTTTTAGTAGAAGTTCAAAAGTTATGGAGTACTATAAAAAAAGAGAGTTAGAAATAGAAGAAAAGTTGTAAAAGTAATATTTTACAACTTTTTTCATATTTATATAAATGTTGGAAAAATGGAATAAAAGTCTGGAAATACAAAAAAATGGCACAAGAGTTTACATAACATGAAAAATATGGTATAATGATAGATGAAGTTAAAAAGAAAAGGAGTAAAAAGATATGAATAATATAGAAAATGAAAAAAGTAGATTTAAATACTTATTTAAAATTAGTTTTTGCATTATTATATTAACACTAGTTTTACTAATAAATGAAACTAGTCCTTTTACAGTTTTAGCTAGTACAGAAGATTCTAATAACAATGAATTTTGTTATTTATCAGATATTCCATATGTGGCAAATCAATCAGCTGCAGGATGGAAAACAATTTGTTTAGATAAGACATCTGATGGTGCATTAATATCAGTTAAAGTCGAAGGTGCTAATTATTCATTTAAAAAAGGAATATGGGCACATGCTACTTCAACAGTAGTATATGATTTAACAGATTACTTAGGATATGATTATTTTACAGCATATATAGGATTAAATACAACAGCAGCATCTAGTAGTAATGGAGTTAAATTTTATATTTATACTTCAGAAGACGGAAAAAATTGGAACTTAAAAACTGATGAAAATCCAGAAGTATCTAAACCTGGACAAAATGCAACATTTGTTAAAATAGATATAAGAGATGCAAAATTTTTAAAATTATATGCAGATGCTAATGGAAGCAATGGTAATGACCATTCAGTATATGCAGATGCTAAATTAATTAAAGAAACATATAAAGAACCAGGTGAAGGATTAGTTAACAGCGTTGAGGACTTAGATAAAAGAATTAAAACTGAATTTGCGAATGCAGATTTATCAAATAAAGAGTATGAACTAGTATTATTACAAAGAGAACTTGTATCAAATGCTGGTCAATATGCTTTAAAACGTTTTTGTAGTGAAAGTGAAGAAAATCAAGCAACACTTTCATGGTTGATGAATGATTTAGATACATTGAAGCTTTATATTCTTGGTGGAAAGCCAGAAGGTGGTAGTTACTATAGTTCTTTAAATGTATTATCAAAATTATATACTAAATATCAAAATGATTTTGAAGTAAAAGAAGTATCAAAATATGGAACAGTAAAGGGTGACCTATATAAGAAAATGGCAATTACACTTTCACTTACACATTCAGCTCGTGTAGCTTTATGGATGCAACCAAGTGAACCATTAAATCAATCAGATGCAGTTACACGTTATGCAATTTTCAAGAAAATGTATGATGAAGGAAACTTTGTAGTTACTGATAGTATAGATATTACAAAATGGTTTGAATCTTATAATGTAGAAGAAATGCGTTTTGTTTTAAACAACATTATAGATGATGAAGAAATATTATGGTTAAATGAATATACACAATCTTTTATTGATGCACAACCAAACAAGGCATGGACATATTTAACACCACACCCTTATATGGCATATGTGTATCCTAATTATGGCAATCCAGTATTCCATGATCCAGATAGAAAAGATTATTGGGATAAAAAATTCAATGGAATATTTTCTAAATATGGAGTAACTTATAGCTCAGAGAATAAAAAAATTTATAAAGTTTGGATGAACTTTAGAAATGAATTTGGAACTGGAGCTGTTTGTGGTGGTATTTCAAAAACGGGTTCAAATATTCGTACATCTCATGGTATACCTGCAGCAGTTATAGGGCAACCAGGACACGCAGCTATTATATATTATGGTCAAGATAACAATGGAAATGGATATTGGAATCTAGATAATGATGTAAGCGGATGGACTTTATCTGAAAAAGGTGAAAGATTATTATTAGGTTGGGGTAATGCTAATACTAATTATGCTAGAGGATCTTATCAAGTTGTATATATGGCATTAGCTCAAGAAGCATTAAACGATTATGAAAATTTTGAAAAATGTGAAGAAACTGTAATGCTTGCTAAATCATATGAAGGTGATTTAGTAAAACAAGAAGAGATTTATAGAAGAGCATTAGAAATACAACCAATAAATCTTGATGCATGGTTAGGATTAATTAATGTATATAATACAAGTACAACTAAAACAGAAGATGAATATTTTGAGTTGGCTAGAGAAGTTGGAGAAAACTTAAAATATTTCCCATTACCAATGCAACAATTAACAAATTTAATAAAACCTAAATTAACAAGTGTAGAAAATTCTTATAGATTTACATTATTACAAACAAGAATATTAACAGAAGGAACAAAAGTACCTAACAATACAGCAGATAATTATTATGTTTATCAGCCATCTTTAACAAGAACAGAAGCTAATTTCTTATTAGGAAAATTAGATAAAACAATAGCTACATTCTCATTTGATGGTGAAGATGCAGATAAAATTGTATTATCAAGTCGTTTTGATGGAAATGGTGTTCGTTGGGATTATAGTTTAGATGGAAAACAAACATGGCATGAAGTAGCATTTTCAGCAGAAGAAGAACATAAATGGCAACTAACTGAGGAAGAAATAAAGAGTATTAATGCAGAAGATGATATTTATATTCATATTGTTGGTGTAAATTACAATGAAGAGAATTTATATAAAATAGATATTACAGAAACAAATGCTCCAACATTATATAACAATGATTTAGAAAATAAAGTAATGGGTACAACAAATATAATGGAATGGCGTTTTAATGAAAATGATCCATGGACATCATATGCAACAGAGGAACCAGATTTAACAGGAGATAAAACTATACAAGTAAGAGTGGCTCCTTCAGGAACAGGATTAGCAAGTGATGTTACAACTTTAGAATTTACTCAAGATGAAATAAATCCTAAGAGAAAATATATAAAAATAGCTCATTTATCAATAGAAAATGTTTCTTCAGAAGCAACTTCAAATCAAGGAAATGCATCATTTGCTATTGATGGAAATTATTATACTAGATGGCACTCAGCATGGAATGGAAGTGATACTCAAAAGTACATTACTATTAAATTAGATAAACCAGTTATATTATCTGCTATGGATTATTTCCCAGCTGCAGGTGGAAATGGTAAAATATTACAAGCTCAAATTTTAGGAAGTATGGATGGAGAAAACTTTACTGAAATAAAAAATGTAACATGGGCAAATAATGATACAACTAAAACTATTGATTTTGAAGAACCTGTTCAAGTTCAATACATTAAAATAGTAGGAGCAAGAACTTCTTCAGGCGGTGGAGGAAACTTTATAGCTGCTAGAATGTTTAACTTCTATGAAGATACAACGATAAAAATAGTTGCTGATTTCTCATTTGATGGAACTAATGGTGGAAAGATAATTTTAGCGGATGAATATAAAAATTCAAATTGGGAATATAGTATAGATGGTGGAAACACATGGAAAGCAGGAAATTTATCAGAGAATCAATTATCAGAAGAAGAACTAAATCAAATTAGTGAAGAAAATAAGATAAAAATAAGATTTAATGAAAATGAAGTATATACAATAAATATAAAAACTGGAACAGTGCCTACAATTAATGCATATTTAAATGATTTAGAAAATAGATTAATTGGATTAGATAATAAAGATATTCTTGAATGGAAATTAGAAAATGATAATAATTGGACAGATTATAGTGAGGAAGAACCAGTGGTAGTAGGAGACAGAAAATTATTAGTTAGAGCAAAAGCCAAAGGTTTATATACAGCAAGTGATATTATAGAATATCAATTCACTCAAGATACTGACACAGAAACTCAAAAGTATGTACCAATAAAACATTTATCAATTGAGAGTTATTCAACTGAATCCGCAGATAGTGCAAGACCATTTTATGCACTAAATGCAATTGACGGAAATATTAATACATTATGGCATACAGACTTTAGATATTCAGTTTTAGAACAAGAAGGTAATCCATTTATAAATATAAAATTAGATGAACCAAGATATATGTCAGCATTAGAATTTGTTCAAACAAAATATAAAGAAAATGATCCAGACTTTATTAAAAATGCAATAGTATATATAAGTGAAGATGGTGAAAATTGGATTGAAGCTGGAAGAATTGAAGAATGTCCACAAGATAATGAATTAAGAAAGATTACATTTAACGAAAGTATCTATGGTCAATATGTAAAATTAGAAGTAGAAACTTATGGTATATTTGCATCTGTAGCTATGGTAAATTTATATGAAGATATAACTAAAAGAGAAGAAATAGTAGTGCCAACTGCTGAAATAGAATATAGTACTACAGAAATGACAAATCAAGATGTAGTAGCAACAGTAGTAAATCCAAGTACTGAAATTACAATAACAAATAATGATGGAAAAGACACATATACATTTACTGAAAATGGAGAATTTACATTTGAATTTGTTGACAATAAAGGAACTAAAGGAACGATTAAGGCTGTAGTTAATTGGATTGATAAAGTTGCACCAATTGGTTCAGTACAATATGATATTACAGAAATGACAAATCAAAATGTAACAGCTACTTTAATGACTAGCGAAGATGTTATAGTTTTGAATAATGACGGAAAAGACACATATACATTTACTGAAAATGGACAATTTGAATTTGTTTTCAGAGATGAAGCTGGAAATGAAGCTAAAACAATAGCTGTAGTAGATTGGATAGATAAAGAAGCTCCAGAAGCAACAATATCTTATGATATAACAGAAGATACTATTCAGGATGTAGTAGCAACAATAGAATGTGATGAAGAAATTACAATAATAAATAATGATGGAGAAAACACATATACATTTACTAAAAATGGAGAATTCGAATTTATATATACAGATAAATTAGGAAATGAAGGAAGAGTAACAGCAAAAGTAGATTGGATAGATAGAGAAGCTCCAATTGGAAAAGTAAACTATGATATAACTGAAATTACAGGAAATGATGTAGTAGCTACATTAGAAGCTAATGAAGAAATTACAGTAACAAATAATAATGGAAAAAATACGTATATATTTACAGAAAATGGAGAATTTGAGTTTACTTTTATAGACAAAGCAGGAAATGAAGGTAAAGCAATAGCAAAAGTAGATTGGATAGATAAAGAATTACCAGAAATAACAGTTATATATAATATAGAAAATATAACAAATCAAGATGTAACAGCTAAAATAGAAAGCAGTAAAGAAATTACAATAACAAATAACGATGGAGAAGATGAATACACATTTACCGAAAATGGAGAGTTTACATTTGAATATGTTACTAAAGCTGGAAAATATGGAGAAGTAACAGTAAAAGTAGATTGGATAGATAAAGAAGCTCCAATAGCTAGAGTATCATATGATATAACAGAAGAAACTACTGAAAATGTAGTAGCAACTGTAGAAGCTAATGAAGAAATTATAATAACAAATAATGATGGAAAAGATACATATATTTTTACTGAAAATGGAGAGTTTGAGTTTACATTTAGAGATGAAGCAGGAAATGAAGGTAGAGTTGTAGCTAAAGTTGATTGGATTATTGAAAAAGAACCTGAACCAAGTGATAACCCAACACCAAGTCCAAGCGATAACCCAACACCAAGTCCAAGCGATAACCCAACACCAAGTCCAAGCGATAACCCAACACCAAGTCCAAGTGATAATCCAACACCAAGTCCAAGCGATAACCCAACACCAAGTCCAAGCGATAACCCAACACCAAGTCCAAGCGATAAACCAACATTAAGTCCAAGCGATAAACCAACATCAACTCCAGATAATAAACCAAATACAAGTACACAACCAAGTCAAGATAATAATTCAAATAATAGTGGAAATAAAACAACAGGAACTAATTCAAATATTGTTAAAGGTGAAGAAAAAACAACAGAAACTCAAACAAAGACTACTACATCTAATAGTGATTTACCTTATACAGGTTATGAAGATATAAGTGTAGCATTCAGAAGAATTTTCTTAACAATATCAATATTAGCATTATTAGTAATAGCAGTATATAGTTTCTATAAAATGAGAAAATAATAATAAAAAAGAGATCCCAAAGTAGGATCTCTTTTTATATTTTGTTTGTTATGATTTTTATATTGTGATAGAATGTATTCGAAAATAAAATAACATGAGGTGATTATATGAAAAAATTAAATGTTATCGCAGTATATTCTAAAGATGAGAAAAAAATACTTATGTGTAAAAGATTAAAAGAACCATATAAGGGAAAGTTTAATTTAGTTGGTGGTAAATTAGAAAATAGTGAAAATGAATATGATGCAGCGTATAGAGAATTAAACGAAGAAACAGGAATTACAAAAAATGATATAAAATTAGTTCATGTAATGAATTTTCAATATAATTTAACTGATATGGAACTAGAGTTTTTTGCGGGGAAACTAAATAGAGATCTTAATGTAGTTGAGGAAATTAATAAATTATATTGGCTGGATAGTGATGAGGATTTTTATGATAATGACAAATTTGCTGGTGAGGGAAATATTGGAGTTATGATAAAACAAGTTGAATTACATAAGGATAAGATTTTTTAAGTATTTTTATATAGTTATGCAAGAATAAATAAGTACTTGAAAAATCAATATAAGTGTGATAGAATTTCTTTCAGTATAAAGTACTGAAAATAAACTTAAATATTAAGTTTAAGTATAAATAGGAGGTCAAAATAATATGAAAGATTATTTAGAAATTGAAGACGTAAAAGCTTTAGAAATCTTAGATTCTAGAGGAAATCCAACTGTTCAAGTTGAAGTTATGGCTGGAGGATATAGCGGTGTAGCTATGGTTCCATCAGGAGCTTCTACAGGAAGTTTTGAAGCAGTTGAATTACGTGATGGAGACAAATCAAGATATTTAGGAAAAGGTGTTTTAAAAGCAGTTGAAAATGTTAACACAATAATTAGAGAAAATATCGTTGGAATGAATGTATATGATCAAGTACAATTAGATAAAACTTTAATAGAATTAGACGGAACAGAAAATAAAGGAAAATTAGGAGCTAATGCTACATTAGGTGTTTCTTTAGCAGTAGCTAGAGTTGCAGCAGCTTCATTAGGAATGGAGTTATATCAATATATTGGTGGAACAAACGCTAAAACATTACCAACACCAATGATGAACATAATGAATGGTGGTAAACATGCTGATTCTACATTAAGTGTTCAAGAATTCATGATTATGCCAGTTGGAGCAAAAACATTCTCAGAATGTTTAAGAATGTGTTGTGAAATTTATCATAACTTAAAGAAAGTTTTAAAAGCAAAAGGTTTAGCTACAGGTGTTGGAGATGAAGGTGGATTTGCTCCAGATGTTAAAGATGAAGATGAAGCTTTATCTTTAATAGTTGAAGCTATAGAAAAAGCTGGATACAAACCAGGTGAAGAAGTTTGCTTAGCATTAGACGTTGCTGCTACAGAAATGTATGATGAAGCTAAAAAAATCGGAGAAGAAGGAAAATATCATTTCTGGAAAATTGGAGTTACAAAAACTTGTGATGAAATGATAGAATTCTATAAAGATTTAGTTAATAGATATCCAATTATCTCAATTGAAGATGGTTTATCAGAAGAAGACTGGGATGGATGGAAAAAATTAACTGATGCTTTAGGAGATAAAATCCAATTAGTTGGTGATGATTTATTTGTTACAAACATCAAAAGATTACAAAAAGGAATTGATTTAGGTGTTTCTAACAGTATATTAATCAAATTAAATCAAATCGGAACATTAACAGAAACATTAGATGCTATAGAATTAGCTAAGAAGAATGGTATGACAGCTGTTGTATCACATAGAAGTGGTGAAACAGAAGATACTACTTTAGCTGATGTTGCTGTTGCTACAAATGCTGGACAATTAAAAACTGGCGCTCCTTGCAGAACTGATAGAGTTGCTAAATATAATAGATTATTAAATGTTGAAGATCAATTAGGCGACGTTGCTATCTATGCAGGTAGAAAAGGTTTAAATAGATAATATTTATAAATACTTAAAGGTACTCAAAGTTATTAATTTGGAGTACCTTTTTTTATTTCGATGAAGATGATACTTTAAGTTGATAACTTGACGTAACGGCATTTTCTATATAAAATATTAGAGTAGAAATGTGGTGATTTATATGAAATATGGATATAGGAAATTACAAATAGAAGATTTAAAAAACGCATTAGATTTAGTTAAAAGAACTTTCGATGAGTTTGAAGCTCCTTGCTATAGTGAGGTAGGAGTGGATAGCTTTTACAAATTTGCCAATTATGAGAATTTAAAAAATGAAATAGAAAATAACGATATAAATATACTAGTAGCAACAGATTATAAAAAAATTATTGGAGTAATAGCAATAAAAAATAAGAATCATATTGCTATGCTTTTTGTAGATAAAGAATATCAAAAACAAGGAATAGGAAAAAAATTAATTAGAGTAGCTAAAGGTGAATATAATTTAAATAATACAGACTTAACAGTAAATTCATCTCCATATGCATTTGAATTTTATAAGAAAATAGGATTTGAAAAAATAGAAGAAGAAAAAGAAATAGATGGAATTAAATTTATACCGATGAAACTTGAAAAATATAAATTAAACAATGCTAAAGGAGAATTAGATCTTGTTTTTCCAAGTATAGAACATAAACAACAAGTTATGGGATATTTAAAAGAACATTTAGATATTGGAGATACAATGCTAAATGGAGCAGGCGGTTTAGAAAGATTTGCAAGTTTTGAAGAGTGGCTTGAGAAAATAAATAATGATACAGATATAAATAAAATTCCAGAAGGTAGAGTTCCATCATGGTTATATTTAGCAATTAGAAAATCAGATAAAAGAATGGTTGGAATTGTTCAAATTAGACTTTTAAATGAAAGACTTTGGAAAACTTTTGGAAATATAGGGGATGGTGTAAGGCCAACTGAAAGAAAAAAAGGATATGTTACTGAAATTATAAGATTAGCACTTATTAAGGCTAAAGAATTAGGATTAAATAGAGTGTTAATGTCATGTGATAAAACCAATATAGGTTCAAAGAAAAGTATTATTAATAATGGCGGAATATTTGAAAATGAATATGTAGATGCAGATGGAAATTTAGAAGAAAGATATTGGATTAGCTTAAAGAAAAGAAGTGCAGTATGGGATAAAGAAAGATTTGATAACATAAAAGAAGTAGAAGAAAAGACTATTACAGTTAATGAAAATGATTTTAAAGGTGATGTGCACTTAAATGTGTTTACTAAGATGATAGGTAGGCGAGAGACATCAGAAGGAAAGTGTTTTCATGCTGAAGGATATAGTTGGCTTGAATTTTATGATTATAATTCAAAATTTAGACTTACAGCTATATATGATAATAATGGAAAAATAGTTGAATGGTATTTTGACTTATCAAGAGAAATTGGTAAAAAGGATGGATATCCTTATCATGAAGATTGGTACTTAGATGTAGTTTTAACGCCAGATGGAAAGATTATTCTTTTAGATGAAGATGAATTTGATGAGGCATATAGAAAATTTGAAATGACAGAAGATGAATATCATGAAGGAAAAAGATTAGTAAAAGATTTGATGAACAGATTGGAAGCAAAACAAGATAAAATAAAAGAATTTACTGATAAATATTTAGAAAGAGTACATAAGGAAGGAGCTAATTTTTAAATTTTATAAATTAGATTACAAGATTTAAAAAATAAACAAGATGGCTATGGAAGTGTGGAATATACTAGATGAAAATGGAAACAAAACTGGAAAAACAATGATAAGAGGAATTGATAAATTGCCAGAAGGTTTTTACCATGAATCTGTCGCAATATGGATTGTTAATTCTGAAAATAAACTGTTAGTTCAAAAACGTTCAAGTAATAAAAAACGTTATCCTAATATGTGGGCAATGACAACAGGAGCAATGAATATTGATGAAAACATGAATCAAGCTATTATAAGAGAAGTTAAAGAAGAGTTAGGAATTGATATTAAAGAAAATGAATTAATTTATACTGGAGTATTGAAGGGAAATACAGCTTTTATAAATAGTTTTATAGTTAAAAAAGATATAGATTTAAAAGAACTTATTTTACAAAAAGAAGAAGTATCAAATGTAGAATGGAACTCGTATGAAGAAATTGAAGAAAAATATAACAATGATGAGTTTGTACCACATTGGTGGGAATATATAAAAAATGATATTAAGAAATATTTCAATTAAGGAACTAAATATGAAAATAAGTGATTTAAATAAAGAATATGATAAATTGCAAATAAAATATGGCAGTCCAGAACTTGATTCTATTTATAATGGAGGTTTAGAAAAAGAACCTGACATTTGTTTTGTATTTATGAATCCTACTGGCAGAAATCTAGCTAGTCAAAAATCATGGAAAGGTAGAAAATCTCCATGGCTTAGTACAAAAAATATTTGGAAAATGTTTTTTTCAGTAGATTTAATAGATAAGGAAATCTATGAAGAAATTTTGTCTAGAAAGCCTAAAGAATGGGATTATAGTTTTGCAGATGATGTGTATGAAAATGTGGAAAAACACAGAATTTTTATAACTAATTTAGGAAAATGTACGCAGATCGATGCTAGACCTCTTAGTGATGAGATTTTAGGTAAATACTTGAATTTATTAGAAAAAGAAATTGATATTATAAGACCAAAAGTAATTGTTACATTAGGAAATCAGGTTAGTTCAATAGTTTTAAATAAAAAAATATCAGTTTCCCAGTGTAGGAAGCAATGTTTTGACAAAGAAATCAATGGAATAAGATATAAAGTATTTCCAATTTTTTATCCTGTTGGTAATGGGATTTTTAATATGGATAAATCAATAGAAGATATTAAATGGATTATGGAGAACATATGTTAAGACTAGAAAATATAAAGATTAGAGAAGAACTTAATAATGAAGAAGTAGTAAAAATAGCGTGCAAAAAAAATAATATTCGATTAGATGATGTTTTAGGATTTTATATATTTAAGAAATCCATTGATGCTAGAAATAAAGAAGACATTTTTTATAATTATGCTATTGATTTAGATGTTAAGAACGAAAAAAAATATACCAAAATAAAAAAAGTAGAAAAACAGAACAATAATTTAGAAATTGCTAAGAAAAGAAAAAGTCTAAATAGACCAATAGTTATAGGTGCTGGGCCAGCTGGATTATTTTGTGCTTTATTTCTTGCAGAATATGGATTAAATCCAATTATAATTGAACAAGGAAAAACAGTAGAAGAAAGACAAAAAGATGTTGAAACTTTTATAAATACTGGAAATTTAAATATAAAATCTAATATTCAATTTGGAGAAGGTGGTGCTGGTACATTTTCTGATGGGAAACTTACTTCTGGGATACATGATCCATTATGCAAAATAGTACTTAATAGATTTGTAGAGTTTGGGGCACCTGAACAAATTAAATATATTAATAAGCCACATATAGGAACTGATAATTTGATTAAAGTGGTTTCAAATATTAGAAAATATATTATCAGCAAAGGTGGAGAATTTTTATTTAATGAAAAAGTGATTGATTTTGAAATTGAAGATAGTAAATTGACGAAAATTATCACTGATAAAAGAAAATTAGAAGCAGATACTGCAGTTCTAGCTATTGGACACAGTGCTAGAGATACTTTTGAAAAATTATATGAGAAAAATGTTTATATGGAAAAGAAAAATTTTTCTGTTGGTGTAAGAATTGAACATAAACAAGAGATGATAAATAATTCACAATATGGAAATAAATCAAAATTAAATTTACCACCTGCAGAATATAAATTAGCATATCATGATGAATTAACTGGTAGATCATGTTATACTTTTTGTATGTGTCCTGGAGGATTTGTTATGGCATCTTCAAGCGAGGAAAATACGATAGTTACAAACGGAATGAGTAAGTTTGCTAGAAATGAAGAAAATGCTAATAGTGCAGTTTTAGTAAATGTGAATCCAGAAGATTTTAAAGGAGAATCACCATTAGAAGGAATGTATTTTCAAAAAGAGCTCGAGGAAAAGGCTTTTGAATTAGGTGGAAAAAACTATTTTGCACCAATTCAGAGATTAGAAGATTTTTTGAAAAATAGAGAGACAAAAAAATTGGGAGAAATTAAACCTACTTATAAACCGGGAGTAACATATTCAAATTTAAATGAAATATTACCAGAGTTTGTATCTAATACTTTAAAAAATGGAGTACAATATTTTGATAGTAAAATAAAAGGTTTTGCAGATAAAGATGCAATTTTAACAGGTGTAGAAACTAGAAGTTCATCACCTATTAAAATTGTTAGAGATGAAGATTTTATGGCAAAGAATGTACATGGATTATATCCCTGTGGAGAAGGACCTGGATATGCTGGGGGTATAATGTCATCAGCAGTTGATGGTATAAAATGTGCAATAAAAATAATAGAACATGAATAATATTAATAAGGGGTAAATAGGGACATCCTTTTTTGACAACTTTAAATAATAAATATTATAGGAGGAGAAAAAAATGAAAATAAGTAATTATATTTGGAGAGACAGAAAAAGACCTATTTTTGGCTTACCACTATCTTTTACAGTATATACACTATTAGAAGATAAACTTTTAATTGATACAGGAATATTATCTACTAAGCAAGAAGAAATAAAATTATATAGAATAATGGATTTAACATTAAAACGTTCTATTTTCCAAAGAATATTTGGAGTTGGTTCTATACATATTTGTTCTGCTGATAAAACTACTCCAGAGTTTGAAATTAGAGATATTAAGAAACCATTTGAAATAAAAGAAAAATTGTCATCTATAGTTGAAGAACAAAGAGATAAAAAGAAAGTTACAGGAAGAGAATTTTTAGTAGGGGATGATGATGATATATATTAAAAATTTTCTAAAAAGGACGTACCCATTGACAAGGAACAAAAGGAGAGTAAGTATTGTTATCAATTAATGAAATAAAAAGAAGATTGCCAAAAGAATTTATAGAAGAACTATATGAAGTGTATACACCTATAACTGTAGATAAAATTTTAACAGGTATGACAGATGATAGATATACTACTTTGAGAGTAAATACTTTAAAATATGATATTTATAGTTTAATGAATATTTTTAAAGAAAACAATGTAAAGTTTGAGAGAGTACCTTGGTTTAAAGACGCCTTAATAGTTAAAAATGCTAGAGAAAAAGATATTCAAAAGTTAGATATTTATGGAAAAGGGTATATATATTTTCAAAGTTTATCTAGTATGGTACCACCATTAGTTCTAAATCCTAGACCTGGTGAATCTGTTTTAGATATGACTGCTGCTCCAGGAAGTAAAACTACAGAACTTGCAATGTTAATGGAAAATAAGGGCGAAATTTTGGCTAATGAATTAGATAAAATAAGATATGAAAGACTTAAATTTAATGTTCAGATGCAAGGTGCTAATATTGTACAAGTTATTAATAGAAGGGGAGAAAAACTTGGAGATGAATATGAGAGCAAGTTTGATAAAGTTCTATTGGATACACCTTGTAGTGGAGAAGGAAGGTTTATAGCAACTAGTCCTCAAACATATAGAAATTGGTCTTTAAAAAATGTAAATACATTAGTGAAATTGCAGAAAAAACTTTTTGAGAGTGGTTATAAAGCACTAAAAAGTGGTGGAGAATTAGTATATTCTACATGTACAATAAATAGATTTGAAAATGAATTTATATTAGATTGGGTATTGAATAATTTTGATATAAGATTGGTAGATATAGAATTAGATATTAAAGATTCAATAAAAGGAAATTCTGAAGGATTAAATACTAGTATTGAAAAATCAATAAAGATATTACCCTCTAAAGTTATGGAAGGTTTTTTTGTAGCAAAATTTAGAAAATTATAGATATAAAGGAGAAAAATATGAAAGTTTTAATTGGAACAAAAAATCCAGGAAAAATTACTGGTGCTAAACAAGCCTTTTTGCATTATTTTAAAGATATTGAGGTCGAAGGAATAGATGTTAGTTCTGATGTTTCAGATGAACCAGTAAATGATGAGGTCTATCAAGGAGCTAGAAATAGAGTTAATAATTTAATTAAATATGCAGTGGAAAATAATATTGAAGCTGATTATTTTTTAGGTGTTGAATCAGGAATATTTGATAAATTAGGAAATTGGTCAATTATTCAGATTGCATGTATAAAAGATAAAAATGGAGTAGAATCATGGGGAAATAGCGCTGGTTTTCCTGTTCCAGAAAGATATGTGGATAGAATTATTAATGAAAATTTAGGTGTAGTAATGGATGAAATATATAATGCAGATCAAATAGGTAAAGGAAAAGGTGGAGTAGGAATGCTTACAAAAGGTGTTCTCACAAGATATGATATGACGGAGCAAGCATTAATAATGGCATTAACAATGTTTATAAATGGAGATATTTGGAGATAATACTAAAAAAATAATCCGAATGTAATGTTTACATTCGGATTATTTTTATTTTTTATTATCATTACGTGGAATATTATATGTTATTGCTCCTTCATTTTCAAAGAAAAATTTTGCATCTGTTGAATTATATTTTATAGGTCCATCATCTTCTGACATTGTAGTATCAAATTTTGGTTTTCCAAGTATATTTCCTAGTATGTCATTACCATTGTCTGAGCTATCTGTAGTGGCAGAATCATAATATTTAGAGAAGTTAAATTGTTTTGGATTATGTTTTTCTTTATATTTTGATTCTAAGAAATCAAGTTTTCCTTTACCAACTAACATTTTACCTTTTAGGTCTCTAGTTTTGTATATAATAGCTTTGAACTTTTGAGATTGTACTTTACCAGCTTTGAAGTTTAATTTATAAGCCCAACTGATATCTTTGTAAGTTTTAGAATATTCTGGTGCTGTTTTTCCTGTACCATCAGTATTGTAATCCATCTTGAATTGCCATTCACGTTTGTCTCCAAATTCTTTTTCCCACCATTCATTATCTTCAGGTGTATTGTTACCGAAAACAATTTTTGTTGTGCAGTTAGCAAGTATTGTTTGTCTATAGCTTTGATTATTATTTAATTCTGAGTTTGTACCAAATTGTGATAAGTTTTGAGCTGATATTATTAGACCAACACGATATTTTCTAAATAAAGTGAAGAAGTCTTCTGTTGCTTTGCATACGTAAGGTGGAAATTCATCTATGTATAAGAAATGTGGTATTCTAGTTTTTTCTATTCCTGGTCTAGAGATAATAGAGTGTTGCATAAGTAGTAATGTAAATAATCCAAAAGCTTTATTTACGGCAGCACCTAAATCACCACGTCTTGTACAAATAAGTGTTATTTCACCTTTTGCTAAGGCATCATCAAAATTTATATTATTTGTTCTATTACATAAAATATTTCTAACTCCAGGGAAACGAAGAAGATTTTCAAGTTGAGCACTTGCCGCTTGAAGAGCTTTTCGTGTATCTTCAAATCCTGTTGAATCTGCATAGAAGTTATTTTTAAAATAAGTTAAAAGTATTTGATATTTTTCAGCAAGTTCTGGAATAGCCCTCATTTTTTCACAGAATTTTTCTACTAAGTCGAAGTTGTTAAGCATCATGAGTAAGTCTTCTAAGTTAGGTAATAATCCGTTATGTGTTTTTGGATATATTTCTTTTAATAGTAATGATAAGTTTTCAATTGCTTGTGTTGTGATGTTTTGGAAGAAAGCTTGTTGAACTGTAACTTGATTTGTTTCATACATTCTCTTTAAAACTGCTGAAATAGCAATAGAAGTTTTTATAGGATCTTCAAAAACAAATGGATTTAGCCCAATTGAAGACATATCATTAGGATCAACTATATTATAAGGCATAGAGTAGTTGTCTAATACTTCTCTGATGTGACTTATTGATTCATAGTCAGGAGCTAAATAAGTTAGTCCTAAAGTTTTATATATATTATTTTTTCCTGATGTAGCATATATTAATTTTTTAAGATATGTATTAAAAATTTTTTCTTTTCCAGGTTTAATTTCTAACATGTCAAGTGTGAAATGTGCGTTTAAATATTCATTAGAAAATGGTTCGCGGATTGAAGCTAAACCAGTTTTTAATGCTGTAAAACCAAGTTCTTTTGACGCTTCTTGAAAGAAGAATTTCTTTTCTATATCACGAGCAATCATTGGTTCAAATGCCATTGTTGTTTTTCCAGAACCAGATACACCACATATAAATGTAGCTTCAAATCTTCTAGATTCAGGTGTTTTTATTATAGTACCTTTTTCACCATCTCTACATATAAGCATTTCACAAGTATAAGGACCAGCTTGATCAGATTCAGGTTCTAGAGAGATACCATTATAATCTGCTACTGAATCACGAATATCTTTAGTATCAGCAAAACCTGTATACATTTTTTTAAATGCTGGCATTACTGTAACAATAGGTAGATACCAAGCTAATGCGGTGAATGCTGGTTTTATAACATCTAGAAATTCTCCAACTAATCCAGTATAATTTGGTAGTGAGAATAAAAATACCCATAAAAATTGATTTGCCCATTGTACTAACATAGATATTGCTATGATATATAATGAAATGTAATAAAGTACAAACAGTGAGAACTTTTTAGTATCATCTGTGGCAAATTTTGAACCTGCTCCAAATAGAAATGCAAATATAGGACAAAGTAAGGCAAAAGTGTATGCAAAAGGACCCCAATATGAAACTGATATACCAGTTAGTCCTAAGAATAGCATTTCAACAATTCTATCTACACAAATGTATACTGTAAATAATGTTAATACATAAGTAAAGAATGTATTTCTATCTGTTTTCAGTATTTTTAAAAATTTATCTATATATTTCCAAATAAAATTACTAATTGATTTTAACAAAATGTTTCACCACTTTCACAAAAATTTACACCTTTATTATCCTACAAAAACGCTAAAAATACAATACTTTTTGTAAAAAAATGTAGCAAAATAAATAATAAAATCTACATATTATAATAGAATTTTTAAATACTTGAACCAAAAGTTAAATATAAATATAATATAGATATTAGTGTAGAGAGGATTTTTTATGCAAGAAATAAAAGAAAAAGTACATGTTAAAAAGAAAGAAACTTTTTTACAAGGAATATTAATATTAATGTTTTCGCAAATACTAATAAAAATTATGGGATTAGTGCAGACATTATATTTAACAAATAGAAAAGGGTTTGGCGATAGAGGAAATGCAATATATATGGGAAGTTATCAAGTATATGCTTTACTTTTATCGCTTTCGTCTATAGGAATTCCAACAGCAATTTCAAAATTAATTTCAGAAAAAATTGCTGTTGGAGATAATAGTGCAGCACACAAAATATTTAAAGTTTCAGTATTAACTTTTGGAATACTAGGAATATTAGGAACGACTTTATTATTTTGTGGAGCAGAACTTATTTCAAATTATTGGATTCAAATTCCTGAATCTAAAAATAGTTTAATGATTTTATCACCTGCTATATTTTTTGTTGCAGTATCTTCAGTTTTTAGAGGGTATTTTAATGGTATGCAACAAATGAGAGCAACCGCTAGTTCACAATCATTAGAGCAATTTTTGAAAACAATATTTACTATAATATTTGTTGAATTTGCAGCTTTTTATACAATGAATAATACTACATATATGGCTGCAATGGCTACAGTAGCAACGTGCATGTCTATATTGTTTAGTTTTGTCTACCTATATAAATATTACATTGTTGAGAGAAAAAATATTTCTGTTGTTAATATTGGTGAAAAGAAAAAATATTCTGTAAAAAGTATTGTGAAAATGATATTATGGCTTTCAATTCCAATCTCTTTAACAGCAATTTTAACGTCGGTAATAAAATTGGTAGATTCATTTACTGTTGTTAGAATATTAAAACCTATTTTAGGAGAGGAAGCAGCAAAAGTTAAATATGGTATATTAAGTGCAAAAGCGGATATACTAGCAACATTACCACTTTCATTGAATGTTGCATTTACAACTGCATTAGTTCCAGCGATTTCTGCAGCGCATGCTAAAGGAGATAATCAAACAATAAATAAAAGAATTTCACTTTCATTATTATTATGTTTAATTATAGGATTGCCTTGTACTGTACGGAATGTTTGCATATTCAAAAGAAATATTGATATTATTATTTCCTTATGCATCAGATGGAGCAAATTTGTTAGCAATATCAGCAATTACGATAATATTTGCAATATTAACTCAAACTATCAATAGTATTTTACAAGGGTATGGAAATGCTAAAGCTCCAGTGATTGCTTTAATTCTTGGAGTGATTGTGAAAATATTTTCTAATATATTTTTATTGCCAATAGAAGGAATTTATGAAAATGGAGCAGCAATAGGAACTGTTTTATGCCATATAACTTCTTTTATATTTGTATATGTATTATTATTAAAAACAATCAATTTTAAATTTTCGATTTTAAGATTAGCAATAAGACCAATTTTAGCAACAATAATTATGATTTTTTCTTCATATGGAGTTTATAAACTATTAATTTCTGTAATTTCATTAAAAATTGCAACAATAATTGCAATTTTAGTAGCAATTTTTATGTTTGGTTTAAGTGTTTTGTTTTTGAGAATATTTGCAAAAGAAGAGATACAGATGTTACCTAACGGAGAGAAGCTTTACAAGGCTTTAAGAAAACTGAAATTTTGCGATTAAAAGTTTGCCTAAATGCTATCAAATGGTAACTATTTTAGGGAAAAATGTAAAAAAAATAAAAAAAAAGAAGGATTTTAAATTACTTTGGCGAATAAATATATTGTAGATTAAGAAATCTACATAAATACTAAAATCTATTAGGAGGTAAAAAGATGAACAAAGCTGAATTAATCGCAGCAGTAGCTGCACAAACAGGAGAAACAAAAAAAGGTGCTGAAGCAACAATTAACGCTTTTGTTAACACAGTTATGGAATCATTAGCAAAAGGAGACAAAGTTCAATTAGTTGGATTCGGTTCTTTTGAAGTAAGAAAAAGAGCAGCTAGAAAAGGAAGAAACCCACAAACTAAAGAAGAAATTAAAATACCTGCATCAAAAGCTCCAGTATTCAAAGCTGGAAAAGCATTAAAAGATTTAGTTAATAAAAAATAATCAGTTTAGTTTTATAAAAAATAAATGATTATATGAATTCATATAAAGGCATAGATTCTATGCCTTTTTTCTTTTGCTTTGATGTAAAAAAAAGAGTGGCGGTGTCTCAAATTTTGAGACACCGCTAGGTGCATCATTATGATGCGCAGCTACAGGTTCACACGAAGTCGTGGGTGTAGTTGCGGACCATGTACGGGAGAATTGCCTGGTAGATAGCCTTCAGATGCTCCTTGTCGCTGTCGCGGATCTCGATGTGGCCATACTTGTGAAAGTTAGCCGACGCAGACTTTTTGCCGAGAGCAATCTGCCGTTCTTCCCGCTTGTCGCGGAAGGTAGTGGTGAAAACCATGTGGCTTGCGCCAGGAATGAGTCCCATGACCTGAATCAGGTCAGACTGGAGGATCAACCCTTTGATCCGAAAAACAGTCTTCTTTTTGCACATATTCGTGCACCTCCATATTTTATTGCTGAACACATATGCGTCCAACTATTTCTATTATAACATTTTTTGGCTATTTTTTCAACTTTGGTTAATTTAAATAGTATATCAAATAAATACATATAGTAATATTTTTTTATATAAGTGTTGAAAAAATAATTAAAAGATGTTAGAATAGCTATATTAATGAATAAAGACTGTGAAAAGGACGCGATAAATAAAGAATGTCTAACAGAGAGCTGATAGTTTTGGTGAAATATCAGTAAGAACTATTTATTTATTATCACCTTGGAGTTATATATCTGAAATTTAGTAAGATATATCGTATCATTTGCGTTAAAAATGTTTAAAGTGAATTTTATGTTATATAAAATTAATTTAGGTGGTAACGCGGAGCATTTCGTCCTATTCATGGATGAAATGCTTTTTTGTATTTTATAAAAAGAAAGGAGAACAGAAATGGAAGAAATACTAAAAAAACTAAATGATTTAGAAATAAGCTATGAACTAATTGAGCATAAGCCAGTTTATAACATGGAAGAAATGGATGAATTAGGTACAGAAATTTTTAAAGGAGCAGCTATTTGTAAAAATCTATTTTTAAGAGATCAAAAAGGAAAAAGACATTTTTTAATTACTATGAAAGAAGAAAAACAAGCTAATCTTGCAGATATTGCTAAAGCATGTCTTACAAGTAAGTTAAGTTTTGCTTCAGAAGAAAGATTAAAAAAATATTTAGGATTAATTCCAGGAGCTGTTACACCGCTTGGCATTATAAATGATGAAACAAAAGCAGTGGAAGTAATTTTAGATAAAGATTTATTTAAAGAAGAAAAAATTGGTGTTCATCCAGGAGTAAATACTGCAACAGTTATTATCACACCAAATGACTTAGAAAAATATATTAGAGAAAATGGAAATAAATTAAAAATATCTGTTTTATAAAAAATTTAGGAGGAAAGAAGAATGAGTGAAGAAAAATTTGATTATGGAACTACTCTTAATTTGCCAAAAACTGATTTTCAAATGAGAGCTGGTTTACCCGAAAAAGAACCTAAAATATTAGAAGAGGTTTTTGAAGGAAAAAAGATTTACGAAAAAATGTTAGAAAAGAATAAAGGACACGAACCTTTTGTATTACATGATGGACCACCTTATGCAAATGGTGAAATACATATAGGACATGCACTTAATAAAGTATTAAAAGATACAATAGTTAGATATAAAAGTTTAAAAGGATACTGGACTCCATATATTCCCGGATATGATACACATGGTATGCCAACAGAAAAAAAGGCTATTCAATTATTAGGATTAAATAGAGATGAGATACCAGTAACTAAATTTAGAGATACTTGCAAAAACTTTACAGCAGAATATAAAGATAAACAAACAGAAGGATTTAAAAGATTAGGTGTTTTAGGAGATTGGGAAAATCCTTATATAACATATCAACCACAAATGGAGGCAAAACAAGTTGGCGTTTTTGCTGATATGTATAAAAAAGGATATATATATAAAGGTTTAAAACCAGTTTATTGGTGTACTGATTGCGAAACAGCTTTAGCAGAAGCCGAAATAGAATATAAAAATGTTAATTCAAATACAGCATATGTTAAATTCCCAGTAAGAGATGCAAAAGGAAAATTTGAAGAAAAAAATACTTTTGTTGTTATATGGACTACTACTCCTTGGACATTACCTGGAAACACAGGAATAACAATAGGATCTGAATTTGATTATAGTTTTGTAAAAGTTAATGAAGAGACTTTAATAATGGCAACAGCTTTAGTAGAAAAAGTAATGAAAGTTGCTGGAATAGAAGAATATAAAATCGAAAACGAAATGAAAGGTGCTGACTTAGAAGGCGTTGTATGTAAACATCCATTTTTTGATAGAGATTCAAAAGTAGTTTTAGGAAGTCCAGATACAGTTGATGTAGTATTAGATAGTGGTACAGGGGCTGTACATACTGCACCAAGTTATGGTAAAGAAGATTATCTTTGTGGTATAAAAAATGATTTAGATATAATAGTTTGTGTTGATGGAAAAGGTCATCAAACAGAAGAAGCAGGACCTTTTGCAGGAATGTTTTATGCTAAGTCAGACAAAGAAATTATAAAATGGTTAGATGAAAATGGATTACTTTTAGCTTCACAAGAAGTTAATCACTCATATCCACATTGTTGGAGATGTAAACATCCAGTTATATTTAGAGCTACAAGCCAATGGTTTGCATCTGTTGATGGATTTAGAAAAGAAACATTAGATGCTATAAAAACAGTTAAATGGTACCCAGCATGGGGAGAAGAGAGAATTTCTAAAATGGTAGAAGACAGAAATGATTGGTGTATTTCTCGTCAACGTACATGGGGAGTTCCAATACCTGTATTTTATTGCGCTGATTGTGAAAAGGAATATATAACAGAAGAAAGTTTAGAAAAAGTTCAAAAAATATTTAAAGAAAAGGGTTCAAATGCATGGTTTGAATTACCAGAAAAAGAATTAATGCCAGAAGGTGCAAAATGTTCATGTGGATGTACAGAATTTAAAAAGGAAACAGATATAATGGATGTTTGGTTTGATTCAGGATCAACTCATGAATCAGTTTTAGCTGAACGTGGATTACCAGAAGCTAACTTATATTTAGAAGGAAGTGATCAATATAGAGGATGGTTCCAATCATCACTACTTACATCTGTTGCTACAAAAGGAAAAGCACCATATAAAGAAGTTGTAACTCATGGATATACAATAGATGATCAAGGACGAAAAATGTCTAAGTCTATAGGAAACACAATAGCGCCTCAAGAAGTTATAAAAGAATCAGGTGCAGATGTATTAAGACTTTGGGTATTAGCTTCAGATTATAAATCAGATGTTGCCGTATCTAAGGGAATAATAAAACAAGTTACAGAAGTATATAGAAAAATACGTAATACAGCTAGATATATTTTAGGAAATACATATGACTTTTCTGTAAATTTACCAGTAGAGTATAAAGATTTATTAGAAATTGACAAATGGGCTTTAATAAAATTAAATAAATTAGTTAAAGATTGTACAGAGGCATATGACAAATATGAATTTCATAATGCTTACCAAGCTATAAATCAATTCTGTGTTGTAGATATGAGTACATTTTATTTAGATATAATAAAAGATAGATTATATACTTCAAAAGCTGATTCTTTAGAAAGAAGATCTGCACAAACAGCTATGTATGAAATACTAGATAGTTTAGTTAAAATATTGGCACCTATGACTTGTTTTACAGCAGAAGAAATATGGAATGCAATGCCACATAGAGAAAATGAAAATGTAGAAAGCGTAATGCTTACAGATTATCCAAAATTTAAACCTGAATATGAGAACAAAGAATTAGAAGAAAGATGGAATAAAATTATAGATTTAAAAGAAGAAGTTTCTAAAAAATTAGAAGAAGCTAGAATGGAAAAAGTTATCGGACATTCATTAAATGCAAAAGTTACATTATATACTAATGATGATAAATATGAGCAATTAATGAAAGATGCAGATCTTTTAGCAACAGTATTTATTGTTTCAAAAGTAGAAGTTGAAAACAATAAAAGAGAAGAAGATAATGAAATTGGTATAAAAGTAGAAGCTGCTGATGGTGAAAAGTGTGAAAGATGTTGGATGTATTCAGATACAGTTGGAAAAGATCACACACATCCTACTCTATGTAAGAGATGTATTGACAATTTGGAATAAAAAGTGTATAAATATATTTGTAATTTTATGAAACATGTGTTAAAATTGTAATGCTAATTATAAATAGCAGAAAGTTTGGAGGAAATAATAATGGAAATGTTAATGAATATATTGTCAATTGTATATGTACTATGTTGTATAATTATAATTGTTATGGTTCTTTTACAAAAAAGTGAACAAGGTGGAGCTTCAGAAAGCATAATGGGTTCTTCTGGAAGTAATTTCTATGAAAAAAATAAAGGAAGAACTAGAGAGGGAAAATTAAAAAATTCTACAATATTTTTCTCTGTTGTATTTGTAATTTTAACAGTAGTACTTACAGTTTTAAATATGGCGTAGTTTTAATTAATATGTTTTGGGGGCGATATAACTTTATATATCGTCCTTTTTAATTAAGGAGATTTATGGAAGAAAAAGAAAGAATTATTGGAAAATTTAATGCCCATGAAAAAGGATTTGGCTTTGTCGAAGTAGAAGGCGAAGAAAAAAAGCCTGATATTTTTATTCCAGCTAAAAGTATAAATGGAGCTTTAAACGAGGATATAGTAGAAGTTGAAATTGTTAATGAATCAGGAAAAAGTAAAGAAGGAAAAATAATTAGAATAGTAAGAAGAGGAAAAGATACTTTAGTTGGAACTTTTCAGAATTCTAAAAATTTTGGTTTTGTTATTCCAGATGATAAAAGATTTGGAAGTGATATTTTCATTTCTAAAAAGAATTTTGGAAAGGCAAGAAACAATCATAAGGTAGTTGTGAAAATTACAAAATATCCTGAAAAAGGACGTAAAGCAGAAGGTGAAATTATAGAAGTAATAGGAAATATCAATCAAGCTGGTGTTGATATGATGAGTATTATTAAAGAATATAAGTTGCCTGCTAGATTTCCTGAAGATGTTGTAGAAGAAGCAAAGTCTTTTGGAGATAAAATAGACATATCTGATATAAAAAATAGAGTTGATTTAAGAGAGAAAATAGTTTTTACTATAGATGGTGAAGACGCAAAAGATTTAGATGATGCTATAATGATTGAAAAGACTGCCGATGGAGAGCATTATATTTTAGATGTTCATATTGCTGATGTAAGTCATTATGTAAGAGATAGATCTAAGTTAGATAGAGAAGCTAGAATTAGAGGGACAAGTGTATACATGCTAGACAGAGTTATTCCAATGCTTCCAAGAGAACTTTCTAATGGTTTATGTAGCTTAAATGCTGGAGAGGATAGATATACTTTATCTGTTCAAATGGAAATAGATAAAGAGGGAAATGTTGTTGCTTCCGATATGTACAAAGGTATAATTAGAGTTACAGAAAGAATGAATTATAGTGATGTGCAAAAAATATTAGATGGTAGTGATGAAAAAGTTTTAAAAAAATATAGTAAATATATTGATCATTTTAAGTTAATGGAAGAATTGGCAATTATTTTAAAAGAAAAAAGAATGAAAAATGGATATTTAAACTTAGATATTCCTGAAAGCAAAATTGTATTAGACAATGTTACTGGAAAATGTATTGATGTAAAAAAATATGAGACTAATTTTTCTAATGAGATAATTGAACAATTTATGCTTACAGCAAATGAAACTGTTGCTGAAAGATTTTTTTGGAATGAAGTTCCTTTTATATATAGAGTTCATGAAGAACCAGATATTGATAAAGTTAAAGAATTAAATAAAATGTTGTTTAATTTTGGATATAAAATTCATATAAGTCAAGATAAGGTATATCCAACTAGTTTTTCAAAAATATTAGCAGATGTAAAAGGAAAACCAGAAGAAAAAGTTGTATCTAATTTAATCTTAAGAACATTAAAAGTTGCAAAATATGATAGTGAAAATTTAGGACATTTTGGAATTGCTGGAAAATATTATTGCCATTTTACTTCACCAATTAGAAGATATCCTGATTTATTCATTCATAGAGTTATTTCTGAATATTATAAATGTAATGATAAACAAAGACAGAGATTTAGTGATAAAGCGCCTAAGTATGCTAAAAATTCATCTGAAAGGGAAAAGGTTGCACAAAAAGCTGAAAGAGAAGCTGAAAGTATGAAAAAAGCTGAATTTATGGAAGATAAAATTGGAAATGTATATGATGGGATAGTGTCTTCTGTTACAGGATTTGGAATTTTCGTTGAATTAGAAAATACAGTTGAGGGTCTTATAAGGTTTGAAAATTTAGGAGACGAGTATTTTATATATAATGAAGCTAATAAAACGTTAATTGGAGAAAAAACGAATACAATGTATAAACTAGGAGATAAAGTAAAGATAAAAGTTATTTCAGCTAGTAAAGACTTAAGAGAAATTGATTTTGCTTTAGAGAAATAATAAAAAATATTATAAAAAACTTTCTATTTCAAATTTTTTATAATATAATATCAATGAATTATTTTAGGAAAAATATGTACTTTAAAATGTTAGAAAAAAATTTTTTCTGGCAAAGGAGGAATATATGGATAAAAGAAGTGGAAAACCTTCAAATAGTAAAGGGAGAAGAGTAGCGGATAGTGCAAATAAGAAAAAAACTACAACTAGTAGAACTTCAAGTAGTACAAATACTACAAGAGCAGTAGGAAATACAAAAAGACCATCATCTCTTGCTAAAATTGAAGAAACAAGAATGTATAAATTAGATGAGGCAGAATTAAAAAAGGCAGAGACTGCTAAAAAAGAGAGTGGAATACCAAGAAATAAGTTTGATAAAAAACAAAAAAAGAAATCTAGAAAGAAAAAGAAAAGTTTAGCATGGCGTATAATTCAGAAAATAATTATAGCATTAGTTATTTTAGGAATCCTTGCTGGGCTTATTGTTGGTGGAATTTTGGCTGGAATCTTTTTAGGATTCTTTGGAGATGACTTTAAGATGACTAAAGAGGATTTAACAATAGAATTTAGCAATTCAGAAGTTTACGATTCTGAAGGAAATTTGATATGTACTCTTAGTGGAAACGAGAAAAGAAAAATTGTTAGTTTAGATGATATGCCAAAATATTTACCTAAAGCATATGTTGCTATAGAAGATGAAAGATTTTATGAACATAGTGGCGTTGATATAAAAAGAACAGGTGCTGCTACAGTTACATATTTATTAAATAGAGGAAATTCTTCATTTGGTGGTAGTTCAATTACTCAGCAGTTAGTTAAAAATATTACTGATGATAAAGAAGATTCAGCATTAAGAAAAGTAAAAGAAATGGCAAGAGCTATTCAAATTGAAAAAGAAATTTCTAAAGATAATATTCTAGAATTATATTTAAATATTATCTTTGTTGGAGGAAATAATATTAATGGTGTAGCTTTAGGTGCAGAATATTATTTTAATAAAAATGTTTCTGATTTAACTATTGCAGAATCTGCATTTTTAGCAGGAATTAACCATACACCAAATTCTTATAATCCATTTGTAGGAACAGAAGCTCAAATACAATCACACAAAGAACTTGCAGTTAAAAGAACAAAAACAGTATTAAATAAGATGAAACAACTTGGTTATATTAATCAAGATGAATTTAATACCGCTGTGGAAGAAGTAAATACTGGATTGTCATATCAGCAAGGTGCCATGGTTTCAGGGGTTGTATATAGTGATCATACAGAAGCTGCTATAGATGAAATAATTGAGCAACTTATGGAAGAAAAAGAGATGTCTAGAGATATGGCTGAAACTAAAGTATATGGTGGAGGTTATAAAATTTATACAACTCAAGTAGCTAAAGTTCAAAATACTATGGAAACAGTAATGACTGATGATAAATTTATTATGGCAGGAAGAGAACATAAAGAAGATGGAACTTTATTAAATGAACAATCACAAGCTGCTATGGTAGTAATAGAACCTTCAACAGGTAAAGTTGTAGGCTGTGTAGGTAGATTAGGTAAGAAAAATTCTATAGGTGATTTAAATAGAGCGGTACAAACTCAAAGACAAGTTGGTTCTGCGATGAAACCATTAGCTGTTGTAGGACCTGCAATACAAGAAGGAATAATTAGTCCAGCATCTGTTTATGAAGATAAACAAACAACAGAATTTACAGGATCTGCATGGCCAAAAAATTATTATAATGGATTTAAAGGTAAACAGACTGTTAGAGAATGTATAGAAATTTCAGGAAATGTAATTCCAGTAAGAATATTAAAAGAACTTGGTGTTAGTACATCAATACAATATTTAAATCAAATGGGATTAACAGGTGTTTCTGAATCTACAGGATTATCATTAGCACTTGGATCAAAAGAATTCTCTGTTTTACAAATGGCTGCTGCATATGCAACCATTGCAAATGATGGTGAATATATAGAGCCAACATTTTATACTAAGGTAGTAGATTCTGAAGGAAATACAATTTTAGAGCCACAACAAGATAGAAATAGAGTTTTTGGAAAATCAGAAGATTATTTATTAAAGAGCATAGTTACACAGCCAGTAGTTGGGGCAAATGGAACTGCAACATATTGTAAAGTTCCAGGAATAGATACTGCTTGTAAAACAGGAACTACTGATTCTGATAATGATAGATGGCTTTGTGGTTTTACACCTTATTATGCAGCTGCATGTTGGTATGGATATGATATAGGTGAGCAAATTATATTTACAAAAGCAACACCATCAAATCCATCTGGAGGAATATGGGATGCAGTTATGACACCAATACATGAAGGACTCCCTAGTAAAGTGTTTGAAAGACCTGATGATGTTGTTTCACTAGCAGTTTGTCGTGATTCAGGTTTATTACCTTCTGAAGGTTGTACAAATTTAGTAACAGATTGGTTTATAGCTAGTAAGGTTCCAAAAGATCATTGTGGAACACCTAATTCAGATATTGAATATGCTATATGTGAAGATTCAGGTTTGATAGCGATAGAGGGGGCTTGTAAAAGAGTTATTTATACAAAGTTTAATACGGTAGAAGAAGTACCAAAAGGAGTTTGTAATATACATAAGGTTGCTGAGCCAGATCCAACACCAAGTGATACACCAAGTCCAACTCCAAGTGAAGAACCAAGCCCAACACCAACTAATACAACTAGTCCATCACCAAGCAATACAACTAGTCCGTCACCAAGCGATACAACTAGTCCAACACCAACACCAAGTGTAGATCCTAAACCAACAGATACTCCTACTGGACCAGATAAACCTTAAATTTTGAGAGGAGAGCTTATGGAATTAAAATTATATAACACGTTATCTAAGCAAAAAGAAGTGTTTAAACCAATAAATGATGATAAAGTGAGAATGTATTCATGTGGGCCAACTGTGTACTATTATGCTCACATTGGAAATTTGAGAACATACTTATTTATGGATAATTTAAGAAGAGTTCTTAAATATAATGGTTATAATTTGCTTCATGCTATGAATATCACAGATGTTGGACATTTGGTATCAGATGCAGATGAAGGCGAAGATAAAATGGCTGTTGCAGCAAAAAGAGAAAATAAAGATCCTTATGAGATTGCTGAATTTTATACAAATAGATTTATGGGAGATTTACAAAAATTAAATATAGGAAAACCAGAAATTATTTGTAAAGCAACAGAACATATAAAAGAAATGGAAGAATATGTTTTACAGATTATAAAAAATGGATATACATATGAAACAGAAAATACAATATATTTTGACACATCAAAACTAGATAAATATGGTTTATTATCTAATATTAAAGTAGAAGAACAAAAAGCTGGAGCTAGAGTTGATTTTGATAAAGAAAAAAAGAATGTTACAGATTTTGCTTTATGGATTAAAGCTCCTGAAAATCATATTATGAAATGGGATACTTTCTGGGGAAAATGCTATCCGGGATGGCATATTGAATGTTCAGCTATGGGAAGAAAATATTTAGGCGATCATTTTGATATTCATACTGGTGGAATTGATCATATTCCTATTCATCATGAAAATGAGATTGCACAAAGTAAAGGTTGCACAGGAAAAATTCCTGCAAATTTTTGGATGCATTCAGAATTTTTACTTATTGATGGTGGAAAAATGTCAAAGAGTTTAAATAATGTTTATACAATTAGTGATTTAGAAGCTAAAGGCTTTTCAGCAATGGACTATAGAATGTTTAACTTTACATCTCATTATAGAAATAAATTGAATTTTACATGGGATTCATTAGAGTCGGCTAAAATTGCCTTAAATAGACTAAAAGAAGGATATCAAAAACATGAAGAAGGAATAGAACAAGTTTCTGATGAAAAAATAGAAGGGTATAAACAAAAATTTAATGAAGCAATAAATGATGATTTAAATATGCCTCTTGCTATGAGTGTAGTATGGGAGGTTATTAAAGAAAACAATAAATCTAAACAATATGCAGAACTTTTGAGAAAATTTGATGAAGTTTTAGGCTTAGAAATTAATAAAAAGGTCGAAATAGAATTACCAGAAGAAGTTAAAAAACTTGTAGAAGAGAGAAAATTAGCTCGATTAAATAAAGATTGGGCAAAATCTGATGAATTAAGAGATAAAATAGATCAAATGGGATATTCTGTTAAAGATACTAAAGACGGAATGGAAATTACCAAATAGGAAGGAAAATATAAAATGAGGTTTGTAACTAAAGAAACAGAAAATGAATATACAGAGTTTTTAGAAAAGCATGATCGTTGTAATTTTCAGCAGTCTCTTGAATGGGGAAAAGTAAAAACTGCTTGGACAAAAGAAGTAGTTTTAGCCGAAGACGAAGATGGAAAAATTATTGGTTCGATATGTGTATTAATTAGAAAAGTACCTATTTTCGGAAATATGATGTATTCATCTCGTGGACCTGTTTGTGATATTCATGACAAAAAAGTGCTAGAGCAACTTACTGAATGCGTAAAAGAATTGGCAAAAAAATATAAGGCTTTTGTTTTTAGAATGGAGCCAGATATTAAAAAAGATGATAATGAATTTAGAAAAATAGTTGAAGAAATAGGATATAAAGTAAAAGATGATGCTAAAGATTTTAAAGATGAGATACAGCCTCGTTTTGTATTTAGATTAGATATAAAAGACAAAACTGAAGATGAGATATTAGCTGGTTTTCATCAAAAAACTAGATATAATATTCGTTTAGCTACTAAAAAGGGAGTTGTAGTTAAAGAAGGATCTAGAGAAGATCTAAAAGATTTTCATAAAATAATGGTGGAAACAGGTAGTAGAGACGGATTTATAATAAGACCATTAGAATATTTCGAGAAAATGTATGATGAACTTGCACCAAAACATATGAAACTTTTAATGGCATATTATGAAGACAAGCCAATATCAGGTATAATTCCTATTATGTATGGAAATAAGACATGGTATTTGTATGGAGCTAGTAGTAATAGTCATAGAAATTTAATGCCTAATTATTTGCTTCAATGGGAAATGATAAAACAAGCTATTGCAAACAAACATGACATGTATGATTTTAGAGGAGTATCTGGAGTTGTTGACGAATCACACCCACAATATGGATTGTATCGATTTAAAAAGGGATTTGGAGCTGAATTTACAGAGTTTATAGGTGAAGTTTATTTGCCTTTTAAACCATTAGTTTATAAAATGTACAAATTTGCAGAAAAAAGTTTTAGAACATTAAGAGATTGGAAAAGAAGAATAAAAGAAGGTAAAAAATAAAGGGGTTTTAATTAGTGAAAGTATTAGAAATAAATTCAAAAGATTTAGATTATAATGTTACTAAAATAAAACAAAGAGCTGGAGAAACTAAAATAATTGCTGTTCTTAAAGGTAATGCTTACGGATTAGGATTTGAGGAGTTTGTTAAATTTATGAAAGTTAGGGGTATTACTGATTTTGCAGTATCTTCAGTTGTAGAGGCTATTACTCTTAGCAGATTGAAACTTGATATTGCGATTTTATGTATGGAAGCTACTTCTATAAAAAAAGACTTAGAAATTATGTTAGAAAACAATATTGTGATGACAATTGGAACTGCTGAAAGTGCTAAATTTTTAAATGAAATGGCAAAAAGAAAAAATATGAAAGCACATGTTCATTTAAAAATAGATACAGGTTTTTCTAGATACGGTTTTTGGTATGATGAAAAAGAGAAAATTTTAAGTACGATAAAGAATAATACTTCTTTATATTTTGATGGGGTTTTTTCACATTTTTCTTGTGCGTATTTTAAAGATAAAGATTACACAAAATTACAGTTCGATAGATTTATGAAAGTAAAAGAATATTTAGAAGAAAATGATGTGAAAATTCCTTTATATCATATAGCAAATTCATCGGCTTTTTTGAAATATCCAGAAATGTATTTAGATGCAGTAAGATTAGGTTCAGCTTTTTTGGGAAGAATATCTGTAGATAATGTGCTTGGACTGAAGAAAATTGGTATGTTAAAATCGCATGTAGTTGAACTAAAAAACGTAAAAAAAGGAATGCCAATAGGATATTCAAATTCAGAAGTTACAAAAAAAGATATGAAAATAGCCATTGTTCCAGTAGGTTATGCCGATGGATATAATGTTGAAATTGGAAACGATACTTTTAAATTTATAGACAGACTTAGAATTTTTAAAAATGCTTTTTCGAACATATTTAAAAATAATAGATTACATGTACGAATTAAAGATAAAACATATAGTGTAATTGGTAGAGTAGGAATGAATCATATATCTGTTGATGTTACAGATAGTGATGTAAATATAGAAGATATTGTAGAAATAGAGGTAAGTCCTATATTAGTTAATAGTAATATAAGAAGGGAATATATATAATGGAAAAAGCAAAAAAAATTAATTTTTTTAAAAGATTAAAAATGGCAATTTTTCAACTTGAAAATTATATAGAATTTATTAATGAAAGATTATATAAAGCAATTGGATTTTGTATTAAAATGACAATTGTTTGTTCTATTATAATAGTTATATCTAATGCTATATTTATATATAAAAAATATGGATCTCCAACTAAATATGTAGACAATATGGTTCCAAATTTTTCTTATGAAGAAAATGATCTTAAGATTGATGAAAAAGATGCAAAATCTTCAGAAAACAAAGAGATGGTAGCAACAGTAATGAAAAAAATAAAACCGAGTTTAGTCACAGTTTTAGGAGATAGTTCGTATAATAAGGCACTTTTGATAAAAGACATAGAAGCTAATGAAAGACAAGTGATAATAATAGCTGGTGTAGCTATATTTTTAGAATCATTGATTGAAATTTTTTCATTTTGGATTATTTTAGCAATTATGACATCTGTTATTGGATGGTTAGTTTTAAGTTTTTCAAGATTAAAAATGAGATATTCAAAATTATTTGCGCTTTCAATTTATGCTTCAACATTAACTACTGTAATTTCAGTTATATATATATTACTTAATTCTTTCTTTGGAATTTATATAGAAGTATTTGACTATTTATCAATGCTTATAGCTTATATATATATTACAGCTGTTATATATATGATAAAGTCAGATTTAATTAAACAACAGATGGAATTAATAAGAATTGCAACTGTACAAGCAAAAGTAAAAGAACAGTTAAAAGAAGAGGATAATAAAGATACAGAAGAAAAAGAGAAGAAAGATAATAAAGATGGGGATAAGAAAGAAGAAAAAAAGAAAGATAATGAAGTTTTAAATGATGAACCTGATGGCTCAGAAATATAGTTTGATGAAAGGATAGAAAAATGAGTAAGCAAAATAATAAAAAGAAAAAAGATGATAAAATCATACTAATCGTTTCAATTATTGTTATTATAGCAATTGCTATTTTTAGTATTTTCTTTATTAAGGGGCAAAAAGCCAAAGACAAGGAAATTACTTATGATCAATTATATCAAGATATTATAGATAAAAAAGTTGAAAAAATAGAAATGACGATTGGTGGTTCATCAGTAACTGTAAAATATAAAGATCAAGATGAGGAAAAAACAACACAAGTTAATTCATTACAACCATTTATGGAATTTGTAAATGGACAATTAATAGAAAATCCAGATTTAAAGGTTGATCTAAAAACACCAAATAAATTTGTAACTTTTTTTGAGAATCTATTAAGCTTTTTACCAACTATTTTATTAGTTGTTTTAATGTTTATGATTTTTCAAATGCAAGGACTTGGTGATAAAGGAAAAGTATATGGTGAAAATGAGGATAATACTACTAATGTCAAATTTGCTGATGTAGCTGGATTAGATGAAGAAAAGAATGAGCTGATAGAAATAGTAGATTTTCTTAAAAACCCAAAAAAATTTCAAAATATGGGAGCTAGAATTCCTAAGGGTATTTTACTATATGGAAAACCTGGAACTGGAAAAACATTAATTGCAAAAGCTATTGCAGGAGAAGCAAATGTTCCTTTTATTTCAATGAGTGGATCTGAGTTTATTGAAATGTTTGCAGGTTTAGGAGCTTCTAGAGTTAGAAAGTTATTTGAAAAAGCTAAAAAAATAGCCCCATGTATTGTATTTATAGATGAAATAGACGCTATAGGCTCTAGAAGAACAAGTAATAGTGGTGCAGAATCTGAAAATAACCAAACATTAAATCAATTGTTAGTTGAAATGGATGGATTTGAAAGTAATGAAACTATTATTGTTTTGGCTGCTACAAATAGACCAGAAATGCTTGATAAAGCATTATTAAGACCAGGAAGATTTGATAGACAAGTTACAATTCCTGCTCCAGATTTATTAGGAAGAGAAGAAATTTTGAAACTTTATACTAAGGACAAGAAAATTTCAAATAATATAGATTTAAAAGAACTTGCTGGAGATACTGCAGGATTTACAGGAGCAGAACTTTCAAATTTATTAAATGAAGCAGCAATTATTGCAACAAGAAATAATCATAAAGCAATAGAAAAAGAAGACATTGAGACAGCTGTTAAGAAAATAACAGTTGGACTTGAGAAACATAATAGAGTTGTATCAGAAAAAGATAAAAAGCTTACAGCATATCATGAAGCTGGACATGCTGTTGTTAGTAAATTTTTAGAAACACAAGATAATGTTAAGGAAATTTCAATTATTCCTAGAGGTTTAACAGGTGGTTATACAATGTATAAAACTAATGAGGATAAATTTTATGTTTCTAAAACAGAATTAGAAGAAAAGATGATTGCACTATTAGGTGGTAGAGCTGCTGAAAAGATTGCTTTAAATGATATATCTACAGGTGCAAGTAATGATATAGAAGTTGCAACTGGAATTGCAAGAGATATGATTACTGTATATGGTATGAGCAATTCACTTGGACCAATTTCATTAAAAGTAGATGAGCCATATGAATTACAAATATTTGGTGAAGATATTACAGATGAAGTTGGAAATCAAGTAAAACAATTAGTAGATAATGCTTATGTTAGTGCTCAAAAACTTCTTTTAGATAATATTGAGATATTGCATAAGGTAGCAAATGCATTGCTAGAAAAAGAGACAATTTCAGAAGAAGAATTTGATAGTTTCTTTATCATATAATATAGAAACTATATTAGAGGTAAAAAATGAATAAAAAAGATAGAAAAAAGTCTGCAAGAGGAACCATTATATTAATTATTATAGTTGCAATTTGCATTGTGATTGGGATACGCATGATAGTACATGATTTTGCGAAAATGGATAAGGCAGCTAGATATAGTGATAAAATTTTGAGATTATATTTTAATGCGAATAATAAATAATGGAGGAATATCATGAGCAGAAGAAAAAGTTCTAAAGAATTGCGAAATATGTTAATAGCTTTAATTATAATGATTATTTTAATATTAATAGCATTTATGATATTTATATTTAATGTAGATGTGAAGAAAAATGGTTCAACTAATATTCGTAACATTATTTCAAATAAAGATAGTAAGGAAAGTGAAAATGTTATTATAGATGGAGTAATAGCACCTGACGAATTAGAAGGTGCAGAATATGAAAGCGTTGATTATGATGAAGATAGAGCTTTTGAAATAAAAACTAAAAATGGTAAAGTGTATTTAAATGTTTTAGATGAAGACGGATTCAAAAACAAATATCCTAATTCAAAATTAGATTTGCAAGTGGAAAAAGAAATAGCTACACATGATTACAAAATAAAAGAAGTATATATAAAAAAATGTAAGAATATTGAATATTTATTAGTAACTATGGAAGACGGAAGCATAGGAATTATGAATATAGATGAAGCTGTTAAAGAAAACGTTTTTAGAATAAAAAATGAATTAATAACATTAAATAAACCTGTTTCAAGAATTTGTACTTCTTATAGGGAATATGACAATAAAACAGAAGAAACTACAATTTTAGTTTCTTCAAATGGTCAAATGTATGACTTACAAAAATTTGTCGAATAAAAATGTTCGAAAAAGCTTGCAATTGTTGGAAAAACAATGTATAATATGTAAAGCAAAATAAATTACAGAAGAGTGGGAGCAAATTCCACTCTTTTATTATAGGAAAATGCGGAGGAATAAATTGGCAGAAAGAAATATAGAACAAAGAGTTTATGAATTAATAGAAAAAAAGATTCAAGAACTTGGATATGAATTATATGATGTAGAGTATCTAAAAGAAGGAAAAGAATATCATTTATGTATCTACATAGAAAAAAATGGTATTATGGAAATAGCTGATTGTGAAAAAGTTAATAACGCTATAGAACCAATTTTAGATGATGTAGATTTAATAAAAGAGCAATACTTTTTAGAAGTATCTTCCTCAGGATTAGAAAAAAAATTAAGAAAATTAGAACATTATGAGAAACAGATTGGAAACAAAATTGAAGTTAAACTTTTTACTAAAATAGATAATAAAAAAGTTATTGAAGGAATATTAAGTAAAGTCGAAAATGATTGCATAGAACTACAAGAAGATGAAAAAGAAATTAAAATAGCTTTTGATCAAATAGCTAGTGGTAAAACAATATATGAATGGAATGACTAAACATTTGATATATAGAAGAAAGGAATGTGATAGGAAAATGAAAGCAATTGATATGAAAGAATTAATTATTGCTATGAAAGAATTAGAAGATGAAAGAGGTATAAAAAAAGAATATCTTATAGAGTCTTTAGAAATGGCGTTAGTTACAGCATATAAAAAGAATTTTGATTCTGCAGACAATGTTAAAGTTGTTATTGATAGAGAAACAGGAGAAACTCATGTTTATTCTAGCAAAATGGTAGTTGAAGCAGCTAAAGATGAATGTTTTGAAATTTCATTAGAAGATGCTAGAAAGAAAAGCAAAAAATATGAGATTGGTGATGTTGTAGATATCGAAATAGTTCCAAAAAATTTTGGAAGAATAGCAGCTCAAACAGCAAAGCAAGTTGTAGTACAAAAAATTAGAGAAGCAGAAAGAGAAATAGTTTATACAGAATTTAATGATAAAAAAGGTGAGATTGTTACAGGAATTATCCAAAAAAATGATGGAAACACAGTTGTACTAGATTTAGGAAAGTTAGAAGGTGTTATGCCTTTAAAAGAGCAAATTCCTACAGAAACTTATAATGTTAATGATAAAATTAGAGGATATGTTTTAGAAGTTGAAAAAGGAATAAAAGGAAATCCACAAGTAATTGTTTCTAGAAGTCATCCAGATTTTGTTAGAAGATTATTTGAATTTGAAATTCCTGAAATATATGAAGGTTTAATTGAAATCAAGAATATATCAAGAGATGCTGGTTCAAGAAGTAAAGTGGCTGTATATTCAACAAATGAAAATATTGATCCAGTAGGTTCATGTGTTGGTCAAAAAGGTGTAAGAATTCAAAATATTATAAATGAATTATATGGTGAAAAAATAGATGTTATTGAATGGGATGAAGATCCAGCAGTGTTTATAGCTGCTGCCTTACTTCCTGCTCAAGTACTAGCAGTTGATATTAAAGAAGAAGAAAAATTTGCTCAAGTTATTGTTCCAGATGATCAATTATCATTAGCTATTGGAAAATCTGGACAAAATGCTAGATTAGCAGCTAGATTAACAAATTGGAAAATAGATATTAAGAGTGAATCACAATTTAGAAAAATGTTAGAAGAAGCTCAAAATGAATCAGAAGAAACAGTAGAAGAAGTAGCAGAAGAAATAGAAAATGAAGAAGAATAAGGAGTGAAATTCTTTGAAAAAAATACCTGAGAGAACTTGTACTGGTTGTGGAATATCTAAACCAAAAAATGAGTTATTAAGAATAGTTAAAGATAAAGAAAATAATATTACTATAGATTTAACAGGTAAAAAAAATGGTAGAGGTGCATATATATGTACTGATGAAAACTGTTTAAAGAAATTAATTAAGTCTAATAGATTATCAAAAGTATTTGAATGTAGTATTAGTGAAGAATTTTATGAAGATTTGAGGGATGTAATTGCAAAATTACCAAAACAAGGTTAATGGATTGCTAGGATTAGCTGCAAGAGCTGGAAAAATTATTTGTGGCACAGATGCTGTTAAAGAAGCAATCTTAAAAAAGAAAGTTTATATAGTTATTCTGGCGGAAGACTCATCTTTTAATACTAGGGAAAAATTTTTAAAACTTTCTGAAGAAAATAAAATAGCGGTTTTCATTTATGGAAAAATTGATGAAAACAGTAAAGCAATAGGAAAGAAAAATAAAGCAGTAATAGCTTTAAAAGATAAAAACTTTTCAGAGGCAATTTGCCGGAATAATTAATGGGGGTGATACTATTGGACAAAATTAAAGTGCATGAATTAGCAAAAAAACTTAATGTAAATAGTAAAGAAGTGATAGAAAAGGCAGAAACACTTGGAATTAAAGTAAAAAGCCATCTAAGTACTATCACAAATGAGGAGGCGGAAAAAATTACAAAATCAATGGGGAAAGAAGATAAGAAAAAAAGTGAACCAAAAAAAGAAATAGTATCAGATCAACCTGTTATAATGAGAAGAACAGTTATTATTAATGAAGAAGAAGAGAAAAAGGTTGAACCAAAAGTTAAACCTAAAAAGAGTGAAGTTGGTTTTATAGAAAAGAATAGAAAAAAAGATTACAATATTGTATATAGAAACAAACAAGCAAAACCAATGTCTGTTGCTGAATTATTTGGTATCCCTTCAAAAGAAGAACCAAAACAAGAAATAAAACAAGAAGAAAAAGAAGAAGTTATTAAAAAAGAAGAAAAAGAAGTTGAGGCTGAAATAAAAGAAGAAAATATGACAAAAGTAGAAAAAGTTGTTGAAGAAAAGAAATTTGTAAAAAATGAATCAAGTAGACCACAAAGAAATAATAATTTTAACAGAAACAATGATAATGGATTCAATAGAAATAATTCAAATAGAAGTAATGAAGGATTCAATAGAAATAATTCAAATAGAAATAATGAAGGATTTAATAGAAATAACTCAAACAGAAATAATGGAAGCTTTAACAGAAATAATAATTTCAATAACCAAAATAATAATGGTAATTATAATAGAAATAATGGTTACAATAGAAATAATAACAATGGATACAATAATAACAGAAAATTAGATGAAAAAGGCATAGATAAGAAAATTAATAACATTATGGCTGTTGATATAATTGAAAAAGAAAATGTTATTGAATATTCAAATAGAGCTATAGACAAACAAAAAAGTAATCGCCAATTTGAAGAACAAAAAACTAAAAAGCAAACAAAGAAAAAAGGAAGAAATGAAGATTTTAGTTCTGGAAAATTGAGAACTTTAAAACAAGAAAGTAAATTATCAAATGTAGATATGCTTGATTACTATGATTTAAGTACTCAAAGAGGTAGAAGAAGCGAGAAAAAAGGTAAACAAGAAAATCGAAACAAACAAAAAATATTTAAGTTAACAGAAATAACAATACCATCAGTTATAACAGTTAAGGATTTAGCAACAGAAATGAAAATTACTAGTGGTGATTTAATTACAAAACTTTTAAATTTAGGTGTTATGGCTACAATAAATAAAGAAATAGATTTTGATATTGCTTATTTAGCTGCGTCTGAATTTGGAATTACAGCTAAAAAGAAAGATATTAAGACTGATGAAGAAATCTTATTTGATGATAGTGAAGATAGAGAAGAAGATTTAATAAGCAGACCACCAGTTGTAGTTGTTATGGGACACGTTGATCATGGTAAAACTTCATTACTAGATGCAATAAGAAAAACTAATGTTATCGAGGGTGAAGCAGGAGGAATTACACAACATATTGGTGCTTATAAAGTTAATGTTAATGATAGAGAGATTACATTTTTAGATACACCAGGACATGAAGCTTTTACTAGCATGAGAGCTAGGGGAGCTCAAATTACTGATATTGCAATACTTGTTGTTGCAGCGAATGATGGAGTTATGCCACAAACTGTTGAAGCTATAAACCACGCTAAGGCTGCTGAAATACCAATTATAGTTGCAGTAAATAAAATGGATTTGCCTGGTGCAAATGTTGAAAAAATAAAAGAAGAATTAACAGAACATGAATTAGTTCCAGAAGAATGGGGTGGAGAAACAATATTTGTTCCTATCTCTGCTAAAAAAGGTGAAGGAATTGATACATTACTTGAAATGGTTTTACTACAAGCAGATATGCTTGAATTAAAAGTAAATCCTAAAAAACAATCAAAAGGTGTTGTTATTGAAGCTAAACTTGACAAAGCTAGAGGACCAGTTACAACAATGCTTGTACAAAGAGGTCAACTAGATATGGGTGATACTATCATAGTTGGTTCTTCTATAGGAAGAATTAGAACTATGACAAATGACAAAGGTAAAAAAGTAAAATTTGCAGGACCTTCTACACCAGTCGAGATTACAGGTTTAACAACAGTTCCAAATGCTGGTGATACTTTCTATGAAGTAAAAGATGAAAAAACAGCTAAACATTTAATTGAAAAGAGAAAAACTCAAGAAAGAGAAAAAGGATTAAATGAATCTTCAATGGTTACATTAGATGATTTATTTAGTAAGATTGAACAAGGTAAATTAAAACAATTAAATTTAATAGTAAAAGCAGATGTTCAAGGTTCTGTTGAAGCTGTAAAACAATCTTTAGAAAAATTATCAAATGAGGAAGTTAGAGTTAAAGTTATTCACTCTGCTGCTGGAGGAATTACAGAATCAGATGTAACTTTAGCTAAAGTTTCAAATGCAATTATTATAGGATTTAATGTTAGACCAGAACCAATTGCAAAAATGGAAGCTGAGAAGGAAGGCGTAGAAATAAAACAATATTCAGTAATATATAATGCAATAGAAGATGTTGAAGCTGCTATGAAAGGTATGCTAGATCCAGAATTCAAAGAAGTTGTTATTGGTAATGCTGAAGTTAGACAAGTGTTTAAAGTTTCAAATGTAGGAACAATTGCAGGATGCTATGTTACAGATGGTAAAATTGCTAGAAATTCTATAGTTAGAGTTATTAGAGATAATGTTGTTCTTCATGAAGGTAAACTTCTTTCATTAAAGAGATTTAAAGATGATGTTAAAGAAGTTGCTTATGGATATGAGTGTGGTGTTCAAGTTGAAGAATATAATGATATTCAAGAAGGAGATATTATTGAAGCACATATCATGGAAGAAATTAAGCGTTAAGAAAAGGAGGAGGTGGTATTATGCCTAAGAATAGTAATAGAATGAATAAAGTAAATGAGGAGTTAAAAAGAGAAATAGGTATAGTTATTTCTCAAGAATTAAAGGATGCTCAAATTACAGGTTTAATTAGTGTAACTAAGGTTGATACTACTCCTGATTTTAGATTTGCTAGAGTATATGTTAGTATGATAAATGCAAAAAGCAATAAGGGAAATTTGGCAAGATTAAAAAAATGTTCTGGTTTTATTAGAACAATGATTGCTAAAAGAGTTAACCTTAGAATTACTCCTGAATTAGTGTTTTTATTTGATGAATCTATTGAATATGGTTCAAGAATAGATGCCATTTTAGAGAGTATAACAAAAGATATGAAAAAAGATTAAAGGAAGGATTAATAAATGACTTTAGATGATATAAAAAGTGCAATTGATAATGCAAATAATATAGTTGTTTTTGCTCATGAAAAGCCAGATGGCGATGCTATAGGTAGTAGTTTAGCTTTTTATATGGCATTGAAAAATATTAATAAAAATGTTGAATTAGTTATTCCTAATTTTCCAGAAAGTTATAAGTTTTTGCCATGTTCTAATGAAGCTAAAACAGAACCTAGTTTAGATAAATATGATTTAGCTATAGCTTTAGATTGTGGAGATATTAAAAGATTAGACGATCCGAAAGAAACTTTTGAAAAATCTGAAGTTAGAGTTAATATAGATCATCATACTTCTAATGTTATGTTTGGAGATTTGAATTTTGTAAATCCAGTATCTCCAGCATGTGCACAAATTATTACTACTATGTTTAAATATTTTAAATATGATATTACTATAGATATTGCAACATGTTTAATAACAGGTATTATAACAGATACTGGTGGATTTAAATATGATGGTGTTACATCAGAAACTTTTGAAATTGCATCAGAATTTTTAGGAATGGGAGTAAAAATTTCAAAATTATATAAAGAAGCTTTAAGTAATATTTCTAGAGGAAAGTTTGAAGCAAGAAAGTTAGCTGCAAATAGGATAGAATTTTTAGAAGATGGTAAAATTACATATACATATATGACTAAAAAGGATATGCAAGATTTAGGAATTGATCAAAATGATTTAGATGGAATTGTTGAAAATGGAAGAGATATTCAAGGTGTAGAAATTTCAATATTTTTATATGAAACAGATAAAGGATTTAAAGCGTCACTTCGTTCAAATAACTATGTAAATGTTTCTGATATCTGTTTGCTATTTAATGGTGGTGGACATATTAAAGCTGCAGGATGCACTTTACCATATTCATTAGAAGAAGCAAAAGAAAGAATGATTGCTCAATCTAAGAGATTTTTAAAATAAAAATAGCGACATTTTTAAATAATGTCGTTTTTTTAATAAATGTACTAAAGGAGAAAATATGAAAAGTTATTTAATAAAAGATACGACTAAAGAAGAAAGAGCTGAATTAGTAAAAAAAGCTTTATTTATTACATCAGCTGGAGATGCTTTGCCATCAGACGATGCCATAAAGATTGTGAAACAATATATAGAAGGTGAAAAAGAGTTAGAAGATGTACAAAAGGAAATTATCGAAAGAAAGGTTAAAAGATAAATGGATATAGAAGAAAGATTAGTAGATTCTAAAAAGGATCCATATTTATGGATAAAAGAACGTTATAATCCAGATAGTAGTGAATATGAATATTATGATGAAGTGTTGAAAAATTTATTTGGAATATCTGATCCAGAAGAATTAAAAGTAAAAGAAGCAGAAGTATGTATGGCAAGATTAATTAATATAGAATCAGTATTTTCTACTAAATTTGATAAAGACTATTTTAAAGCAATACATAGACATATTTTTAGAGATGTTTTTGAATGGGCTGGTCAATATAGGACAGTTCCAATGATAAAAATTGAAGAAGTTGAAATTCCAGGACAAAGTTTAATATATCCACCAGCAGAAGAAATAGATAAGCTACTTGAACAAAAAATAGCCGATTTAAATAATGTAGATTGGAATAAATTTACTAATAGGCAAGAGTTAGCTTTAGAATTTGCAAGAAAAATAGCAGCAATTTGGAAAGTGCATCCTTTTAGAGATGGAAATACAAGAACAACGCTTTGCTATGCTGATATGTATGCAAGAGTAAAAGGTTTTCCTTTTGATATGGGAATGTTAGTACAAAATTTATATAGACCAACTGATGAAAGAGGAAGGGCAATAGGATATTCTATTAGAGACAAATTTATGACAGCATCTATAGATTATGGTTATGAAAATCCTGAATATTTAGCTAAAGCTTTTGATTATGCTATTGTAAAAGGAAAATTACCATGTTTAAAAGTAGAAAAAGACGGAGAGGATAGATAGCTCTAAATATGGATGGAATTATTTTGATTAATAAAGAAAAAGGTATTTCTTCTTTTGGTGTGGTTTCAAAAGTAAGAAAGATTTTTAATATAAAAAAAGTTGGACATTGTGGAACTTTAGATCCAGAGGCGATGGGAGTTTTGCCAATAATGATTGGACAAGCAACAAAAATTTCTAAGTATTTAGTAGAACATGATAAAGAATATATAGCTACATTAAAATTGGGTATTAAGACTGATTCTGCTGATGGAGAAGGGAATATTGTAGAAGAATCTAATTTTAAATTAGATAAAAATAGAGAAGATTTTTATATTTCAAAAATGAATGAATTGCTTGGAAAAAGTGAACAAATTCCTCCAATGTATTCTGCAGTTAAAGTAAATGGTAAGAAGTTATATGAATATGCACGCGAAGGAAAAGAAATAGTAAGAGAAGCTAGAAAAATTGAAATTTATGATATACAAGTGATTGAATTTAACTATGAAGATAATGAAATTAGATTTAAAGTACAATGTTCTAAAGGCACATATATAAGAACATTATGTGAAAGTATTGCTGAAAAAATAGGTACTATTGGACATATGAAAGATTTAATACGAACAAAGTTAGATAATTTTTCAATAGACCAAAGTATTTTAATCAGTGAATTAGAGAAAAGTAATGATAAATCAAAGTATATTATTAGCATAGAAAGATTATTTGAAAAGTGTTTGGAAATTAAATTAAACGATAGAAAAAAAGAACTGTTTTTAAATGGTGTAAATCTTACTTATAATATGGAAGATGGCTTATATAGAATTTATAATAACGAACAATTTTTAGGATTAGGAATAGTGAAAAAAAAATTATTAAAAAGAGATGTTGTCATATAGCATAATTGACGACATCTTTGTTTTTGCATGAGATCTGTAATTATTGAAAAATAAAGGAAAAACGATATTTTAAAAATGCGAACATTTTTTCGAAAAAACTCTTGACAAATGAATAGAAAAAATATAAAATACTACCAAACAGAAGTTCTAAAATATCAAGGAGGTAGTAAAAATGAAAAATGGAATTATAGCATATAGTGTTAACAAAACAACAGATGGAGAATTATATATTTCGGTTCAAAATGGAGAGGTTTCAGTTCGTGCCCCTTGGTATGCTACTCAAGATAAAATTCAAAAAGCAGTTATGGCAAAAAGAAATTGGATAATGAAAAAACTCGAAGAATATGAGGCTCAAGCTAATATTAGTTTAAAACCAATTCAAATATTAGGTATAACTTATAACTTGAAAGTTACATATAAGAATATAGATGTAATAGAATGTGATTTAGAAAAAAATGTAGTTAAAGTTAATTTACCTAAAAAATATAAAAAAATTGATCATGAATCTATGACAGATATATTAATTGATAAGTTATATGCTAAAATAGCTGAAAAAGAAATGGAAAATATAATGGAAGAAACTAGACTAATGGTTGGTTTTGCACCAGAAGATTATAAAATTGTAGAAATGAAAAATGTTTTAGCAACATGTACAGAGGATAAGAAAATATTAATTAATCCACGTATAGTAAAATATAAAAGAGAAGTTATAGAATATATTGTTTTACATGAATTCTGTCATTTGAAATACAAAAATCATACTAAAAGTTTCTATAATATGCTTGAAAAATATATGCCAGATTATAAGAAATATGAAATTAAAAATATTAAATATTAAAATTAAAATAGGGCTAAAGATAAATTCTTTAGCTTTTTTTATTAAAACAAAAGTGAAAATATTAAAGGTAGTTATTTTTCTTGAAATATATGTATTTAAATGATAATATATGAAGGAATAGTTATTTTTTCAGAAAGGAAATTGCATAATGAATTTTGAAGAAGAAGAATTAGATGAAAATTTGTTATTATTGTCTAATATTAAAAATAATGAAGAAGATACTCAAGAGTTTTCATTAAGACCTAAAGTGTTAAATGATTATATAGGCCAACTAAAAGTAAAAGAAAATATTAGAATATGTATAGAATCTGCGAAGAAAAGAGAACAACCATTAGATCATGTTTTATTATATGGACCTCCAGGATTAGGAAAAACTACACTAGCTAATATTTTAGCAAATGAAATGGGTGTTAGTATAAAAGTTACTTCTGGTCCAGCAATAGAAAAACCTGGAGATTTAGCTGCTATTCTTACAACTTTATCTGAAAATGATATTTTGTTTATTGATGAAATTCATAGAATTAATAGAAATGTAGAAGAAATTTTATACCCTGCATTAGAAGATTATACTCTAGACATTATGATTGGAAAAGGTTCAACTGCAAGATCAATTAGAGTAGATTTACCTAAATTTACTTTAGTTGGAGCAACTACTAAGATAGGTAGTTTATCTATGCCACTTAGAGATAGATTTGGAATTATTAATAGATTAGAGTTATATAGTGTTGAAGATATAGATACAATTATTAGAAGATCAGCTGATATTTTAGGAATAGGAATAGAAAAGAAAGCATCATTAGAAATTGCTAAACGTTCTAGAGGAGTTCCTAGAATTGCAAATAGATTATTAAAAAGAGTGGCTGATTTTGGTGTAGTTTTAGGTGATGGTGATATAACATTAAAAATTGTTAGATTAGCTATGAACAAACTAGAGATTGATGAATTTGGTTTAGACACCACAGATAGAAAAATATTGGAATCAATTATATATAATCACAAAGGTGGACCAGTAGGAATAGATACTTTAAGAGCAACAATAGGAGAAGAAATTGGAACTATAGAAGATGTATATGAACCATATTTGCTACAAATTGGATTTTTAGTTAGAACCACTAGAGGTAGAGTAGTAACAAAACAAGCATATGACCATTTAGGAATAGAATATGACAAAAAATAATATGAAAGGTTAGATATGACAAAATCAGATAAAAAAGGAAAAAATATAGAAATATTAAAAGATATTGTAGTTATATTTTTTATATTTGTAATTTGTTTATCAAATATTTTTGGAAGTACATATTCAAATTTAGATGAAATTTGGAATTTTAATTTTGCAAGAAATGTATCTAATGGACTTGTTCCATATAAAGATTTTAATATGGTTCCAACACCTTTGTTATCACTTATATGTGGGGGATTTTTTAAAATATTTGGACAAGAACTAATAGTAATGAGAAGCCTTGCTGTAGTATTTCTTACCTCTATATTTTTTATAGTATATAAGATATTAAAAAAAGTTACGAATGACGAAATTGCTTTACTAGGATTAATGGCATTTTTATTATTATTTAAAGATATATTATGTATTGATTATAATTATGCAGTTTTATTAATTGCTTTGATATTAGTATATATTGAAATTTTACAAAAAGATGATTGTTTTTTAAAATACAGATTTAAATACGATTTTATTATAGGTATATTAGCAGGAGTAACCATTCTATTTAAGCAAACAACTGGATTAGCTGTTATTTTAGCTTGCATTGGATATAAGATATTCAAAATAAGAAAAAAGGAAGAGATAAAAGAATTTTTAAAAATTGCATTTACTAGATTATTAGGAGCTATAATACCAATAATATTATTTATTATATATTTATTGATAAATGGAGCAATGAATGATTTTATAAGTTATGCAATTTTAGGTACAACTACATTTTCTAATATGATTTTATATAAAGAGTTATTTGGACAAGAAATTATCTCATGGTTAGCTTTATTTTTACCAATAACATTAATAGCAATGTTTATAACAATGTTTATGAAAAATACGTCAAAAGAGGTTTATATATTTTTTGCATATGGTATTTCATCGTCAATAGTAATTTATCCAATTTCGGATAAAATACATTTTTGTATAGGTGGATTAATTTCTTTTATTGCAATGATATATATATTATTTGATTTTGTATATTCAGATGATATGTTTTCAAAATGGAACAGAAAAATACGTGTAGCTTTATATGGAATGTTTTCTTTTATATTAATGTTTATATTATTACTGAATTTATTTGGTGCTTTAAAAGTATTTGATAATCAATATATAAAAGCTACAAAGGAAAAAGAATTAGAACATTTTATAGGAATTCCAGAGAATAATGGTTTGAAGGAAAGAATTTTTAAAATTAACAAATATATTGAAAAGCAAAAAGAACTTGGAAAAAAGGTATATGTTTTAGATGCTGAAGCAGCAATTTATATGATTCCTTTTAATAGATACAATAAAAATTATGATTTGTTTACAAAAGGCAATTTCGGAAAAGCTGGTGAACAAGGAATTATAGAAGAGATTAAAAATAATGAAAAGGACACTATTTATTTAATAAAGAAAGAGAACCGTAATTGGCAAACTCCGAATGAAGTGTGTAATTATGTTATTAAAAATCTTGAATATATAGGTGATATATCAATATTTTGGTGTTTTGAAAATAGTTAGAATTATATAGAAAAGGAATAAGAAAAATGAAATTATTAATGCATACATGTTGTGCTCCTTGTAGTGTATATTGTATAGACAGTTTAAGAAATGAAGGAATAGAACCAAGTTGTTATTGGTACAATCCTAATATTCATCCATACATAGAATACAAGACAAGAAGAGATACATTAATTGAATACAGCCAAATAGCTAACTTTAATTTAATAATTAATGAAGATTATGGATTAAAAGAGTTTTGCCAAAATGTAGTTGATAATTTAGAAAATAGATGTGTGAATTACTGTTATAAAGTTAGATTAGAAGAAACAGTAAAATATGCCAAAGAAAACGGATATGATGCATTTACATCTACATTATTTGTAAGTCCATACCAAAAACATGAAGAATTAAAACAAATTTGTGAAAGATTAGCTAAAAAGTACGAAATGGAATTTTTATATAGAGATTTTAGAGTTGGCTTTAGAGAAGGACAAAATAAAGCAAGAGAGTTAGGATTATATATGCAAAAATATTGTGGATGTGTTTTTTCAGAAGAGGAGAGATATGCAAAACAAATCCAAAAAGATAGAGAGAAATATAATTGAACTAAATATAGTAAAAAATAAGAAAATTAAAGAAAGGTGAAATATAATATGGGAGTACATGCAATTATAGTGATTAAAAATGAAAAAAATGAGTATTTACAATATTTTGATAATAGATGGAATAGTTTTTTATTTTTGAATTGCAAATTACTTAATGGTGAAAACGCAGATATAGTAAAAGATGTGATAGTAGATAAATTAAATGTAAAAAAAGAATTGATAAAAGTTTCTTTAGTAGGTAATAAAAAACATGAAAAGTTTTCTGAAAGTGATAAAATACAAAAAGAATATATTCATTATTTCTATAAGGTAGATTTAAATGAGAATTTAAATAATGAAGAATTTGAAATTAATGGTATACAATATAAATGGTTTTCATATGCTGACTTATTAAATGATAAAAGAATTCAACAAGTGAATAGTGATATTGTTCAATTTGTGAAGGAATTTGATATATAAAATGTAAACTTAAAAAGAAAAGAGCTTAGTGCAACTGTAATACACTAAGCTTTTGCATAAGAATAGGTTAATCATCCAGTTCATACCATTTTTTTCGAGGCATGGTCATGTTGCTATGAATGTGAAGGGCTGTAGCTAACTGATTACAATGAAATTGTAAATCGTTTTGAAAGAAAAGATCTAAGACAATTTCGGTATTATCATAATCAGGAGTTTTAAGTCCATTCATCATTTCATTTATAACTGGCCAGAAATCCCGCATGACGGGATCATCACGCATTTTGCGTAACATGGATAATAATTCTTTTGCTTCAGGCATGTCAAATACCTCCTAATCTATAGTAATAATATTATACCATGTTATGTTAACTATGTAAAATATATAACTTTATATTAAGTAATAGAAAGGAATATAAATAAATGAGAAAAATGACTTTTAATCTTACCGATGAGCAATTAGTAGAAATTGAAAATGTTTTGAAAATGAAGGAGAATATTATCTAAATAATATAGAACTAAAGAAATATGACGAGTATTTTGATAATTGCTGTATTGCTTAGATTAATTTTTTGGAATAAGTAAATTTTTAAGTATGGGAGAATACAAAAAATATGAAGAAAAAAATACCTATAATTATAATATGTATAGCTTTTATTGTTTTGGTAGCTATTCTAATATGGGTACTATTCGACAAAAACAATATGTATCATGTAGATATAAATAATCCTAATTTAATAAAAACTGAAAATGGTTATAAAGAAGAACTGGTAATAGAAGAAACAACAATTACAAATAAATATGTTAAAGAAGGAAAAATAAGAAAAAGAGCACCTAATATTAGAAAAACATATAATATACAATATTATAATGATGAATTAAAGGAAAAAGTTACTGTAGCTGTTGGAAAAGAGCAATATGATGAATTAAATATTGGTGATAGAATAAAAGTAGTAAGAACCATAAATTATACTAAAGGTGGTTTTAGAATAAATTACAAGGATACTATAGAAAAATTAGATTGAAATAGGAGAAAATATGAAATTTGAAATACAAGAAGTTAAAGAACAAGACAAAGAGGTTATTTATAATTTAATGCAATTGTATACCTATGAGCTTAGTTTTTTTGAAGATGAAACTACAGATTTTAAATTATTAGATTCAGGATTATATGTTATGAGTAAATATGTAGAAATGTATTGGACAAGTGATAAAAGGCATCCATATATATTAAAGTGTGATAATGAATTAGCTGGTTTTGTTCTTGCAAGATATAATGAAGATGGTAAAAACGAAATTGCAGAATTTTTTGTTTTAAATAAATATAGACGAAGTGGTGCTGGAAAATTTATGGCAAATGAAATGTTTGAATTATATAAAGGACCATGGGAAGTTAGAACCTTATTAAAAAATGAAAGAGCACAGAATTTTTGGAGAAATGTAATAAGGGAGTTTTCTAATAATAATTTTGAAGAAAAATTAATTAGAGATAAAACACGATTAGCTTTTTACTTTGAAAGTTAATTATAAGGAAAAAAGATGAGTGATAAGAATATAATAGAAAAAATAGATAAAATTATGGAAATGTATAAAAGGGGTGAACTAGGAGGAGAAATTATGCCAGAAGATTCAAATCCTCATTTAAATAAAGATAGTTTAGAAAATTATTTATATTATACATTACCAATGGCATTAAATTATCAGCGAAATTCTTATACTTTATGGGAGTCAGCACTAAATACATATATAGATAAAGAAACTAACTTTGTTTTTAATCCAGAACAATGTTTAAAACATTCTTTTGAAGATGTGCAAAAAGCTTTAACTAAATATAAGCTTGCATTGCAAAAACAAAAACAAACAGAGATATGGATTAAATTGTGTAAGACTTTTATGAAATTATTCAATGGTGATATCAGAAAGTTATTTGATGATTTGGATAATGATATAGAGAAAATAAGGGATTTTATACAAAATAAAAATAAGAAGGAATTTCCATATTTATCTGGAATTAAGATATGTAATTATTGGCTGTATGTTATTTATCAATATACTGGTAGAAAGTATAAAAATATTCATAAAATTACTGTTGCACCAGACACACATGTATGTAAAGCAACACTAAAATTAGGAGTAATAACAGAGGAAGAATTTAATTCTAATGATGTTCAACTAATAGTTGCAGAAAAGTGGGAAAAGTTATTAGAAAAAACAAAATATAAACCAATTGATATACATACTCAGTTGTGGCTTTGGAGCAGAAATGGATTTAGAGAGATTGCTAATTAGATGGAGGAATATATATGGAAAAAATTAATGTTTTAGGTACAGGTGCTGGTATAACAGTAGAGTGTTATAGCACATGTTTTACTATTCAAAATGATGATAAATATTTACTTGTAGATACAGGAAGTGGAAATCAATTATTAAATAATTTAGAGATAAGTAAAATAGGTATAGATAAAATACATGATTTGTTTATATCACATAAACATATTGATCATTTATTAGGAATTTTTACTCTACTTAGAAAGATATTTCAAAATATGAGTAGGAATCAGTATGAGGGAGAGTTTAATATATATTGTGATAAAGAAATTAAGAAAATTGTTGATACATTTATAGCTAGTACTTTTCATGAAAATCATGAACAACAGTATAAAGAATATGTGAAGTATATATTTTTAGAAAATAATCAAAAACTTAATATTATTGGATATAATGTTGAAGTATTAGATTTATATTCAACAGAATGTAAACAATATGGTTTTAAAACTTGCCTAAATAATGAAAAAGAACTTGTTTTCTTAGGAGATGTTCCATGCAGCAGAAATATATATGATAAAGTAAGAAATGCTACTTGGATGTTACATGAAGCAATGTGCTTGGAAGAAGAAGAGCAAATAATAAAAGCTCGTGAAAAAAATCATTCTACAGTAAAAGATGTTGCTGAGGTTGCTGAAAATTTGAATGTTAAAAATTTAGTTTTATGGCATACATGGGATAATAATATAAAACAAAGAAAAGAGCTATATACTAATGAAGCCAAAAAATATTTTAATGGAAATGTATATGTTCCAAATGATTTAGAAGAGATTGAATTATAGGAGCAGATATGGAAAATAATATTGAAATTAAAGAAACTAATATAGATGAAGTTTTAAAGGTGAATAAAAATGTTATAGAATTTTCAGATGATGTTAATTTAAATAAAGAATACTTTGAAAATAGATATCAAAATAAAGAACATGTAAAAATTGTAGCGTATTTAAATGATATTCCTATTGGATACATAGTTGGTTATGATAAATTTAATGATGGAGAAAGTTTTTATGTTTGGATGGCAGGTGTAGATTATAAATACCGTAGAAAAGGAGCTTTAACTAAATTAATGCAATATCAAATTGATTGGGCTAAAAGACAGGGGTATTCTAAGTTAAAGATAAAAACTAGGAATGCAAGAAGAGAAATGTTAAGTTTTTTAGTTAAAAATGGATTTAACTTTACTGAGGTAGAGAAAAAAGAAAATATAATTGAAAATAGAATTAATTTAGAAAAAATAATATAGAAAATAGGTGTTAGATAATATGGAGTCAATTAGAGATTTATTAAGAAAATTATTTGAAGAGGTAAAAACAGAAAATGCCAATATGTCATTAGATGAGATTTTATATGAAGTATATGAAAGAGCAAACTTAGGAGAAAATGAAAATTTTGATAAAGTAAGATCTTTAATATTAAATGCTAACGATATTAATGAGTATGAATATTATACAAAAGAGGTAAATCCAGAATTAAAAAGATATATAGAAGAAAATGTTTTTCCAGAATATGATAAAAACGATAAAGCTCATGGAATTATACATATAAGAGAAGTTATAAGAAGGGCTTTTGCTTTAAGAGAAACCTTAAAACTAGAATTAGATACAGATATGGTATATGCTATTGCAGCATGTCATGATTTAGGAAAATATATAGATCATGAAACTCATGAGAAAATAGCAGGAGATAGGTTTATAAAAGATGAAAATATGAAAAGATTTTTTACAGATGAACAAAGAGTGATGATAAAAGAAGCAATTGAAGATCATCGTTCTTCTTTTGCAGATACGCCAAGAAGTGATTATGGAAAATTAATATCATCTGCTGACAGAAATACAAGAATAGAAATAGTATTTATTAGAAGTTTTTTTGTAGCTAAATCTAGAACGCCTGAAATGGGAATGGAAGATTATTTAGACTTTACTTTTAAAAGATTATCTAAAAGATATGGTGAAGATAATCCAGAAAATATGTTTTTTGAAGATGAAACATATAGAGTGTTTTTAGAAGATATGAGACAATTACTAAAAAATGAAGTTGAATTTAAAAACAGATATTGTGAAGTTAATCATATACAGTCTAGAAAAAATAAAGTTTGTGACGAAAAAGGAGAAACAGCGTACTTAAGATAAAAATATTTCATAATAATAAAGGAGCTTATTAAAAATGGATAGATTTAAAAAAGTTAAGTTAGCAAGTATTTTTGGAATAATTGGTAACATATTTTTGATGGTTATAAAAGGGATTATTGGATTTATTACTAATAGTCAGTCAATGATTGCTGACTGTTTTAATAGTGCGGGCGATATATTCTCATCTTTTATGACTTTTATAGGTAATAAAATTGCTAGCAAACCATATGATGATGACCATAATTTAGGACATGGGAAAGCTGAGTACATATATTCACTATTAATTAGTATTGTTATGGGAGGAATGGCGCTTTTTATATTAAAAGATGCAATTTGGTCAATATTTAATAAAACAAATTATGAATTTTCTATATGGCTAATAGTAGTGTGTTTAGTTACTATAATTGTTAAATTTGTTTTATTTATATATACAAATAAAATGTCCAAAGAATTAGATAATTTATTATTAGAAGCTAATTCAAAAGATCATAGAAATGATTGTTTTGTTACATTTTTTAACTTAGTATCTTGTTTATTAAGTTTAGCTGGAATAAGTTTTATAGATGGTATTGTTGGAACAGGAATATCAATTTGGATTTTAATATCAGCAGTAGGAATCTTTAAAGAAAGTTATGATGTTTTAATGGATAAAGCCATAAATGATGATACTAAAAAACAAGTTTATGATATTATCAATAAAAATGATGCTATTAAAAAAGTAACTCATTTTAATGCAACTCCAGTAGGATATAAATATCAAATTTCTTTTTCAATATTTGTTGATGGAAATATGAGTACTTTCGAAAGTCATAAAATAGCAGATGATTTAGAAAAAGAAATAGCTAAGAATATAAGACAAATTTATTTAAGTGTAATTCATGTAAATCCGCTTTAAATAGAACTAGAAAATGGGCAGAAGAAGAGAAAATAGAATGCAACTATAAAGTTCCTCATTCTTATGCAGATTATGATTTGATAAAAGAATTATTTAAAGACTTTTAAATTGAACTAATAAACCATATTGAAGATTTTTATGAAGATAAAGGAAAATTATTTTCTTCATATCATTATCATATATTATTAAAAAAAAGTTTACATAATGTTTTAGGTATGCTATACTAGATAAGTATGGAGGAAATAAAATGAAGCAAGTATTAAGTAAAATTTATATATTATTAACTAAGAAACAAAAAATGAATTTTATTATAATTATTTTGATAATGTTAATTTCAGCAGCACTTACTCAAGTAACACCTAAAGCAATAGGGTGGCTTACAGATGATATATTAAATGCAGAAAGTATTGAATTTAGTAAAGTTATACCATTTTTAATATTAATTTTGGTAGTTAATGTAGTAAATGAAGTAATAAAAATTGTTAGAAGAGTAATGGTAGAAGATACTGCAACTAGTACAGAAAAAACTGCTAGAATAATGGTTATAAAATCACTTTTAAGAGCGCCACTTTCATACTTTAGAGAAAATATGACAGGGAATATTCATGGAAAAATGAATCGAACATTAGAAGGAACAGTGAAATTAGAAAAGCTTTTATTTATGGATTTTGCACCAGCAATTTTTAATGGTATAGCAGCAATTATTACAATTTTTATGACATTACCAATTATTTTAGCTTTCCCAATGTTATTAGTTATACCAATAGGTGTATTTATTGTATTTAAACAAATTTCAAGTCAAAAGGGAATACGTGTAGAACTTTTAGAAAGTAAATCTAAAATGGATGGAACAATAGTTGAATTAATAAATGGAATTGAAGTTATACGTATTTGTGATAGTGTTGATTTTGAAGTAAATAGATTTGGAGATAAATCAGAGTTTTTACGTTCTAAAGAAATGAAACATCATAAAGCAATGGCTTTATATGATTGTTTGAAATTTATAAATCAAGCATTTTTTACAGTTTTGATTATAGGAATATCAACATATTTGGCTACTAAAAATATAATTTCAGCAGGTAGCGTGCTTACAGCTTATTTATGCTTTAATCAACTTATTAAGCCATTAGAAGAGTTACATAGAATATTTGATGAGCTATCAGAATGCACAGTATTAGCTAAAGATTTCTTTAATATGATAGAGATTCCAAATGATTTTTCTTATAACGAAATTGAGAAAAAAGAAAATAAATATACAGGAAATTCTACTGTAGATATTAGTGATTTACGTTTTTATTATAATGAAGATGAAAGCAAAGTTATATTAGACAATTTTGATTTATCTTTAAATGAAGGAATGTTTTTAGGAATTGCTGGACCTAGTGGTTGTGGTAAATCTTCCTTAATAAAAGTAATTACTAAACTTGAAAAAGGTTATGGAAATATATATGTAGCAGGAAATGATATTGACTTACTTTCAAGAAAAGATATTTCTAATATAATTGCTTTAGTTCCTCAAACACCATTTTTAATTGCAGGAACAATTTATGAAAATATTTGTTATGGTATAGATAGAGAAGTATCAATCGAAGAAGTAGAAGAAGCAGCTAAAAAAGCATACATATATGATTATATAAATAACTTACCAGATAAATTTGATGCAATAATTTCGGAGGGAGGAAATAATTTATCAGGAGGGCAAAGACAACGTATTGCAATTGCTAGAATTTTTCTAAGAAAGCCTAAAATTTTGATTTTAGATGAAGCTACAGCTGCATTAGATAATACTTCTGAAAAGTATATTCAAAAGGAAATTGAAAAATTACAAAAGGAAAATAATACAACAATTATTTCTATAGCTCATAGATTAACTACTTTAAAAAATTGTGACAGAATTATAGTATTAGACAAAGGACATATTATTGAAAGTGGTAAGTTTGATGAGTTAATTAATAACAATGGTATTTTTAGTGATATGTATAACGGTAAAGTAAATTAGTATAAAATAAGAAGAGTCTTATAGAATAAAATTTCTATGAGACTCTTTTTATTTTATACAGATGTTTTTATCCAATTTTTTTAGCAAGTGCAATAAAAAAGATTTTTACATATTCATCTTTTAAGAAGAACAATACAATAGCATAAGTTAATCCGCCAAGTGCCATTTTTATGAGTATTGATAATAGTGCGCTATGTATGAATAGTCCGATTATAATACATACAATGAACATTATAATTCCAGCTATTGCATAATTAATGCCCTCTTTAAAAGCTTTTCTGATATTTATATCATTTTTAATATAAAAGCATTGTATAATCATGACTATTGTTTGAGCAAAAGTAGTCATTAAAGCTGCTCCATAAGCACCAAAGTTTGGTATTAGAATAGCATTAAAGGCTACATTAAATATAAGTCCTACCAATATGGAAATAGTATATTCTTTTTGCCTTTTGGTTGGCAATAAATATTGGGTTCCTATAACATTTGTAATTCCACAAAGTAAAATTATTGGAGCTAATATGTTAACAATAAGATAACATTTTTCATATCCATCACCTAAGAAAATTGGAACAAATTCTTTTGAAACAGTGATTATTCCTAGTGTAATAGGAAATGCCAAAAAGAATACAAACCTAAAAGATTTCATTATGTATTCATTTAATTTTTTAGTATCACCACTTGCAAATACGTTTGCAATCCTTGGAACCATAACTATTCCTAATGAAGATACGATTGTAAATAATACATTTATTAATTTATTTGCTTCTTCATAATTTCCAAGTTCTGATTTGTCATGAATTATATATCCAAGCATTGTTTTATCAACAGTGTTATATAGTTTTATAGCTATTTGTGGTATGAATAACATAAATATAGGAATCATGTGACGTTTCAAATTAACATGTTTTACAGGGATTCCTTTAAAATATTTTGGAAGATAAAACCATAAAGATAAGTTTCCAAGTAAATCAGCTAAAGAATATATTAATAAATATTTGGCTAAATCAGAAGGTTTTTTGACAAAAATAAATATACATAATACGCTAAGAAGTCTTACTACTACATTTCGAGTTACAGTTTTTTTGAAATCTTCTAATCCTTGAAAGAACCAGCTTATATCGAAAGATGCTGCTAAAAGATAGAGTAGAAGTATACGATAATATATTTGATATTCATTATTTAATGCAAAAGTAAAGAAGAATACTGCCATTGAAATAGCTAAAGTAATAAATCTAAATAATACGATTTCTAGAAATAGTTTTTTTCTTTTTTCTTTATCATCTCTTACATATGCAATTTCACGTTGACCATATAATGATACTCCAAGTGATCCAAAAAGAGTGAAATAGGTTACAATAGAAACTGTAAAACTATATATTCCAATGTTAGTTGCGCCTAAAGCTCTAGAAATATATGGAGTAGTTATTATTGGTAATATTAAAATTATTATTTGATAAATTAAATTATATAAATAGTTCTTTTTTAAACTAGTTTTTTCCAAGATTTTTAATCCTTTCTTTTGTATTACCTATAAATTTATAAGTTTTTTCAGCAATTTTCCAAAGTGTATTTATAAATGGATTGAAAACCATGTATAGTTCGTTTACAAATTCAACCTCATCACCATTGAATCCTTTTTTAAATTTATAAACACCATATTGTGGAGATTTTTCATCCCAATATCCGGTAATTCCTCTAAAGTCATAAATATTGCATTTATTTTCTAGGCCCCATTTAATCATTTCCCATTGAACTAAGTAAGTAGCCATTAAGTTTCTGTATTGATTAGAACTTCCACCATATAAATACCAAACTTTATCACCATATAAAACAGGCATTGCAACAGCGATAGGAGTTCCTTCATGTTCAGCAATTAATATTTTTACGTGTTCTTTTCCTAAACAATCATATAGTTTTTTAAAATAAGAAGAGTCACGTATGAAGAAGTCATCTCTAGATCCAGTTTCTTTCATTATTCTGTGGAAAATCTCAATATCCTCATCAGAAGATCCTTCACGAATAGTTACACCTTTTTTTATAGATAAACGAATATTGTATCTAGTTTTTGAATGAAAAGTAGCAATTAAGCTATCTTCGGTATGATCTTTAATATTTAGTCTCATAACATATTTAGGTTGTATTACATCATCAATTGTTTTTATATTTTTCTTTTCTTTATAACCTAGAGATAGCATTAAATTTAAGAAGTCTTTATTATCTACAGGAACATCAGGATCCATTCTGAAAATAAAAGCTTTATATTTTTTTGCTAGTTTTTTAGCCTCAGCTGTTAGTTTTTCTAAAGTATCTTTATCATCTATATCACAAACAAAGCCTCTTCCAGCATACATAATTGATGTACCAAAAAGAGGAGTTTTTCTTATTAAAACACTCATTGTTCCTTTTATTTTATTGTTTTCATCACGAACTATTATCATTTCATGAATCCAGGAACTTTTTAAATTAGCCCATTCAGGTGATTGTAAAAAGTGAGATTTAGGGTGAGTATTTAAAAATTCTTTAATTTCAATTAATTCATTATTGCTTAATTCCATGATGCCTCCTTATAAAAATTTATTTAATTACTTTTTGAATTGTATCAAAAAAAAGATATTGTTTCAATATAAAAACTATAAATGAAGTTATAAAATTAATTTCTGACATTAGGCAAAAATTTATACTTTAATGGCTGAAAAAAGTGTGTTATAATGAGACTATTAATTTAGAGGTGGTTATGGAAAGAATAGATAAAGTTATTTCATCTCAAAGCAATTTTTCTAGAAAAGAAGTAAGAAAAATGATTTTGAAAAAAAGAGTAACAGTAGATGGGGAAATTGTGGATAAATATGATACAAAAATAGATCAAAGTAGAGTAGTAATAGCTATAGATGGTAAAGATATAGATTTAAAGAAAAATATATATTTAATTCTTAATAAACCGAAAGGATATATATCAGCAACAGAAGATAAGTCCCAAAGAACTGTTTTAGAATTAGTACCTGAAGAATTTAAAGAAAGAGAACTATTCCCAGCAGGAAGATTAGATAAAGATACTACAGGATTAATGCTTATTACTAATGATGGAGTTATGGCACATAATATTTTATCACCTAGAAAACATATTAAAAAGATTTATGAAGTGACAATAGATGTTGACATGACTGAAGAAATGGTTAAAGGTTTTAAGAGTGGAATAAAACTTAGTGATGCAGAATGCAAGTCTGCTGAACTTAATATTACAGGTAAATCATTAGGAATAGTAACTATAAGAGAAGGAAGATATCATCAAATTAAGCGTATGTTTGGTTGCTATGGAGCCAAAGTATTAGAACTTAATCGAATTGGAATGGGAAATTTAAATTTACCAAAAGAATTAAAATTAGGAGAGTGTAGAGAGCTTACAGAGAACGAATTAGAAAGGCTTCAAGAAAAAATATAGATTAGGAGGAGATTTTGAAAATTTTTATTTTTATAATGATATGTTTTATATTACCGCTTATTGTAATAGTAAAGCCTATAATGAATTTAATAAAAAATAAAAAGAATGTAAAAAGTTTTTTCAGTGAATATAAGGAAGAAACTATTTTAGTTTTTATATTAATGATAGGTAGTGTAGTAAGACTATATGGACTTGGAAAATTTCCTAATGCACTTAATGCAGATGAAGCATCTAGTGGATATGATGCATATTCCCTAATGAAATATGGAATTGATAGAGGAGGAAATTCATATCCAGTATATTTATATGCTTGGGGGAATGGACAAAGTATTTTATATTCAATTATTACAATACCAGTAATATTATTTACAGGACTAACTGAATATGGAATAAGATTACCTATGGCAATAGTTGGTTGTATGTCTTTATATGGTTTTTATTATTTATTAAAAAACATATTTGATAATAAAAAAATGGCTTTAATTGGAACGGCTTTTTTTGCTATTTGTCCATGGCATATTATGAAAAGTAGATGGGGAATGGAGTGTAATTTATTTCCTGATTTAATATTATTATCAGTTTTATTGTTAAGTTTAGGTATTAAAAATAAGAATAATAAATTATATGTTTTAGGTTTTATATTTTTTAATTTATCAGAATATTCAAGCCTAAGACCAGATATATTATCATAAGAAAAATAGTTCCAAATAAAAGAAAAACTAAACTGAAAGGTGCAAGATACTTTAAACACACACATACACACACACACACACACACACACACACACACACCC
>CANBHY010000006.1 GCA_947368535.1 uncultured Clostridium sp. | reverse complement strand
ATCAACTTTAGTTACTGCAATAAGTTTTGGAATACTTAAATCTGTTCCTTCCTCTACTCTTGCTTGATTTAAAGCTTCATTTAAAATATCAGCTTTTGAATAATTTTCAACAAATAACTTTATTGTTTTATCTCCATCTCTATATACTGTTTTAGTTTTTCTTTCTGCCATAGGATTAGTTAAGTTTAAATCCATTATCTTTCACCTCCATAATATGCTTCTAAATACATATCTTTGATTTCGCTCATTAATGGTAAACGTGGATTAGCTCCTGTACATTGATCATCAAATGCTTGTTCTACCATCTCATCTAATCTATCTAAGAAATCTTTTTCATCAACACCATAATCTTTAATAGTTTTCTTAATTCCTATTTTTTCTTTCAATTCGTCAATTGCTCTTATTAAATTGTCTAAACTTTCTTGATCATCTTTGCCTTTTAATCCTAAACTTTCTGCAACTTCTGCATATCTTCTTAGTGTATGTGGATGATCATATTGTGGAAATGTTCCCATTTTAGTTGGAACTTCAGCAGCGTTAAATCTTAAAACAATATTTATCATTAATGCATTAGCAACACCATGAGGTAAATGATGGAAAGCACCTAATTTATGTGCCATTGAGTGACATACTCCTAAAAACGCATTAGCAAAAGCCATACCAGCCATTGTTGCCGCATTTGCCATTTTTTCTCTAGCTTCTGGATCATTTGCTCCATTATCATATGCTCTTGGTAAATATTCAAATATATTCTTTAAAGATTCTTTTGCTAATCCATCTGTATATTCAGTAGCCATCATTGATGCATATGCTTCTAAAGCATGTGTTACAGCATCAATACCAGATGCAGATGTTAAACCTTTAGGTGCATTCATCATCATATTACTATCAACTATAGCCATTTTAGGCATTAGTTCATAATCAGCTAATGGATATTTTGTTCCTGTTTTTTCATCAGTTATAACAGCAAATGGTGTAACTTCTGAACCAGTACCAGCTGATGTAGGAACAGCTATAAAATACGCTTTTTCTCCCATCTTAGGGAAAGTATAAACTCTTTTTCTAATATCCATAAATCTCATTGCCATATCCATAAAATCAACTTCTGGATGTTCATACATAACCCACATAATTTTAGCCGCATCCATTGCAGAACCACCACCAATAGCAATAATTGTATCTGGCTTAAATTCATTCATCGCTTTTGTTCCTTCAATTGCACATGCAAGAGTTGGATCTGGAGCAACATTTGAAAATGTTGCATGTTGTATTCCCATTTCATCTAATTTATCTGTTACACATTTTGTATAACCATTTTCAAATAAGAAAGTATCAGTTACTATAAATACTTTTTTCTTATCCATTACTTGTTTTAATTCTTCTAAGGCTACTGGTAAGCAACCTCTTTTTATATATACCTTTTCAGGTGCTCTAAACCAAAGCATATTTTCTCTCCTTTCAGCAACTGTTTTTATATTTATTAAATGTTTTATTCCAACGTTTTCTGATACTGAGTTACCACCCCAAGAACCACAACCAAGTGTTAATGATGGAGTAAGCTTAAAGTTATAAAGATCACCTATACCACCTTGTGAAGAAGGAGTATTAATTAAAACTCTACAAGTTTTCATTGAACTATAAAATTTCTCTATTTTATCATTTTCTGTAATTGTATTTACATATAATGATGAAGTATGTCCAAGTCCACCATCATCTATTAATTTAGCTGCCTTGCTAACAGCATCATCAAAATTTTTAGCTCTATACATTGCTAAAACTGGTGAAAGTTTTTCATGTGCAAATTCTTCTGTTATTTCAACACTTTCAACCTCACCTATTAAAATTTTAGCTGTTTCTGGAACATCTATCCCAGCTAATGCAGCTATAGTATGCGCTTTTTGTCCAACTATTTTAGCATTTAAAGAACCATTTATAATTATTGTTTTTCTTACTTTTTCAGTTTCTTCTGCATTTAAGAAATAGCATCCTCTTCTTTCGAATTCTGATTTTACTTGATCATAAATACTATCTAATGCAATAACTGATTGTTCAGAAGCACAAATCATACCATTATCAAATGTTTTTGAATGAATTATAGAATTAACAGCTAAAATTATATCAGCTGAATCATCAATTATAGCTGGTGTATTTCCAGCACCAACACCTAATGCTGGTTTTCCACTAGAATATGCTGATTTAACCATTCCTGGTCCACCAGTAGCTAAAATTGTATCTGCTGATGACATTAATGTATTTGTTAATTCTAATGATGGAACATCTATCCAAGCAATAATTCCTTCAGGTGCTCCTGCTTTTACAGCTGCTTCTAAAACTATTTTTGCAGCTTCAATTGTTGAATTTTTAGCTCTAGGATGAGGACTTATAATAATACCATTTCTAGTTTTTAATGATATTAATGTCTTAAATATTGCTGTTGATGTAGGATTTGTTGTAGGAATAACAGCAGCTATTAAACCTATTGGTTCAGCTACTTTTCTAATTCCATATGATGAATCATATTCAATAGTTCCACATGTTTTTTCATCTTTATATTTGTTGTAAATATATTCAGAAGCATAATGATTTTTTATAATCTTATCTTCTACAACTCCCATGCCAGTTTCTTCAACTGCCATTTTAGCAAGTGGTATTCTTGCTTGATTTGCAGCCATAGCAGCTGCTAAAAAGATTTTATCAACCTTTTCTTGTGAAAAAGTTGCAAACTCTTTTTGAGCTTTTCTAACAGATTCTATTGCTCCGTTTAAAGCTTCAATACTGTCTATTATTTTATAATCTTTTTTCATATTGCGTTCTCTCCTTTGTTATATTTTAAACCCAAAATATGTAATTTATTCTAAGTTTAAATTACCACCGAAATAATATCACTTAATATTAATATTTTCAATATATTGAGTGATTTTTGTTGAAAATATTTTTATAGCCTGTTATACTCATCTTTATGGAAGAAAGATATTTAAGATATAAACATTTAAATCAATATTTAAAAGAAAAATTTGGAGAAAGAACACTTAAAATTTGTGTTGATGGAAACTTTACATGTCCAAATCGTGATGGAAGTTGCGGAACTGGCGGTTGCATCTTTTGTAGCGAAAGAGGATCTGGAGATCATATAAATTCAATTTCAATTAAAGAACAAATTGATAATTATTTTAAAAGTTATCGCTCTGAGAGAGCTAATAAATTTATTGTCTACTTTCAAAATTTTACAAACACTTATGACTCTATAGACAATCTAAAAATAAAATATGATACTGCTTTATCTTCTAATAAAAAGATAGTTGGATTAGAAATAGCCACTAGACCTGATTGCATAACTGAAGAAATTGCAAAACTAATTAGCTCCTACTCCAATAAATATTATGTATGTGTTGAACTTGGTCTTCAAACATCAAGTGATAATATAGGTAAAATAATCAATCGTGGTTATACCTCATCAAACTTCTCAAATGCTGTCAAAATTCTTCGTAAATATAATATTGATGTAATTACTCATATAATGGTTGGACTTCCAAATGAGGATTTTGAATCAATACAAAACACTGTTCATTTTTTAAACCAACATGATATTCAAGGAATAAAAATTCATTCTACTTATGTTATAAAAAATACAGAATTGTACAATTTATATATAAAAGGATTATATACACCGATTACTTATGAATATTACATGAATTGTTTAGAATACATAATAACTCACATCTCTCCTACTCTTATAATTCATAGAATTTCTGGAGATGCTCCAAAAGATTTATTAGTAGCTCCTGAATGGAATCTACACAAAAAGAAAATTCTAAATGGTTTAGATAAAATATTAAAAGAAAAAAATTTATACCAAGGAATGTATTTTTAGATTTGACAATTATATATTATAATGATATAGTTTTAAATACTAGATGATACAGTTTTAAAAATTGGAGGTATTCAAATGAAAAGAACAAAACTAGATGACAGAGTGCTACCTAGTTATACAAAGGGTGAAGAAATATTTAATATGGTAACTCATATTTGCGGTGCAGCTTTAGGTGTTGTAGCTATAGTATTACTAGCTATTTTTAGTGCCATACATCATAACGTATATGGAATAATAAGTGGAGTAATTTTCGGAGTATCAATGATTGTTTTATATACTATGTCTAGTATATATCACGGATTAAGTCCAAAGTTAAAAGCAAAAAAAGTTTTTCAAATATTTGATCACTGTGCGATATTTTTATTGATAGCAGGATCTTACACTCCTTTTTGTTTATGTACATTAAGAAGTTATGATACATCAACTGGTTGGATAATATTTGGAGTTATTTGGCTAACAGCAATTATTGGAATATTATTAAATTCAATAGATATAAAAAAATATAAAGTATTATCAATGATATGTTATTTACTAATGGGTTGGTGCATAATAGTAAGAGGAAATATATTACCAGAATTACTTACAAATTTAGGTTTTGCTTTATTATTAGCAGGTGGAATTATATACAGTATAGGTGCTGTTCTTTATGGATTAGGTAAAAAAAGAAAATATGTTCATTCAATATTTCACATTTTCATTTTCTTAGGAAATTTACTACATTTCTTCTGCATATTATTTTTCGTAATATAAAAAAGAAGGTTTCAAAACCTTCTTTTTTTATATATCTCCCTCTGCTCTATTCTTAGACCTCTCTATATCAAAACCTTCTGGATATCTATTTTTTAGCTTATCTATATTTCCTTGAAATACAATTTCTAAATCAATATCAAGAGCATATGCAGTTTCAGCCAAATACCATGCCACATCTCCAAGTTCTTTTATTAAATGTTCTTTATCAAGTTCATGTCCATGTGATAAATGTTTTTTTACTATATCAATAGCTTCTCCTGTTTCACCACATAATCCCATAACGCCATTAATTAAAACATCTTTTTTATTTAAATCTTTGTTTAAAGTTCTCATAGCTAATTTTTGATATTCATTTATTTCCATAGTATTTTCTCCCGCTTCTTCATATTTTTATTTATTATAAAACATTAATACTCTTCTTTCAATATAAAGAAAAATAAAAATAGTGAAAGATCTAATCTTTCACCACTTACATACATATTTTATCCAGCCATATGTATTAAATAATTAAATTTGCTACTGTGCCTTAATTCATCAGTCATTATTGACATTACTAATATATATGAGTCTCCACTTGGCATTGCACCCATAATTCTACGATATTTAACAACTGCATCTAATTCTCCAAATAACCCTTTTTCTAGGTTCTCTTTATATGAAGCTTTAGATTCATCTTTATCATCACAATTATTATTTTCCATGTTCATCATATTCATAGGCTCAGGTTGAATCATTTGACCTGTAATATTAAAATATAATTCTCTTAAAATACTATTATGCTTTTTCTCATCATCCCTAATAGAACAAATAATATTTTTTTCTTTTTCACTTGGTGCTTGTTTTATAAGTTGCTCATAAAACAATTCATCTGCTCTTTCATCCCCTACTGATTTTCTAATTAATTCTACTGCTTGACTAATATTAAGAATCTCCTCATTATTATTGTTACTCTGAGGAAACATATTACAATTAAAACCATTTCCAGGCAAACTGTTAAATGGATCGTTATTAAAACCATAAAATTGGTTATATGAATTATAGTCAGGAAACATTTACCTACCTCCTTTTTTGACTATAATATGCAGTAAGATAATAAAATGTTACTAATTTTTAAATTTAATAAATAACACAGAAATTATTTAGAAATTGCGAATGGCAAAATTTCTAACATAATATCTGTGTTTTTATTAGCAATATAAATTAGATATTATCTTTTCTAATAGTTTCAATAATATTTTGTTTATTAATCTTATTAAGTGAAAATTTCATAATAAAAGTAATCAATAAAGCAACAACCACAGTAGAAATTATAATCCCCTTATAAGGCAAACAATAAACCATAGTCAAAGTACTAAACTTCTTATATATCAAATATGATAAAGCAGTACCTATTGGAATACCAATAATTAAAGATTTACTTCCATATAAAAAGCTCTCTAATCTAATCATTCTATTAAATTCTTTTTTAGTCATGCCAATAGATTTCAAATTAGCAAATTCTTTTTGTCTTAATTCCATATTTGTAGTAATAGTATTAAATATATTAGTTACACCAATTAATGAAATTACAATTATAAAACCATATAAGAATATTGCTATAACCATAAACATAGATTTTTCTTGTTTCATATTATCATTAACGTTATATATTTCTTCAAAATCTGTTGGATATGCCTTATTTATATCGTCTTCTAATTTATCTGGATCTTCAGCATTTAAATATAAATGATAAGAACTCTCATAATTATCTTCATATTTTTCTATAAATTCATCACTAACAACTATTAGTCCCTCTGAAAAATTCCTATTCTCAAATCCCATAGTTTTCTCTTCAACACATTTAGCAATTTCTAAGCTTACATCCTTATCCCCTATTTTTCCAGAAATCATGTCACCTTTTTTATAATCATAAATTTTATACTTAGCATAGGTCTCTTTTCCATCTACTCTTACATATTCAGTGTAAGTATCAACTAAAATAGCCTTATCCTTACACTTATCATAATCAAGTCCATTCTTCTTTAAAAATCTATCATATTCTTGTTTACCCACAGCAACAACGTATATATAAGAAATACCACCTGAATTAGTCCTTTGAACAGAATCATCAATGTCTTTCTTTTCTTTAGAATAATGTTTTTCTAAATCCTCTGTCTTTTTTTCTAAAAATATTGTTCGAGTTAATGAATATGCTTTTATACCTTCCATTTTTGATACTTCTACTAATTTATCATAAGTTTGTTTTGACAAGTTTGTAGAAGTAATAGCAATATTATAGGTATAATCTTTATAATATATTTTACTTATTTCGAAAGCATACTCTAAAAAAGTATTCATTGCTATAAATATAGCAACACTTACAACAATTGAAACAACAGTAGTTCTGTATTTTTTATTATTACGTTTTAAATTCTTATATGCTATATCTCCACCAATTCCAAACATCTTTTTAATAATCCATGGTGTTTTTAATTTTTTAGACTTAATTTTAACATCTTGATTACTTCTAATTGCTTCTATAGGTGAAACTTTAGAAGCTGTTTTAGCAGATTTCTTGGCTGATAAATAAATTGTAATCAACGCCAATAGTGCAGAAACTAATATAGCAATTAAATTAGGCGAAAACATAAGTTCAACCCCTAATAAACTATCTGCTAAAATTTTCTCTACTACCTTAATTAATATAAACATAGCAAGTAATCCACTTAAAATTCCTAAAGGTATACCGATTATAGCTAATATAATAGCTTCATATAAAACATTCTTCCTAATTTGTTTTGATGTAGCTCCAACTGATGCAAGCATTCCATATTGTTTAATTTTTTCTGTAATAGATATTTCAAAACTATTTCTAATACAAAAGACTGATGTAATCATTATTATTACAATAACTACAGTAGCTACTGAATATAACATTGTTAAATTTCCATCACTAAATTCAAAAGCTTCCCATCTTATTAAACCATTATTAGATGTCATAGCATATTTTGCATTATCTAAAGCTTTACTTTCTTCAACACTAAGTAAATCATTTTTGCTCATTTTTTCTAATATCTCTGCATCAATACCTTGAATCTTAGCAGTAGTTTCTACATGTTTTTTTACATTTTTATATTTAACATATACATTCATTTTTTCACCAGAAAAGTCCTCTAATCGGGTGATTAAAGTATAACCTGGTGCACTATGTCCTTCTGTATCATAAGAAGGTCTTTCTATAATACCTACTACTTTATATGTCCTTGAAAATTCTGGACTAAAAGTTTCTTTTATTTCGTCTTCTTTAACTTTGTTCCCTTCTTCATCATATTCTATATCAAGTTCATGGTAAGGATTAGATTGATCTAATTCATATCCATTTTCTGTCATTCTTTTACCAATTTTTAAGTCAAGTTCATCTCCAACTTTTACATTAATCTTGGCATTAGTTATAACATGACGTGAAACAACTATCTCATTTTCATTTTCTGGTAATCTACCTTCTACCATTTTAACATCTAAATTTTTTAAAGCTTTATCAGAATAAGCTTTAATATAGTAATATGGTTTGTATTCATTTTCACTACTATCGCATAAACTATATCCTATATTTTTAGTACAATAAAAATCTTCAACATTTCTATTGTTTTCTATATATTTTAATTCATCAACTGGAACATCATAAAAACAGTAATGATAATCCCCGTTTTGCTTTTTTTCCATCTCAATTATTGATTTAGTAAAACTTGATACTAATGTTGCTACACCAGTTATTAATGAAGTAGCTAACATTATTCCTATTATTGTAACTAAAGTTCTTTTCTTATTTAATTTTAAGTTTTTAATTGTTAATCTATTAAGCAAATTCATTTTTCTCACCACCTTTGCCTATTAGACTATTTTTCCGTCTTCAATTTTTATTACTCTATCAGCAAGTTTAGCAATCTCTAAATCATGAGTAATAATGACAATAGTTTGATTATATTTTTTATTAGAAAGTCTTAATAATTCAACTATTTCTTCACTAGCCTTAGAATCTAAGTTTCCCGTAGGTTCATCAGCTAAAACAATACTTGGATTATTAATTAAACTTCTACCAATTGACACTCTTTGTTGTTGACCTCCTGATAATTGATTTGGTAAATGTGTTCTTCTTTTAGTTAACCCTAATGTTGTTAATAATTCACTTAATTGTTTTTTATCAGTTTTCTTTCCATCTAATTCACAAGGAAGTGTTATATTTTCTTCAATATTTAAAATTGGAATTAAATTATAAAACTGATATATAATTCCTACTTGTCTTCTTCTAAAAATTGCTAACGCATCATCATTTAAAGAATAAATATCCTTTCCTTCAATGTATACTTTTCCTGATGTTGGTCTATCTACTCCTCCAATTAAATGAAGTAATGTAGATTTTCCGCTTCCAGAGCTTCCTACTATAGCAACAAATTCACCTTTTTCTATTGAAAAAGATATGTTATCTACAGCTCTAACTAGATTGTCACCTTTTCCATAAGTCTTAGTTAAATTCTCTACTTTTAAAATTTCCATATTAAAATTCCTTTCTTTAATCTTAACTTAAAATAATTATATCTATCAAAAGTGACAATCAAGTGACAATATAAAAAATAATATATAAACTTCTATTTATTTTTTATAATATCGTTATTTCAGATATTTTATTATAAATGTTGTACCTTCTCCTATTTTAGAATCTACCGAAATATACCCATTCTGCTTTTCAATAATCGATTTTGAAAGAGCTAAACCTATTCCAAAACTATTAGAATCTGAATCTGTGACTTTATAAAATTTCTCAAAAATATGTTTTAAATCTTTCTTAGCAATCCCATTTCCCTCGTCAGTAACAGTAATCTTAGAATAAACATCATTTTCATCAATATCAATATATACATTTTTTCCTTCTTGAGTATGTTCCACAGCATTTTTAATAATATTCAATATAGCCTCTTTATTCCAATTATAATCACCAGTAATAGTTACATCTTTAATATTTTTAATAATACTTATCTGCTTTATATCTACCACCACATCTAAATCACTAATAATATCCTCAACCAAATTTTTAAGATTAATTTCTTTATTTTCAAATTCAACAACACCAGCATCTAATCTTGAAAGTTTTAGCAATGCTAGTATTAAAAAATTCATACCCTTTACTTGTCTTAATATCTCTAAAGTAAACTTCTTTCTTGTATTTTCATTCATATCTGTGCTTTCAATAATATTATCTAGTAAAATTTGAATAGAAGTAAGAGGTGTTTTTAATTGATGAGAAATATTAGCAACAGAATTTAAAATTGTTTCATTTTGTAGTCTTTTACTTTCAGCATCCTCTTTTAACATAACAGTAATCTTATATAAAGAATCCTTTAATCTATTAAGTTCATCCTCTGATTCTTTTTCTAGTTCAGTATAATATTTTCCATTAGACACTTTTTGTAAATAACTATCTAAATAATTAATTTTCTTTTTTCTATTAATTAAGTAAATAACAAAAACACTAACTATACTTCCAGCACATAAAATAATTATAACAATATTATAAATTATAAACTTAGCTTGTCTATCCTGCATTTTTTCTATAACAAGTTCATCAGATACTCCATATTTTTCTAACAACTCTGTTCCATCTTTAGAGAACTCTTCGTTGTTTAAAATTTCTATTATTTCTTCATCTGAAATATTCGGATATTCTTCTTTAATTAAACCTATGATATTAACTAATGTAGAATTTATCTCTTTTTCATAAACTTTATTTTGATGTACTACACTTCTCCACATTACAAATGAAAAAACAATTGTTATTACAACACATATTAAAATATATTTTCTAGCAACTACGTTTTTCATATCTCCTCCATCTATTTTTCTACTCTATATCCTAACCCTCTCACCGTAGTAATAACGTTTCCGTTCTTATCACCAATTTTTTCTCTAATCCTCTTTATATAAACAGTAAGAGTATTATCATTAACAAAATTTCCAGCAATATCCCATATATCATTTAAAATCTCTTCTCGAGTTATTAGTTTATTCATATTTATAAATAAATTTAGTAAAATCTTATACTCTAATTTAGTTAAAATTATCTCCTCATCTTTCAAAAAAACTTTTCCAATTGTAGTATCTATTTTTATCCCTTTACATTCAATAATATCATTTTTTTCTGTCCTTCTTAATACATTTCTAATTCTAGATATTAGTTCTCTATTTCTAAAAGGTTTAATAATATAGTCCTCTGCACCTAAATCCAATCCATATACAACATCTTTTTCTTCATCCTTAGCAGTTAAAAATATAATAGGAGTATCTATTTTTTCTTTTATTATTTTAGCAATTTCAAATCCATCACCATCTGGTAATGTAATATCTAATAAAATCAAATCATATGACAACTCTTCAATTTTTCTCATTGCATCTAACTTGGTTTTAGCAAAGTCAAAATTAAATTTTTCTTCTTTAAACAAATATTCTAATCCTAAAATAATTGCTTCACTATCTTCTATTAATAATATTTTGCTCATATAATGATAACTCCTCTCTTCTATCCACATATTATATCACGTATATCAATATTATCAATTATATATGACTATTAAGTGACAAAACAAAAGAATATACTATTTTCATAGTATACTCTTTATTTCTTTTTAAATAATCTTTATAAATTTATTTTTTCCAAATTGAACAATAGTTTTTCCTGATATAATATTAATTTTTTCATTAATATCTTGTTTTAATTCAGAATCAATTTTTACTCCATTACCTATAATCATTCTCTTAGCTTCACCTTTTGAATTAGCAAATCCTATTTTAACAAGTAATTCGCAAATATTAATTTCTTTTTCATCTATTTCTATTTCTGATATATCTTCTGGAATTCCACCTGAAGCAATTTCTAAATATCTTTTCTTAATATCTTCAAATTCGTTTATATCATCATACATTTTTATAAGCTCTTTTGCAAACTCAAAATGAGCTTCTCTCATATCTTTAGACATAATTTCATTAATTTTCTCAATAGTTAAATCTGTAGCAAGTTCAAAGTATTGTTTTAAAACATTATCTGGAATCTTCATACTTTTTTCCAATTTATCAAAAGGTGTATCATTAAGTCCTATATAATTATCTAAAGATTTACTCATTTTTTCCTTACCATCTAATCCAACTAAAAGCGGAAAAGTCATTACTACTTGAGGTTCTTGATTATAATCTTTTTGTAATTCTCTTCCAACTAGTAAATTAAAAGTTTGGTCTGTTCCTCCAATTTCAATATCTGCTTTAAGTGCAACAGAATCATATCCTTGCATTAAAGGATATAAAAGTTCATGCATTGATAAAGGCAAACCATTTTCAAATCTATTTTTAAAATCATCTCTTTCCATTATTCTAGCCACAGTATATTTAGAAGTAAGACTAATAATATCTTCTAAAGTTAACTTAGAAAGCCATTCTGAATTAAATGCAATTTTAGTCTTATTTTTATCTAAAATTTTAGTAGCTTGATTCAAATAAGTTTCAGCAGATTTTCTTGTTTGTTCCCATGTAAGAGCAGGCCTAGTCTTGTTTTTTCCGGAAGGGTCACCTATCATTCCTGTAAAATCACCAATAAGAAAAACAACTTCATGTCCCATATTTTGAAAAATTTTTAAAACTCTTAAAACTACACTATGCCCTATATGCAAATCTGGTCTAGAAGGATCTGCACCTAATTTAATAATTAATTTTTTACCACTATTCAACTTTTTTTCTAACTCTTCTTCTGAAAAAATTTGAACAGCTTTTCTTTTAATCATTTCTAATTCTTTCATATTTTACCTCTCTTTTATATAGTTTCTATCAAAAAGAGAACTCATAGAAAAACCCTTGGATTATTGTTTTCATATCAAACCATTGGGTCATAGCATCACCTCCTTAAAATGTAAAAAAAAAAAATTGATTCTATCCTATTAAAGGACGAATCAATTTCCGTGGTACCACCTTTATTTATAATTTAAATAATTACCTCATTATTAGCTTATTCGTAGCTACACGTTAACTATTACTAAGAACTGTAATTCAAATTTTATCTGTTAATAATTCTCACCAACCATTATCTCTCTAAAAACAAAATATAAAATTCTACTAATTTCTTTTCTAACATAGTTAAATTAAGTTTTACATAAATATTTTAACATGATTAATAAAAACTGTCAAATCATCCCCCCCACCTTTTTTCTTGAAAAATAGCCATTTTCATGATATAATATAAAAACTTAGCTATTTGCTAAGAAAAAAATAGAAAAGAGGTTTTTTTATGGCACAACAAAACAGCAACACAGGTAGTATCACAATTCGGGAGTTAGCAAGCGCCTTTAACTCAGAAAATCACCTTGAGTATCGGCAGCTAATTGACTCTGCTCACCTTCCCACTAAAATGCGTCAGTTTCTCTTACGAAAGCAATATTATATCCGCTTTCAGGAGGACTGTGCACAGTTCAGGGAAAATCAACTGGCTGTTATGGAAAACACACTTTCCGAGCAGACAGCTGAAGTCGAGGCCAGTCTTAATGCACTGGAGGTATCCGAAAAGGAGGTTGAATCTGCCAGAAAAGCATTGGTAGAAGCACAACACGCATTTCGGTTGGCCCAAAATAAGCTCAACGAGCAGCAAGCAACATATGATCAGGCATTAGCAACGCATCAGCAAAACCAGGATCGCTTTAATCGTGGAAGCGTTAAACAAGAAGATCAGGAACGACTTATCAAAGAAGCTCAAAAACTTCTCAAGGAAGCCCAAAATTATATACTGATCCATTCCAGCGCTACTGTATCATCAGTAGCAAAAAAAGCTGGCATTCTGGTATGCACACGCCACGATGCAGATGAGCTGCATTTTCATAAGCATGTTGATCAGGTTATAGACATCCCCGAAAGCAACTACACCGATCTCATTCCTGACAACGCCAGATCTCTCTTCGACTCAAACGAAGAGTTTGAATCCGCTATTGCTTATGTGGAACTTGTACTTAAATTTTTCTTTGAAGGAGGTCAATACGAATTGCTTTACAACTCTGATGGAATCGATAAACTTTTAAATTCCATCATGTAGCTGAAAATTACCAAATATAAAAAAAACCGTAAAGCAAAGCAAAGGCTAGGGCGACATTCGTCCTAGCCTTTAGCTATTACTATTTATTTTATAATTGTTTCTTTAGCTTTTTTATTAATTTGTCTAATTTTTATATACGAGAAGGTTGCTAATGCTATTGCAGGTAGTAAAACTATTAATAGTACAGTACTATTTTCGAAACCTGTATATGGTATTTTTGTACTTTCTCCATTTTCTGCTTTAGGAACCTGTGAACTAGTAATTGTCTTATCATTATTTTGAGTAGGTTTTGTACTTGAACTTGGTTTTGTACTTGAAGATGGACTTGTACTTGGAGTTGGATTATCAGATGGTTTTGTAGTTATAGATGGCTTTACTGCTGATCCATCTTTTACATTAACTGAAAATTTAACATCTCCAATTTCTATGTCATCACTTCCATTTGATCCAACAATATTTTTTAACGAAATTTCAGGTTTTTTAGTGCTCTCCTCATTTACAGTAAAAATCATTTTAAATAAAATTTCATCATCTTTTCCTCTTGCATCTCTATCCATTGCAAATTTTTTTGAATTCTCAGAATATGATGGTTTTGCCCAATTTTCTGATCCTTGCTCTACTTTAACTAAAGTTAAGCTATCTTTATCATATTCAATTTCTCCTCCCATAGCAATAATTCCTTTTTCGTCTTGAATATCTGATATCTTTACCTCTACTGTAAATTCTTCATTTTTAGTAAGTTCATCTTTTGATGCTTCCATACTTACTTTAAAAGATGAAACAGCATATACATTAGTAATTACCATAAATATCAATACTAATGTTAAACTTAATGTTACAAATTTTTTCATTGCAAATTCTCCTTTTTATTAAACTTCCTCTTTTTCTCCTATTAACATCAATTTAAGTTTAGCTAAATCTGTTATTGTTATTTTATTATTTCCATCAATATCCGCTGCTTTAAATCTAGCTCCTGTTAATATTTCTTCTCCTATATAATGTAATTTTAATTGAGCTAAGTCTGTTGTTGTAACTCCACCACTTTCGTTAACATCACCAATTACTACAAGTTCAAATTCTAATTCTTCTGCCTTTAGTTTCATACCTGTAGCAATTATCGTTTCTTCTGTAAGTTCTTCACCTAATTTATTAGTAACTATAATTCCTTCTTTAGGATTAATATGTTCCTTGAATTCTGCTACTGTAGTTCCTTCCGGTATTCTAGTAATATATCCTTCTTCTACTGTATATAAATCAGATGTAATTTCTGTAATACGTTTTTTGATTTTAAGTGTTATCTGTACAGCATCTGAAGGAATATCTTTAATTCCATTGCTTGCAATTATATTTTTTACTTTAATATCTGTTAAAGTTGCTTCTGTAAGTGTATCTTTTACTCTAAATTTAATAGTTAATACATTTCCATCTTCTTTAATAAGACTTTCACTATCTGTTACGAATTTAAATGATTTATCACTCATAACACTTTCATTCCAGCTTCCTTTGTTGCTATGTACACTAATTTTTTCTAACTTATCTACATCATATTCTAATTGTCCTGAAAATGCTATTAAACCTTTATCTACATTAAGATTTTGTATATCAACATCTACTTCAAATTCATCACCTGGATATAATTCTGTTTTTGAAGATTTTAATACAACATTAAATCCTGTTTCTCCTATATCAACATTTTTAACTATCCATGTTACTTCTGCTACTATTGTCTTTTCTTCTCCATCTGTATCTATATATTTAAATTCAAAAGTTCCATTATTTTCAAATGTATGTGTGGCTCCACCATCACTTGTTATTGTAATGTTTTCTTTATCAAATGTAAGTGTTGCTATTACAGGTCCTTCTGTTTCTTCTGTAGTACTATAGTTTATTGTTGCTACGGCTGGTTCTTCTGGTAATGGATCTGGTTCTTCTTGTGACACATCTTCATAGAAATTAAACATTCTAGCTCCAACATGTAATTTAGCAGAATTAGCATATGATACTACTTTTCCAAATATCTTTACATATTGAACTTCAATCGGTTCATCAAAAGTTACTGTTTTTAATTCCTCATTATTTTGCCAATTAGTTACTGTAGTTATTTCTTCAAAAGTTTCACCATCCATACTTCCAGAAATTACTGCAGATAAGATTTTTCCATTTTCACTGTGTGGTACATAATCCATTGCAGATAAATAAATAGGTTTATCGAATTTTATGACTATATATCTTCCTGCATCTGTCGCAGATGCTGAATTTAACCATCTTGTATTATAATCACCATCTATTGCATTTACTGCTGCACCATTATTAGCCATATCTTCCGCTGAAACAGAAGCTATTGATAATCTTGATACCTCTATATATTGTTTTGATTTATTCTCATCATCAGCTGTAAAAGCAAAATCTAATGAATCACTTGGTAAAAACATTCCTTCTGCTTTTCTTCTTACAAAAAGATGTGCATTTCCTTCTACAATTGGTTCTTCTTCGTCATAAGGTATCCAATCATCATCATTATCTAAAATAGTTCTTGTTGATGTATCTTTTACTATTTTCCATTCTAATTTTTCTTTATCTGTTACACCTATTAATCTATTTTCCAAGTCATTTAGATATGCTGAAATAACTGGTTTATCCATTTTAGAAATATTAATTTTGAATATTCTGCTATCTCCATCTATTCTCAATTGTATTCCATTTTCTACAGTTATTTGTTTTATTTCTTCTTTTGATAATTGATTTTCATCATTAGCAAAAGTTTTCCATGTATTTCCGCCATCTAAACTATATTCATAATTAGCATTTTCAAATTCATCTAATAAAACTATTTTGCCTGCATTTTCACCAGTAAATGAAAATTCTGCTACTTTTTTAATAGTAGTATCTTCAAATAAATTTATCATTACTACTGAAGCAAACATATCATATGTTTCCATTTCAAGCTTTACATATTTTCCTTGAACGCTTTCATCACAATCAATTATTCTCCATACATTTTCTTCTTGTGGACAATTTTCTATTCTTCCAGCTTCTATCCAATTTTCAGCATCCATACTTACATAAACAATAGCATTTTTTGTGAATGCTGGATCACCTTCTCTATATTTTCTAAAGTAAAATTCTAAAGCAGAAATATATTTTGGTTCATCTAATTGAATAACATAATAAGCATTCTTGTTTTCTTGAATTAGATTATGGTCAAATGCTGTGTGCCACATTGTATTTATATTTCCATCAATTGCATTTGCTGCAAAATATGGTCTATTTGTTGGATCATTTGTTTCTGAAACAAAGTCATATACTGATAAATGTTTTATTGGAATATATTTTCTTATGGCTTCTTGATTATCCTCAGTAAAATCAAATTCTAAAGATTCACTTGCTAAATACTGTCCTGATGATTTAACTCTTATATATAGTTTTCTATTTCCTGTAACAATAGGTTCTTCTTCACTATATGCTTTCCAATTTCCATCATCTATCTTCCATTCAAGCATATCAGTATTAGTTAATCCAATAACTCTATTTTCTAAATCATTTACATATAAGTAAGATGCATCTAAACTACTTGTTCTTTTTATTTTAACTAAATAGTTTTTTCCATCTATACGAATCATTATTCCATGTTCTTCTGTTATTGTTTCTATTTCTTGATCAGTTAATTGATGAACATTTATAGTTCCAGTCTTCCAAGAGTCTCCACCATCTAAACTATATTGCCATTCCTTTTCTTGAAATTCTTCTATAAGTATAATTTTTCCTTTATTTTCTCCATCAAAAGATAGATCAGCTACTTTTGTCATAGTTGTATCTTCATAGAAATTAAAAGCTCTCGCTGCAAACCAATTTCCATTAGTTCTATCTGCAACTATTTTTACATATTGTACTTGTTGTGGAATCTCGATATTAAAATCTTTAGTAAGTTCTATAGCGTCAGCTACAGTATTAGCTTGTTTTGAATAAGTTAATCCTGTTTTTCTTGTAAGTTCAATCCAATTTTCGCCATCCATACTTCCATATATAGTACCAGTTTCTATTCTACCATTTCCACCACCAGCTGGTACATATTCTACTGATGATATAAATCTTGGTTTATCAAATTTTACAGTTATAAATCTGTTTGTATCAGAACCATCCCAAGCAGAATGCCATCTTGTATTATAATTTGCATCTAAGGCATAGCTTGCTGACCCCCAGTTATTTGTTGCTTGTGTTGAAACCGCATGTAAAGATATATTAGATACTGATATATATGTTCTTTCTGGATCTGTTTCTGGGTCTTCTGTAAATGTAAAAGTTTTTGAAGGACTAGGTAATTTATTTTCTGTATATCCAACTCTAACCTCAACACTTTTATTTCTTGATAAATCAGGTCTGTCATCTTTATATGAAATCCATTCCTCATCACCAGAATAACGCCATTGACAAGTATCATTCATTCCCATTATTCCATTTTCAATATCATTTCCATACAAATATTCTCCACCGTTATAAATAGGAAGTGTTCCTTCTTCTATGTCAATTCTAAATGTATAAGATAATCCCATAAAATTAATTATAATATCATTTTCTGCTGTTATTTTAGCTATTTCTTCTTCAGTTAAAGTAACTGAATCATCTGGTATTTGACTTGTAAAAGTTTCTCCTCCATCTAAACTATATCCCCAAGCAAGTTGATATTGAGAATTTTTAACCAATTTACAAGCATTTTCTCCATCAAATGAGAATGTTAATGGATCAGGTTGTGCTCTTCCCAAAAGATAATTAGCATGTGTTCTAGCACCTTCACCAGAGTTAGAAAGTTCATCTGTCGCTCTAGTTGCTTTAGTTAAAGCTTCTTTTTCAAGTCTATCAACATCTAGTCTATCTGTTCCATCTAAATATGGTCTTATAACTTTTGTCAAATCATACATTGCAACTGGATAATATGTGTAATTTTCAATCACCCTTGTTGCTAAATCATGCCAATCACTAGAAGTTATAGTTCCACCTTCATTTTTTACACTCATAGTTTTATAAAGAGATACCATATAATCATAACTATCAAGATTTAGCTCATCTATTTCTAATGCTTTATTATATGCTTCTATTTTTGTATTATTGTCTGTATAAGAATTTGCTAATAAATTATAATAAAGTGATTTTTGGTAATCTTCATATCTATTTATATTTGCTTGAGCTAAATAAATATATCCTGAACTTGTTCCACCTTTACTTCCACCAATATTTTGATCTGTAAAGTATTTTGCTTGCCAGTTAAGTGGATAACGAATTGCACATCCGCCACCCCAAGTACTACCAGCACCACTCCAGTTACCATATCTTCCTACCCAACGTCCATTTCCGTTAGAATCTTGAAAATAGTTAAAAAACATTTCATGTCCTGGCTGATATGCACCAACAGCAGGTATACCATTAGCACGATATAATGCTTGACCAAAACGAGACTCATTCCAACAGATTCCTCCACCTTCAATAACCATCCAATAACGTTGTACTCTCGTTCCATAAGGTACACCATATTTACTTAATTTATATTTTGTATCATATAGCTCTCTATTAGCTTCATCATAGAATCTCGGTTGATTATAGTTTGGTGAAATATAAGGAACTCCCCAAAAGTTAAAAGCAAATCCTTCACGACTATATCCATTAAGCCAAATCAAATCTATATTACTAATTCCATCTTGCATTACTAAACGCATAATTGGCATTGTATAATCTTTAAACCATTCATTTGTAATTAGTGTACCTGTTGATGCATTTGTTGGGCTTCTCTTCAATTTATCATTATCAAAAAAGTCTTTCATTGTTTCATAACGTTCTAATGGAACAATAGTTCCTGAAGGGCCAAAACTTAATGGAGTTAATAGATTATCACTACTATGAGTTGCTGCAATAGCAATCATCATTTTTTGATAAACATATCCATTTTCTGTTTTTAAATCTTCCTTATGTTTTGTATAAATTGATAACAAACCATCAATAAATTTTTTAGAATTACGTATTTCTCCAACTTCGATAATTTGTTCTAATTTATCATTTTCACTTGGATCTAATATCCAATCAAACATTTCCTTAGCAGCTGGATTAGCTTCTGCTAAACCTCTTATAGACCAATAATTTAATTTATTTATAAATTCTCTTTCAAGAATTAGTCTATAATTGTGCTCTATATTATATTCAATATCATTTTCTCTTAAAATTTCATCATAATACTCTACTTTATGTATTTTATCATATTCATATGCATTTTCATCAAAATTTTCTGTTACTAATCTAGCATTTCCTATACTACAATGATCTGCCGTATTTGCACCAATTGGATCTACATATATTTTTAAATATTTATAGCCTGCAATATTAACATCTACCTTAACTGCCGCAGACTTTCCATTCATATTTTCTGTTTTTAAAAGTGATGTCCAATTTGTTCCATCATTAGAAACAGATATTTGAATCCATAAGTTACCATTAGTTCCTCTAGAAGCATCTACTCCAGCATATGCTATAAATCTTGAATATTTATCAGATAACTCTCCAATATCATAGACCGCTTGACCTCTAGCATGTAAACTTATTCCTTTAATAAATGGTATTGTTTCCCCATCCACTATTAGCCTTATCACTCTATCTCCACCATCTTGGTTTTTATCCTTTTCAATAGAATGTCCTGACCATCCATTAAAAGATGCATTATTTTCTGTAATATAATCTAAATCAGATAAAAATATATATTCTGATTCCTCATTAATTTCTCCAGTTGCCTCAACTTTATAATTGCACAAAAATAAAAAACTTACTAAAATTATTGAAAAAGTTAACAAAATCTTTCTTGTATTTTTCATAAGTCCTCCTACTCTTTATTTTTTTACATTATCATATTAATTATATCAAATTTTACCTTAAATGTAAACCTTTTCCTTAATTTTATATATCCTAATCTTAAAAAAAGCTAGGATAAATTTTTTATCCTAGCTTTTTTATTTTTTCACTATAATTTTATTGTTTTAACTTCTATTCTTCTCCTATTAACATTAATTTTAATTTAGCTATATCTGTTATTGTTATTACTCCATTTCCATCTATATCAGCTGCTTTTAAATTTGCTCCTGCTAATATTTCTTCTTCGATATAATGTAATTTAAGTTGAGCTAAGTCTGTTACTGTAACTCCACCACTTTCGTTAACATCACCAATTACTACTAAAACAAATTCTAATTCATCCGCTTTTAATATCATACCTGTTGCAAGAATTGTATCATCGCTAAGTTCTTCACCAGCTTTATTTGTAACTATAATACCATCCTTTGGTTCAATATGACTCTTTAATTCAGCTACTGTTGTATCTTCTGGTATTCTAGTAATATATCCTTCTTCTACTGTATATAAATCAGATGTAATTTCTGTAATACGTTTTTTAACGTTTAATTCTAATGAAGCCGCATTTGCTGTAATATCAATTTTTCCATTACTTGCTTCTATATTTTTAACTTTTACTGTTGTTGTAACTGGATCTGTAACAGTATCTTTTACTTTGAATTTTATAGTTAATACATTTCCGTCTGTTGTAACTGCTTCTTCTGCATCAGTTATAAATCTAAAGTTTTTCTCATTTATATCACTTTGATTCCATTGACTTCTGTTAGCATTAACTTCTAGTTTCTCTAATATATTAGAATCATATTCTAATTGTCCACCTAATGCTATTAAACCATTTTCAATACTAGATAAACCATTTATATCAAAATCAACTTCAAATTCGTCTCCAGCATATAATTGCTCTGCATTAGCTGAATCACCAGCTAAAGATAATGATGTTCCAAATCCTACTGTTTCTCTTACTTCTACAGTACAAGGAGCACTTTCAACTTCAACACTTGTTGTATCTACTGTTGTTGTAACTTTTAAAACATATTCCCCTGCATCTTGAAGTGTTGCACCATTAATTTGTAATATTTTATTAGTTTTTCCTTCTAATTTAACTCCATCTTTATACCATTGGTATGTTTGAATTCCTGTTGTTTCTGTTACTGTTGGAGCTATTTCTAATAATTCATTTTCTGCTACTGCCACGTTTTCTGGCATAGTAACTTCTGCTGGTTCTACCACTGGTTGAACTGGCACTTCTTGTCTTTCTTCTTCTTTTTGAACTACTTCTTTAGCAACAAATTTAACATCTACGATGTTATTTCCATCTTTTATATCTGCATAATTTACTGTTAAATCCATTCCATCTTTGTTAGTTATTTCTTTGTTTTCTCCGCAAACTGTTATTGATTCAATTTGGTATCCTTCATTTGGCACTATTGACATTGTTGCAGATTGATTTTCATCTAATGTTATTATATTTCCACTTTCTCTGCTAGCTCCATTAATTTGACCGCCATCTGTTGTTGTAACAATTGCTGCTTTTGTTGTTACTACTTCTGTTTCATCTTTTTCAGTTACTGCTATTGCAAATGGACTAAAAGAATCACATGTTACTATTAATCCATATTGTGTTACTACACATGGAATTTCTTCTACTCCTGTTACGTTTCCATTATCGTCTGTTATAAAGTGATATGCTTTAAATGTTACTCCTGCATCTTCTGGACCATAACCAGCAGGGAATCCTAAAGCTAATCTTAATCTATGTCCCGTTTTTACAACATAGTCTCTACATACATTTAATGAAATATTGTAAGTTTCACTTTTTATTAATCCTGTATCTTGTAATTCATTTTCTATTAAATTGTTCATTGATTCTTGTTCTGCTTTTGTTGTTCTTGTTGTTACTAGAGCTATTCTACTTCTTAATTTTTCTGATACTGGTTTTCCATCTTTTGTTTCCCAACCATTTAAAGAAAGATCTTCTGATTCTAAAAGAGTTGGTCTAGCAAAAACTTCCCAATTTTTAGCCATGTTCATACGTTGTGCACATAATATATCATGTGCTGCTCCAAACACTATTGAATTTGGTGCTTTTCCACTATTTTTTCCAACTAAACCTGTTACATAAATATTGTAATTTGCTTCATCATCCGCATACATTTCACTAAATTTTAAATCAAATGTTATTCTACGTTTTCCATCAAATTTTAAATTTGTTATTTCAGATTTTTCAGCACCTGTCGCACCAGATGATTCCATTCTATAACCAACTTCTGTAACACCTTCTTCAAATACCAAATCATCATCAAAAGTAACATCTACATGATATGTTGGTCCTATTGAAAGAGTTTGTGTTGAAGGTGGTACTTGTGTTTTTACATAAGGTGGTGCTTTATAAATTCCATTTGGATTATATATTTTGCCTGATCTTGCTACAAAGTCTGATTCATCTCCTTGATATGTTAAAGCAGCAATTCCTGAAGATGGTGCTAATGTTGTTACTGCAAATTCAACATACTCTCCATTTGGAACTGATATATATAAATGATCTCCATAATCTATAAATCCGCCTGCATAATACTCTGGATCCATATATCCCCAATTGCCTTGAACCCAAAGTTCATCACCAGGTCTATATTCATGATATTTCATTAATATATATTTGCCTTCTGCTTTAGCTGCAGCATATCCTTTTTCATTATAACTAATATAAAAATCACCTGCAGTATATTCTTCTGTTGATGTTCCTTCTTGTTTAAATTTTACTAATAATCCATTTGAATTTGTAACAGCATCAATTCCATAGTCTTCATCATTTATTTCTGGATATTTAAATTTATAATTTCCTGCTGCTTCAACTACTTCTAAAGGAGTATGTTCTTTATTCATAGTTTCTTTTCCAACCATACAGAATCTTGTATTTTCGAAACCTTCTACTATATCATCTCCTGGTTTAAAGTCTACATCTGATGAATCCATATTAGTATCACGTAAAAATGGATCATCCATTGTTGTATCTATTGCATACCAAACTTTTTCTGTAGCTCTTGCTGTAGTTTGTTTTTCTATTTGTACATAGTTCCACATATGAGGTACAGCAGCTGAACCTTCTGATTGGTGTAACCCTTGTACTAAAATATTTTCTACACCTATTCTATCTAATAATACTTTTATAGATCTTGCATATCCTTCACATACAGCTTGCCCTTTTACAAGTGCACCATATGGAGTACCTATAAAAGATTCATTTCCTGGTGTACAATCACTTTCTAATCTATACCCTGTATTATTAATAATTTCATTATGAATTAATTTAATTTTTGATATTGTAATATCTTCTTCAGCTTCTTCAGTAATATTGTTTGCTTTTTCTACTATTTCATCTACTTTATTATTAAAATCTTCAATTGCCTTGTCTATATTTTCAGTAGTAAATCCATCTACAAAATAATCTTTATATCTACCAGATCCAAGATACACATGATATTTATTTTCAGCATCTTTAGTTGTTCTAATAGACATTTTTTGGAATTCTACATAAAATATTTCAGGATAATCTGCATAGAATGCATATCTAGCAGCATTCATTGCTGTAATTAATTCTGAACTACCTTTTTCATAATTTTTTGCTTCTTCTTCTGTAAAATAACCATTAGCCACAAGATCGTAATCTTGGCTACCTGTTTTTAAAATTCCATTCACATACATAGTATGTAATGCATTATAAATTTTTTTAGCTTCATCAGTTAATTGATTATAATGAAATTTTGCATCAACATTTTGGTTTTCAGCTGCATATACATGGTTATCAATTCTAATGAAACTAAATTGTGACATGAATAATACCACTAATAAAAAAACTGATATTATCTTCTTCATTTTCATAATTAAAATTTCTCCTTTCAACCTCTTAATTTTTATGATTTTAATATTGTAGTAAATAGTAAATTTATTACTTCACAAGTATTAAATATTATAATACTTTTTCCCATTTTAGTCAATCATTTCCATATATCTTTTTTTCTGATATATGTATAGTTTTGAGCTATTTCTAATTATTGATTTTAGTATATTTTTGCAATAATATTTTATGTATAAAAAGAAAAAAAGTAACAGAATATTATTCTATTACTTTTCTAAATTCTTAATAACTCCACAATTAGGTGCAATAAAAACATTATCACCAAATTTCACTTTATTTGCATCAAGTATTACAATTAGCATCATACAATTCACCAGTTAACATCTTTTCCTTTTCTGTCATAATAATTCTCCTAACTTATTTCATTTTTAAATAACTTTCTATAAATCCATCTAAATCTCCATCCATAACAGCTTGAACATTTCCAACTTCATAGTTAGTTCTATGATCTTTAACCATAGTGTATGGACAAAATACATAAGAACGTATTTGACTTCCCCAAGCAATTTCTCTTTGTATTCCTTTTAAATCTTCAATCTTTTCTTTCTGCTCTTTTTCTTTTAAATCTAACAACTTAGATTTAAGCATTTTCATAGCTGTTTCACGATTTTGAATTTGAGAACGTTCAGATTGACATTGAGCTACAATATTAGTTGGAATATGCGTAATTCTAACAGCTGAAGATGTTTTATTAACATGTTGTCCTCCAGCTCCAGAAGCTCTATAGGTATCAACTCTTAAATCATCTGGATTAATATCAAGTTCAATATCATCTGTAATTTCTGGCAATATTTCTATTGAAGCAAAAGATGTATGACGCCTACTATTACTATCAAAAGGTGAAATACGCACTAAACGATGAACTCCCATCTCTCCTTTTAAGTATCCATAGGCATTTTCTCCAATTACTTCAAAAGTAACACTTTTAATTCCAGCTTCATCACCTTCTAAAAAGTCAATTTCATTTACTATATATTGTGACTTTTCAGCCCATCTAGTATACATTCTATATAGCATTTCTGCCCAATCTTGTGATTCTGTTCCACCAGCTCCGGGATGTATAGTTAAAATAGCATTATTTTTATCATATTTTCCAGATAAAAACGTTTGTAATTCCAATTTTTCAAGTTCAGCTGAAATCATTTTTGTATTACTCAAAATTTCTCTTTTTAATTCTTCGTCAAATTCCATCATTACAAGTTCAGTCATTTCAATTAAATTGTTAACATCACTTTCTATTTTTGAAAATTGAGATACTATATCTTTTAATGACTTTATTTTTGCCAATACTTTACCAGATTCTTTGCTATCGTTCCAAAAGTCCTGCTCTAATGTATTATCTTCTAATTCCTTTAGTTCTTTTCTCTTATTAACAATGTCAAAGAGACTCACCTAAACTTTCTATTTTTTCTTTTAAAGAGTCAATTAATCTTTTATTTTCTTCTAACTCTAACAAAATCTCACGCCCTTTCTATTATCTTTCTTCTAAACTATTACATAAACTTTTATACATTTTCTTAAATTTCTCACTACTTTGTGGATGTGTTGCTGCTCCACCATGTCCTTTTCCACCAAAGTATTTTCCTACTTGTGACATATCTATTTCTTCATTTACTCTTCTATATGAAACAACTTCTTTATCAGTCATAATCATTCCAACAGCATCGACATCATGTACATTATTTTGAGTAACAAATCCATCTACATCATTTCTATATTTATATGGACAATGTATATAACCAACTCTATAAGGTAAACCATCAATTTGTAATTTAGCTACTTTCATATCTTTTAATAACTCATCCATATCTTCAGCTAGTGCTTTATCATATGCTTGAACAATAGCTTCTTCTTCATCTGTAAATGTAATTGAAGCTGATATATCTACTTTTTCACTTATGCGTCTAAAATACTGTTCAAAATCAGATGTTTCAAATAGTATATGCAATTTTCTAGCATCATAGTTGTCATGTTTTTTCCATTCCCATATATCATATTGTCTAGTCCATTCTACTAATTGGTCTAACACATCTGTCTGTTTTAAATATCCATGACTTATTAAATACTCATAAAACAAACTTGTTCCTGAAACTTTTTTTCCGTCTTTTTCTACTATTGCATCGACAAAATCATATTTATCATTTCCTTCTTCTATTTCAGTTTTATGATGATCAATTACTTGTATCTTTCTTTTTAGTTCTTCATCACTATCAATTTGAAAAAGAAGCGGTTCTTTAATACATAAATCAGTTACAAAAATTCTATCATAATCTTTTATAGAACCATTATCAATATATCTCTTAACATTAGCATTTACATCAAATGTTTCTGTTGGAACTATTGTATAATCATCAAACGCTTTTCTTAATAACACTGCACAACCAGCACCATCAATGTCTTGAGCATGTGTAAACAATAATACTTTCATATACTCTCCTATTTATATTTTTTGAAATTATATCATAAAATTTAATTCAATTCTTTTAATTTTAATATTTTTGTTGCTACATTTCCTATAAATATTTCATCATCTTAGCTGATTGATGTCCTACATAACCTCTGTCTATCGTAGCTTCTGTATCATTTGTTTTATATTTTGTTTTCTTGCCAAGAAGAAAAATTTCCCTTTTGAATATCAATATTAGTATTATTTATAGAAATAATATGATCAACAACCTTGTCTAAAAATTTTCTATCATGTGATACTAAAATAAAACTCTATTTCTATATAAAATTTCTGGATTAGCATTTAATAAATTTAATTCTTTAATAAATTCCCAATCCTCAGCGTTTGGTGCAATTTCATTTGCAATATCTATTGCCATTCTTTCTTTGTTTTTAACTTCAAATGGGAAATAATTTTCAAATACGTTTTCTAAACTTCCTTCATAACCAAAAGTTAAATTATTTATACTTATTAAAGACATAGTAAATCCTTTCTTTATTTAAATTAAGCGTTAATTACTAAATCTATTTTCATCATATTTCCTCCCTTTTATATTTATCCAACTTTTTCATCAGGATCTAAAATTTCTTTTTCAAAATTATTCTTTTTCTTAAAACTGTAATGTAACAATATTGGTGTTATTAATGTTACTAATAAAACAGTTACAATTACAATTGAAAAAATCTCATTATTAATTAAGTTAATTCTTTCAGCTTCTTCAGCCATAATCAATGCAACCTCACCTCTAGTAGACATTCCTATTCCAATTTGAAGTGCTTTTTCTTTAGGATATTTACACATTCTTGCGCCCAATCCATTACCTATCATTTTGCTTAATATAGTAACAGCTGTAAATATCAATATAAATATCCATACACTCTTTTCAAACGCTAATGTTGATAAATTTAATCCAACACTTGCAAAAAATATTGGTGAAAAAATTGTATGAACCGTTACATCTATTTTTCCTTTTACTTTTCTTCCTCTTTCTGTATTTCCTATCACTAGACCTGCTATATATGCACCAATTATTCCACTAACACCCAGCCATTCAGCAACAAATGCTAATATTAACGCAAATGCTATTGAATATGTTGGCATCTGCTCAGTTTTAACATCCTTTTCTTCTATTCTTTCAAAAATTTTAAATAACAATAATCCTGAAATTATCGCTATTCCAAAAAATAAAAGAACTTTTAGTATCATTAAAAGGAAAGTTGCTACATGCAAATTACCACTATTTATTATTATTGTTAAAAATAATATACCAATTACATCATCTACAACACCTGCACCTAAAATTGCTAAACCTACACTTGATTTAATTTTTTTCATTTCAATTAAAGTTTCTACTGTTATACTAACTGATGTTGCTGTAATTACTGCACCAAAAAACAAATTAGTTTTAAAATCTTGAACATATATTAAACTAAATAGAGCTCCCATTATAAAAGGTACAACTACTCCCATAGCAGCTATTACAAGATATTTTTCACCATTTGATATGAATTTTTTAATACTAGTTTCCATACCAGCTAAAAACATAATCAATATTATTCCAACTTTAGATAGCGCTTCTAAAATTGTACTATTTTGTACAACATTTAAAACTGCTGGTCCAAGAACTATACCAGCTATTAATCCACCTAATACTTTAGGCATCTTAATTTTTTGAGTTATCAATGTAAAAATTTTTACCGACAATATTATTAAACCAATATCTAATAAATATTTGTATTCCATTTTAAACACCTTCTTCTTATGTAATTATAAAACTTGTTTCCATAGCATCTTATTATCTTTAAATTCATAACTTATTTTATTTTCATCACACAAATAAGACAAATAAGATCTTATTGTACTTCCAACAAGCACATATTGATTTGCGTTCATAATTAAATTATACCCATCAAAAATATATTTTAAAATATCTTCAAAAGTTTTCTCTTTACTACAAGCTTCGTATATTTTATCAATAATCTCATTTACTTTATTTCGATTTAGGTCTATCAAAGTTGAAATATCTTGAGTAGCTTCACAATGAGAAGGAATATAAAAATTTCCCTTTATGCTACCTAAATAATCCAAAGTATTAAGAAATTCTCTTACATCATATATAAAAAATAAATGATACTTAGTAATTGTTTCTTCACTAAATAATGAATCTGCTAAAAAGTAAACATCATCACTTGTACGAATTCCTATCATATCAAAAAAATGTCCTTTTAATGAAAAATATTCTAATCCTTCTGGTAAATTATTTTCTATATCCTTTACCTTTGATTCTTTCGCTAATAAAAATTTATTTCTAATATCTTTAAAAGGATATCCACCATAAAGAAAAGAAGATTCTAAAATAGGATTCTCTGAAAAACTTTTCTCTATATTACGAGCAAATATTTCACAACCAGTTCTATCCTGAATTATTTTATTTCCACCAATATGATCTGCATTTGAATGAGTTGTTATAATTCCTTTAACTTTCCAACCTTGCTCATCAATAATTTTCAATATCTTCTTTCCTGCTTCTTTATCATTACCAGTATCAATAAGATATACATTGTTTTCATCAGCCTTATATACTCCGATATTAGTCGGATTTTTTATATAATACGTCTTTTCGCCAACTTTTACTAATTCCATTTTTTTTCTCTCTTTCATAAATATTAAACTAAATCTGTATAATATAAAATCTCTTTATTTAAAGATTTAGCATATTCTATTTCACGCTTTGTACTTTCTCCTATATAATCATTTACATTTACAACTAAAATAGCATCAGACAATTTAATTTTTTCTTTATGCATTCCTCCAATAATTCTAGCTTCTTCTTCTGTATATTCTTCTTTGTTATGCCTTGTAAGTTCATTTGGCATTAATACACAGTTTCTTTGCAACGTCATTTTTTCTGTTATTTCAACCATTTCTTTTTTAAACTTATAACTTCCACATACAGTTATTACTTTCATTTTTACACACCTCTTCTACATTTCTATTTCTTCTATTTTTTCTCCTTTATAATTTATTTTACTTTTTTATAAATACTCTCGCAGGCTTTACAAGTAACTTTCATTTCATAACTAGCTACTTTTTTATCTAATATCGTAATCAATGGTTCATTATCTTTTGGACAACATAATCTATTTTTGATAGTAATTAATTCATCTTCACATTCTTTACCTGTTTTACTATCTTCAAAATTCAATAATGCACTACCTTGACTTCCACAATTACACTTATATTTTAACTCTAGTCTATCATATGTTGAATAACATAAATATCCTATATTTTCATTACATACATCACAATACATCCAGCCACCATAATTAGTAGCTAATCTCGTATTCACTAATTCTTTATTCTTTAACACTCTACCCATAATTTATTTTCCTCCTCATATACTTTTACTATTATTTATATAATCTAACAACTAAATATTCAAATAATACTTTCCTTTCTTAAAAATAATTAAATTTTCTTTTTAAAAATCATTTTGAATAAATACTTGATGTAGAAACTCCTCCATCTACTGTATAAATTCCTCCTGTTACATATGAAGCTTCCTCACTACTTAAAAAAGCAACTACATTTGCAACTTCATTTGGATTTCCAATACGCTTAATTGGAATTCTATTAGCACATTTTATCTTTTGTTCTTCATTTTTAAAACTTTTTTCTAATAATTCTGTTAAAATTGGTCCTGGTAAAACACAATTTACTCTAACCCCCAAATCTGCATATTCTTGTGCTAAGCATTTAGTAAACATCACAATTCCAGCCTTGGTTGTACAATATAGTGGTGATGTTAATTCTGGAACTAATCCTAAACATGAAGCAATATTAACAATACATCCTTTACTTTCTTTTAACTTATCTATCAAATTTCTTGTAACCTTAAATGTTCCTTTTATATTCACATCAACCATATTGTCTATATCTTCGTCTGTAGTTTGTTCAATATATTTTTCAAAATATATTCCTGCATTATTAACTAATATATCCACCTTATCTATTAAACTAACGGCTTCCTTTATTTCATTATCTTTAGTTATATTTACTTTATAATACTCTAATGTAGATTTTGGCTCTTTTGTATCAAATATAATTACTTTAGCTCCCAATTCTTTTAACTTATTTGAAATAGCTTCGCCGATTCCATTACTACCGCCAGTTACAACTGCTACTTTACCATTTAAATTCATATTTTATTTCCCCTATATTTTAATTTCTATATTCAACAAGTTCACAATTTTTTATTCCAGGAATTTTTAATTTTCCATTTGGTTTTATATTATTAAAATAACAATATATCATTGCACAAACTCCAGAATGTGTTACAATTAAAACATTTTTTCCTTTATAATCTTTTTTTATTTTTTCTATTATATTAGATATTCTTTCTAAAAAATCTCTAACACTCTCAGCTCTTTCGTAACATTTATTTTGTTCCCAATCCCAGAACTCTACCCAATCATAATCTACATCTTTCTGCTTACCTTCAAATTCTCCAAAATCTCTTTCTCGTAAATCTTCTAATTCTATTATTGGAATATCTCTATCTTGGCAAATTATTTCAGCTGTTGATTTGCATCTATTTCGTGGACTACATAAAACTACATCTAATTTTGTATTCAAAAGTTCATTTCTCACACTGTTTGCTTGACACCTTCCCGTTTCATTTAATTCAGTATCAATACTTCCTTGTGTTCTTCCTTCTAAATTCCAATCTGTTTGCCCGTGTCTAATTACATAAATCATATAACACCTCTTTAATAATCTTTCTATAACCTATGTGCTGTAATAATTGTATAACTATATGAATTAATAGTTATCTTTACACCATCAATTTCACAATACCAATTCTTTCCTTGTTTATAGATATTACAGTTTTTATCTAACACTTTTGCCTTACAGTATTCAACTACATCATTAACATCTAATTTAAGATTTCTCTTAATTCTATCAATGCCCATTTCAGTAGTATGAACTTTGTCTATATTTGATAACAGCACTTCTTTATTCATACTTATTATATCTCCTCATTAAATTGTAATTTGTTATTTTTTAATGACAAGTTTCATTCCCATTAATTTTTTTTCTACTTCAACATTATACTTTAATTCGTATGATAAAGTTCCTGACATAAAGGCTTCTTTTATTCCCATAATTTCTTTTGATATTTGCTCTTTATTTTCATACCAACCTAAAAAAGTATTATTAACTCCAAAAATAGTATCATTACTTTCATCAATTCCAAATAAAGCATATTGTGGTGAATCTTTGCCACCTTTGTATTTATTTGATGATTGAATTTTATTGCAAGTTACTATAACATTTTCTATTGATGATATTATAGTAATTTTTCTATCACTATCTGCATCATCTAAATATTCAAATGTTAAATCTCCAGTTAAATCATCTAAACTTACATTAAATATTTTAGATAATTCTTTGCCTTGTTTTAAATCTGGGCTAGATTCATCTAGTTCCCAATTACTTATCGTTTGTCTAGTGACTCCCATTTTTTCAGCAAGTTGTTCTTGTGAAAGTTTTGCACCTTTTCTTAAATTCATAATATTTTGACCTATATTCATATAATCACTCCTTTCACAAAACATTTTACTTTTTAATTGTTATTCAGTCTACCAAATTTCTTTGGAAGTTACGCAAATATTTTTAACATTTATATAAATTGTAATTTATTATTCATTTTTATCTTTAAAATTTAAAACACTTGCTCCAAACCAAAACATACAAGCTATAAAACTAATTATCAATCCCAATGCACGATATAATATTATTGTAAAATCTTTATATATAAAAGTAAACATACTAATCGTTGAGTGAGGAAAACAACGATTAGTAGAGTTATAAAAATTGTAATTTGAATTATAGTTCTTTAAACTTAAAACCTTTTATATTATTTTCTTCTACAACATTTTTAAATCCCTCTGTAACATAAGATATTGCCTTTGGAAATTCCGGTAACTTAAAAATAGTTACATTCTTTAATTTTTCAATTTTAAAAACATATTTAATTACTCTCATAACTCTACCAGAAGATGGAAAACGCTTTATTTCTGAATTATCATAATCAAGACAATCAATTAAATCTGTTACATTTATTACATAAAATATTGTACCATTATTATTTATTTTAAATATTTGAGAATGGCTTTTTAAATATGGATATAAAATTTTATATGCTTTTTCATTCATAATATATGAACTAGGAGTAATACTAAACACATCTCCAATAGGTTTATCTATTTCATCTTTATATTTACTTGGACAAATTAAATCAAATTTTCGATTTTCTACTTTATTACCTTCAAATTCATAAGTTTTGTAGCCATCTTTTGTTAAAGTTTCATAAGTTCTATAAGTATGATCTAACCATAATTCATAAACTTTTATATTTGACTCGTTATTTTTATCAATTCTTCTTTTAGTTCGTAAAGCAAGTTTTGATACTGAACTAATTGTATGACCTAAATCAAATCCCACATTCTCATCTCACTTTCAGATTGTAATTCATCTTTTAAAGTAACCTATAATAGTTCCTTTTTGTAAAATATGCCCATCCATTGCTTTCAATAGTTTCTTTTTCATAATATTAGATGATAATTCCAAAATATTATCTAATGAATATATTGTATATTTATAATTGTGTTTTTGAAACTTTGGTGGTTTTGCTCCTGCATATTTATGAAATCCATAAGCAATTCCTTGCATAACATTATCCATATTTCCAACATTTTCTGGAATTACAGAATTTGCCTTTATATTCCAAGCAATCCAATGAGTAAAGTTCTTTATCGGATGACTTAAATCTTCTAAAATTATTACTAAACTTTTTGCTTTATCTGATAAATTTTTAATTCTAAATTCTGGAGATATATTTTTTCCATAACTAGTATATTCTACTGGAATCATATCCCCTTTCTTAAAAGTTGTTTCAAATTCTAATTTATCATATTCCATAAATAACCTCACTCCTAAATTGTAATTTTTAGTTATCTATTTTTTATATAATTTAATATTTTAGTTGTAAATGTATTTAATATTAAATACATTATATATCCAATAATTCCGCCTAATACATTAGTTATTAAATCAGTTATGTCTGATGACCTACAATCATTTATTAAAGGTTGTAGTATTTCTATGCCTAAACTCAATAAAAAAGTATAGAAAGCAACTTTTAATAATTTAGTATTTTCTTTTTTTATTAAAGGTAATAAAAATCCAAAAGGAATTGTCATTATAATATTTAATACTATCTGTCTAGCAAAATCTCCTCTGCCAAAAGTAACATCAATAAAGGGTACTAAATTCATTGGAGTATATGAGTGATTAAATATAAATGGTAAAGATGTTATTATAGGCATTAAAGTAAAATATAATACAAATGATAAATATATATACATTATGGTGTTTACAAATAATACATCTTTTCCTTGTGATTTCCATTTCTTATAAAATGTAAATATATATATAACTATTAAAGCAATGAAGTCTATTATTTCTTTCATAATTATCTCCTCAACAACTTACTATTTGTCTAATTTCTATTATAATAACATAAAAGGAAGTAATTATCTACTAATTACTTCCTCTGCCCTATATATTATTTTTATTTTATTATCTATCTGAAGTTACTATATCAAAATCAACACTAGTCTCATCATCTGTTGTTACAGCATTAACATTTATTTCAGCATTAATATTTTGTCTATCAAATTCTGATTTATTTATTAATGTTACTACTTCTTCTTTTCCATCAAGTGATTCCATTTCATATTTTACAAACTCATCTCCGCCAATATATTCTGCTTGATTTTCAGTTACAACTTTGTATTTAGATTGATCATAATTTATAGTAATTACTTTTTTTAGTTCTTCTTTTATTCCTTCTGCTATTTTTCCATCAGTTGCAGCATTTACTGTAAATAATCCACCAGAAACTACTATCATTACTGCAGCACATATCGAAATAACTTTGTTTCTTTTAGATATTTTCATTCTCTCCTCACTTTCCAAGCTAGATACAACTATTTTGCTTCTCACATTCTTTAGTATTTTATTATTCAATTCCTTATTTCCCATAGTCATACCCTCTTTCTTTTAATTTCTTTTTAATTGTCTTTCTTTGCCTATGTAATATTACTTTTACTTTCATTTCTGAAATATTTAGTTCTTTTGAAATTTCCTTGATTTTTTTTCCTTTATAATAAAAACTTATAAATATTTTTTGTTCTTCTGATTTCATACTATCTATCATATTTTGTATTATTAAACTTTTTTCATTTTGCTCTGCTAAATTTTCAACATCAACATAACTACTTATCTCATTTTCATAATCTTCTATATTTTCAATATTAGTTTTTATATTCATAATTCTATACTTCTTTTTTATAAGATTTTTAGTTATGCCTATCAAATATGGTTTTACCTTTAGTGTTTTGTCTAGCTTCTGATAATTTTTCCATAATACTACAAATACATCTGATAATACTTCTTCAATATCTTCTTTGTTACTCATACAATTTTTTAACATTGTATAAATATAACCATTATAAGTCTCTATTATCTCTTCAATATTCAGTTTATTGTTTTCTTCATAATCGCCTATTGTTTTGTTAATCAATTTAAGTTTAAACTCCTTATCAAAAGAACTTTCATTTATATAATCCCTTAAAAATAAAAAAGGTTACAACTTTTTTTATTATAACAAAAAAAGCAGTATTAAAACTGCTTATTTTTATTTGTTTTCTTCTATATATTTAACTACATCACCAACTGTAACAATTTTTTCTGCATCAGTATCTGGAATTTCCATATCGAATTCTTCCTCTAAAGCCATTACAAGCTCAACAATATCTAAAGAATCTGCTGATAAATCATCAACAAATGTTGCCTCCATAGTTACATTTCCTTCTTCAACTCCTAATTGTTCTACAACAATTCCTTTTACCTTTTCAAAAATTTCTTGTTCATTCATAATTAATTTTCTCCCTTCTTTTATACCCCCATAATATTATAACCACTATCTGCATAAATAACTTGACCAGTTATAGCGTCTGACATATCACTTAATAAAAATGTTGCAACATTTCCAACTTGAGTTGTTGTTACATTTCTATGAAGCGGAGCTTTTTCTTCAACTACAGTTAATATAGTTGAAAAATCTTTTATTCCTTTTGCTGACAATGTTTTTATAGGTCCAGCAGATATTGCATTAACTCTTTTACCTTCTTTACCTAAGTTTTCAGCTAAATATCTTACACTTGCCTCTAAAGCTGCTTTTGCAACTCCCATAACATTATATCCATCTAAAACTTTAGTAGAACCATGGTAAGTTAAAGTTATTAAGTTAGCATTTTCATTTAATAAATCAACTTCTTTCGCCATTCTAGCAGCTAATACAAATGAATATGAGCTAACATCAACAGCATGAGAATATCCTTCTTTGCTTGTAAAAATAAAATCATTGTGTAAATCTTCTGTATTAGCATGAGCTATTGCATGAACTAATCCATCAATCTTACCATTTTCTGATTTAATCTTTTCAAAAGTTTCTTTTACTAATTCATCTTCTGAAGCACCATTTAAAACATAAGCTTTACTACCTTTAAATTCAGATATTAATTCTTCAATCTTATCTTTATTATCTTCACCCATGTATGTAAATATTAATTGTGCTCCATTTTCATAAGCTGATTTAGCTATTCCAAAAGCTATACTCCACTTATTTCTTATTCCCATTATCAATATTTTTTTGTTTTTTAATAACATTTTATCCTCCTTAAATAACATTAAAACTACTTATATTTCTAAACTTTTGATATCTATTTTCTACAATATCTTCTTTAGTCATTTCTGACATTTCTTTAATTTCTTTTTCTATTTCTTTTTTTATGTTATCTGTTATCTTTTTAAAATCATTTTCTTTCAATTCAATTGGTTCTTGTATTATTTCATCAATTACTTTTAAATCATATAAATCTTTTGCTGTCAATTTCATTTTCTCTGCTGCTTCTTTAAATCTGCTAGAATCTTTCCACAATATACTACTATAACCTTCAGGAGATAGTATTGAATATATAGCATTTTCTAGCATATAAACTTTATTTGCTACACCTATTGCTAAAGCACCACCAGATGATCCTTCTCCAATTACAATTGCAATTATTGGAACTTTTAATTTTGCCATTTCAAACATAGATTTTGCAATTGCTTCGCCTTGCCCTCTTTCTTCTGCTTCAATTCCTGGATATGCTCCTTTTGTATCTATAAAAGTAATTACTGGCCTATTAAATTTTTCTGCTTGCTTCATAAATCTGATTGCTTTTCTATAACTTTCTGGATTAGGCATTCCAAAATTTCTTTCAATATTTTCTTTAGTAGTTCTCCCTTTTTGTTCTGCAATTATCGTAAAAGATTGATTACCAATTTTGCCTAAACCACACACTATTGCTTTATCATCTTTAAAAGCTCTATCACCATGAAGTTCAATAAAATCATCAAATATATTTTCTACATAATCAAGAGCTGTTTTTCTTTTAGGATTTCTTGCGATTTCAACTTTTTCCCATGCCGAAATTTTTTGTTTACTAGCCATTTAGATTACCTCCTTTATGATATTGGATTAACCTATATAAAGTATCTTTCATTTCTTCTCTTTTAACAATCTTATCAATAAATCCATGCTCTAATAAAAACTCTGCTGTTTGAAAACCTTCTGGTAATTTTTCTCCAATTGTTTGTTCAATTACTCTTTGTCCTGCAAATCCAATCATTGCACCTGGTTCTGCTAAAATAATATCTCCCAAACTAGCAAAAGATGCAGTTACACCACCATAAGTAGGATCTGTTAATACGGATATATATAAAAGCCCTGCTTCATCTAATTTTGTTAAAGCTGCTGTTGTCTTTGCCATTTGCATAAGTGATATTATACCTTCTTGCATTCTAGCTCCACCCGAAACCGCAAATATAATTATTGGAAGCTTTAATTCTATTGCCTTTTCTATACTATAAGTAATTTTTTCTCCAACTACTGCTCCCATACTTCCCATTAAAAAACCACTATCCATTATACATATTACAACATCTTCACCATTGATTTTTCCTGTTCCGCAAGCTATCGCTTCTTCTAATCCAGTCTTTTCTCTTAGTGATTTTAGTTTTTTAGGATAGTCTTCTAAATCAAGTGGATTATTAGTATCTATATTTAAATCAAATCTTTTATATGTATCTTTATCAATTATCGTTTCTAATCTTTTTCCTATGTGCATTCTAAAGTAATGACCACAATTAGGACAAACACTAAAATTATTTCTAATAGTTTCTTTATATATTATCTCTCTACATTTGTCACATTTAACCCATTTTCCTATTGGAATATCTATGTTAGATTTTTTATTATTTAAAGCTTTATTTTCTCTCTTTTTTATTTTATCGACAATCATCTATTTAGCTCCTTTTAACATTTCTTTTTCTATAAACGACGTGTCAAAATTTCCTCTTATGAAGTTCGGATTTCTAATAATATCAAAAAGAAAATCTCTATTAGTATCAATTCCATCAACAACAAGTTCTTCTAATGCTCTCTTCATTTTACTAATTGCTTCATTTCTATTAACACCATAAGTTATAATTTTAGCAATCATAGAATCATAATTAGAAGGAATCGTATATCCACTATAAATAGCAGTATCAACTCTTATACCATTACCTCCTGGTAAATTAAGTTCATTTATTTTTCCAGGTGATGGCATAAAGTTTTTACTTGGATTTTCCGCATTTATTCTACACTCAATAGAATGACCTCTAAACTCAATTTCTTTTTGTTTAAATTTTAATTCTTCGCCTGCAGCAATTCTTATTTGTTCTTTTACTAAATCAATTCCAGTTCTCATTTCAGTTATTGGATGTTCTACCTGAATTCTAGTATTCATTTCCATGAAGTAAAAATTTTTATCTTTATCAACTAAAAATTCTATTGTTCCGCAACTTGTATAATTTGCTGCTTTTGCTGCTTTTATTGCAGCATTTCCCATTTTAGTTCTTAGTTTATCATCAACTATGGTAGAAGGTGTTTCTTCAATCATTTTTTGATGGTTTCTTTGAATAGAACAATCTCTTTCTCCTAAATGAACTACATTTCCATGTTCGTCAGCTAAAATTTGTATTTCAACATGACGTGGATTTTGAATAAATTTTTCAATATATATTTCATCATCATTAAAAGAATTTCTAGCTTCTTGTTTTACTATATTATAATTTGATTCAAGTTCTTCAGCAGAATTAACTATTCTAATACCTTTTCCTCCACCACCAGCGGCAGCTTTTAATAAAACTGGATAGCCTATCTTTTTACATACATTAACAGCTTGTTTTAAATCTTTTATACTACCATCTGATCCAGGAATAACTGGTACTCCTTCTTTTTTCATTAATTCTTTACTATTAGACTTATTTCCAAGTAAATCTATAACTTCAGATTTTGGTCCAATAAATTTTATATTTGATTCTTCACAAATTTTTGCAAATTGAGAATTTTCAGATAAAAAGCCAAAACCAGGATGAATACTGTCTGCTTTAGTTATATTAGCAGCTTCTACAATACTTCTAATATTTAGATAACTTTGTTTAGAATTTGCTGGTCCTATACATACTGCTTCATCAGCTAATCTAGTATGCAGTGCATCTTTATCAGCTTCTGAGTATACAGCAACAGTTTTAATATTCATTTCTTTACAAGCTCTTATAATACGAACTGCAATCTCTCCACGATTTGCAATTAATATCTTGTTCATTTTTCACATTCCTTTCTAACCAACTACTGCAAAAGTAAATTCCCCTTTAGCTGCAAGCACACCATCGACAGTAGCAATGCCTTCTCCAACCCCAATAGGTCCTTTTCTCTTAATAATTTTAACTTCTAACTTTAATTTATCACCAGGCACAACCATCTTTTTAAACTTCATTTTATCAATTCCACCAAACAAAGCATTTTTTCCTTTGTTTTCTTCCATAGAAAGTATTGCAATTGCACCAGCTTGAGCTAATGATTCAGCAATTAAAACACCTGGCATTATAGGATTACCTGGAAAATGACCTTGAAAATACCATTCATCTTTATCTACATACTTATATGCTGTTGTCATTTCCCCTGGCACATATTCTTCAACTTCATCAATCATTAAAAATGGTTCTCTTTGTGGTATTATTTTCTTAATTTCTTCTTTATTTAACATCTCAAAACCTCTCTATTCTATAACAAATAATTCTGTACCATATTCTACAGGTTCACCATCTTTTACGAGTATTTCTACTACTTTTCCTTCATATTCAGACTCTATTTCATTCATTAACTTCATAGCTTCGATTATACAAAGTGTTTCACCCATTTTTACATTTTTACCAATTTCAACATATGGATCTGATGTTGGTGATGGCTTTAAATAAAATGTTCCAACCATTGGAGATTTGACAATATTTCCTTTTACTTCTTTAACTTCAACTTTTTCTTTAGTATCATTTACTTCAATAGCTTTAGATTCTACTTGAACAACTTTAGTTTCACAAGCTAAATCTTTTTTCATACTAATTTTAGTTCCATCTGGAAAGTCAATATCAATTGATGTAAGTTTCGAATTTCCCATATCTTCCATTAATTGTTTTATTTTATCGTATTCCATTTTTATTCCTCCACATTCCATTTTCTCATAACAATACTACTGTTATGTCCTCCAAAGCCTAATGAATTAGACATTGCTATATTAAACTCTGCTTTTTCTGCATTGTTTACAACCAAATTTAAATCACATTCTTCGTCTTTTTCTTTATAATTTATTGTAGGTGGTAATATTTGATCTTCCAATGCTTTCATACAAATTACAGCTTCGACTCCACCAGCAGCACCTAATAAATGTCCTGTATTTCCTTTTGTAGAACTTACTCTTACATCTTTAGCAGATGTTCCAAAAGCTGTTTTTATTGCCATAGTCTCTGTTGAATCATTTAAATGAGTGGAAGTACCATGAGCATTTATATAACCAACTTCACTTGGTTTAATATTTGCATTTTCCATTGCTCTTATCATTGCCTTTGCTCCACATTCTCCATCTGGACATGGTGAAGTAATATGATATGCATCTGTAGTAGAACCAAAGCCTATAAGCTCTCCATAAATTTTAGCGCCTCTTTTTTTAGCATGTTCTAATTCTTCAAGAACTAATATACCAGCACCTTCACCCATTACAAATCCGCTTCTTTCTTTATCAAATGGTATACTAGCTCTGTTTTTATCTTCACTTCCAGATAATGCTTTCATATTTTCGAAACCAGCTATACCAAGTTCACATATAGAAGCTTCTGTTCCACCAGCTATAACTACATCTTCATCACCCATTTTTATAGTTTTATAAGCTTCTCCAACAGCATGCGTTGCTGATGCACAAGCAGTTACTATACTCATTGATTCGCCTTTAAAACCGAACTCTATTGAAATATTACCAGCTGGCATATTTGCTATTGCCATTGGAATAAACATTGGTGATACTCTTTTATTTCCTTTATTAACTAATGTACTTGCTTGATCTTGAATTGTTATTAATCCTGCTATACCAGAACTTACAAAAATTCCAACTCTATCAAAATCAGTATTTTCTTTTGTAATTCCAGAATCTTCAACAGCTTCTCTTGCTGCTATTATTGCAAACTGAGATGATCTATCAAATCTTTTAGCTTGCTTTGGATCAAAATATTCTGATGCATCATAATCTTTAACTTCTGCATCTAATTTTGTTTTAAAATTAGTAGTATCAAAAACACTAATTTCATCAATTCCACATTTTGAATTTTTTATTCCATCCCAAGTCTCTTCAACATTTTTTCCAATAGGAGTTATCGCTCCCAATCCCGTTACAACTACTCTCTTTTCCATTTTCTCTCTCCTTCTATTTTCTAACCTAGTCATTAAAATCAAAATTAGTATATTACTAGGCAGAAGTAAAGTTTATACACCGGAATGTACATAAGTACATGAGGATTATAAACTTTGCTTCTAACAACGTAAGATACTGATTTTCATTTCAATCACATCAACATACCGCCATCAACGTTTATTACCTGACCAGTAATATAACTACTATCCTCAGAAGCTAAAAACTTAACAACATTAGCAACATCACTAGTATTTCCCATTCTCTTAAGTGGAATATTTTTACTAATCTCTTCTTTAATTTCATCTTTTAAAACATCAGTCATTTGAGTTTGAATAAAACCAGGAGCTACAGCATTTACTAAAATATTTCTACTTCCAACTTCCTTAGCTAAACTCTTAGTAAATCCAATTATTCCTGCTTTAGATGCAGAATAATTTGTTTGACCAGCATTTCCACTTATTCCAACAACAGAAGATAAATTTATAATTCTTCCACTTTTTTGTTTCATCATATATGGAATTGTATTTTTAGTAACATTAAATGTGCCAACTAAATTAACATCAATTACAGACTCAAAATCTTCTTTCTTCATTCTCATAAGTAACATATCTTTAGTTATACCTGCATTATTTACTAATACATCAATTTGTCCAAATTTTTCTATTATATCTTTAACCATTTTTTCAGTAGAATCAAAATCTGATACATCACCTTGAACTGCGAAACATTGAACATTTAATTTTTCAATTTCAGCTTTAGTATTTACTAAATCATCATTTTCAGTTCTATAATTTACTGCAATATCATATCCTTCTTTTGCAAGTGTTATTGCTATTTGCTTTCCTATTCCTCTTGTACCTCCAGTTATAAAAGCTACTTTACTCATTATTTAACCTCCTTAATAACTTCTTCTAAAGTTTCACAATTAGAAATATTTAATATTTGTATTTCTTCTTCAAATTTCATTCTTTTAACAAATCCGCTTAATGTCTTTCCTGGTCCAATTTCTATAAAAGTTCTAATTCCTCCTTCATACATAGCTTTTAAATCTTCAGTAAATTTAACAGGATTCATAATATGTCTTGATAAAACTTCTACTACATCATCACTAGCTGTATATTGTTTTCCATCAATATTTTTTACAACTTTTGAATCTTTTTTATTTATATTAGTTTTTTGTAATTCTTCTTTTAGTTTTTCAGAACATTTATCTAATTTAGCTGTATGAAAAGGTCCTGCTGTATTTAATACACTAACCTTTTTTGCACCTTTTTCTTTTGCAATTTCTCCAGCTTTTATTACAGCTTTTTCATCTCCTGAAATTACTATTTGACCTATAGTATTAAAATTTGCTGGAACAACAAATCCTTCTTTTACTTCTTTGCAAGCCTCTATAACACTATTTTCATCTAATCCTAATATAGCAGCCATTTTCCAATTTCCTTGAGGAATATAATTTTGCATTATTTCTCCCCTTTTTTGAACCAGCTTAATTCCATCTTCAAAATCAAATATATTATCTTCTATTAAAGCTGTATATTCGCCTAAACTCAAACCTGCTGACATCCCTGAAACTATATTATCTTTCTTAAGAACTTCTAATATAGCTAAACTTTCAGTAAGTATTGCAAGTTGAGTATTTTTAGTTTCATTTAAAACTTCTTCTGGTCCTTCAAAAGATATTTTTTTAATATCTACACCTGTAATTTCAGAAACTCTATCATATACTTTTTTGGCTTCTTCATATTGATCATATAAATCTTTTCCCATGCCTAATGTCTGTGAGCCTTGACCTGGAAATAAAAAACCTATTTTCATATTTCAATTCTCCTTTTTATTGATTCTTCGAATTTATTACAAAAACTTGCTATAATTTCTGTTCTATCTATACTAATTCTAAACTCTTTTTTTATTGATGTTGCTATATTTTTTATATCATCAGTAAATGTTGTTTTTTCTGTATTTAAACCAATTCCTATAACTAAAAATCTAACCTCTTCTGATATCATTTTGCTTTCTGTTAATATTCCACCTAGCTTTTTTCCATTATATACAATGTCATTTGGAGCTTTTATACTAAGACTAATATTATATTTCTCTTTTAAAACCTCTATTAATATTTGTGCTATTTCTACGGTTATTCCTTCAAGTTTTTCTTGTTTACAATTAGTTTCTATATAAAAAGAAAATGCAATATTTTTTGATTCATCAGTATGCCATATTCGTCCATGTGTTCCTTTTCCTTTTGTTTGAAGATCTGCCATAACTAAGGTTCCATTTTCAATATTCTGCTCTTCTATTCTTCTCCAAAGTTCATCTTGTGTTGAATCAATTTCACTATAATAAATAAAATTTCTTCCTAAAAAATTAGTTTTCAAGTTTGTTAATTGCATCTAAATTGGCCTGCCTTTTTATTTTATTTGTTGTTGTTTTTATTAAAGGTTCTTCTGTTATAATCATTCCTCTAATTGCTTTATACTTTGGCATTTGCGCATTTACTTCTTTAATTTTTTCTAAAAGTGCTTTATAGATTTCCTCTTCTGTTTCTACTTTATACACATCTTTCACAATTTCTCTATCAAAAACAACTTCTACATTTATTTTTATATTTTCTTTATCATCTGATAATTGTTTTCCAAAAATAAATGATTCTTTTACTCCTTCAATTTTGTTTACTAAATTCTCCATTTCTTCTGGAAAAATATTTTTTCCATTTTTAAGAACTATAACACTTTTCTTACGTCCACAAATAAATATATATCCTTCATCATCTATCTTAGCTAAATCTCCTGTATAGAACCATTCGCCATCAAAAGCTTCTTTAGTAGCATTTTCATCTTCATAATAACCTAAAGCCACATTAGGTCCTTTAACTACTAATTCTCCAATTCCCTCTTTGTTTACATCAACAATTTTTACTTCATCACTAGGAACAGCCTTTCCAATAGAACCAATCTTATGATATTTTTTTGTTCCTACTGCAACAACTGGAGATGTTTCCGTTAAACCATAACCTTGAACTAAATTTATTCCTAATAATCTGTATTTTTCTTCGATTACTGGATCTAATGCTGCTGCTCCACTAATAAATAATTTTACATTTCCACCAATTAAATCATGTATTTCTTTGAAAGCTTTTTTTCTTTCTTCCATTGTAGAATTTCTTAATTCTTCTTCTTTTTGTAAAACATATTCTAGTTTTCCTTGTTTTTCTACTTGTTTTCTAATCATTCCAAATATTCGTTCATAAATACCAGGAACACAAGCCATTATTGAAACATTATATTCTTTTAAATTATCTACAACATGTCTTAATCCATCACAGAATACAGTTTGAGCTCCTTTATACAAAGAAAATAAAAAACCAACAGTACATTCGAAAACATGATGTATTGGTAATATAGAAAGGAAAATATCGTCTGAACTAACATCTAATATACTTCCTATATCCATTAAATTTGAACATATATTTTTATGCGAAAGTGCTACTACTTTTGAACTTGAAGTTGTTCCAGATGTAAAAAGCATAATACTCATTTTCTCACTATCTATTTTTGCATTTAAAAATTCTTTATTTCCTTGGGCTATTAAATTTTTCCCTTTAGAAATTAATTCACTTTGAGAATATATACCTTCTGAATGTTGTTTGCTATCCATTGTAATTAAATGCTTCAATTTATTGTTTTCACTATACTTTATTTTAGTTAACACTTCTTCATATTTTTTTGAATAAAATATAGCTTCAACTTCTGATCTCTCAATTAAAGACTCTAACTCATTTTCTGGTAAAGATTTATCAAGTGGAACTACAATTCCTGTACCACATACAATTGATAAATAAGCTATTTCCCATTCATATCTATTTTCTCCTATAACAGCTATTCTTTTATCTTTAAGTCCCATATCAATTAAAGCTGTTCCTAGTGCATCTACCATTTCTCTCACTTCTTTATGAGAAAAAATTGTATAATTTCCATTTGAATCTTTTATTTTATAAGCTGGTTTATTACAATATAAATTGTTAGTTTTATTAAGCATATCTTTTATATTGTCTATTTCTATTGTTTCATATAATCTTTCGCTCATATTTAATCTCACTTTCTCTATTGTATATACATAATAATATTAAGCAATAAAATACTAACTTTTGCTCTTAATTTTATACCATATTTTTATTCTCAAGTCTTTAGACTGAAAGGTCAGTACAAAAAATCATATATCTCTTAAACTCCTACTAGCTCTTGCATTAAATCATGCACTGGAACAATTTTTTCTATTTTATGAACATTGCTACCAACAAAAATTAATCCTTCATCTAAATTTCCTTTGACTGCATTAATTAATGCTTTTGTTATACAATATGGTGTAGTTGCAACATCACATGTTTTTATACATCCATAACATTTTGTAACCTTACTTTTTTCATTTTCTACTTTCTTTATAAATTTATTGTATAAAGCCCTTCCTGGCATACCAACTGGGCTTTTAATTATTTTTATATTTTCTTTGCTAGCTTCTACATAAGCTTTTTTAAATTCTTCTGAAGCGTCACATTCATCAGTTGCAACAAATCTAGTTGCCATTTGAACACCTGATGCTCCTAAACTTAAAAACTTCTCTATATCATTTTTGTCCCAGATACCTCCAGCAGAAATAACTGGTATCTCTTTTCCTGTATCTTTTTCAACTTCTTTTATATAGTTAACTACATCTTTTGTTATATCTTCTAATTTGGATTTATTTCCTTCTTCTAATTCTTCTGGTTTAAATCCTAAATGTCCACCAGCTTCAGTTCCTTCAATTACAATCATATCTGGTGCATAGTTATATTTTGTAATCCAATGTTTTACTATTAATTTGCAACATCTTAAAGATGAAACTATTGGTGCAATTTTTGTTTTAGAACCTTTTATATATTCTGGCAAATCTTTTGGAATACCAGCACCTGAAATAATTAAATCTATTTTTTGTTTTACACATTCTTTTACTATATCAGCATAATTTTTTAGAGCAACCATTACATTAACAGCTAAAATTTTATCTTCCCCTGCTATTTCTCTTGCCTTTTTTATTTCGGTTCCTATTGCTCTTAAATTTGCCTTTAATGGATTAGTATTAAAATCTTCCTCTTGGTATCCTATATCAGCTGTAGATATAACTCCAATACCACCTTCTTTACTTACATTTCCTGCCAATTTATGCAATGACACTCCAACTCCCATTCCTCCTTGAATTATAGGATATTTGGATTCTTTATCTCCTAATTTTATTCCTTTCATAATCTATTTACTCCTTTCCAATTTTTACTATTTATATCACAAAACACTGCTAATACGGTTGAACTGATTAGTCAGTTCAATAAATAAGATAATCTAGTATATATAACTAGATTACCTCTGATTTTTTACATTATTTATGTTAAAAATATATAAAAAAAGACAAATATTTCTATCTGTCTTCTAATAGTTTTTCAAATTTATCATGAAAATCTTTTTTATACTTTTTCAAACTAACTGGTTTCAAATTTTTATCAGTAAAACAATGTTTTGTTTCTCCAATTAAAACTATCTCTCCAGTGCTTTTTTGAGTTACTTCATAACCAACTGTCATTCTAACACCAGAATACTCTTTTATATATGGTTTTATGCATATTGTATCACCAAATGTTACATGGTGCTTGTATTCGCAATTAACACCTAAAACTGGGATAGTCAAACCATTTTCTTCTAATACTTCAAATGGCATTCCTAATACTCTCATCCATTCACATCTAGTCTCTTCTAAAAATCTTATATAATTAGAATGGTGCACAATTCCCATTCTATCAGTTTCATAATAATTAATTTTTCTTTCAAAAACAAATTCCATCTTCTTTCTCCTTTATATAATTATCTAGCATCAGGTACTTCCTTTTCCTTAGTATTTATTGAATTTTTATATGTAGTATCAACAAATGCATCTCCCAAACTTGTTAAACCTAAACCATTTTTATTACTATGTTCTCTACCTGGAATAATAGTATGTTCTATATTTAATCCACTATTCTTTAAAAGCTTTACCGTTTTTTCCGCTCTTTCAAATAGTTCCATTCCTAAAACGCTTCTTTGCTTAATACCAACATCTAGCGGAACGCTTCTTTCAAAATAGCTCATATCATGTTCTGATACAGGAATTCCATTTTCGTCAAATCTATCTTTTGCTTTATCTGATGTTTCTAGTCCTGCAACATAATATCTAAATTTTATTTTTGAATACTCTTCCATATCAAATGATTTATCAAACAATTCTTCATAATCTTGTATTCCTATTGGATAGCCTATATTTTTTGAAGGTAATGGTATACTACCACTAGCACCTCCTATACAAGCTGTATCTATTAATTCTGGATGTAATAATGCAAATCTTTGAGCAAATACTCCTGAAGATGAATATCCATTTAAAAATATTTTATTTTGTAATTTTGTTCCATTCTCCATTTTAACAAACTTTTTCGCTTGTTCTATCATTGCCACTATTTGTTCATCTATTCTATAATTTTTATCATCTTTCGATAATGCAAAAGACTCTTTAGATAATTGTTGAAAATATGGTAAATCCATTTCAGAAGGTATTATGGGAACTAATATTGGTGCTGGTTTATAGTCTGTTAATTTTATAAGCTCAAAAGCTGTTTCATTAGCTTGTCCTAAAGATTTTTCTAAATCATTACTTTCTAAATTATTTGATTCTAGAACCAACATGTCTGAACAATTTTCATAAGGAATTACCATTACACAAGGCATATTAATTTTTCTAAATATATTAGCTGACATAAATTTTACTAAATAAGATTTTCCTTTTAAAGTATAGTTTACATCTACATCATGATTTCTATCTATTTCTTTAGTAATATATTGTAATAATTCTTTATTGTTCAAATTAACATTTCTCCTATATTTTTTATATATTATACAATAAAAAAAGCAAATATTCTATATTTGCTTTTAATAAAATATATTCTCCATTTTCTGATCTGGATGTGTTTCTTTTTGTTCTTTTAATTCCCAAGGATAAACAAATAATTTTTCTCTTGGTAAATCAAAACCATAAAAACTCTTTTTAACATCTTTAGGCAAATTTTCTTCACCTCTTACACAAACACAAGCCAATAAAATATTAGCTTTAGGCAATGTTTGCTTTATCTCGTATAAGGCTTTATTCATAGTTTCTCCAGAACTATAAGTTCCTTCAACTACTAATAAATTTAATTCTCTTTCTTTATCCAAATCCTTTAATGAATTCAATAATATAATATGGTCATATACTCCATCAGTCTTAATTTTCTTTACTTGTATAGGTGCAAATTTAATTAAATTCAATTCATTTGCAATATACACAGCTGGAACAGCACCACTTCTCAAGATTGGAACCACATAATCTATTCTTATATTATTTTCGTCTGTGTATTTCTTTATCTCTTTTGATAATTTTAAAACATACTTTTTAAATTTCCTATGTGATATTGTTCTTATTCTATCTTCGTATTTTATAGGTCCATCATTACTTCTTGATTGCATTTATTCTACCTCACTTATATTCTTTTCATTCTTAGAATCCTTTATATAACCTATTATTGAAGCTATTAACAATATTGATTCTAATACAACCCCCATAATTGACATTATAAAGGTGTTATAAATTAACCATAGTATATTCGCTATAATACCTAATATTTTATACGTTTTAACATTTTTCTGCCATAAAGAAACTGTAGTAATTAAAGTTGCAATAACAGACATTAAACTTAAAAATCCATTGTATGTAAATACAGTTAAAAATATAACAACTATAACTGTTACAACAAGAACTATTAAATCAAATTTTTCACTTACTTTTCTGCCTTTAATTTTTCTATTCTCTTGCACTAAAAGTACTAAATCCCTTATAGTCATAATAAGTGACATAGCCGCACCAGTATAACCATTAAGCATTGCCATAGAAATAGTTTGCCCTACATGAGCTATAAAGTTTGTAACAAGTATTTTTAATCTATTTTGTAGTAAATAACTAAGTGTTAATACTCCAAAATATGCTACTGTAATTATTTGTGAAATAATATATATAACTGTAATTTCCATTTATTTCTCCTATTCTACAAATTCAAAATTTGATATAGAATATCCTAATTCTTTTAGTTTAGAAAATACTAGACTTGGAGAAATTCCAAACATTGTATTATAGTCTCCATTTACACTATCTAAAAAGATTGCCGCTTTTCCTAATGGTACATAACCACAACATTTAAAAATTCTTTTTTCTCCTTCAATATACCAATTAATTTCTTCATCTGTTAATTCTCTAAATTTAACATCTGTTGAACTAGAAAAAGTAATAGTTTTATCTTTATATAAATCTTTAATTGTAATTCCTGTAATAATTTTATTTACTTTATTAGACATGTCTTTCATATTTTTAAATACTTCTTCTTTTGTTTTAGGTTTTTCATATTTCTTTCCATTAAAATATACGATTGTATCAGCAGATATTATTATAGCCTTTTCATTAATTTGTTCAGTAACTGATTCAGCTTTTCCTTTCGACAGTTCTTCTACATACTCATATGGATCTTCTTTAGTACTATTTTCATCTACTAAACTTGTAATGACTTCATATTTTAATCCAATCATTTCAAATATGTCTTTTCTTTGTTTTGATCCTGATGCTAATATAACTTTTACTTTTTCCATATCTTTTTACCTCTATCCATATTTTATAAAAAAAGCTCGTAAACACGAGCTTTAATTTTCTTTGCCTATTCGATTATATAAAAATTTTTCTCTTTTTGTCAAATTTCTTTTAGTCTACATTAACTCCTTTTTCAAAAGTTTTCTTACCTAAAAAATAGTATAATAATGTATAAACTACATATATACCTGTTCCTGCATACATAATCTTTTTAATAATACTTGTTGGAACTATTTCTTCAGTATTTATTAAATTCATAATATCTGGGTTAAAAGCTCCCATAATCAAAACTAATATTACTGTAATAATTTGTGTTATAAAATATAATCCCACTCCTATTTCTATCGATTTAACTATCTTATTTTGATTAAATCTATGTCCTAAAATCATTGCTGAATACCCTATAAATACTATAAAAATCATTTCTGTTACAAATACAAAAAACATTAAACATAAAATACTTACTACAGTAGTATCTGACACCGTTGCTACAATTTCTAAAGCCTCTTTGACATTTTCTAAATTTGCCTTAGAATAAAAACATATAAATAAAGATATTAAAATAACTACAATAGTTGTAAACATAGCTACAATTGCAGTAATTGCCTTAGCATCATATATTTTTTTCTTTTTTACTGGTAATGTATGTGTAAGGTATGACTCATCTTGATAACAGTTTTTTAAAAATCTAAACCATAAATTTCTTAAACAAAATACTAAACTTGCCACTGCCATAAAAATTGCTGATATAACTAGAACTATTGTAATTACTGAAAACAACACTGAACTTTCAACATTTTTTGTAATTCTGGATAATAAAGAAAAAACAATAGCTAAAATATATAATACTACAACATTTTTATATACCCATTTTAAATCATATTTTAATAATTTTCCTAACATTTAAAATACCTCCTAAAAATTTCATCTATTGATGCATTTTCTTTATTTCTTAATTCATCAGCAGAAGAATTAATCACTATTTTTCCTTCATTTATAAAAATAACTTCATCTAAAATTCTTTCAATATCTGATATTAAATGTGTAGAAATAAGTACACTAGCACCTTCATTAAAATTAGAAAGTATAGTATCTAATATATAGTCCCTTGTTGCAGGATCAACTCCTCCTAAAGGTTCATCTAAAATATATAATTCCGCATCTCTACTCATTACAAGAATTAATTGTAATTTTTCTTGCATTCCTTTTGACATTTTAGATATATGAGTATCTATATTTAAATTTAAATCCTTTAATAATTTCTCCGCTCTTTGTATATCAAAGTTATCATAAAATTCTTCAAAATACTTAAACACTTCAGCTATAGTCATTTCTTTATCTAGATATGTTCTTTCTGGTAAATATGAAATAATCTTCTTAGAAGCTATACCTGGCTTTCCTCCATTAATTAATACTTCTCCACTAGTAGGTGTTAATAAATCATTTATAAGTTTTATTAAAGTAGTTTTTCCTGTTCCATTTTTTCCTAATAAACCTATTATTTTTCCTCGTGGAATAGTAATGTTGATATCATTTAAAATTTGTTTATCCTCAAATTTTTTACATAGATGTTTACATTCTAATAATTCCATTACTCATCTCCTCCTAATTCTTGCAAGTATGTAACAGCATCATCGTAGCTTATACCTATGTTTTTCATATCATTCAAATATTTAGTTATCTTTTCTTTTGCCAATTCTTTTTTTACTTTTTCAATTAATTTAATATCTGTTGTAACAAATTTTCCGTTTGTTCTTTCTGTATAAACTAATCCTTCATTTTCAAGTTCTACTAATGCCTTTTGCATAGTATTAGGATTAACTCTTACAATAAGTGCTAGCTCTCTTACTGAAGGTAATCTTTCTCCTTGTTTTAGTTTTCCAGAAACTATCTCTAGTCTAAGTTTTTCAACTAATTGAATATAAATTGGTCTTTCATTATCAAAAATATAATCCACAATTTCATCCTTTCTATCATTGTATTACTTGCATAATACAATGATACTATTTTACTTTTCCTTTGTCAATATCTTTTTAAATTTATTTTAACATACAAAAAGAGCTATGTGTTGCCATAGCTCTTTACTATTTTGAAAATTTATTTTAAAGTATCAGTCCAAGATTTAATATCAGAATCTGATGCACTAGAACTAAAACGGTGTCCTTCTTTCCAATCTCCTGAATCTGCCATTTCTTCAAGTAATTCACCACTTTCACCTAAACTAGATGATGCTGATGTACAAAAAGGAATGACTGTTTTTCCTGTAAAATCATTTTCTTTTATAAAATTATTTACTACCCATGAAGCTTCTCCCCACCATATAGGGTATCCAATTAATACAGTATCATAATCATCCCAATTATCCACTTTTGTTTTGCGTAATTTAATATCTCTTAAAGATTCATCATCGTGTTCTCTTGATACTCTTGCATTATCAGCATTATAATCTAAATCTTCTTCTGTATATTCATCTTCTGGAACTAACTCAAATATATCTGCATCTAAATTATCAGCAATTTTTTCTGCTACTGCTTTTGTATGACTTTGTGCAGAAAAATATACTACTAAAACATTTTTATTATCTGATGTTTCTTCATCCTCATCAGTTTCATTTTCTACTTCATTATCTTTTGATCTCTCATTTTTTACTGTATTAATTTCATTAATAGAAGCATTATTCTCTTCTTTTTTATCTTCACCATTTAATACTTTTACACTTACTATAGCAACAACTACTATTAAAACTAATACTAATAATCCTATTAAAATTTTTTTATTCATCTTATTGCTCCTTTATTAGTTTTATTTAAGTGTTAAACCATCTTTAAATGCATTTCCAACTACTTCTCCTAATACTCTATAAGTATTACTTGTCATATCAAACGCTATTATTTCCATTTTATCAACATCAATATTTCCATTTGCATCTAAATAATTTTCATCAACTGAACAATTTACAACTTTTCCAATTAAATCTCCATCATCTAATGACTCAACTGTACATTCTAATGTTAATGGATATTCTTCAATAATTGGAGCATCTACAAAATTAGATTTTGTTACATGAACACCAGCTTTAGCTATTTTATCTTCTTCATTTCCTGAAACAACTCCAAAATAGTCAGAAATCTTTTCAGTTGCCTTAGTTGCAAAACTAACTGTAAAAGCTTTTTTAATTTTTAAATTATCCGTCGTTTTATGTGGTGATAATGATATAAATATTTTTCCATAATCATACATTCCGCCCCATGCTGCATTCATAACATTTGCTTTTCCATTTTCGTCATATGTTCCAATCATTAAAACCGGAAGTGGTAAAAAATTAACTTTATTTCCTAAATCTTTTCTCATAAGACCTCCTATAATTAATCAATATTAATTAATTCATATTCTTTTGTTCCAAAGCCTAATTCAGTAGCTGCATCTATTGTATGTGTTCCATGTTTTGACTCTACTCTTTCTAAAAAATGTTCTTTTCCAGAGTCATCAGATTTTTTAATCAAATCTATACATGCTTGATCTATTGCAATAGGATCTAAAGAAGCTAAAACTCCAATATCTTTCATACAAGGATCTTCTGCGACAGCACAACAATCGCAGTCCACTGATAAATTACACATTACATTAATATAAACAATTTTATTTTCAAAATGTTTAGCAACAGCTGATGCAGCATCTGCCATAGCCTCTAAAAATTTATCTTGGTTTACCTGAAACATTTCTTCAAATGTTCCATTTTCATTTCCAATACAATGTATAAAGCTTTTTCCATGTCCTGATGCTACACCTATTGATAATTGTTTTAAAGCTCCGCCATATCCACCCATTGGATGTCCTTTAAAATGTGATAGCACTAACATTGAATCATAATTATCTATATTTTTTCCTACATAGTCTCTTTTTATTACTTTTCCATTTGGAATTTCTAATACTTTATCTGGACCTTCACCATCCATAATATCTACATCAAAATACTCGCTCCAACCATGTTCTTTCATTAATTTAACATGTCTTTCAGTTGTATTTCTGGCTCCATCATAAGCAGTATTACATTCTACAACTGTTCCATTAACTTTATTAACAATAGCCTTTACAAATTCAGGTTTTATGTAATTTTGATTTCCTTTTTCTCCTGAATGTAATTTTACAGCTACCTTTCCTGGTAAATTCACTCCTAGTATTTCATACATTTTAACTACTGATTCTGGAGTAATTTCCTTAGTAAAATAAACTTTTGCTTTTTCCATTTTCATCCACCTTTCTTTATCAGATTTTAATAACTTTAGTATACCATTTCACTGTAAATTTTAGTAATATCTTGTTCATCTTTATATTTATTTTCCATTGGGCACATACCTGTTTTTTCATTATTTATAACATATTCTGTTAAAGTTTTATATTCATATTTTATATTACTTTTTTCTAAAACTGGAATAGCATACTTACTCATAACATCTGCATATATTTCTTTAACTCCTGCAACTGTTAGTATTGAGCCTGCCACTTTTCCTATTACTTTATCTGCTATAACAGCACCTTTTAAGGCTAATTCGTTTTCTCTTAAAATATCTTTTATATCATTAATTCTGTTTTGATAATATTCTTTGTACTCACCATTGGCGTACAAAACTACTAAACTAGCATTTTTTTCATATAATTTTTGTTTTACAATTTCTAAATTAGTCATTTTTAAATTTCAATCCTTTATTTAATATAATACTAATTACTGGTACAGTTATTAATTGAATAGCAATTCCTGGAAGACCTGTTTTAATACTTGCAATAACTGAAATTCCATAAGTAGGTAATCCTATTACATTAATTACTGCAAACAATACTCCTGCATATATAATCCTTCCTAAAACGATTGTCAAAGCTAAAGATGCATATGAATTAAATTTCTTATTAAATACACCTAATAAAACAGCATAAATAACAAGTTCTATAAACATATATGGTAGTCTAACTAAACTTGGCATACCTGTTAATAAATAACTAAATATAACTGATGTTCCAGCTACTATGCTTCCACTTATTATTCCCATTGTAAGTGCTGCAATTAATACTGCAAAATGCATTGGTAAAAATACACTTCCAGCTGTAGCTCCTGCCAAAAAGTGAAATATTCTTGGTAATAAAATTCCTACACCACTTAATAAAGCTGTAGTAATACCATACTTTACTTTCTTGTTTGATAATGCCTCTATCAAACGATTTTGTTTTTTCATTGTATTTGCTTTTTCTAACATAATTCATTCCTCCTAAAATTTATTTTAATAAAAATTTATAAACTAATTATTTTATAATTCTTCTGTGAAATCTTTTCTTTTTCCAGCTTCTATTTCTTCATATAATGATATTTTATAGTTTAACCTATCTACTGTTTCATTAATATTTTTTTGCTTTTCTAATAGCTTTTCTCTTTGTTCTTCCAGTAATTTTTTTCTAGCTTTAACAGTACTTTTTCCTTTTTCAAACAAAGACATATATTCTATTAGTACTTCAATTTCAACTCCTGCTCCTCTCATGCATTTTATAAATTCAATCCTTCTGCATGAGTTTTTATCATAATTTCTGATTCCACTTTCTGTTCTTGGCACATTATTTAATAAACCTATTTTTTCATAATATCTTAAGGTATCTGCTGTTAAGTCATACTTTTTACTTACTTCTGCTATGGTCAATTTACTTCCTCCATTTTATAATCTATTATATCTTTCATCCTTGTATTTTATATTTATTATATATCACTTAGAGTTAGCTCCAAGTCAATACTTTTTTTATTTAGTTGTTTTTTCCACAACAATTTTTATACTTCTTTCCACTTCCACAAGGACATAAATCATTTCTTCCAACTTTTGGTGCATCATTTACTATTGGTGCTTTAACTTGTTTCTTTTCTTCTCCAGCAAGTTCTGGATTAATCATAGAATCAATATCTTCTCTACCTTCTCCAGTTACTTTAACTGTGCTCTTTCTTTCATATCCTTCTCTTTTCTTAATACACATTAAGATTTTAGTAACTTCTAATTTAATATTTCCAATCATCTCATCGAACATGTCTGAACCATCAATCTGATATTGAATAACTGGATCTTTTTGTCCATAAGCACGAAGTCCAATACCATTTTTCAATTCATCCATTTCGTCAATATGATCCATCCATTTTTCATCAACAACTTTTAATAAAACGATTCTTTGAAGTTCTTTAAATGGTTCTTCACCAATTTCTTCACGCTTTGCTGCATATGTTGCTAATGCTTTTTCTTTTATTTCTGCTAATACTTCATCAGCATCTGGATTTTCTTTCTTTAAAGCTTCAACTTCTTTGATATTTAATCCATTTTGGATTTCAAGTAATAATGCACTTGTATCTGGTTTTCTTTCTTCTAATTCATTTCTATAAGTATCAACTATTAACTCACAAGCTTCTTCTATCATATGTTTGATTGAATCAGTAACATCTTCTCCATTTAATACTTCTCTTCTTTGTCCATATATAATCTCTCTTTGTGTATTCATAACATCATCATAACTTAATACGTGTTTTCTGATTGAGAAGTTTCTACTTTCAACTTTCTTTTGAGCTGTTTCAACTGCTTTTGATATTGGTTTAAATTGAATTGGCATATTTTCATCTGCACCTAATGCATTATATACAGCAGTAACTCTGTCACCACCAAATATTTTCATTAAATCATCATCTAAACCAATATAGAATATTGATTCTCCAGGATCTCCTTGACGTCCACTACGTCCACGAAGCTGGTTGTCAATTCTTCTTGATTCATGTCTTTCAGTACCAATTATTTTTAATCCACCTGCAGCTATAACTTTTTCTTTTTCTTCTTTTATTTCTTTTTTGTATTCTGATTCTAATTCATTAAATGTTTTTCTAGCTTCAATAACTTTTTCATCTTTAGTTTCATTATGAGCTGAAGCTTGATTAATAAGTTCATCAGTATAACCTTGTCTTTTCATTTCTTGCTTAGCCATATATTCTGTATTACCACCAAGCATAATATCAGTACCACGACCAGCCATGTTAGTAGCAATAGTTACAGCACCATATTTACCAGCTTGAGCAATAATTTCAGCTTCTTTTTCATGGAATTTAGCATTTAATACTTCATGAGGTATACCAACCTTTTTAAGTAATTTACTTAATTTCTCAGATTTTTCAATTGAAACTGTACCAACTAAAACTGGTTGACCTTTTTCATGTGATTTTCTTATTTCTTCAGCAACAGCTTCGAATTTAACTTTCTCATTTTTATATATAATATCGTTATCATCTTTTCTAGCAACTGGTAAATTTGTAGGAATACAAACAACGTCTAAGTTATAAATCTCTCTAAATTCTTCTTCCTCTGTTTTAGCTGTACCAGTCATACCAGCAAGTTTTTCATACATTCTGAAATAGTTTTGGAATGTGATATTTGCTAATGTTTTTTGCTCGTCAGCAATTTTTACACCTTCTTTTGCTTCAATTGCTTGATGTAAACCAGCATTATATCTTCTTCCATACATAATTCTTCCTGTAAATTCATCAACTATTAATACTTCTCCATCTTTAACAATGTAATCAGTATCTTTCTTCATAACACCATGAGCTTTTAAAGCTTGATTTACATTATGAACTATATCTGTGTTATCTAAGTCATTAAAGTTTTCAACAGCAAAGTAATCTTCAGCTTTCTTAATACCTTTTTGTGTTAATGTAGCTGTTTTAGCTTTTAAATCAACTATATAATCATATTTTTCATTATCTTCTTGTTGAGCTTCGTCTTTAACATCTTCTTCAACAATAACTTTAGCTTGTAATCTTTTAACAAAATCATTAGCTCTTTTATATAAATCAGATGATTTATTACCTCTACCTGAAATAATAAGTGGTGTTCTAGCTTCATCAACTAAAATACTATCAATTTCATCGACAATCGCATATGATAAACCTCTTTGAACCATATCTTCTTTATGAATAACCATATTATCTCTTAAATAGTCAAATCCATATTCATTATTAGTTCCATAAGTAATATCACAAGCATATGCTCTTTGTTTATCTTGTTGATTCATTCTTGAAATATTTAATCCAACAGATAAACCTAAGAATTTATATAATTTTCCCATCCATTCACTATCTCTTTTTGCTAGGTAATCATTAACTGTAATAACATGAACACCTTTACCTGTAAGAGCATTTAAGTATACTGGTAATGTAGCAACTAAAGTTTTACCTTCACCAGTTTTCATTTCTGCAATTCTACCTTGATGAAGTATAATACCACCAATTAATTGCACATCAAAGTGTCTCATTTCTAGAACTCTTTTTGATGCCTCTCTTACTACTGCAAAAGCTTCTGGTAAAATATCATCTAATGTTTTTCCATTAGCTAATTGATCTTTAAAATAATCAGTTTTAGCTCTTAATTCTGCATCTGTCAATTTTTCCATTACTGGTTCTAAACTATTGATTTTATTTACGATAGGTTGAACTCTTTTTACTTCTTTTTCACTATAAGACTTAAATAATCCCATCTATTTTGCCTCCTAATTATTAACTATCGATTAATATATCATTATTTTACTTATATTGCAAGAATAATAACGAAAATCTTTCATACTATTAAATATATCTATAAAAAGGCGGGATTTATTATGCGTATATATAATTTTAAAGTTAACAAAACAAAATTAGCAAAAATATTGTTATTTGTTTTTATTTTAATCTGTTTAGTTATACTAATCTTTTCTTTTTCAAATTTATTTACTAAAGTTAAAAATTATAAAACTGAAGAATTTACTATAAATGACACTGTTCTCGCTTCTGATAGTAATGAAATTTCTTCAAGTCAATATACTAATGTTTTAAAATCAGTTCATGAAAACCTAGATGATTATATTGGAAAAGAAATTACTTTTACAGGATATGTTTATAAAATTGATTATCTACAAAAAAATCAATTCGTTATTGCTAGAAATATGATTATCAATGAAGCTTCGCAAACTGTAGTTGTTGGATTTCTTTGTGAATATAATGAAATTTCAAACTTTGAAAATCTATCTTGGGTAAAACTCACGGGGACAATAAAAGAAGGTGATTTAAATGGTAAAATTCCTGTATTAGAAATTACACACATTGAAAAAGCCTCTAAACCAGATGACGAGTTTGTATATCCTCCTGAAGATACTTATGTTCCAACAAGCAATATCTATTAATCATCATTGACAAAGTATTTCATATACATTGTTAAACAGTTAATTATAATTATTAAAATAATAGGTCCAAATAATAAACCTAATACTCCACTCATTTTAAATCCTATATACATAGCAATTAATGTATATAAAGGATGTATTCCTAAATTATTTGAAACTATTTTAGGTTCTAGAACTTGCCTTACTACAGTAATTAGAACTAATAATCCTAAAACACTTATACCTAAAGTAACATCACCTAATATAATTAATGCAATTCCCCATGGAAGCATAACAGTTCCAGAACCTAAAATTGGTAATAAATCTACAAAGCCAATTCCTAAAGCAATTAAAAATGGAGATCTAACATTCATTCCTAAAAACTCAAAAATATACAAACCTATAAGAACTAATATAAACGAAATAAATACTAAAGTTAATTCAGCTTTTAAAAATTTTCCTAATATACTAATAACAGATTGAAAATTGTTATTAGCATTTCTAATCCATTTTTTTGGAACCCTCTGTTCTATATCATCCAAAAGTAATATTCTATCAGTTGTAATAAAATACGTAGCCAAAATTGTTATAATAAGATACACGATAAATGATGGAATTCTAGTTATTAAATCTAAAAAATTAATTAAAAAATCTTTTAAATATCCTAAACCTTTACCTAAAACCTCATTTGTAGTATTTATAACAAATTGTTTTACATCATCAGACACATTAACATCTTCTAATTTCAAAAATCTGCTAACATTTTCTACAGATTTAAAAATATCATTTCCAAATTTGGGAAAATCCGATAATAAATTAGTAATTTCTGATGTAATCAATATAGCAGAAACTGTTATTGTTCCTATTAATATTGAAAACACTATAACTAATGCTATAATAGCTGAATATTTTCTAACTAACGTTGTTTTTTTACAAATGAACTTTACAAACGGCTCTATGACGCTCGAAATAATTAAAGCAATAAAAAATGGCATAAAAAAATAAGCCATTTTCAAAACTAAAAAAACAACAGCAACTAAAATAATTGCATATAAAGATTTTTTATATTTTAATAAATACTTAATAATCTCAAACATTAAACTACCTCTAAAGCTAGTATTAATATTTTTCCCCAAAATATACATTATAGATAAATTAAAGAATACTAATAAACTAAAAATAACATTTTAATTATTAGTATAATATATTACAACTTTCTTACAATAGCAAAAGGTCGACCGTCACATTTGACAATCGACCCATTACTACACAGAAAAGCACCATTATTCCACACAGCTTTTTCGCAGCCAACAGGCCAGGAAAATGGTAACTACAGCAAGAACACCAGCAATCTTAAATGCATTGCTATATGCTACTAACACCCCCCAAAAAACCAGTTGGAATATAGCAGCTAAGCATAAGCAAATAAGACCACATTTCAACCCCCAATCGTTATCTTCTCTGTTTCTGAAATATGCACATATTATCCAAATTCCAGCAACAACAAAGACAAACGAATACAGGAAAGAAATTTCTCCAAGCACTATAGCCAGCCAAGATTTCCAGGCATCTTCAAATTCAATGGCCCATACCTTTTTTCCAAAAATAGCTGCACCTATAAAAAATAATATTATTACAACTACCTTTAGAACATTACTTGTAGACTCCTCCCAGCTTCTCCGTTCCTCCATTTGGAACACCTCCTTGATGTATATTATCTATGATGAACAGGCCAGTTGACCTGATTGTGTTTCATTAAATGAGAGTTTTTATATTATAACACAAATACATTTAATTGTAAACAAATAAAGCATCTGTAACAATCTATCAGATGCTTTATTTATCTATAATTAATCAATTTTTCTTTGCACAGCTGCTCTAAACTTATCCCCTCTATCATATGCATTTTTAAACATATCAAAACTTGCACTTGCAGGTGAAAATAAAACTATATCTCCTGATTTAGTCACATCATCAGCTATCTCAATTGCTTCTTCTAAAGAAAATGCTTCATATATATCCATTTTCTTATTTTGTTTTTCTAGTTCATCTGTTACAGCTTTATATATTTTCAATTTTGTTGATCCCATTAGTATTAAAGTTTTAACTCCATCAACAATCGGCTCACCAATTGGTGTATAATCTAAATTTTTATCGTATCCCCCAGCAATTAAAACAACTTTCTTATCAAAAGCTTTTATTCCTGATATCGTTCTAGTAGGGCTAGAACTTGCTGAGTCATTATACCATTTCACATTTTTATTACTATTCTTAACTAACTCTAATCTATGGTGAACTCCTACAAACTCTGAAACAACTTTTTTAGCTGTCATTTCATCAACTAAAGTTCTTGTAGCCGCTAAAGCTGCACATATATTTTGATAATTATGCTTTCCAATTAAAGCTACATCCTTTACATTTAATATATGTTTTCTTAAATTATTTTCGCAAAATTTAATAGTTCCCTCATCAACTATATAACCATTATCTAGTCTTTCTTGATCACTAAAGAAAATAACTTCTCCATTTGCTTCTTTAGCAAATTCTCTAGTAACTAAATTATCATAATTTAAAACTAAAATTCCTTTTTCATCTTGATGTCTAAAGATTTCCTTTTTAGCTTCGGTATATTCCTCTAAATCAGTATGATAATCTAGATGATTTGGTGTAACATTTGTTACTACTGATATTGAAGGACTTATTTTCATGTTCATTAATTGAAAACTGCTCATTTCTAAAACAACTATATCTTCTGGTAACATTTCAGAGACCTTTGTAAATAAAGGTGTTCCAATATTTCCACCCAACCAAACATTATATCCTTTAGCTTTTAGTATTTCATATGTAAGAGTTGTCGTTGTAGTTTTTCCGTCACTTCCTGTAATACCAATAATTTTACATGGAGCAAGCTCTAAAAGCATTTCTATTTCAGTTGTAACAATTGCTCCTCTTTTGGCTTCCTCTATTAATTCTTTTCGATTTGGCAAACAACTAGGTGAACGAAAAATCAAATCAAATCCTTTTAATTTTGATAAATAATCATGTCCTATTGAAAAAGTCATTCCATGTTCTACAACTTTATCCATTATTGATTTATCAATATCATCGATATTTCTATTATCAAAAACAGTAACATTTGCCTTATATTTTCTCATATATTCTATTAGAGGTACATTACTAGTTCCAAGTCCAATAATAGCAACTTTTTTACCACTTAAGTACTGATTAAACTCATTTAATTTTTCATTTACAAATTCCATGCTATTATTCCTTTCCATTAATTATTATATTCTTTAACACCATTTTTGTTGACTCTTCTACACTCTTTGAATCAGATACATCTATAACAATAGTATTATTATATATCTCATAATAACCACTTTTTTCTTGTAGTTCATCTCTTTTTAATATATTTTCTTTTACCTTTTTTTCATCAGCTTTATCATCATATTGCTTAGTTTTCCATTTTGCTCTTTTATCTATATCTGCTTTAAGGAAAAAATGATAATCAATTTCTGGATAAATTTTTATTGTATCTCTTCCAGAAAAAATTATATTATAATCTTTATTATAATATCTAATATATTCTCTTACTATCTTGTAAGCATTATCATTACTCGCCATATTAGAAATTTTTGAAACTGCCATTGAATTTTCTAATGATTGTAATTCACTATCATCAATCTTTTTTCCATGAGCATAAACAACACTTTCACCATCTTCAATTTTGATAGAAATCTCAAATTTTTCAAATAACTTTTTTAAATCTACTGATTTCATTTTTTCAAAAGGAATGTTTTCCTTTATTATTTGATATGTAATTGCTCTGTACACATTTCCTGCATGTAAAACAATTGAATTTGGAATATATTTTAAAAGTTCTTTACATATTGATGTTTTTCCTGTTCCAACTAATCCTTCTATTCCTATAACTAAATTTTTTCCCATATTTCCTCCGTTTTTAGTTTATATTCCAAACTACAAAATGTATTATACTACATTTTTTTACAAAGATGAATAATTTTATATAAATTTGAAAAAATATATTTAAATAAAGCTTTTTAGCTTTAAAGACTCTGGAGGTGTTTTTATGAGTAAAGAAAAAAAGAATAAACAATCTAAAAAGAATTCATCAAATAATAACAACAATAATAACGACTAATTATTATTAATTTATTTTAAAAAGCTACTTTATAAAAAAGTAGCTTTTATTCTATATTATTTTTAAAATACTCTACATCTTCAGGATCAAGGTTATGTTGTATTTTTTGAAAAACACTTAAACTTTTTGTACAAAACTGAAAAACTTCTCCTACATTTGTTTTATCCATTCTATTTTGTAATGCAATCAAAGCTTCTTCTCTGCTTTCCTGTGGAACTGTAAACTTTATTAAATCAGAAATTATTGCAGAATCTAGTTTATAACAACATTTATATAACATTTCAAGTTTTCTTTTTTCTGATACATTATATCTAATTATATCAGCAATTTGCCCTGCAGATAAATAATTATATACAACATTTAAAGCATCTGGAATTTTATCTTCTCTTGTATTACAAACAATATCTTCCAAATCTGTTTTATTTATTTCTTTAGCATATGTTTTTAAAGCACTAACTTTTCTATTGTCATCCAAGTTTTGAATAATTGCAGCTTTTGCTGAACCATCTAAACTATTTCGATACATATTTAAAGCATCTAATCTTTCGTATAAAGGTATGTACCTATCAATTATTTCAGCCATTCCAACTGGATCAAATCTATCTGCACATTTTTTTAAAGCATTAAATCTTTGATCAGGTGTAATACTATTAAACAGCTGATATATATCTTCTAAATCTAATCTATTTTCGAATTCTTGCAAAATTTGTATTTTTCCTTCATAATTAAGTTTTTTTACTGACAATTCAGCCAAATCATATGGCGTAATATACTTATTTGATATTCTAATAGCTTCAATTCTATTTTTCATAGGTAAATGCGAAATTATTTGAATAATATCAGATGATTTCATAAACTGTGAATGATTAGTTAAAATCTCTAAAACTTTTTTCGAATCACGCTCACGAGTAGCAAGCAAAACTATTTTTTGTATATCTGTTGATTCTGATGGTAATGCTTTAACTTTTGATTTAAAAAATATTCGTTTAATCCTTTCAAATAAATTCATCACTATATACCTCATTTTATACTTCAATGATAGTATACCACTAATATAATTTTTATAAGATTACATTTATATTACTTTTTTAATACAGTTATATAACTTCAAAATATTATTCTAGATATTTTTTTAAGAATTTTCCTGTCTCTGATTCAGTATTTCTTGAAATTTGTTCAGGTGTACCAATAGCAACAATTCTACCTCCAGCTTCTCCTCCTTCTGGTCCCAAATCTATAATATGATCAGCTGTTTTAATTAAATCTAAATTATGTTCAATAACTATAATCGTATTTCCTGTATCAACAAGCCTTTGTAAAATATCAACTAATCTATGAACATCATCTATATGAAGCCCTGTTGTTGGTTCATCTAAAATATACAATGTCTTTCCTGTAGCTCTTTTGGAAAGTTCTGTAGCAAGTTTTACTCTTTGAGCCTCTCCTCCTGATAGTGTTGTAGAAGGTTGTCCAAGTTTTATATATCCCAAACCAACATCATACAATGTTTGCATTTTAGTTTTGATTTTAGGAATGTTTGAAAAGAACTCTAAAGCTTCTTCAACTGTCATCTCTAAAACATCAGATATACTCTTTCCTTTATATTTTGCTTCTAATGTTTCTCTATTATATCTTTTTCCATGACATACTTCGCAAGGAACATATATATCAGGTAAAAAGTTCATCTCTATTTTTATAATACCATCACCTTGACAAGCCTCACATCTTCCGCCAGGAACATTAAAACTAAATCTTCCTTTTTGATAACCATGCATTTTAGCTTCGTTTGTATTAGCAAAAATGTCTCTAATCGTATCAAATACACCTGTATATGTAGCAGGATTTGAACGTGGAGTTCTACCTATTGGTGATTGGTCTATATTTATTATTTTATCAATATTTTCTACACCTTTAATTTCTTCACATTTTCCTGGTTTTAAATTTGATTTATATAGTTGTCTAGCTAAATAATTATATAAAACTTCATTTACTAATGTACTCTTTCCAGAACCAGAAATACCTGTTACACAGTTAAAAACTCCTAATGGAAACTTAACCTTTACATTTTTCAAGTTATGTTCTGAAGCACCTACAATTTCTATACTTTTTCCATTTGATTTTCTTCTTTTTTTAGGTACTACAATTTTCTTTTTACCACTTAAATATTGTCCTGTAATAGATTCAGGTATTAACTTTATTTCATCAGCAGTTCCTTGTGCTATAACATTTCCACCATGAACACCAGGACCTGGACCTATATCTATAATTTGATCTGCTGCATACATAGTATCTTCATCATGTTCAACAACAACTAAAGTATTTCCTAAATCTCTTAGTTTTCTAAGTGTTGCTAATAATCTATCATTATCCCTTTGATGTAATCCTATACTAGGTTCATCTAATATATATAATACTCCACTAAGTCCTGAACCAATTTGAGTTGCTAAACGAATTCTTTGAGCTTCGCCACCTGATAAAGTTCCAGCTGATCTAGATAATGTTAAATATGAAAGACCTACATCTATTAAAAATTGTAATCTTGTTGTAAGTTCTCTAAATATTTGATCAGCAATCATTCTATCTTTTTTAGATAAGTCTAAGTTTTCAAGATATTTTTTTATCTCATTTATAGGCATATCTGTAAGTTCATTAATATTCTTATCTCCTACTTTAACAGATAAAACTTCTTCCTTAAGTCTAGCACCATGACATGTATTACATGGTTTTTCACTCATATACATTTCATAAAAATCTCTCATACCTTGAGATTTTGTTTCTCTATAACGTCTGTCTAATGTAGGAATAACCCCTTCAAAAGAACTACTAAAATTTCTAGTTCCTACAGATGAAGTATATCTAAAATCTATAATATCATCACCTGTACCATATAAAATTTTATCTAAAAACTCACGAGGAAGTTTTTTAATTGGTTTGCTAATATCAACACCATAATATTTAGCTATAGATTCAAAATACATTTTTGCCATAGTTTCACTTTTTTTCATAGTACTCGAACCAAAAGCTTTAACTCCATCATATAAAGTTTTATTTTTATCTGGAATGATTAAATCTTCATCCATTCTCATTAAATATCCAATACCTGTACACTCTGGGCAAGCACCTTGTGGATTATTAAATGAAAACATCCTTGGACTTAGTTCTTCAAAACTTATTCCACAATCAGGACAAGCATAATTTTGACTATATATTTTTTCACCTACACCTACCGCATCAATTGTAACTAAGTTATTAGCATATTTTAAAGCTGTTTCTACTGACTCTGTTAATCGATTTCTTATGTCTTCTTTTACAACTAATCTATCAACAATAATATCAATATTATGTTTTTTCTTTCTATCAATTTCTATATCATCAGAAATTTCATACATTTTCCCATCAATTCTAGCTCTAACAAATCCATCTTTTTGGAAATCTTCTAATAGTTTTACATATTCACCCTTCTTTCCTCTGATAACTGGTGCTAGTACTTGAATTTTTGTTCCTTCTGGTAGCTCTAATATATTATCTACTATTTGATCTATAGTTTGCTTTTCTATTTTTTTACCACATTTAGGACAATATGGAACTCCTATTCTAGCATAAAGTAAACGAATAAAATCATATATTTCTGTAACAGTTCCGACTGTAGAACGTGGATTTTTTGATGTTGTTTTTTGATCTATTGATATAGCTGGAGAAAGTCCTTCAATACTTTCAACATCTGGTTTCTCCATTAATCCTAAGAACTGTCTAGCATATGAAGAAAGACTTTCAACATATCTTCTTTGACCTTCTGCATATAAAGTATCAAAAGCTAATGATGATTTTCCAGAACCTGAAAGTCCTGTAATAACTACTAATTTATCTCTAGGTATTTCTAAACTAATATTTTTTAAATTATGTTCTTTTGCTCCCTTTATAACAATAGAGTTATTCATTATATATTTCCCCCAAACTTTAATATAAATTTTATTACTACACAGTTTTGTATTTTATCATACTTTCACTTAGTTGTCATTACTTTTAAATAAAAAAATCAAACTTTTGTTTTATATTTTTTCTATTTATCTCAAAGTTACCATAACATATTTACTTCTACATATGTTTGTGATATAATATTAAAAGTTCCATTTTGAATAAAGGACACTCGTAATTTGTGTACCTATTCTAGGAACTGACAGAAAAATCGTTGATTGTTTATAATAGAACAGGAGGTATGGATATGAATCCTATTACCATTGACGATCGATTGGAATATGCTGCTGAAAAAGGCGCATATAGTACAGCACTTTTTGTCTGGGGAAACACCGCTAAGCGGCTCCGCAACGGCGGGCTGGTGCTCACCCCTACTGGCGAACGTAGCCCTTCTAAGGGATGTGTGAAATATAACATCTCTTGGGAAAAGGCCAACGTGAGCATCCCGGAAGGTCCCTTCGTTCTGGAGGACATGATCCGTAAGCTCAACGCCGAGCAGGTCCCCATCAGCACCGGAAATTTCCTCTGGCTCACGGCCGAAGCGTACAACAGGAAAGCTGCCGCTGAAGCTAAAGAAGCAGCCAGCGGAACTGAAGCTCAGTAAGACGTAAACACCGTCAATCAAAGAGCAAAAAAGCAACAACGTAAACCCATCACTAATCAATTGATTTCCTGTCAAAAAGGCCCCGCATCTTAAGTGATTGCGGGGTCTTCTCTTTTTTATTTTAAATTATTTTATATTCTACATTCAAAATTTCTTCATCCTCATTTACACAAATATGTATTTCAAAATTAGAAGTATTATCCAATAATCCTTTAATAAAAAATCTATCTAACATCATTATATTAGATAAAAGCTTTTCTTTCTTAAGTAATTCTTCAATTTCAATCCATTCTGATGTATTTTCTTCAAACTCTTGTGGTTCACCTTCGCTAGAATCCGTAATAAAAGTTTCAAAAGTAAATATTCTATCCGGATATTCTGTTATTATAACTCCTTTATGTTTTAATTCTTTAACCATCATTCCTGTTTCTTCTTTAAATTCTCTTTTTACAGTGTCTTCTGGTGTTTCACCTTCTTCAATTTTTCCACCAGGAATATCATAATAACCTTCTTTTCTATTTCCAGCTTTATATTTAGTAACTACTACTTTATTGTTTCTTATTAAAAAACATTTAACAGCTTTTCTAACTTTCTTTTCCATTAAACACTCTCCTAAATCCATTCTTCAATAATCTCTTTTGAAATATTTAAATTTCCTCTTCCAACGCCTATTTGTAAATCTGGTTTTGGACTTCCATGATAATCACTACCACCACTAATATATAAGTTGTTTTTTCTAGCGTAATCTACTAATATGTCTTTTTTGTCATCATCTGCTGATGATGGATGAAAGCACTCTATTCCATCTAGTTCCGCTTCTTTTCTTAAATCATCTATAAATTTCATAGTATCATCAAATTTATATTCAAAAGGATGTGCTAAAAAAGCTTTTCCTCCAGCCTGGTGAATAATATCTATGACTTCTTTATATGGTGGTCTAAATTCTATATGATTCATAAAATAGCTACTATTAGGATTAGCCAATCCTTTTCTAAAAAATAATGTAAAAGATTCTGCAAACTCTCCCAATATTTTTCGGTTTTTCTCATTTTTTATAATTTCCCAGTAGATAGGTTGTTCAACATAATCGGTTGGTTTTTCTGGTCTTTTAAATTTAGTCTCATCATATATAATTCCATGTTTATCAAATATTTCTAACATTCTTTTATAACATATTACTTGTTGTTCTCTTAACTTTTCATCAGAATAATATTTTTTTGTCCATTCAGTAATTATATTTGTATCTATCCCATAACCTAATATTTCTATATTTTTATCTTCAAATCTCGCATGTAATTCAGTACCCTTTATAATTTTACCTGTAAAAACTTTATTATTTTTTAAAGCTTCATCTTCATACTGCTTACACGTATCATGATCTGTTATAGATATATATTCTAATTTCTTTTCTTCACACATTTTCAAAACTTCTTCAACAGTTTTATCACCATCAGAATATACTGTATGCATATGTATATCTATCATACTCTATTTCTCCTAATCTATTTTCATTTTATATGTTACTTCATATTCATCATTAAAACCACTAGCTTGATAAAAACTTCTAGCATTTTTGTTTTTAGCATTTGCTGTTACATATATAGTATATACACCTTTATTTTTACAATATTCTTTATATTCATTTACTAGTCTTTTACCTATACCAAGTCTTCGATATTTTTCTTCTATATAAAAATTATCTAACTCTGCACTTTTAGCATTAATACTGTTATATGATTTCATAATTCCTGCTAAATAACCAATTATTTTATCATCATCTACAGCAAGCCAAACAGTTCCTTTTTCAATAACTTTTCTAAAATATTTCTCGCCCTCTTCTGAAAAAGTCCATCCCATATTTAAAGATGAATCAAAGTTCTTATACTCAAAATCAAACAACTTATAATTTAAATCTTGTACTTGTCTTAAATCTTCTAAAGTAGCTTTTCTTATTACAATATTCATAACAACTCCTATATTATAATTTATTATATTTTGTACTTACTCCTTTAGATTTTTCAACAGGATATTTCTTTTTAGTTTTATCTAATTTTTTCAAAACAATTTCTTCTGGGCTTACTCCAAGTTTCATCGCCATTTGGATACAATATGTAAATACATCAGCTAATTCTTCACATACTTCTTCTTTATTATATTTTTCTACATCCCATTGAAAACATTCTAGTAATTCTGCAGCTTCGATTGAAATACATTTTGCTAAATTTTCAGGTGTATGAAACTTATCCCACTCTCTTTCTTTATTAAATTCAGCTATTTGTTTCATTACTTCTTCCATAATTTTCTCCCGTAAATTTATTTTTTATAATACTCAGCTAACTTTCTAAAAGCTTCAAATGATCTTTCTATCATGTCTGTTTTAACACAATATGCAATTCTAACATATCCACTACACACAAAAGAACTTCCTGGCACAAAAAGCAAATTAAATTCTTTTGCTTCATTACAAAACTCTTTATCATCAACAGGTGTTTTTACAAATAGATAAAAAGCCCCTTCTGGTTTTATACATTCAAATCCTAATTCTGTTAATTTTGAGTATAACAAATCTCTATTCTTTTTATAAATACTAATATCAACTTTTTCATTAATACACTTCATAACTGTTCTTTGAATTAAAGAAGGTGCATTAACACAACCAATAATTCTATTAGAAATAGTAAGTGCTGTAATTATATTTTCTGTATCCTCCATTTCATTTGGAACTACTACATATCCTATTCTTTCTCCTGGTAAAGAAAGTGTTTTACTATATGAATATACAATAAAAGTATTATCATAATATTTTGTTAAATATGGCACATCTATATTATCGTATACTAGTTCTCTGTAAGGTTCATCTGAGATTAAAAATATCTCATGTCCAAGTTCTTTTTCTTTTCTATTCATAATTTCAGTCATCTTTTTAATAACATTTTCTTTATAAATAACTCCTGTTGGATTATTTGGTGTATTTATTAAAACTGCTTTAGTTTTATTTGTAATCTTTTTTTCAAAGTCTTCTAAATTAGGTTGAAAATCTTTAACATTTGGAGATATTACAACTACTTTTCCATCATAACCTGAAACATAATTATTATATTCCATAAAATATGGAGCAAAAACTATAACCTCGTCATCTGGATTTAATATACTTTTAAAAATAATATTAAGAGCAGATGCTGCACCTACTGTCATTATTATATTGTTTTCTGAAAAATTAGTTTCAAACCTTTTATTTATAGAGTCAGCTATAGTAGTTCTAACATCTTCGAATCCACTGTTACTCATATACCCATGAACTTTTAAAGAATCCTCTTTTTCTAAAATTTCTTTTATAGCTTCATTTACTTTTTCTGGAGTTTCTACACTAGGATTTCCTAAACTAAAATCAAATACATTTTTATCTCCGTAAATTGCTCTTAATCTTTTTCCTTCTTCAAACATTTCTCTAATAACAGAATTGTTTTCAACTAATTTTTTCATTTTATCTGATATCATATCAAACCTCTCTATTCTTTGGTATATCTACCTAATACTTTATAAAAAGTAACTATATTTTTAAGTTCTTCTATTGCATCAATATATAATTTATTTTCTATATCTACATCTACTATAAAGTAATATTCTCCAAGTTTAGTTTTAGCTGGTCTTGATTCTATCTTTGTTAAATTTAATCCATATTTATCAAATATTCCAAGTGCTTTGTATAAGGCTCCCGGTTCATGTTTAGTAGCAAAAACCATACTTAATTTATTAAACTCTATTTCTACTTTATCAACTTTTTTCAAAACAACAAATTTAGTTTCATTAAAATTATTATCTTGAATTTCTTTTTCTAATAAAGTCAAATTGTATTCTTTTGCACATTCAATATTACAAATACATGCTGCATTTTCTTTACTGCTAACCTCTTTAGCAGCTAAAGCTGTACTAGACACTTCTATTACTTCAGCATTTTTCAAATTATCTTCTATATAATTTCTACATTGTGCTAACGCTTGAGGATGAGAATATACTTCTTTAATATCACTTAATTTATAATTTTCTTTTGCCATCAAATTTTGATTAATCTTTAAAACTTTTTCTGCACAAATTTCAATATCATTAATTTCAATTATACAATCTATTGTTTCAGTAACACAACCTTGCAAAGAATTTTCTATTGGTACAATTGCTCTATCTAGCTTAAAATTTTCTAATGCAATTATTGTATCTTTAATCGTCTTAAATGGCAATTTTTCATAGCTTTCGTCAAATACTTTATTGCAAATCTCGTATGAAAATGTTCCTTTTGGTCCTAAATATCCAACTTTCATTTATAACTTCCTTATCATTTTATTTTATTAACTTTATATTCGTTTTCATCTAAAACTTTATATGCTTTTTCTTGATCTTCTAAGCTATAAAACTCTAAATCTAAAGCTCCGTCAAAAGTTTCTCTATTATGGATAATTCCAATATTTTTTATATTTACATCATTATCAGAAAGTAATCCAATAACTTTTGCAAGAGAACCTTTTTCATCTTTAATTATTACATTAAGCATTGGTGCTGTAAATCCATTTACTTTTTTATTTACAAAACTATCTCTATATTTTTTAGATGATTCAAAATAATTATGATTCTTCTCATTATCTTCAATGTGATTTCTAAACTCTTGTAAATTAGAAATATATTTTTCTAAAACTGGTATTATCTCATTTTTATTTTCATGACAAATATGTTCCCACATAGTAGGATCAGAAGATGCTATTCTTGTAATATCTTTAAATCCTCCAGCAGCTAATAATTTCATATGCTCTTCTTTATCATCTAGCTCTTTAACCATATTAACTAAGCCTGCTGCTATAATATGTGGCACATGGCTAATAGCAGCTACTATATAATCATGTTTTTTATAATCTATAACTACCGGTATAGCCTTTAATTCATTCACTACTTCTTTTACTTTTTTAACTGAATTTTCATTATCATTTTCAGTTAAAATATAATAAGTATTTTCAAAAAGTAAGTCGTGTGAAGTATTATATCCAGACCTTTCTGAACCAACCATTGGATGTGCTCCAACAAAATTAATTTTTAAATCTTTTAATTCTTCAACAATATTTCTTTTAGTACTACCAATATCAGTAATTACACAATCTTCCTTTACAATATTTGATAATTTTTTAGCATACTCTAGTATAAAGCCTACTGGTGTACAAAGAAATATAACATCACATTCTTTAAAATCATCAAATTCTGTTACTATATCTGTTATATTTTGTTCTTTTTTTGCTAATTCCAACGCTCCTCTATTTGTATCGTATGCAAAAATCTTTTCTATTTTATCAGACTTAATCAAAGTTCTAGCTATACAGCCTCCCATAAAGCCAAGTCCTATAATTCCTATATTAAACATTCATTTCTCCTATTTGTTTTCAATAAATTTTTCTAGTTCTTTAATTTTGTCACGTAATTCAGCAGCCTTCTCAAATTCCATTGCTTGAGCTGCTTTTAACATTTCATCTGTTAACCTGTTAATAATATCCTCTGTAGTTTCATTTTTATCAATTTTATATTCTGCTGATATATCTCCAACAATTGTAGCTTTAATAATATCTCTAACAGATTTTTTAATTGTTTGAGGTGTTATTCCATGTTCTTTGTTATATGCTTCTTGAATTGCTCTTCTTCTATTAGTTTCAGAAATAGCTTTTTCCATAGAATCTGTAAGTTCATCAGCATACATTATAACTTTTCCTTCAGTATTTCTAGCAGCACGCCCAATTGTTTGAATTAGTGATCTTTCTGAACGTAGAAATCCTTCTTTATCTGCATCTAATATTGCAACTAGTGATACTTCTGGAATATCTAAACCTTCTCTTAAAAGATTAATACCAACTAAAACATCAAACTCTCCAATACGCAAATCTCTAATAATTTCCATTCTTTCTAAAGCTTTAATCTCAGAATGCATATATCTAACTCTAATACCTATGTTTCTTAAATATGCTGTTAAATCTTCTGCCATTTTTTTAGTTAAAGTAGTAACTAATACTCTTTCTTCTTTTTCTACTCTTTCATTTATTTGAGTAATTAAATCATCTATTTGATTTTCAACTGGTTTAACTTCAATCTTAGGATCTAAAAGTCCTGTTGGTCTGATAATTTGTTCTACAACATTATCTTTAGCATGCTCTTTTTCATAATCTGCTGGTGTTGCACTTACAAATATACATTGATTAATTCTTTCTTCAAACTCATTAAATTTAAGTGGTCTATTATCATATGCTGAAGGTAATCTAAATCCAAAATTAACAAGAGAATCTTTTCTTGCTCTATCACCATTATACATAGCTCTAACTTGTGGAACCGTAGCATGCGATTCATCAATTAAAAGCAAAAAGTCCTCTGGAAAATAATCAAACAATGTATATGGCGCACTTCCTGCCGGTCTACCACTTATATGTCTTGAGTAATTTTCTATACCTTGACAAAAACCAGTTTCTTTAAGCATCTCTATATCAAAATTTGTTCTTTCTTCAATTCTTTGAGCTTCAATTAATTTTTTATTATCTTTGAAATATTGAACTCTTTCTTCCATTTCTTTTTCAATAGTTTCTAATGCTCTATCAAGTTTATCTTTACTTGTAACATAATGTGAATTTGGATATATCATTACATGTTCTCTAATAGCAATCGTTTTTCCTGTTAATGGATTTATTTCAGAAATCTTTTCCACTTCATCTCCCCAAAATTCTACTCTTATAGCTGATTCTTCTTGATTTGAAGGATATATTTCTAAAATGTCACCTTTGGCTCTAAAGGTTCCTCTTTTAAAATCCATCTCATTTCTGTTATATTGCATATTTACAAGTTTTTTCATAATTTCATTTCTTGATTTTTCCATACCTGGGCGAAGTGAAACAATCATATTTTCATAATCAATTGGATCACCCAAACCATAAATACAAGAAACTGATGCAATAACAATTACATTTCTATCTTCAAATAAAGATGCTGTAGCAGAGTGTCTAAGCTTGTCTATTTCATCATTAATAGAAGCATCTTTTTCTATATAAGTATCAGATGCTGCAATATATGCTTCTGGTTGATAATAATCATAATATGAGACAAAATATTCAACTCTATTATTAGGAAAAAATTCTTTAAATTCAGAATATAATTGTCCAGCTAAAGTCTTATTGTGAGCTAAAACTAATGTTGGTTTTTGTGTTCTTTCAATTATATTCGCCATTGTAAAAGTCTTGCCAGAACCTGTAACACCTAATAATGTTTGAAATTTTTTTCCTTCATTTATTCCTTTAACTAAATAATCTATAGCCTGCGGTTGATCACCAGTAGGCTTATATTCAGATACTAACTTAAACATTTTTCTCTCCCTTTTTGTTTACTCAAAAATTATCATCTCATCATCATTTATATAAATAGCTTGATTATCTGTTAAATAAATATCTTCACCACTTACTATCTTTCCGTTTGTACTTCCTTTTTCACAATGTACATCTATTTTATTTTTAATAAATCCTAAATTGTTTTCATATTTTCCAGAAACTGATACACTACCTGCACTTACACCAATATAAATTCCACCATCACTTATAAACTTATCAATATTTTGTTTAAAATTACTTTCATTCATTCTTTCTACTAGATATTTTGTATTTCCACCACATACATATATTGCATCAATTTTTTCTAGTTCTTCTGGTGTAATTGGTTTATGCATATTATATACAATTATATTTTCTTTTTTTATTCCGCAATTTAATAAATCATATGCACATTTTGATAATATCTGTACAGCTTCAATATCTATAGCAGCAGTAATTATAAATAGTACTTTTGATTCTGCTACATTTTTATCTAACAACTCTAAAAATTTACTTTCTATATTCTTATTTTCAAATCCTGTACTAGTTAATAATATATTTTTCATACTTTCACCTTCATTTGCTTATATTTACTACAATCAATGGTATATATACTTCATCATCAGAATATCCTGCATGTTTAGATTTGTGATGTTTATCTCCAGCAGTTAAAATACTTTTATTAGAATTTTCTGCTATTGCTATAAAATCACCTATGGCGTCTCTAAACAATTCGTTTTCTTCACCATCACCAAACAATTTACTATCTAATATTTCTTGCTTTGTATATAAAACAAAATCTCTTCTAAACCTCTTATTAAATTCTTTTGAAAATACATCTTTATATTCTTCTTTTACTTTAAAAGATATTGCTCTTTGTTCTATAGATGTTGTTCTTTCTAGCATTTCCATTATTTGTGGATACTCTTTCTCTAAATAAATTGGCTCTGATAATCTATGTCCATGGTCTGCAATTACAATTACCATAGCATTTTTAATCTCACTACATAATTTCTCTACTTTGTCATTTCTTGTTTGTATTAACTCTCTAGCTTTCTTTGAATCTGGTCCATAGTCATGCATAGTATGATCAGGTTCTGTATCATAAGCATAAATATATTTTTTTCCAGACTTTTGACATTTATTTTTAATAATTTCAAACATTTCGTCTAAAGTATCATATGGTATTGCCCCATATGGACTTACTTCAAATGAAGCAAAATCTGTATTTTCATTTATTTCATCTGTGATTTTCTTTTGAACTAATTTATTTTTTACTTTTAAAAATTCATCACTTATTATCCCTTCATTTCCTTTTTCACAATTTCTAAATAAAGTTATTGTTTCATCAATTGGCTCTATATACATATTCCAACCTAGCCATCCATGCTCTACAGGATTAAGTCCTGTTGCTATTGATGTTGTTGCAGCTGTAGTTGTAGCTGGAAATACAGTTGTAATTTCTTTCACTCTGTTCTTATAAAAAAAACTTTCTTTACTCAAATTTCTATTTAATATTCTAGATCCCATACCATCGAATAATATCAATACAACATTTTCAGGCTGTTTTTCATTTAACATCTTATCAATATATTCTAAAGAATTATGTTTTGCTTCTAGTCCAAAATATTTTCTAATTGAACATGCTAAATTAGTTATGCATTCATTATAATTATTTTTAACTATCACGTATTTACCACCTTATCTTTTCCATCATTTCTTTTAACTGACCATCTTCTTTAGCTGGAATATTATTTGTATTTAATGAATAAATATAATCTTTATTCATATCAAATTTAGCATTTAACATTTTAAAAATTAAATCTACCATTTCTAGTGCATGTTTAGGCTCTCCATTTCCACCACCAGTTAAAACTAACAATCCTTGTTTTTCTCTAAAATCGTGTTCCTTGTTAAAGAAAAACTTATTAGACCATAACATATTTAATCTTGTTATTATTGAAAAAAGTGGCGGAGTCACATTATACATGTAAATTGGTGATGCAATTATTAACACATCATAATCATCTTTAAATATAATTTCCATTTTATCTTTTATTGCACAACCTTCATTTTTCCAACAATATCTGCAATCTATACATGGTTTTATATCATCATAATATGCATTATATCACATAGTACATATGTTCGCAATAGTATTATATAATTTATATTTTGATAGTTGACATAATTTTAATAAGGTACTATAATATTTGCAAACCCTTATAGGAGTGATTACTATGCTAGAAAGAATTCGGATTATTTCCAACTTACTAGACGTAGACCCGTTCTGGATTTGGTTATTGATTGGCTTACTAATTTTATTAGCCATTGTAAAATGCCTTTATCCTTGGAAACCAGAATGGAAATCAAAGACTACCAAAGACAAAGATGGTAATGAAGTCACAACTTATTATCATCTAGATATATAATAAGCAAGTACCCTCAGCATCATGCTGGGGGTACTTGTTTATATATTAATCTTCAATTCTACAGGACAGTGATCACTTCCAAATATTTCTGAATGAATTTTAGCATCTTCAATATTTTCTTTTATTCTATCTGAGACAATAAAATAGTCAATTCTCCATCCAATATTTCTTTCGCGTACATTTGCCATATATGACCACCATGTATAGCTACCTTCTTTATCAGGATATTTATATCTAAATGTATCAACAAATCCACTATTCAATAATATTGTCATTTTTTCTCTTTCTTCATTTGTAAAACCTGAATTACCTATATTCGATTTAGCATTTTTTATATCTATTTCTTGATGTGCTACATTCAAATCGCCACAATATATAACCGGTTTTATTTTATCTAAAGATTGCAGATATTCTCTAAGTACATCTTCCCAAATCATTCTATATGGCAATCTTTCTAAAGTTCTTTTTGAATTAGGCGTATAACAATTAACCAAATAAAATTTACTGAATTCTAAAGTTATCAATCTACCTTCATTATCATGTTCTTCAATACCTAAGCCATATTTAACGTTTATCGGTTCTTCTTTTGTAAAAATCGCTGTTCCTGAATATCCCTTTTTCTCTGCACTATTCCAATATTGATGATATCCATTAAATATCATTTCCATAAATATATCTAATTGTTCTAATTGCATTTTTGTTTCTTGAACACAAAATATATCAGCATTTATTTCTTCAAAAAATTCTTTAAATCCTTTATTTATTGCAGCTCTTAGTCCATTAACATTCCATGATATTAGTTTCATTTTTTCTCCTCATTACAATCTCTTTTTCTCCATCAGTTAATTTTTCAACCCTATGAATTTGACCAAATTCTTGTTGTTTTCTATTACATCTATTTTTGTCCTTCAATTTGTTTTTCATCTCTATTCGCTGTCAATACAGCAATAGCTTCAGTAGCATTTTCTTTTTCTAATTGTACTTCTCTGTCTTCTGCTATTTTTATAGCATCACTTCTACTTATAAAACTTTCTTGATATTTTTTCATTTGATCTAATACATCGCCTATTCCTGCAATTTCCTCTGGTAATATACCTAAAAAACCTTTTTTCTCTGTTTTTAAAATTTCTCTTATATTGTTTCTATGATCTGATATTTTCTGAGAAATTTCATTTCTCGCTTCTTGTGACAAATTTTTTGGTAATTTCAAAAACTGTAAAAAGAATTCTATTAAACGAACATCAAATTTACCACCTCTCATTGCATATTCTTCTGATATATCTCTTTCTTCAAAAAGTTTTTGTATTATTGTAACTGCCTCTATATTACCATCTAAAGAAGCTTTTTTTAACTCTCCTGGCAATACAGATTTTCCGAGTGAATTATTTTCATATATTGCTGAATGAGTATTATTCAAAGGTTGTACTCCAAAAACACAATGTTCTTCATTATAATCTTCTTTATCAAAAAAGCCATCTACTAATTTTACTCCTCTTTTTTGATAAGCTACTTCCATGCATTGTTTTCTAACTTCTCTAGATAATCCTTTTCTTTCAACATCTAATCTTTTTATTTCTTCTTCATCTCTCGATAATGCTATAGCTTCATCTAACACTTGAATTCTTGTTAAAGTTTCAGGACTTCTTACATTATTGATTTCATCAATATCTTGTTGTGTTAATTCATGTTCATATTGACTTGGTTCTGCTTCAAAAATAGCATACATATTGTCATTCATCCAATCTCTTAAAAATTCAAATGCTTCACAATAATCTAAAGTATATATTCCATTATTATTTAAACTTTGAATTAATTTATTAACATCATCTTGTTCTAAACTTGATAATCCTCTTTTTTCTTCTGGAACTAACGCTTTTATTCTATCTGGTAAATACTTATAGTAATCTTTAATCATCATTGCAACAGTATTTTGATTTGGTTTACCATCTGCTGGAATATTAGCAATTCTATTAAATGTCATCAATGCTCCTGTTATTCCATTTGAGAAAAATACTTTAGGAATTGCTTCTTTTCCAAGTTTTCCCGAAGAATTAACTCCTATTCTTGCCTCTAAACCTGTTTTTGATAATCCTGACTCAGAAGTCTGAGGTGTAAAATGAAAACCATATGTTTTATTTTTAAAATCAATATCTCTTATATCAATACTTTCCAATTTTATTAGTATCCTTTCATTAACGTCTTACCTTTTATAACTGTATTATATCAATTTTATTTATAATATGTAAAGAATAATATTCTCTGACATAAAACTAAAAATGGAGCTTTAAAAGCTCCATTTTTAATTTTCAATTTGTAATCTCTCACCAACATATATAAGATTAACATTTTTAATATTATTCAAATTAGCAATGCTCTGTACAGTCGTTCCATATCTTAACGCTAATTCACTTAAAGTATCTCCTCTTTTAACAGTATAAATAATATGATTTGTAATATATCTATCATCATTATTTTTATTACCATTTATAGGTACTCGTATTCTTTCACCAGGAAAAATCAAATTAGGATTTTGAATTTGTCTGTTTAAAATTACTAATTCATTCACAGTTGTACCATATTTTCTAGCTATTCCACTAAGTGTATCCCCTCTTTGAACAGTGTATTCTAGATCATGATTATAATTTTCTGAATTTCCTGTTGGTTCAATATATGTTTCATCATTTAAAAATATTTGCTCTGTAAATCTGTCTCTATCAACATATCCTCTTATACCTGAAACTGTGCCTGTACTAGTATATTGAAAACCTTCCCAATATTCCCAATTTGTTTGACTTGGAAATTCTACACCATATTCTGCTATCCATAAAGGATATTCATTTGCAAGTTCTTCACCAAATACATTTCTAGCATTATAAGCATCACTATATATAATAACTTCTCTACCTGTAACTTCTCTAACTCTTTCTAAAAAAGCTCTAGAAATATCATTAACTTCATAAATATTTAAATTTCCAAATGATTCAAAGTCCATTGCTAATTTACAATCAGGACTAGTATTAGATATTACTGATGAGAAAAAATCTGCTTGCCTTATAGCTTCTGATTGACTTCTAGCCGTTAAATAATGATAAAATCCTACTTTTAATCCATTAGCTTTTGCATCATTATAGTTAATTCTAAAATATGAATCTACAATATTGTCACCCTGACTCGCTTTTATATAAACAACATCAATTCCTGACTCTTTAACTTCACTATAATTAATATATCCTTGCCAATCACTAACATCAATTCCCTCATATATAACATCACTAGATGCTGTAGTAGCAAAAATATTAAGTGGTAATACAATCATTAAAATTAGTAATGTAATAAGTAAAGTTTTAAACTTCATTTTTTCACCTCCATCTTTTCTTTTTGTATACTATGATAAAAAAACGAAGTCAGAAACTTGTTCATCTATTTTAATTATTCTTTAACCAAACATTTATCTAAATCTGAAATAATTTTTTCTTTATCCATTTTTTGTCCGATAAATACTAATTTAACTATTCTATCACCATATTTTTCATCCCAGTCATTTCTTATTTCTGGATTTTCTTTCAATATCATAGAAATTTGAGCTTCTGGAAAAGATGCAACCCATTGTCCAGCTTCATATGCTTGTACTTGTTTCCCTGATTGCTCAAAAATATATGATGTTTCTGGCTCATTTTCAAACCAAATTACACCTTTACATCTTATAATATTTGCAGGAAAAGCACTTGCAAATTTATCAAACTCATCTCTATCTAGAGGAGCTCTTCTTGTATACACAAAAGTTCCTATTCCATATTCTTCTGTTTCGCCCTCTTCCTCTTCTTCTTCATCTTTATTAAGTTCTTCTATCCATGCAGCAGACATTGAAACTTCATCAAAATCAAAAGCATTTGTATTTAAAATTTTATCAACTGAAACTTTAGAATAATTTGTTTCTATAATTTCAGCTTTAGGTTGTAATCTTCTAATAATTGCTTTAACTTTATCTAGTTCTTCTTTTGAAAGCTCGTCTACTTTATTTAAAATAATTTTAGTACAAAACTCAATTTGTTGAATTAATAAATTTTCAATATCTTCATCATCAATATCTTCTTTTACTAAGTTATCTCCACAATTAAATTCATCTCTTAATCGTAAGCTATCTACAACAGTAACTACATTATCTAATCTACAAATTTCTGGTAACCCATATTTTGCTGATTCTTCTGAAAGAACTGTTATTGTTTGTGCTATTGGTAGTGGTTCACATACACCACTGGCTTCAATTAAAATATAGTCGAATTTTTTAGTTGAAATAATATCTGCTATTTGTTGCATTAAATCTACTTTTAAAGTACAACAAATACAACCATTTTGAAGTGGAACTAAGCTTGAATCTTCTTCCTGAACATATCCACCTTTTCCTATTAAATTTGCATCAATATTTACTTCTCCTATATCATTTACAATTACTGCTACTTTATATCCTTCTTGATTATTTAAAACGTGATTAATTAAAGTTGTTTTTCCTGCTCCTAAATATCCTGTAAGTAAAGTAATTGGAACTGTTTTATCTATTTTCATTTTTATACCTCCTAAAAAATAAAATTCCAAAAGTTATTATATCAAAAAGGGAGGCAAAGTGTAAGCCCTTTTCCTCCCTTTTTTAACTCTCCATAAAAACTCACGAAGAGCAAAGCTTTGCTGCAATTCTACTTTCCAATAGCAGCCATTTTAGTCTCCTTGTCAATCCGTTCATATTCCGCATATACCCTCATAAAATCCTCCATTGTCATGTCGGTCTTTCTCACAGTGTTGTAGATTTCTTTGTAAACCTCCACCTGCAGGAGCTCGGACCTCAAACGCTGGTACATTCTGTGGATAAGCGGATGTGTGTACTTCTGCCACTCTTCTTCCATGTCTAAGAGCAGTAATCCTCTGATCTCTGTTCCAGAAATTGCAATCGTACTGCGCGGAACGATAATCTCCATAGTGTCCTTCAGTTGCTGAGCATCAAACCACTGACTGCGAAACTCATCGTTCCCGTAAATCATGAGGCTGGCAAATTTGTGCATGTGAGTCTTCACTTCACTTATCACATATTCGCCCCACTCATTAGAGATGTCAAGCTCGTTTGTCAGATCGTTTAATCCGCGGACCATAAACACTTCATCAGACTCGTTCGGATACGTGTTCTGGATCACCTCTTTGCGTGTCTCCACACGAAAAGGATTTCTCAGAGTTCCATATTCGTTTGCAGACCCTACCAGCACTAATGTACGCTGACAAAAAGTCCGGCTGGTGTCAAACAAAGATACGTGTCCTAACTGTTCATGGTTAAACCGTCCTACGACAACACCTAAATCTCTCGGTTGAATTGACATTTTTCTGCCTCCTTTTGCTTTTTCAATGTTTTCGGTGTCAGTTATGTATTATAACACGTTTTTTTATAAAATCCAATCAAATTTGATTTTTTATGTAAACAATTGTATAATTATAGTATAGCGTAATAATGTTTGCTAGTCTATATGTCACTCGTTAACCACGCACACCAAGGAGGTATGCTATGCTGTCACCTACTATGAGAAGATTTGCACTCAAAGCTCATAAAGGAGATGAGTTGTACGATAAACTGGTTAAAAAGGTTCAACACACTAGTGGAAATACAGATATTGACTTTCATTATGTGCTCCTTATGATATCAGTTTTAGGAATCGCCACTCCTGTAGAGGCTGTCACACAATTAAAAGATGAACAGATTTGTATCAATAAGATACAAGAATTTCTGTCAACTAAAGCTAGTAAAAAGCAAGCTGAAGCAATAGCATTGCGATATGGTATTACTGATGGTAAATTCAAAATATTAGAAGACGTTGGAAATATAATGAATTGCACAGGTCAAAACGTCAGACTATTAGAAGCCAATATCATCAGAAAAATGCGATATCAGAAAAATATTAAAACGTTTTTATTAGACTAGTAACAAAAAATGTACCTCTAGGGATTTCCCTAGAGGTCTTCTTCATTAATAACATTCTATAATAGCATTAACTATATTCTTTTCTTTATTTTCAATAACTACATAATGTTTTCCATCAATATTTGTATATTTAACAACCACTGTATCTCCTAATGCAATCTCTTTTTTATATGTAATCCTAAAATTATCATAAGGCATATTTTGATATACATCTTCTGGAAAAGCTTCATACGCTAAATTCATATAATAAACATTATGCATGTGATTATTTAAATCAATATCTTTTCTTCCAACAGTATATGAAAATTCATTTACAAAACTTTCTGGTATAAATAGTTTTTCTAAAATTTCTTCTTCAAATACTCGTACTTCTTCTGGTTCATACACATTCTTTATTTCATCATTTAATCTTATAATACTTCTTTTTTCTAAATCCATCATTGCCCATTTTGAAGTAGCTATAATAGCTAAATTTCCTTTAGAGTCATAAACTTCAAAATCTCTATAAGTAGAAGCTTTTTGAAAACAACGCCCCCAGGTTTTTATTTTTAATTCTTCTGAATATATTGGACGTTTTATAACTTGTACTTTCCAGTCTAATAAAATCCAGCTTAAACCTGTTTTATCAATATCTAATGCGCCATATCCTACTTTATTAGAATGTTCTCCTCCCATATTTTCAAGAATTTCTAATATTGTTTCATTCTTTATTAAATTATTTTTTCCAATATCTTTTAATCCTGTTTTTGCTGTACTTTCAAAAAACATTTTCTTACCTCTTCATTTTATAAATTATACATCCTGGTTCACCTTCATCATCAAGTAGCAACTCATAATTTTTGAATTCAGTATTATCAATAATTTCTTTTAAAATTTCCTTGTCACCTTTATACTTTTTAATACTTAATATAAATTCTTCTGCTTTTTTTAATTCTTCATCTTCTATTACATATTTTATTTCTCTTGAATCTATTATTAGGCTTTCATCATAAATTGCAAATTCTGGCATACTTTGAATATGATTAAATAATGTAGAACCAATATACACAAATTTTGTATGTTTATTTTCCTCAGCAATTTTTAAATATCTATTATATCCTTTAAACAAGCAATCTGGCTCACTTACAATTAATCCATATATCGAAACAACTGATGCTAAAACTATTAAAATAGATGTAGAAATTTTTTTATTTTCAAAACAGGCATCTATCAATATAAACATAACTATAGCTAAAATTGGTAATACTGCCATTATATATCTTAAAGTATTATACTCTGGTGATACTTGTATTACTACTGCCATATATAAAACAAAAATTACTGCAAGTACAAAAGGCATAATATTTTCATTATTAATAATCTTTTCTTGGTTCTTCACCTTTTTAATTATATCTATTGCTAAAAATACTACTACAATAGTTAATAAAACTACAATCGGAACACTATATGAATATCCAACCTTAGAAAAATACTCTACAATTTTTTCTATAAAACTTTTTTGCATATTAGCTTTTCCTATTCCTCTATAAGAAAAGAATATATGATTAATTGCTGGTGGATATATTAAAACCCCAATTATTGCAATTTTAACATAATTTAAAATGTATTTCATTGTTTTTTTCTTATCTTTTTTTAAATAAATTCTTATAAACATATATATTGCAACAATAACTGCAACTATGCAAAAATAATACTGTGTTAAAAAGCCTAAAATCGTTATAGCGCCTAATTTAATCCAAGTTTTTTTATCTATATCGAAATTATTTTTTGATATATTAATATTTATAAGTATATATTCTAAAATAAAAAAAGTTAGCATTGCATACATTCTTTGAAAAACTACAGTTGAAATTGCTCCTATACTAAAACCATAAAAAATTAATACTGGTATAATTAAATGTTTTTTATCTAAGCTTTCTAGTATTTTCTTAATTACAAATAAAGTTGCTATCATAAAAGAAACATTAATAATTCCAATTATTGCTTTAGAAAAATTACCCAAAAAGAACGTTGACACCGTATTTACAGCAAAATAAAATAAAGGTGGATGTACATCTCTTGCCTGATTATAATAAACTAATGGATAATTTAAAATTTCTTTTCCTGTCACAGTCATATAATCTTTTGCTTCTTCAGAAGTTCTCCATATAGGTCTTTTATTTTTATTAAAATCCTTACAATAAGCTATTCTTTCATCTTTATGATCCAAACAATAATATTTAATATTTTTTATAACGTCTACAACATTTCCCCTTAATATCTTATTAAAAACTAATGAATTTGTAGCATCCATTTTACCATAAGATCTATATACATTATCGTATACATAACTTGATGATCCATACGAAAACATCTCATCTTCATGATATCCTTCTTTTTGAGTAATAAAAAATATCATTACTATTGTAATTACTGATATAAGAGCTATGTATATATAATCTTTTTTCAAAATTTTTTCCATTTTTTTCTATTCTCCTATATTGAAAAATATATCATACAGATAATAAAAACACAATATAAAATATCTCTCATAAGTATAAAAATTTATAATAAGTCAATAATACTTTTAGGTGGTGATAAAATTGACAAATAAAGAACTTTTATATGTTGAAGACGCACTAAGTCATGAAGAATTCATGAAAACATGTGCACAAAACACTTCAGCACAATTACAAGATGCACAATTAGCATCTTATGCTGCAGAATTGCAACAACAGCACAATGAAATTTACAACAAATTTTTAAATTTATTATAAGGAGAAAATATGGAAGATCGTGAATTAATGGAAAAAGAATTGCTTATTGAAAAAGGTGTATGTGATTTATACATGCATGGAGCAATAGAATCAACTACAAAAGAAGTTCATTGTGCTTTCAAAGAGGCCTTAAATACTTCTTTAGACATTCAAAATAAACTTTATAACTTAATGAAAGAAAAAGGTTGGTATCAAACAGAATGTGCTGACTCTCAAAAAATTAGCCAAGCTAAACAAAAATTTCAAAATCAATAGTATTAAAACAAAACAATCAACTATAGTTGATTGTTTTTCTATATTTATAATTTATTTTTAATATATTTTTTAGTTTGTCTATAGCCTTCTTCTATTAACATATTCGTATCAACTTTTTCTAAAAGCTTCATCTTAGGTAAATTTATCTTTACTAAATAATCTGTTCCATCTATTTCATACTCATTCAGTTCTCCACAAAGAATTGAAAAAGACTTTGATACAACATCTAAAATACTTTTATCTGGTTTACACTTATTTTCACTAATAAAAACAATACTAATAACCTTATCCACACCAAGCTTTTTCATCTCTCTCCAAGGTACATTTTCTGCAATTCCCCCATCAACTAAAAGTTCTTTTCCAAACGTACAAGGTGAAAAAACACCTGGATAACTACAGCTTGCTTGTACAGCAGTTCCTATATCTACATCATAAATATATTTAAAACCTACACTTCTCTTTTTATTTTCATAATTAGTAAAAACATAAAGTTCTTCTGTACATAAATTAACCGCAGGAATTAATAATGGTTTTTTAATATCTTTTATATTATATATTCCTTTTGCATTACTATACTTATTAATTAATTTTTTAATAATCTCTCCACTATTTAAACCATCTATTTTAAAACCTTTTCCTTTAAAAACTCTTTTACACAATTTTTTTACATTTGCTTTATCAACATATTTTATGTCTTTAACATGTTTATTAAAAATATCTGTTATTTCAGATACTGAATAACCAGCAGTATACAAAGTTGCTACAATACTCCCAGAAGATGTTCCAGAAAAATATTCAAAATCAATATTTTCTTCTTCTAAAGCTCTAATAGCACCTATATGTGCAAAACCTTTTATTCCACCTCCTGATAAACAAAGACCTAATTTCATAAAAATCACCTAGTATATACTATTACTAGGTGATTTTTTATGTTACTTATTTGCTATTGACTCTACTTTTTCAACATATGAATATGATGTAATTCCTTGACCAACATTAGGTACTTTCCAAGAATATATTTGATCTATTATAAAAATTGTTACCAATCCTACTAACATAGGCACCAAAGCCTTTTTACTAACTTTTCTTAATGCATTATCTAACATTGGTGCTATTATATATGAAATTGCTAATCCTCCTAGTCCAAATATCAACAAACCTTCTAGACAAATTCTTCCATTTAGATTAACAAAATATCCACTATAATCCCACCATTTCTGACCATAGATTACATCTAGTGCAAAAGAGCTAATATACTCTACTATGCCACACAAGACAATTGTCGCAAAAAATTGCTTTTTTGGATTAGTTCTAAAATTATATAATAAAGTTATTATTAATAGCCCACCCCAACCATATATCGGAAGCCATGGTCCATGCATCGTACCTCTATTTACAAAAACTCCATCACGTACTAAGTGTATACTAACCTCATATATCCATCCAATAAAGCAAAGTACAAAAAACAGTACTATTAAAGATGTTATCTTATAACTTCTTAAGTAGTTCAATGATTCTATTTGTAATTTCTTTTTCTTTTGTTTTCTATTAATAGTAAATAATCTATCAGGGTAAGTTTTCTTTTCTAAAATATTCTGATATTTTTCTCTTTTCATTTTTCTAATTTGTTGTTTTTCATAAGCATCACTAAAATCTTTACTATATAAAGAAATGCCAAAATATTTATTAAGTAAATGTCTTAAATCCTTTTTATCAACCAATTTTTCCTCATCTTGTGCATATACATCATTTAAAACATCTACATATTTTTCATGTAATACTTCATCAGTTGCAACTTCGAATAAATATTTATCATTTAAGTTTTCTGATAAATCTATATTGTTTTCCTTTGCTTTTTCTCTTACCATTACATAAAATTCTGCAAATGTAGTCATTTTATATGGATTAGAATAAAATATTGCACTTAATCCAGCTGTTACAGTACTTAAAATATCCCAACCTATAAAAGACATTTCGTATAAAAAGCATTTCCATTTATAGCCTTTCATCATATTTCTTGATAATTTAATTGCTTTTAGAGCACTTATATCAGGATTTTCAGCAACTATATATGGTACTAGATAATATGAGTATTTTTTTATAATACCACCTATAATCGTAAACATCCACAAAGTTTTAAGTGCTGCTAGTACAAACATTGTAAAAGCTACCTTAGACCATTTTTTGATTCTTATTATTAAAGCAAATCTTTGTGAAGGAATTTTGGAATAAATTCTTCCTTCTAAAAATATTCTTCTTGCAACCACTTTATATGCGTTCTGTATATAGAAATAAACAAAAAACAATAAAATCAATACTAATATTATTAATATTATGTTTCCTATTTGTTCTGAATGAACCATAGACATAATACCTTGTGCTATTCTAAGATAAAAACTACCTGATGACAGAGTATTAATTGCCATGGCTAAAAATCCTTTATTAGTTTCAAATATTTTATTTCCGTTACGACTTTTCAAATTTTCTACAGTTTCAGCCACATGCATCTCTATAATTTCACCTGTATCATTATATAAAATCGTTTCTCCATCTGCATTTTGAACTTCCATATGATCCATACCTTTAGTAGCATTTGAAGAATTGGTAAACTCACTACCTATAAAAGCTGCTAAAAAACATATGAAAACAAAAAGTAAATAATGTTTTTTTAAATTCTTTTTCCCATTCTTTTTTAAACTTTTTAACATATTATTCCTCTATTTCTTTTTATCATAATCATCCATAAAATGATGAACTTTTCCATCTTTAATATATGATATAACTGTGTTTAAATTAACATTCTTAGCGCTATTATAAATATTCATATCCACTTTATTATATATACTTCTTAATTGTTTTAGAAGCTGTTTCATTTCATCTCTTTTTGAGCCATGTTCTCCAAACTCAGCATCCTTTTCTGTAATTTTGCATGCACATTGTATAAATTCTAATTCATTTCTATCTCTCCACTTTATTATATCCGCTTCTTTAACATAATAAAGTGGTCTGATAAGTTCCATACCTTCATGAAAAGTACTATGTAATTTAGGCATCATTGTCTGCATTTGAGATCCATATAACATCCCCATTAAAATAGTCTCAACAACATCATCAAAATGATGACCTAAAGCTATTTTATTGCATCCTAAACTTTGAGCCTTTTTATATAAATATCCTCTCCTCATTCTTGCACAAACATAGCAAGGATGATCATCAATATGTTCTACTGATTCAAAAATATTTGACTCAAATATTTCAATAGGAATATTTAATTTCTGCGCATTTTCAATAATCTTCTGCCTATTTATAGGACTATATCCAGGATCCATAACTATAAATTTTAATTCAAAATTCACTTTTCTATGACGTTTAAGTTCTTGAAGGCATTTTGCAAGAAGCATTGAATCTTTACCACCAGAAATGCAAACAGCAATTTTATCACCTTCATTAACCATTTCAAATTCTTGTATTCCTTTAATAAATTGACTCCAAATACCTTTTCTATATGTTTTTATTATGCTTTTTTCTATCTCTTCACAACTTTTCATTTTATTTTTCTCCACCATCTAACTGCTTTGGTTTTTGAATATCACTTCTTTCTTTAACTACTTCATTAATAAATCTTTGAACTTTATCACTATTTAATTCTCTCATAGCAACTAATAGTTCTAAAGAACAATCATCAGGTTTTGTTTTAGTTAAACCTTGCAATTCTTCAAATGATAAAAAAGAAACATTACTAACTGTATTCTCGAATCCATTTTCTAATAACAAATATCTAAAACCTACATTTTCATAAGCTTCTATCCCATCTAAAGTGTTTAGATAAAATGTGTTTCTTCCATCTCTTATATATGGTACAAGTTGTGATTTCTTTATCATTTCTTGAACTTGAAAAGGATAAATATTATCTGTCAATTCTCCCATATCAGTTAACTTATTTGCATTTCCCACTAAAAACTCCTCTGATGTACCTGTACTAAAATTTTTAGTTACTTTTCCAATCGCTAATGCTATTTCCTTCTTATATTCTGACTCATCACCTGAACGATAACTAAATAAAAATGGACCAACTTCATTTTTTCCCAAATTTACATCATTACCATCTCTAATTCCTATAGTATATCTAGGCAGTAGTGTGTATTGATTGCTATCATTTTTGTATACTAAAATCTTTCCATTTCTTAAAAAAGCTACACTAAGTTCTGTTTGATATATAAATCTTTGCATATATTTCTCCTTTTATAGTCCTAATATGTCTTTAATTACCTCTCCTGCTATAATTAAACCTGCTACACTTGGAACAAATGAAATACTTCCAAGTGTATTTTTTTGTTCTTCATCTTCTATTAATTTTGCTGGTTCTTCTTTTGAATATATAACTTTATGTTTTTTTATTCCTCTATTTTTTAATTCTTTTCTTAAAATCTTGCATACTGGACATACTGATGTTTTATATATATCAGTAATTTCAAATCGAGTTGGATCTAATTTATTTCCAGCACCAGTTGCAGATATAATATTGACACCTAATTTATATGCTCTTTCAATTACTTTTAATTTAGCTGTCATAGTATCAATAGCATCTACTACATATGAAAAACTTCCATCTATTAAGTTTTCTTCTCCACTTTCAATATCCTTAGGTTCATAAATTTCTACTTTTGCATCTGGATTAATATCTAGTATTCTTTCTTTCATTACTTCCGTTTTCTTTTTTCCTACAGTAGAATGTAATGCTAGTATTTGTCTGTTAATATTAGTAATATCAACATCGTCCCAATCAATTAACACTAAATGTCCTACTCCAGCTCTAGCTAATCCTTCAACAGTATATGATCCAACTCCTCCAATTCCATATACTGCAACTTTAGCATTTTTTAATTTTTCTACTCCAGCTTTTCCAATTAATAATTCTGTTCTTGAAAATTGATTTTTCATATTTTTATTATTCCTTATTTATAAAATACTTTTAATTTTAAAACATTTAATACTACAAATAAACTACTTAATGTCATTGCTAAAGATGCTATCATTGGATTTATCATTATTCCAAACTTAACTAAAAATCCACAGGCTACTGGTATCATACAAACATTATAGAAAAACGCCCAAAATAAATTTTGTTTAATATTTCTAACTGTTTTTTTACTAATATCAATAACATCATTTATTCTATTTAAATTATCATTCATAATTACAACTTGTGCAGAATCTCTAGCAATATCAGTTCCCGAAGATACTGATACACCTATATCAGCCTTTACTAAACTAATACTATCATTAATACCATCTCCACACATCATTACCAAACCATTTTGCTTTAATTTTTCGATTTCTTCTGCTTTTTGTTTTGGCATTACATTTGATATTACTTTATCTATTTTTAACTTTTTAGCAATGTTCTGAGCTGTTTTTTCATTATCTCCTGTTAACATTACCACATTAATATTTTTAGCTTTCAATTTTTCTATAAGTTCTACAATATCTTTTCTGATAGTATCTTTAACACCAACTAAGGCTATCAATTTATTATTCAAAGCTACATATAAAATACTATTCTCATCTTTTGTCAATTCTTCAGCATCTTGTTTATTAGATATTTCTATTTTATTTTCATCAATTAATTTTTGATTTCCAATAATAATTTTTTCGCTTTCATAATTAGCTACTACCCCCATACCAGCAACAGCTTCAAAATCATTAACTTCATCTATATCAATTTTTCTTTCTTTGGCATAATTAACAATTGCTCTAGCTATTGGATGTTCAGATTTATTTTCAACACTTGCAACCATTTTTAAAAGTTCTGCTTCATCTATATCAGAATAATTATATATTTTTGAAACTGTTAATTTTCCTTCTGTTAATGTTCCTGTTTTATCAAATACTACAGTTTTTACTTTATGAGCATTTTCTAAACTTTCACTACTTTTTACTAAAATACCTTTTTTAGTTGCTAATCCTGAACCTACTATAATAGCAAGTGGTGTTGCTAATCCTAAACTACAAGGACAAGCCACAACCAAAACAGTTATAAAGATGTTAATTGCAAAAGCAATATCTTTTGATATTATCATCCAAATAATAAAAGCAACAATAGCAATTGCTATTACAACTGGAACAAAAACACTACTTACTTTATCAGCAATTTTAGCAATTGGAGCTTTAGAACTAGTACTTTCTACTACTAATCTAACAATTTCTGAAACTGTTGACTCTTTTCCTATTTTTTCAGCTTTATATTTAATAGTACCCTCATAATTAATACTTCCTGCAATTACCTTTGAGCCATTTTCTCTTTTTACTGGAACACTTTCACCAGTAATAAAAGATTCATCTATATGTGTATTCCCGTCTATGACAGTTCCATCAACAGCAATTTTCTCGCCTGGTTTACACACAACAATATCATCTTTTTGAATTTCATCTAATGTAACTGTTTTCTCTTTTCCATCTCTAACAATTATTGCATGATTAGGTGTAATTGTCATCAACTCTTTTAAAGCTTCTTTAGTTTTGTCTGTATTTCTTCCTTCAATATATTTTCCAACCTTTATAAAGAAAACTACAATTGTAGCTGATTCATAATACAAATTCATAACATAATGACTATGTCCTTTAAAAATCATCACAGTTCCAAATATACTATATAACATACTTGCTACAACACCTATTGTAACTAATGTATCCATATTAGGTGTTTTATGAATTAAATTTTTAAATCCATTACGCAAAATATCTTTCCCTAAAAATAAAACAATAGACGAAAAAACTAATAAACATATTGAAAATCTAGTAGGATATTTCATCATCTTTATAAATGATATTTCAGGTAATCCAATCATTGAGCCCATTGAAATATATAAAATAATCAATGAAAAAATAGTTATTAAAATAATTTTATATTTTTCAAAAGAGTTCTTTTTTTCTTCTTTTTCAAAATTATCTATTCCCAAACTTTCAAAGCCTGCTTTATCAACAAATTTTTCTACATCTTGCAAACTTAACCTTTCATCATCATATTCTATATTAGCATTATTCATAACTAAATTAACAGAAGCTAATTTTATTCCATCTTGTTTATTTAAATATTTTTCTAAACCAGAAGAACATGCACTACAGGTCATTCCTCCAATTTTTAATAATACCTTCTTCAATTCTATTCTCCTTTTACAGAAAAACCTGCATCTTCTATAGTTTCTTTAATTTGTTCCATTTTAACTTTAGAAAAATCAACTTCTAAATTACCTTTTCCTGTTTCAAAACTTATATCTATAACATTTACTCCCTCTAAATTGGATAAAACCTTTTGTAATCTTGTACTACAACCATTACAGTGCATTCCTTCAATATTTAATTCTAATTTTTCCATAATATCCTCCTTAAAATTATCTTATTCTTTTAATTAAATTTGTAACTTCTTCTATTATTTCCAAGTTTCCAGATTGTATTTCGTAAGAAACACAATTTGATAAATGACTTTCAAATATTGAATCTTGTAGACTTTTTATAGAATTATTTATAGCAGATAATTGAATTAATACATCATCGCAATACCTATCATCTGCAATCATTTGTTTAATTCCTCTAACCTGCCCTTCAATAATGTTTAGTCTTTTGGTTATTTTTTTCTTTTCTTCTTCTGATCTATGAGTACTCTTTTGACATATTTGACATTTATCACATTTTTCACAACTCATATTTTCACCTCATCTCGCAAAAATTATATACCCCTTAGGGGTATATGTCAATAATTTTTATAATTATTTAGTTCATTAAAAAATAAAAGAACTCTAACAATTAGAGTTCTTTTGTTTCCCTTTTTCTTTATATTTATTAAATAATTCTATAATTATATATACTGCATAAAACGGTATAATCATTTGTCCAATTATCATCATTGGTGTAAATAACTTTCCAGTCAATTTATACAAAATAGTTATTGGTGTATTTGGAAAATCCATTGATATAAACATTAAATTACTGTTAAATATATTATTAACAATTAAAGCTGCAATACAAACCACACCAACTAAACTAGCAAAATATAATACATCTTTTTTCTTAAGTTCGATATAATGTGTTTTATTCACTAAAAGAGTTAAATACACCATTACTCCATGAAAGAAAAAACTATGAATACTTATAAAATGAAAGACTGGATATGTTGGAAGTGAAGTCGTTGGGAACAAAATAAAAACTAATCCACCAACAATTGATCCTGTAGCTAAAAAGACATCACCTACTCTTTTTAGTTTTCCTTTTGTAAAAGAACTCAAAAGCCCTGCATACAAAAGTAAACTACAATAGTATAATGGCACCCATTCTTTTACATTAATAATTTTAAAATCTTGCAGTGTAAACCAAATTTTAAAAATTTCTAATAATACTAATACTATTGTTAAATTTCTTATTATTTTATATACATCTTCTTTACTTTTATGAATTGTCTTTTTCAAAGCAATTGCTATACAAGCAAAAGTTGCTATTATTAATGCAAAATGTCCAGATGTAAAAAGTTTGCAAGCTTGATATTTTCCAGCCTTAGCAAAAAACATATTATTACCTCAATCTTTGTTTCAACTTTTATTATTAATAATCACATTTCTTATATTTTCTATATGATACAACTCCAACTACTATTACTATTCCTAAAACTACTAAACAAATTGTTGCAGCACCAGCATTTGGAAGCTTTCCTGGAGCCACTGTATTATCTCCTCCATTATTTAATCCTTCAAAAGTTTTCCAAGAAAAATCATTTGAACCATAGAAAAATAATGAAAAATTATTAGTTCCACTCATTCCTATTTTGCTTGCTCTAGCTAAAGTCACCCCTTCAGTTTTAACATATTTACCATTTTCATCTTCTAAAACTGCATATAAATAGTAATATTCTTTATCTGTTATATTATTAGCAGGAAATAATGGCTCTTTTTCAACTATTTTTACTCCACCTGCATTAGTCATTTTTTCAGTTGAATCTAATGTTTTATCATAAAAAGCTTTTGTATCTTTTATAGCATAATTTTGTAAATTTTCAAAAGCTTTACTATTTTTATTGTAAATATCTTTAAGTATAGTATCATCATTTATTTTTCCAATTTTTATATGAACTTTTCTAACTGTATCATCATCCCAAGGTGTATTAAATAATATTTGTGTATCACAATCTGAAGTATCAGAAATTTTAGAAATCATTGTTGAAAAAAACGCATCTGTATATTTCTTTTGAGCTGGTTTGTCTAACTTATTTTTTTCTAATACTAACTTATTTTTTGACTCTGTTTGATTAAAATACTGTTCATAAATATATAAATATTGATCTGGTCCTAATTCTAAATACTTTGAAATCGTTGTACTAAAAAATACTTTCTTTTCTTTATCATATGATAACTGTGGTAAATTATCAGAATATTCTGGTGTTGATTTACCTTCACCAATAGCATATCTATATATATGATTTTCTATTGGTATTGCATTTGAAATAGTTACACGATAATCTCTTACATTTTGAGTTTGTTCAACAGTTAATTTTGATTTTGAAAAATCTGTCCATTCATCATTCAGTAACTCAATACCTTCATTTTGTGATTCATTGCCAAAATTTTGTTGCTCATTATCTGTATTGTCTCCTAAATTGTCATTATTCTGCGTTCCCACTTGATAATCACTTTCATTTTCAATATCAATCTCATTTGAATACGCTACAACACTATATAAATTTGAAATTATAATACACATAATAATAAAAATTGCAACAATTCTTTTTTTCATTATTTATTCTCCTTCGTCTATTAAAACTTTTTATAATAATCATATTATATATTAATTTTAAATTAATTATCAATATATATTTTATGAGTTGGATATTTTTTATCTTTTATCATTTCTTTTAAAATTTTAGGTTGCAAATTTATTTCATCTATTTTATCAATATTAATCCACTCATACTGCAGATAATCTTTGCCTTCTAAATTTTTAAGAGTATATTCTATTTTTTTATCATCATCATCTACAAATTCTGCTTCATAAATAAACATAAATTCATGAAATTTTACCCCATCCAAATCAGTGAAAAAATTTTCAATTGTAGCTAAAAAATTTTTAACTTCAACCTTTTTACCTATTTCTTCTTCCATTTCTCTTTTAACTGTTGTTTTAGAATCCTCTCCTATTTCAATTCTTCCACCTATTATACAGTAATGTTCTTCTTGCTTATTTCTATGTAATAAAATTTTATTATTATGAATAATCATACCAGCAGCACGAATATTTAATTTATATTCATCTCCAACCATTAAACTTAAATCCATACTTCCTCCATATATAAAAAGATACATTAAATGCTTTTATTCAATGTATCTTTTTATGCATTATTTAATCATTTAAATAATCTATCATTTTCTCTTTAGCAGAATTTTTTATCCAATCTATAATTTCTTTTTCAGCATCTTCTATATCAACATCATCCTCTGAAACTTTTTCTAATTTCATGTTACTGTTTTCTTCTACTAAACTTTCTCCAATAATATTATTGTCTTCATCTATTTCTAATTCATATACTTCGCCTAAAATATATAAAGCAGCATCAGAACCATGTTCAAATAATACATTTAATATTATTTTATTATCTTCAATATAATAATTCCCTATACATCCTGGTTCTGTTCTTTCTGCATGTGTAAAGTGAAACATTCCATTTTCGTATAATTGTAACTCATCTATAACATTATCAACTTCTTCATCTTCAGATTCTGTTTCTTGTCTATATACACCACATATTTCTGATACTTTTATTACCTCTTCTTTATCTTTTTCATCATCTACTTTATTTTCTTTACTTGTATTAGTAGAATTTTCTTTCATGCTCACTTCTTTATCAGTATCATTCTTCTTTTCTAAAACACTAGAATTTTTAAATACTAATACTAAAATAATTCCTATTAAAGTAATAATTATTAGTGCAAAAATTATTATTAACATTTTACTCTTTTTATTTTCCATAATCTTTCTCTTTATATTTATTTTATTAATAACTATTTTACATATCTATCATTCTTTTGTCAAACTACTGTATTTTTCCTCCACCAACTACAATATCATCTAAATAAAACACAGCAGATTGTCCGAGGTGTAATTCTAGCAACAGGATTATCAAAACTTACTTTAATTGTATCTTCATCTATCTTTTCAATAATAGCATTTTCTTCTATACTTGAATATCTTGTCTTAACACTTACTTTCATCGGCTTATCTAAATCATCTATTAATAACAAATTAATATTTTTAACTATCATTTCTGATTTATAAATATAATCTTTTTCACCTACAATAACTTCATTTTTTTCTTTATCAAATCCAACCACAAAAAGTGGCTCTTTATAAGCTATTCCTAATCCCTTACGTTGTCCAATTGTATAATTATAAAGACCTGTATGTTTTCCTAAAACCATTTCATCAATATGTACAATATTCCCTTTTTTAGGTTTTATATCAGAATTATTTTCTAAAAACTTTTTATAATCACCATCAGGAATAAAACAAATATCCTCACTATCTGGTTTATTTGCAACTTTTAATTGATTATCACTTGCAATCTTTCTAATCTCATCTTTATTTTCAAAATCAGCAAGCGGAAAAATTATATGCTCTATTAATTCTTTTGGAATATTCCATAAAACATAGCTTTGATCCTTTTTACCAGCACTTGATTTCTTCAAAACCCATCTTCCATATTCTTCACTATATTCAGTTTTTGCATAATGTCCAGTTGCAATATAACTACACCCCAGTTCTTTAGCCTTGTCCGACATTAAACCAAACTTCATGTATTTATTGCATTCTATACATGGATTTGGTGTTAAACATTTTGAATAGCAATCAATGAAATCATCAATTACATACTTTTTAAATTCTTCTTTAAAATTATATGTAAAATGTGGCACTCCAATTTGAGTACACACATTCTTAGCATCAATATATGTTTCTTGATTGCAACAACTTCCACTATTAAAAAGTTCCATTGTCATTCCTATAACTTCATATCCTTGATTTTTAAGTAAAAGTGCTGAAACCGAAGAATCCACGCCACCACTCATACCAAGTAAAACTCTCTTATTTTCTTCCATAATTAATTCCTATTAATAATTTTATATTACAATCTTGCTTCAATTTTAACTAATTCGAAAAAGAAACAAGTATTGCTAGGTACAAAGATAATTAATATTACGAGGCGTACGTGTGTACGTCGCAGTAATTTAATTATCTTTGTAACAACGCAAGACGCCGTTTATTTTTCGAATTTTTTATTTAGCATGTCTTCAACAGTATGCCAAGCAAGCAAAGCACACTTAACTCTAGCTGGCATATTAGAAACATTCTTAAAAGCAATTGCATCCTCAAGTTTTTCAAGTTCTGATTCATCTTTAGTTTCTCTTTTTATCATCTCAATAAAAATTCTTATAATCTCTTTAGCTTCATAAATATTTTTTCCTCTTAATGTATCAATCATAACCGATGTAGATGCTTGAGATATAGCACAGCCATGTCCTGAAAAAGCCATATCTTCAATAACATCTCCATTCATCTTCATTTCTAATGTAATTTCATCACCACAATTTGGATTATGACCAATCTCTGAAAAATCTGCATTAGACATCTTCTTTTTATTGTAAGAATTCATACTGTGTTCCATAATTATATCATTATATAATTCATCTAAGTTATCCATTAGACATCATCTTCTCCCTAATTTTTTATATATTTTGCAAACATATTATATGCTTTTTCAATTCCTTCTACTAATTTATCAACATCTTCTTTTGTATTATAAATATAAAAACTAGCTCTACAAGTAGAATCTATTCCTAAAGACCTTAGTAATGGCTGAGCACAATGGTTTCCAGATCTTATTCCAACATTTATCGAATCTAAAATACTTGCAACATCATGAGGATGAACTCCTTTAATGTTAAAAGAAATTACAGCTGAATGATTTTCTTTATTCGGTGTCATATACAAACTTACATAATCCAATTTTTCAAGTTTTTCCCTAGCATATTCTACTAATTCCTTATCATGTTCTTGAATTTTGTCATATCCAACACTTTCAATATAATCAATAGCAGCACCTAGACCTACTACAGCTTCAACATTTTGAGTACCAGCTTCAAATTTATTTGGAAGTGGTGCAAAAGTAGTTTTTTGTTCATAAACATACTCAATCATATCTCCACCCATTAAAAATGGATTCATTTTATTAAGTAATTCTTTTTTACCATATAAAATCCCAATACCTAAAGGAGCAAGCATTTTATGTCCTGAAAAAACTAAAAAGTCTGCATCTAAATCCTGTACATCAATTCTCATATGTGGAATACTTTGAGAAGCATCTACTATAACAACAGCTCCTTTTTTATGAGCATATTTTATAATTTCTTTAACATTATTTATAGTTCCTGTAACATTTGAAACATGAGTAATTGCAACTATTTTAGTATTACGAGTAATTTTTTCCTCAATTTCTTCTTTAGACAATTCAAATTCACTATTAATATACATATATTTTAAATTGCTCTCAGTTCTTCTGGTAACATATTGCCAAGGCACTAAATTAGAATGATGTTCCATTATTGAAATAACAACATCATCATTTCTGTTTAAATTTCCTAATCCATATGAATAAGCAATTAAATTCAAACTCTCACTTGCATTTTTAGAAAAAATTATTTCTTCTTCAGATTTTGCATTTATAAATTTAGCAATTTTTTTACGTGTATCTTCATATACTTGAGTCGCTTCTATACTTAAACTATATGCCCCTCTATGTGGATTAGCATTACTGTTTTTATAGAATTCTTCTATTCTGTCAATAACCATTTTAGGCTTTTGAGAAGTTGCTCCACTATCCAAATACACAATATCTTTATTTTTAAAAATTGGAAAATCCTTTTTATAATCCATTAATCTAATCTCCTATCAATTTCCTTTAAAATTTCTTCTCTTAAATCTGCTTCTTTTATTCTTTCTATTATTTCATTAAATCTAGCTTTAACAATTAATTTAACAGCTTCTTTATATTCTAACCCTCTTGTCATAATATAAAAAAGTTCACTTTCTTCTACTCTACCAGAAGCAGTAGAATGATTACCTTCTACATCTTCTTCAGTACATAAAAGCATTGGTAAAGCTATACTTTTAGAATCATCAGACAAAATCATACAATATTCATTTTCATTTCCAATTGCTTTTTTACAACCTCTTTTAAAATCAATAGTTCCTTTAAAGTTTTTCTTTGATTTTTCTTTTATAGCTCCTTGAACATCAATATCAATATTTGTCTTTTTGCCTCTAAGTTCTGCTATATAATTAATATCTTTTAATTGATTATTAGTTGCTAAATAAACTGTTTTTAAATCATTTTTGGCTTCATTACCCACTATATTAGAATAATAATTAGAAACACTTTTTTCAGCACCAATATCTATAATAGTATATTCAAGATTTGTATTTTCTGATAATTGATTTTCAAAACTATCAAAATTCAAAGATTTCTCATTTAATAAATTAACAACTACTAATTTAACCTTAGCATTATTAATGCAATTCACCTTTATAATTCCATTATGGAAACATTTTTTTGAAGTATTAGATTTATATTCTATAGTAATACTACAATCCTTAGATGCGTTAATTTCAAGTTTATTTATCAAGTTATCATTCTCATCATCAAATTTATATATAACCCTAATATCATCCTTTTTATCAATATTTAATTTAATTGAATTATTACATAATTTATTACTATTCTCTTCTAACTCTTTTCCAATACCATAAACTAAAGAAAAATTATTCTCTACTTCTTCAACTTTAGTATTATCGCAAATAATTTCAACATTATTAAATTCTTTAAGTTTACTAGGAATTTCTAAATTGTCTAATTTAATATTGTTTATTAAAAAATTTCTAGAAGTTCTTACTGGTGTTTCATTTAAAATCATTATATTTTCCTTTCTATCCAATGTTTCCTTCTAATTCAAGATTAATCAAATTATTCATCTCCACCGCATACTCCACAGGTAGCTCTTTTGAAATTGGATATGCAAACCCTCTAACAATCATAGCCTTAGCATCTTCTTCTGAAAGACCACGACTCATTAGATAAAAGATCTCTTTATCACTAATCTTACCAATTTTTGCCTCATGTGAAAATTCAACGTCATCAGTTCTAATATCATTAACTGGAATCGTGTCAGATCTAGAAATCTCATCTAGCATTAAAGACTCACAAGAAACACTGCATTTTGAATTTTTAGCATTTTCTCCAATTCTAACCAAAGCTCTATAAGTACAAGCACCACCATCTTTTGAAATAGATTTTGAATTCACAACAGAAGATGTATTAGGCGCATTATGAATAACTTTAAAACCAGTATCTAAGTTTTGAGTAGCACCTGCAAAAGTAATACCTGTATATTCAGTTTTTGAACCTTCTCCATTTAAAATACTCATTGGATATAACATAGAAACTCTTGATCCAAATGATCCTGTAACCCAATCTATTTGAGCATTTTTACCTACTATTGCTTTTTTAGTATTTAAGTTCATCATATTTTTAGACCAATTTTCAATAGTAGAATATCTTAAATAAGCGTCATCTTTAACATAAAGTTCTACACAGCCAGCATGTAAATTAACTTTATTATACTTTGGAGCTGAACAACCTTCTATAAAATGCAAACTTGCTCCTTCATCTACTATAATCAATGTATGTTCAAATTGACCTGATTCAGGTGAATTCAATCTAAAATATGATTGAAGTGGTATATCTACTTTAACACCCTTAGGAACATATACAAAAGATCCTCCAGACCATACTGCTGCATGAAGAGCTACAAATTTATGATCAGAAATAGGAACACATTTCATAAAATGTTCTTTCACAATTTCAGGGTATTCTCTAACCGCTGTATCCATATCTGTATATACAACACCTTGTTTTATAAGTTCTTCTTTTATACTATGATAAACAACTTCTGAATCATATTGAGCCCCTACACCTGATAAAGATTTTTTCTCTGCTTCTGGAATTCCAAGCTTATCAAATGTATTTTTTATATCTTCTGGAACATCTTCCCATGTACTATTTAACTTAGACTTTGGTTTAACATACGTAGCAATCTCGTCCATATTTAATTCAGATAAATCAGGACCCCAAGAAGGAAGTTCTAATTTATTGTACATCTCTAAAGCATCTAATCTAATTTTTAACATCCAATCAGGCTCATTTTTCATTTTAGAAATTTCTGTAACTATTTCTTTATTAATACCACTTTGCATTTTAAAATCATAATTATCATCATTTCTAATATCATATATATTTCTATTAATATCGTCTATTTGAGTTTTATCTGACATTAAGTTTAGTCCTCTTTTCTTTTAAAATCTTTAAATCCATTTTCTTCAATAACTTTAGCTAAACTGCTATCACCTGTTTTAATAATTTTCCCATCTACTAAAACATGTACAAAATCAGGTTTTAAATATTGCAAAATCTTAGTATTATGAGTAATTATAATAACTGAATTATCATTATTCTTGTACATCTCAATTCCCTTAGAAACTGTTCTAATCGCATCAACATCAAGACCTGAATCTGTTTCATCTAATATTACAAGCTTAGGATTTAATACAAGCATTTGTAAAATTTCATTCTTCTTTTTCTCTCCACCTGAAAATCCAACATTTAAATTTCTATCAACTAGTTTTGGATTCATATTTAGTTCATCAACATATTCCATAACTTGTTTTTTGAATTCAAAAATTTTAACAGGCTTTTCTGTAATTTTGCTTTTAGCTGTTTTTAAAAAGTTCATTCCTGAAATACCTGGTATCTCTTCAGGAGATTGAAATGACATAAACACACCTTTTTTAGCAATTTTATCAGTAGTACAATTATTTATATTTTCTCCTTCAAATTCAATTACACCTGATTTTTTAGTATATACAGGATTATTAAATATAACATTTGCAAGTGTAGATTTACCAGCACCATTAGGTCCCATAATTACATGAATCTCGCCCTTTTTAACTTTTAAATTTAAACCTTTTAAAATTTCTTTTTCTCCAACATTTGCATATAAATCTTTAATTTCTAGTAAATTACTCATATATCTCAAACCTCTCTATTTCTTTATAACATCCGCTAATGTTTTACTATCTACATAATCACTAATAGCCTTATCTAATCCTTCCCAAAAAGAACATGAAATGCAATCACCTTTTTTATCACATTTACCTTCTTCTTCTAAACACATAATAGGAGCTAAGTCCCCTTCAGAAGCTCTTAAAATATCTCCTACTGTATATTCTTCTGGAAGTTTATTTAATTTATATCCACCATTATTTCCTCTAGCTGTTTCTAAATATCCAGCTTTATTCAATAATGATACTATTTGTTCAGAATATTTAATTGATATTCCTGTTCTTTGAGCAATATCTTTTAATGATATAAAATTATCATTGCTATTCATTGCTAAATCTATCATTATACGAAGAGCATATCTTCCTTTTGTTGATACTTTCATATTATCTCCTCCAACTTCACCCATTATACTACTATTTTAGTAGGAATTGCAACCCCTTGAAAACAAAAAGATTTAAGTTAATTCATATTAACTTAAATCTTCCCATTCTATCATCAAAGTTTCTATTTTTCCATTTAACTCATCAATTTTATTTTGAATTTCTGAAAGTTTTTCATAATCAGTGTAGTTTTCTTCTTTTTGTAATTCTTCTTTTAACTGAGCTACTTGCTTTTCTAATTCGTCAATTTCTCTTTCTATTTTCTTTATTCTTGCATCTTTTCTTGCTTGTTCTTTCTGTTGTAAATATAAATTATTAGTATTTTTTTCTTTCTTCTGTTCTACAACTTTTTCTTCAACTTCTTCTTGTTTTTCTAATTCATATTCAGAATAAGTTTTATCATAATATTTAACACCTGACTTGGTAAAAACAAGCAATGAATCTGCAATTTTATTAACAAAAAATCTATCATGAGAAACAAATAAAATTGTTCCTGTATATTCTTTAAGTAGTAACTCCAAGCTCTCTTTCCCCACAATATCCATATGATTTGTTGGTTCATCTAGTACTAAAAAATTAGGACCTTTTTTCAAAATTTTAGCAAGTTGTAATCTTACTTTTTCGCCACCAGAAAGCATATTAATTGTTTTAAAAACATCTTCCCCGCAAAACATAAAAGCTGCTAATGAATTTCTAATTTCTGTAGTTGTAAGCAAAGGAAACTCCGAAGCAAAATCATCAAACACTGTTTTTTCTGAATCTAATAAAGCCATTTGTTGATCAAAATATCCAATTTCAACATTATGACCAAATTCAAATTTTCCTCCTAGTTTTTCTAATTTATTTACTAACGTTTTTAATAATGTAGATTTACCAATACCATTCTCACCAATAACAGCTAACTTTTGACCTCTATATAAATCAAAAGAAACTGTTTGAATTGTATTAGTATAACCTATTTGCAAATCTCTAACATGTAAAACATCTCTTCCACTTTCTTTTTCTAACTTAAAATTAGTTTTAAAAGATGTCAAATCATATTTACTAGGTTCTTTTACTTTTACCATATGTTCAATTTGCTTCAATTTTGACTGAGCCATTTTAGCTTTAGTCGCTTTATATCTAAACCTATCAACTACTCTCATTAGTCTTTTAATTTCAGCTTGTTGATATTCATAATCTTTTAATTGTTTTTCATAATTTACTTTTTTCTGTTTTTCAAATTCTGTGTAATTTCCTGTATATTTTGTTATTGCTCCATATTCAATTTCATATACTTTATTTACTATTTTATCTAAAAACATTCTATCATGAGAAACAATAACAATAGCTCTAGGATAACTTTTTAAATATCCCTCTAACCATTCTATAGTTGTAACATCTAAATGATTTGTAGGTTCATCCAAAAGCAATATATCAGGTTTACTTAATAGTAATTTAATAAATGCAATTTTAGTTCTTTGCCCACCAGAAAATTCGCTTATCTTTTTAGATTTATCTTCTACTGAAAAACCAAATTTATTAATTACTGTTTCATATTCTTTCTTATATGTATACCCTTCTAAAAATTCATATCTATCCATAGTTTTAGAATATTCCGTAGCCAATTCTTCTGATTTATCATTTTGCATTTTCTCTAATAGTTTTTCCATTTTCTTTTCTAAATCTAAAACTGGTTTATATACTTTTAAAATTTCATCAAGCATAGTAATATTTTCATCTTCAAAATCTACTTGTTTTAAATATCCTATATTAATTGAACTTTCTTTATAGATATTAAATTTTTCTTCTCCTATTCCTTCTGTAAGCATACTATTATCAATTAGCGCTTTTAATAAAGTTGATTTTCCAGCACCATTTCTACCAATAACAGCAATCTTATCTTTACCTTTTATTTCAAAATTTATTTCTTCTAATATAGTTTCTGCACCAAATTCTACAGCGCCATTTACAATTGTATAATTCATTTTAACACTCTCTATTTTTCTAAACTTTTTAAAATATCAGAAATAGAATTAAACTGTACACTTTTAATTCCAACTGAATTTCCTACTTCAACATTTTTTATTTTATCATCAAAGAAAATCGTTTCTTCTTTATTTATATTAAGTTTTTTTATTAGTCTTTCATAAAATTCTTTATCTGGTTTCATTAAATGTTCAATATGAGAACATACCATATCATCAATTAGATTTTCTATATCTACCTTTTTCTTCAAATATTCTAATGTAGTATGCGTAATATTTGAAAAAATGTAAAGTTTATATCCTTGTTCTTTTAATTTATAAATTAATTCTACAGTTTCGTTTATTACTGGTAAATTTTTTTCATAATTTTCTGGAGATAATACAGTTGCATATTCTTCATATTCTTTTCCTAGTCTTCTCAAAATATTTACAAATTCAGTTACTTCCATTTTACCTAATAAACATTTACTAAAACTAACTTTATTTTCTTTTAATTTTGTTTTATCTACATTTTCTACAGCTTTACTAAAAGCCGAATCATCTAAAATAACTCCACCAACATCTAAAACAATATTCTTAATCATAGCTTAACCTCTCTATATTACCTCATACTAACATAAAAATCCTTAATTATCAATGTATATAAAAAAACAAGCGCACTTATATTGTGCGCCTGTTCTTTGCCTAATCATTTTCCCTCAGTAATAATTTCTATTTTCCCATTACCATCTGTTTCAATAACAATAGTTCCTTCCACATCCGTTCTATGAACCTCTACTCCTTGTTTATACAGTTTTTTCATAACAAACGAATTAGGATGTCCATATTTATTATCTTCACCACAGCTAATAATTGCATATTGTGGATTAACCTTTTGTAAAAAATCTCTTCCTGTAGATGTCTTGCTACCATGATGTCCAACTTTAAGTACGTCAGCCGAAATATTAATCTGAGCCTCCACTAAAGCCTCTTCAACTTCACCCTGTGCATCCGACATAAGTAAACTTGAAAAATCACCATAAGAAACTTTCATAACAATTGATTTATTATTAATAATATCACTATGAGTCTCTTGGGCTAAAATTTCAACACTTGCATTTCCTAAGGTAAAAGATTTCAGAATTCCTGACTTTTCATATGGAAACTCTAACTTAATCTTATGCTTATGAATCATACTTGATGTAATCCGTGAAATCTGCATATCAGCATACCAAAACTTTTCAGTTATAGTATCTGCATACTTTCCATTCATACAAATCACTTTTTCAGTATCAAAGCTGCTAATCACTTTGTGAAATCCGCCTACATGGTCTTTGTGAAAATGAGTCAAAACTATGGCATCAAGTTTTTCTATACCCACACTTTTTAAGTAGTTTGTAACTTTTTTGCCACAATCCATTTCCCCTGTGTCAATTAACATAGCGTGCTTTCCTTGAATTAACAATATTGACTCAGATTGTTCAACATCAATCAAATGAATTTCAAATTTTCGTTCATCGTGATTTATATCAGCTACATCTGAACATGGAATTGAAACATATCGAATGTTAAATAGAATAAAAATAACACTCACTGATAAGAAAATAATCAAAGGCTTCTTCTTGTTCTTAAATTTCCGCATTGCCTGGAAACCTCCCTTCGAAGTCTTGATAATTTAATTATACCATGAGTGTCAAATGCTAAGAAAACAAGTTTTCAATTAACTACTAATCCTGTAACAAGCAAAGCTTTAACATGCTTAGCAATATCCTGGTTTTTCTAATAATCTAAACATATTGCTCTTATATTCTTCAACGCCTGGTTGATTAAATGGATTAACACCTAAAATAAGTCCAGACATTGCACAAGCTTTTTCAAAGAAATAAATTAAATGTCCAAGATTTTCTTCATCTAATTTATCAATAGTAATTTTCATGTTAGGAACATTACCTGTAACATGAGCTTCAATTGTTCCTTCCATAGCTTTTTTATTTATATAATCTAAACCTTTTCCTGCTAAGTAGTTTAGTCCATCAGTATTTTCAGCATCTTCTTTAACAATAATATCAGAATTTGGTTCTTCAACAGCTAAAACTGTTTCCATTAAGATTCTCTCACCATCTTGAATATATTGTCCCATTGAATGTAAGTCTGTAGTTAAATCTACTCCAGCTGGGAAAATTCCTTTTCCATCTTTTCCTTCACTTTCACCATAAAGTTGTTTCCACCACTCAGTCATATAGTGTAATTGTGGTTCATAATTTGCTAAGACTTCAACTTTTTTTCCTGAATTATAAATTAAATTTCTAACAACTGCATATTTATAGCAATCATTGAATTTAACACTTGGATCCATATATTTCGCTCTTGCATCTCTTGCACCTTGCATTAACTTGTCTATATCAACTCCAGCTGTAGCAATTGGTAATAATCCAACAGCAGTCAATACAGAAAACCTTCCTCCTACATTATCTGGAATAACAAAAGTTTCATATCCTTCTTGATCAGCTAAACCTTTTAACGCTCCTCTTTTCTTATCTGTTGTTACATAAATTCTTTTTTTAGCTTCTTCAACACCATATTTAGTTTCGATAGCTTCTCTTAAAACTCTAAAAGCAATTGCTGGTTCTGTAGTAGTTCCTGATTTAGAAATAACGTTTATAGAAATATCTCTTTCTCCAATTAAATTTAATAAATCAGTTAAGTAATTAGAGCTTAAATTATTTCCTGCATACACTATCATTGGTATCTTTCTTTTTTTAGCGGGTAACATATTGTTAAAACAATTTGTAACAGCTTCTATAACAGCTCTAGCTCCTAAGTATGATCCTCCAATACCTATTACAACCAATACATCTGAATCAGATTGAATTTTGTTAGCTGCTTTTTTGATTCTTTCAAATTCTTCTTTATTATAATTTTCTGGAAGGTCAATCCAGCCTCTAAAATCTGTTTCTATATTAGGATTATCATGCAATTTTTTATGATTTTCTGAAACTACTGATTCCATTTCATAAATCATTCTTTCATTTATACTTGAATTTTCGAAATTAAATTTTACCATAAGTTATTCCTCCTCGTTTTTTCTTTATTATATGGATAATTATTTTTTTTATCAAGTATTATTAAACTTGATTTATAACTTCTGCTAAATATTTCATACTTGTTATACATTCTTCCATTGTATTTCCTGTCGCTCCTACTTCAATAATACACGCTCCTTTAGCAACATGTTCATTATATCTATACTTAGTTAATAGTATTGGTCTAAACAATCCTGGATACATCTCATTTGCTTTTTCTTGAATTTTAACTGCAATTTTTAAATTCTGGTTCCAATTTTCATGACTAAGTCCACCTTCATTGCTTCCTAAAACAAACATTAATTGAGCTGCTTTTTCTTCTCCAATCATAACACTTGGTCCATAAGTACTGTCAGCAATTGCATCTCTATGCAAATCAATTACTAGATCAGCAGAATTAGAGTTCAAAATATTTTGAACTGTTTCTAAAGATCTAGTATATGCACCATTATATTCAGGATAATCATGAAATGTCTCATCATGAATAACATTAAATCCTTTATTAGCTAACCTATTAGTAAGTTCTGTTCCTACTCCAACTACATTACATTTAGTATCTATTGTTCTAAAATTTCCACTAGCCTCATATGTAAAATTCTCTGTAGGCGTATAACTTTCACTTGTATGAGTATGAAAAATAACAATATTACTTTTATTAAATTCTACATCTGGAGCTAACATTTCTGTTGTTAGTTCTACTGAAGTCTGATTTCTAACTTTAACAGTAGAATATATAGAATTATAAATTTCCTCTTTATTATGTTCTTGTACAACTGCCGTAGCTCCAGTTATTATTACACCATTGTGTTCAGTATTATCATTTGTATTAATATCTTCTTCATCTACTACATCTTTTGAAAAAGATAAAATCACACTTTCAAATTCTTTTGAAATAAAATTCTCATTACTTTTTTTATTTCTTATATAATCATCATCTAAATTCTCATCTAAACATTCTATAAACGTTTTTTCATTAAAATCTTTTTTTCTATCTTCGATAACTGACTTCAAATTTAAACTTGAAGTAAATTGAAAAAATCTAGTAACACCTAAAATACATATTATTAGTACTCCGATTTTTACTAGATTTTTTAACATATCTCCTATTCGAATAACTCTAAAATTTATCATTACAACCTCATATATCTATTTATATAAATATATGCTTTTAATAATAAATTATAACTCTTTATTTTATTAAAATATCTTATTAACTATTTCTTCTGCTTTTAATCCAACCTCTGTCTCTTCTCCGTTTTCCATATCTTTAAGTTTTGCACAATTATTTTTAACTTCATCATCACCAATAGTTAAAACAAATCTTGCTTTTTTCTTATCAGCATATTTAAATTGTGCCTTTAAACTTCTTTCACAAATATCTTTTTCACATAATAAGCCTTCATCTCTTAAAGTCATTATTAGTTTAGTAGCACATAAGTTAGCCTCTTCTCCAACAGTTGCTATATATAAATCCATATTATAATCTTGTATCTCTTCTCCATTATATTTTTCAAAAAGATCAAGTAATCTTTCAACTCCCATAGCAAAGCCAACAGCTGGAGTATCTTGTCCTCCAACTTCTTTTACTAATCCGTCATATCTACCACCACCAAGAACTGTTAAACCATCATCTTCTGATACAAATTCAAAAACAGTTTTTGTATAATAGTCTAATCCTCTAACTATAGAAGAATCAATTTCAAAAGAAATTTCTAAATTAGTTAAAAGTTTTTTTACATTCTCAAAGTGTGTTCTGCACTCTTCACATAAATAATCTAATATAATTGGTGCTCCTTGATTCAATTCCTTACATTTTTTCTCTTTGCAATCTAAAATTCTCATTGGATTTTTTTCAAATCTTGTTTTACAAGTATCACAATATGTATCTAAATTTGGTCTAATAAAATCTCTTAAAGCTTCTTGATATTTTTTTCTACATTCACTACATCCAATACTATTAATATTAAGTTTAATATTAGGAATATTTAAAGCTTCAAAAATCTTATTTCCTAAAGTTATAACCTCAACATCAGCTAAATAGCTACTAGTACCTAATACTTCTGTTCCGAATTGTCTAAACTCTCTTAATCTTCCCTTTTGAACATTTTCATATCTATACATTGGCATCTCATACCATAATTTAATTGGTGTAGCTTGACTTGACATACCATTTTCAATATAACTTCTAACGACACCTGCTGTTCCTTCTGGTCTTAATGTAATGCTTCTTCCACCTTTATCTTCAAAAGTATACATTTCTTTTTGAACAACATCAGTAGTTTCTCCAACACCTCTTGAAAACAATTCTGTATGTTCAAAAACAGGAACTCTTATCTCTTTCATACCAGCATTTTCAAATATTTCACTTACAATACTCTCAATATATTGCCATTTATATATTTCATCTGGCAAAATATCTTTTGTTCCTTTTGGTTTTTGTATTATCATTTTTTATCTCCTTTTAAAAATCTTTCTTACGAAGCTCTAAATAAATAGGCTTCTCCTCTTTTATCATAGTACTCTTTCCGTGTCCTGGATAAATAATAGTATTCTCAGGCAATACTAATATTCTATTAACAATAGAATCCATAATATCATCAATACTACCAGTAGGTAAATCTGTTCTCCCCCAAGTTCCAGAAAATATAGTATCTCCAGTAAAAATCATATCTTCATGAAGGCAGTATAAGCAAAGTCCACCTTTTGTATGACCTGGAGTAGCAATAACTCTAAACTCAATATCTCCTATATGAATTAAATCTCCATCATCAATTCTGGAATCCGCTTCTAACTCTGGATTATGAGTTTCAGTATAATAAGTTAAGCTAATAGATTCATCATATAAACCTGTACTATCAGCACGGCTAATTAAAACTTTTCCACCTCTTACACCTTGAAGTTGATCTACTGCTCCAATATGATCTGCATGACAATGAGTAAGAAAAATATATTTTAGATTTACGCCTAATATATCTAACATCTCAATAACTTTGTCTACTTCAGCTCCTGGATCTATAACCATAGCTTCTTTAGATTCTTCATCAGCAACTATATAACAATTTGTAATTAAATTTTTTTCACCTACATGTAGTTTTAATGTTTTTAAAATCATTTTAATCTCCTTTTTCAATTTCATTTATCTTTTGTATTTTCTAGTATTATTTGTTACGCTTAACATCATAAACACTATCCACCTTACGAAGTGTTCTTATCAATTTATTAAGCTCATCAATATTCTCAAGCTCAACAGTAATTTCAATAATAGCAATTCTTTCTTTAGTTGTTTTAGTATTAACTCCCATAATATTAAACTTAGCAGCAGTCACTTCTTTTATAACATCTGCCAATAATCCCTGTCTATCATTAGCATATACAGCAATATCAACATTGTAACTTGTTTTAACTTCACCAGCCCAATACACATCAATCATTCTGTTTTCTTCTGAAAGCAAATCATTAATATTAATACAATCTGCTCTATGAACAGAAACACCTCTACCTTTAGTTATATAACCAACAATTTGGTCCCCTGGAAGAGGATTACAACATTTAGACAGTTTTACTAGGCAGTTGTCAATACCTTCAACAATAACACCTGTTTTAGAAGGTTTCGTTAGAGTTTTTTTAGATGCAAGTTCTGAAATTGTTTTTTCTAAGTCTTCTTCTTTATGTTCTTTTTTATATTCTTCTAGAAGTCTAGCTATTATTTTAGTAGCAGAAATTGCACCAAAACCAATACTTGCATACATATCATCAATAGAATTGTATTTATATCTATCTAAAGCAATTTGTATCCATTCTGGTTTAAATAAATCACTATGCTTCATTCCTAACTTTTTAATATCTTTTTCTAAGATTTCTTTGCCCTTTTCAATATTTTCTTCTCTTTGGGCTTTTTTATACCATTGTTGTATTCTAGTTTTAGCCCCACTACTTTTAACAAATTTTAGCCAATCGCGACTAGGACCTTTTGCGGAATCTGATGTAATGATTTCAACTATGTCTCCATTTTGAAGTTTTGTAATTATTGGCATCATTTTACTATTAATCTTAGCACCAACCATTCTATGTCCAACTTGTTCATGAATAGCATACGCTAAATCTATTGGTGTACTTCCTCTAGGCAAAACTTTTATATCTCCTTTAGGTGTAAATACATGAACCTCATCTTCAAACAATTCTTTTTTCAAAGTATTTAAGAACTCGTCTGGATTCTCTGTATTTTTTTGCCATTCTAATGTCTCACGAAGCCAAGCTAATTTATCTTCTTTAACTACAACTGCTTTTTTCTTTCCTTTATTACTCTGCTCTTTATATGCCCAATGTGCCGCTATACCGAACTCGGCAATTCTATGCATATCCCAAGTTCTAATTTGTACTTCAAATGGTGTTCCTTTTGGACCAATTAAAGTTGTATGTATAGATTGATACATATTTTTTTTAGGAACAGATATATAATCTTTAAATCTTCCTGGCATTGGATTATATAAATCATGAACTATACCTAAAACTGCATAACAATCTCTAACTGAATTTACTAAAATTCTCAAAGCAAATAAATCATATACTTGATCTAAAGTAGAATTATCTCTTTGCATCTTTCTATAAATACTATAAATATGTTTTGCTCTTCCTGTTACTTCTGCAACTATTTTAGCATTTTTCAATTCCAAACGTAGTTCATCCATGATTTTATCAATAAATGCCAAACGTTCATCTCTTTTTTTATCTAAACCTTTTACAATTTCATGATACTCATCTGGATATAAGTATTTAAAAGACAAATCTTCTAATTCCCATTTTAAAGAATAAATACCTAAACGATTAGCAAGCGGAGCATATAAATCCATTGTTTCTCTAGCATTTGCAATTTGTCTATCCCTACTTAAAAATTTCAATGTTCTCATATTATGAAGTCTATCAGCAAGTTTAATTAATATAACTCTTATATCTTTTCCCATTGCCAAAAACATTTTTCTATAGTCTTCAACTTGTTGTTCTTCTTTAGTTGTATATTGAAGTTTACCAAGTTTTGTAACTCCATCTACCATTTCAGCAACTGGCTCACCAAATTCTCTTATTAAATCTTCGTGTGTTGTCTCTGTATCTTCAACAACATCATGTAAAAGAGCTGCACAAATAGTGTCTGTATCTAATTCTAATCCAGCTAAAACATAAGCAACTTGAATAGGGTGAATTATATAAGGTTCACCTGATTTTCGCTTTTGATCTCCGATGCTTTGCTTTAGCATAGTTATAAGCCTTTGTTATTTTCTTTACATCGACTCTTTTATTTTTTTCTTTTGCTACTTTTATAACATCATCAATATTTCTTTCTATTGTATCATCCTTCATAAAACAGCTCCCTCTATAGAGATTTCATAATATCTCTCATATTAATCTGTACAAAGTCTCTTCCATTAAATGAATTTATCTCTAACATTCCTGCTATATCAACTTTATCTCCAATTGTATATTCTTTAGACAAAGCTCCCATATTAAAACCAATAGCATTAATTAATATATTTCCATCTTTCAATGTTAATTTTAAATGTTTCCCATCTGACAAAGCTCTTATTGAATCAATTTTTAAATTTTTATAAACAAAAACTGGTTTTCTATTAGCTTCACCAAAAGGTTCTAAAACATCTAATTCTTTAACAATTTCGCTATCAACATCTTTCATTTCTATTTGTTTATCAATATCTAATATAGGAACTAAATCACTAATATCTTTATCATTAACATATTTATTAAAATCTTCTTTAAATCTATTAAAATTCTTTTTATCTAAACTTAATCCTACTGCCATTTCATGTCCACCATATTTATCTAAATGTTTTGAAAGGTTTACTAGTGCTTCATGTAAATCAAATCCTGGTATACTTCTACCAGATCCTTTTCCTTTATCTCCTTCAAAACAAATCAATATTGATGGTTTATAATAGATTTCTGTAATCTTAGATGAAACAATACCTATAACACCATGATGCCAATTTTGACTTCCTAAAACTATTGCATTATTATCTTTGTCTTCTTTTTCAATCATCCTAATAGCTTCATCAAAAATATTTTTTTCAATTTCTTGTCTTTCTCTATTAAATTGATTAAGTTCATCAGTTATTTTTTCAGCTTCTTCTATATTATCAGTTAAAAAAAGTTTTAAGGCTTCTTCTTCACATCCCATTCTACCGCAAGCATTAATTCTAGGAGCAATTCCAAAAGATATTGTATTTGAATTAACTTGCTTATATCCTGAAGCATTAAGTAAAGCTCTTAGTCCTGGGTTTTTAGTAACCTCAACTAATTTTAATCCTAGTTTCGCAATTACTCTATTTTCATCTATTAATGGTACAATATCTGAAATTGTTCCAACACAAACTATATCCAAATACTTTAAATATTCTTTTTCATCTAGCCCTAATTTCATTCCCAAAGCTTGAGTAAGCTTAAATACTACTCCACATCCTGCTAAACTATTAAATGGATATTTATCATTATCTTTTCTTTTTAAATCAATAACAGCAATAGCTGGTGGTAATATATCCATAGGCTCATGGTGATCTGTAACTATCGTTTCTAAGCCTAAACTATTTGCATATTCTATTTCTTCAATTCCAGAAATTCCACAGTCTACTGTAATAATTAATGTATACCCTTCTTCATGTATCTTATCTATTGCATTTTTATTAAGTCCATAACCTTCATTTAATCTATTAGGAATATAATATCCCGCATCTAATCCACATGTTTTTAAAAATTTTTTAAGTACAGTTATACTTGTAATTCCATCAACATCATAATCACCATAAATAATTACTTTTTCATGTTTTTCAATAGCCTTAACAATTCTATTTACTGCAACTTCCATATCTGGCATTAAATATGGATCATGAAAATCATTTCTTGTTGGATTTAAAAACACCTCAATATCTTTTTCACTTACTATTTCTCTGTTTACTAAAACTGTTGCTAATAAATTTGAAACTTTAAACTTATCTTGTATTTTTTTTACTTTCTCTTCATCAATATCTTTATATTCCCATTTTTTTCGCATCTTTTTCTCCTAAATAAACAATTCTTGTATATTATATATTATTTTTAAAAATTTTTAAATACTTTTTTCTTACTATTATCAATATTTTCAAGTTTTTATATATATAAAACAAAACAGGCTATATAAAATATAACCTGTTTAATTTTTTAAATATTTTCAGTTTCCTCATTTTTTCTATTTTCTTGAGCTAACTTTTCAAATTGTGCTAATATATTATTCATTATATCTGTAAGCATTTTATGTTCTTCTGGTGTTAAATTTCTATCAACACGTATTGTGTCTTCATCTATTATTTCATATGAACCTGCATTTAAAACTAATTGTTTGTTTTCATTTTCATAATATCCTGTATATATAACATAGCTTTTTCCTGTCATTTCTGCATCAAAAGAAGAGAATATTTCATATTTTCCAGACTCGTTCTCCTCGTTAATTATAGTCATTACACTTTTCATATATTTATCTCTCTCCTCCTTCATCTTTTCTCTTATCAAATACTACAGCTGATGTATTATCTTTTCCTGCATCAATTCTTGACGTATAATTTGGATTATCTTTAAATTCATTTCTCACACTATAATTTCGTAAAGCTTCATCTACAATTCTACCAGCTAATTTCTTAGAAGATGTACGTCGAGTTATAGCATATAGTTGATCATCTGATAAACAATCTGTTACACCATCACTAAATAACATTAAAGATTGATATGAATCATTTTTTATGCTAGCAAATCTAGGTTCTACTGGTTTAAAAATTCTAGCTCCAATGCATTTAGTAATCTGATTATTAGTTCTTTTAAACCTTAAGTTTTCTTTTTCTTGACTTCTTAATTTATATTGTTCTTTGTCTAATCTACCTTTTTGAGTTTTTGCAATTTGTTCCCATTTGGTATGGAAAGTTACAAAATCAACATTGTCATCAACAGTCATTTGCTGTAAATGATTATTTTTATCTAGTACATAACATCTTGAATCTCCTATACCTGCAATTGTAGTTGTATTCTCTCCAACAATTGCACCAACAAATGTAGAACCTGAATCTGGTGTAGTTCTTAAAACTTCTGAATGTATTTCATTTAATTTTTTCTTCCATTCCTCTTGTAATATTTTTGCATTTTGATCTAGCATCATATCAGGATTTAAAGATTCAAACCATAAAGTCATTTGCTTAGTAATTTCTTGACTCGCTTTATCTCCATCTACTGTTCCCCCCATACCGTCTGCTACCACTAACAACTTGTATTTAGGATTTTGAGGATGATATAACATAACAACAGAATCTTGTTGTTTATCTCTTCTTATACCAATATCCGTAACAGCAGTCATTTCATCGTTTAGATTATATTCTCTACGAGCTCTTGCTGCAAGATTTTTTTCTTTCAATTCATTTTGGATAGCTATTTGTCTTCCATTTAAAACTTCTTCTCTACAATAATTTACTAATCCTGTATTAACTTCAAGATTTTTAACACCATATTTAGGATCTACTGAAGCTTCAACTTTTTTTACAACAGCTTTTTCTGCTTCATCTCTTTGATTCATTTCAATTTTTGAATATCTTGAACAAACTGTTCTAGCTATACTAGAAGCATCTACATTTTTTAATTTTGTTTCTTTTCCTAACATGCAGTTTTTTAACTGTTCTACAGCTTCTTTCGGACTCATTCCTAACATTTGTAAACTTAAAGTCAATTCATCAGAAGTTTCAGGTTGCTTTATTTTAGACATTTTAACAAAATATTCTGCCAAATATTCAGCTAGCTCTTCTCTTTTAATATATTTTTCAATATTTTCTCTTCCCATATTGGCTCTTGAAAAATGTTTAGTGTCATTTGATTTTAAGTATATTATAAGTGCTGCAATTATTTGCTCTAAACCTCTTTGGGTATTTTTTCCATGAGCTGTTTCTGAAAATTTAGTATATGTACTATATAATGCATCATTTAAAATCTTACTATCCATATATTTTTCCTTCTATTATAAAATATTTTTCTATTAAATTATATCATATAGATTTTTTACTTCAATTACAATTATATTACTTTTATCACTTTATCTAAATATTTCTCATATTTTATAGTATACTTTAAAATTTCTAGTACAATTAGAATAAAGGAGGAAATTAAATGTTTAGAAATTGTAACTCTTGTAGTAATGAAAATGATAATAATTCAATTTATGAAGATAACAACATTCAGCTTCCAAATAATCCCAACTCATGTAAATGCGGTTTTGAAAGCACTACTGGTTTTCCAACTAATTGGATGTATGCTCATAGTTATGTAGTAAATCAAAGAATGAATCAAATTTATACTCCAGAAGTAGGATTAAAAATGGGAACTATCTTTCCTGAATTAGTTAGTCCTTATTGTCCCAACCAATCATTAGAAGAAATAAACTATTTAAAAAGAACAAATCAAATTGGAGGTGGATGTAATTCATGAATGAAAATATAAATAACATGTCACGTGAAGATTTAATGAATAAAATACAAGCTACTAATTTTTCATTAATAGAATTAGCTCTATATCTAGACACACATCCAGACGACAGAAGAGCTATTTATTTTCATAATCAAAAAGCAAATGAACTTAGAATGTTAACAGAATATTATCAAAAATTATATGGTCCTTTAACTATCCAATATCCATGCGACAAATGGCGTTGGTTAGAACAACCTTGGCCATGGGAAAAAGGAGGTAATTGCTCATGTGGTTGTACCAAAAAAAGCTAGAATACCCTATTAAAATTAAAAACACTAACCCTCGTCTAGCTAAATTCATAATTTCTCAATATGGTGGTCCTGATGGAGAACTTGCAGCTTCACTTAGATATTTATCTCAAAGATTTGGTATGCCTGAAGAGAAATCTAAAGCTATATTAAATGATATAGGAACAGAAGAATTAGCTCACTTAGAAATGGTTGGTAGTATTGTCCATCAATTAACTGATGGTGTTCCTGCAGAAGAACTTGAAAAAGCTGGATTAGGTGCATATTATACTGACCATGGTGTAGATGTTTATCCTTCATCTGCAGCAGGCGTACCTTTTACTGCAGCATATATAGCTTGTAAAGGCGATCCTATTGCTAACTTACAAGAAGATTTAGCAGCAGAACAAAAAGCACGTGCAACTTATGAAAAATTAATTAATCTTTGCGCAGATGACCCTGATGTAGTTGACCCTCTTCGTTTCTTAAGAGAACGTGAAGTAGTTCACTTCCAAAGATTTGGAGAAGCTTTAAATGGTGTTCAAGAAAAATTAGCACAAAAAAGATTTTATCAAAATAATATGTAAAAAAGAGGAAAGTATAATCTTTCCTCTTTTAAATAGACAAATATTAGTCTTTTTTCATTTTAACTCCTTCTTCTTTAAATGAGTCAATAACATAATCAATAAGGCTTTCATCATCTTCTACATCATATTCTGATTTTGCAATTTTACTTAAATCAACTTCAATTTCCATAGTTTCGTCATCTACCCAATCAACTTTTGTAGTTACATCTTCTTTTGATACTCCAAGTCCTGTTGTAAATTGTGTTCCCATTGTTCCCATTGAAGAATCTAAAGTTTTATGAATTTCTTTTAAAAATTCATCATATGTATATCCTGTATTGCTTCCTCCTGCTGTATCATAACTATCTTGTAAATATTTTTCTAATTCTGCTTTTATGCTTAACTTAGATAGCATATCTTCGTTACCTTCTACTGATATAGTCCAAACAGTATCTTTTAATTCATCTGTTCCCATTAGTGAAGTCATATCTAATGTTCCACTATATTTTACTAATCCATCTTTATCATCATCTTCTTCATCTTTGTCTTTATTTTCTTTTTTATCATCATCTTCTTCGTCTTCATCTGCTGATTTTGATGTATTAGTTTCATTTTTCTTAGATGTCTTTTCATCATCTTCTTTGTCCTTATTCATATTTACTACTGCAAAAATACCTACAGCGGCACATAAGGCAACTAAAACAACGATTACTATTATGTATACTTTAGCTCCTCCCTTTTCTCTTAACATTTTTTCTTTCATAAAAAAATCCCCCTTTTGTTTTTTGTTTTTAATATTTTATTTTTTATTAAAATATTCATGATATGTTTGTGTTTGATTAAGTATCTCTTTTTTCTTTGCTTCTGTGATATATCCATACTTAACCATTTTGCTCAAAACTTGATTTTGCCTTTCTGAAGCCAGTTTAAAATTTACTGTTGGAGAATATACTGATGGTGCATTAGGAATCCCTGCCAACATACTAGCTTCATATTCGTTCAAATCAATTGGTAATTTATCAAAATACCCTAAGGATGCTTCTTTAACTGTATAATATCCATCTCCAAAATAAGATGTATTTAAATACAATTCTAAAATTTCATCTTTAGAATAATTTTTTTCATAATCTAACGCCATAAATCCTTCTGCAACTTTTCTAACTATTTCTTTATTTTGAGTGAAAAACGTATTCTTTGCTAATTGTTGTGTAATTGTACTTCCACCTTCTAATAATTCCCTATTTTTAATATTTCTTAGCATAGCTCTTCCTAAAGCTAATACATCAATACCATTATGCTCATAAAACCTATGATCTTCTACTGCAACTACAGCATTTATATAAAATTTATTTATATCTTCTAACTTTGCATAATTTTCATCACTTTGTATTTCTTCTACTTTAGAAGAAAGATTTTGTTCTTTAAGAGTATTAGAATATTTTGAATAACCTACACCTAAAAAGATTATACATACTGACATTAAAATTAGTAAAGTTAGTACAATAATTCTAATAATAGTTTTTTTCATATAATAATCCTTAATCTAAGAAACTTTATTTAACGTCTCATTAAAAGAGCAATTAATATCATTACGTATCTTCTCAAGTTGTGCTGTATATTGTAAAGTTTCAATTTTAATATCTGAAACCGTTTCCATTGATGTTTTTTCTATATCTTCTAATTCTTTTTCAAATGGCTGCATTACATTTTTATGAAATAATTTTTTTCCACTAAAAGTAGTTAAGAACGAATATTTAATTTTTCCGATTAAACCTACATTAAATATAAGTTTATCATTTGAAACGCAAAATATTTCTTCAACTGTTTCATAAGTATTCTTAATACATTTCTCCATTCTTGCTATACACTCATCAATTACAATATCATAATTTAATTTTTTTTGAGCAGTAGCAAAAATTTTTTTATTTGACTTTTCTATTAATGCAATGTTACCATCTATATTTGCTTTGTCTAATCCTCTTTTACTTGCAACAAAATTAGCAACTGCTATTTTTTGATTTGTTTGTGCAAAAACAATTTCATTTTGTAAATAATTATATTCTAATTCATATTGTTCTATTAAATTATTTAAAGCTTTTTCATATCGATTTAAATAATTATCTAATATGTTTTTGTATTTAGCTAAATTTCTTTTATAAAATTTTATTTGATCTAATAAGTATTTTTGCAAATTATCAATCTTATTTTTCTTAAGTTCTTCTATCTTTCTAGTATAAATTGTTGCCATAAGCATAAGTTTATTTTGTTCTAAATTAGTTAAATCAGATATTAAAACTAACATATCTTCATTTACTTTAACATTTCCCATATTTTATCTCCTATTTTTTATCTGTCAAGTGCTTCTTTTCCTTTTTTAGCTAATTTACTTGTTTCATTTGCAATAGGTGCTATTACTGGTGCTGCTAAATCTAGTACACCTTTTAATACAGAATTTGTTCCTCTAAAAGTTCCTTTTATCGCATCTACTGGTGAATAATTTTTATCTAATATACAATTTTGAAACATATAGTTCATTGCAGTAACGCTAATTACAGCAGGTGCAAAAGCTACACTAGCAGCAAGTGTACCTGCACCAGCTAATATTCTTCTAGCCTTAGGGCTACTAGCCACATTTGCAATACCTTTACTACCTAACTCAGCTACACTTAAAGCCCCTTTTCCAGCTAATTTAACACCTTGTAATGTCCACTTTCCTCCAGTTTTAGCAGCATTTTTAATTGTTCGCTTTGTACTATCTTTCATATCATTCTTCCCCTTATATACTAATCAACTTGCTCATAAGATTATCTAGCTTATCTCTAGACTTTTCTTCTTTTTCTGATACCTCATTAAGTATCTTTTCTAAATTTTCAATAGATTCAGTATCTAAGTTAACTATCCTGCCTTCAATAAACATTTCTCCAATTGGTTCACTCATAAACTTCTTTAGTTCCTTTCAAACTATATTCTAATTCCATTACTTAGGTATTCTGTATTAATACTTTCTATTAGTCCTTTTTCAGCATCAATCTGTATTTTATCAGATACTAAGTATAGTCTACTATTCTTTCCCTCTTCTCCAGGCTCTACTTCAAAATAATATATAACGTATTCAGCCTTTTCACCATTTTTGTTTATAAAAGATTGAATAATATTTTTTCCCGTATTTGAATATGTTTCTACATAATATTTTAAGTCTAAAACATCTTTTACTTTATTAATATCATCCATATTTAAAGTCTTATTATTTATATTATAATAAAATTCTTTAAATACTAATACTTGTTGATTATGTCTTTTAGATGTTCGTTCATCAACATAATCCCATTCTACTTTTACTACATAATAATAATCTGTTTCTAATACCACTTTAGAAGATCTAACTATTTGATCTGAAGCATTGTTATAAGATTGTGTAGCTATTCTAGTAGCAACATTTTCAGAAGATGCACTTCCTACAATTTTCTGAATTGATAAATTACTAGTATTTTTTTTATCAATTTGGTATTGGCGAATCTCTCTAATTTTATCCACAGAAAAATTTAAAATTTCATTTTCTGTATACACTTTATCAACAAAAGTGTCAAAACTTTTACCTTCGCCTATTTTTTGAACATTATTATTTTCTTCATTTATATTATTACTATTTTTTAAAACTATTGGAGCTTTAGGTGGTATTTCATTTTTCTTTTTTATAACTGCATTTAATTCTAAAACTACTAAAAAAATTGCAATAGCAAAGATCAAAATAAAAGCTAAACTAACATTTTGATATACTTTATTAATTTTTCTTTTTTTCTTATTTTGTTTTTTCAATTTTTTCCTCCAATATGCATAAAAAAGTATATCATTTTTTTATTTTTATAACAATATTTTAATTATTTCATTTTAATTACATTTTTATAGTTATACTATAATTCTTCCAAATTGCTTATTTAAGGAATCTCTCCTTTTTTTCCAATCAGGAATAAATAAACTTACAAAATCATAGAATTTTTTATCATGATAAATATACTTAAAATGAGACAATTCATGTACTACTACATACTCTATACATTCTCGTGGTGTTTTTATTAAATTCATAGCAAATTCTATTTTACCTTTTTTAGGAATACAACATCCCCATCTAGCCTTAAATTTTTTAATCTCAATCTCTGGCAGTGGAATTTTATATTTATTCATCTTTTTTATATAATATTCTACATAAGCTTCTACAATTTTTAAACACTCTTCTTTTAACCAATTTTCATATACTTTTTTAATATACTTTTCATCTGTTATAAATTTTTCTTTAATAGTAATAATAATATTTTTGCTCTCAACATCAATTTCATTTTTATTTCCGCTTATTAATTTTACTTTATATTGCTCACCTAAAAAGTATAAACAACTATTATCAATAAAGCTACTACTCTCTTTATCTTTACTAATCTGTTCATAAAAAACTATCTGCTTGAAAATCCATTCTTCTTTTTGTTTAATAAATTTTTCTATTTTATCAATTGTACATTTATTTGAAGCAATAATTAGTAGCTTTCCTTCATTGGTAAATCTCATATACATATTTTTAATCTTTTTTCGCTTAATATAATAATATATTATTTTGTCATTAATCATTATCCAATTTTCTTCTAGTTCTTCCATTTATCTCACCATTTTAAAAGGCATTTTAGCTTTACTAAAATGCCCATATTCTATTTTATTTGTTTGCTTTTACTGCAGATTCAAATAAGCTTGAATCATAATCTTTACTTATTATATCTACAACTTTCCCTTTATAGAAAATAACTTTTATTTGTTGTTCTGAGTCATAATAACCACCTTCTGTTACTAAAGTAGCTGTAACAGAATATATTTTTTTATTATCTTTATCTTTTTTAGGTTCTTTAATATTTTTTACTTTATATTCTCTTTCAAGTTCTTCATTGCTTTTAGCTAATTCTTTTAATCCATCTTCCATTTCTTCAATTTCATCTGAATCTTTCTTTAAGTCTTTATACTCTTTTTTAAAGTCCTCTGCTTCTTGATCAGCTTCCATCCATGCTGCTGCACCTTTAATATCAATTAATTTATCATCTATAGCATCTTTCATTTTGCTTTCAGATGATAGTGCTTTAACTACATTTTTAATTTTTTCTTCGTATTTCTTTGGTTTACTGCTAAATATTACATTCAATAATAGTATTATAACTATCATAGCAACTATTGCAGCAATTACTCCTCCAATTAACTTTTTGTTCTTCAATACTTCCATAACTTTTTCTTTCATTTCTTTCTCCCCTTATTAATATATTTTTATATAATTATTAATTATAATTATTCTTCTATCAATTCTCCATCTAAGAATGACTCACCATCTGTATCCATAATATAAATTACAATCTCATCATAAAATACTATAATGAATTCCTTTTCTTCATCTGATATATTAACTGTTATAGTAATTTTAGAAATATTTTCATCGTCTTCAGAAATTTCTGGTTCAGAAATTTCTTCTAATTTAACTTTAGAATCTAATATTGTTGCAATTTCTATAAGTTTATCTGCTGTCTCTTCTATTTTCTCGTCATCATCATTTATACTATTATACTCATCCATAAATTTAGAATCATCTAATTCTGCATTTTCATATGCAATGTACGCCTTAGAATCAAAATATTCATCAATAAAATCTTGCATTTCATCTTCACCGCTAAAACCTTTTACAAATAATTTAGCAGCATTTTGATAAAATTCTTCTATATCAAAATCTTTATCTTCATCAACTTCATTTTCTACTTCATTATCTACTTCATTTTTTGTCTCGTTTTCAACTTCATTTTTAGATGTATTTCCATAAGTATTTCCAAGTTCATTTGTCGCAGGTTGAGTATTATCTAGTTTAACAGTTGAAACTCTAGTAGTTTTCTTTTTACTAGTTCCCATAACTACAAATGTAACTATTGCAATAATTATAATTGCTACACCTAATAAAATAGGAATTAAAGTTTTTTTATTTGTAAATAATTCTTTCATCATTTCCTCCGCATATAAATTTGAAAACATTATATTTATTTTTTTATAAAAAGTAAATAGAAATTCAATAAAATTTCACATTACATATTATGTACAAAAAATCAAGAAAAAAGCCAAAAATACTAGCTTTTTAAAGTGTTTTGTGGTATAATAATAATGTAGTGAGTATAAATATTTTAAGGCTTTCTAACTTCATATAAAAAGGAGAAATCAAATGTTTAATATGTCAAAAGAAGAAAAATTAAATTTCGATATTGCCAATCTTAAACAAGATTTTGCCATTGAAAATATGAATATAACAGATGAAGACTTTGACATAATAAAAAGATATTCAAATGATGAAATCTCTGAGAGTGAAATGATAAATATTATCACAAATAACACTCTAAAAGGAGTTTAAGATGGAAAATTTTTATGAAACTAAAAATTCAATCTATTGCTATCCTGGAACAAATATCTTAATTAATAAATTAGATATCCATGATAGCAATAAATTATTTAAATTGGAAAAACAACTTGTTCTTGCAAAATCTTATATTCTACGACAAAACAATAAAATTCAAAAATTTGATAAAAAACATTTTTTAGATATTCATTATTTTCTATTCTGTGACCTTTATCCTTTCGCAGGAAAATTTAGAACAGAAAATATATCAAAAGGAGAATTTACTTTTGCTAGCTGGGAATTTATAGAAAGTGAATTAGAGAGATTATTATTAGAATTAAAAAATGAAAATTATTTAGAAAATCTTGATCAAAATTCTCTTGCTTGTAGGCTAGCTTATTACCTATCTGAATTAAATGTATTACATCCATTTCGAGAAGGAAATGGTAGAACAACACGTGAATTTATTAGAGAATTAGCATTTAAAAATGGATATATTTTAGATCTTAGAAAAGCAACTTCTAAAGAAATATTTGATGCAAGTGTAAAATCTGTATATGACACTACAGATTTAGAAAAAATACTTTTTAAATGTTTAATAAAATTACAAAAACAAAAATAAAAAGAGTTATTTATCATAACTCTTTTTTATTTTTTATTCTTTTTCATCTAAAGAAATACTAACTATTTTTCCTTTGTAGAAAGAAGCTGTTCCTTCATATTTTTGGTCATCTACTTCTGCTTCTATTTTAGCTTTTTTAGATCCTTTTAATCCATCATCGTCATCATCTTTTTCTAATTTACCTATTTTAGTTATTTTGATTCCTTCGTAATCTTCAACATAAAACATTTTAGTTGCATCTTCTACAAATTCATCATCTGTATAATCTTTTTTCTTAGCATCTTTATATTCTTTTTCAAATGCTTCTTGTATTTCGTCTGCTTCTTTTGTCCAATTATCTGAATCAGACATAAGTTCAAAAGTTGCATACAAAGCTCTTAAATTTGCTGTCTTTTTAACATATTTCTCCATTTTCTCTTCGCTTTCGCAAGCTTTTGCCCAATTTTTGATTTGTTTTTTGTAAGATGGTTTTGCAAACATACTTACACATAAAATAACAACTGCTACAATTACAACTGCTACTAATCCAATAATTAAATTTTTATTAGCCATTAATTTTTCTTTCATTTTTTTCCTCCTATACATAAGTTTGCATTTATTATATACATAAATTATTTAATAGTCAATTCATTATTTTCACAATTAATAAAAACTTCTGAATTAGGCACTACTACTTGTTCTAATATTTTTCTAGCAATTAAAGTCTCTAATTTTTGCTGAATAAATCTCTTAAGTGGTCTTGCACCATAAACCGCATCATATCCATTTTCTATTAAATATTCTTTTGCTTTTTCATCTAAAACAATTTTTATTTTTCTATCTGATAATCTTTTATTTAAGTCAGCAATTTCTATATTTAAAATTTGTTCTATTTCGTCTTTTCTCAATGGCTTATATAAAATAATATCATTTAAACGATTTAAAAATTCTGGTCTAAATGAAGCTTTTAATAGTTTATCTATCTTATTTTCTGCATCTACACTAATATTTCCATTTTCATCTATACCATCTAAAATAATATCAGACCCTAAATTAGATGTTAATATAATTATAGTATTTTTAAAATCGACTACTCTTCCTTGTGAATCTGTAATTCTACCATCATCTAGAACTTGAAGCAATGTATTAAATATATCTGGATGAGCTTTTTCTACTTCATCAAATAATACAACACTATATGGTTTTCTTCTAACAGCTTCTGTTAATTGTCCACCTTCTTCATATCCTACATATCCAGGTGCTGCACCAATTAATTTTGAAACTGAATATTTTTCCATATATTCTGACATATCAATTCTAATCATATTATGTTCATCGTCAAATAAAGCTTCTGCTAGCGCTTTGGCAAGACCTGTTTTACCAACACCTGTTGGTCCTAAAAACATAAATGAACCTATTGGTCTATTAGGATCTTGAATTCCCGCTCTTGAACGAATAATTGCATTAGTAACTCTTGCAACCGCATCATCTTGTCCAATAATCTTTTTATGAAGCAAAGTATCTAAGTTTAATATTTTATCTCTTTCACTTTCAACTAATTTTGAAACTGGTATTCCAGTCCATTTAGCAATAATTCTTGTAATCTCTTCTTCTGTTACTTTGGTTCTTAGTAAACTTGATTCCCTAGATTTTGCAGCTAATTCTTCTTGAACTTTTAATTGTTCTTGAAGCTCTGGCAATTTTCCATATTTTAATTCTGCTGCTTTATTTAAATCGTAATTTCTCTCTGCTTGTTCAATTTCACTATTAACTTTTTCTAGTTCTTCACGCATCTTCTGAGCTTTATATATTGCATCTTTTTCGTTTTGCCATTTAGTTTTCATTTCATTAAATGTAGATTGCAAATCAGCTATTTCTTTTTGAATTGTAGCTAATCTTTCTAAAGAAGCTTCATCTTTTTCTTTCTTTAAAGCTGTTTCTTCTATTTGATATTGCGTAATCTTATGAGAAATTTCATCAAGTTCCATCGGCATAGATTCCATTTCTGTTTTTATCATTGAACATGCTTCATCTATTAAATCAATTGCTTTATCTGGTAAAAATCTATCTGATATATATCTGTTTGAAAGTGTTGCTGCTGTAATAATAGCGCTATCTGTAATTTCGACACCATGATATACTTCATATCTTTCTTTTAAACCTCTTAAAATAGATATTGTATCTTCTACAGTTGGTTCATCTATCATTACATGTTGAAATCTTCTTTCTAAAGCAGAATCTTTTTCTATATATTTTCTATATTCGTCTAAAGTTGTTGCTCCTATACAATGTAATTCACCTCTTGCAAGCATTGGTTTTAACAAGTTTCCTGCATCCATAGCTCCACTTGTTTGACCTGCTCCAACAATTGTGTGAATCTCATCAATGAATAATATTATTCTTCCTTCACTTTTCTTGATTTCTTGAAGTACTGCTTTTAACCTTTCTTCAAATTCTCCTCTATATTTTGCGCCTGCAACTAAAGCTCCCATATCTAAAGAAAAAATCGTACATTTTTTTAATCCTTCTGGAACATCTCCTCTAACTATTCTTAAAGCTAGTCCTTCTGCTATCGCTGTTTTACCAACACCAGGTTCACCTATCAAACATGGGTTATTTTTAGTTTTACGTGATAAAATTCTTATAACGTTTCTTATTTCGTCATCTCTACCGATAACTGGATCTATTTTATTTGCTCTTGCTAATTCAACTAAATCTGTACCATATTTTTTTAAAACATCATATGTGTCTTCTGGAGTATCAGAAGTTACTCTAGTATTTCCTCTAACTTCTTGTAGTACTTTCAGAAATTCGCTTTTCTTTACATTAAATAATTTAAATAATTCATTAACTTTCTCATTTGCTTTATTAAATAATGCTATCATTAAGTGTTCAACTGAAACATATTCATCTTTCATTTTTTCAGCCACTTTTTCTGAATCTGTTAATACACTATCAGTATCTTGTGTTATATATATTGAATCTATTTTCCTATCTCCTATTACTCTTGGTAATTTATTAACTTCATCATCAACAGTAGTTTTAAAGTTTTCATTTACATTCATTCTTTTTAATATCTGAACAATTAAACTATCTTCAATATTTAAAAGTGCAGATAAAATATGAAGTTGTTCCACTTGTTGATTTTCATGTTCAATTGCTATTGACTGAGCTTTTTTAATTACCTCTAAAGATTTTTGTGTTAATTTTTGTGTATCCATAAAATTCACCTACTTTTCTTTATATTTACATTGAAATTATACATCTTTATTTTAGCAATGTCAATATGAGACTGCTAATATTTTAAACTTATCAAAAAAGGACGTCCACAATGACAACCCAATAACAAGTTAAAAATAAAAAGTACATTAAACTTAGTATTCTCTAAATTTAATGTACTATAATTATTATCTTTCTCCTTGTCTTCTATCAACAAAATTAATTGCAACTTCTTCTTTAGTAACTAAATCTACGTCAAAGAAATCTCTTTTAGAATAACCTAAAATAGATGCTAAAATCTTATAAGGAGATTTTTTAATAAGTGCATTATAACTTCTTGTTGTATCATTATAAGCCCTTCTTGTAATCTCAATATCTTTTTCAATTGCTGTTAATTCATTTTTTAAATTAATAAAATTATTAGAACTTTTCAATTCAGGATATTTCTCCATAGAATCAAAAATATTTTTAAATATTGCTGAGAACTTATCTTCAAGTTTTTGCCTACTACTAACAGTCATCTTTTCAGATAAAGCTTCTCTCATACTATCAATATCATTTAGTGATACATTCTCTTCTTCTGGATAGTTTCTAACAATTTCTTGTAAATTAGGAATTAATTCTAGTCTTCTTTTTAAAACTTGATCTAGAGTTTTAACAGCTTTTATATTTTCATTACCACTTTTTACAATTTTATTAAACATCATTACTACAAATATTATTAAAATGATTGCTAATAGTATAATTCTTTTTTGTTTTTGCTTTTCCTTTTTTTTCATTTTTGTCCTCCTTTTTTCTTATTTTACTCTTTTTGATTTTGTTTGACAAGATTTTTTATTTTTTAAAACTAATTTTTATTTTACATTTATTTGACATTATTCGTTTTTTATTTTATGATTATGAAAGATATTTTATTATCCTGTGAAGACATCAGTTTGTCCTTAAACGGCATTTCCATCATTGAAAATATCAACCTCTCCCTGAACCGCGGAGAGTTCCATCTGCTGCTTGACAAAAACGGCGCCGGTAAAACCACCATGGCAAATATCCTGAGCGGTATCTATCCATATGGTTCCTACAGCGGTCATATTTACTACCAAAACAAAGAGTTACAGCTTCGGATTCCAAAAGATGCTTTTAAAAAAAACATTGTCACCATTCATCAGGATATCTGCCTGTTTGAAGACATGACAATCGCAGAGAATCTCTATGCGAATCTGCCGCCCGGGACAGCTTTAAAGACTTTTACTTCCCTCGAGAAAAAAGTGAAAATGGCCAATGAATTTTTGGCTGAACATAACTGCCCCATTGATTCCTCTCTTCTGATTCGTCAATGCAGTCAGTTTCTGAAAAGAAAGATTGAACTTTTGCGGCTGTATCTGATGCAGCCTGAACTGTTGATCTTAGATGAGCCTGTGGCTATTGTGAGTAATTATGACATGAAGTTCTTTCTGGAACTGCTATCTTACTTTAAAGAAAAGGGCGTTACCATACTTTGCATTTCCTATAACTATGAAGCCTTTTTACATTTGGTGGACCATGTTTCCATCTTTCGCGAGGAAGGACCAGGCTATACCATAAGCCAATCCAATCTCCAACAGGAAGACATTGCCCATTTATTGGTCAAAGACTTTTGCCAGAACAGATATCCCAAAGTGTATGTGAAAAAGGGCGCAGAAGTTCTTTGTGCGGAAAACCTCTCTAACGGTTTTACCATAAAAGATATTTCTTTTACCCTGCGTCAGGGGGAAATTCTGGGGTTCTTTGGCAGCTCCGGTTCCGGCAGGGAATCCCTTTCCAAAACCTTATTCGGACTGGAAGGCTGCCACAGCGGGACCATCTATATTGACCGCCTCCCTGCCCGCATAACGTCCCCGGTTAAAGCTATCGACTTGGGCATTGCCTATATCACGGATGACCGGAATAACTATGGATTATTTCAAAACCTGGATCTGCTTGAGAACGTAAATTCTGTCAAAGGGAATAACCATAAACCCTTCTGGACAAGGACACAGGCGGAGCACAATCGCTACGCCCGATATGCCGATAAGATGAATCTGGGACTGTCTTCGGATTCCATTGCAAGACATTTATCCGGCGGAGAACAGCAAAAACTCATCCTAATGCGGTGGATTATGTCTTCCGCACGGATTTTTATCTTCAA
>CANBHY010000005.1 GCA_947368535.1 uncultured Clostridium sp. | reverse complement strand
TATTATAAAAGCAAAAGGATATAAATCAGAATATTTACAAAAAGAGATAAATACAGAAATAGAAAGATTAAATAAAAATGATGAAGACTTAAAAAATCAGTATTCAGATATGAAACTAAGAGATTTAAATGATAAGAAATACAAAATAGAAAATACAGAAAACTTTATAATAAATCAAGACGGATATTTCTATATAATATATGCATATGGAAATATTGAAAACACAAATAAAATGGATATAGTAATATTTGAATAGGAGGCAAAAAAGTTGAAAAAAACAGTATCAAAAATTTTATTATCAGTTTTTATATTTATTCTAATTATACAAGTAATAAAAGTTTGTTATGCAGAAGAAGCACCAGCACAACCAGCAGAAGGAACAACCGAGGCAACACAAGAACAAACACAACAAGCACAACCAGAAACAATAGCAGAAAAGCCAAAAGTAAAAGAACATATTAAAGCCAAAATAATAGAAGCAGGAAAAAAATACGAGAGAGACCGTACTAGTGGAGGAAAAGAGGTAGTTCAAAACGTAAAAGTAAAAATTCTTGAAGGTGAAGAAAAAGACGAAAAATTTGATACCATATATGTTCTTACATATGACTTAGAAAACAAAATTGTAGGATATGAACTAAATGAAGGCAATATAGTATATGTAAGTATTCAAGAAGAAAATGGAGAAGCTAAAATAACAGTACAAGATGTAGTAAGACAAAATTATTTAATAGGACTAATTATATTCTTTTTTGCAAGCATAATTTTAGTAGGAAGAAAAAAAGGAATAAAGGCAATTATAGGATTAATTATAACAGTATTAGCAGTATTTTTTGTATTACTAGCAGCAATATTCAAAGGATATAATGCAATATTAGTTTCAATAGGAACTTGCTTTATAATTACAGTATTAACTTTTGCAATAATAGCAGGTTGGAATAAAAAAAGCATTTCAGCAGCCTTAGGAACAATAGGAGGAATAGTACTAGCAGGAGCCATTGCAACAATATTTGGATACATAGCTAAATTATCAGGTGGAGGAAAAGAAGAAGCCATATTACTAAGTGTTGCATCAAATGTTAAATTTAATTATAGAGATTTATTATTTGCAGAAATAATAGTATCAGCATTAGGAGCTTGCATGGACGTTGGAATGTCAATAGCTTCAAGTTTAAGTGAATTAAAAATAAAGAAACCAACTATGACAGCAAAAGAACTATTTAAAAGCGGAATGAACATCGGTGGAGATATGATTGGAACAATGACAAATACACTTATACTTTCATTTATAGGATCATCACTATTATTAGTATTATTATACATGTCATCAAGTATAACTGTAATAGAAGTAATAAACATAGAAGCAATAGTAACAGAAAGCGTATGTGCTTTATCAGGAAGTATAGGAATTGTATATACAGTACCAATAACAGCAGCAATATTTGCTTTTATAAATAGAGATAAAAGCGTGTACAAAGTAAAATCAGAAAATATAGTTGAAGGAAAAAGAAGTTTAAAAATATAAAAAGAGAGTATTTTTACTCTCTTTTTTATTATGGTGTTTCAGTTAAAGTAAGTTTTATATCTAATTCCTTATCTTCACGAGAAACTTTTAAAGTAACCTCATCACCGATTTCACATTTATTCTTTTCTTTATTAAGTTGAGACATAGAAGTAACTTTTTCACCATTAAATTCTAAAATAACATCACCAGTCTTTAAATCAGAATCTTTAGCAGGACCATCTTTTTGAATCTCTGCAATATATACACCAATAGGTAAATTGTAATATCTAGAGTATGTTTCAGTAACATCAATACCAGAAATACCAATATAAGGTCTAGAAACTTTACCAGTAGCAATCAATTGCTCAGTAATATCTAAAGTAGAATTAATAGGAATTGCAAATCCCATAGCTTCAATACCAGTACCAGACATTTTTAAAGTATTTATACCAATCAATTCACCATCAGCATTAACTAAGGCACCACCACTGTTACCAGAGTTAATAGCAGCATCAGTTTGAATTAAAGTATACATAGTACCGTTTTCATCTTCGATTTCCCTATTAAGACCACTTATAATACCAGAAGTAACAGTACCCTTTAAATCTAAAGGATTACCTATAGCCATAGCAAATTCTCCAACCTGTACAGAATCAGAATCACCAATTTTGGCAGGAGTTAAATTATCTCTATCAATTTTTAAAATAGCTAAGTCAGTAACACTATCAGTGCCAATAATTTTAGCTTCTATAGGTTCATCTTCATTATATAAATAAACGACAACACTCTTTGCTTCAGAAACTGTATAATACATAGAAGAAGCAGAAGATGCATCAACTATGTGATTATTAGTAAGAATATATCCATCCTCAGAAATTATTACGCCTGAACCTGTAGCCTTTGAAGTAGAAGCACTTTCTTGAAAAAATGTATGATAGTTAGAAGAAACAGAAAAGTTTACTTCAATACCAACAACGGAAGGCAATACCTTGTTTGCAACTGAAATAGCTGTATCAGAATATTTTGATAAATCAATAGCAGTATCTACAGATCCTTCAGAAGTAAAAATTTTAGAAATTGATTTTTTACTTTTATTGTCTGACGATTCAGACACAAATAAATCTTTCACAGCAGGAACATAAAAACATAAACCTAAAACTAGTGAAGCACCAAGTATTCCAGAAGTGAAAGAAATAAAAATATTTTTAAAAATAGAATTTTTGCTTCTGTTAGTATTATTATAATTACTTGCAGCAGTAGATTTTACGAAATCATGTGATTTTTTTTCTTCATCATTATTACTCATAATTATCCCCCTAAAAATATTTATATAAATAATGTATACTTTTTTTTATAAAAGTACAAGAATTTATTATTGAAAAAAATAAATTCTATATATATAATAAAAACGAAAACTTAAAAAAAAATTAAAATTTGGAGGAAATATGGTAAAAAATGAAAAAGGTATAACTCTTATGATATTAGTAGTAACAATTATTGTCATAATAATATTAGCAGGAGTAGTAATGTCTATAAATATGAATTTAAATAAAAGTGTAGAATTAAAAGAAGTATTAGCTAATATGGAAATGATAAGAACAGCAGCTGCACCATACAGAGATAAATATATTGGAGATACAGTAATAGAAGAGGTAGAAGGTGAAATTGATATATATCATATATCAGATAAATTTATTGGAGAACATGTAGATCCAAAAAATAGTGAAATGATGAACAGCCTATTAAACTATGCTGGAGAAGATACTATTACTTCAGATGCACATTATTGGTTTAAACTTGATAAAGAAGCGCTAGAAAAATTAAATATAAATTTAGAAACAACTAATAGCGGAAAAGATGATGAAGATGTATACTTAATAAATTATAGCAAATTAGAAGTTGGATATTGTAAAAACAAAAAAGATGACAGAGGTTATTATGTAGGAATAAAAGTACGAAAAAGATTTGGTGGAAGTGCTGATCCTATAAAAGAAAAATATGTATATTTCTATAAAACATTAAAAGACGTAAAAACAAAAGAAGTGAGAAAATAACATGAAAGAAAAAGAAGAAGAAAGATTAAAACAATTAAAACAGGATGAAGAAAAACTATACTCTGATAAAGTAAAACTAATAGCAGGAATAGATGAAGCAGGAAGAGGACCACTAGCAGGACCAGTGGTGGTCGGAGCTGTAATTATGCCAAAAGATTCAATGATAGAAGGAGTTAATGATTCTAAAAAAGTATCAGAGAAAAAAAGAGAAAAATTATATGAACAAATAACAAAAGAAGCTATTAGTTGGAGTGTAGGAGTTGCAAATCAAAATGAAATCGATGAAATAAACATACTAAATGCAACAAAATTAGCATTAAAAAGAGCAATAGAAAATTTAGAAACAAAACCAGACTTAATATTAGTAGATGCTCTAACAAACATAGACACACAAAACATTCCATATAAATCTATAATAAAAGGTGATGCAAAAGAATATTCCATAGCAGCAGCGTCAATAATAGCTAAAGTAACAAGGGATAGGATGATGAGAGAATATGATGAAATATATCCACAATATGGATTTAGTGGTCACAAAGGATATGGAACAGCAAAACATATAGCAGCAATTAAAGAATATGGACCATGTATTTTGCACAGAAAAAGTTTTATCAAAAATTTCATAAAATAAAGGAGAAATATTATGAATGCTATAAGTATAATAGCTAAAAAAAGAGATAAAAAAGAATTAAAACCAGAAGAAATAGACTATTTTATAAAAGAATATACTAAAGGAAATATAACAGATTATCAAGCAGCCGCTTTAGTTATGGCAATATATATTAATGGAATGACAAATAAAGAAATCACAAATCTTACTATTTCAATGGCAAATTCAGGAGATACAATAGACTTAAGTGACATATCAGAAAACATAGTGGATAAGCATTCAACAGGAGGAGTAGGAGACAAGATAACATTAATACTAATGCCAATCATTGCTTCATTAGGAGTTCCAGTAGCAAAAATGTCAGGAAGAGGATTAGGATTTACTGGAGGAACAAGCGACAAACTAGAATCAATACCAGGATATAATGTGAATTTAAGTATAGAAGATTTTAAAAACAATGTGCAAGAAATCGGAATAAGTTTAATAACATCAAGTTTAAATTTAGCACCAGCAGACAAAAAAATATATGCATTAAGAGATACAATAGGATGCACAGCAAATATACCATTAATAGCATCAAGCATAATGAGCAAAAAAATAGCATCAGGAGCCAATAAGATATTAATCGACATAACTTGTGGAAATGGTGCATTTATGAAAGATATAAAACAAGCAAAAGAATTAGCTAATATGATGATAAAAATAGGAATATTAGCACATAGAGAAGTAAGATGCGTTATTACAAATATGAATGAACCAACAGGATATGCAATAGGAAATAACTTAGAAGTAATAGAAGCAATAAAAGCATTAAAAGGAGATATGCCAGAAGATATAAAAGAAATAATCATAGCACTTGGAACACAAATGCTGTTTATGGCAGGAAAGACAACAGATTCTAATAAAGCTAAGAAAATGATAGAAGATGCAATCCAATCACGAGCTGCGTATGAGAAATTTAAAGAGCTAGTTGCGAAACAAGGTGGAGATGTAAGTTATTTAGAAGACACAGATAAATTTCAAAAAGCAAAACATATAATTCCAATATATGCAGAAGAAAGAGGAGCATTAAGGGCGATAGATACAGAAATGATAGGAAATATATCAGTATACCTAGGAGCTGGAAGAATGAAAAAAGAAGATGAAATAGATCATGCTGCAGGAATAGTAATGAATCAAAGAATAGGAAATGTAGTAGAAGTAGGAGATATATTTGCTTATATACACACAAACAACGAAAGTAAAATAGAAGGAGCATGTAGAAATATAAAAGAAGCATTTGTACTTGATCCAAGGAAAGTAGAAAAAGCAAAAACAATAATAGCTCTAGTAAAATAATAACTTAGCAGGACAAGAAAAATACGTCCTGCTTTTTATATAAGGAGAAAAAAGATGATTGAAATAAAAAACGCTTCAACATCATACGTTAAAGGAAAAAAGATAATAGATAAAATGAATCTAAAAATAGAAGACGGAATAGTATTTGGATTTATAGGACCAAATGGAGCAGGAAAAACAACAACCTTAGAAATGATAACAGGAGTTTTGCAAATAGATGAAGGTGATATTTTTATAGATGGAAAAAGTATAAAAACTAAACCAATAGAAGCCAAAAAGAAATTCGGATTTGTACCGGATTCACCAGAGATGTTTGAAAAATTAACAGGACTAGAGTATTTAAATTTTATTGGAGATGTATATGAAGTTAATCCAGAAGAAAGATTAGAAATTGTAGAAAAATTAGCAAAAAAATTTAATATATATGATAGTCTAAAAGATAGAATTCAAAGCTACTCACATGGAATGAAGCAAAAATTATTAATAATAAGCGTATTATTATATAATCCGAAAAATTGGATATTAGATGAACCTATGACAGGATTAGACCCACAAGCTTCATATACATTAAAAGAATTAATGAAAGAACATAGTAAAAAGGGAAATACAGTCTTTTTCTCGACTCACGTATTAGAAGTAGCAGAAAAGATATGTGACAAAATAGCAATAATAAATAAAGGAAAGATAATATATACAGGAACAATAGAAGAACTAAAAGAACAACTAAAAACAGATACATCATTAGAAGAATCTTTTTTAGAATTAATTGAAAGCAAAGAAAAATAAAGAAAGGATACAAATGAAAAGCCTAACAAGTGTAATTATAAAAAATTCAAAAAGGCAAGAAAAACAAAATACTGTAAAAGAAAAAGTACTATCATTTATAGCGTTTGCTATAGTGTTTGGCTTTTTGACAATATCAATGACAGTATTATCATTCACAGTAACTAAAAAACTAAAAGAAATAGACCAAAGCTATACATTTATCAATATATTAGTATTAATGAATTTTTTTATATTGTTTGCTAAAAGTATATTTGAAAGTCTAAATGTTTTATATTTTTCAAAAGATTTAAAGCACTTACTCAGAATGCCTATAAAATCAAAAGATATTATTAATGCAAAATTCATAAATATGATACTTTCAGAATATCAGATGGAATTTATAATGCTAGCAATACCGATGACAGTGTATGGAATAATAATGAAAGTAGAAATAACATTTTATTTATACACTGTATTAGTATTATTAATTCTTCCAATAATACCGATAGTAACAACATCAATAGTAGTAGCAATTATTATGAGATTTTCCAATCATCTAAAAAATAAAACACAAGTGTTATATATAACAATAATAATATCAGCAATATTAATAGATTTGATATTTACAGGTTTTAAACCAATTAAAGTTACAAAACAAGAATTTGAAGCAGCTGTATTAAAGCCAAATGGACTAGCAACTATGATAGCAGATAAAATAGAGCTAATTAAACCAATAATGAATACACTTTTAAATTATAATAATGAAAATGGAATAAAGAACCTAAGTATATACATAGTAGAGAGCATAGTCATGTATATTTTAGGAATATTAGTTATCTCAAAGATATATTTAAAAGGAGTCATAGGAACAACGATTAACAGTAAGAAAATAAAAGGTGATACTACTAAATTAACTATAGAAGACTTTAAAAAACAAAATAAAATAAAATCATATGTACAAAAAGAAAGAAAGACAATTTCAAGAACTCCGATATTTTGTATTCAATGCTTAATGATACCGATAATCTATCCGCTAATAATTCTTGAAGTTTTTATAGTTGCAGTAATAGTTTCAAAAAAATTAGGAATAGATATTATACAAAACTTTTTAGGAATAATAAATACATCTATAGGACAAGCAATATTTATAGGAGTTGGATTAGTATTTTTTATGATGAATTTTTGCTCAATAATAGGAATATCTAAAGATTGTAAAACTGCAATATTAACAAAAACATTACCAATTAAATTAGAAAAACAATTTAATATAAAAACAAGTATAGGAAAAAGAATTAATATGTTATCAGTAATAATAATAACTTTTAGTTATTGGTACGCAGTTAAAAATTTAGCACCAACAATAATAATGTTTACAATATTATACTTATTAAATTCTATCGGAGAAAAAATAAAGTTGCTAATAGATATAAGAAAACCACAGATTAATTGGGATAACGAATATACAATGATGAAACAAAATACAAATATCATGAATGTGTTATTCTATACATTATCGATATTAATAGCACTATATATAATAAGTAAGATAATACCACAAGCACACTATTATTTAGCAACAATATTAGGTATTGTAATTGCTTCATACTTCATAATAACAAATTATATAAGTAAAAAGCAAAATAAAATATTTGACAAAGTATATTAAAAAATTAAAAATTTTGAAACCAAATTCTATTATAAATAGTATTCATAATAGATAGGAGGAAATAGATGCAAACAGAAGAAATAAAAAATATGATAGAAAAATATTCAGGATTAGTATATAAGGTCGCAATCACTAGAAGCGGAAACATAGAAAATGCAGAAGATGTATTTCAAGAAGTTTTTATAAAGTATAGTCAAAAAATGCCCAAATTTGAAAATGAAGAGCATGAAAAAGCATGGTTTATAAGAGTTACAATAAATTTAACAAAAAACTTACATAATCAAGCATGGAATAGAAAAACTGTACCACTAGAAGAAACGATACAATTTGAAGAAAAAGAAGAAGAGAATATTTTTCAAATAGTAAGCACATTACCTCAAAATTACAGAACAGTAGTATACCTGTTTTATTACGAAGGATACAAGATAAAAGAAATTTCTAAAATATTGAAAACTAGAGAAGGTACGATAAAGACTTGGTTATCAAGAGCAAGAGAAAGTTTAAAAGAAAAAATAGAAGGAGGATTTGAAAATGAATAAAAATCAAGAAAACTATAAAAAAGCATTAGATCAAATTAATGCTAGTGAAGAATTAAAACAAAATACATTTAAAAAAGCAACATTAAAACCACAAATTAAAAAGCCAGTATTTATAAAATATGTAGCAGCATGTGCAGTATTTGCAATATGCTTATCAGGAAGTGCAGTATATTTAAATCACAAAAAGCCATTAACAAAAAAAGAACAGACACCACAAACGCAAGTTATAGCACAAAAAAAGAATGACTTACCAAGATTTGAAAATATGGAACAAGTAAGAGAAGCGATATCAAACAATGATAACATATATTATGCAGATACTGTTATGACAAACGGAGTACAAGACTTGGCACAAGAAGAATCACGTAAAGAATCTGCTAGCGATACTGAAAAAGACTATTCAGAAACCAATGTACAAGTAAAAGGTGTAGATGAAGCTGATATAGTAAAAACAGATGGAAATTATATTTACTATGTAACAAACGAAAAAGTATATATAATAAATAGCAACAGTTTAAAAATTGAAGCCAAGATAGATTATGACACAAAAAATATTTTTTATCCTAGTGAGTTATATATAAATGAGAATAAAATGATAGTATTAGGTACAAGCTATGAAGAAAACGAAAATGAAGCTGAAGAAAAAACAAATAGTTTTGTAGAATATGATTACATTCCATATTATGGAGTATCACAAACAAAAGCGATAGTATACAATATATCAGACAAAGCTAACCCAAAAGAAGAAAGAACAATAACAATAGACGGAGAATATGACACTTCAAGAATGATAGAAGATAATATATATTTCATAAGTTCAAAAAGAATGTCTTATTATACTGTCCAAAATTTAGAAGACAATGAAATAATGCCACTAATAAAAGATACAGCAAATGGAGATAGAAGACTAGAATGCACAGATATTGCATATTTTGAAGGAACACAAAATCGTGCTTTCATGACAGTAGCAGGGTTTAATATAAATAACAAAGAAAAAATAAATACAGAAAGTTTCTTTGGAGCAAGTGATGATGTATATGCAAATCAAAATAATTTATATATAACACAAACAGAATATAAATATGTATTTGGACAAGAAAAATCTACAAGTAAAATATATAAATTCAATTTAGAACAAACAGCTATAAACTTACAAGCACAAACGGAAGTAAAAGGAAATCTAAATGATCAGTTTTCAATGGATGAATATGAAGGAAATTTAAGAATAGCAACAACTAAAGGATATGATGAAACTTCAAAGAATCAATTATATGTACTAGATGAAAATTTAAATGAAATTGGAAAAATTGAAAATTTAGCCAAAGGAGAAAAAATATATTCAGTAAGATTTGTAGGTAAAATAGGATATATAGTAACATTTGAACAAATAGACCCATTATTTGTAATAGATTTATCAGATCCAACAAATCCAGAAGTAAAAGGAGAACTTAAAATACCAGGATATAGCTCATATTTACATCCATATGATGAAACTCACATCATAGGAATAGGATATAATACAAAATCTAATGGATATGGCGGAGTAGTAAATGACAATATGAAGATGTCAATGTTTGATGTATCAGATGTAACTAATCCAAAAGAAATGTTTAGTATAGATATTGGAAGCGGGTACACATATTCAGAAATAATACACAATCATAAAGCACTATTTTATAGTAAAGATAAAAACTTAATAGGGTTCCCAGTAGAAAATTCAGAAAATTCAAAAAGAGCATATAGCAACAATTCATTTAGAATATATAAAATAGATTTAGAAAAAGGCTTTGAAGAATATGGAAAAATAGATACTAATAATAGTAAAGACCAAAAGTATTTTGATAGCATGAGAAGAGCACTTTATATATCAGATATATTATATGTATTATCAGATGAAAACATAGTAACATATGATCTAAAAACATTAGAAAAACAAAAAGAATTAGAATTATAATAAAGATATAAAATTAAATAAATAAGAAGCTATATTGGATAAGCTTTTAAAATTGCGCTAGCGACCAAACGAAAGTAAACGAAGTTTACTGTAGTGCGAATTTGAGCAATCTACCATATAAAAACGGAGTTTTTTGTTATGGAGATTGCGAAGAGCAAAATTTTAAAAATTACCAATATAGCTTCTTATTTTATTTAGTTAAATCTTTACTAATTTTCTCTAATTCTTTACATTTAATCTTATACTCAACTTGCTGTGTCAAAAATTTATAATATAAATATCCCTGCTCATATTGACTAGCAGGATTAAAAGCATCTTGAAATTCCTCCATACAAACCTCCAAAATAAAATCTAATATACATATATTCAAAAAAAGGCAAAATATGAAAATAAAAGCTACAATAAATAAATACTTTATGATAAAATGCAGATGATAAAAATAGAATGTAAATAAGGAGGAAACATAATTTGAAAAGAAATGAAATTGAAGAAAAATATAAATGGGATTTAAGCCAAATGTACAAAAACAAAGAAGAATTCCAAAAAGACTTTCAAGAAGTAAAACAAAGTTTACCTGAAATAGAAAAATATAAAGGTAAGTTTTTAGAGAATTCAGAAATATTTTTAGAATTTATGAATTTATTAGAAAAAATAAATAGAAAGTTAGAAAAATTATACACATATACACACCTAGCTGTGGATGTAGAACCAGAAAATGCAGAAATGCAAGAATTAAATGCAGACATTTCAGGATTAGCAGAAGAAACAGCAAATAAAACTGTATTTATAGATTTAGAAATATTAAAAAATGAAGAAGCAGCTAAAAAAGTTATAGAAAACGAAAAATGTAAAAAATATACAAACATGATAAACCATATTTTAAGAACCAAGCCACATATATTAAGTGATGAAACAGAAGAAGCATTAACAATGGCAAGTGGAGTAATAGGAGCATCATATAAAACATATTCAAGTATAAGACCAGAATTTGAACCAGTAATAATAGATGGAAAAGAACATTTTTTAAATGAAGAAACAGTAAAAGAATTTTATAAAAATCCAGATGAACAGATAAGAAAACAAGCTTATGAAAAATTAAACATACAATATAAAAAAATGGCAAACGTATATGCGTCAACATTAGAAGGAACAATGAAAAAAGATGTTTTTTATAGCAAAATAAGAAAATTTAAATCACCTTTAGAAGCAAGTGTATTTGGAGATGAAGTAACAGAAGAACTATTTTACAAAGTATTAGAAAATGCAAATAAAACTTATCACAATTATTATTTAGAATATTTAGACGTAGTAAAAAAACTAATGAATAAAGAAATATTAGAAGTATATGACTTACGTTATCCAATAGTAAAAGAACCATCAAAAAAATATACATTAGACAATGCATTTGAATTAATATATGAAGCAACTAAAAATTTTGGACCAGAGTATACAAAAATAATGAAAAAAGCAAAAGAAGAAAGATGGATTGACTACATGCCACATGAAGGAAAAAGGCATGGAGCATATTCATCAGGATGCTACGATTCAAATCCATATATATTAACAAGTTATATGGAAGATATAGAGTCAATCTTTACACTAATACATGAGTTAGGTCATTCTGCACACACATATTTATCAAACAATAATCAAGAATACGCCACTAGCGATTATAGAATCTTTGTAGCAGAAGTAGCATCAACAGTAAATGAAAACTTGTTAATGCAATTATTACTACAAAATTGTACAGACAGAGAAGAAAAGAAATATCTATTATTTAAAAACTTAGATGAATTTATTGGCTGTTGCTATAGACAACCATTTTTTGCAGAATTTGAAAATAGGCTACATCAAAAAGTAGCAAACAATGAAGGTTTATCAAATCAAACGATAACAGATCTTTACGAAAAATTATCAGAAGAATATTATGGAGAAAAAGTCAAACTACATGAATTATCAAAATATTCATGTTATGGAGTACCACATTTTTACTACAACTACTATGTTTATAAATATACAGTTGGAATGTGTGTATCATCAGTAATAGCTAAAAGAGTATTTAAAGGAGATCAAAAGCAAATAGAAAATTATTTGAATTTCTTAAAATCAGGCTCAAGCAAAAGTCCAGTAGAACTATTAAAATTAGCAGGAGTAAATCCTCTAGATGAAAATTTATATAAAGAAGCTTTTGAGAATTTTAAAACAGATTTAGAAGAATTTAAAAAATTACTATGAATTTGATATTAGAAAAATAATAATAAAAATCTTGCATTAATATATTTTAATGCAAGATTTTATTTTTATATATAAATATTTATTAAATTTGTAGTAACTTTTTTTTATTTAATCTAAACTTTGATTCTTTCTAATTAAAATACCAGCTAACATTATAATTACTACAGAAGCAATAATAACACTAGCAATAACTAAAGGAGAAGAAAGTCTATTTTTAGAAATCTTAGTAGAATCACCAGTTTTAGGATTATCAACAACGACATTACCAAGCTCTTCGTTTACTTTGTTTTCATCAATAGTTAATTTAGCATACTTCATATTAGGAGAAACTAAAATTGTATCACCATTTTGAATAGGTAAACTTGTAACAGAAGTGTCAATAGAAACACCAGTAAAATCAGCATTACCTAAAGAAAAATCAGAATAGTTTTGCCTAAAATATGTCATCACAGTAGAGCTAAGCTCAGAACCATTACTAAAAATAATAGAAAGAGCAGTAAGAATAGAATCATAAGATAAATTAGTAAGTTCAGTAGGTTGACCAATATATAATTCTAACAAGCCATCAGCATTATAAGTTCTAACAAAAATAAGATCACCAGATCTAGCAATAAAATCTTCTTTTCCATAAATAGTACCATTTAGCATAAAAGTAGTATCAGATATTGGAGAAGAATTTGAAGAAACTTTAAGCTTCATAGAAGGATTTATTTGAAATTTAATTTGAGGATTCCCTTCACTATCAGAAGTATAAGATTTTTCATATCCAGTATCTCTAATACCAGCAAAACTCATAGTATCACCTAAAGCGAATGGTACTTGGACACCTTCTTCATTCCCTTGCATTGTATAAATTGTATTAACTAAAAGAGCATTAAGATATTCATGAACAGGAGATATAGAATAGAAAGTAAGATAAATACCTTTATTAGAATCATATGCATATGTAATAGAATCAGTATTTCCATAATTCAAAATAATAGAATTATTAGTTTGAACAGCAGAAACTTTAATACCAATACTAGAAAATTTAGCTACATAAGAACTTTTATTAAAGTTTTCAGCAATCTTAGTAATATCAATATCTACTTTTTTACTATCACTAGCAGAAAATTCTGTAGCATAAGATCTAACAAAAAGTAGACTAAAAAACAATATGAATAAAACAAAAATCTTTTTTAATTTCATCGAAATCCTCCATAAAATAATTCAACTATATCAATAATCATACAAATAAAAATAAAAAAATTCAAGAAAAATAAAGACTAATTAAAAAATATATAATATAATATTAAAAAAATAAGCTATTAAAGTTGAGGTGATTTTTGTGAACATATATAAACCAATAATTGGAGAATTAACAGAAGAAGAAAAAATACATCCAGCAATAGAAAGCTATAAAAATGATGAAATAATTATTGAAAATAAACATTTTAAAAAAATAGAAGAAATAGATTTAAATGCAGAAGAAGTAGAATTTGAAAAATGTATATTTACAGATTGCAAAATTACAGGAAGTTTTGAAAAAGCCACATTTCATGATGTAATATTTGAAAGGTGCGATTTTTCAAATTGCTTATTTATGGAAGGAAGCTTTATAAGAGTAGAAATAAAAGATAGTAAATTTGTGGGCTGTAATTTTACAGATTCAAGAGTATATCATCTCGCAAGTAATAATACAGTTTATGAATATGCAAACTTTTCAAATACAAACTTAGAAGAAGTAATATTTGAAAATTGTAATTTATCAAGTAGCAGTTTTTCAGAATGCAAAGTAAAAAATATTTACTTTGAAACCTCTGAATTAATACAAGCACAATTTTTTAGAACAAAATTAAAATCAATAGATTTATCAACATGTGAAATTAATGGCATAGTAACAAGCCTTCAAGATATTGAAGGAGTTATTGTTAATAATTTTCAAGCAATAGAATTATCAAAACTGATGGGAATAATTATAAAATAAAAGATATGCCATAAAAGCATATCTTTATTACTCTAATATATGGAGAAAATTATTGAAAACGAAACTACAAAAATTAAAAGAAAGTAAAAAAAGAAAAAGAAGATTAAAAATAATAACACTACTAGGAAGCGTTATTATCATAGCAATAATTGTAGGTATAAATATAAGTAGCAACCACAAAATATTACTACCAACAATAAAAGAAGAAAAAACACAAATAGCTGAAGATAAAGTAGAAATTAATAATGAAATAATAGAAACAATTAATGAAGCTAATGAAGCAGAAGTAGTAGAAGTAATAGAAACAGAAAAAGAAGCCATAAAAATAAAAGAAATTATAGAAAAAACAATTAGTGAAAATCAACTAAATGAAACTAATTTTGCATTTTTTTACTATAATATAAATTCAAATGAGCAATATCTATATAATGAAAACACATACTTTACAGCAGCAAGCACAATAAAAGTACCAATAGCTATGCTATATTATGACAAAATAAATCATGGAGATGTAAGCTTAGATACAAAACTAGTGTACAAATCATCAGACTATGAAGCAGGAACAGGAGACACAAGTGCTACATACAAATTTGGAGATTATATACCAATATCATTCTTATTAGAAGAAATGATAAAAGAAAGTGATAATACAGCAACCAATATATTAAAAAGAGAACTAGGAGGAGAAAAAGCATATAGAATTTTAATAAAGCAATACACAAAATACACACTAGCAGAAGAATTCAATACAGAAAATGTAACATCAGCAAAATATTCATTAGATGTATTAAAAAGATTATATAAAGATCAAGAAAAATATAAAGACTTAATAAATTTGATGAAAGAATCATCTTCAGGAGGATACTTAAAGAAAAACATAAAAGAATATGAGATAGCACATAAGTATGGAAGTATAGCAGGATGCACACACGATTATGGAATAGTATATTATAATGAAAACCCATATCTAGTAGGAGTGTTTACAAAAAATGTGCCTAATGCAGAAAATCTTATAGCAGAAATAAGTAAAACAATAATAGACAATAATTAAAGTTCTAAGAAAAGCCTTCATAGAATACTATTAAACAAAGTATTCTTAAATGGAGGTTTTCTTTATGTCAAAAAGAATAGAAGAGCGTGTAATAGAGGTTGCACATTATATAATAGATTCTAAAGATACAGTTAGAGGTAGTGCCAAAAAATTTGGAGTAAGCAAAAGTACAATACATAAAGATGTAAGTCAAAGATTAGAGAAAATAAATAAAGCATTATACACAGAAGTAAGAAAAATATTAAATGAAAATAAAGCAGAAAGACACATAAGAGGTGGATTAGCAACAAAAAAGAAATACGAAAAATTAAAATTATAATAATAAATTATTGACTTTTTAAGTGAATTAACGCTAAAATAAAAATATAAAGATACAAAGGAGAAAAATATGAAAAATAAAAAAATTGCAATTACAATATTAGTCATAATATCAGCAGTATTAATCTCATTAGGAGTATTTTTTGCAATAAGATTAAGAAATATAAATAAATATACAGTGGCAGATGAATATGAAGTAAAAGGAGTCAAAATTACATCAGTAAAATCTGTTCTAGGAGAGAAAAAAGTAAAAAAATATTCATACAAAAAAAATACAACAGAAATTTTAGAGCTTGAATTTGAAGATACAAATAAAGAACAATCAGCAAAAGAATATTTAGACTATATAAAAGATAATGGTAACTATATCGAAATGGAAGTAAAAGAAGAAAACAAAAGACAAATTGCATCACCAGATGTAGACATAACAACAGTTCAAACAGAAATAACAGATGAAGGATTCAAGGTAACAATAGAAGTAGGACCAGGAAAAATGAAAATGAATTATACAGAATAAAAGAACAATAGTGGGCTGATAAAAATTTATTAAAGTGTAATAAATTTTTATCAGCCCACGTTTAATTATTCGTCCGCGAAAATTCTGAAAGAATTTTCTGTGGAATATATTATTATAGGAAGTTCGAAGAACTTTCCGAAAAATACACCTTAATATTAAGGTGTATTTTTTATCAAAGTATTGAGCACAAACTAAAAGTAAAAAACATATTTTATCATAGGTGGTAAAATATGTTTACAGAAACGTATAAAAGAAATAGAAAAGGAAGTAGTAATGCGATAATACTACATTTAGATGGAGATAAAAAGTATGCCAAAAGGGCATTAAATTATTATAATAATTTAAATCTAAAAGCAATTGTAAAGAATGTACAAGAAAAAAATCAAAGTTATGAAATAATACCATTATTAGAAACATATAAACCAAACATACTAGTAATAACAGGTCACGATAAAATGTATAAAAAAGGACAAGATTTATATAAGATGGAAAATTATAAAAATTCAAAATACTTTATGCAAGTAGTAAAAAAAGCAAGAGAATGGGAAAAATCAGAAGAGAAATTGATAATATTTGCAGGAGCATGTGAGAGTTTTTATGAAGCATTAATAATAGCTGGTGCGAATTTTGCATCATCACCAGCAAGAATAATGATAGAATATAGAGATCCTTTAATAATAGCAAGTAAAATTGCAATGCAAAATGAAAATAAAAAAATTACAATGAAAGACTTAAAACCATATTTAAGAAGTAACTATAATGGAATAGGCGGAAAATGGGCAAAAGGACAGAAAAAAGATTGGCAATAAAGCAAAAAAAGAAATGTAACACAACTGTAATATAAATGTAAAAAGAAAGAAAAACAACTAAAAATATCTGCTGAAACCTAGTGAAAACAACGAGTTGAGAGATGTGACGAAAGCAGTGCGTTTTTGACAAAAATCGACTCTGGTGATATACTGAGCCTATCAAAAATGAAGTAGGTGATTGTATGATTTATAAGTCAGATATTAGTAGTTTAAAAAAGAACATGGAGGAACAAATAGGTCACAAAATAATAGTAAAAGAGTCACCAGGAAAAAGAAGTAAGCCATTAGAAAAGTCAGCTATTATTGAACAAGTTTATCCAACTTACTTTAGAGTAAAATTTGAAGAAAACGAAAGAAGAAGTTCTTATAACTATACAGATATATTTACAAAATCTGTAGAAGTTCAAATATACGATGGAGAAAAATTTCAAGCATTAGAACCGCCAGCAATAATTTCAAAGAAAAATCGAACAGAATATGCTTAACAAATTCAAAAAAATTCCTTAAAAAAGGAATTTTTTTTTGACCTCTAAATATAATTTAATTATATAAGTAAGGAGGTAGAATATGGAATTACAAATTCAAAAAGAAACTATAAATGTAAAAAAGAGAATTGGGGAGAAAAATAAAAAAGTTTTAATAGAAAAAGATTATATATTACCAGATAGTAAACCAGACATAATAAAAATTCAAGCAGAAAATAGCTTGCCATATATAAGAAAAAAAGAAATTATGGAAAATAAAATAAAAATTGAAGGTGGATTTGAAACAAGAATATCATATATAACAAGTGAAGGTAAAAATAGAGTACTGAAAATATCAGAAGAACTAGCAGAAATAATAGATATAGAAGGAATAAATCAAGAAACAAACACAATAGAAAAAATTGTTATAAAACAGATTGAAACAAGCATATTAAACGAAAGAAAAATACATTATAAACTAGAGGCTGAAATACAAATAACAGCAGCAAGAAAAGAAAATATAGAATTAATTTATGAGATAAATAAAACTCACAACATAGAGACGTTGTGCAAAAAAGTAAATATAGACACATATATAGGACATAGCGAATCTAAAATGTCAGTTAAAGAAAAAATGGAGACTGAAAATATACAAGATGGAATTGAAGTAGTAAAATTTAAACCGCAGATAGAAAATATAGAAACTAAAATAAGCTATAATAAGATACTAGTAAAAGCTGATTGCAAAATAAAATGCATATACCAATCTAAAACAGGAAGTACATATATTGCGCAAAAAGAAATACCAATAATGGGATTTTTAGATATAGAAAATATAGACGAAGAATGTGAAAGCAATATAGAAATAACTTTAAAAAATTTAAATATAAACGAATCACCAGTAAATAAAAATGAAATAGAAATAGAAATGGAATTTAATCTATCAGGAGATATATATCAGAAAAAAGAAATAAATATGATGGTAGATTTATATGGGATAAACTACAAAACAAATTTTAAAAATCAAATCGTATATTTAGAAAAAAGCAAACCACAAACATTAAGAAAAATAGAAATAGAAAATAAAATGTTAATAGAAGATATAAACCAAATATATGATCAAGAATATAAAATAAAAAATATACAAACAAAAGAAGATAAAACAGAAATACAAATACAAGCAACATATTTGTATAGCTCATTTGAAAATGAAACTATAAATAAACAAGAAACAATAATAACAAAAGAAATAAGTGCTAACTACGAGCTAAACAAAATAAAACTAGAAATAGCAAAAGAAAATACTGTACTATTGCCAGATTCAAGCATTGAAGCAGTATTAGAAATTAATATTCAAAGTTTGAACACAGAAAAAATAGAAGTTATAAATGAAATAGAACTAGAAGACGAAGAAAGCGATGATAAATACAGTATGATAATATATTGTGTAAAACAAGGAGATTCACTATGGAAAATTGCAAAAAAATTTAAAAGCACAGTAAAAGAAATTGCCAATATTAATGAGATAGAAGATGAAAATAAAATAAATATTGGAGACAAAATATATATTCCAAGAGCAATATAGTATTGACATCATTTTTACTATGTGCTAACATTCCAAAAGTGCAATTTATACTATTAGAAAATGGATACGTTTTCTAAAAAGCTTTAGGAATAGGAGAAGGAGAGAGTTATGAAAAACATCAAGCTATGGCGGAGAAAAACACCAAAGAAACTAACAACACTACCATTGAATTTCACAGGCGCATTATGGGGCATAACAAAAAGTTCAGGAGTAGTGGTAATAGCACTAAAAAATGGGATAGTAGAAACCTACGCCACAGAAATTGCAAGTGAAGACGAAAAGCCAAAAAACTGCATCAAGGCAGCAAGAAAAATATTAGAGGCTAAACAGATGTCTGATCTTATACTATACGAATGGGAAAACGTAGGAGATAACTTTGAGTATTTAATGTTTGTATATGGAGGAGAACTAGATCCTCGAATGAGCTGTGTTAAATAACAATTCTAAAATTCTGAAAATTCTAATAAGCAAATCTTAAAAGCCGACGACTATTTAATAAAGTTGTTGGCTCTTTTCTTATATTAGTTAGGAAAATTGAAAGAAAAAATAGAAAATATCACGAAAATATTGACAATTAGCAAAGTTTATATTAAAATATTAACGCATTGTATGTAAATATAAATTTATTAAATGCTTCTCCCCGGTGGCAAATAATAAATTTTATATATAAATATAATAATTGAATGGAGGGTAATTATTACCATGAATAATACAACATATAGCGCAAAGAAAAGCGAAATAGAAAGCAAATGGTATGTAATTGATGCAACAGGAAAACCATTAGGTAGAGTTGCAACAGAAGCTGCAAAATTATTAAGAGGAAAACACAAACCAACATACACACCATCAATAGATACAGGAGATCACGTAATAATTATAAATTGTAGTGAAGCTGTATTAACAGGAAAAAAATTAGATCAAAAAGTATATAGACATCATTCAGGATATATTGGAGGAATGACAGAAACATCAGCTAGAGTAATGATGGAAAATACTCCAGAAAAAGCAATGATGCTTGCAATAAAAGGTATGCTTCCACATACAAAATTAGGAAGACAAATGATTAAGAAATTAAGAGTATATGCTGGTAGCGAACACGAAAACATAGCTCAAAAACCAGAAGTATGGGAGGTAAAATAATGGCTAAGAAATCTGAAAAAATAGTTTTCTGCGGAACAGGTAGAAGAAAAAGCTCAATATCTAGAGTTAGACTAGTTGAAGGTAAAGGTGAAATCACAGTTAACGGACAAAAACTAGATGAATATTTTGGAACAGAAATATTAAAAGTTATAGTTAAACAACCATTAACAGTTACAAATACAGTAGGAAAATACGATATTATTTGTAAAGTTGAAGGTGGAGGATATACTGGTCAAGCTGGAGCTATCAGACATGGTATAGCAAGAGCTTTATTAGAAGCAAATGGTGAATATAGAGCAGCTTTAAAAGCAAACGGATTCTTAACAAGAGATCCACGTATGAAAGAAAGAAAAAAATACGGACTTAAAAAAGCAAGAAAAGCTCCACAATTCTCAAAGAGATAATATTATACAAAATCAAACCTCGAAAGTTTTATTACCTTCGAGGTTTTTTATGTATATTCGCAGAATATACATAACATAATAATTAAAAAAAGAGTAAGCTTTTTAAAACTTACTCTTTTTTTTAATAATTATTATTACGTTGTTTTTTAGCTTTTCTACAAGCTGGACATCTTACAGGTTGATTTGTAAAACCTTTTTCAGCATAAAATTGTTGTTCACCAGCAGTGAAAACAAATTCAGCACCACAATCTTTACATGTAAGCGTAATATCTTCATAGTTAGATTCCATTATATAAACCTCCTCTTAGAATTGATAGAATTACTTTTATTACTTAACCAATCTTAAAAGAAGGCAAAATACTTTAAAATAAATTCATCAGTTTCAAAAGAAACTTTAAAAAGTATATCATAAAGACATAGATAAAACAAGCAAAAATAAATATTTATTGTAAAAAAGCATAAAACATGAAGGAGGTATAAATATGAGACCAGAAAATAGTAAATATAAGACAGGAAGATCAATGAGAATTGATGAAATTCCAAAAGAAGAATTAGAACAAGTAATTAAAGAACGGTCACATTAACAAGAACCTAAGGAAAGACTATTATGGAAATGCATAGAAAAAGAAAAAAGAGAATTTTATACACTATTGGAAAATAACGAGAAAAATAGAAAATGAAAGGCTAATAAATAATATGTTTTAATTTAAAAATCAAACCTCGAAAATATTATACTTCCGAGGCTTTGCCATTTAATAAAAAACTGTATTTAACTCCTAGACTGTTGATTATTCTTCTGCCTATTTTCTTTTGCCATATCATAAAGATTTTCTAAATCTACTTTAAAAGTATCTAAAAAAACAGGTTTAATATTATTAGATGCATTAAAATAATTTTTAACAGTTTCAACTTCTCTAACATTATCAAATAATTTGCCACCATCTCTTATTTGTTGTCTACTATATAAATCTAATGAAGCTATTTTTCTCATTGCAGCAATAGTAACAGCAGGAATAGGATAACTTGCAAAATTGTTTGGATTATGACAAAATTCACATATTCTATAAGCAGCACTATCTAAGCCTATACCATTTTCAATAAAATTTTGTCTTCTATGAGAAAACATAGTATCTAAATCAGATTTTACATTTTCTGGTGGAGTTTTACCAAAAGCAATAAGATTGTTATAAGTAGAAAGAACATCAACCATTTCGAAAGCATTAGGATCTGATTTAGGATTTTCAGCAATATATCTGTTAATACCATATTCATTTCCTTTACCTTGCACTTTATTTATCAAACCAACCATTTTTTGATTTAATTTTTCATCTATAATTTTTTGAAGATTCTCATCATCTAATATATTAGTAAGATAACATCTACCAATTGGCAATTGTCCAGATTTATTAATACCAGAACCAATTAAAGCTTGACTAATATTTGAAGTAGGGATATTTCCAGCACTAGTAAAAGCTAACTGATGACCTTTAATAGCAGATAATAAAGTAGCATCTTCAAAAAAAGTTTTAAAATCTTCCATACGACCAACTGTATCAGGACCATAAATATTAATAGTCTCATTAAGTGATTCTTTTATATAATCATCATATAACATAAATAATCCTCCTGATAATATTTTCTAAAATTTCATAAAAATAATACTGTAAATAAATGGATGATCTTAAAAATATAATACTAACTAATTAATTATTGAAAAAAATAAAAATTATAAGTACAATAAAACAAATTATATAATAGGAGAAAATTATGAATTTAAATGAAATTGACTATGCAAGTATTGATGAAGACGAATTAGATAAAATAATATTTAAAGAGTGCGGGGTAAATGACTTTTTTATTAATCAAAGCACTGAAGCATATAAAGAACTAAAATACATGTTAACCTGTACAATGCTAAAAAATGGCATAGGTGGTATAACATCAGAATCAGATGCAAATAAAATAATAAATTCAATAAAAGAAAGTTGGATAATTAATGAAAATTCTGTTACATCAGAACCACAAGAGTCACCACAAAAAGAATCAGAAATATGTGCGAGGGATATAGAAAAATATTATGTAAGACAAGTTAAAAAATTAGATGACAATACAATGCAAAGTGGTTATTCATGGTACAGAGCAGAAAGTGATTTTTCAGAAGAAGCGCAAAGTTTAGGGTATGAAGATATGCCACAAATATTAGCTAATGGTAATAGAATATATGAATCAATATCCAGCAGCGTATATACATTAAATCCAAATGGAGAAGATATTTTAAATTCAAAAACATATAAAGGCAAATATTCAACATTAAGTCAAGAAGAGTTTGCAGATTTCCAAAATGATTTATCTAAAAAAACAGTACAAGAAACAATAAATTTACCAGATGATTATTTTACATATATAAGTAAAGAAAGTTATAATAACAACGTGAATTTAAACGATTTAGTACCAGATAATATAGAAAGAACAGAAAAAAAACAATATACAGATGAAGAATTTTCGCGAATGACTCAAAATATTATGAATAGAACAGAACTTGGAACCAGAGAACAAATAATGGAAGAAGCATTACGAGAATTAGGAGTATCAGAAAGGTTAATAAATACACCAAAAAAGCAAATGTTATATGACATGGTAGAAGAGTCTATTAGCAATAATGGAGAAATAAGTGACTTAACTAATCAGACACAAATAGAACAATTATTGAGACAATTAAATAATGACATAGTAATCAAAAAAGATTATCTTGCATGGAACATGAAACAAAACGGAGAACTTACAAATAAAACATCTCAAAGATATGGAGTAAATCCAAATGAAGTAATTAGAAATGATGTGATGGAATTCTATATCGACAACGATGGGTTATATAATACTGTCCAAATAGCAAGTATGTATTTAGGAAATATAGATAGCAATGTAAAGACAGCAATGAGAGAAAGAAGCTATGCAATGAATAATAACGAAATGGAGCTATTAACTGAAAGAGACAAATCAACACAAAGCATAACAAGCTTAGAAGAATATAATCAAAGTAAATTAAGAGATATGGATGTAGATACAGGAATTGCCATAAAAAATAAACCAAACTCAATGTGGGAAAAAATAACGACAAGTTTAATGAGACCAGACATTATTATATCAAGAATGATGCAAGCAGGAAAAAATAGAGTAAGAGAAAATCAAGTTAATAGCAGAGATAGTAACTCAATTCAAACATCAACAGTAATATCAGGAAACAATTCAAATTTACAACAAGGACCAGGATATAGTAATTATGCAAATGAAGTAACACAGCAAGATATTCAAGAAGCGGAGAGATTAATAGCAACAAGAAGTGATGCTGCAAAATCAGGAGCGGTATCACAAATAACAGAAAACTCTGAAAAAGTTTTAGATGAAGTAGCCAGATATATAGAAGGAGATGCAGAAACTAGGGCAGCTAAAGCTACAAATGAAGAAGAAAGAAACCAACAGGCTCAAGAAACAAGAACAGAAGACGTAACAAAATAAAAATAAAACTCCCTCACTTATGTGGGGGAGTCTTATTTTAATATTTAACAATTTGTTTTAAAATAGGAAATTCTTTTCTAAAAGCACGAAGCTTTTCAATATCTAAATCACAAACAATAATTCCTTCATCTGATTCAATATTAGAAATCACAGAACCATCATATGAAATTACTTGTGTATTACCACATCTTTCTTTTTCTGCAATACCACCAGTTTGATTGCAAGCACAAAAATATACTTGATTTTCAATAGCTCTTGCCTTAGAAAGTACATCCCAAGCTAAAGCACCAGTAGCCTTCCTAAAACTAGAAGGCAAGAACATAACTTCAGCGCCACTAGTAGATAAAGCTTTAAAATATTCAGGGTATCTAAGATCAAAGCAAATACCAATACCAACTTTTACACCATCTAGTTCAACTAATCCAAGCTTAGAACCAGCAACAGTATCAGAAGCTTCATCAATTTTTAAATTAGGTTTATCAACTGTATACATATAAATCTTATCATATCTACAAACAATATCGCCATTTCTATCAACTACTAAACAAGTGTTAGTAATATTATCAGAATTTTCTACCCTTAAAGCAATACTTCCTAAAATAATATTAACATTATTATCTTTAGCATATTTTTGAAAATCATAAATTACTTGAGAATTAATATCTGTACCTGATCTATCAGGACCCCAATACATAAATTTTTCTGATAAACAAATAACAGAAGCCTTTTGCAAAACAGCTTGATCCATATATTCAAAAGCTTTTCGTATATTTTCAGATTTATCATCTTGAGAATTTAATTGAACTAATGCAACCTTCATAATTACCTCCTACTATTTTATGAAAATAGTATAACATCAAAATTATATATAGTAAATATAAAAAGGAAACCCACAGGGAGTTTCCTACCCTGTGGGTTTTTATCTGTGTACAACTCGTCTGCGTCTAGGCCGCACAGTACGCTGAATATACCGTTCTGCAACAGTAATAGCGTCATATTCACGGTCAGCATGTTTCATAATGGCAGAAGCAGTGAAATATCCAGAGCCAAGAGCCAAAATTAAAACAAAGATTGCTGCGACAATAACGACGGTGTCAGATTTTTTCTTGCCTTTACCCCCAAAAAGAGAAGATGCGATTCGTCCAAGTGCACTGGGAAGTTCACGACAAGCATTTACAGTGTTCCGATATTGCGCTATGCTGTTCCAGCCAGCCACCAATCCATTAGGCAGAGTTTTGCATTGAAAAAAATTAGCAACACTCTTAAACCAAATGTAGAAGCCGGTAGGGATGATTGCGAGCACAATCAGAACATACAACATGTCAGCTGACAGTTGTTCGATTGCCATTATGGTGTCAGCAGAGACCTCCATAAATGCAGGCAATACAGAGGGCAACAGTAATAGCAAGATACAGCCATATACCATTGTGAATCCAATGATAGCCATTATATAGCCTGCCAAGACTTGCGTCCGGAAAGAGCCACCAACAGCTTTGGATTCACTCCAGAAACGGCCAACACTCGCAGCGTTACTCCAGGAGATAACAAAGTTTACAACAAGCAGCAAAAACATAAAGAACATAACACTTTCCTCCTTAATATATGAATATAAATATATGTTAACATAATGCTGAAAAAAATTCAAGAAAATACCTAATAGCTATTAATCACTATTAGGTAAAATATCAAAATTTTCACAAATCAAATTATCACAATATTTCTTACCTTTTTCAAAATCATCTTTATTTCTAACAGTCCAACCTAAAATAATATGTTCTTTTCGAAAATTCTTAACCATTTTATCAGGTAAAGAATTAATATCATAAGAAAGAAAATCTACATTAAGAAATTTAAGAAGAAAATTACTCGTTAAAAACCATCTTTTTATAAAGCATTTTTCAGACTTCATATTGGAAGAAAGAAAACCACGAACAACATTTGGATAATGTTTTTTAAAATATAAGATACTTAGAGGAGAAAAACTTTTAACAACAAATTTTCCACTATAATTTTTTAAAATATCCATAGTAGCTTTTTCTAAAATACCAGCCTTAACATCGTATTTAAATTCTATTATGATAGGAACTTTGCCATTAACCAAATTTAATACATCTGGCAGAAGAGGAATAAAATTATTCGTATTTTTAAGATTTAAATCTTTAATTTCATCATAAGTAACGTCTTTAATATTTTTATTTAAACCAGTCATTCTATCCAAATTATCATCATGAAAAACAACAACATTTCCATCTTTTAAAATATGTAAATCAAGTTCGATAATATAATTATTTTCAATAGCCTTTATAAAAGCGGGTATAGAATTTTCAGGTATAGAATCTTCTTCAGAATGATAACCCCTATGAGCAATTAAATTAGATACTAAAAAATTTAAATCAGATTTCATAAAAACAAACTCCATTTCAAAACAATATATTAAATAATATGGTTAAAATTAATAAATATACATTATCATAAAAGGTAAAAACTAGCAAGAAATGGACAAAAAAGCAAAAAAGTGGTATAATATATGTACAATCGTTTAAGGAGGTATACCAGTATGGTAATGAGCAAAGAACACTTTGATAGGCTTATGTCTAAAGAGGAACAGGAGGAAAGGATTCAGCGGCTGAAAGATGCCAAGCCCGGAGAAGTACTGTTCAATCTGGCCACTGGTGTCAGGCAGGAGTGGACCGACGCTGTCGAGACGCTGCTGCACATGGCAGGAGTTACCTACACGGTGGGCGTTGCCAACTACATGGCGCACTACACCAAGCTGTAAACACAAAAGTCAGATCCCCAACTTACAATAAAGGAGGGGATTTGGCTTTTTATTATTTATTATAAATAAAATAAAAAAACATGTCCGAAACTTGACAGAAAGCAAAAAAGGTGGTATCATAATTACGTTTTAAAGAAGAAGTCAATTCTCACCTTAGCCAAAGTAAAGGTAAAAGGTTAATAAAATTACATATTTTAAATGTGTATTTTTGTGCGGATTGACTTGTTTTATAACAAGTCTTTTTCTTTTGTAAAAAAGAAAATATATAAAAATCGGAGGTGTTTTACTATAAAACAAGAATTACCTATTAATAGGCAAATAAAATTAAGTTCAGTTAATGTAATTAGCGAAGAAGGAGAAAAATTAGGAAAACTATCATTAGATGAAGCTATAGAATTAGCTGAAAGCAAAGATTTAGATTTAGTGCTAGTTTCACCAAATCCAGAAATGCCAGTTGCAAAAATAATGAACTACGGAAAATACAAATTCGAACAAGCAAAAAGAGAAAAAGAATCTAGAAAAAATCAAAAAGCAATTGAAACAAAAGAAATAAGAGTTACTCCAAACATAGGAGATCATGATTTCAGTTTTAAATGCAAAAATGCTAGAGGATTTTTAGAGTCTGGAAATAAGGTAAAATTCACAGTACGATTTAGAGGTAGAGAGCTTAATAATGTTAAGATAGGTGAAGAAGTTTTAAATAAATTTGCTGAAGAACTATCTGACATATCTAGCGTAGAAAAACAACCTCGTTTAGAAGGTAAAAGCATGTTTTTAATACTAGCTAAGAAATAGAAAGGAGAAATATTATTATGCCAAAATTAAAAACAAATAAAGCAGCTGCAAAAAGATATTCTTACACAGCTACAGGAAAAGTAAAAAGAACAAAAGCTAATAGAAGACACTTATTAGCAAATAAAACAAAAAGAACAAAACATACAGCAAGAGTACAAGACGGAATTATGGACAAGACATGTATGTCACACGTTAAAAAATTATTACCATATGGTGACTAATATTGAAAGTTTGAGAAAAAGGAGTGAAAATAAATGGCAAGAGTAAAAACAGCAAGAACAACAAGAGCAAGACATAAAAAAGTTTTAAAAAGAGCAAAAGGATATTATGGAGCAAAACATTATAGATTCAGAATGGCTAACCAAGCTGTTATGAAATCAGGAATGTATGCATATGTTGGAAGAAAAGATAAGAAAAGTGATTTTAGAAAATTATGGATAATCAGAATTAATGCAGCTGCAAGAATGAACGGATTAACATACAGCAAATTAATCGCTGGACTTAAAAAAGCTAATGTAGCAATAAACAGAAAAATGTTAGCTGAAATAGCAGTATCTGACAGCAAAGCATTTACAGAAATTGCAGAAATTGCAAAAAAAGCATAATTTAAATATTTTAAAAGGAGACTTAGAAATAAGTCTTTTTTTATTGTTGACATAATTGAGATTTTAGAAAAACTATGCTATAATAAAAAAACACTACAAAAATAAACTGAAAGGAAGGTTACACCATGCGGAAAATAATTTCTTTACTTGGTAAACCTTGTGCTGGAAAAGGCACACGGTTAAGAAAATTCCTCGAAGGAAAAGAAGACCAGTACATGATAGTGTCGTGCGGAGATGTTTTAAGACAGGAAGTTGAGAAAGAAACCATATTGGGCCAGCAAGCCAAACATTATATGGATGAGGGAAAACTAATACCCGACTATATAATAATTAATCTGGTTCTGGATCAAATCCGAAAAGCTCCTGAAGACATATCATTAATACTGGACGGATTTCCGAGAACGGTCGAACAGGCAGAAGCAGCATTAGAATGCAAAATGGGAATAACTCATGTAGTAAACCTTGTTGTATCTGATGCAGAAGCAATATCCAGATCAGATCGTGACACAGCACCAGCAATAGAAAGAATGAAGGCATCTGGCGTAGAATATCTGGAAATAGACTCTGTTTTTTGAGCTGACAAATAAGGAGAGAGGCTTAACTAAGAAAACGGTATGGAAATGTCCATACCGTTTTTGTGTATTAAATGTTAAAATTAATCTCTATAAATATTGAAAAATCTATATTACTGATATATAATAACAAATATTCTAAAAAGGAGGAAAAAACATGGCATACAATTTTAAAGAAGTAGAAGCAAAATGGCAAAAAAAATGGGAGAAAGAAGGAACATTTAATGCAAAACAAGATTTTACATTACCAAAATGGTATGGATTAGTAGAATTTCCATATCCTTCAGGCCAAGGACTCCATGTTGGACATCCTCGTAGTTATACAGCATTAGACATAATAGCAAGAAAAAAGAGAATGCAAGGATATAACGTATTATATCCAATGGGATTTGACGCATTTGGATTACCAGCAGAAAACTATGCTATTAAAAATCATGTTCATCCAAAAATAACTACAGAAAAAAATGTAGAACATTTTAGAAATCAATTGAAATCATTAGGATTTTCATTTGATTGGTCTAGAGAAATAAATACAACAGATCCAAATTATTATAAATGGACACAATGGATATTTATTCAATTATTCAAACATGGCTTAGCATTTAAAACAACAATGCCAATCAATTTCTGTACAGGATGTAAAGTAGGGTTAGCGAATGAAGAAGTTGTAAATGGCGTTTGTGAAAGATGCGGAAGTCCAGTAGTTCAAAAAGAAAAGTCACAATGGATGTTAAAAATTACTGAATATGCACAAAGATTAATAGATGATTTAGACGATTTAGATTTCCTAGATAAAATAAAAGCTCAACAAAAAAACTGGATAGGAAGAAGCGAAGGAGCAGAAGTCAACTTTAAAATAAAAGATACAGATGATACATTATTAATATATACAACAAGACCAGATACAATATTTGGTGCAACATATATGGTAGTATCACCAGAACATCCATTTATTAAAAAATATGAATCAAAAATAGAAAACTTAAAAGAAGTAAAAGAATACCAAGAAAAAGCAGCAATGAAATCAGACTTTGAAAGAGCAGAATTAAACAAAGAAAAAACAGGTGTAGAAATCAAAGGAATAAAAGTTATTAATCCACTAACAAACGAAGAAATACCAGTATGGATTTCAGATTATGTATTAATAACATATGGAACAGGTGCAATAATGGCAGTTCCAGCGCATGACGCAAGAGATTTTGAATTCGCTAAAAAATTTAATTTACCAATAAAGCCAGTTATTATACCTAAAATTAAAGATGAAGCAGATAAATTACAAAATGAAATTGAAGCAAAATTCCAATATAATTTTTCTGATAGTCAAGAAAGATTGAATATGGAAATGGAAGACCCATTTACAGATGTAGAAAATGGTATAGCTGTAAATTCTGGATTCTTAAATGGATTAGAAAGTAAAGAAGCAATAAAAAAGGCTACAGAATACATCGAAGAAAATAAATTAGGAACTAAAAAAGTAAACTATAAATTACGTGATTGGGTATTTTCTCGTCAAAGATATTGGGGGGAACCAATACCAATGGTATATTGTGAAGAATGTGGATGGGTTCCAATTCCAGAAGAAGAATTACCACTAAAATTACCAGAAATAGAAGATTATGAACCAGGAGAAAATGGAGAATCACCACTTGCAAAACAAACAGACTGGATAAAAACAAAATGTCCACACTGTGGTAAAGATGCAAAACGTGAAACAGATACAATGCCACAATGGGCAGGATCATCATGGTATTATTTAAGATATATGGATCCACACAATGATAAAGAGTTTGTATCAAAAGAATCATTAAAATATTGGAATAACGTAGATTGGTATAATGGAGGAATGGAACATACAACGCTTCACTTATTATATTCAAGATTCTGGCACAAATTTTTGTATGATATAAATGAAGTTCCAACAAAAGAGCCATACCAAAAACGTACATCACATGGAATGATACTAGGCGGAAATGGTGAAAAAATGTCAAAATCAAAAGGAAACGTAATAAATCCAGACGATATAGTAACAGAGTTTGGAGCAGATTCTTTTAGAGTATATGAAATGTTTATGGGACCATTTGATCAAACAGCACCATGGTCAATGGAAAGTATCAGAGGATGTAGCAAATTCTTAGATAGAGTATGGCAAATGCAAGAAATTTTAACTGATGAAAATGAGTATTCAAAAGAATTTGAATCAATGATACATAAAGCAATCAAAAAAGTAACAAACGATATAGAAGAAATGAAATTCAATACATCAGTAGCTACATTTATGACAATGGTAAATGAGTTTACAAAGTCTAAAAAAATAACAAGAGCAGAATATAAAACATTTTTACAATTATTAAATCCATTTGCACCACATATGACAGAAGAAATATGGGAACAAATAGGAGAAAAAACAGAAATAGCAAAAACACCTTGGCCAAAATATGATGAAGCAAAAACAATTGATGATGAAATTGAAATACCAGTACAAATAAACGGAAAATTGAAAGCAACAGTAACAGTGACAAAAGATACTGATAAAGAAACTATTGATAAAACAGTAGAATCAAATGAAACAATTTCAAAATTAATTGAAGGAAAAGAAATTGTAAAGAAAATTTATGTTCCAGGAAAAATATATAATATAGTAATAAAATAAAAAAAAGGAAGAGCCGACAGTTAAAGTAACAACCGCCGGCTCTCCTTTTGCGTTTGAGGATATCTTTAGAAGACCATCTTGAAGACATAGATGTGCTTCCCACTCTGTTCATCGGTATAATACTCCTCCGGGATCGGGTGAACAGGAATGAAAGACATGTTCAGCAGATGTTTAATATCTTCATCGTCCTGTTCGAGCTCGAACCTCAGGGTAAAGAAACCGAGTTTTTGACTGTGATGAGCAAACCCACGGAGCAGTTCTGCGACATAATCGAAGTTGTAAAAGCTTTCGGTCAGAAAAAACTCAACCAAAATCTCCTGCTTCGATTTGCTGTACACATAGCCGTTGATGTAACCCACCAGTTTGGAATTAGTAGCAGAATAGACTCCCATGGGGTAGCAGTCATACTGCTCAAGCCCCTGTAAAAAGTCGACTGGATCACCACAGTGGAAAAACTTCTGAACGTGTGGTTCGGTTACTATCTGCCGGAAAGCACATATGTCTTTTTCTTCTAACGGCTGACATACAAGCCGTGTGGTACTAAAATTTGTTTTTTGCATAGTACCTACCTCCTGTATAATAAATTTTTAGTGCACAAATATTATATCATAAACTTTACATAATGTAAAATTATTGCTTTTTCATTTTAGGTTTTGAAACAAGTGCAGCAATATATCCAAAGAAAATAGCAGCAGTAATTCCAGCAGCGCAAGCTTTAATACCACCAGTAAAAGCACCCATTAAACCATCACTTCTAATAGCTTCAGCAACACCTTTGGATAAATTAAACCCAAAACCAGTAAGAGGCACAGTAGCACCACAACCAGCAAAATCTACTAAATATTTATATATTCCAAGACCACCTAAAATACATCCAGAAGTTACATATAAAACCAATATTCTAGCAGGAGTAAGTTTTGTTTTATCTATTAAAATCTGAGCAAAAACACAAAGCAAACCACCAATAATAAATGCTTTTAACATCATCATAAAATCTATTGAATTAATAAAATCGTTCATAAAAAATCTCCTTATCCATTATAGTTCTATACTAACAGCATGAGCAATTCCAGGAATACTCTCACCTTGTTGAGAAGATGTGGAATTCATAAGAGCACCAGTTGCAACAAGTAGAATTTTCTTAAGTTCTTTCTTACGTAATTTATTAAAGAAGTAACCTGAAAAAACAGTACCACAGCAACCACAACCAGAACCACCAGAATGAGTATCTTGTTTTTCTTTATCAAAAATAAGAACACCGCAGTCATTGTAATTACCAGAAAGATTAAAACCATCTTCTTTACAAAGTTCTAAAACAATGTCTTTACCAACATAACCAAGATCGCCAGTTATTATAGCATCATAATAAGAAGGCTTACGATTAGTATCTTGTAGATGGGTTAAAATAGTAGAAACGGCAGCTGGAGCCATGGCAGCCCCCATATTATTTGCATCTTTAATTCCTTTATCAACAACTTTTCCAGGCGTAACATGAGTTATAAAAGGCCCATTGCCAGAAGTAGATAATACTGTAGATGCAGCACCTGTAACCGTCCATTGCGCAGTAGGAGGTCTTTGATTTCCTAATTCTAAGGGAAATCTGAATTGTTTCTCAGCACTACAAAAATGGCTAGAAGTTGAAGTAATAACATTCATGCCAGCACCACTATCTAAAAAAGAAGAACCTAAAATCAATCCCTCAACAAAAGTAGAACAAGCACCAAAAATTCCGAAAAAAGGAATTTCAAAATCGCGTATACCAAAACTAGTAGAAATACATTGATTTAATAAGTCGCCTGAAAATAAGCAATCAATTTGATGAGCAGAAAGATTAGATTTTTTTAAAACAGTTTCAACAGCAGTTTTGATCATTTTAGATTCAGCTTTTTCCCAAGATTCTTCGCCATAGAATTCATCTTCTAAACAAACATCAAAATATTGAGCAAGAGGACCCTCAGCTTCTTTTTTTCCGAACGATACTAGAAGTTTCTAAAATACTGATAGGATTATCTAGTACAAAAGTTTGATTTCCAATTTTTTTCATAATACACTCCTTAAATTAGACTAATAAAATTGCTTGGGTATTGAAGATTAAATAAACAATACCTACAATAACAGAACTACAAATTCCATAAACTAAAACAGGACCAGCGACAGTAAACATTTTAGCGCCAACGCCCATTACATAGCCTTCTGATTTATACTCCATAGCAGGCGAAATAATAGAATTAGCAAAACCGGTAATAGGAATAAGAGTACCTGCACCAGCAAATTTACCAATACGATTAAATAAGTTTAAAGCAGTTAAAAAAGCACTAATAAAAATTAGAGAAATTGAAACTACACTGCCAGCTAAATCTTTAGAAAAACCTCTAAAAATACAATAATCAAAAATTAATTGTCCAATTATACAAATTAATCCACCAACCCAAAAAGCATTAAAACAATTTTTGAATATAGGGGAATTAGGTGATTTTTGATCAACATAATCTTGATATTTTTTATTAGAATCCAAAGTCTTCATAAGCACCTCCTTTTTATAGATATAATTGCCCAAAAAAATAAAAATATTCCAAAAAAATCAATGTTACAGTAAGATTACTTTTTATTAACGCTTCTATTAAAAATATTGACTTTTAGTGTCTAAAAAGGTAAAAATATAAGTATAAATGATTGCCCAAAATGACGAAAAAAGCAGTCATCTATCATTAGAAAGGGAACGTGAAATGCAAAACTGTCTAGGAATATATGTTGAAGAAAAAATAATAAAATATGCAAAAGTTTCAAAAGACAGAGAAAATATAAAAATTGAGTCATTTGGAACAAAAACATATGAAGACATAACTCAAACAATAAACCAAATAATTCAAGAAACAAATAGTGCAAAAACACCGATATCAGTCAATTTGACAGGTGAATATTATGATTACTTTGACTTATTCTCTCTTTTAAATAAAAAGGATTTAAAAAACTCAACTGAAATAGAGTTTGAAATGCTTTGTAAAGAGAAAAACATAAGAAAAGAAGACATGGAAGCTAGATACATATTTGTTATAGATCAAAGTCAAGAAAACAGAATGAAAGCAATAAATGTATCAATAGAAAAAGACAGAATACAAGATAGAAAAGATTTGTTTTCAGGTTATAACTTATCAGTTATGGAACCATTACCAATTTGTGTTACAAGTCTAGCAAGACTTGGAGAAGCAGATAGTGAATTGGTTATAAATATGGAAGAGTTAACAACTCTAACATTTATACAAAAAGGACAAATTGATAAAATTGAAACAATAGATACTTCAATAACAGAAGCTTTAATGCAAATAGCTAAAAAAGAAAATTCAATATCAAAAGGTTATGAAATACTTAAAAATACAACAATAGTAGCACAAGATATGGAAGTAGCTACATCTGGAAATGAGTATATAGATACAGTAACACAAATCTTATCTAGAATGTTAGCAGAAATTAAAGAAAAGATTTCAGAATATGGAAGACAAGTAAATAAAATATATTTCTCAGGAACTGGTATTGTAGTAAATAATGTGGATATGTATTTCCAAGATAGATTAAACGACATAGAATGTAATGTTATACGCCCATCATTTTTAGAAGCACAATCGCTTAAAGTGGGAATAAAAGATTACATAGAAGTAAATAGCGCCATAGCATTAGCACTATCAGGAACAACAAAAGGAACAAGTGATGAATTAAACTTTGTTGAAAAGAAGATGCTATCTGGAGGATTAGATATAACAGGAATACCTGGTGGAGCTAAAATGCCAAATGCTAAAGAATTTAAAGAATCAATGCAAGCAGAATTAGAACCAAGCGAAAGAATGATAATGAGAATTTTAGCGATGTGTCTAGTGTTTGTTATAGCTTATTCAACATTAGCATCTACGCTATTTAAGAATTTAGAAAGACAAGAAGAAGAGGCAGTAAAAAAACAAGAAGAAACATCTATAGCAATACAAAATATGTCAAAAAATAAAAGTTCAATAGATAGTTTTACTTCAGAATATCAATCAGTAATATCAAAACTAAATAACCAATCAGTAGCAAATGGAGAAGTGCTATTTTATGAACTTGAAATACCAAACTTTTTGCAAACAATAGCTTCAATAATACCAGCAGAAGTTAAATTAAAAAGTATAGAAAATACTACTGGAAGACACTTTGTAATTCAAGCAAGATCAATAAAATACCAACAATTAGGTTACTTTAAAGCTCTATTAGAAACAACAGGCGGATTAGAAAATGTATCAGCATCAACAGGTATAAGAGAATATGAAGAAGTAGAAAGTGATATAGCTGGTGAGAAAAAAGGTACTTTAGAAGAATTTATAGTAGTAACAATTGAAGGAGATTTAAAAAAGTAAAAAGGAGAGAAAAATGAGAAAACTAATTCTCGCAGGATTATTAATGATTGTAATAATTTTTAGCTTTTTTGCTATGAAATCAGGGATGACTTTTCCTACCAAAATATATAGTTTTTCAGAACTAAAAGCTAGAAAAGAATTAACTAATACTCAGCTAGATACTTTAACAACATTAAAATCAACAACATATGCAACAACTCAAAATTCGTTAAATGACTCTATAAAAAAATTTAAATCAGCAAAAGAATTATATGAAGCAGCTATGAGCAATAAAACAGAAATTGAAAAACAAAGAGCTATAGCAGGAGTAAGTTATGATTTGAGTTACTTATGGGTAAAACTAGGTAAATATGCTACAGATAATAGATGTGATTTAACAATTGAAGTATTCCAAAATCAAGAAACAGCAGCAGAAGAAAATTATACATTATGTGATTTTAAATTTAATGTATCAGGAACATATTTATCATTAATAGACTTTATAGAAGCAATAAGCAAAGATCAAGAATTAAGTTTTATACCTGAAAACTTAAAAATGTATTCAGAATATGCAGATGTTCCAGTTGATGAATATCACTATGGAGCTTTTGTTAAAGGTGATATATCAGATGAAGAAGATAATGGTGTTGTACAAACATCAAAAGGAACAATACTTATGCTAAAAACAGAATTTTATAAAACTAATGTACCAGTATATAAATCTAGTTTATCAAAAGTTGAAAATCAATTAACAGTTGAACAAGAAAAAGCAGCAGCAGAAACAGCAAAAAACGGAAACACAACTAACAATACAACAAATAATACAAACAACACAGCTAACACAACTAATACAACAAATACAACGAATAGTACAAATACAACTAACACAACAAATTAAGAGGTGAACAAATGAAAACTATAATTAGAGAATCAATTGCAATGATCATATTAATATGTGCAATTATGCTTATATTAGTTACATTATTTTTTGACTATATCAAAGAAAATTCAATAGAAATAAGTAGTGCTACATATCAAATGTCTAAAGAAGAGCAAAACATATTAAAAGAAAAGCAAAAATATTTAGCATCACAAAATACAATAACGTTATCATCAGGATACACAGTAACAGAAGATGATTTAAATGCATATAAGTCAAGTGGAGATTTAAAACAAGGACAATCAAATCCATTTGATGAGACACCAATAACAGAAGTTACATATGATGAAAATAGTGCTACTTACTATGTAAAAACAGACCCAAGAAAATCAAGCAACTCAACTCAAACAACAACAAATTCAAAACCAAAAAAAGAAGAATCAACATATTTTCAAAATGATGTATCAGCACCATCTGCTGAAGCAGGAAGTATAATTTCTGAAAATAAAAAACAAACAACCAAATAAAGGTTATATTTAAAATTATATATATATAACACAATTTAAAAAATTCTAAGGAGGAAAATTATGAAAAATCAAAAAGGTATTACTTTAGTAGCATTAGTTATCACAATAGTTGTATTACTAATCTTAGCTGGTGTTACTATATCAATGGTAATGGGAGACAATGGAGTTTTAAAGAACTCACAAAAAGCAAAATTTGAATCAGCATTAGGAACAGCAAAAGAATCTTTATCAACAGGACTTTCATCATATTCAACAGATATATATGCTGGAGAAAAAGAGGAGAAAGATTTCCAATCTGTAACAGCTGATTCACTAAAAACTGAATTAACAGCTCAAATGGTAGGTTATGATATTATATCTATTACAGGAGGAGAAGGAAGCGATTTCACAGTTAAAGTAAACGATAAAGATTACGGATATACAGCAACAATAAGCTCTACATCATTAACATTAAAAACATTTGAATTTACTGATGAAAAAACTCATGCAAAAAACTAATAAAAACACTATAAAAGCATATGCATTTTATATGCATATGCTTTTTATAAAATAATAAAAAAACAACAAGGAGAAAAAGATGGAAATAATACTATACATAATAATATTCATAATGGGAACAGTATTTGGAAGTTTCTCAACTTTAGCAATTTATCGTATACCACAAAAAAAGAATATAACAACAGACAGATCTTTTTGTCCAAATTGTAAACACAAATTAGGATTTTTAGACCTAATACCAGTATGGAGCTACATATTACTAGGTGGAAAATGCAGATATTGTGGGAAGAAAATTAGTAGTAGCTACTTTTTTATAGAAATATTGATGGGACTAGCATCGCTAGGAATATTTCTAAGCATAAATCCAAGCATTCAAAACTTATCTGTACTAACACTAACAGAATATTTATATTTAATGATATTTGCAACAACATTAGTAATAATAGCTGGAATAGATAGAAACAAAAAACAAATTAACAAGCCAATAATATTAATAGGATCAATAGTAGGGTTTGTCCATATTATATATTTATATATAATAAAAGATATAAATGTAATTAGTATATATAAATATGTTATATACGCATTCATAGTATTAACATTAGCAATCATAACTAGTAAACACAAATTATATAAGTATAAATATTTACTAGAAATTTTGATGATATGTATATACATGAATATGTTTATCGTTTCAGAAGTATTTTTAATAACAGCCGTATTAACAATGATTTCACTAACAGCAAGTGTCATTATAAGAAAACGTAAAATAAGAGTAGACAATAGCGATATTCTAGCAGAAAAAGATATAAATTTAGATATACCAATAGCTTTTTACTTATGCATATCAAATATAATAGCAATGATAATACAAGCAATTCCAATTATTAATATGTAGGAGATGTTATGATACAACATATAAAACAAAAAATTAAACAAAATAATGGATTTACAGGTCAAGATATTTTAATTGCATTATTTATATTAATGCTATTTTTGTCAGCTTTTACAACAATAATGGTAAATTTATCAAGCACATCAAAAGAAATAGATGATGTAAAAAAAATTACTGAAAAAATAACAAAAATAGCAGATAAAGTAGATGCTATGAAAATCGAAGAGATAGAAAACAAAGTTGAAGATGAAGAAATCACTAAACTTATAGGAGATGAAGGAAATATAGGATCAGACAGATTAAAAGTATTTTATCAAGCTGAAGGAACTGATGAATATAAAACTGTAACTTTAAAAGTAAAAAGACTAAACTCAAAAGGTGATATACCAGAAGATAATGTATTTGAAATGAGATTATCAAAACAAGCAGTTACAATAGAAAGTGATACTGGAGATGGTGATGGAAATGGTGACGGTTCAGAAGATGGAAGTGGAACTGGAACAGAAACGAAGCCAATAGAATCTGTAGAACATATAGGCGTTACAGAAAAAACAGAAAAAAAAGCCATTACAACTAGGAGAGTAAGATTTATTAATACAATGAATGCAACAGAAGGAACATATACGGTACAAGCTAACGATGTAAGTATTATATGGAGTAACAAAGAAAATCAGACAGTATCTACAGTAGGTGGAGGAGGTTCGTATACGTATTGGGTAGCGCTTCAAGTCAATAAAGAAGGGGATAGATTTGTTATAAAAGATATAGTTAATAATGGGATAGAACACAAAAATATGCCAGTTAATCCTAATACTATAGTCATAATGCTATATCAAGAAAAAGTACCAGAAGGGGTAAATATAGGAGATTATATAGAATTTAGTCCAGATGCTTTTTATACTAAATATACGAGCGCTGGTTCAAAAAATGGATATGGAGATTTTACAATATACAGAGATATAACAACCACAACAACAGCTCCACCAAAAACACTTTATAAAACATCAGAACATACAATAAATGCAATTAACGTATTTGACGGAGCTGGAAGACCTACAATATATTATAGTAAAAGCAATCAAACAGTAGGGAATATATTAGGGACAAATACTAGTACTTTTGGTGCATGGTATGGATACAAAATGAAGAAAGAAAATGAGCACTATTATGTAGAAAAAATATATGAATCAAATGAAAATAAAAGAGAATGTCAGTTAAAACAAGATGAGTTTATGCTATTATTTCACAAAGATTATAAAGGAAGACCTACATTAAAAGTAGGAGATTGTGTTCAGTTAAATTTTGACTATACTACAATTAGTTCAGGAACTAATAGTAATGGTTATGGTAAAGTATCAATATTTAACACAGAAATAAAACCAGAAGAAGAAAAGCCAAAACCAGAAGGACCAAAAGATGAAATAGTAGTAAATACAAATGTACAATATCCATACAATAGACCAGTTAAAACTAGCGAAGTACATGATAAAGGATATGAATTTGGTACAGGGAAATATTTAACACCAATAAAATTTGTTTGGACAAATGTAACAGCTACAAGCAAAGAAGGTTATTGGGTAAAGACTACAGAAGATGATATTGAATGGTATTCATTAGAAGAAAATATTTGGCCAACCTTTGCATATAGCACAGCAAGTTTTAAAAATCCTGGAAGTGTAACAGGATATACAAAAGGAAATGGTTTACAACCATTAAAATCAAATCCTTTTACAGGATTAAGATTCTCAAAAGTAAATGCAGATGATAAATATATATTTATATGGTTACCAAGAATGATAAGAAATCTTAACACAGAACTTGAAACAAATAAGGCTGCATATTTCTGGGCATATGAAAAAACAAATAAAAAAATTCAATTAAGTCAAGAAGGATATTCTAATATGGGAGGATCGCAACAAGAATACAGCGGTAACCTTTATAGCGATAATTTGAATACAGTATATGCAAGAGGAACCATAATTGGTTGGTATAAAGATAAAAAAGAAAATAATGGTTGGGACGAATTGCTAAATTTAATAGGCACGAAGCATGTGTATAATGTTAATTTAAAACTAGAACAACAAATAAGAAATATAAATAAACATGAGGGAGATCAACCTAGATAATAAAATTCTTAGAAAGAGGAAAAAGAGGCGATGGCAATGAAAAAAGTACCTTTAGGTATCGAATTAGTAAAAAGAAAAATAGCTACAGAAGCAGATATAAAAGAAGCTATCAGATATCAAAAAGAACATCCAAAATTTAAAATTGGTGAGGCTTTAGCTGCTTTAGGATTAGTAGATGAAAAAGAATTGATAACAGCAATGGGAGAAATATTAGGTGAAAAAGTCATAATAATGAGACCAGAACTTGTAAATGTTAATATCTCAAAATATATTTCAATGGATACTGCAAAAAAGAATAAAGTAATACCTTTTGACGAATTAAATGGTAAAGTAAAAGTATGTTTTGCTGATACTTCTAATAACAAATTGGTAGAGCAAATAAGATTAATGCTTATGCATGCAGGCTTTACAATGGAAAAATATATTTCATTTACTAGCAAAATAGAAGAAACACTAGAATCATTAGATGGAGATGCTTCAACAGATGATTTTAATAATGCAGATACTAGAGATATTACTAAAATGGTAGACACAATTATCAAAACAGGTATGGAAAAAAATGCATCAGATATCCATATAGAACCAATGGAAAAAGATATTAGGGTAAGATATAGAATTGATGGTGACATGATAACAGTAGCAAGAATACCAAAAGAAAATCAAACGCAAATGATAGGTAGATTAAAAGCTATATCAAATATGTATCAAGAAAAACAAGAATCACAAGATGGTAGAATCATAATGTACCCAGGATTCAATATCCGTGTATCTTCACAAAAAACAATATATGGAGAAAAATTCGTTCTAAGACTTTTAAAGAAAGATGCAAAAATTAGAGATATATACGAATTAGGTTTTCCTAGAGAAGATAATCTAATTTCAAAATATTTTGATAAAAGAAACTCAGTAACAATTGTTGCTGCGCCAACTGGTGAAGGTAAAACAACTACACTATATAGTATAATAAAAGTTTTAAATACTAACTCAGTAAACATTATTACACTTGAAGACCCAGTTGAAGTTAGACTTCCAGGATTAAACCAAGTTGAAATGGATGCAAAAACTACTTTTGCTAGTGCATTAAGAACTGTATTAAGACAAGACCCTAACATAGTTCTAGTAGGAGAGATAAGGGACTTAGAAACAGCAGAAATAGCACTAGAAGCCGGACAAACTGGTCACTACGTTTTATCAACAATACATACAATAAACGCAATAGAGGTAATAACAAGACTTAGAAAACTTGGAATATCAGATTATGATATTGCAAGTACACTAGCAACAGCAGTTTCACAAAGACTTGTAAGAAAAGTATGTCCACATTGCGCAGAAAAAAGACAATTTACAGAAGAAGAAAAAAGAAAAATAAATGAATATTCTAAAAAATACAATATAGAATTTGACTTTAAAGATAAATATACATGGGATACAATAGGATGCAAAGAATGTAACATGACAGGATATACAGGAAGATTAGCAATAATAGAAATATTAACCCTAACAGATAGAATAAAAGAACTTGTAATGGAAGGAAAATCAACTTTTGAAATAAGAAAAGCAGCTTTAGAAGAAGGTTTCTTACCTTTTGAAATGGATGGCGTTAAAAAAGTTGTTGACGGACAAATTACAATGGAAGAATTAAATAATAAAACATTAATATTTAATAATTTATAAAGAAAGGAATAAGTTTATGTTAAGTTTAGAAGACATAATCGAAGAAGCTATTCAAAGAGACGCATCTGATATTCACATTATTTGCGGATTAAAACCAGTATTAAGAATTAAAAAATCATTAATACCATCAAAATATCCTGTATTAACAGAAGAAGATATTTATGGTTTCTATGATTTCATAGTAAAAGGAAGCATAGAAAATGATGATTTATATAAAAGGGACAAAAGATTAGATACAGCTATAGCATATAAAAATGTAAGACTAAGGGTAAATATTTCTAAAATGGATGACATACCATTATTTACACTAAGAATTATAAAAAATGAATTACCTAGATTTGAAGATTTAGGTGTTCCAGATGTTATAAGAAGAATGACATATCAGCCACAAGGAGTTATATTAGTTACAGGAAAAACAAACTCAGGAAAAACAACAACTCTAAACTGTTTAATTAATGATATAAATGAAAATCAAAATAGAAAAATATTAACACTTGAAGCACCAGTTGAATACAAGCATAAAACAAAAAAATCAATAATTGTACAAAAAGAAGTCGGAGTAGCAGGAGATTCATTAAATTTCCATGATGGTGTTAGAAACGCACTTAGAGAAGATTGCGACATACTAGTAATAGGAGAGATTAGAGATAAAGAAACTATGTCAGCAGCTATAGACATGGCAGAATCTGGTCACTTAGTAATAGGAACACTACACACAAAATCATGTGCAGAAACACTAGACAGAATTATAAACTTCTATGAATTCTCTGATCAAGCACAAATAAAATACTTAATGGCTGCATTATTAAAAATAATAGTATCACAAAGATTAATAAAATCAGCTGATGAAACAGACCTAGTAATGGTACCAGAAGTTATGGTTGTTGATAATGTTGTTGCTGGATGTATTAGAAAAGAAAAATTCTCAGTTTCAGAAGTTGAAGATGCAATACAATCAAGCAAAGATAAAGGAAGTCAAGGATTAATATCTGTATTAGCAGAATTAACTATAAATGGAGAAATAACATTAGAACAAGCACAAGCTCAAATAGAAGAAAAGAATTATGAAACATTAGAAAAAACAATTATGCAATTAAAGAGTGGAGGAACAACACACGGAGGAATATAATCAGGAGGTGAAATATGCCAGCATTTCAGTATAAAGCAATTAATAATAAAACAGGACAAATGACTAAAAACACTGTAAATGGTATTACAAAAGAAGAATTATATAAAATGCTAAAGAAAAATGGACTAACACCTGTAGACATCCAACAAGCATTAGAAGTAACTGCTGGTGCAAAAACACCAGTAAAAAGACATAGAAGTTCAGAAGAAATACTAAAAGACTTATCTCCTGAACAAGTAAAGTTAATATATAGAAATAATGACAATCATAAAACAGAAAAAAAGATGACATCTCAAAGTAAAAAGATTGCTCAAAATAGAGGTAAGGGTAAAAAAATTAAAACAAGAGATATAATAATATTTACTCAAAACTTTTTACTACTTAAAAAAGCTGACTTTAATAATATACATGCATTAGAAACAGTTATTTCAACAACAGAAAATCCAAGATTTAAATCAATACTAGAAGATATTTTAGCTGGTATTGAATCTGGTGAAAACATGTATACAACTATGGAATATTACTCAAGCATATTCCCAATAATATATGTAAATATGATAAAAGTTGGAGAATTATCTGGATCTCTTGTAAATGCATTAGAACAAGCGATGGATTATCTAGAAAATGCAGATGCCCTAACTAAAAAAGTTAAAAAAATTGTAATGCCAAACGTACTTCAATTTGTTGGTATGCTTGGATTACTATTAATAGGAACAATATTCGTAATTCCATCAATACAAGATGTTTTTGATTCTATGGGATCAAAAGATTCACTACCTTGGATTACACAAGCGTTTGCGGCATTCTTAAAAAGTGCTGCAAATTGGTGGTTTTATCCAGTAATACTAATAGGAATTGCTATAGGAGGCGTTATAGCGTACATAAGAACTCCACAAGGAAGATATCAATGGCATTTATTTAAGTATAAAGCACCAATATTTGGAGCATTAATATATGCAGTAGATTTTTCGAGAGTAATGAAATCAGTATCATTAAATATAAAAAATGGAATGAGAGTTCAACAAGCACTGGAAGTTAGTAAAAATGTTGCTAAAAACAATGTTATGCTATCAATTGTTGAAAGTGCAATAAACAACTGCTTGATAGGTAAATCATGGGTAGAACCATTTGAGGAATCAGGATTTGGAAATAGTATGTCAACAGAAATGCTTAAAGTTGGTATGCAAACAGACCTTCCAATGATGATGGATAAAATGCTTGAATTCGTTGAAGCAGATATAGATGTAATCCTACAAAGAATAATGAAGGTATTACCAGAAGTAAGTTACATATTAGTTGGTACAGTTTTAATATTCTTCGTTGTTGTTGTATTGGTTCCTTGTATCCAATTATACATGGGTGGATTTATGTTCAGTACAGATTATGTATAAAAATAATATTAAAGAGGAACGACATATTAAAATGCTCGTTCCTTTTTTTAAGAAAGGATATATTTATGAGAATTGGAATAGATATAGGCGGAAGTCATGTTGGAGTAGGCCTAATAAATAAACGGAATGATTTTAAACATGGAAGAACAAAATCTAACAAGAACAGATAGAGTCAATATAAAAGAAAGTATAGTAAAAATAATAATAGACTTATTAAATAAAGTAATAGAAGAATCAAATGTAGATTTAAACGATATAGAATTTATAGGAATTGCATCACCAGGAACAATAAGTGATAACAAAATAGTTCAAGCAACGAATTTAGGCTTAGAAAACTTTGATTTAATAGCAGAATTACAAAAATACATTAATTTGCCAATGCAAATAAAAAATGACTCAAAATGTGCGGCACTAGCTGAAAAGCATTATGGAAATATGAGAGACTATGAAGACTGTGTATTTATATGCATAGGAACAGGAATAGGAGGAGCAGCATTTTTAAAAGGAGAAATGCTAGTACCTAAAAGATTTTCAGGATTTGAATTTGGACATATGATAATAAATAAAGGTGGGAGACAATGCTCTTGTGGAAAAAGAGGATGTTTTGAAACGTATGCATCAATACGTGCTTTTAGAAATAAAGTAGCAGAAGTATTAGATATAGACAATGATTTTTCAGGTCAATACTTAAGAGAACAATTGCTTGATTTTAACAATGAAAAAGTAAAAGAAGTTGTTGATCAATTTATAGAAGATTTATCAACAGGTATTTGTAATTTGATAGATATGTTTGAACCAGAAATAGTAGTATTAGGAGGAAGCTTTTCATACTATGAAGGAAATCCTGTATATGATAGATTATTAGAAAAAATAAAAGATAAAAACAGCAGATTTAATAGTATGGCAATGCCCAAAATAGAACTAGCTAAATTAAAAAATGATGCAGGAATAATAGGGGCAACAATAAGAATATAAAAAAACTCTTTACAAAAACAATAAAAAACGATATATATAGACTTATAAAAGAAATTTGTTTACAAAACAAAAAAAGGAGAGATGCTTATGCCTGAAATAAAATATGAAATAGTTGAAAAAATAGCTGTACTATCTACAACTGAAAAAGGATGGAGTAAGGAATTAAATTTAGTAAGTTGGAATGAGAGAGAACCTAAATTTGATTTAAGAGACTGGAATGAAGAACACGACAAAATGGGAAAAGGCATAACATTAACTAAAGAAGAAGTTGAAAAATTAAAAGAAGCATTAAATAGTTATAAAAAATAAAACGACTAATATAGTCGTTTTATTTTTTATTATTTTTCTTTTTCAACATATTCTTTAAATCATCTAAATTTTTCCCAAATCTTTTAACCTTCTGAGTCGTAGTCTTCTCAAGAGAATCTTCCTTTACAACATAATTTTTAATATGTTTGAAATTAGGAAGTTTATCATTAATAGTTTTAACTATAGAATTCAAAAGTTTAGTAATATCCTCTTTAGTAGGCTTCTTAAATTTCTTTTTAATATTATCCATATTCAAAACTATTAAAGCACTAACTTCAGTATCTTTATGATCCTCATTAAAATTCCCAGCTACTAAAGATTCCTCTATATAATCATTTTTATTTAAAATTTCTTCAAGTTCTTCAGGATAAACATTTTTACCATTCTTAGTTATAATAACACTTTTTGCGCGACCACAAATATATAAGTAACCATCTTTATCAATTTTTCCTAAATCACCTGTTTTTAAATATTCACCCTTAAAAGTATCTTTAGTAGCTTGTTCGTTTTTATAATATCCAAGCATAACATTCGGACCCTTTACTAAGATTTCACCAACACCATCTTTATTAGGCGAATCAATTATAAAATCTACATTTGGAATAGGTAATCCAGCAGAATCCGATTTATGAAAGAAATCATTATTTCCAGCGACAAGAGGAGAACACTCAGTTAAACCATATCCAGATAAAATAGTAATTCCAAATTTTTCAAAAGAATCTAATAATTGAGGATCAATAGCAGAAGCACCAACAATTATCTTTTTTAGACTTCCACCTAAAGATTTAGCAATTTTATTTTTTATTATAGGTTTATAAAAAAATGGAACATTATCCATAACATGCTTGTCACCAATAAAGTATTTAGAAGGCAAACTATTTTTTAAAGTAGCCATAATTTTTTTATGAAGCTTTTCAAGTAATAAAGGAACACTCAAAATTATGTTAGGTTTGAATTCCAAAAAGTTATTAGAAAGCTTTTTAAAACCTTCACAAAAAGAAATCCTTCCACCATTAGAAATAACAAGTAAAAAGCCTAAAGTACATTCATAAGTATGATGCATAGGAAGTATTGAAAGAATAGAAGTAGAAGAGTTTACTTTAACAATACTACCAACAGAAAAAATATTTGAACAAATATTTTTATGAGATAAGCATACACCTTTTGAATTTCCAGTAGTTCCAGAAGTAAAAAGTAAAAAGTGCATTTCATCTGGATTTATTTTAATATTTTTAAATTTGTTATCATTTTCTAAATTATATAAGCCAGAACTTTTAAAAGCATCAAAACCATAAAAACAATCCGTATTAGTTTTAGAATCAAAATTAATATATTGAAGATCCGCTTTTAATTTATTACGAGCTTCAAAAATAGGTGATAAATATTTATCATCACCTAAAATTACAGATGTTTCAGATATATTCAAAAAATTGATTACATCATCAGGATGAAGTTCTTTGTCTATAGGAACAACAACTCCAACAATGCAAGCAGCTAAATAAGAAACGGCCCATTTATAGCTGTTTCCACCAATTAAAGCAATTTTTTTATTTAAAAATCCATGATTAATAAGTGAAATACCAACAGATTCAATATCTTTTACAAAATTAAAATAAGAAACTGTAACAGGATAACCTGAATTATCTTTTAAAATAAAAGCTGGTTTATTCCCAAATTTTTCAGAAACACTATAAAGCATTTCATGAAGATCAGAATAATTAGCAGTTTTAAAATAGTGCTTTTTCATATAGTCTAAATGCGAAATTTTTTTCATAAAACAAATCTTTCCTTTCAAATTGCGCTATATTAATCTTCTCTTTTGTAAAATCTATTTTCTCCTAAATCAGTAGAAACTACTTGATAAGAACCATCATAGATTGAATTAATATCACTTTCATCACTTAAAACAATAGGAATAGTAATTGTAGAAATATATTCTTCATCAAGTTCATTAATTATATGAATTGAAAAAGAAAGCGAATATTCAATATTACTAAGTAAAATTGTTGCATCTAATAATAAATTACCATCAAAAATTACAGCTGAATTTGTATTCCTAATTACAAAATTAGGTACAATTTCTTCATTAATAGAAGAAAGTAAAATAGGATCAGAACAATCAGCATAAAAATCTCGATTAGACCTAAATTCTTCTTCATTAGAAGAAATAATATTAAAATTAATTTTATCGGTAATTAAATTTTCTTTATTAATAACACCTTTACCAAAAAGATTGGCATCTTTTAAATATAATGCTGGTGATCCTTTATCAGGTAACTCAGGATAAGAAATATTATCAATATACATTTCTTTAATAGTATTCTTTAAAGTTAAATCTTCAATTGATACATGGTTATCTATAGTAATAGCAATATCAGAATATTGATACAAATTTAAATCCCAATAATCCTTTTGCATTTCATTATTATTTAATGCATTTGCAGAAGAGTACATTGAAACTGAGTTAATTTTGAAAATATTGCTATCAGTAGTCAATGATAGAACTGCTTTATTAGAATTTTCAACAGGTTTATTATTTTTACTTTTTTGTGTATTAAAAGCAAAAATAGATATTAAAACAATAAAAATAAGTATGGCAATACTTAAAAATATTTTTATTTGTTTGTCTTGAAACATAAATAAATCCTTTCAAACAAAATTTATCCTAAGTAAGATTATTATAAATAATCTGCAATAAATATATAATAAAAGCAGTAATTATTCAAGTAGTCAAGAGAAAGAAAAATAAATCCAAAAACTTCAATTGACAAAAAAAGTAAGCAATATTAAAATATTATTAGGAGTTAAAAATGAGAAAAATAAAGTATATTGTCAAAACAAGAGAACAGATTATAAAACAAAGAATTATAATATATGCTATAACAATGATAGTATTATTGATAGCTTCTTTTTTATGCGCAAAATCTTTTAAAAATGTACAAGCAGTTGCAACAATTGAAGAAAAAAAAGTAGAGCAAAAAATAAATGAAAAAGTAGCAATGGAAGAAAATAAAAATAAAATTGATATAAATGAAATACTAAAAGAAAATACAGGTGCAGTATATAAAAAAACACTTAATATTGATGAAGTAGATTTAGATTATACTACGGAATATGTTGAAAATAGTGAACTACCAACAGGTACAATACAAGTAAAAGAAGAAGGCGTTGACGGAAAACAAATGATGGTAATAATTAAAACATATGGTGGCAATGAGTATATTTCAGAAGAAAGAATTGAAGGGAAAGTAGTTCAAGAAGCTAAAAATAAAATTGTAGAAATAGGAACAGGAGAAGGAACAAACAATTATACACCAAAAGAAGGCGACTCATTATGGACTACACCAGAAAGAGTAAAACTAAGAGAAGCTCCTAATAAAAAAGCAAATGAATTATGCGATATTTTAAAAGATAGCAAAGTAGTAGTAATGCAAGTTGTTAATAATAACTGGCTTAAAATACAGGTAGAAAATTACATTGGATACTCCGATAGCGCATGTTTTACAAATATAAATCCAAATGGAACAACATCACCAAACTTCAATGTAGGAATGCAATATAGTAAAGAAGAATTATTATCATTTTTAGATATTAATATGGATCTAACACTGCCAAGTGGATTGACAGTAGAACAATTCCAAAAAGTACTATCAGGAAATAGTGGAGATACTCAGGGGGTACTAGCATCAAATGCAGAATATTTTTATTATGCAGAAAGACAATATGGAGTAAATGGAATCTTCTTAGCAGCTATGGCAATACATGAAGGTGGATGGGGAACATCAAAAATCGCAAATGATAAGAAAAATTTATTTGGATATGGTGCATATGATAGCGATCCATATGGAGGAGCGATGTCATTTGATACATACTCAGAAGGAATAGATTTAGTCGCAAGAGTTTTAGCCAAAACATATTTATATCCAGCTGGAACTGATATATATGATGGATTAATAGCAACAGGAACTTACTACAATGGTCCAACTTTAGCCGGTGTAAATACAAGATATGCTAGTGATAAAAACTGGGCAAATGGAATTTTTAGATGGATGTCATATCTATATAATAGATTATAAAAAAGAGTGAGGACCTATATTAAATAAGGTCCTCAAAACATTGATAAAACAGAAAAAATAAATATTAAAAATTAGTTGATATTTTTTTTGTTTTATTGTATTATATTATATGTATAAAATTAGGCGGAAAAGGAAAAATGGGAGGATAAAAAATGAAAAAACTACTAGCAGTAATAAGCATACTATTAAGTTTAACTTTAATATTAGTATCATTCACTCCAGTATATGCAGCAGAAGACGAAGAAAGTAAAGAAGTACTTGAATCAGAAAATGCAAGTGACTTTTATAAAATAAAAGAAGAAGCAGGAGGAAAACTAGAGCAATATAGCGAAAAATATGGTTCAAAAGCATATGGTATAACAGCTATGGTATTAGATACAGTAAGAATATATAGTATACCATTTTGTTTATTAGGTATAGCAGTTGGTGCAATATACCAATATATTATAGGTATTAGAAGATTAGATATTAGAGATAGAGGATTCAATTTAATTATAGCTTTTGTAACGATTTTAGTTATCGCACAAGTATTACCACTGATATTTACAATTGTTGTAAAAGGATGGGTATTATAAAACAGAAGAAAGTTTGGGGGTAACAAATGAAAATTCTATTTGCAGTAAGTAATGAAAATGTTTCAAAAAGAATAGTAGAAAACTATCAAGATAAGTATCAAGAATCAGTTTCATTTAAAAATGTATTTTACTTTAATGCAATAATAAGAGAGATAAAAAATGATAAGACATATGATAGAATAGTTATAAGTGAAGACTTAGAACCATTTTCTAATAGTAATTATGATGTTATAGATAAATTTATATTAGAAAGATTAAATGAAATTTCTAATGAAACAAATGCATTAGAGAAAATACCAGATATAATAATAATATGCACAGACAGAAGAACAAAATCTGGATATGTATTAACTAAAATGCATGAATATGGAATTTATAATGCACTAGTTGGAACTGACAGAAAAATAGATGCAGTATGTGAATTATTAAATAGACCACGTAATTCAGAAGAAGCTAAAGAATATTATCAAATAGCTGGAACGACTGTAGATACAAGTTCAGTAGACGATGTAACAGAACAAGAAGTTCAAAACATATTAATTCATTACAAGAGATTAGGAAAAAATGAAGACAGATATACAGATAGTTTTAATAACATTGCTGCACAATATACAGATAAACAATTAAAAATAATAATAAAATGTTTACCTATAAATGTTAGAGCTGTTTTAGAAGCAGAATGCCCAAAATATCAAGAATTGGTAACATATGCAGATGAAACAGAAGAAGAGAGAAAAGCAAAAGAAAAATTACAAGAGCAGAGAAGAATAGAGCAAATCGAAAATGATAGAAAATTAAAACAAAAAATAGAAAAAGAGAAGAGAGAAGCATTTAAAAAAGAAAATAACAAACCAGCACAAGAAAATAAATCAAATCTAAATAGTGGAATAGACTTGCTAGATAATAAAAATTCACAAAACAGAATGACAGGTAATGTAATAATTCCAAATAATATGGATATTAAAAATGAGAGAAAAATATATTCAGACGAGGAATTACAAAATATCAATTCTATGCCAAGAGAAGGAAGAATGGGAAATACAGAAATACCACAAGTTTCTGATTTATATAATAATCAACCACAAGCACAAACAGAAACATTGCCAGGATTAGATGCTTGGGATCAAGATCCATTTGCAGAAGTAACACAAGAACAATCACAACCACAAGCGCAAGCAGAAACATTACCAGGATTAGACAGCTGGGATCAGGACCCATTCGCAGATATAAATACTAATCCACAAAATGTATCAGAACAGCCAATAGAAAACTTTACAAATCAAGCAGCTGAACTAGACAATCCAGTGTTACCAGGAATGGAAGAAGGAACATTACCAGGGCTAGAAAATTTTGATACACAAACTCAAGAAACAGAAACAAATTCATTACCAGGGCTAGACTCTTGGGCAAAGGATCCATTTGATGATATAAACATAGATCAAAGTACAACAGAGCCATATCAAGCACCAGAAACTCAAAATTATGAAGATCCATTTGCTATACCAGTAACAAATACAATGGATAGCTTAAACGATATAACATTACCAGGATTAGATGATACGCTAGAAAATATAGAAACATTAAATAATAATGAAAGAATTGAACCAACATTACCTAGTATAGAAAATACAGAAAATATAAATTTTAATAATACAACACCTACTATTGAGCCACAACTACAAATGCCAGATGTTTCAGCAGTAGCTGAAATACCACAAGAACCAAAAAGAGGAAGAGGAAGACCAAGAAAATATCCTATTGAGCCACCAAAACCAAAAGGAAAAAGAGGAAGACCAAGAAAATATCCTTTACCAGAAGAAACAAATGGGGCAGAGATAACTACAGAAAGTCAAGCATTGCAAACAGTACAAAACTCAATGGTAGAAGTACAAGAAACACTTCCACCACAAGTAACAAATCAAAATATGGTTAATACAAATGTCACACCAGTAGCTAATCAAAATTATGTGACACAACAAAATGTGCAAGTACAACAACAAACAAATAATCAAGCATATGCAGAACAACAAAATGCGCAAATACAACCACAAGTAAATAATCAAGCATATGCAGAACAACAAAATGTATCAATACAATCACAAGTAAATAATCAAACATATGCAGAACAACAAAATGCGCAAGTACAACCACAAGTAAATAATCAAGCATATGCAGAACAACAAAATGCGCAAATACAACCACAAGTAAATAATCAAGCATATGCAGAGCAACCAACTGCATCAGTACAACCACAAGTAAATAATCAGACATATGTAGGGCAACAAAATATACCAGTACAACCACAAATTAATCCACAATATGTTAATCAAAATGTGGAACAAGCAGGACAATACAATCAAAATAGTGGACAACTAAATAACCAACCAAATCAATATCAACAAAGTAATCAAATACAAACAGATCCACTAGCTGGATTTAGTGATTTAGATACATCAATAAATCAAAACGTGGCAGAAACAAACAATTTACCAGGCTTAGAAGATTGGGATAAAGATCCACTAGAAGAAAATAATGCAGGAAATGATTGGAGTAGAGATCCATTTGAAGAAAATACTGACACATTACCAGGTATAGATAATAGTGTTGGATATAGTTTAGAAAATAATGAAGATACATTATCTAGTTCAGTAGTAAATCCATATAGTACAAATCAATATGAAAACAATACATCAATTCAACAACAAGAAACAAATAGTTATTCACAACAACAATATGCAAGTCAAATGAATACAGAATATTCATCAAACAATAACTATAATCAATACGATAACTTTGCTACTGGAACACAAACTATGTCAGGATTTGGAATATCAAATAATAATGAATCAGTTACATCATATACGCCAAGTCAAGAAAGAAGAGAAAGTCTTCAAAAAATTGAAGAAAATAAATCATATTCAACAGGAAGCTTAAATTCAATTTTAACAAGGGATAAGAAAATTGTCGCATTCGTTGGTGCAAGTAAAAGCGGAACATCATTTTTAGTAAATAACCTAGCTTGTTTATTCTCATCAATAGGAGTAAAAACAGCAATATTGGATATGACTAAAAATAAAAATTCATATTTTATTTACACAAATAATGAAGAAGAACTAAGAAATGTAGCATACAATTCAATTGAAAATCTAGAAAAAGGATATGCTCAAGGAATACCAGTAGACAGAAATCTAAACGTCTATACAACTATTCCAAATGACGGAAAAGATTATTCAAATGCAGAAGCAATATTATCAACATTGGTACAAAATGAATCATTAATATTAGTAGATTGTGATTTTGATACTGATTTAGGATATTTAGCAAATGCACAAGAAATATATCTTGTACAATCAATGGATATACTAACAATACAACCACTAACAGCATTCTTAAGAGATTTAAAAACAAAAGGAATTTTAGATCCAGAAAAATTAAGAATAGTAATAAACAAAGAAACAAAAGTAAGAGGATTATCAAGCAAAGCGATAATTGGCGGAATTTCTTTCTACAATGATCCAGCAATGTCATACATGACAGAACTATTTAATAAAGACAAAATTAAAGCTTGTAGTATACCTTTTGATGAAGGAATATATGCAAGATACTTGGAATCAATTGTAAATTGTTCTATAACAATAAGTGGATATAATAAAAACTTTATGAATAGTTTAAAAATGTTAGGGAACATGGTATATCCACTATTAAGTAAACAAACTTATGGTTCAAAAAGTTCTGCTGAAGCAAATTATGGAAATAACTTTTCAACAGAAATGAACAATACTTTAAATCAAATGAAAAACAAATATTAAAATAAGAGGTGAAAAACGTGGCGCTAATACCAATAGTTGTGCTAATTGGAATTATTTCAATTCTGATAGTCTACAATGTTAATATTAAAAAGAAGCTGACAACATTTAGCAGTGTAACATCAAAAATAAACAAGCTAAATGCACTTCAAGACTTCATGAATATAACAGGTGAAGACCTACCAGTAGATGAAAAAATACAAAAAATAAATAACGTATTAATAGATAAATTTGAAATAAAGTATTCAAGTATAGTTGTATTTGACGGAGCGGAATATGTTTTAAAAGCTTCAAATACAGACCAAAAATATTGGAAAAATCTAACTAATTTGCACACAGAAGAAATATTTAAAGATAGTATTAGCACTGCAACACCTAAATATATAACAATAGACTCAGAAGATGAAAAATTACCATATCAAAAAATGGATTTTTCAAGAGCAAAATCAGCAATGTTCTTTCCATTATATATAGATAATGTATATATAGGATATTGGATTATAGAAAGTTCTGTTATTCATGCCTATGATGATACAGATACAACTTTATTAGAAGTAATAAAAGATGATATAGTATCAATACTAAAAACAGTATCATATCAAACAGCAATGGAAAGCATAGTAAGAACAGATCAATTTACAGGTTTATACTCTGCAGAATACTTATATGGACAAGCTAAAGATAGAATAGATTCAGAACCTACATCAATTGTTGCAATGTTTAAAGTAACAAATATAGAAGACATAAATACAACATATTCAAGAATTGTAGGAAATAATGTAATAATATCCTTATCAAACTGGGCAAAAACTTGTATAGATTCTACAGACATATTTGTTAGATATATGGGACCAAAATTTGCAATAGTGTATATAGGAAAAAATGAAGATCAAGTAATAGAAAAAATAAAAGTTTTAAAACAAGAGCTAGAAGATACACAAGTAGAATACATAAATGAACAAACATATGAAAAATTTTTAGTAAGACCAAAAATAAACTTTGTATTAGGAAACTATTATAAAGGAACAGGAATTGAAAAAGTTACTAAAAAATTAGAAGAATATCTAGATAAAGCAGATAAAAATGAAAATAATATTAATTTTATATAAATAAAGGAGATTAAATTAATGGATTTTGATAAAACTATGAGTTTTAAAGTTGAAAGAGACAATAATTTAGAAGCTAGAGAAATAATGAAAAAGGTTTATGATGCACTAGTAGAAAAAGGATATAATCCAATAAATCAAATAGTTGGATATATTCTATCTGGAGATCCAACATATATAACAAGCCACAATGATGCTAGAAATCTAATTCGCAAAGTAGAAAGAGACGAATTACTAGAGAAAATGGTAAAAAATTATATAGGACTAGAAAAATAATGAGAACACTAGGAATCGATTATGGAGGTGCAAGAGTTGGAATTGCCATAACAGATGCATTAGGAATAACAGCACAAGGTCTAGAAACAATACACCACCAAGGAAATGATAGAATAATACTTAAAAGGCTAGATGAAATTATGCAAGATTATGAAATAGATTGCATAGTAGTTGGTATGCCATTGCATATGAATGGTGACAAATCTGAAAGGGCAGAAATAACAGAAAAATTTATTCATAAATTAAAATGTAAATATAATAAAATAAAAATAGATATAATGGATGAAAGATTGACAACAGTAGAAGCTCATAGAACAATGAATGATTTAAATATAAATCCAAAAAAGAAAAAGAATCTAGTAGATACAATATCTGCAGTATACATTTTAGAAATGTATATAAATAAAAATAAATAGTTTTCAATATTGTTTTTAATAATTTTTTTATAAAATTGAAAGGAGAAAAAAATATGAGTAACGAAGAAAACAAATCAGGAGAGGAATTAGACAACGTAATAATATTAAATGATGAAAATGGTAATGAAGTTCAATTTGAATTCTTAGATTTAATAGAATATGATGAAGAAGAATATGTAGTTTTACTTCCAGTTGAAGAAGCTTCAGAAGATGAAATTGGTGAAGTAGTAATATTAAAAGTAGAACCAACAGAATCAGAAGATGAAGAATCATATGTTGGAGTAGAAGACGAAGAAATATTAAATAAAGTATTTGAAATTTTCAAAGAAAAATTTAAAGATGAATTCAATTACGTAGACGGAGAAGAATAAGAACTAAAACTAAAAGGGGAACGTGATGTACACAAAATATACACGTTCCACTTTTAGAATAAATTTTTATAAAAGATAATTGAAAAGTTATTTTTTACAAAAATTTATAATTATAAAAACAAAGGAGGAAATAAAAAATGGTTGGAATGTTAAGTTATTTAATATCATTTTTAGGAATTTTATTTTGGATATTCAGATTAATAGTAGTATTTTGTGCATCAATGGAAATTGATTTTGCAATTACACCAATTAATATCAATTTAGAAATTGCATTATTATTCCTTTCAATACCATGTTTTGCATTAATATTAAAAAGAAATGTTGTAGGAGCATTTGCATACTTTATACTATTTACAGCATATTTCGGAAATGATTTATATAATTGTCTAACAAATAATGTAGGAAATACAGAAACAATATTAATCGATGCATTAGGAGTAATACTTCCACTAATATCTTTTATAGACATATTAGTAAACAAAAACAGAATGGGATCAGGAGAAGATAAAAAGACAGTTTGGTTTTATGCAAATAAAGACTATGATAGAGAATTTGATGAAAGAGCAGATAGAAATAATTATAGAACATAGAATTTTGAAAGGATAAAATAATGAGAGAAAAACTAGCAAATCTAAGTATAAGTACAAAAATAATATTAATTTTATTAATAATAACAGTAATAATGGCAGGAACTTTAGGAATTGCATTTGCAACACACACTGATTTCAAAAAGTTAATAAAATCAGAAGAAACAGCAAAAGCAATAAGTATCCCAAATGTTACTAAAGAAAACACTGAGATTGAAATTTCTAATGCAGAAGAAAACGAAGGAAGTGTCATAATAACAGCAAAATCAAAATTAGAAAACTATAAATTGTATTACTATATTGAACCTATAAAATCAGAAGAAGATTTGCTTTTAGAACAAAGTCAAAACATAGAGAGTCTAAAACCAGAAGGAAAAATCGAAGATAAAAATTATACAGTATATGAAAATAATATAGAAATATTTTCAAATGCAAAAGTATATTTAAAATATGAATCACAGGGAAAATATAGTGACAATGCATACATAATAGAACTTAACAATATAACGGAATTAATAGGAAATGAAGCTCTAGAAAATGAAATGGCAACAGAAGAAGAACTAGAAGAAGCTAGAGTAAAAGAAAAAGATAATTCTGCTAAATATTATGTAATAGTAAACTATAGTTCAAATGTAGTTACAGTTTATGAAAAAGATGCAGAAGGAAATTATACAGTACCAGTTAAAGCAATGGTATGTTCAACAGGAAGTGCAACTCCGAGAGGTGGAGTATACAAACTAAAAAGAAGCAGATATAGATGGAGAGCTTTATTTGGTAATGTATATGGACAATATGCTGTACCTATAGTAGGAAACATATTATTCCATTCTGTACCATATACAACAAATGGAGATCCTAGTTCATTAGAATATTGGGAATATGATAAATTAGGAACAACAGCATCAGCTGGATGTATAAGACTTACAGTAGCAGATGCAATATGGATATATAGTAATTGTGGAACAGGAACACAAGTTGAATTTTCAGCATCAGCAGCAAATCCATTAGGAAAGCCATCAGCAAGAAAAATATCTGGATATACTGATTTACGTGGATATGATCCAACAGATCCAATATCAAGTAATCCATGGAACAATGTGATTATTGAAGAACCAAAAGATACACCAGCACCAAGTGAAAGCACACAACCGACCCAATCTGTAGAACCAAGTCAAACAACAACTCCAAGCCAGAGTCCAGAACCAACAACCGACCCAAATCCAACTCAAACAACTAATCCAGATCCAACACAATCTACAGAACCAAGTCAAACAACAACTCCAAGTCAAAGTCCAGATCCAACAACTGATCCAAATCCAAGTGAAACACCAAGTCCAACAACACCAGTTAATCCAGGAGAAGGAGATTCAGAAGGAAATTTAGAGAATGAATAAAACAAGAAGAGAGAAGCAAAATTCTCTCTTTCTATGTTTAAAGTATAATAAAATGGGCAAAAGATAAAACTTGACAACAATAATATGCAACTGATATAATATTTATGTAAACTTATATCTACTCAAAAAAGGAGAAAAATTGTGAGAAGTAATGATATATTAACCGTACGTGTTGATTTAGAAAATGGAGAATATGTTCTTAGTAGATACGATGGTCAACAATCTCTTGTAAAACCAATAAACGACGGAGAAAGAAAAAGCTACGATAAAAAATATATAGCAGAGAGAAGAAAACAAATAATAGGTAGAAACGTTCCAAAGGAAAAAGAAAAACAAATAGATGTAGGACTATATGATTCATTAGTAGAATTTGACCAAACATATGGAACAGAATATGCACAAAAATATATAGATATAACAACAGAAACAATCTTTATTAAAGTGTCAGAAAGTAAAAGAGATTTTAGAATAAGAGCTAATACTCATAAAATGGCAGAATTTGTGCAAGCAAGAATGAATATAGAATACGATTTAAACATATTTAAATCAGCTAAGAATTTAAGTCTAAGAGATAGATTTCAAATTTTTAGACAAGCATTTGCTCAAAAATTAAATGGAATTCAGATAAATGTAAATAAACCAAAGAAAGCTGTAACAGAGCCACTATTAGGACCATCACAAGCTGACAAAGAATTTGATGAACTTATATCAACATTAAGAGAGCAAAATATGAAAGCTCTAGAAATTGAAAAAGAAGAAATTAAGGAAGAGTCACCAATTTCTAGTCCAATAATTGGAGAAAATGAACAAGAACAAATGACATCACAAGAAGAACAAAAAATAACACCAGAAAGTATAGAGCAGAAAACGTCAGAAAAACCAATAGTAGCACCAGAAATTGTAGAACCTAAAGTAGCAGAAGAAACAATAATTGAACCAGACACTACAACTTCAAAACCAAAACCAACTTATGAACCAAGACCTAAGAAATCAATAAGTAGAGCAAAATCAAGACAAGCATCTAAAAAAGCAGCTAGAGAAGCTGGAAAAATGAAAAATATATATCAAACAAAAATAAAAGATAAAACTAAGCCAGCTAAAACAGAAGAACAAATACAAAAAGAAGCTCAAGAAAGAAGACAAGCAAAAGCTCAAAAAGCAGCTGAAGTAGCTAGAATAGCAAAAGAACAAGCAGCAGAGCAAAAAAGATTAAAAGCAGAACAAGAAAGAGCTGAGCAAGAAAGAATAGCAGCAGAAGAACAAGCTAAAAAAGATGCTAAATTAAGCTCAAGAGTAAAAAGAATTATATTAGGAAAAAAAGATTCAGAAGGACAAGAAGAACATATAGTAAAAAGATTTACAAGAAAATTAAAAGATCAAAGAGATTCAATAAGAAATAAAGTACATATTCCAAGTATAAATAAAAGAACAATTGCAGGAGCAGTTGGAACAGTGTGTGTAGTAGCAGCAATAGGATTAGGAATAGCAGGAATATACAATAATGGAAATTCAATGACAGAAGCTAATCAACCAATAATAGAAAGCAGCTATGATCTGTCAACAGAAACACAGACACCAGATGAATTACAATCATCAGAAAAAATAGACTATGAAGATGCTATAAAACAAGCAATAAGATTTGAAGAAAATGGACAAGTACAAACAGAAACCACAACTGAAGAAGAAACAATTAGTAAAACAGAAGAAGCTCCAGTTGTAGAAGAAAATACTGAAAAAGAAAAAACAGAGCAAGTTCAAGAAGAAAATACAGAGAAGGTAGAAGAAAAACAAGAAGAAACAACTGTTGCAGATAGCAGCATAGAATATTTATCTTCAGTTAGAGTTGGAGCTTCTATGAATATAGAAAGCGGTAAGTATTTTGAATGCCCAGATGGAACAGGAAACTATGGATATTTTGAAAATCAACAAAATGGAACTAAAGAAATTTCTATTATAGGAGTTACTACAAACAGTGAATATTTTGCAATAACTGATTCAAATATAAGTTTATATGATTTAAAACAGCAATATCCAGATGCAAAATTTTCATATCACTTCATTTGTAGATATGAAGATGGTAGCACAAAAATGTTAGGATGGCTAACAGAAAATAGTATGGAACAAAATAGAGAAAATTCAATACAAAGTATAGAAGATGAAGAAAGATAAGAAAAAAATAAGACCAATAAAAAGGTCTTATTTTTTTGTATTTAAGTTAAATTTAATGTCCATAAATTAATATGTATATAAATAAATGAAAAGGAGAAACATATGAGAAACAAAATAGGCTATGTAATAATAGGAATTCTATTAGGAGCAATAATAACAAGTTCAATATTTTTAGTTCGAATAAAAGAAATGAACGAAAGAAAAGAAGAAAATCAAATGGAAAGAAACGAAAAAATGCTACAACAACCAAATAGTGAGATGATGGAACCACCTGAAATGCAACAAAGAGATAATCAAGAGCAACCACCAGAAATGCCTAGAGAAAATAGCAACACAAGAAGTCAGACAATAGATAAAAAAACGAAAGAAAATACAACCTCAGAAAATAAAATATAAAGGAGAAAATATGAAAAGAGAAAGTATAATACAAATAATTGTTATTGTGATACTAACAACAATTTTAGGAATATTAATATATTTAAACATAGAAGAAATTAATAAAAAAGAAGAAGTCAAAGAACCAGACAATAGATTTGAAATGAGAGAAGAGTCAAAAGAAAAAGAAACTAAAGAATCAGATATAGAAAAAGGAGAAGAAGTATCAGAAAAAGAAATAGACTTAAGCAAATACGATAACAATATAACAATAAATAAAGGTGGAACTTATACATTAACAGGAGAATTTGAACATTCAGTATTAATAGATTCCGAAAATGAAGTAACTTTGATTTTAGACAATGTTACTATAGAAAATGAAAATACAGCCTCAATAGCTAACATTAGTGAAAATGATTTAACAATTAAATTAGAAGAAAATACAGAAAACAACTTATCAGATGGAGGATCAAGTGAATATGATAGTTGTATATATTCAAAAGGTAATTTAACTATAGAAGGCAAAGGAATATTAAACGTATATGGAAATCAAGAAGAAGGAGAAGGAATTGCAACAGAAACAAAAGATATAACAATAAATTCTGGAATTATTAATATTGAATCTGAAGACGATGGAATAAATGCAGGAGGAGACGGAGGAACTATTACAATAAATGACGGAACAATATATATAAAAGCAAAAGGAGATGGAATAGATTCAAATAAAAATTTAATAATAAATGGCGGAAAAATTTATACAGTCGGTTCGCCAATAAGTGGAGATGCAGGAATAGATACAGATGATGGATTTGAAATCAATGGAGGAGAATTAATTGCACTAGGATCAGATATGTTAGAAAAACCAGAGAGCACATCAACTCAAGAATTTATATGCTTTACACTAAAAAATAAAATAAGTAAAGAAACTACAATAAGACTAAAAAATGATGAGGAAGAAGAGATTATTGAATTTGAAGCAGATGAAGAATTTAAAACATTAATTATAAGTAATGAAAAGATAACTAAAGGAACATATTATTTATATGAAAATGAAGAAAAAACAGAATATACAGCAGAAGTAAAATAAAAATACAAGAAAGAGCAATTATATTGATAATTGCTCTTTTTTATAGTAATATAAAATAAATTAAAATTATGGGGTAATATATGAAAATAAAAGAAATACAAGTAAATGATTATCTAACCAAATCAAATTTACCAGCAAGTGACTATGTAATAAATCCATATGTAGGATGTCCACATGGTTGTAAATACTGTTATGCATCATTTATGAAACGTTTTACAGGACATCAAGAAGAATGGGGAACTTTTATTGATATAAAAAGATGTGATAAGAAAATAAATTTAAATAGAATAAAAAACAAAACAGTATTTTTATCTTCTGTAACAGACTGCTATAATGAAATGGAAGAAAAGTATGAATTAACAAAGCAGATTCTAGAACAACTAATTAATTCAGAGTGTTTTCTATCAATATCAACAAAATCAAGTTTAATATTAAGAGACATAGAATTACTAAAACAGATAAAAAATGTAACAGTAAGCATGTCAATAAATACATTAGATGAAAATTTTAAAAATGATATGGATAATGCATCTAGCATAGAAAAAAGATTATCAACATTAAGAGAATTACATAACAATGGAATATATACAATTTTATTTATGTCACCAATTTTTCCATATATAACCGAGTGGAAAGAAATCATAGAAAAATCAAAAGATTATATAGATGAATACTGGTTTGAAAATTTAAATTTAAGAGGACAATATAAATCAAGTATAATGAGTTACATAAAAGAAAAATATCCACAACATTATGAAAAATATATTGATATATATAATAAAAATAATAAACAATATTGGATAGATTTATCCCAAGAAATTAACGATTATTGTGATAAAAATAAGTTAAATTATAAAAATTATTTTTATCATGAAGAATTAGTAAAAGCTAAAAAAGAAAATAAAACATAAAGGAGATTAATATGGATTTTTTAGAATTAGCAAAAGAAAGATATTCATGCAGAAGCTTTACAGATAAAAAAGTTGAGAAAGAAAAATTAGAAAAGATATTAGAAGCAGGAAGAATAGCGCCAACTGCAGTAAATTACCAACCACAAAGAATTCTAGTATTACAAGAACCAGAAAAATTAGCAAAATTAAGTGAATGTACTAGATTTGGTTGGGGAGCACCAGTAATTATGATTATTTGCTATGACAAAAATATATCATGGAAGAGAAAATATGATGGAAAAGATGAAGGAATAATAGATGCAAGTATTGTAACAACACAGATGATGCTTGAAATACAAGATTTAGGATTAGGAACAACATGGATAGGATCATTTGACCCACAAAAAATAAGAGAAGTATATGAAATACCAGAAAACTTAGAAATAGTTTCAATATTACCAGTAGGATATCCATCAGAAGATGCACATCCAGGAGAAATGCATGAAAAAAGAAATTCAATAGAAGAAATGGTATATTGGGATACAATAAAATAAAATTTTAATAACCAGTGGAGCATGTGCAGGAAAGACAGAGATAATAAAAGATATAAAAGAAAAATATGAGAGAAAATGCTATAATGTTCACAAAAATTCAATATTACAAAAACAATTGCAATTATATAGAAGGAACTAAAAATATAGAAGTAAAGAAAAACAAAGTATATGAAATTATTGAAGAAACAATTACTAAAATGATATAAGGAGTTAAAAATGAAAAATATAAATATAACAAGAAAAATTAGTCAAGGAATGTATGTGCTAACAACCAAAAACGGAGGCTGTATAGTAGATGCAGTATCACAAATAAGTTCAGGAGAGAACCCATTAATATCTGTATCAGTAATGAAGAAAAATTATACAAATGAACTATTAAAAAATAATAACAAATTTGCAATATCAATATTAGGAAAAGATGTAAATCCTGACATAATAAAAACATTCGGATTTAATTCAGGAAGAGAAATAAACAAATTTGAAAATACTGAAGTAAACCAAGTTGAAGGAATAAACGTAATAAAAGATTCTTTAGGATATATGATATGTGAAATAGTAGATTCAATTGATAATGACACACATACACTATTTATAGGAAAATTAATAGAAGCAGATATTTATAGGGAAAAAGAAGAGATGAGTTATGGTTATTATCAAGAACATAAAGAAGAATTATTAAAAGTGACTACAGAAAAAGGAAAAACAGCATGGATATGCACAATATGCGGATATATTTACTATGGAGACGAAGTACCAGAAGACTTTAAATGTCCACTATGTGGAGTAGGAAAAGAATTATTTAAAAAGCAAGAATAGAAGTTTTATGAAAAGTCAGCTCAAAAAGAGATGACTTTTTTATATTATGAAAGTGATACTAAATTTCCAAAATATTTATTCAAGGAAAATACTGACAAATAGGCATTTAAATGATATAATAAAATGCAGTATTAATTAGAATATAGAAAGGAAAGTGAATATGAGAGAAGAGTTATTAGATGTGTTAGATAGTAATGGTATAAAAACAGGAGAAATATTACCAAGAAAAGAAGTACATAAAAAAGGACTATGGCATCGTATAATTGTAGTAGCAATAGTAAATGAAAAAAATGAAGTACTAATTCAACAAAGAAGTGAAAATAAAGATAAAAACCCAGGAATGTGGGATATATCAGTAACAGGACATTTATCAGCAGGTCAAGACAGCTTAACAGCAGCAACTAGAGAAATCAGCGAAGAAGTAAGTGTAAGCTTAGGATATAGTGTTGAAGTTAGAGATTTTAGATTCATGTTTTCTTATAGAAAAGAAGAAAAAGTAAATGATGATCACTATGATAGACAATTTTATGATTTCTTTATTTTAAGACAAAATGGACTAACAGCAGATAATATAAGATTTCAAGCTGAAGAAGTTCAAGCAATTAAATTTGTTTCTATCAATGAATTAAATAAAATGAGAGAAGAAGGAAAATTAGTAAATAGAGATGAATGTTATGATGAATTAGCAGCATACTTATTTAGAATTTAGTAAAAGAACGGAGAAATATGCAGAAAAGGTTGAAACCAATATAAAAGAAGATAGAAAATTATTAGAAGAAATAGGATTTGAAGTTACAATATTAGATTTGAAAGAATACTTCGATAACAATGAAAAAATAAAAGAAAAATTTATGAAATATAATGGATGATGAACCTAAAAAATATTACAATAAAGATAACATTTTTGTTGAAGGATTAGACTTTATAGACTACATTTTTATACAACATTACAAGTCAGATTATCATAAAGTACATCTAATTGAAGAAATAGTAGAGAAATGCCAAAGAGAAAATAAAAAATATAAATCTGTAAGAGATGGAGAAGTAATTATAGAAAATATAAGAGGATAATACATGAAAAATGAAATTAATGAAGTAAGCCAAGAATTAAAAAATCATATTGAAAAAAATATTTTTCCAAAGTATAGCAAATATTATTCACATGGAATGATACATATTAATAATGTAATTAATAATATGATGATGCTTGCTGATTATTATAATTTAGATAAAAATATGGCATATACTATAGCTAGTTATCATGACTTAGGGCTAAAAATCAGTAGAGAAAATCATGAATACGAATCAGGCAAAATTTTAGAAAATGATGTGGAATTAAAAAAATATTTTAATGATGAAGATATTAAAATAATGAAAGAAGCAATAGAAGATCATAGAGGATCTAGAAAAGAAAGACCTAGAAGTATTTATGGAGAATGTGTATCTGATTCTGATAGAGATTTTGATATTAAGATTTTAGCTAAAAGACAGATAGCCACATCAATAAAAAACTTACCAGAGATTAATGATTTTGATAAACATTTTGAAAACTGCTATAAATATATATGTAAGAGAATAAATAGTAATGGTAATTTTAACATATGGACAAACAATCCAGTATTAGTACAAAAAAGAGATGACTTTCAAAAGAATTATTTAGATACAGAATATGCCAAATCAATATATAAAGCAGAATGGAATAAAATATCTAAAGACGGAACAATAGAAAAAATAATAAATTATTATGAAGATTATTAAGGAAGTGAAAAAATGGAAAATAATATGAATATCAACTGGTACCCAGGTCATATGGCAAAAACTAAGAGGCAAATATTAGAAGATTCAAAACTAATAGATGTAGTGGTAGAAATATTAGACGCACGTATACCAAAATCGAGCCAAAATCCAGATATAGCAGAAATTGTTAGAAATAAAAAAAGAATAATAATATTAAATAAAAGCGATTTAGCAGATGAAAAAGAAACAAGAAAATGGATAGAATATTTTAAGAAAAAGAATATAACCGCAATAGAAGCGGATTCTAATCAAGGAAAAGGAATTGAACAAGTAAAAAAATCAATTGAAAATATAATGGAAGCAGAATTAAAAGCTCAAAATGAAAAAGGCAGAATTAGAAAAACAATAAGAGTCATGATTATTGGTATACCTAATGTAGGAAAATCATCATTCATAAATAGAATATCAAAGAAAACTACAATGACAGTAGGAAATAAACCGGGTGTAACTAAACAAAAACAATGGATAAGAATAGGAAATCAGATAGAATTATTAGACACTCCAGGTGTACTTTGGCCTAAATTTGAAAGTGAAGAAGTAGGATTAAATTTAGCATATACAGGAAGTATCAAAGACGATGTACTAGAAAGAACAGAAGTTGCATATACACTAATTCAATATTTAGATAAAAATTATCCAGAAAAATTATATGAAAAATATAAAATAACAACAGAAGACATAGAAAAAATAAAAGAGCATTCACAATACTATCTTGAATTAATGTACATAATTGGAAGAAAAAGAGGAGCGTTAATATCAGGAGGAAATATAGATGAAGAAAAGGTTGCAAATATAATATTAGATGATTTTAAAAATGGTAAAATAGGAAAAATAACACTTGAAAAAGTATAAAAGAAAGGAACAAAATGGAGTTAATAGAAAGAGAAAAAGACGAATCAGAAGTTAACCTACTATCACCGTTAACATGGGCATATGTAGGAGATGCGATTTATGAGCTATATATACGAACTAATTTAGTAAATAAAACAAAATTAAAGCCACATAAATTACATATAGAATCTATAAAATATGTAAAAGCAAAAGCTCAAGCAGATATATTAAAAAGGTTAATGGATGATTTAACAGAAGAAGAAAAAGACATTGTAAGAAGAGCAAGAAATGCAGAAAACCATCATTTACCTAAGAATGCAGACCCAGAGGATTATATGTATTCAACAGCATTTGAAGGATTAGTAGGATATTTATACTTATCTAAAAAAGACGAACGATTAAAAGAAATTTTAGAAAAATGTATAACAGAAGAATAAGCTACAGATTGATATAGCTTATTCTTTTTTAGCATTCAATTGGACAAAGTTATGTAAACATGGTATAATAAGCAATATACGACATTTGAAGAATAGGAGAGAAGAGATATGTTGCATCCTGAAATGGAGCGGTTTCGCGTAATGCGAGACCAAGTACACACAGAAGAATTGGAAAAAAGAATGCAATGTGATGAATTTGATCCAAGCTTCTACTTAGAAGGAAGCGAAGAACAGCAGATGTACATTAAGGGACACGAAGATGGACTGGAAGCAATACCAGGGAAAAGTGTTTTCTTTTTGGAACTTGCTGGAAGCATGAGAAAAGCGTATGCACATGGATTTCGTACAGGAGAAAACATCAAAACCACTCAGGCAGTAAGCTCCGATTACGAATAGCCAAAAGCAAAACCACCAGCTGAAATTTAAGCGGGTGGTTTTTGCATATGCTAAAAAGTATAAAAGGATTTGAGAGTAAAACCTCAAATCCTTTTATTTATAAGCTTTATATGATTTTGGTGACCCCTACGGGAATCGAACCCATGATTCCACCTTGAGAGGGTGGCGTCTTAGCCGCTTGACCAAGGGGCCATAATCAATACTTACTATTTATACCACAAATAGTAGGTTTTCGTCAATAGAGAAGAAAAGAAAAAATATTTTATTTTTACGAACAAATGTATTGACAAAAAATAAAATAGAAGTATAATATTTATACAAACAAACGTACGGAGGAAAAGATTATGATAGGTACATTACATATAAAAAATGTTGGAATTATAGACGATATAAGTATTAATTTAAACGAAGGATTTAATGTGTTTACAGGTGAAACAGGAGCAGGAAAAACACTAATAATAGATTCATTACAGATATTAGCTGGAGGAAGATTTTCTAAAGAAATAATTCGCCATGGAGAGAAAAGCTCATTTATTGAAATGCTAGTATATGTAAATAATGAAGAATACATAATATCAAGAGAAGTAAATATATCAGGAAGAAATCTATGCAAAATAAATGGAAGATTAACAACAGTAAATGAATTAAAAAGTTTTATGAAAAAGATAATAGATATTCATGGACAGCAAGATAATCAAACAATATTAGAATCTTCTAGCCATATAAAATTTTTAGATGATTTTATTGGTAGAAATATAGTTGAAACAAAAAAAGAATATCAAGAAAAATATAATAGATATGTACAAATAAAAGAAGAACTAAGAAAAAATTATGGTGACGATAAAGAAAAACAAAGAAAGTTAGACTTATTACAATACCAATTAAATGAAATTGAAGAAGCAAATTTATATGAAGGTGAAGAAGAAGAGCTAGATGAAAAAATTAAAAAGTTAATGAACTTTGAAAAAATTCAAAAAAGTTTAGAAGAGTCTCATTATAAAATTGAAGAAGAAATTTTAACAGAATTAAATACAGTAATAAGATCAATAGAAAAAATAAGTGATTATGATAAAAACTATGAGAAAATATTAGAACAAATCCAAAATGCCTATTATAATTTAGAAGAATCAGAAAGAGACTTATATAACTATAAAGAAAATGTGTATTTTGACGAAGAAGAAAAATTGAATATAGAAACAAGAATGGATTTAATACAAAGTCTAAAAAGAAAATATGGAAATAATATAACTGAAATATTAGAATACATGGAAGACGTAAAAAAACAATTAAATGATATAGAAAACATGTCTGAATACATTGAAAAAATAAAAAAAGAAAAACAAAAAATAGAAGAAGAGTTAGAAGAACTATCAAATAAAATGCATCAATTACGAATAGACTTTTCTAAAAAAATGTCAGAAGAAATAAATGAAGAACTTAAAGATTTAGAAATGAAAAACGCAAAATTCTCAGTAAAAATAGAAAAAAGAGAAGAATTCAATACAAATGGAAAAGATAATATAGAGTTTTTAATTCAAACTAACATTGGTGAAATTGAAAAGCCATTAATAAAAATAGCATCAGGAGGAGAGATGTCAAGAATAATGTTAGGAATTAAAAAAGTATTAGCTGATATAGATGAAGTTCCAATATTAATATTTGACGAAATAGATACAGGAATTAGTGGAATAGCAGCAAAAAAAGTTGGAATAAAAATGAAAGAAATATCAAAAAAACATCAAGTAATATGTGTAACCCACTTAGCACCAATAGCTGCAAAAGGAGATTACAACTATTTTATACAAAAAGAAGTTAAAGATAATAAAACAAATACAAAAATAGAACAATTAGATGAAGAAGGAACCTTAAAAGAAATTGCTAGAATAGCCTCAGGTGAAATAAATGAAATTTCAATAAATCATGCTAAAGAACTTAGAAAAGAAAAAGTTGCATAAAAAAGTATTATTTTCCCAAACTAATATAAAGAAAGAGGTGAAAATTAGTGGAAAATAATAATCTAAATGTATTAGACGAAGTTAACAAGGGAGCAACAATGGGAATGGACGCAATAAAATTTATTGAAGAAAAAAATCATGATGCCAAATTAGAAGAAACATTAAAAGTAGAATATGGAAAATATAAACATATATCAGAAAGAGTAAATAATTTATATTCTGAATATACTACTGTAAAAAAACCACATGAAACAAGTCAAATGAATAAAATGATGACATGGTATGGAGTACAAATGAGAACAATAACAGACGATACACCATCAAAACTATCAGAATTGCTAATGCAAGGAACTAATATGGGAATTATAGAAGGGAGACGTTTACTAAATAACAATACCAGAATAAAAGAGGATGTAAAAAATATATTAACTGACTTTGTAGAAATGCAAGAAGATAGTATAGAAACATTAAAAGAATTTCTATAATTTATAAAGAAGATAGTGTGAAAGAAAAGTCATACTATCTTTTTTATGTAAAAAAATGTAGACAAAAAAATAATAATAATATATTATACAAAAACAGAAAAATTAGGGAAGGAGAAAGAAATGAAAATACAATTATCAGAGCACTTTACATATGGAAAATTAATAAAATTTACAATTCCAACAATAATAATGATGATATTTACATCAATATATGGAATAGTAGACGGAATATTTGTATCCAATTGTGTCGGTTCTGATGCTTTTGCAGCAGTAAATTTAATTATGCCAGCACTAATGATTTTAGGAACTTTTGGATTTATGATTGGAACAGGTGGAAGTGCACTAGTTTCAAAAACTATAGGAGAAGGAAATAAAGAAAAAGCAAATAGATTTTTTTCGATGCTTATATACTTACAAATTATTGTAGGCGGAATATTAACCATTATAGGAATACCACTAGTAAAGCCAGTAGCAAGCCTAATAGGAGCAAATGGACATATGCTAGACCTATGTACAACATATGGAAAAACGATATTAATATTTTTAATTCCATTTGTATTGCAAAATAGTTTTCAGAGTTTTTTAATAGTAGCCGAAAGACCAACATTTGGATTAATCATCTCTATAATAACTGGTGTATTAAATATGTTTCTAGATTTTATATTTATATATGTTTTTAAAATGGGAGTATTTGGAGCAGCCCTAGCTACAGGAATAAGTCAATTAATGGGAGGAATTGTTCCACTAATATATTTTATAAAACCAAATAAAAGTCCATTAAAGCTAACAAAAACAAACTTTGAATGGAAAGCAATATTGCAAGCATGTACAAACGGATCATCAGAAATGTTAACAAACTTATCAATGTCACTTGTAAATATGCTATTTAATGTACAACTTATGAAATATGCAGGAGCTGACGGAGTAATAGCATATGGAATAATAATGTACGTAGGATTTATATTTACAGGTACGTATCTAGGATATTCAATAGGTACAGCACCAATTATATCTTATCATTATGGAGCAGAAAATACTCAAGAACTAAAAAATTTATTAAAGAAAAGTTTAATTTTAATAACAATAACATCAATAACAATGACAGGAATAGCAGAAATATTATCAAAAGTATTAGCATCAATATTTGTCAGCTATGATATAGAACTACTAGAAATTACTACAAGAGCAATAAGATTATTTTCAATATCATACATAATTAGCGGATTTAATATATATAGTTCATCATTTTTTACAGCACTAAATAATGGTGTTGTTTCAGCGATAATTTCATTTATGAGAACACTAGTATTCCAAATAGCAATGATATATATACTTCCAATTATCTTAGGAATAGATGGAATTTGGCTTGCAGTAACTTTTGCAGAAGTATTATCATTAATAATTAGTATAATGTTCTTAGTTAGAAATAAAAAAAGATACCAGTATGCATAATATATAAAATGCACAAACACCAACAGACTAGACCTTTTAAAGTAAATATGATATAATAAAAAAAGCTTTTGCAACAAAGGAGGTAGCATGATGCAAAAGAATATACGGAAAGATGTCGACAGTGCATCAAGCAAGGGGATAGTTTCCCAATCCGAAAAAAGCAGCCAAAGAATTGCTAAAGAGATGGTTGCACAGCATAAATGCGAAGAATATTTCTGCTGTGAACAGAGCTCTTTTTGCAACAACGGCGAAGCGTGCTGTATTAGTTCGCACAGCACACGCTAAAAGCGAAACAGCAGCCCACCTGTGTAAATAGGTGGGCTGTTGTTTTTATTATATACTAAATAATTATAGTAAAAGTTTAATTTGTGTTTTAATTTTAATCATCTTTAAATTCTTTAGAAAGTTTAGCAATAGCTTTAGTCTCAATACGTGAAACATAAGATCTAGAAATACCAAAAATCTTTGCAACTTGATTCTGTGTTAAAGGAGCAGAATTATTTAATCCAAATCTAAGAATAAGTATTTCCTTTTCTCTAGGTTGCAAAAGTGAGTCCATTTTTTTATAAAGCTTACTTTGTTTTAACTTTAAGTCAATAGATTCTTCTATACTACGTTCATTATTTTCTAGAACTTCCTGAAGAGTAATGACATTATCATCTTTGTCCTTTCCAATAGGCTCGTTAAGATATACCTCAGCATTCAATTTTTTAGAATTTCTAAAAAACATAAGAATTTCATTTTCGATACAACGAGATATATATGTAGACAACTTTACACCTTTGCTGAAATTATAACTATTAATTCCTTTAATAAGTCCAATAGTACCAATAGAAATTAAGTCGTCAAGACTGGCAGATGCAGAAGAATATTTTTTTGCAATATGAGCAACCAACCTTAAATTTCTTTCAATTAAAATATTTTTCGACTCAATATTTCCTTTTTCGAATTCTTTTAAGTGAAATTCTTCTTCTTCACTAGAAAGAGGATCAGGAAAAAGGGCATTATTAGATATATAACCAACTAAAAAAATAGATGAATTAAGAAAATTAAAAAAACACGGAATAGATAATACAAGCATAGTAGACCTCCAGATATCTATATAAAAATATATGAGATTAAAATTAAAAAGTGCGTGTCAACATTCAAATAAACTTGTCATAAAATGTCCATACAGCATAAAGTAAGGGTAAAAAAAATTATCGTATTTTAAGAAAATTGAAAAAATACGGCTAATATGCTATAATATATATATCACTACATAAGGAGGTAGCTATATGGATAGCGAAATGACACGCAGCAGAATTAAACGGATGGAGTATGACTCCCCATTGCCGATAAGCCTGAACGGTAAAATGAAACACTATGAAGAAGTGTTCATCAATCCGGGCGGAGAGAAGACGCATGAGGAGGCAGAATGGCATCTGAAGAGGATTCAGCAGCAACACCCGGAAAGCAGCGGCTGGTATTGCCCCTGCGGACACGAGGGAGTCTTCAAGGATGAGCAGGATGGATTGTGGTACGCATACCGCCACCATGCTCAGTATACCTGATCCAGAAATAAGCTACGCCCCCGGCTGTTACCAATTCAGCCGGGGGTAATTCTATTTTAAAAAGACTTTACTAAGAAGTAAATTTATTATAAAATTTAATAGCTAACGAATAATAAATAAAGGATGTATACTAAAATGAAAGAACTAGAAGAATGCACATTATGTCCATTTAAATGCAAAGTAAATAGAAATAAAAATGAATTAGGTAGATGCCGAGCCGGAAATAAAATTAAAATAGGTTTATATTCATTGCATTATGATGAAGAGCCATGTATAAGTGGAGAAAAAGGATCAGGAACAGTATTTTTTAGTGATTGTAATTTAAAATGTGAATTTTGCCAAAATTATAAAATAAGTTGTGAATCAAAAGGTGAAGAAATATCAATAGAAAAATTATCAGAAATATTTATAGAACAACAAAATAATGGAGCAAACAATATAAATTTAGTAACAGCTGTACCATATATACCGCATATATTAGAAGCGATTAAAATAGCAAAAGAAAAAGGATTGAATATCCCAATTCTTTATAATACAAGTGGATATGAAAATATAGAAACACTAAAGATGCTTGAAGGATACATTGATATATACTTACCAGATTTTAAATATTATGATAATGATTTAGCAATGCGCTTATCTAAAGTGAAAGACTATAAAGAACAAACAGAAGCTGCAATTTTAGAAATGAAAAGACAAGTAGGAGAAAATGTATATAACGAAAATGGAATAATGCAAAAAGGAATTATAGTAAGACATTTAGTATTACCAAATAATGTACAAAACTCAAAAGATGTTCTAAAATGGATAAAAGAAAAATTAGGTAGTCAAACAACTATAAGTCTAATGGCACAGTATTTTCCTACATATAAAGCGTTAGAAAATAAAGAAATTGATAGAAAATTAACAAAAGAAGAATATAAAGAAATAGAAAATTATTTATACGAACTAAATCTTGAAAACGGATATATTCAAGATTTAGAAGATGAAGAAGAAAAATATGTACCCAAATTTTAAGGAGGAATAATTATGAAAATAATATATGGAACAAGTAACAAAGGAAAAATAGAATCAATGAAAAGGATAGTAAAAGAAAATAATATAGATATAGAAATAGTAACATCAAAAGATATAGGGTTTGATAAAGACATAGTTGAAGATGGAACAACATTTGAAGAAAATTCAGAGATTAAAGCAATAGCAATAGCAGAATACTGTAATCAAAATAATATAAAAGGAATAGTAATAACAGATGATGCAGGATTATGTATAGATAAATTAAATGGAGAACCAGGAGTATATTCAGCAAGATACGCAGGAGATCATGCTCCTCAAATAGATTGCATTAATAAAATTTTAGATAAAATGAAACAATATGAAAATATGGAAGATAGAACAGCAAAGTTTGTATGCGTATTAACTGCTATTATTTTAGAAACAGGAGAAAAAATCGTTGCAAGAGGTGAATCAAAAGGAAGTATAGCTAAAGAACATGGAAGATTAGGAGGACTAACATATGTACCAATATTCATTCCAGAAGGATTTAATGAACCAATGAGCCAAATGACAGAAAAAACATATGCATCAGTACATAATCATAGAGATTTAGCTATGAAAAAAATTATAGAAAATTTAAAAGAAAGAAAAATATTATAATATAAAATAAAAAAGGGACAAGATTTAAAACTTGTCTCTTTTTATTTACTCACACCAATTAGTATACAACAAAAAGAAGAAAAAATCAAATAACAAAATATATTAAATTAAAGAGAATAATATAAGAAAAAAAGAGAAAAATATAATTAGATTTTAAATGAATAGAGTTAAAACAAAAAAATCAGTTTGAAGCATATAAAAAAATATGCTAATATATAAATACAATAAGTTAATAAGTTTCCCTGCATGGTGCGTTTTTGACAGAGTTTTTAGAACCTACAAGTATTGGAGAAGGGAGCATGATCTCTAAATATGGCGTGTATGCTTGCTTTTTAAGTAAGAAACCCATAAGTATTTAGGACAGCACCCACCTGTTTTAGGACAGGTCCATAAAAATTCTTATTCATGACGGCTGATGTGGGGCATTTTTTTTGTCAATTTCCCAATTATTATATCTATTATTATTTTTATAGTGTGATAAATTTCTTTACAATAATTCCTAAAAATGCTAAAATAAAAAGCACTTGGAGGCAATATGAAAGTAAAAGAAGCAATTAAATATGGAATAAATGAATTAAATAATATAGAAGAAAAAATAATAAAAATAAAACTATTATTATCATATTGCATGAACGTAGAAAAAGAGTATTTAATTACACATGATGAAGAAGAATTAAAAGAGAACGTAACTAAAAATTATAAAATAGGCATAGAAAAACTAAAAAACAATATTCCCATTCAACATATAACAGGAATTCAAGAGTTCTATGGAAGAAAATTTAAAGTAAACGAAAATGTTTTGATTCCAAGATATGATACTGAAATTTTAATACAAGAAACTCTAAAAGTGGCAAAAGACAATGATAAAATACTAGATATGTGTACAGGAAGTGGAATAATAGGCGTAACTTTATCAAAAGAAGTAAAAAATTCTAAAGTTTATGCAGCGGACATAAGTGAAAAAGCTTTAGAAATAGCAAAAGAAAATAATAAAATACATAATGGCAGAGTAAATTTTATACATTCAAATTTATTTGAAAATATACAGGAAACCAACTTTGATATAATTGTTTCAAATCCACCATATATAAATGAAAAAGATATTCAAAATTTAGAAGAACAAGTAAAAAAAGAACCATACATAGCTTTATATGGGGGAAAAGATGGATTAGAGTTTTATAAAAAAATAGCAAGAGATGCAAAAAAAACAATAAATCAAAATGGGTACATCATATTTGAAATTGGATATAATCAAAAAAATGATGTATTAGAAATACTAGAAGAAAATGGATATACACAAATAAAATGTGTACAAGATTTAAATGGAATAGATAGAGTAATTATAGGAAAGAAGGAATAACAATGTCTTTCTCATCAGAAGTAAAAGAAGAATTAAGTAAAATAAATAACTTTTCTAAAAAAGAATTTATTGAAGCAGAATTAATAGGATACCTATTATCAGCAAACACAAAAATAGAAAAAAAAAGATTAGAGTTTTTTACTGAGAACGAATTTAATATAGAACGAATATATAAAATTTTATTTAAGCTAGGTATAGAGTATGAACCAGAAATAAAAGGAAAAACGTATACAGCTAAAGTAGAAAATATAACTTTAAGAAAAGTAGAAGAACTAAAAAAAGAAGAAGAGAAAAAATCATTAGTAAGAGGAATATTTTTAGGTAGCGGTTCTGTAAATGATCCAAACAAAAAGTATCACTTAGAAATATTACTAAACAATAAAGATATAGCACAATACATTCAAAATATATTAAAAGAATCAGGAGTAAAAACGAAAATACTAGAAAAAAACAATACTATTTATATAAAAGAAGGAGAAGAAATATCTAAATTTCTAGCATTTATAGGAGCACAAAAGGCTGTATTAAAATTTGAAGACATACGTGTAATGAAAGATATGCGAAACACAGTAAACAGACAAGTGAATTGTGAAACAGCAAACCTTAACAAAACAGTTGGTGCAGCTGTTGTACAAATTGATGCAATAAATTTTTTGAAAAAAATGAAAAAATATGATGAATTACCTGATTCATTAATAGAAATAGCAGAATTAAGAATAGAATATCCAGAGATGAGCCTAAAAGATTTAGGAACACAACTAGAAAATCCAATAGGAAAATCAGGAGTAAATCATAGATTGAAAAAAATAATTGAAATAGCAGATGAACTAAAAAGGGGAAAATAAATGAAAGAAATAGGAATATATGTTCACATTCCATATTGTAAAAGCAAATGTTATTATTGTGATTTCATATCATTTTCAAAAAAAGAAGAAACAATTGAAAAATATATAGAAACAGTAAAAAAAGAAATAGATGACTGCAAATTAACAGGATTCAATATAAAAACAATTTATATAGGAGGAGGGACACCATCTTATATAGAAAGCAGACATATATTAGATATTATAGCAAAAATAAAAGAAAAGTTTATAGTATTACAAAATGCAGAAATAACAATAGAAGTAAATCCAGGAACAGTAACAAAAGAAAAACTGCAAGACTATAAAAAAGCAGGAGTAAATAGATTAAGCATAGGACTTCAATCAACAGACAATAGAACATTAAAACAAATAGGAAGAATACATACATATGAAGAATTTTTAGAAACATATGACTTAGCAAGAGAAGTTGGCTTTAACAACATAAACATAGACTTTATATTTGCACTTCCAAATTCAGATGAATGGGGAACAGCACTACAAATAAGTGAAATTATCAACTTAAAACCAGAGCACATTTCTTCTTATTCGTTAATATTAGAAGAAAATACAAAACTAAAAGAATTAGTTGAAAGCAAAGAATTAGAATTACCTTCAGAAGACGAAGAAAGAAAGATGTACTGGAAAATGAAAAATCTTTTAGAAGAGAATGGATATAAACATTATGAAATTTCTAATTTTGCACTACCTGGATATGAATCAAAACATAATACTGACTGTTGGAACCAAAAAGAATATCTAGGATTCGGTGCAGCTGCCCATAGTTATTTTAATAGTAAAAGATATTCAAATTCTAAAACAATAGATGAATATATTGAAAATTATAATAATAAAACAATAGAAGAAGAACAAGATAAAGAAACAATGGCAAAGGAATACATGATATTAGGCTTAAGAAAAATAGAAGGAGTATCGATTTCAGAGTTTGAAAGAAAAATTCAAATTAATCCATTATTTTATTTTAGATTTGAAATAAGTAAATTAGTTGAAGAAGAACTAATTGAAATTGACTTAGATAATATTAAATTAACAGAAAAAGGATTAGACTTTGCCAATATGGTATTTGAAGAATTTATATAAAAGGTATCAGATTATATGATACCTTTTTCATATGAAATAAAGAAAAGAGCACCATAGCTGATGCCCAAAATAGATTAGGAGAAATACTCCTTATGAAGAGATACGATTAAATTAGCATTCATAGAAACATTCCTAGAAGCGGAATTACCATATCGCATGTTAGGGTTAACCCGCTGGCAAGCCTCAATCAAACGCCGCTTTAATTCATCAGAACAGTTAGATTTTAAAGCTCCATTTGCATCGAAAGCAATACGAAAGAGTTGATCAAATCTTGTTAAATCAGACTGGTTCATCGTCTACCTCCTGATAAATTTTATCTTCATAATTATATAATCTTGTCGAAAAATGTCAATAAAAGAAAGAAAAAAATAATTTTAGAACATAATAGAAAAAATAAAAAATAATTTTAGCAATATGTATTGACAATTGCTAAAATAGGATATAATATATATATATGAAATTAGCAGACGAATAATAAAACTGCTAATAAAAGGGGAAATAAAAATGCTTGATAATAGAAAGAAAAAAATACTTCAAGCTATTGTTGAAGAATATATTGATACAGCAGAACCCGTAAGTTCAGGAAATCTAGTTAAAGAATTAAACTGTAGTAGTGCAACAATCAGAAATGATATGGCAGAACTTGAAAAAATAGGTTTCTTAGAAAAGCCATATACGTCAGCAGGAAGAATACCATCACAAAAAGGATATAGATATTATATAGATGAACTATTAAGAGATGACAAATTAACAGCAAAAGAAATGCAATACATAAAAAATAAACTAGAAACTACAGTAAATGAATTAGAAGACCTTACTAAAATTGCAACAACAACACTTTCAGAATTAACACATTATACTACAATTGCAATAGGTCCAAAAATAGAAACACACACAATACTAGACGTAAAATTTGTATTGCTTGGAAGTAGAGTAATGATGGCAATAATACTAACAGATTCAGGAATAATAAGAGAGGCTATCATAAAATTCGATGAAGATGTAACAGAAGAGCAAATAAAAAATTTAAATACTATTTTTGCTAATCACATGGTAGGAAAACCAATAGATGAACTAGGTGGTAATATTGAAGAATTTATTACAAATGAAATGAAAAATAGTATTTCTATAATTCAAAAAATTATAGATGAAATAAATAAAATCTTTAAAGAACATGATGACTTAATATTAGAAGGAACTAATAAAGCTTTTGACTTACCAGAATTTCAAAAAGCAGAACTAGCAAAAAACTTTATGAATGTTTTAGATGCAAAAGATTTAGTTTCAGAAGTATTAAATACAGGAGTAGCAGAAGATATAAATGTTTATATTGGAGAAGAATTACAAGATGAAAAACTAAAAGATTTTAGTGTAGTAACATTTAATCATCTATTAGGAGATAAAGATATAGGAACAATAGGAATAATCGGACCAACAAGAATGGATTATTCTAAAGTTATTTCAATAATGAAATATATAAGTAAAAAGCTAAAAGAAGATCATGACGAATAAATAAAGAAAGAAGGGATAAAATGGCAGAAAATCAAGAAAACGAAAATGTGGAAAACAAAGTAGAAGAGACAGAAATAAAACAACCAGAAATAGTAGAAAATCAAGAAACAACTAATGAATTAGAAGAAATGAATGATAGATATAAAAGACTATTTGCAGAATTTGAAAATTACAAAAAAAGAAACATAAAAGAAAGAGAATCATTAAGAAATATGCTAGTATCAGATATAATGATGAGCATATTACCAATAATAGATAATCTTGAAAAAGCAATATCAACAGGAACAAAAGATACAGCTTATGAAGAAGGAATAAAAATGGTATTAAAACAGTTAAAAGACACTTTAACATATCATGGAGTAAAGGAAATTGAAACTGTTGGAAAACCATTCGATCCAGAACTTCATGAAGCTGTTAGTCACATAACAGATGAAAAATTAGGACAAAATATAATAAAAGAAGAATTTAGAAAAGGCTATATCATAGGAAATAAAGTAATAAGACATTCTATGGTAATAGTTGCAAATTAGTTATTAATTTTTAAAATATAAATTTGTACAAAAGAAATTAAAATAAAGATAAAACAAGGAGGAATAGAGATGTCAAAAATAATAGGAATTGACTTAGGTACTACAAACTCATGTGTAGCCGTAATGGAAGGTGGAGAAGCAGTAGTAATACCAAATCCAGAAGGAAATAGAACTACTCCATCAGTAGTTGCTTTCTCACAAAATGGAGAAAGATTAGTAGGACAAATAGCAAAACGTCAAGCAGTTACAAACCCAGACCATACAGTAATATCAATAAAAAGAGATATGGGATCAGACAAAAAAGTTAAAATAGAAAGTGATGAATTTACACCACAAGAAATATCAGCAATGATATTGCAAAAATTAAAATCAGATGCTGAGAACTATTTAGGAACAGAAGTAAAACAAGCTGTTATAACAGTACCAGCTTACTTCTCAGACAGCCAAAGACAAGCAACAAAAGATGCAGGTAAAATTGCAGGACTAGAAGTTTTAAGAATTATAAATGAACCAACAGCAGCATCATTAGCATTTGGTATGGATAAAACAGATAAAGATCAAAAAATAATGGTATATGACTTAGGTGGAGGAACATTCGACGTTTCAATCCTAGATATAGGAGATGGAGTATTCGAAGTTTTAGCAACAAGTGGAAATAATAGACTAGGTGGAGATGATTTCGACCAAAAAATAATGGATTACTTAGTAGCTGAATTCAAAAAAACAAGCGGAATAGACTTATCAACAGATAAAATGGCAATGCAAAGATTAAAAGAAGCTGCTGAAAAAGCTAAAATAGAATTATCAGGAATGGGACAAACACAAATAAACTTACCATTCATTACAGCAGATGCAACAGGACCAAAACATTTAGATGTAACATTAACAAGAGCAAAATTTGAAGAACTAATTGGAGAACTAGTAAAATCAACAATGGGACCAGTTAACCAAGCTTTAAAAGATGCTGGATTAGAAGCAAGCCAATTAGACCAAATACTATTAGTTGGTGGATCTACAAGAGTTCCACTAGTACAAGAAGAAGTTAAAAAAATAACAGGAAAAGAACCAAATAAAGGAATAAACCCAGATGAATGTGTTGCTTTAGGAGCAGCTATTCAAGGTGGTGTATTATCAGGAGATGTAAAAGACTTAGTATTACTTGATGTAACACCATTATCATTAGGTATTGAAACATATGGTGGAGTATTTACAAAATTAATAGAAAGAAACACAACTATACCAACTAAAAAATCACAAGTATTCTCTACAGCAGCTGACGGACAAACAAGTGTTGAAGTTCACGTATTACAAGGTGAAAGAGAAATGGCTGCATACAATAAAACATTAGGAAGATTCCAATTAACAGGAATTCCACCAGCACCAAGAGGAGTACCACAAATTGAAGTTACTTTTGATATAGATGCAAATGGTATAGTTCACGTATCAGCTAAAGACACAGCTACAGGAAATGAACAAAAAGTATCAATTACAGCAAGCACAAATCTTTCAGAAGATGATATTAATAGAGCTGTTAGAGATGCCGAAGAACATGCATCAGAAGACAAAAAGAGAAAAGAAGAAGTTGAAGTTAAAAACAATGCAGAAAGCTTAATTTACAATAGTCAAAAAACAATTGATGAATTAGGTGACAAAATTAGTAGCGAAGAAAAAGCTAAAGTACAAACAGAAATTGACAACTTAAAGAAAACAGTTGAAGGAAATAATATAGAAGAAATAAAAGAAGGAACAGACAAATTAACAAAAGTATTCTATGAAATTTCAGAAAAATTATATAAAGCAAATGCAGCTGCAGCAGGAACAGAAGGTGCAGCAGAAAGTGAAACAGCCGAAGGTACAGAGGGAGAAGCTAAAGAAGGAACTGTTTATGATGCAGACTACAAAGTTGATGAAGAAAATAACGAAGAAGAAGACAGCAATAAATAAAGAAAATTGGAAAAGATAAGTTAAAAATAAATTTTAGCAAGGAGAAGAGTATTTGAAAAGCGAAAGCATATTCATATATGAAAAGTAGCATTTCAAATGCTCTTTGACACAGCTGAAACTATAGTTTTTAACACGAGGAGGAAAAATGGCTAGCGGAAAAAGAGACTATTATGAAGTACTAGGAGTAGATAAAAATGCTTCTGATGATGAATTAAAAAGAGCATATAGAAAACTAGCAAAAAAATACCATCCAGACGCTAATCCAGATAATAAAAAAGAAGCAGAAGCTAAATTTAAAGAAATAAGTGAAGCATATGAAGTATTATCAGATAAACAAAAAAGACAGATGTACGATCAATTTGGACATGAAGGACCACAAGGCTTTGGCGGACAAAACGGAGGAGGATACTATTCATACGGATCAGGCTTTGACGGCTTTGGTGGATTTTCAGGATTTGAAGATTTTGGATTTGGTAGCTTCGGAGATATTTTTTCAGCAGCTTTTGGTGGAGGAACTAAAAAAAGAAATGGTCCTAGAAAAGGAGCTGATTTAAAACTAAACCTAGAGATAACCTTTGAAGAATCATATAAAGGTGTAGAAAAAACTATAAGCATAAACAGAAATAAAAAATGTGAACACTGTCATGGAACTGGAGCAAAACCAGGAACAAATCCAATAACTTGCCAAGTATGTAATGGAACAGGAAAAATAAAACAAGTAGTAACAACACCATTTGGACAAATGTCAACTCAAAAAGTTTGTTCAAATTGTGGTGGAGAAGGAAAAATAATAAAAGAACCATGTCAAGACTGTAAAGGAAAAGGAACTGTTAGAGAATCAGCTAAAATAAAAGTAAAAATTCCAGAAGGAATTGATGATGGTCAAACAGTAGTACTTAGAGGAGAAGGTGAACCAGGAAGTAAAGGTGGACCAAATGGAGATTTATATATAAATGTCCATGTAAAAAAACATAGTATATATACAAGAAAAGCAGATCATGTATTATGTGATATACCAATAACATTTACAGGAGCAACTTTAGGAACAGAAATTGAAATTCCATTAGTAGATGGAACAAAAGAAAAATATAAAATTCCAGAAGGAACTCAAACAGGTTCAAAATTTGTTTTAAAAGGAAAAGGATTCAAAAGCATAAATGGAAATTGGAAAGGCGATTTTGTATTCACAGTAAATGTTCAAATTCCTAAAAAATTAACTCCAGAACAAAGAGAATTAATAACAAAATTAGCACAGACAATGAATGAACAACCACCAATAAAAAAACGTGGGATATTTGGATAGAAAATATACACATCACATAGGAAAAATATAAAATATAAAGATATAAAAAAAAGAAAGTAGGCACGGAATTGGTAACCGTGCCCATTTTTTTTGCCATATTACAGCCTGTTAAAATTGTAAAGAAAATGCCGATACGCTCGGGTAGAAGATGAAAATTCCTTAGAACCGAGTTTACTTTGCACAGCAAGACTGGCATCATTTTCCTCTTTAATAGCAAAAGTAAAATAAGAAATGTTTTTGCTAAGAGTTTGAGCCAAAAGCTGAACACCACGTGAAGCATAATCATTACCAAAGTAATCCTCACCAGTAAAGTAACTGATTTCAGCACCACCAGAAGAGTTAGGCGGTGACACATAAAAAACAGAAACTAGACCGATACGTCTTACGAAAAGCCCATACATCGCATATCCATTCCGATTGTTCTTGACGATAATATTTTCCGCCTCAGAAACATTTTTAGCACGAAAATACGATAAATATTGAGCCATCCCCAGACCGTTGGAAATTTTAGCAAAATTGGCTGCATCTTTGGTCTTGAGTTTTCTGATGGTAAGACCATCAAATGTCTTTTCCTTCATACAAGGAACCTCCTATTAGTCATATATATAGTATACCACAAAAGAGAAAAACAAACAATATTATGTATACTAATATAAGCGGTATATAAAAATTGACAAACAAGTAAAAAAATAGTATAATGCATACAGTTGTATCGCATGAGGCGATAAGAAGAGATGTATATAAAAATAAAAAGAGATAATGGTTCGGAAAAATTAAATAATAAAAAAATCAAGCAATAATAAAATTGTTTTATATTTGAAGTTTAAATAAATTATAATGAGATGGGAATATAATTTATAAAATAAAGAATGAACGGAAAAAGAATCATTAAACTCCTTATATCAATTAGATATAAAGAGTTTTATTTAGCTATGACTAAATAATATTGTAATTAAAATTATTACAGAAGATGATTTATTTTATATACTATTTTTAGATAAAATTTTAGGAGGAAACAAAATAATGGAAAACAACGAGAAAAACAATTCTATAAGTGCGATTAAAAGAAATAATCCAAGAAATAATAGAATTGCAAGCACAAGAAAGAAAACAAACCAAGGGCAAAAAACAAATAAGGTAAATACTAAAGAAAGGACATTACAAGAAATAACACAAGATTTAAAAAATGCTAAAATGCAAAAAGAAAATGTAAATGTACCAAAAACAGAAAAAGTAGTTAAAGAGAAGGTTCAAAACTTAAATAGACCAAGAAAAACTAGAAAGTTAGCAAATAAAAAAGAAGAAACAGGATTTAAGTTTAAAAAAGAAAAACTAAAAATTATACCTCTTGGTGGAATCCAAGAAATAGGAAAAAATATTACTGTATTTGAATATGGAGACGATATAGTGGTAGTAGACTGCGGTTTAGCATTTCCAGAAGATGATATGTTAGGAATAGATCTAGTTATACCAGACTTTTCATACTTAGAGAAAAATAAAGACAAAATAAGAGGTTTAGTAATAACACATGGTCATGAAGATCATATTGGGGCAATACCATATTTATTACAAAAAATTAATGTACCAATTTATGCAACAAAATTAACAGCAGGATTAATAAGTCATAAACTAGAAGAACATAAATTGTTAAAAAGTACAAAATTAAAAGTAGTAAACCAAGGTCAAACAATAACTTTAGGAAAATTGAGAGTAGAATTTATAAGAAGCTGTCATAGTATACCAGATGCTGTAGTACTAGCAATACATACACCAGCAGGAACAGTAGTACATACTGGAGACTTTAAGATAGACTATACACCAATAGATGACGAAAGAATGGACTTTGGAAGACTTGCAGAACTTGGAAACAAAGGTGTTCTAGCATTAATGTCAGATAGTACAAATGCAGAAAGAAAAGGATACACAATGTCTGAAAGCACAGTTGGAGAAGTATTAGACAAATTATTTTTCAATTGCACAAAAAGAATTGTGGTTGCAACTTTTGCATCAAACGTACACAGAGTTCAACAAATTGTTAATTCAGCAGTTGCAAATAAAAGAAAAATTGCAGTATGTGGAAGAAGTATGATAAACATGATATCAACTGCAATGGAACTAGGGTATATAAATGTACCTGAAAACGTATTTATAGACATAGATATGATAAAAAATTATACAGATGATCAACTAGTAATAATAACAACAGGAAGCCAAGGAGAAACAATGTCAGCACTAACAAGAATGGCTACTGGTGATCACAAAAAAGTAACAATAACACCAAATGACTTAGTAATCATATCTGCAAATCCAATACCAGGAAATGAAAAATACGTAGCAAAAGTAATAGATGATTTAATGAAAATAGGAGCAGAAGTTGTATATAGCTCTTTAGAAGATATTCACGTTTCAGGACATGCGTGTCAAGAAGAACAAAAATTAATGCTATCATTAATAAGACCAAAATATTTTATACCAGTACATGGTGAATATAGACAACTAATTGCACACAGTGAAACAGCTAAAAAAGTAGGTGTAAAACCAGAAAATATATTCTTAACAACTAATGGAAGAATATTAGAATTAAATGAAGATGAAGCATCATTAACAGGAACAGTTGCATTTGGAAAAATAATGGTAGACGGTCTAGGTGTTGGAGATGTTGGAAACATAGTTTTAAGAGATAGACAACACTTATCACAAGATGGTCTAATAATAGTTGTAATGTCAATGGATGAAGCAACAGGAGAAATCGTTGCAGGACCAGATGTAATTTCAAGAGGATTCGTATATGTACGTGAATCAGAAAATTTAATGGAAGATGTAAAAAGAATGCTAAGAGAAGAAGTAGCAAAACTAGAAGAAAGCGGAATAAGAGATTGGACAACAATTAAATCGAGATTAAAAGATTCATTAAGAGATTATATATTTGCAAAAACAAAAAGAAATCCAATGATTTTACCAATAATTATGGAAGTTTAATAAAAAGGAGAAATAAATATGGATAGAAAAGAATTAGCTGATTTAATATTTCCTGATGTAAAGGATGTATCATATTATGAAGAAAAATATCCTGAAAGAGAATTAAAAGAAGGAGCACAAGTAGTAAGAGTTGCACCAAGTCCAACTGGATTTATACATGTAGGAGGTATTTTCCAAGGATTAATAGCTAAAAAAATAGCTAAGCAAACAGAAGGCGTATTTTTTGTAAGAATAGAAGATACAGATCAAAAAAGAAAGATTGAAAATGGAACAGAAGAAATTTTAAATGCATATAAAGACTATGATTTATATCCAGATGAAACAGTAGATAAAGGAAACTATGGACCATACATCCAAAGTGAGAGAAAAGAAATCTATAAAGCATATGCCAAGAAATTAGTAGAAGAAGGAAATGCATATCCATGTTTTTGTTCAACAGAAGAATTAGATACAATAAGAGAAAATCAAACTAAAGCACAAGAAAGAACAGGATATTTCGGAAAATGGGCAAAATGTAGAAATATGCCTGTAGATATGGCGATAGAGAAAATAAAAAATGGTGATCCATACATAGTAAGATTTAAATCACCAGGAAATCCAGATAAAAAAATAAAAATAAAAGATGTCATTAAAGGTGGAATAGATATGCCAGAAAATGACCAAGATATAGTTATTATAAAATCTGATGGACTTCCAACATATCATTTTGCACATGCAGTAGATGATCATCTAATGCATACAACATTAGTAACACGTAGTGATGAATGGCTATCATCAGTTCCTTTACATATACAACTATTTCAAGTACTTGGATTTAAAGTCCCAAAATTTGCGCATACAGCTCCATTAGAAAAAGCAGAAGAGGAATCAAGAAGAAAGTTGAGTAAAAGAAAAGATCCAGAAGCAGCAGTTTCTTATTATACAGAAGAAGGTATACCAAAAGAAGCTTTAAAAGAATATTTAATGAATATAGCAAATTCAAATTTTGAAATATGGAGAAAACAAAATCCTGATAAAGATATGATGGAAGACTTTGAATTCAATTTAAATAAAATGGGAGTAAGTGGAGCTTTATTTGATACAATAAAATTATTAGATGTAGCTAAAGGAGTTATATCAAGATTTACAGCACAAGAAGTTTATGATTTTTCATATGCTTGGGCAGAAAAATATGATCAAGAACTAAAAGAAATGTTAGATGATAAAGAATACTCACTAAAAGTTTTAGGAATAGAAAGAGAAAATGCTAAACCAAGAAAAGACATTTCAAAATGGTCAGAAGTAAAAGATAATATTAGTTATATGTACAAAGATAAATTTGCAAAAATAAAAGATTTCGAATATCAAAAAATAAATGATAAAGAGGAAATCAAAAAAATTGTAACAGAATATATAACTAATTATTTTGATATAAATGATGACAAACAAACATGGTTTGATAAAATGAAAGACTTAGCAGAAAAATTAGGATATGCTAGAGAAGTAAAAGAATATAAAGCAAATCCAGAAAACTACAAAGGTCATGTTGGAGATATAAGTACAGTTATTAGAATAACATTAACAGGAAGAGCAAACACACCAGACCTTTATGAAATAATGCAAGTATTAGGAGAAAAAGAAGTACTAGAAAGATTAGCATAACTTTACATAAAATGTAAAGAATGCTATAATAAATAATGAGCAAAAATAAGGAGGCAATTATTATGGCACTATTCAAAACAAATCATTACAGAATTGAAAGAAACAGAGTTCAGCAAGAGGAAAATAATGGCCTTACAGTCACCGGAGTACGGGTGTTGCTGAATACATGGTGCTCCAAGGCGACAGAAGAACAGATTTTAAGCCGGATCAGAGATATAATGGGTGATGAAAATGAAGCATCCGAAAAAGAAATCTGCCAGCGAATTGAAAAGCTGTTCGAAGAAGAAATCACCTCAGTAAAGGTTCACTTTTCCTACGATCAGGAAAAAGAAAACTTTGAGGCTATGTGTCCATTTTCTATTCATATCACAATGGATGAGGAAAATGGTATGCCAAAGGTCGAAACAAAACCTGGAAAAAACTTCAATACAGAAAGAACCATTGAGGTACTGGAAATCAGCGTCAGTAGATTTTAAAGAGAAGGCGAGCACAGCGAAAGCTGTGCATTTGCCGTTATTAAGGAGAAAATATGGAATTTAATGTAGGAGACATAGTAGTAACTAAAAAACAACATCCATGTGGGAGTAAAGAGTGGAAGATAATAAGAATAGGTGTGGACTTTAAGTTAGAATGCATGGGATGCGGACATTGCATAATGATTGAAAGACCTAAAGCATTGAAAATGATAAAAAAGCGAGTTTAAGATAATCTTAAGCTCGCTTAGTTTTATAATAATATAAAAATTTTTAATAAATGTTTAAGAAAAGTATGTTATAATACCTAAGAACAAGTATTAGGAGGTGTTACTATTTTTCGGAAACGAAGATGCAAAGTATACGAAAAGCAGGTAAACGTCGATGGGCGAAAGATTATAATAAAATCAAATAAGCCTATTGAAGGAAAAGGAGTGTTGCAAAAAGTAGCAGAATATGCAACAAGTTCATCTGGATTAAGCGAGGAGATTCCAAGTATTGAAACTATTATCAATATGGATTTTTTTAATCAAAACGCTGATATAAAAATCAGATGGATAGATGGCAAAAATGCTATAGTAAAGATTAAGCAGAAAAACTGAATACAGAAAAAAGCAATATGAAAAGCCAGTTGGGGTTCCAACTGGCTCTTGTTCAATAATATAAAAATAATTTATAAAAACTTTTCTAATTCTTCCCAAGCATGTTCTGTATAAATTTTTCTTTCAGCAGAAAAAGGAAAAACAGTAGTAAAAGAAAGACCAAGAAAATCCTTAATTTCAAATACAGCAGAATCTACTTTGGTTACAGCAAGTTTATCCGCTTTATTAGCAATAACTACAAAAGGAAGATTTGTACGTTTTATATAATCAAGCATTAAAATATCATCATTTGTAGGATTATGTCGAATATCTAAAAGCAAAACTATTAATGAAATATTTTTACATTTATTCAAATAATCTTCAATAAATTTTCCCATATTAACTTGCTCTTCTTTACTAAGTTTGCTATAACCATACCCAGGTAAGTCAACAAAATAAAAACTATCATCAATATTGTAAAAATTTATTTGTCTAGTTTTACCAGGTGTATTGCTAGTTCTAGCTAAAGCTTTTCTGTTAAGCATAGTATTAATAAAAGAAGATTTACCAACATTAGATTTACCAACTAAAACAATTTGAGGTAAATCATTTTTGGGATATTGAGCAGGTTTAACTGCTGAAATTTCAAATTTAGGATTTTTTATTATCATTATAGTACTCCAATCAAGATTTATTTTTTAGGTTTTAAAATTTCAATACCACCCATATAAGGACGTAAAACTTCAGGAATAGTTATAGTGCCATCTTCTTGATAATGATTTTCTAAAAATGCTATTAACATACGAGGAGGAGCAACAACAGTATTATTAAGCGTATGAGCATAATAATTTCCTTTTTCACCTTTAATTCTAATACCAAGTCTTCTAGCTTGCGCATCTGTTAAATTAGAACAGCTACCAACTTCAAAATATTTTTGTTGTCTAGGGCTCCAAGCTTCAACATCAACACTTTTAGCTTTTAAGTCAGCTAAGTCACCACTACAACATTCTAAAGTTCTAACTGGAATATCCATACTTCTGAATAATTCAACAGTATAGTTCCACATTTTTTCATACCAATCATAACTATCTTCAGGTTCACAAACAACAATCATTTCTTGTTTTTCAAATTGATGTATTCTATAAACACCACGCTCTTCAATACCATGAGCACCTTTTTCTTTTCTAAAACATGGAGAATAAGAAGTCATAGTATATGGAAGATTAGCTTTATCAAGAATTTGTTCTTTAAATTTACCAATCATTGAATGTTCACTAGTACCAATTAAATATAAATCTTCGCCTTCAATTTTGTACATCATGGCATCCATTTCTTCAAAGCTCATAACACCAGTAACAACATCAGATCTTATCATATAAGGTGGAATGCAATAAGTAAATCCTTTATTAATCATAAAATCTCTAGCATAGCTTAAAATAGCACTATGAAGTCTAGCAACATCACCAACTAAATAATAAAAACCATTACCAGCAACTCTACGAGCAGCATCTAAATCAAGTCCACATAGACTTTCCATAATATCAGCATGATAAGGAATTTCATATTTTGGAACAACTGGTTCACCAAATTTTTCGTTTTCAACATTTTCACTATCATCCTTACCAATAGGAACAGATTCATGCATAATATTAGGAATCTTCATCATAATATTAGTAACTTTTTCTGCATATTCAGTCTCAAGTTTTTCATTTTCAGTAAGTTTATCATTAATTTCTTTAACTTCAAGTTTAATTTTTTCAGCTTCATCTTTTTTACCATCACGCATAAGGCCACCGATTTGATTACTTAAAGTATTTCTTTTACTTCTAAGTTCATCACCAGCAAGCTTAAGTTCACGATTTTTTGCATCTAATTCAATAACTTCATCAACTAAAGCTAATTTATGCATTTGAAACTTATTTTTTATATTTTCTTTAACCACATCTGGGTTTTCTCTTAAAAATTTTATATCTATCATTAAAAATCCTCCTTATTTACAATTATAATCTGTTAGATTATTGATTAGCTCAAATCTAACCTTTTGACCAGTTACATTATCAGGTCTTTCTGGAATTTCCTCTAAAAACATTGTTTCAGGGCGTACACAAATTTTACCCGAACCATCTAGATGACGGTAAACAACAACTCTTTCTTGTGTTTCGGAGTCAAAACCAACACAAACGATATAATAAAATGGGCCTTTAAAGTGTCTATAAATTTCTCCTTCTTTAACTTCTTTCATTCTTTTTTACCTCCTTAGAATTTATATAATCTTTTGATAATTCCACGCAAAGTTCAAATCTGTGTTTTTGACCAGTGATATTATCTTTTTTATTAGGGTCAATTTCTTCAAAAAACATTTTAGCAGGTCTGTTCCAAAGCATAGAATCTTTTCTTTCATATAATGGTCTATAAACAATCATATCTTCTTTAGTTTCAGAATCCATACTAATGTTTTCAATGAAATAATAATTTCCTTTATAATGGCGAAATACTTTACCAATATAATCAACATAAATTTTAGAACCAACTAAACCATCTTCATCCTGATAAACAGGAGTAGGCTCGTTTTGATATAACAAATCTTCAGTCATTCCATCAGTTAATTCTTCAAAAACAACTTGCCCAATACGCAAGTTAGGAGTTATTCTATACGAATTGCAAGACATGTTATGCATTGCAATATTTAAAACTCCAGAATAACCGGCTTGAGCATGTTGAAGATTTATATATAAACCTAGTCTACTAAGAGATGTTCTAGGTCTAATATGAGCAACTATATTTTCAGGTAAAGATATTTTTTCATTTAAAGCACATAAAATAGTTTCATTAGGCTTTAAACAATATCCATTTTTAATATCAACTTCCTCATATATTTTTGAAATTTGTTCACCATTATTTAAATCAATTACTTTAAAAGATTTTTTTATTTTCAAAATTGTAGAGGAGACTGAAATATCATAAGAGCCTGAATTTACATTATCTATATTAAATGGGTTAATTATATCTTTTTCTTCTACTAATTTTTTAATATCATTTCCATTAAGTATCATAATAACTCCTTAAAAACAAAAAATCCCTTATGCTAAAAGCATAAGGGCGATTAATATTTCGCGGTACCACCTTGATTTATAACTTGATAAGTACTATAACCTGTACAAAAGGTCTAACTTATTAGGTTAGAAGCTAAAGAGTAGATTCGTAAAATGTTTTAATCTGTTTTCACCAACCACAGACTCTCTAATAAAACTTAGATTACTATAGTCTCTTATCATTGCCAAATTATGTATACAATTTTAGCATCAAAATAATTATTTGTCAAATGTTGAAATAGAAAAATTTTATTGATAAAATCTAAAGAAAAAGAAAAGGAAGAAAAATGGAAGAAGAAATTGAAAAAATAAGAAGTGATAGAAATTTAATTATGGGAGCTATAATAACAATAGGAATGCTGATATGCATAGCTTTAGTTGTATTAAATTCAGATGTATTCTTTACTTCAAAAAAAGAAAATTGTTCAAAAGATCCATTTGCATCACAAGAAAACGATATATATAATGCAAAAGTTAAAAAATACGTAGGTGATGAAATAAAAGGTTCAGAGGTTAGTTTAATGCTTGAAACAATAATAAGTATGAATCAAGAAAACGCAGAGCAAATAGGAAAATTTATAAGTGTTCAAGTTGAAAACATTGAAGGATATAGTAAATCAAATAAAAATAGTTTAGAAGAAGAATGCAGAAAATGCAACTTTTATGAAGATGAAATGGCTGAAAATACAGTAAAAAATGTTAGAAATGCAACTGAGGAAATAAGAAATTTAGATAGAAAAATTAATTCATCAAAAAAATATAAAGTAGAAGCTAAATACGAAGAAGGAATAATTTATAAAGTTATAATATCTGAAAATGAAAAAGAAGATTCAAACAAGAAAGGAAAAAAAGATGAATGATGAAATAAAAAAAGAGAAAAGAAAAGCAAGAATCATGATTGCTATAACATTAATTATTACAATATCAGTAATATCATTTCTAATAATTTTAATATATGAGTATAATAGTATGTCAATATATACAGCTAAACCAATAATATATTTATACCCTGAAGAAGAAACAGAAGTAACAGTAACTTTGGGGTATCCAGAGAAAATAACAACATCATATCCAAAATACGAAAACGGTTGGAAAATAACAGCAAAACCAGACGGAACACTAATATATAATGAAACAGGAAGAGAATTATATTCATTATATTGGGAAGGCGAGAATAATATAGATATAGATATAAAAGAAGGTTTTGTTGTAAAAGGAGAAGAATCAGCAAAATTCCTAGAAGAGAAATTAGCAATACTAGGCTTGAATGAAAGAGAAGCAGAAGAATTTATAGTATATTGGTTACCACAATTAGAAGCAAATAAATATAATTTTATAAGATTCGAAACAATAGATAAAATAAATAAAGATATGCCACTAGAGATAAATCCAAAACCAGATACATTAATACGTGTATGGATGGAATTTAAAGGATTAGATAAATACGAAGAAGTTAAAGAACAACAATTACAAACACCAGAAAGAAAAGGATTCGTAGCAGTAGAATGGGGCGGAATAAAATTAAAATAATAGGATAAATAAAAATGAATGAAGAAGAGCAAATAAAAAGAATTAAAAAATAAGAAATAATAATAATAACAATAATAACAATAATAATAACAATAGGAATGATTATAATTATGAAATTAGAGCTTTTCGGAGAACATAAAATATTTTGTTATGAAGAAGGGGTGTCACAACAAGAAAAAGATACTTATAATTCAGAAGTAAAAGCATACTTAGGAGATAAAATAAAAGGGTCAGAAGTAAAAAATCTGATAGATATAATAATGAGTAAGAATCAAGAAAATATAGGAAAATCAGGGAAATTTATAAGTATTAAAGCTGGAAACATCAGAGAATATAGTGATTAAGATAAAGAAAATTTAGAAGAAGAATGCAAAAAATGTAATTTTTATGAAGATGATTTAGGAGAAAATACACAAGAAAATGTTAAAAATTCAGCAAAGCAAATGAGCAAATTAAAGTCAAAAATAGATTCGACCAAAAAGTATAGTTCTTTACATGTACAACTGTGCATAAAATACAGATATAAACCAACATGAAATGTTATATACAATAAAAATAGAATAAAATTAAAATAAGTTGAGGTGTATACTATGAATGAAGATATAAATATAAAAAAACAAAAAAGGATATATATAATTTTAATGACTATTGCTATTTTAGTAATAATTTGTATAGCTACTCTTTTAGTTAGAAATGCAATAGTACATTCTAAAAGAGCAAAAATTGAAGAAGAAATAAAAGCTGAAAAAGATAAATACAATAGTCAAATCAATGAATATATAGGTGAAGATATTAAAGGCAATCAAGTAATATCAATGATTGAGAAAATAACAAAGATGAACGAAGAAAATGCCGATAAAGAAAACTATTTTATCAGTATTGAAGTAGAAAATATTGATAAAATAGATGAAGAAGATAAAAAAGAATTGGAAAAAGCTTGCCAAGAATGCAGTTTTATAAACGGAAAAGGAGAAAACGATAAAGAGAATGTGAAAACAGCTTCAATTGAAATGAGAAATATAAGACTAAAAATTCATTCAGCAAAACAATACAAAATAGAAGCAAGTTACAATAATGATATAATATATAAAATTAAAATTACAGAATTATAAAAAGTGTAGTAATAAAAAAGACCAAGAGGAACATAATAAAATAGGAGGAAAATATGAAAAAAGTACTAATAGCTATACTTACAATTATAGTAACTATATTGATTTCAGCGCTAGTATTATATATTAATGTGTTTTCAAAAGAAGCTAAAGCAAATATACAAAAAGAAGAAAAAGCATTAGCAAATCCAAAAGAAGAAATTATAGAAGAAAATGAAGAAATAGGATATGAAAAACAAATACAAGAAATAGAAGAAAGAGCTAAAGCAGACATAGAAAAAGAAGAAATAACAGAAGCAAAAATAGAAGAAGCAATAACATATATTGAAACAAATATAGAAGTTAAAGAGGAAGAAATAAACAGCGAAACAATAAAACAAATTGCATATTATGGAGCTTATTTAAAAAACTTAACATCATATAATTCAGAAGAAAAGAAAAATGAGATTTCAATACTTGGAGAAAATTCAGTAGAATATTCAAAAGAGGCATTGAAATTTATAGAAAAACAAGAAAAAATAAAAGAAGAAAATACAGAAAAACAAGAAAAACCAAAAGAAAATAATCAAGAAGAACAGAAAACAGTAGAAAACGAACAGCAGCAACAACAGCAAATAAATAGTGAGCAAAATACTGTTCCAGAAGTTAGTGCAACGCCAATAGCAACGCCTATTAGTGAACCAACAGAAATGCCAGTAGTAATAAATGTTATAGAAGTAAATACTAGTACAACTTTAGAAAAAGCTAAAACAAAAGTAAGGAGTTCTATAAGTAAAGTTAATAACTTAAATAGAAAAAAATTAGTTACAGAATTAAAAGAAAGAATAGATAATAGCTCTCAAAATAAACCTTGAGAGCTATTTAAAAAGTGGAGAAAAACATGAAAAAATATGAATTAAGCATGGTGTGTGGAAGGTTTTGCCATATACATAATCGGACATAAATTGATAATAGATAAGGCACAAGAACTGTCCAAACAAGTATTAATATTAGTTGGATCTGCAAGTGAAAGTCATACTTTAAGAAATCCATTTACATCAGATTTTAGAATTGAATTATTAAAAAAAGTTTATAATAATAAAAATATCAGAATAGAAAAATTAAATGATATGACAAATGAATATGATATAAGTTATGAATGGGGAGAATACGTAATAGATAATGTAAAAAAACACGAAGGAAAATTTGCAGATATAATAGTAACTGGAAATGACGATTTAAGAAAAGGTTGGTTTTCTAAAGAACAAATGAAAAATACAAAAGAGATACTAATAGACAGAAAAAAATTAGATATATCAGCAACAGAATTGCGTGGGTATTTACTTTTAAGAGATAAAGAAAACTGGAAAAAATATGTTCCTGAAGAAATAATAGATGATTTTGAACAAATAAAAAATAAATTATTAGAAGTAAAAGAATATAAAGAAATTTTAGAAAAAATTAAAAATGAAAAAACAATAGAAAACTTTAAAAATATTTATAAAAAATATGAAGAAAAAGATAAAAAAGAGAAATTGAAGAATAATTAAAAAGGACAAGCATATAATATTGATAGGAGGAAATTGAAAATGTACGAATCATACATAAAAGAAGTTCCTATCATGGATTTAAAAAAAGAAGAGTGTGATAAGTCTTTAATACAAAGTATATTAGAATCACAAAAAAAATTAGACTTAGCACATAAAAATTTTGAGTACGCAAAAGGTGATTTAGTAGATTACTATGCATATCAAATAAAATCTGAGCAAGCCAAAATAGATTATTTGCTAAAACAAGCAAAAAATAAAAAAGTAGTAATAAATGCAATAAACTCAAAAAAATAAAGCAGACTTTTAAAAGTCTGCTTTTAAAATTTGATTTGATTTGATATTTGTAATTTTTTATTTTAATAGGAAATTACGTTCATCCTATTTATTTTTAGTTACTCAACAGTAACTGATTTAGCTAAATTTCTTGGTTTATCCACATCTAATCCTTTTTCTTTAGATATGTAGTAAGCAAAAAGTTGAAGAGGGATAACTGATAAAATAGGAGAGATAAGTGGACTAGTTTCAGGTATTTTTATTAAATTATCAAAAACTTTATCTCCTAAATCTTGATTTGTAATTACTAAAGTTTTAGCACCTCTAGTAATAACCTCTTGTAAATTACTAATAGTTTTAGGTGTAAGAGATGAATCTGTCATAATAGAAACAACAGTTATACCTTTTTCTATTAAAGCAATAGTACCATGTTTTAATTCTCCTGCAGCATAAGCTTCTGAATGAATATAAGAAATTTCTTTAAGTTTTAAAGAAGCTTCCATTGCAGCTGCATAATCAACACCTCTTCCTAAGAAGAAGACATCTTTTTCAGTATAAACTTTTTTAGCAAAAGCTTTAATTGTATCAGCTGTTTTTAAAGCAGTTTCAACCTTAGTAGGAAGTGCTAAAATATCTTTTTTTACTTCAGGAATTAAATCAGATTTGATTCCTAAAATTTCTGCAAAATATATTGACAAAATAGAAAGTAAAACAACTTGTGAAGTATAAGCTTTTGTAGAAGCAACAGCAATCTCAGGTCCAGCATGAGTGTAAACTGTATAATCAGCTTCACGAGTTATAGAACTTCCAATAACATTTGAAATGGCTAATGTTTTTGCACCTTTAGATTTTGAAAGTTTTAAAGCAGCAATAGTATCAGCTGTTTCACCTGATTGACTAATAAAAATAACTAATGATTTTTCATCAATAAGTGGATCTCTATATCTAAATTCAGAAGCAATATCAACTTCTGTTTGAATATGACAAAGTTTTTCAAATAAAGGTTTTACAGCAAGACCCGCGTGCATAGCAGTACCACAAGCTACAATATAAATTTTATTTAAAGAACTTAAATATTCTTTAGAAAGTTCTAGGTTTTCAATAGAGCAAATACCATCTTGAGTTAATCTAGAACCAATAGTTTCTCTAATAGATTTTGGTTGCTCAAAAATTTCCTTAAGCATAAAATCATCATAACCATCTTTTTCAGCAGCAGAAGCATTCCAATCAATGTTAACAACTTGTTTATTAATTGGTTTTAAATTTTCATCATAAAATTCTGCTGAATCTCTAGATAATACTACATATTCTAAATCTTCTAAAAGATAGAAATCCTTTGTATAAGAAAGAATAGCAGGTATATCTGAACTAATATAATTTTCACCATTAGCCTTTCCTATAACCAATGGACTATCTTTTCTAACAACAATCATTTTTTCAGGAAGGTAAGTAGAAATAATTTCTAAAGCAAAACTTCCATGTAAATCATTGCAAGCTGAAACAACAGCTCTTAAAACTTTTTTATCATCATTAATTGAATCTTTATTATAATAATAATCAATTAAATTAGGAACAACTTCTGTATCTGTTTGAGAATAGAAAGTATACCCGTTTTTACCTAAAAATTCTCTAAGTTCATTATAGTTTTCAATAACACCATTGTGAACAACCGCAAAATTTTTATTTTTATCAGTATGAGGGTGAGAATTTTCATCAGAAGGTTTACCATGAGTAGCCCATCTAGTATGAGCAATACCAATAGATCCTTCTAAAGAGTCGATAGCTTCAACACTTTCAAGTGCAGCAACTCTTCCTTTAGTTTTTACAACGTTGATTCCATTTTTTTCAACAGTTGCAACTCCTGCAGAGTCATAACCTCTGTATTCTAGTCTTAATAGACCATTAATTAATATAGGTTTAGCTTTTTTATTACCTATATATCCTACAATACCACACATAATACCTCCTTTGTGGAATATATCTATACAAAAAGTGAAACAAAATCACAAAATATAAAGGCAGAGAAAAAACTGTCTCTAAAGATTTGTATAAATTAATTCATTTGTAAATATTATGTGAAAAAATATATTTACGTGAAAAAGTTATTGTTTCACCATCACTGATGAACTTTGTACTAATTCTAATGACAGTAACATGCCATAGAGCATCCGCCGAAAAATTCGATAAACTCTAACCTCGTTAAGTGCTTGAAATCAAACACTCTGGCGCTTGTATAAAATAAAATTAGGCCTCCTTTCAAATTAAATTTTTATATTTTATTCACACTATAAACCATATATTACTATAAAAGTTTAAAAAAAGCAAATCGACATATTTTGATAAAAATATTGAAAAAAATAACAATTAAAAATATAATAAAGATATAAAACAAGGGAGGAAAAAAATGAGAAAAGAAAAAGGTTTAATGCTAATGGCAATGATACCAGTATTTGCTATATTAATAATATCAATGGGAATAAGTGTATATAACCAAGCAAATGAAAATTTTAGAAATACTGAATCTACTCTAAATGAGATAGAAAAAGAGCTTAAAAATGAGCAAAATTATCTAGATAATATGTACAATTATACTGATTATAATTATACTGACTATTACGATGATGACTATGATGATTACGATTATTAAAAAATAGCATTTAGGAATAAATGCTATTTTTTTCTTTTATGCTAGTAAAGTATTTGCCAAGCAAAAAATGTATTAATAAAAAAGTTGCGTAAGATGTCGAATTATGATACAATGACTAAGCCGAGGGGGGAATAAGTATGGATAAATATTTTGAAATATCTGGAAGAAGAATAGGACCAAAATATGAACCAATAATAATTGCTGAAATAGGAATTAACCATGGAGGCGACTTAGATGTTGCAAAAGCAATGGTGGATGCAGCTTATAAGTCAGGACTTGAAGTAATAAAACACCAAACACACATCCCTGAAGAAGAAATTACATCATTAGCAAAAGAGTTAAAAATGTGTCAAAGTGATGATTGTAATTTATACGAAACACTAGAAAAAATTTCATTGACAGAAGAACAAGAAAGAGAACTAAAAAAATATGTAGAAGATAAAGGAATGATATTTATATCTGCTCCATTTTCATTTGCGGCAGTAGATAGACTAGAAAGAATGAATATACCAGCATACAAAATAAGTTCTACCATGATGAATAATTACCCACTATTAGAATATGTGGCAAGCAAAAGAAAACCAATAATTTTATCAACAGGTATGAATGATATGGAAGCCGTAAGAAAAGCAGTAAAAACTATAAAAAAATACCATAGTGAGTTCGCTCTTCTACATTGTACGAACATTTATCCAACACCAGCAGACAAATTAAGACTAAACTCATTAAAAGAATTTGAAGATGCATTTCCAAAAGGAATTATTGGATTATCAGATCATTCATTAAATAATTTTTCATCTTATGCAGCATTGTCATTAGGTGCCTCAATAGTTGAAAAGCACTTTACAGATAGAACAGACAGAACAGGACCAGATATAAAGTGGTCAATGACACCAAAAGAAGCAAAAGAATTACTAGCTTTCGCAAAAGACATAAACAAAATGAAAGAAGGCAAAAAAGAGGCATTAGCAGAAGAATTAGAAGTAAGCGAAAAATTATTTAATACAGTAGTTACAACAAGGTCAATAAGAAAAGGATCATGCCTAACAAAAGATGATCTAACAACTAAAGGGCCAAATCAATCAGGAATACCAGCAGAAGACTTATATAAAGTTGTGTGGAAAAAAGCTAAAAAAGATTTTCCAGCTGATTATCACTTAGAATGGGAAGATTTAGCTTAGTAAGCTATATTAAATAAATAAAAACAAGCAAACTTGAATTACTAAAAATAGTGATTTTAGTTTGCTTTTATTATATAAGTATAAATAAGGAGATAAAAATGAAAATAAAAACTTTAATTAGTAGTGAGGAATTACAAAAAAGAATAAAAGAAATAGGAAAACAAATAACAGAAGAATATAAAAATAAAGAAATAGTAATAATTTGTATATTAAGAGGAGCTGTATATTTTGCAACAGATTTAACAAAATATATAGACAGTAATAATTTAATAATGGAATTTATGCAAGTATCAAGTTATGGAAATATGAAAGAAACAACAGGAGAATTAAAAATAAAAAAAGACTTAGATGTAAATATAGAAGGAAAAAATGTAATAATAGTAGAAGATATAATCGATAGTGGGTTTACAATGCTAAATTTAAAAAAATATTTGTTATCAAAAAATCCAGAAACATTAAAAGTATGTACATTGTTAGATAAAAAAGATAGAAGAAAAGTAGAAGTAGAAGCAGATTATGTTGGATTTGAAATTCCAAATAAATTTGTGTTAGGATATGGATTAGATTATGAAGAATATTATAGAAATTTACCATATATAGCATATAGTGAGGATTAAAATGTTTGATATAGAAGCTGAAATAAAAAAATTGCCACATAGACCAGGCGTTTATATAATGCGAAATAAAAATGATGAAATTATATATGTAGGAAAAGCAATATCTTTAAAAAATAGAGTAACTCAATATTTTAGAAAAACAAATAAAACTCAAAGAATAAAAAATATGGTTTCATTAATTGATCATTTTGAATATATAGTATGTGATAATGAAGCAGAGGCATTAATATTAGAATGTAATTTAATAAAAGAAAACAGACCAAAATTTAATGTATTACTAAAAGATGATAAAACATATCCATATATAAGAATCGGGATGAAAGAAGAATATCCAAGTATATTCATAACAAGAAAAATTCAAAACGATGGAGCTAAATATTTTGGACCGTATGCAAATCCGGGAGCAGCACGAGAGATGCTAAATTTTATAAAAGAAAAATTTCAAATAAGGCAATGTAAAACATTTAAATCAAATGACAGAGCATGCTTAAATTATCACATAAAAAAATGTTTAGCGCCATGTATGCGATATGTTTCAAGAGATGAATACATGGTTCAGATAAACCAAATTATAATGCTATTAGAAGGAAAAACATCTAAGATAATAAAAGAATTAGAAGAAGAGATGAAACAAGCATCAGAAAAGTTAGATTTTGAGAAAGCAGCAAACTTAAGAGACAGAATATCTGCAATAGAAAGAATATCAGCAAAACAAAAAGTTTCAAATATATCAGAAAATAACATAGATGTAATAGGAATATATAAAAACGAGTTATCTGTATGTATAGAAATCTTCTTTGTACGTGGAAGTAAAATGATAGACAGAGAGCATTATTTCTATGACGATTTAAAAGATATGGAACAAAAAGAAATAATATCAGGTTTTATAAAACAATATTATATTGGAAAATTAGAATTACCAAATAAAATAATGATACAAGAAGAAATTGAAGATAAAGAACTATTAGAAGAGTGGCTTTCAAATTCTGCAAAAAGAAAAGTAGAAATTAAAGCCCCACAAAAAGGAGAAAAACTTAGATTTGTTGAAATGGCAGAAAATAATGCTAAGATAACTCTAGAAAACAAATCAAAAGACAAATTTGAAATATTAAATGAATTAAAAGAAATATTAAACTTAGAAAAGCTACCACATAAAATAGAAACTTTTGATATATCAAATATTTCAGGAACACATATAGTAGCAGGCATGTGCGTAGCAATAGACGGAGTCATAAAAAGAAATATGACAAGAAGATTTAGAATAAAAACAGTATTTGGCCAAGATGATCCAAGATGTACAGAAGAAGTAGTAACAAGAAGAATAAAACATTCAATAGAAAATCCAAAAGGCGGATTTGGGACATTACCAGATTTAATATTAGCAGATGGTGGAATAACTCAAATAAAAGCAATAAAAAAAGCTTTAAAAGTATATGAACTAGATAAAATAATCCCTGTATATGGAATGGTAAAAGATGATAAACACTCAACTAGGGCACTAGTAAATGAAAACAAAAAAGAATATGAAATTTCAGAAAATTTATTTTTCTTTATAACCAATTTACAAAATGAAGTGCACAACACAGCGGTAGAATATCACAGAAAATTAAGAGAACAAGCAATGACAAAATCAGAATTAGATGATATCGAAGGAATAGGAAAAGCTAAAAGAGAAACACTTTTAAAAGAATTTGGAACAATAGAAAAAATAAAATCAGCAAGCATTGAGGAACTAACAAAAATAAAAGGAATTACTAAGGATTTAGCAGATAAAATAAAAAATATGTAATCAAAATAAAGCAGATTTATAAAATCTGCTCTATTTTAGTCGTAAAAAAGGTAAAAAATTGACTAATTTACATAAAATTGATATAATATATATATCGATTGTGAACGCACGAACTACAAAGAAACCAAATAAAAAAGCTCAACACAAGGAGGTACTTCGTATGAAGATTGGTAAACTTGGAAAAATGTCTATGTTCGTGGTCCTGGCGCTGGTTATTGCTGGGATTTTCCTGACAGTGGCAACTGTGCCGAAAATGTTGATTGAAGTGTGGAAATACATGGGGGTTGACGTCGGCTACAAGTGGGTGATTAACATGGCGGTTGGCTTTATTGTGGCCATCATCGTGCGGATCATCTGCAAAAAAGCGCAGTACACTAACACCGTGGCGAATCTGATCGCCGCCGCTCTGATGCTGATTATGATTGTGGTCTGTGAATGTGTGATTTGGCATCCCAAGGAGTTCGGAGAGCTGATTACCAGCAGATTAACGATTCATAAGGTAGCCTACATGGGTCTTGGCATTTTAGCTGCGATTATAAGCTATCTGGTGGTAGAGTACAGCACAAAAAAAGAAGGTGCTCCTCAGCCTACACCTGAAAGTAAACCGGAAACGGTCGAAGAGGGTGGTTCAAGAAGAAGGAGGGGAAGCAATGCAAGAAACGACCCTATGAAACAATAGGGTAAAAAATGAGATCTAAAATTGCTTTCACAATCAGCAATTAAGCCTGCCGGTAAAACGGCAGGCTCATTGCGTTTTATATAGAAAATCTGATATAATATAAAAAATTAATAAAAAATATGCATGTTTCTTTTTATTTTGAATACATATATATAAAGTAAGATAAAAGGAGACAAGCAAATGATGAAAAGTAAAATTATGAAAATAACATGTATACTAACAGGAGTGTTTATAATTATAAATTCAGTGTTAATTTATAACTTTTATAAGTTAGTAACGATGTTATAATTTAGGAAGGGTATATAATGAATATAGCAAATGAATGGAAAGATTATGAAATAATAGATATGGCAAATGGCGAAAAAATAGAAAGATGGGGAAACATTACATTAATAAGACCAGATCCACAAATTATTTGGAAAAATAAAAGCTTTCCAAATGAATGGAAAAAAGCAAATGCAAAATATACTAGAAGCAATACTGGTGGAGGAGGTTGGGACTATCAAAAAAGACTTCCAGAAAGCTGGCAAGTAAAGTATAAAAACTTAACTTTTAACATAAAACCGATGGGATTTAAACATACAGGACTATTTCCAGAGCAAGCTGTAAATTGGGATTGGATGATAAATAAAATAAAAAATTCAGGAAGAGAAATAAAAGTATTAAATTTATTTGCATATACAGGAGGAGCAACAGTAGCATGCCTTTCAGCCGGTGCATCAGTATGCCATGTAGATAGTTCTAAAGGAATGACAACTTGGGCAAAAGAAAATGTTGAAAGCTCAGGACTAAGAAATAGACCGGTAAGATTTATAATTGATGATGTAATAAAATTTGTACAAAGAGAAATAAGAAGAGGAAACAAATATGATGCAATAGTAATGGATCCACCATCATACGGCAGAGGAAAAAATGGAGAAGTATGGCAATTTGAGAATAATATATCTGACTTAGTTGAACTATGTATACAAATATTAAGCGATAATCCACTATTTTTCTTAATCAATTCTTATACAACAGGAATATCATCAAAAGTACTAGAAAATTTATTAGAACTTAATATGAAAAAATATAAAGGAAAAATAAGTTCAGGAGAAATAGGACTGCCAATGAAAAATTCAAAATTAGTATTACCATGTGGAATATATGGTAGATGGGAAAATTAAAAAAGAATACGGCACCCAATATAAAAAAGGGTGTCGTATCTTTTTTGAAAATTCAAAAACACTTAATCTTCGGGATTCACAGACTGTAAAAACTGTCTAATAAAAAAATCCAGTTCTAATTCCTCATGTGCATGACCAACAATAAACGTCAAATCCAACAACTTTTGGCGCCTTTCCGCAATGTCCTCATCGTACTGCCTTTGAATCTGAGAATATGTCATGGGAAGCGGACCTTTTTCGTATATGCGAGCATATTCAGAAAAGCTGACAAACAAATAGTGATTTACAACATTCATATAGTCATCCTCCGAAGAGAAGACGATAATTGGAGTTGTAATTTCATTCTGTAACATCTGCCAAATGAATTTGCCACCAGCATCCGGAGTAGGCATGCGGCATCTTCCACCAATGAGCTCTCTTGACATATAGAAATTAAGATCCAGAATGATCAGATCAATGTTCTTAATGTTATCAGGCTCATAGACGAAATCCAAAGCTTCCTCACAGTTGTCAAAATGGACATATTCGGTTATATCGTGGCGCTTCAATACCTCTATAGCGTCTTGAAATTTGAACCGGTTGTCCTCAATGATTAATGCTTTCATATAGGTAATACCTCCTAGTATATGAAATATAGCTTAAAAGTGTCGCTAACATTATACTATAAAAAAGCACAAAACTCAACATATACAAGAAACAACTAATGTAATAGTAGATAAAAAAAGAAAAATGTGATAAAATTTCAAAATAAAGTGAGGGAAATGTATGATAAATTTGAAAATATTATATGAAGACAATCACATAATAGTAGTAGAGAAACCAATAAATATACCATCACAAGGAGATAAAACTGGTGATGAAGATATGCTAAGTATTATAAAAAAATATTTAATTGAAAAATATAATAAACCAGGAGATGCATATCTAGGATTAGTACATAGATTAGATAGACCAACAGGTGGAGTAATGGTTTTTGCAAAAACTTCTAAAGCTGCATCAAGATTAAGCGAACAAGTAAGAGAAAAAGAATTTGAAAAAGAATATATATGCATAGTAGATGGAAAAATTGAAAATAAACAAGGCATATTAGAAGATTACTTAATTAAAAATGAGAAAAATAATTTAAGTAAAGTAACAGATTCTAAAAATAAAAATGCAAAATTAGCTAAGTTAGAATATGAAGTTTTAAAATATAATGAAGAAACTGATTTATCACTAGTAAGAGTACAATTATACACAGGAAGACATCATCAAATAAGGGTTCAATTTTCCAATATAGGTCATAGCTTATATGGTGATCAAAAATATGGAACTAGAGGAAGAGGAAAACAATTATGTTTGTGGGCATATAAGTTATCTTTTAAACATCCAACTACAAAGGAGAAACTAGAATTTACTGATTATCCAGAAGCTACAGGAAGTTGGATAATTTTAGAAGATATAAATTAATAATAATTCTATGAAAAGAAAAGATATTATATAATATCTTTTCTTTTTTATATGAATATTAATAATAAATACGTAATTGATGTCTGAAAAAATTATTATCAACAGAAGTATTAAGAGAAACATTATCATATTTCTTCAAAATATTTTTTACCTTCCATAAACCAAGACCAGTATTTTTAGGCTTGGTAGAAAAATTTTTTTCAAAGATTTTATTTGTATCAATATTATTAGGATTACAAGAATTTTCTACAGTAATCAAATCAAAATTATTTCGAAAATCTTTAGAAATCATAATATTAATAACCTTTTTAGAAGACTGACCAGCAGCTTCAATACTATTATCAAGAAAAATACCAAGAATTCTAGTGAACTCATATATATCCATTTTTAAATCATTCAAATCAACAAAGACATCAATATTAAATTCAATACCAAGTTCAGAAGCTTTATAATATTTTTCAGCAACAATTGAAAGAACAGGAGGACTATTTAAAACATCTTTATTAAAAATAGAAAGTTTGTGAAGCTCAGAACAATCTTTGAAAACACTAGAGTAGTATTTTTTAAGACCAGATAAATCTTCAGTTAAAATATAACCACCAATAGCCTGCATAATATTAGAAAAATCATGTTTAAAACCTCTGACACAATCATAAGAAGTAGAAAGAAAATTATAAGATTTCTTTTCATATTCTATTGTACTTTGTGCATACTTTAAATCAAATATTTTAAGAACTAATGTAACTAGTAGAGAGATTAAAAATAAATTTGAAATTATAAAAACAATTACAGTATTTTTTGCAGAGTACATATAAATAAAACGATAATTCATTAAAACAGAAAGAAAAGTACAAATTGCAAATGTATTAATAATTAATTTACTTGAAAGATCTAAATCAAAAGAAAAAGATTTTGAAATATTCATCTTTTTTAAATAATCAAGAAGTACGAACATTATAAAATAAGTAGGAAGTACAACAAGAGGTCTGACAATAGGAATATTAATTAATGTCATAGGATGAATTTTTGATATATAAGATATAACAAAAATAAATGCTGATGTTATAAGTTGAAAAAAAGTTAAAGGAATAACTAAAATAAACATCTTTTGAGTAAAACCAATTTTAAATAAAATAGTAATACCTATAAAAGTTATTAGAATGGTCATTATAGGAAGAACAACAATTGGAAAAAGAAGAATTGTTAGGACTTCTAAAGAAAAACAAAATAGTAAAAATAAAATAGATTTCAATTTTGAAAATTGTAAATTAAAAATATGAACTAAAAATATTTTATAAATTATTAATTCTAAAAAGACTATAAAGATAGATATAAATTTAGTCAAAAAAACATTTTTCATTAGTATAATTTCCACGTATAAAAACCTCCTTTGTGAATATTACCATTTTTTGGCAACGCATTAATAAATATAAAATAAAATTAATGCGAAGTCAAGAGAAAATTGTAAAATAATGTAAAAAATGATTACCACAATATAATAAGGTGGACAAACTATTATGAAAAATATATAATACCAATTATCAATTTTATGGAGAAATGAGTATGTTAAAAAATCGAAGTAGACACAAATTTATAAAAATTATTTTTATTGCTATAATAGTTATATTAATACTTTTAGCAAGAGCAAAATACATAAAAATGAAACCAGAAATAGAGATAAATAAAAAAATATTAGAATCATCAAATAAAATTGAATTAAATGACATAACAGAATTATCATTATGGAAAAAAACTCTAGCAAAATTAAAAAATGAACAAATAAAAGTTGAAATACAATACAACAATTGTAAGATAACATTAAATAATAAAGAACTAACTAAAAAAAATAATTTAGAAATATTAATAAAAAAAGATGAAAATATAGAAATAGATTTATCTAAACTAGAATCAACAAAACACATAGACCAAATAGAAATAGAAAACAATAAATTATTATCAGAATATGAAACAATAGATATTTATGCTATCCACAGGGAAAGTAAAAAAAGTGAATTTATAGCTAGTAAAAATCTAAAAGAAGGAAATGTAATATTAGAACCACACGAAGAATATGAAAAATATTTATTAACATACACACCAATACAAAAAATAATTACAGATGATAATGAGATAAAATTATATAAAAACGAAAGATACAAAATACATTTTAAAATAGAACCAGAAAATGCTACAAATAAAAAAGTAAATATAGAATATGACGATAATTTATTAAAAATAAAAGAAGATGGAAGTATTGAAGGGGTAAACGAAGGTAAGACAGAAATAATTTTTAAGGCAGAAAATAATACAGTAACTAAAAAAATAAGTGCTATTATTGAAGCTAAAGAAGAAATAATTCAAAATAGCGAAGAAAACAATATATCTAAAAAACAAATAGACGTACAAGAAGGAAATTTATCTAAAAATAGTATAGAAAAAAATTATATAAATGGAATATTATTAGTAAATAAAGAATATAACCTGCCAAGTGACTATAATCCAGGAACAAATCAGGAAGCTTTGCAAGCATTTAATAACATGAAATCAGAAGCTATACAAAGTAATATATCATTATGGATTGTATCAGGATTCAGATCATATCAAACACAAGAATCAATATTTAATAGAAATGTAGGTTTATATGGAGAAGAAACAGCAAATACTTTTTCAGCAAAACCGGGACAATCGGAGCATCAAACAGGATTAGCCTTTGATATAAACAGTACTAGATGGGCTTTTGCAGAATCAAGAGAGGCAAAGTGGTTAGCAGAGAATTGCTGGAAGTACGGTTTTATAATTAGATATCCGAAAGGAAAAGAAGATATAACAGGATACGTGTATGAACCATGGCATATAAGATATGTAGGAAAAGAACAAGCTCAAAAAATTAAAGATTCAGGACTATGTTTAGAAGAATATTTAGAACAAATTAAATAATAACTTCTAACCTCTATTACTTTTTCATAAATATTAATAAAAGTAATGGAGGTTTAGTTATGAATAAAAAATTTTTAACAATTTTAAGTATAGTTGTTTTTGCAATAAGTTTTATGCTAGTCAGTATGAGTAACAAGACAAAAGCAACAGATATAAACCAAAAAATTTGTTGGGGAATAAAGAGAAATGATAATCACGAACAACCAGATTTAGGAAAAGAAAATACGGAATTAATAAAAAAATATAACGGAATTGCAATGGGAAATAAAGATAGCAAAAAAATATACTTAACATTTGATCTAGGATATGAAGCAGGATATACAGAAAAAATATTAGATGTACTCAAAGAAAATGATGTAAAGGCATGCTTTTTTATAACAGCACATTATTTTAATACACAACCTGATCTAGTAAGAAGAATGATTGAAGAAGGTCACGATGTAGGAAATCACACAGTAAACCATAAAAGTCTACCAGAAATATCAGCAGATGAAGTAAAATCAGAAGTAATGAACTTACATACAGCAATATATGAAGAATTTGGATACGAAATGAAATATATAAGACCACCAAAAGGCGAATATAGCGAAAGAACATTACAAATATGCAATGAATTAAATTACCAAACAATAATGTGGTCATTTGCTTATGATGACTGGGAAGAAAGTAAACAAGGAAGAGAAACTTACGGAAAAGAAAAAATATTAAATAATCTTCATAATGGAGAAGTCATGCTTTTACACGGAACTTCAAAAGATAATATGAATATTCTAGACGAATGTATAAAAAAGACAAAAGAACAAGGATATGAATTTAAAAAATTAGAAGAATTTGAACAATAATTATATAGAATAAATAAGTAATAAATTACCTCTTTAAAGAATATATATTATTTAGAGAGGTAATTTTTTATGGATTTTAATAAAGTAAATGAATTATTAGATATGCCAAGAGAAGTTGGCACAAATATACCTAAAGTAACATTAACAGGATTTGAAGAAATAGTAATAGAGAACTATAAGGGAATACTTGAATATGAAGAATTTTTTATAAGAGTATGTACACATATAGGAAATATAAATATAAACGGATTTGATTTAAAGTTAAATCAAATAACAGACGAAGCTGTTAGTATAACAGGAAAGATAGAAAATTTTGATTTCGAACGCAGGTGATTTTAAATGATATTAAAAAGAATAAAAAATTTCTGTTTAGGATACCTTGTAATAGAAATAGAAGGTTTCTTTATAGAAAGATTTTTTAACATGTGTGCAAAAGAAAAAATAAGATTGTGGGGAACAAAAAGAAAAAATAAAATAGCAGTAACAACTAAAATGAGTATAGATGATTTTAGACAAATAAGAAAAATAGCGAAAGAAACTAATAGTAGAGTAAAAATAAAGAAAAAAAGAGGAATTATATTTGAAATAAAAAAATATAAAAACAGAAAAGTTTTTATATTTTTGTTTTTTATGCTAGTGTTATCAATATTTGCATTATCAAATTTTATATGGAATATAGAAATAACTGGAAATGAACAAATTTCTGAAAAAGAACTAATAGAAGTTTTAAATAAAAATGGCTTAAAACAGGGAAGCTTAAAAATGAAAATAGATAGTAAAAAAATAATTGAAAAAATAAGATTAGAAAATGAAAAAATATCATGGATAGGAATTGATATAAAAGGAACAAATGCAAAAATAACAATATCAGAAGCAACAGAGAAACCAGAAATTGTAGATGAAAATGAATACTGTGACATTGTATCAACTAAGGAAGGAATAATAACAAAAGTAAATGCAATAAATCGGAACAGCGTTAGTAAAAGAAGGTGATGTAGTAGAAGCGGGACAAAAATTAATTGGAGGCTGGATGGAAGGAAAATACACAGGAGTAAGATACATGCATGCACAGCGGAGAAGTAGAAGCAAAAGTTTGGTATTACCTAGAAAAAGAAGAAAATTTAATACAAGAAGAAAAAGTTGCAACAAATGAAACAGAAAATAAATATGGAATAATTTTAAATAAAAAAACAATAAATTTTTATAAAAGACTTTCAAAATTTGAAAAATATGATACAATGGAAACGAAAAATAAAATTAAAATTTTAAACAATTTTTATTTGCCCGTTGAAGTAAAAAAAGTAACAAATAATGAATATAAATTAGTAAAAAGAGAGTACTCTAAAGAAGAGTTAGAAGAAAAAATACTAAATGAATTAAAAGAACAAATGAAATCAGAAATCGAAAATAAAGAAATAGTAAATGAGCATTTTACTACAGAACAAGAAGGCGAGAAAATAAAGGTTAAATTACTATATGAAGTTATTGAAAAAATAGGGACAGAAGAAAAATTGGTTTCATGAAAGGAGAAAAAGTATTGGAAGAGAGAAGTTTAAAAGTAGTAGATTCAAACACAACCTTTTTTGGAAAACTAAGTAATACACTATCAAAGATAATGATTCCAACAAAAATAGGAATTAATGGAATAGTTATAAACCTAAAAAGAAATAATTTGCTAAAAACTTTTGAAAATAATATAAACTTTAAAGACAACATAAATGACGATAAAAAACATGCTCTAGAACAAAAATATCAAGAAGCTTATTCATTATATTTAGAAGCTATCGATAAATACATAATGGACAGCGTATACAAAAAAGTAAAAACAAATACAGCATCAGAATTTGAAAAAACAGCAATGGGAAATTACTATAAAATAACTCAACTAAAAGAAAAAGACTATAATGAATACAAATATCAAAAACAAAAATATTTAATAGAACTAGATTATGAATCATTAAAATTAAATGCTAAAGAAAAGATTATAAAAAAATATAACGAATTTTATGTTACACAAATGGATTCATTTTATAAAGGAATACTAAAATGCTATTCTGTAAAACTAGCAGAATGTAACAGAAAAAGTAATGATGAAAAATTAGATGTATATAATAAAATATTCGATACATTGCAAGAATACATATCAAATATAATAACAATAAAATTTCAATCAAGTGAAGGTCCAGTAATACAAGAAAAAATTGGAAGCGAAGTTCAAAGATTAGATCAATTTGATATAGGAGTTTTAGAACCAAAAGACTATGTAGAAAAAAATATGATATTACTAGGAATAAGTAGAACAATATTCACACATAGCTTACCATTAGTAGCTACAGAACAATGTTATGAAAAACTATTAAAAGATATTAGAAAAATAATTGTAGCAGACAAAACTAAAAAAGCAAAACTAGAAACATATAATATATTTTTAGATTTAATGGAAGCTTACAGTATAAAATTACTTTCTGGAAAAGTATATTGGGAAAAAGTAGAAGAAAGAGAAAATTATAAAAAATTCTATGCTGAATATGAAAAAACAGAAACAGCTAAAGAAAAAGAAATTTTATTCTTAAAAAGAGAAATAAAAACAATAGAAGATAATAAAGAAAATAAAGAAATATTAAACTTCTACAAAGAAAGACTAATTTCATATGGAGCAATGAAAAATATTAAAAATATTTGTAGAACAAGTAGCAATTATACAAGAACTAGAAAGGTAAATAGATGAAAGAACTAGTACAAATTGAATTTTTGGACATAGAAGAAAACGAAGAATATAGTAAAATAATAGAAAAAGTAATACATAAATGTTTTGAAGAAGAAAATCTTTTAAAAACAAAATTATATATGAGTATTATCTTAACAACACCAGATAAAATTCAAGAAATGAATAATGAATACAGAAAAATAAACAAAGCAACAGATGTGCTATCATTTCCAATGTTCGAAAAAGACGAAATTTCAAACCTATCATTAATAACAGAAGAACCACTAGGAGATATAGTAATATCAATAGAAAAAGTAAGAGAACAAGCAGAAGAATATGGACACTCTTTTGAAAGAGAACTAGCATACATGGTAGTTCACGGATTTTATCATTTAATGGGATATGACCATATAGAACTTACAGACAGAACTGAAATGAGAGAGAAAGAAGAAAATATATTAAATCAACTTTCAATAACTCGAGAAATATAAACAAAAGAAAGAAGGTATGTTATGGGGAAAAGTAAGAAAAAGAGCAAAAAAGGTTCTAAAATATTAATAGTAATTTTATTATTAGCAATAGCAGGAGTAGGAGCTTTTTTAGGATATAAATACATACAAGATAACAAAACAAAAGAAGTTTCAACACCAACGGCAGTAAATGAAACAGAACCAGTAACAGAACCAGAGAAAACAGTACAAATATATGCGGGAACAGAAAGACCAATAGCATGTATGATAGACAATCATAGTGATGCATGGCCACAATTTTCAATAAATAAAGCATATGCAGTATATGAAATAATAGTTGAAGGTGGAGAAACTAGATTAATGGCAGTATTCAAAGGTTCAGATGCAGACAAAGTAGGACCAATGAGAAGTTCAAGACACTATTTTCTAGACTATGCTTTAGAAAATGATGCAATATATGCTCATATAGGTTGGAGTCCACAAGCTCAATCAGATATAAGAACATTAGGTATAAACAATGTAAATGGTCTAGAATATGATACAGGAAGAGCATGGAAAGAAGGAGACGTATTCTGGAGACTATCAACAAGATATGCACCTCACAACTCAATATGTGATTTAGCAACACTAAAAACAGCAGCTGCATCTAAAGGATATAGAACAACATCAGATGCCAAAAGCGTACTAAATTATACAACAGATGATGTAACATTAGCAGAAAATACTGATGCAATATCAGCTACAACAGTAAAAATACCATTCTCTAACTTACAATCAGTAACATTTGAATATAATCCAGAGACAGGAAGATATACTAGATATGCAAGAGGAAAAACACAAACAGACGCAGTAGATGAAACAAACATAACAACTAAAAATATAATAATAACAAAAGCTGAAAATTATACTTTATCTGATGGCGAAAATAAAGGTAGACAAGGACTAAGAAATACAGGAACAAAAGATGGATACTACATAACAAATGGAAAAGCAATCCCAATAACTTGTACAAAATCAGATAGGTCATCAAAAACAGTATATAAAAATGCAAATGGAGAAGAAATACAAGTAAACGATGGAAATACATTCTTTGAAATTTGTCCACTAGATACAAACTTAACAATACAATAAAGAAAAGGCTTAAAGCCTTTTCTTTTTATATGCGAGAATCATACCATCACATAGGTTCTGTTGTTAAAAATAAAATATTATGTTAAAATTATAATATTAAAAAGGTATAGGAGAAAATATGCAAGAATTTAAGTCAGGATTTGTATCATTAATAGGAAGAACAAATGTAGGAAAATCAACATTATTAAATACATTAATAAAAGAAGATGTATCAATAACAGCAAATAAGCCACAAACAACAAGATTAGCAATAAGAGCAATAGCCAATAGAGAAAATTCACAAATAATTTTTATTGATACACCAGGAATACATAAACCAAAAAGTAAATTAAGTGAAACAATGGTAGATACAGCTATGTCAAGTCTAAAAGATGTTGATGTGATTTTATTTTTGATAGAAGCAACAAGTAATGAAGTTGGAAAAGGCGATACATACATTCTAGAAAAATTAAAAGAGATAAATAAAAAAGTAATATTAATAATAAACAAGATAGACTTAGTAAAAAAAGAAAGTCTATTAAATTTAATTAATTTGTATAAGGAATGTTATGATTTTTCAAGCGTAATACCAGTAGAGGCAACTAAAGATAAATATGCTGATATTGTTTTAGCTGAAATAGAAAAACTATTAAAGCCAGGACCAAGATTTTATGAAGAAGATGAATATACAGATCAAACATCAAGACAAATGGCGGAAGAAAAAATAAGAGAAAAAGCATTAAGATTTTTAAATGATGAAGTACCACATGGACTATATGTTGAAGTAAACAAATTCAAAGATAGAAAAACGAGCAAAGGTGAAGAAATATATGACATAGAAGCAACAATATATTGTAAAAGAGATTCACATAAAGGAATAATAATAGGGAAAGATGGTTCTATGTTAAAAAGAATAGGACAATGTGCAAGAAAAGATTTAGAAAAAATTTTTCAAAGTAAAATAAACCTTAAAATATGGGTAAAAGTAGACAATAAATGGGATGAAAACACAAATATTTTAAAAAAATTTAAGTATACAAACTAAAGCTAAAGTTCATAATATTATAAAAGAAAGGTGATATTATGAACGAACAAAGAAAACAATGGGAAAAATTTAAGAAAACAGGAAAAATAGAAGATTATCTTAATTATAAGAAATCTAAAAAAGAAAATTCCTTTCGAAGGGATGTATAATATGAAGGTTGTAAAAACAAGTGGAGTAGTAATACGGAGAAAACAGTTTAGGCGATTCAGATAAAATATTAACAATATTAACACCAAACTTGGGAAAAATATCGTGTGTAGCTAAAGGGGCTAAAAGACCAAAAAGTATGCTAATGGCAGGTTCACAATTGTTATGCTTTGGAGAATATGTACTAAGAAAATCAAACGATATGTATACAATGCAAAGTTGTGATCCAATAGAGATATTTTATCAAATAAGAGTAGACATAGAAAAGCTAAACTATGTAGCTGCAATAATAAAAATAATAACAGATGTGACAACAGAAAATCAAAATAACTACAACATACTAAAGTTATTTTTAAATACACTATACATAATATCAGAAAGCGATAAAAATTTAGATTTTATCATTTCAGTATTTAAAATGAGATTATTAAAAATATTAGGATATACACCTAATGTAAATGAGTGTGTATCATGTGGTAAAAAAGAAGACGTAGAGCAATTTAGTATAAAAGATGATGGATTTAAATGCAAAGAATGCAGTAAACAAGACAAGTCAGCTATACAAATGTCAGAAGGATGCAGATATGCAATAATTTATACCTTAAATGCAGATGCAAAAAAGATATTTTCATTTACAATAAAAGAAGAATCCTTAAAAGAATTTGAACTTATAACAAGAATTTATTTTAATGAAAAATTAGAAAAAGAATATAAAGTAGAAAGTCTTATGTAAATAAGGCTTTTTAATATTTATAAGGTACAATAAAAGTTGACTTTTAAACAATATATAGATATAATAAAATCACTAAAACGAAAGAAGGAGTGATTAAAATGAATATAAAAATAACAGGAAAAGATTTAAAAGCAACAGAGGCAATTAAAGACTACATAGAAAGAAAAATGGAAAGACTAGAAAAGTATTATGAAACAGAAGATTTAGATATACAAGTAATGATCAGACTAGAAAGAGAATTACAAATTGCAGAAATTAGCGTATCATACAAAGGAGACAGCCATAGAGCAGTAGCTGAAAGCAAAGACTTATATGCTTCAATTGATGAAGATATTGACATATTAGAAAGACAAATTAGAAAAGCAAAAACTAAAAAAGAAAGAATGAACAAAGACGAATCAATTAGAGCAAAAGAAATGGATATGCCAGAAGAAGCAGAATTAGATGGTGAAATTGTTAAAACAACATATTATGATATAAAACCAATGTCAGCAGAAGATGCTAAAATGATATTAGAAGAAAGAAAAACACAAAGCTTTTTGGCATACATAGATGTTGATACAAACAAGGTTCATGTTATATATAAATTAAAAGACGGTAAAAATTTTGGTATTTCAGAGCCAGAATGCTAGTAACATATAAAAAAATCTATCGATTTTTAATCGGTAGATTTTTTATTTATTGTGAAAAAATTAATATATTACAATAAAATAAAAATAATATAAAAAAATGTCGAAAAAGATAGATTTATTTTTAAAATTTGATATAATGAAATTGAATTTTACACATAAACTTTTTTAAAAGAAAAAACTATAAGATATAACATAAATAAAAGAGTATAAAAGTATCTAAGGAGGTAAATATGGAAAACACAAAATGCAGCGGATGTACAGGCAAAGATCCAAAAATGGAAGAAATCTTAAATCAGTACAAACAAACAAAGGACAATTTAATACAAATACTAAACGAAGTACAAGAATACTATGGATATATTTCAGAAAAATCAATGGCAGCAATATCAGAATACTTATCAATACCAAGAGCAGAAATATATGGAGTAGTTACATTTTATTCTAGATTTACATTAAAACCAAAGGGAAAATACCACATAGCAATATGTTTAGGAACAGCATGCTTTGTAAAAGGTTCAGAACAAATATTAGATAGAGCAAAAGAAAGATTGAAAATAGATGTTGGAGAAACAACTAAAGACGGAATGTTTTCACTAGAAGCAACAAGATGTATAGGTGCTTGTGGTCTAGCTCCTGTTTTTACAGTTAATGGAGAAGTATATGGAAAAGCAACTGTAAAAATGATGGATGAAATTATAGATAAAATTATGGAAAATCCAGAATAGGAGGCAAAAATGAAAACTTTAGAAGAAATAAAAGAAATTAGAGAAAATAAAATAAAAGAACTAGATTTAAGAGTAAATACAGCATCAGATACTAGAGAAAAACATATTTTAGTTTGCCATGGTACAGGATGTACATCATCAAAATCTCCTAAAATCATAGAAAACTTTAGAAAAATAATAGAAGAAAAAAATATAGAAAATGTTAGAGTTATTCAAACAGGTTGCTTTGGACTATGCGCCAAAGGACCGATTGTAATAATTAGACCAGAAGATACATTTTATGCTAATTGCAAACCAGAAGATTGTGAAGAAATAGTTGAAAAACATATTCAAAAAGGTGAAATAGTTGAAAGACTACTTTGCAAAGATGTAGACAATACAGTAGTAAAAAAATTAGATGAATTAAATTTTTATAAAAAACAAAAAAGAATAGCACTTAAAAATTGTGGAGTAATAGACCCAGAAAATATAGATGAATACATCGCATTTGATGGATACAAAGCTTTAGAAAAAGTATTATTCTCAATGTCACCAGATGATGTAATTGAAACAATTTCAAATTCCGGATTACGTGGACGTGGAGGAGCAGGATTCCCTACAGGTAAGAAATGGTCTTTTACAAAAATGGCACAAGGAGATCAAAAATATGTAGTATGTAATGCTGATGAAGGTGATCCCGGAGCATTTATGGACAGAAGTATCCTAGAAGGAGATCCACACTGTGTAGTAGAAGCTATGATGATTGCTGGATTTGCAATAGGTGCAAATAAAGGATATATCTATGTAAGAGCAGAATATCCAATAGCAGTTGAACGTTTCCAAAAAGCAATAGACCAAGCAAAAGAATATGGGATTTTAGGGGAAAATATTTGGAATTCTGGATTTAGCTTTGATCTAGAAGTTAGATTAGGAGCAGGTGCATTCGTGTGTGGTGAAGAAACAGCACTTTTAGAATCAATAGAAGGAAAACGTGGTCAACCAAGATTAAAACCACCATTCCCAGCAAACGAGGGGCTATATGGAAAACCAACATTAATAAACAATGTTGAAACATATGCCAATGTAACAAAAATTATTCTAAATGGTGCAGAATGGTATTCTGGCATCGGAACAGAAAAATCAAAAGGAACAAAAGTATTTGCATTAGGAGGAAATGTTAACAATATAGGTCTAGTAGAAGTACCTATGGGAGTAACATTAAGAGAAATAGTATATGACATTGGTGGAGGAATACCAAATGGAAGAAATTTTAAAGCAGCACAAACAGGTGGACCATCAGGAGGATGTATTACAGAAGAAAATCTAGATACACCAATAGACTATGAATCGCTACAAGCAATAGGTTCAATGATGGGATCAGGCGGATTAATTGTGATGGATGACTCAAAATGTATGGTTAACTTAGCAAAATTTTATTTAGGATTCACTGTAGATGAATCTTGTGGAAAATGTACACCATGTAGAATAGGAACAAAAAGACTATTAGAACTATTAACTAAAATAACAGAAGGAAAAGGTGAAGAAGGAGACATAGAGAAATTAGAAACTCTATGCCGAAATATACAAAAAGCATCAATCTGCGGATTAGGACAAACAGCGCCAAACCCAGTATTAAGTACATTAAAATACTTTAGAGAAGAATATGAAGAACATATAAAAGAAAAGAAATGTAGAGCTGGAGAATGTAAAGCATTAATGCAATTACATATTGATTCAGAATTGTGTAAAGGTTGTGGATTATGTAAGAGAAATTGTCCAGTAGATGCAATAAATGGAGAAATAAAACAACCTCATGTAATAGATACAGAGAAATGTATAAAATGTGGAACATGTATTAATAAATGCCCATTCCACGCAATTAAATCTTAAATTATTAAAATAATTATAAGAGAGGAGAAAAAATGGTAAAACTAACAATAAACAATCAAGAAGTTGAAGTTGAAGAAGGAACAACGATATTACAAGCTGCTAAGAAAATAAATATTGATATTCCAACTTTATGTTTCTTAAAAGATATTAATGAGGTTGGAGATTGTAGAATGTGTGTTGTAGAAGTAGAAGGAAAAAGAGGCTTCGCAACAGCATGTATACAAAAAGTTGAAGAGGGAATGGTAATAAAAACAAATACACCAGCAGTCATAGAAGCTAGAAAAGTAGTTTTAGACTTGATTCTTTCTAATCACGATAGAGAATGTTTAACATGTACTAGAAATGGAACATGTGAGTTACAAAAATTAGCTCAAGAATTTTATGTGGATGAAATAAAATACCAAGGTGATAGACACAAACATGAATTAGATGACATGTCACCATCAATAGTTAGAGATTTTAATAAATGTATTTTATGCCGTAGATGTGTTGCAACATGTAAAAACGTTCAACACATTGGGGCAATAGATTGTACAGAAAGAGGATTTTCATCAACAGTATCTACATATGGAGATAAAAGCTTAAATGATGTAAACTGTACATTCTGCGGACAATGTATTCAAAGTTGTCCAACAGGTGCATTAAAAGAAAAAGATGGTACAGCAGCAGTATGGAAAGCATTAAGAGATGAAGAAAAATATGTAATAGTACAAACAGCGCCAGCAGTTAGAGCAGCATTAGGCGAAGAATTTGGAATGCCTATAGGTACAAATGTAACAGGGAAAATGGTAACAGCATTAAAAACAATGGGATTTGATAAAGTGTTTGACACAAATACAGGTGCAGATTTTACAATAATGGAAGAAGCAAACGAACTTATAGAAAGAATGAATAATAATGGAACATTTCCAATGATAACATCATGTAGTCCGGGCTGGGTAAGATATATGGAGATGAATTATCCTGAATTAATACCACATCTATCAACATGTAAATCACCACATGAAATGTTTGGAGCACTTTTAAAATCTTATTATGCAGAAAAAGAAGGTATAGATCCTAAAAAAATGTATGTTGTATCTGTAATGCCATGTATAGCTAAAAAATTCGAAAGTCAAAGAGAAGAAATGGAAAACTCAGAAATGAGCAATGTAGATAGTGTTATTACTACAAGAGAACTATCAAGAATGATAAAACAAGCTCATATAGAATTTACAAATTTACAAGATACAAACTTCGACAGTCCAATGGGAGAAGCAACAGGAGCTGCTGCAATATTTGGAACAACAGGTGGAGTAATGGAAGCTGCTTTAAGAACAGCACAAGATACTTTAACAGGTCAAGATTTAGATAAAATAGATTTTGAAGCAGTTAGAGGAGGAGAAGGAATTAAGAAGGCAACAGTAAATATAGCAGGAAAAGAAATAAAAGTAGTAGCAGCAAGTGGACTAGCAAATGCACAAAAAATAATGGAAGAAATAAAATCTGGAAAAGCAGATTATCAATTTGTTGAAATTATGGCATGCCCAGGAGGATGTGTAATGGGTGGAGGTCAACCAATTAGAACATCAAAAGAACGTTCATCAATAGATATTAGAAAATTAAGAGCAGATTGCTTATACTCAATTGATGAAAAAAGCACAGTGAGAAAATCACATGAAAATCCAATAATTAAAAAGATATATAAAGACTATTTAGAAAAACCAGGAAGCCATAAAGCACATGAATTATTGCATACAGAGTATCAAGAAAGACAACAATATAAAGATTAATCTCTATATATCAATAAATGGAAAAGACTAGAATGAAGGCTTCTAGTCTTTTTGTTTGTAATATAAATGAAATTGACTTTTTTATATGAGTAATAGATAATAATATTACGTAACGATGTTAACAAGAGTCTAAAAGGGTAGAAGACCCAAGGAGGAAAACACCATGAACAAAGCATTAGAAAGTTATCACTTGAACAACCGTTACACAGAAATCTTCACAGACGAAGTGCCCGCACTTGCAACAAAGCGGATGCATATTCAGAGAGTAATCGAGACAGCCAGAGCTATTGCTCAGGTTCAGCGATCAACTGTGGACAAAGAATTACTTGACGTTCTTGCATAACATCACGACGATGGTCGTGTTGATCAGTATGAGCTATTAGGAAAATTCTGGGACACTGAGTTGCATCACTGCGATCTGGGGGCTGAAAGGCTCGAAGGATATGTATATTACGAAAAGCTGGACTTTGATTCTGAAATAGATCTTCTCTGGAAGGTCATGAAGTATCATGGACGGCTGGACATTGCAGATGACGTATCGCCGGAAGAAAGAGAGTACATCGAGCTGATCAGTGCGGCTGATGACTTTGAAAACGGCACGTCCTGCGTGTCATATCTCATTCGTGAGATTGACACTGACGCCAAAGGCTATGTAGCTACAAACCCAGAAGACAATCAGAAGACTGTAACCAGTCAAATGATCTGGGATTGCTACAAGAGTGGCACGAAGTACGACAAGCTGAAATACTGCCACACGTATGCAGACTATATCCTCTTCGCAGGCATGTTGGCAACCAACTGCATAAGGAGGTATGGCAATATTGCTAAAACGGCGCTGATGCAGCCTGGATACGGATATGACAGTATTCTCGATGGCTTCAAAGCTACATTTGAATATGCGCTGGAAAGCGATGATGCAGCCAAAGCGTATAAGATCATGTGTGACCTGATTGAAAATGCTTAAAGAGGCTCGGCGGGATAGCGTTATAATCCTGAATGTCGGGGGTGGTTTTCCACCCCCCCATAAATATATTAACAATGAAAAAATACCAAACAAACATATAACAATAAAGAGAGTAGAATAAACTACTCTCTTTATTGTGTTTTAAACATTCATAAATCCTAAAATAAATAAAACTTATGACTATTTAAATAAAATAAATTAAAACTATTTGTTAATCATAGAATTTTCAGCTTGTTGAATCATTTTCTTAACCATGTTACCACCTATTTTTCCGGCATCTCTAGCTGAAATGTTTCCATTATAACCGTTTTTTAAATTAACACCAACTTCGTTAGCTACTTCATATTTGAATTTTTCTAATGAATCCATAGCTTCTGGTACTAATTTTCTATTACTGTTATTAGTCATGTCTAATTCACCTCCACAGATTTTTAAAGTTCTATAGAAAAAACTTAAAAGCTTTTTCTATATCTATCATATGTAAAAATTCAAAAAATAAACTGGAAATTTTTATATAAAATATTTGAAAATAAAATTGCAAATGTTATAATATGAAAGATAATGAGAAATAAATTCGAAAAAAAGGAGAATACAATGTATAGACTAGTTGCACTAGATTTAGATGGAACACTATTAAATTCATATGGCGAAATTTCGAGTGAAACAAGAGAAGCAATAAAACAATCAGTTGAAAAAGGTGTAGAAATTGTATTAGCTTCAGGAAGACCAATAAGTTCAGTAGAAGATTTAGCAAATGAATTACAAGCAAATCATTATATAATTTCAGGAAATGGTGCTACAGTATATGATATGCAAAAACAAGAAACTGTATACGATAGATTTTTGAGCAAAGAACAAATTTTAAATATAGTAAAAATTTGTGAAGAAAATAGTATTTATTATAATATATATACAGAAAATGAAGTATTAACAAAATCATTAAATTATAATACTTTGTTTTATCATAGCGAAAATACACACAAACAAGAAGAAAAAAGAACTAACATAAATATAGTTACAGATGTTTATGATTATGTATTAAAAACAAATGATAAGAAATATTTAAAAGTAACAGTATGTGATCAAAGTCAAATAGTTTTTGGAAGCATAATAAAAAAATTAAGAACAATTGGAGATATAGATGTTTTAGATGTAGCACATATGTCAAGAAAAATAATAAAAGCTGGAACAGAAGAGATTTTAGTAGAATATTGCTATACAGAAATAACAAATCAAAATGTGAATAAATGGACAGCTTTAGAATATATTATGGAACAAGAAAATATAAAAAAAGAAGAAGTTATTGCAATTGGAGATAACGTAAATGATAAAGAAATGATAGAGGAAGCTGGACTTGGTGTAGCAATGGGGAATAGCACGCAAGCTATAAAAAAAATAGCTGATATAGAGACAACTACAAATAATGAAGAAGGCGTATATAAAGTGTTAGAAAAATATATTTTAAATGAATAAAAAATTACAAAAAGATTACAAAAACTTGTTTTTTGAATTACATTTTACGATAATATTTACTAAAATAAGACAATGTTGTACAATAATATCAAGAGTTTTATGAAAAAAGATTAATAAATTTAAGTACTTTGAATGTACTAATCAAGGAGGAATATAACCATGGCAATGAACCCAATGCAAAGAAAAGTTAGAAATTCTTTTTTATTTGGATTTATAGTAGCATTACTTATAGGAGCAGTAATAATAGGTCTACTAATAATGAAAAATAAACAAGCACAAGAAGAAATAGTTAAAATACAAGAAGCAAATAAATTAGCAATGACAGAAGTATATGTTACTGAAAAAGATGTAAAAGCAGGAGAACCTATTTCTGCTACAACAGTATCTTTACCCGCACAATCAGTTCCAGAAAATGCATTAACAGCGGAAGATTTAGAAAATTATCTAAATGATGATGGCGAATATGAAATGCTAGCTAAATTTGACATGAAAGAAAAAACAGCATTAACACCTGAAATGATTGATAAGAGCAAAACGGCAGCTACATATAGAATGGTTGAATATAATATGATTTCGTTGCCATCAATGCTAGAAGAAGGAAATTACATAGATATAAGACTTGCTTGTTTAGGATTAGATACAGTAGTTTTATCAAAAGTAGAAGTAGAATCAGCAAATTCATCAACTATTTGGTTAAAATTATCTGAAAGCCAATTATTAACTTTAAACTATGCTATAGTTGAATCATATGTTATGGATGGAACAAAACTATATGCTACAGTATATACTGATGCCACACAACCAGCATTAAACTGCACATATATTCCAGCAGCAAATGTAATTTCATTAGTACAAGCAAATGTTAATGAAGATGGAAAAGAATTAGAAACTTTCTATGAAAGACAAAATGATATGGCATATTCTTTTAGAGAAGAAATAATAGGAAAATTAAAAGGAGCTGACGACAATATATCAGAAGAAGTAGTTGAAAAAATTACTGAAGGATATCAAACTGAAAAATCAAGCATTCAAGCAGCAAGAGATGCTTTACTTGGAGATATAGGATACTAAAATAAAATTTGGAGGGACGAATGAAAAAAGTAGCATTTATAGGGGCATATGACAAAACCGACTTTTTGCTATATTTAGGAAAAATAATGACAGTTATAGGAAAAAGAGTTTTAATTGTAGATGCGTCAATTACACAAAAAGCTAAATATGTAGTGCCAGTAATTCACCCAACTGCATCATATATAACAGAATTCGAACAAATGGAAGTAGCGGTAGGATTCTCAGATTTGGATGGAATAAGAGGATACTTAGGACTAGCAAGTGAAGAAGAATTACCATACGATTATTGCCTATTAGATATTGATTCATATAAAAGCTATACAGACTATAATGCAGGAGAAGCAATTAAAAAATATTTTGTTACATCATTTGATGTATATTCTTTGAAAAAGGGACTAGAAGCAATATCAGGAATAACAGAAAGAATAACACTAACCAAAGTATTATTCTCTAAGAACTTTTTAAGAGAAGAAGATGAATATTTAGAATTTTTAGCTATGAATTACAACATAGATTGGGAAAAAGAACATATAGATTTTCCATTTGACACAGGAGAACAAAATGCAATTATAGAAAATCAAAGAACAGCAAAATTAAATTTTAAAAATTTAAGTTCAACTTATAAATCAGGACTACACCAATTGGTAGAAGGAATACTAGAACAAGAAGGAATTGGTGGAGGAGAAATAGGAAGAACAATAAGAAAAATAGAAAAAGGAGCATAAAAATGCCTATTATAGCTTTTTGGAGTGATAAGAAAAAAGAAACAGCACAAACACTTTCTATGATAGCAATAGCAAGTTATATGGCTGTAGAAAATAATAGTAAAATATTAATGGTAGACACAAATTTAAATGATAAAACAATACAGAATGCATATTTTGGACAACAAGAAAATGCAACAAGAAAAGCAGTAAAAGAATTAAATGCAGGAAAATTAGACTTAGGTGCAGGAATGGAAGGAATGTCAAAGCTAATAGCCAGTGGAAAAAATTCACCTGAGCTAATAGCAGATCATGCAAACGTAATCTTTAAAGGCAGATTAGAGGCTATGTTAAGTTATCATTCAAATGTAGAAGATGATATACTAAGAGTAAAAAAATCATATAAAGAACTTATAAAAATGGCAAATCAATGCTATGATTATGTATTTGTTGACTTGCAAAAAGGATTAGGAGATCCATTTGTAGAAGAGTTATTAGGAATAGCACAAGTAATAGTTTACAACATAACACAAAGACAAATAGATTTAGATGATTATACTAAACTAAAAGTAGAACATCCTATATTAAAAACAGGAAGAGTATTACCGCTAATAGGAAGATATGATAGATATTCAAAATATACAAAAAAGAATATAGCTAGATCATTAGGAGAGAAAAAAGACATTCCAGCAGTGTCATATAACACTCAATTCTTTGAAAGTGCTAATGACGGAGGAATAGGTGGATTTTTCCTAAAATTCAGAAAAAGTTTAATGAGTAGCAGTGATAGAAATAATATATTTGTAGATGAAGTAGCAAATACGGTAGACAGATTAATATACAAAACACAAGAAGTTTTAATGATGAGATAAAACAAAAGCATAAATGAAGTAGCAAAAGAGAAAGGAGTTTCTTTAGAAATGGTTAACACATTACTTATAATAATGGTTGTAATAGCAGTAATAGCATATGTTGCGTACAAGATAAAAGAAAACCAAAAAGCTGAAGTTGAAAGTGCTGTTGAACAAGATGACCAAACATATACATTAGATAAAATGATGATTTTCATAAAGAAAAGACTAGATGAAATTACAAAAGTAAACCTTTATGATATTGGGTTATCAGAAGAAGAATTGAAAAGAAGAAAAAACAAAAAGTACGAATTGAAAAAAGCTTTAAAAGGCTGTACTTATGGAGATGTTAACGATAAAAAATATATTAAAGAATTAATATATGACCTTTTATCTAAAGAATATGGTGTTACAGAAACAAACATATCTAAAGCAATTCCATTTGATATTCCATCATTATTAACAGGACAAGATAAATTTGATGTAATAATACATGAATACCAAAAAGAATTTGGATATGAAGCTTTAGGAGAAATGATAAAAAAATATAACCTAGACAACATGAAATATATACAAGGAGAATCAAAACCTTGTTATGTTATAACAGATGATGAAATAGGTCAAATATATGATCAAGAAAATTTTCACTTAGCTTTTACAGATAAACTAGAAATAGTAGTTCAAAGACTTTACCAAAAATACAAAGGATACAGTAGTATTGATGAAGTAAGAGATATGAACATAGATGGTGTATCTGGTGGTGTATCTGGTTTGCCAGAAAGCTTCTTAAGTCAAGTTGCACAAACAGATGCAGATTACTTAACACAAATTACAGATGCTAAAGTGCCACGTGCATGTGATAGTATCTGGATAATGTTCCATGGTAAATCTATACGTTTAGCTTTCTTATCATTTGGAACAGAAGCAGAATTAAAAAGAGTATGTCAAAATATTTATAAATACAATAACCCAGGTCAGTTATCTGATACCAACGGTTATAAAATCAATGAAATGAAAGACGGTTCTCGTGTCGTTGTTGTTAGACCAAGTATGTCTGAAACATGGGCTTTCTTCGTAAGAAAGTTCGACGTTCAAAGAGCTACACTAGAACAAATTGTTAAATTTGACGGAAAAGAAGAAACAATAGAATTATTAAAGTTCCTAGTAAAAGGAGCAAGAATTATCGCTCTAACAGGAGAGCAAGGTTGCCGGAAAAACAACAATGTTGATGGCAATGATAGAAAATATATACGAAACTATGAACCTTCGTATAACAGAAACTGCATTCGAGCTTCACTTAAGAAAAATATATCCAACAAGAAATATCTTATCAATGCGTGAAACAGAAACAATCGCAGGTCAAGAGTGTTTGGACGTTCAGAAGAAAACTGACGGTTCCGTTAATATCATCGGTGAGGTTGCTACTGACCCCGTTGCATCTTGGATGATTCAGTCAGCTCAGGTTGCATCTAAATTCACATTATTTACTCACCACGCTAAGACATTTCCTAACTTGATAACAGCCCTAAGAAACTCAATGTTAAGAGCTGGAACATTCACAGATGAAAAAGTTGCAGAAGACCAAGTTGTTCAAGTTTTAAACTTTGATATTCACTTAGTAAAAGACTTTAGAGGTAGACGTTATATAGAAAGAATAACAGAATGTATACCAGTAGAAGAAAGAAATGAATATACATATAACCATAGAAAAGAAAAATCTATGGAAGGAAAATTTGAAAAATTCTTTGACAATGCTACAGTATTTTTCTCAAAAACAACAAACAGAGAATTATATAAATACAGAAATGTACTAGAATTTTGCAATGATTCATACGTTCTAGTAAATCCAATTTCCGATGCTAATATTAGAGGTATGAGAGAAAATATGGATGATAATGATCAAATACTATTTGATCAATTCTTACAAAGAAATTGGGGAATAAGCCCACAAACAATAGGAGCAACAGCTACAGAAGCAGCATCTATGCAAAGACAACAAGAAAATGCAAATGCAGTACAACAAAATGCTGTGCCACAACCACAAGTAAATCAAACAATGCAGCAAAATATGACACAACCAACACAAGAACAACCATACATAAATCAGGTTCCACCACAAATGGGGCAAATGCCACCAATGGGACCAAATCCAAATTTAGGACCAGTAACACAATAAACCAAAAAACGAACGAATAGGAGGTGCAACTAAAAAATGTCTAATGAACAACTAGGTTTTTTTATTAAGATAGCATTAGGAGTTTTTGCCGTACTTTTAGTAGCATATTTAATAATAAATAAGTTCACAAACAAAAAGAATACAAAATTTGTTGCATCACTAGTTGATGGTACTAAAACAAAAAAATATTCAAAAGAAATTTTATATCAAAAAATATATATAGTAATAACTAGAATACCTTTCTTAAGAAGATATGTATTAAAGTTAAGACGTAGGCTAGAAATTATAAACTTAGAAGATGAATACTTAACAAGAATGCAAGTAGCACAAATGATGACCAGAGGAATTATAGTAGTAATTCCATTAACTTTAGTAATATGGATGGTAGCTAAAAATAACACTGTATTACTAGCAACATTATTACTATTTGAACTATTCTTTATAGAAACATTCTTAAGTGGTATGGTTGACAAAATAGATAATAAACTTTTAAAAGAACAGATAGATATGTTCTCGGAAATGAGACATGCTTATCACGAATTTAATCTAGTTGAAGAAGCAGTATATGAAGTAGCACAAAATGACGAACTAGATGTATCAAGACAAGCAGGAAAAATATATGAAATACTAATAGCAGATGATCCAGAAATGGAACTAGAAAAATATTATGATATTGCACCAAATAGTTTCTTAAAAGAGTTTGCTGGAATTTCATATCTAACAAAAGAGTTTGGTGATAGAACCGATAAAGATGGAGCATCACTATACTTAAAAAACTTAAACAATATAACTCAAGAAATGCAAATTGAAATATTAAAAAGAGAAAAATTAGATTATGTATTCCAATCATTATCAATGATTGCTGCACTTCCAATACTATTTTTAGAACCAATAAAAAATTGGGCATTAAGTATGTTCGCTTTTACTAAATCATTTTATGATGGTAAAACTGGATTTATAGTACAAATTCTTTTAATAGTTCTTACTTTTATATGCTACATATTAGTTAGAAAATTAAAAGATAATGGTAGTGTAGACACTGGACGTGATATGCAGAATCCTTGGGAAAACAAACTATATAAGAAAAAATACGTAAAATGGTTTGTAGATAAAATAGTACCAAAAGAGGGAACAAAAGAATATAGATTAAAAACTAGACTTATGAAAGATTCTGCGACTAAGTTAAAAATAGAATGGCTGTATATAGACAGATGTATGTATGCAGTAGTAGCTTTTTTAGTATCTATGTTTGTATTTTGGCAATTACATAATTTAACTATTCAATATATTTATGATGAACCAAAAGCAGAGTATGATTTATTAGGTAATATGAATGCTGATGAAGAAAAATCAGCAATGGCTGAGCTAGAAATTCATAATAAATATGTAAGAAAATATAAATCAGATAAAGGTGTTACTCAAGACGTTATTTTAAAAGATTTACAAAGAGACGAATTTTACAAAACTGCTACAGAAGAAGAACTAGCCGAAGCAGCGTCATGGATGTATGATGACCTGAAAACTCTTCAAAACGAATACATGAAAGCATTTGAAGTATTAATTTCATTTGGCGTTGGGGCAATAGCATATTATGGACCAGTTTGGTTATTAATGTTCCAAAAAATAATGAGACAAATGGAAATGGAAAATGAAGTAATGCAATTCCAAACAATTATCCTTATGCTTATGAAAATAGAGAGGGTAAATGTTGAAATGATATTAGAGTGGTTAGAAAGATATTCTAATATATATAGAGAACCAATTTCAAAATGTGTTAACAACTTTGAAAGTGGTCCATGGGAAGCGTTAGAAGAATTAAAAAACGATGTATCTTTTCCACAATTAATACGTATAGTAGAAAGTTTACAATCAGCTGTTGAAAAAATACCAATTAGAGAAGCTTTTGACGAGCTAGATACAGAAAGAGCTTACTATCAAGAAAAACGTAAAGATTCAAATGAAAGATTAATTTCTAGAAAATCAATGATAGGAAAAGTAGTTGGTTTTGCACCAATGGTAGCACTATTCTGCGGATACCTAATTGCACCATTATGCGTAATTGGTTTACTAAGTATGACAGAGGCTTTTGCTAATATGAGTTCACAAATGTAATAAGGAGTAAAATATGGAGAATGCAGCTAATGCCATTAAAATTGCAGGTGAATTATTAATAGGGTTATTATTAATAAGCTTATTTGTATTCGTGTTCAATCAAATGGAAAATGCAGAAACTGCTAGAGACAATGATGAGTTATTACAGCAAACAATAGAATTTAATAAGAAATTTGAAGCATTTAATAAAACATCTATGTATGGAACAGATTTGATTTCAGTATTAGCTTTAGCATATGCAACAAATCAGACAGCAAATGCATCAACAACTTATAAATCAAGTAGTATAAAATATGATGGATATTATGATCCAGATACTGACAATTCAATAAATATTAGATTTATACTAAATACTGATATTAATGCGAAAACAACTGAAACAGAATATTATACTGATCCAGAAACAAATACACAAATAAAGACACCAAAATTTGTAAGTAAATACTCTGGTGAGGCCAATCCTAAAACCATAAGTACTATACGAATATTTAGAGCAGGATATAAAGTTTCTGAAGGAGGATATAGTTTAAAAGCAGATCCAACAAAAGCAGATGAAATGCGTATAGTGGAAAATATAAAAAAAATCGTAATAGATGGAAACAAAACAGAAAAATCTTATGAAACGCACACAGGATATTATAGTGAAATTAAAGCAAATACGACATTTACAATAGAAAAAATTAAGGATACACAAGGATTCTCAGATCTGAAAAAAGCTATTTTCGAATGTTATAAAGTAGAGTATTCACAAACAGGAAGAATAAAGGAAATGTATTTTAGAGAAAAAGAAACTCATTAAGGAAAGGATAGAAAATGGAGAATGCATCAAAAGCGCTACTTTTAGCTACTGGAATTCTATTAGGAATATTAATAATATCAGTAGCAGCAAGAATGTTTTCGGCAGCATCAGGAGTATCAAAAAGTTATCATTCTCAGGAAAGTGCATCTGAAATTGCAGAATTTAATAGTCATTTTACCAAATATGTGGGAGCAACAAGAGGGGACGATGATATAGAAACACAATTTGCTACAATTCATGATATTGTTACTACTGCTAATTTTGCATGGAATTATAATAGAAAAAAAGCACTAAAAATGGATATAAATCCAATTCTTGAGCCAGAGGGAAATGAATTTATTCATATTCAAATATGCAAATTAGATTATGATTCAAATGCAGCAGGAGATGTAATTTGTACAAGATTTGAAAATTTAGCAGATGAAACTTACCAAGAATTTATAAAAAATGGATACTATGTATCACAAAGTCACCCAGATCAAGACAATATTATTACATATGAAATAGAAATAGCAGAATATGACCAAGTCGGAAAAGTTAAAACAGTAAAATTTTATCCTTCAAAATATAATAATAAATTGCAACAGGATGCAGTTACTAATAAAAAAAGCACTATAAATCATAGTAAAGAAACTATAAAGACGATAAACAATACACTATCAAATATAACACAAAATGAAAGAGAATGGAAAAAATAAAATTCTAATATATTGCAAAAAAATAACTTATATAATATAATGAAAGGGATATTAATGAAGAAAACATTTATATTAATTTGTATATCAACACTAGTTATAATTTCATGTGTATTTGCAAAATATGTAGAATATTCAAGAAAACAAAATGAAATACAAAAAATTAATAAAGAATTTTTATTATATCAAAATAGCGATATTAAAATTAATACAATTGTAAGTATAATGAATAAAGCAATACAGTTAAATAAAACAAATAAAATTCAACAAGACAATAAAAAAATATTTATAGAAAATGAAACGAATTCACTAAAGATATATTTAGAAACAAAATCATCAGAAGATGAAAATCTTAAAATTCCTATGGAAGAATTAATATTAAATGAAAAAGCTGGAATAGAAAAAGTAGAATATGCTTTTAGTGATTTGACTTTTACAATAACAAATATACAATATCATAAAAAAAGTGGACAAGTAAAATCAATTACGTTTACACAAAAATAGTTTTTAATATTACCTAACAAGGTATTTTAATAAAAAATAATCAAATGAAAAAAAGAGGAGGAATAAAAAGATGGAGAATGCATCAAAAGCTCTATTAATTGCAGGAGCAATTTTAATTTGTATATTACTTATAGCTATAGGTATGTATATTTACAACTCAGCTAATGCTACAATTAAATCAGCAGCATCACAAATGTCACAACAGGAAAAAGATATATATAATGCAAAAGTAAAACCTTATGTAGGAGATACCATAAAGGGATCAGAAGTTATTTCAATGATTGAAACAATAATAAGCATGAATCAAGAAAATGCTACACAAACAGGAAAGTTTATTAGCGTAAATGCTACATTGAAAAATGCAAAAGCAGTTCCAAGCACTTTAGCTTCAAATTGTGAAACTTGTAATTATTATACTGGAGATGGAGATAATAGCGAAGCAAATGTATCAGAAGCAACTCAAAGTATGACTAAATTAAAATCAAAGATTAATTCTTCAAAAAGATATGAAGTAACTACAACTGAATCAGAAGGTGTAATACATACAGTACAAATAACAGAGTCAGGAGCAACTGCAAGTCCAAGTCCAAGTACTACTCCATAGATTGATATGATATAACACCACTAAAAGGAGTAAGGTATGGAAAATGTTACAGATGCCTTAAAAATGGCAGCAGCAGCTTTAATATTTATAGTAGCTTTTTCTATAACAATGATACTTTTTTCACAAGCAAGGCAAACTACTGACAAAGTAATAAATAGTTTTAGCTTAAGTGATTACTTACCTAAAGTAGAACCGTTAGGATATAACGTAACTAGGAAGGTAGGTATTGAAACAGTAATACCTACCATCTATAGATACGGACAATCAGATGAAAACATTCAGGTAAGAATAGTAGATGGATCAAAAGATAGTAGTAATCCAAACTATGAACTACAAGTATTTGATATGTCGATAGAAAATCTGGCACCATTTCAATTAGAAAATTCAAATGATGAGAACAAAGCATATTATGATAAGCTAAATGCTAAATATAATAATCCAAATAGAGCGGCATATATGTATGGAGCACCATGGTCAAATCAAGGTTCAACATATATACTAGACAGAATAAATGCATACATATATGGAAAACCAATGAAGTATTTCGATGAAGTTAATTATGGAAGCAATAATTTAATGCAATATTCAAATCCATCAGAATATGAGTTCGAAGAAACATATCTAAAATATCGTACAGGCGGAAAAGTATCAATAGATGAATATGGAGAAGAAATAGTAACTACTCCAGCAACAACCAAAGTAATAATAACATACAAAGTAAAACATAAAAATTAAAATATAGGAGGAAAAAAATGAACGATACATTAGTAACCATTATAGCAATATTTATAGCAGCAATATTAATGTTTGTTTTTCCACTAATGACAATAGCTGACAGAAACGATGATGTTTGTCAACAAGCTCTTCAACAAGATACTGTTGATTTTGTTGATAAAGTTCGTAATGTTGGTTCAATAAAACAAGCTGATTTAACAGCATATAAACAAGAAATAGCAAGTTTGGGACATGCTTTTAATACTAGTATTGAAGTAAAAGTTCAAGATGAAAATGTTGGTAAAAAAACAAGTTGGACAACAAGCTCAGTAATAGGAGAGAATGTATATTATTCAGTATATACAGAGACTATAGAAGACAAAGTATATGGAGCCCAAGGAAAATATCCATTAAAAGAGGGAGATATTGTTTCTGTTACATCTGTGAATACAGATACAACAATAGCACAATCTCTAAGAAATGCATTTTATTCAATAACTGGAAAAGGAACATATCAAATTTCTGGTTCACATGCAGGAGTTGTTCAAAATAATGGTTCAAACTTAGATTAACAGAAAGGCTTGATCTATGAAATATCAAAATTTTGCAATAGTGTTTGTATTAATAGTACTACCACTATCTTTAGTATTGTCTTATTATATTCAAAGTAAGACAGATACTATGGTTTTACAAACTACATATCAAACTAAATTAAATGACTCTACATATGATGCAGTGGCAGCATACCAAATAAACTCATTAAACACACAAAAGGTTAGAGGAGAGTCAATTCAAAATTATGTAGAAGCATCAGTTAATACTTTTTTTACAACATTAACAACTAATATGGGAATGTCTAGTGCATCAAAACAAAAAATACAAAATTATATACCCGCAATATTGTTTACAACATATGACGGGTATTATATTTATAGTCCAACTAAAACGCCACAAGTTGCATACAATAAAAATGACGGTGTAACTGTATTATCAAAAGATAGAGATGTTGTATACACAAGAAAAGATTCACCAGAAGATACAGAAAGAGTAGAAAATACTCTATATAATGAATTAAGTAATACAGTTGGAAGCAATATTGATAACCCTTATACTATAGAATCGGATTTAAAAGATACAACAGATCCAGACGTACCTAAAACGGTTTATAACTATATGGTAAAACCATTCATCTACTATAGTGCACAATATAAAGAAAGCAATTTTGACTTTGTGGCAAGTTATACATTAGATAATTATTTAACAATATACGGAAAAAGTGTTAATGTAAAATCAGATAGTAGTATTGGAGATGAGAACTTTTCAAAATCGGGATATTTGATAGATCCAAGCCAGATTACAATATCAGGAGATTTATATTTAGAAGCTATTACTAAAAAAGATAATAATAATTCACCAAATGCTGTAAGTAATCCTGAACCAAATACTCAAAATGGAAAAACATTTTACGAAGCAGTTAATGATGTTAATAAGAATCTAAATGAAAATACACATAATAATGTTAGATACATAACTTTTGATGTAAATTCAGATGATGCATACAAATATATAAACTATTATGAATACAAAAAAGATCAACAATATGGGGATGGATATTACCCAAATTTAGTATCATCAAAAGATAGTTCAGGTACAACCAAAAGAGTATCTAGGAGAACAAAAACAGGAGACGAAATTATAAGTGATTCACTAAAAATAAATCAATTAAAAGATCAAGCACTTATAGAAGATACAAATATTACAGTAGATAAAACAGAAAAAACTAAGTTAGCAGTTTATTATAAAGGTATACCAATAGAAGATTATGAAGCAAAAGAATATTATATAAAAGCTTGGTTTTTTTCTAAATGGATACAAAATAACTTTAAAGATGTTGAAGCAAGTAGTGTTCAGCAACAGTATTTAAATATGGACTCAATGACTGAAGAAACTAAATTAGCATATGTTGAATTTAAAGAAGATAGCACAAAGCCTTTTGACATAAGTAATACGAATGATCCTGAATCAGAAAAATCTGATTATTCACTACATAAAAGAGGCGTAGTAAAAAATTCTATACAATACAATTTAAACGCTGCAATTTCTACTTTTAACGATACATATTTTGGAAGTCAAGATGATTTTGATCAAGGAATTGCATATAGATTACCAATACTAAAAGCAGAAGACTGGGAGAGTGTATTAAATAATATTTGTATGGTTTCATTCATGCAAGGAATTCCATGTGGTACCAAAAGATTTAATAGTTATTCTGTAGTAAAAAGTAATAATAATAATACAGCAGTAAATATTGAAAGTATGTATTTTGTAGACGATTCAAACAATGGTTATTACAGAAATGATTCAAATACAGATTACCATATGTACGATTGTCCAAAATTAAAAACAAGTGATACTAATGGTAAATATTATGCAGATCAAAGTTCTGAGTTTAAATATGATGCTAAAAAGATTGCTAGTAAAGTTGAATCAACAGATCCAACCGCAAAAATAGTATGCTTCTATGATGATTCCTCAACAACTTATTACAAAGTAGACAGAACATCAGAAGGAAAACTAACATTAGGAGAAGAAATACCAAGAGATCAAACTACATCTTATTCATATGATGTGCCAATAGAAAATAGCAATGATACATTTCCAATAAACAAGGACTTAACTAAATTACCTAATGGATCACAAGTAATATATATATATGATCATAAAAATCCAGGTTGCTATGACTGCATAGTATCGAAAAGCTATGAACCAATAGTACGTTGGTATGAAGGAGATATTAGAAGAATAGCTACAACTACAGATAATGAGTTAATAATAGAGATGAGTAGTGGAAATTGGATATATGAAAAAGATGGAAAAACAGCAACTGTGCCATCAAACATAGCATGTTCTACAGAAGAATTAATAAAACGAAAAACAGCTATATACACATACCTAGCTAAAATCAGAAACAATTTATACAAAAATAATGCATATGTAAATAGATAGTAAAACAAAAACAAACTTTATTTTAAAGTTTGTTTTTTTCTTTTTAAATTCAAATTTAAAAAATCAAATTAAAATTACCAGTATAAAATTAAGTTAAAAAACAAAAAATTATAAAGAGGTACAAAAATGAGAAAAAAATACTTTTTTATAATTTTAGTATTAACAATAATGCTTTTATATATAAGCAACATAAGTCAAATACCAAAAAAAATAGTATTACTTGAAGGCGAAGAAATAAAAATAAAGAAATTATATGGATTAAATTTATCATATACATCAGACTCAAAAGAAGTATGGAAAAATCAAGTAACAGAAAACAAAAAAGTAGATGTAAAACTATTAGGAAATATAAAAGTAAAAGAAGTTTCGGTAACAGTATATCCAAAAGTAAAAGTAATACCAACAGGTAATCTAATAGGATTAAAACTATATACAAATGGAGTACTAGTAATAGGAAGCACAGAAATAATAACAAACGATGGACAAGCCAAAAAGCCATATGAACACTTAGATATAAAAGAAGGGGACACAATATTAGAAATAGATAAAAAAGAAATAGATACAAGTAAAACTCTTCAAAAAATAATAAACGAATCTAAAGGAAGAACGTTAGAAATAAAATACGCAAGTAATGGAGAAATAAAAACAGGAAATATAACACCAATAAAAATATCAGAACATGAATATAAAATAGGACTATGGGTTAGAGATAGTGCAAGCGGAGTGGGAACAATGTCTTTTTATGATCCTACTAGCAAAAAGTTTGCAGCACTAGGTCATGGAATATCAGATTCAGATACAGGAGAGTTATTAAACATAGAAAAAGGGGAAATGGTAAACTCTAGAATAATAACAATAACTAAAGGACAAAAAGGTTTTCCAGGAGAAATAAAAGGAAGTATATCAAAAGAATCATCTATCGGACATGTAAACCAAAATACCAACTTTGGAATATTTGGAAGTTTAGTAGAAACACCAAAGACTTTAGAAAAATATAAAGATGGAATAGAAATTGCACTAAGAAGTGATATACAAGAAGGTAAAGCAACAATAATTTCTACACTAGAAAATAATAAATTAGAAGAATTTGAAATTGAAATAACAGACATATATCAAGAAAACAACTCTGATAACAAAAGTATGAAACTAAAAATAACAGACGAAAGACTACTAGATAAAACAGGAGGAATAATCTGTGGAATGAGTGGATCACCAATAATTCAAAATGATAAAATAATTGGAGTATTAACAAACGTATTAGTATCAGATCCGAGTGTAGGATATGGAGTATTCTCAGATATAATGATAAAAGAAATGATAAAATAAATATCATTATTGTAAAATAGCAACTATTCAAAATAATTAAACAACAAAAAAGTGTCAATTGAAAATATTGACACTTTTTAAACATTCATATTAATTTATACTTAAGGTTTAATAATTTCGGGGCCAACTTGAGTAATAGTACCAGCACCTAAAGTTAAAACCAAATCATTTGCTTTAGCATTAGTTCTAATATGTGAAACTATATTTTCAAATTTTTTAATATATAAAGCATCTTTTCCATATTCTTTAATCTTTTTAACTAAATCAACAGAAGAGATATTTTCATTATTCTGCTCACGAGCAGCATATATATCAGTAACAATAATGTTATCAAAACCTAAAAGAGAACGAGCAAATTCATCTAATAAATTTTTTGTTCTACTATAAGTATGAGGCTGGAATATAACCCAAGACTCTCTAAAATCCTTATCAGCAATAGCCTTGCAAACAGCTGTAATCTCAGTAGGGTGATGTCCATAATCATCATAAACAGAAACATTGTGATAAGAACCAATATATTCTAATCTACGGTTAGCACCAGTAAATTTTAAAAGTGCAGAATAAATTGTGTTTTTATCAATTTCATAATATGAGCAAAGAGCTATACAAGCTAAAGCATTAGCAACATTATGTTTTCCTGCAACAGAAAGTCTAACATGCATATAAAATTTGCTATCACAAAATACATCAAATTCTGAATAACCAAGAGCATTATGCTTAATGTTTTTAGCAACATAATCAGCAGAAGTATTTTCTATACCATAAGTAATAAATTTACCTGCAACATGATCTTTAAGTTCTAAACAAGCAGAATCATCAGCATTAGTAATTAAAGCACCATTTTGAGGTAAAAGTTCTGCATATTTAACGAAAGCTTTTTTGATATTATCAAAAGTTTTAAAATAATCTAAATGATCATTATCTATATTTAAAACAATTTCTGTTTTAGGTGAAAAACGTAAAAAGTTTTCCATATATTCGCAAGCTTCTAGTATAAAATAATCACTATCACCGACAGTACAATTACCATTAATTTGTTTTAAAGTAGCGCCAACTTGAATTGTAGGATCTAAGCGAGCTTCTAAAAAACATAATGAAATCATTGAAGTAGTAGTAGTTTTACCATGAGTACCAGAAACACAAATACTTTCTTCATAACGTCTAGTTAAATATCCAACAAACTCGCCACGAGTAACAGTAGGAATATTAAACTGTTTAGCAAGTACCATTTCGGGGTCAGTATCTTTAATAGCAGCAGAAAAAATAATTAAATCAGCAGCTTTTGAGTTAGAAAGGTCATGACCAATAGTTACTTTAATTCCAGCATCTACAAGTCTATCAGTATATGGACTTCTAGTAGCATCTGAACCAGTAACTCTATAGCCCCATTTATTTAAAGTTTCAGCAATAGCACTCATGCTAACACCGCCAATACCAATTAAATGGATATGATTAAAATTATCTAAACTATCTAACATCAATTTCATATAAACACTTCCCTTATAAATATATGTAGTAACTTTTTATCTAACACCTGAATTATACACTTTTTTTCAATAAATTTCAACCAAAAAAAAGGATTTTAGAAGAATAAGGAAAAAATAATTTAAAAAAGGTGTAAAAAATAGAAGGAAAAAAAGTTTTTTTGGCGAATATAATAAATGTACATATAGAAAAGTTATAAGACTTTATATGTATAATTTTTAAAACATTGGAAGGCGGTGCACAAATGCAAATAACAGATGTACGTTTAAGAAAAGTAAATTCAGAAAACAGAATGAAAGCTGTTGCTTCTGTAACATTCGATAATGAATTCGCAGTTCATGATATTAAAGTTATCGAATCACAAAATGGATTATTTATTGCTATGCCTAGCAGAAAAATCCCTAATAGTGGAGAGTTCAAAGATATAGCTCATCCAATTAATGCTGAAACTAGAGAGAAAATTCAAAAAGCTATTTTAGAAGCTTATGAAGCTCCAGAAACAGAGTCAGCAGAAGAATAATAAATATAAAGAGTACGTTCGTCGTGCTCTTTTATTAGTTTCTATCCAATAAAAACTCCAGTTCCCCTGGAGTTTTTTAAAATTATCTTGATAAAGACTAAAATATTGATATAATATTTATATAGAATAATTTTGAGGGAAGAAAAATGAAAGAAAATAATATACAAAAAGTAAAAAAACAATTAGAAGAATTAAAAGAAATTGAAGAAGAATTTTACGAAGAGCATGAAGAATTAGACTATATGATTAGTATAAAAGAAATAGAAGATGCTACGAAAAATGTAAAAATGCAAGATATAAATAAACAAATTGATGTAATATCTAAATACTACAAAAAAGGGAGTGATGCGGAATGAGAAAAAATATAAGAGAATCATATTCAGAAACATTAGAAATTCTGAAGTACATGGATACATCTATTACTAATAAAATACCAAGACAGCTAATTGAATATTTTGAAGAAAACGCATCAAAAGAATATGTTGAACACATAAATCCAAAGTACGCTCTTAGTAGTCAAAATTTAAATGAAAATACAAAAACATTATTAGCACTAATTAATATAAAATATTGGTCAGAAGATGAACATAAACAAAAACTAATAACAAAATATAATGTAAATAATTATAAAGATAATAAATAATAAAAATGGGGTACAAAAGATGGAAGATAAAACTCCAATGCCACAAAAAAATGGAATAAGAAAACGAATAAATGATGCAGTCGAATTTATAAAATCAAAAATAAATAGAAACTATACATTATCCGAAAAATCGCCGGATTTTTTAAAACAAAATAAAAAATTAATATTAAATACAATAAGAAAAAATTGTTATTACTTAGATGAAGTACCTGACTATATATTGTTAGAAGAATTATCAAATGAAAAAATACCTGAAAACGAAATAATAGATACAGCGTTGAAAAGAGGATATCAAATAAGTTCAAAAAGTAACAAAATTTTATTAGGAGAAGAAGCTAAAAAATTAGTATTAGAATATATAGGAAGAGAAAAAGATTTACAAGAAAATTATATAAATCAAGGAAGAGAGAATTATAAAGTAAGATCAGCTATAGAAGCTCTAGATGAAAGTATATTTGAAGATGTAGAATTGGCTAATCAAATAACACATTTAGCAATACAAAAAGGATATAAGTTATCAGATAATTCACCAAATCATTTAAAAAATATTCCTCAATTAGCAGAAAATTATTATCAAGATTTATTAAATAATTTTTCAAATGATATTAAAGAAACTTTAAGAACTAAAAATATATTAAGTGCAGAATTAATAAAAAATAAAGAATTTATAAGAAAATATATAAAATTATTAAAACAAAAAGAAATACCAAACGATAATATATTAGAAAGTATTATTGAATCAGAAGAGTGCATGAAAGTAATAAAAGAAAATCCAGAATTAATGCAAAACGTATTTGATAACATTGGACCAAATAATTTAGAAAAATTTTTTAACAAATTTTTTAGTAAAGAAGAGTTACAACAGTTTTTTAGTCAAAATGATAAATTACAAGGCAGTTTACTAAGAATTAGTAAGTTGTACAATAAAGATGATACTGTTTTAGAAACTTTAGATTTTAAAATGCTAGATGAAAAATATGAGACTATACCAGATTATAAAATGCAAATAATTGCAAAAAATGAACAAGTACAGAAACAAATTATAGAACTATCACCATATAAATTAAATCTATACAATAGAATGACACAAGTCGTAAATTCAAAAACAAACAGATGGAACAGATTTGAAGAAAATATTTTAAATAACTTATCTGACGGATATTATGATGAATTAATTGATGATTTATACGAACAAGCACAAGCTGGAAATAAAATAACTCAAGAAGATATAGAAACATTAACATTTTTATTTTCAAAGAGATGGTCTCATAAGAGATTTTTTCATGAACAACTATCTAGAATAGAAATGGATGAAAAAAAGAGGAAAGAATTAGAATTAAATAATTCGAATAATGTTTTTAATATAACAAGTAAAAAAGAGTTAGAACATTTTTCAGAAATAAAAGAGGTTGTATGCAATACAGTTTTATATAATCCGAAACTAGATGATGAACAAATGACAGAAGATGTTAGTAAATATCTATCAAAATTTAAGCAACTTTCTGAAATAGATAGAGTTAAATTAGCTTTATTAGAAAAATACTATAATATGGATTTAAACGAAGCAGAATGCATAGTTTCAGAGTTTGCTACAGATATTGAAAAAGTAACAGCTAAAGATAAAAATGAAGAAAGTATAATAGAACAAATTAAAGCAGTAAAAAATATATTTGAAAGTAATGATATAGAAACATTACAAAAGGTTGCAGAACTAGATTATATAGTTGAAACTGACTTATCAACAAGTACATTTTTAATAGAACAAAGTAAAGAAATGTATGAAAAAAGATATAAAGAAAAATTATATTCGCCAAGCCAAGAAGATAAAATAGGAAATACAGCATATAATGGCAATGAAATTGAAGTTTTTGATGCAAACACAGATTTTTCAATGATTGTAAAAAGAGTAGGAAGTAGTGAAGAAAATTCGCAAGATGTATGGAATAGCCTAACTAAAGCTGGAGACAGAAATAATAAAGTTTTAAGATATTATACTTGTGCATCATATATGACTGATGAAAATCTTTTAAAAAGAGAAAATGATACTGAAATTATATTAGGATTTGGACAAGGATGTGAAGATTATTCTTTTGATGCAATATATCAAAAAGATGCTCATACACCTTTTTATACAGGAGACAGCATAAATCAAAGTTTTAAAGGAAAGTATACTCTTCCAGAAACATTAGAAACAGAAACAGACAATAATTATAATGAAGTAGTAATAAATACTTTAAATCACGATGAAAATGGAAATATAACAAAAATGCAACCAGATTATATAGTATATGTAAAAGAAAGAAGCCATTTCGAATTAGAAGATATAGAAAATGATCCTGTTTGGATAAAAACCAAAAAAGCTGCGAGTGAATTTGGAGTACCAATAATAATAGTAGACAGAGAAAAAGTTAAAGAAAGTGAAAAAAATAAAATTAAAGAAATGTCAGACAAAATAAAAGGCGAAGAAAGCAGCGCAGAAGTATCAAGATTTGTAAAAAAAGTTGAACATTATAGTAGTAGATATGGAAACGAAAATATACAAGAACATGCACCAAAGGAAAAGATTGATTTTCTTAAAAGATATGCTGAAGAAAAAAGACGAGAAGAAGACAAAACAAGAGCAGTACCTCAAATTAATTCAATTACAAACTTAGAAAGTACTTATGGATTAAGAAGAGAAGATGTGATGGATAGACAAAGTAATCTAAAAGCAGCAAATGCTATTTCAGGAGGCGAACGATGAAAAAAATAAAAGACAACAAAATCATAGATTTAAAAAACAAAAATGAAGAAGAAAAAAACATAGAATTAGGAAGAATATCAAAACAAATTAATGAAATATTTGAAGCAAGGAATGAAAATTAAATTAAGTTGCTATAGTATTTAAAATTACATCTTGTCAGCTGGTATAAAAATATGCTATAATTATCTCTGTTTGTATAGAAAGGGGTGTCAAAAACAGAGTCCTAATTCATAATTACGAAAAGGAGAAAAGAAACATGTTAGACAAATCGAAACCACAAACAAGTCACAACAAACGGAGGTGCTGTTTAATACAGCTAATCAAAGCACTATGCAAAGGTTATTCAACTACTTTAGCTCCAAGAATAGAAAGAAAACCAACTTTGAAGAGCATTCATATTAGTGTCGTAATGATACTTGCCTTTTTTACGATGTTTGCTGTTCTAAGTAATTCCGTTAGAGCTTCAATGAAAGTAGAACGAAAACCCAATGCAACAACTGGTTCAGAAATATTCTTAGCACAAAATCTCATAGATTTACCAGACGTTCAAGAAATTATCACAATTCATGGAAATACAAAAATCCATAAATTTGACATTGATGGATTGAACAAGCTCCATGTAACCAGCGATTATGTACAAATCGATATATCCAAGCAAAAGCAAGAAATCACATGCAATCCAGAAAAAGATCTTGAAAGCGAATCTGAGCAAGTGCAAAATATCTTAGGTGTTCCATCTACGGTTTATTTACATATGGATTCTACATCAGATCTTTATTGGATTCCAAAGTTCAGCGAATATTTAATCTCTGATGGTGATGTAGCTGTAAATTTATCAGAAATTTTCAATTCAGAGTATGCTTATCAAACATCTGATGAACTTAGCATGGTTATTGCACGAATTGTTCATAGGGAGTCTGCAAATCAGCCTTTTATAGGTCAAGTTTTAGTTGCAGAAGATGTTCGAGATCGATTGGCTTCAGGTGTATATGGTAATGATATTGCGGCAATTCTTAACAAGGGCTATTGTACGGTAACTGATGGAAATGGTGGAATTCATGTTTATACTGCTCAGGGAACAGAAGTAATTACTCCAAATGAATCTGCCATTGAAGCAACAAAAATCGCCCTTCAAGGAAGCCAGGTATCGCACTTACTCTTACAGGCATCTACACAAATCTTTTTAGAAAATTATGATGTTGAACTTGATAATGTGGAGCAATATTCTAAGTATACTTTTTATCACTATGCTCCAAATGGTTTAGACGAACAGCAATTGTGGAATCGTCATATTGATCGTGTTCCTATTGCGATTGAGGTTTATGACCATGTTTTTTATGGTCATTGGCTTAGCAAGTCTCAGGCGCTATCCTTAGAAAAATAAAATCTCATATCATTTTGTATACACATGTTTCAGCCACCACAGGACTTCCTGTGGTGGCTGTCTTTTTTTGGTGGAGATGAGGAGAGTCGAACTCCTGTCCAGAATTTCTTCCATATAAACTTCTCCGAGTGCAGTTTGTTATTATTTTTCATTATAAAATCATTAACAAACAAACGATTTTATAATATATCTTTTAGAGTCCCTCTATTGCCAAAGAAAACAATAGATTCGTTTCCTACTAACCGGCGCCTTATCTTAAGCCGTAGGTTGCAAAAGTAAGACGTTGCTGCAATTAGGCAGCAAATGCTAATTCGTTATTATCAGCGTTTATTTTTAATTTGTACCTTTTTAAGTGGCCAGGTACTTCCACTACTCGCTTTTTATACTTCTGAAAAGCTGTCGAGACCATTACATCCCCATATACCTTTATATTATAACATTATTTTACTCAGTTATTCAATCAGTTATTAGTTTTTTACAAATATTTACTGAAAATATTTTGATATTTTTTCTAATCCTCCGAATTCATTTTGTTTGAATATTTCATATGTCACAATTGCTACTGAGTTTGATAAATTTAATGATCTAATTGTTTCTCTCATTGGTATTCTTATAGTTTTTTCTAAATATTTTTTTAACGTATCTTCAGGCAATCCTTTTGTTTCTTTTCCAAAAAGAACAAATACTTCAGCAAGTTTAGAATATTCTATTTCCGAATAGACATGTTGACCTTTAGTTGTTACAAAATACATATTATTTTCTTCTGGCTTATATTTTTCTAAAAAATCCTTAAAAGATGTATGTTCTTCAATATCTAATTTGTCCCAATAATCTAAACCAGCTCTTTTTACTTGTTTTTCGCTTATATTAAATCCAAGTGGATATACTAAGTGTAGCTTTGCACCTATTGCTGCACAGGTTCTAGCAATATTACCTGTGTTTTGTGGTATTTCTGGTTCTACTAATACAACATTTAATTTCATTTTGAGTTCTCCTTACTTATTTGGATTATTATACTCTTATTTGCTCACCTATTCAATATTGAAATTTTATTTTATAAAAGGTATTGACAAACAATATTTTCTAGTTGTATAATATCACTTGTCAGTGAGATATGCAGGTGTGGCGGAACTGGCAGACGCACAGGACTTAAAATCCTGCGGGACCTAAATCCCGTATCGGTTCGACTCCGATCACCTGCACCAAAAAGAGATGAATTTTAATTCATCTCTTTTTTGCTTTGATGGATAAAATAAATTTCTTTTATAAATCATCAAAAATAAAATTACAATATTTTTAAATTTTACAAATAGCTATTCAAAAAAAAAATCTTATATGTTATACTAATAATAATTTTAAGAGAGGTAAATAATAAGATAAAATCTCAAGACTATATAGTTTGAAAGGAATCATAAGCATGAATATGAATATGAACCAAAAAATGATAGTTACCATATTAGGTATTCTTATAGCACTAGTGCTTATCATATTGATAGCAATAATTGTATTAGAAAACACAAATTCGAAAAAAGTAATGAACTTTTCGAATGTAGCACAAGTGGAAAATAAAAATGAAGTAAATGAAGACCCTGAAGAAAATACAGTAGAAAATAAAATAGAAAATAAAGTTGAAAATACAACCGAAGATCCTGATAAAATAACAGGAGAAATTGAAGAAATAGAAACAGAAGATGGTGGAAAAATACCAGTTCCGCCTACTTTTGAATACATAGAAGGTTCATCAGCAGAAGGAGCAGTAATAGCTGATGAAGACGGAAACGAATTTGTATGGATTCCAGTAGGAAATATAAATAATTACCAAAGACAATTATTTTTACATAATGGTGAAGGAGGAAATTCAGAATCAACTTTAGAAGAAGAAAATATTAGAGATATAAATGCATATAATGAAGAATTTGATGATTCTATAAGAAATTATGGAGGATTTTATATAGCTAGATTTGAAGCAGGAAAAGGTGAAGAAGATAAACTAGTTTCTAAAAAAGATGAACTAGTTTGGACAGGTGTTACATGGGAAAAAGCTAGAGACTTATCATTAAATATGTATAAAGAAAATGATTTTTTCCAGACAGATTTAGTAAATAGCTATGCATGGGACACAATTTGCACATGGTTAAGAAATTGTGGAATAAATATAGACGATTCAACAGAAATAGGAAATTATCAAAATAATGTAGATAATCAAAAGAAAATAGTTGCAACAGGAAGCAATGAAAAATGGAAAACTAACAATATTTACGATATGGCAGGAAATGCATGGGAATACACTACAGAAGAATGTGGAGAACATGAAAAATATCATATGGGAAGAGGCGGAGGATTCTGGAATGAAGGACATGTATATCCAATATCATCTAGAGGTCAGTCAGAAGACAATGCAAATTTAGCGATTGGCTTTAGAGTAGTAATGTACTTAAAGTAATTATAATCAATAAGTTGACATGATAAACTTATTATAGATATAATAAAAATATGCAAAAGAAAAGAGAGGTATTTAGATGGAAGGAAAAAAAGGTAATGTCTTTAAAAAGGTTTCTGAAAGATTTAAAGTATTAGAAGATAGCCAAAAGAGACTAATAGTTGTAGTTTCAGTTATATTAATACTTTTAATAGCAATAACAATAATTACATCAATAACATTTGCTGGGTTAGTAGGAAGTGCAGGAAAAGTTGCAGGAAATCTTAACAATAAAGGATTTGCAGTAGCTAAAGGAAATAAAGTATATCTAAGTAATTCAGGAATAAAAGATGAAAAAGAAAGTAAAAGTGCATTATATGAAGTTACAGAAGATAATAAAACAAAAATAATTGAAGAAAGCGAATGGATAAAATCAATAAATTATTATAAAGGATATTTATATTTCCTATCTATGAATGTTAATGACAATGGCAGTGGAGAATATCAAAGAAGAATTGTAAAAATGAAGCCAAACGGAGAAAAAAGAGAAGTTTTAGTAGATAACATAGAAACTATATCTATCGAAAATGCTTCATTAAATGTAAGTGATGGATGGGTATATTACTTAAATTCAGATAAGAAATTAGAAAAAGTAAAAACAAATGGAGAAAAAAGACAACAAATATCTGAAGAAACAATTAAGAGATTCCAAATATCAGGAAAATATATCTACTATACATCTGAAGATGATGAATTTGGAAAAATGAAAAAAGATGGATCTAGTAAAGAAAAAATCGAATCAGGAATAGATATGTTCCAAGTGGTTGATAATGAGTTATATTATATAAGTGCTGCAAATAAACACTTAATGAAATTAGATTTAAGTACAAAAGATAACCATAAAGATGTAGAAGTAATATCAAAGGCAATATCTACTTTCAACATTTACGAAAAAACAATATATTATGCTGTAAATGAAGTTGATGAAAATGGAAATCAAACAGAACAAGCAATATATAAAATAAAAACAAATGGTAAGAAAAATGAGAAAATTGTAGATTTATCATCAAGTGTTAATACTTCTATTTGTATAGCAGGAGATTGGATTTACTATACTGACAAAGTAGAAGATTCGCCTTACTATTTTGCAACATATAGAGTAAAAACAAATGGCGAAAACCAAGCCAGAGTAAACATTTAAAAGTAAGCGGACTTTATAAAAATAAGTCCGCTTAAAATTTATTGAAAACAAAAGAGGAGTCAAAATGAATTTAGGAACAATTGCTTTTAATAAAAAAGTATTTAACTTAGACCACATGACATCAGAAGAATTAGAAGAACTAATAAAAAATATGGAAAGTGATACACTAAAAAAACAAAAAGAAATTAAGAAAATGTTGAAATGAGAGGACAATATACTAGTGGATAAGATAAAAAAAGATAAAGAGAAAAAGTTTATAAAGTTAAAAGACAACATAAAAAAAATACTACAAGATAAAACAAAAGTGTCATCTGCCATTCAGTACAACAAAAGTAGGGAAATAATTTTAAGAAAAATTAGCAATGAAAATGCTGCAATAACATATGGAATAAGCTTAATAAATAAAAAAGTGATTGAAAACTTAGAAAAATACTCTGAAGTTGAAAATGAATTAAAAGACTTAATGGAGAAATATGAAAAATACTTAATTGAATTAGCGGTATACCATGATAACCAAATCATATCTGAATATATAAAATTATATGAAGAAGAACTTAATCAATTAGAAGTACAATCAAAAATATATTATCTAATTCAAGAAGAAAAAAGAGCAAAAGAAAAAGCAGATAACAGTGATGATGAAATAAGAGAAAAAATATGTGACTTAGAAGATAAATTAGCAAAAATAGATGAAAAAATAAAAAGAATAAAACAGATAATAAAAAAGAAAATTAGTGATAAAGAAGATGAATTAAATAAAGCTATAGAATCAAAAGAAAATGGATTGCAAAAAGATACAATAAAAGGACCTAGAATATTTTCAAAAGCAACAAAATTCTTTTTAGGAAAAATAAAACCATTTAAATTAATAGAAAAAAATGTATTTACAAATTTAAAAAATAGATTAGAAGCATATGAAAATGAAGAAAGACAAACTAGAAAAATAAATGAACAATATTTAGAAGAAAATATTATAAAAACAATTGAAGAAGTGGTTATTGAAGATAATGGAGGTCTTGAATAATGTCAAAAAAAAATACAAATGAAAATAAAAAAGTAAAAGTAAATTTAAAAACTGTAATACTAATAACAATGGCATTGTTATTAGTATTTACAGCATTAATATATACATATTTTAAAAAAGTTAAAGAATTAACAAATGACGTATCTACTAATATACAAGAAGAACCAGTTAAAATAACTGAATTTAATGAAGAAGATGCAGTTAATCTTTTAACACAATATTTAAATGAAAGATCATTAGCATACTCAGATCCACAAGCACTTTTAGAAAAATATAGTTTCGCAACAAATCAAGAATTTAGCAAATTCGATAAAACAACAGATGAACAATTTATAAGAACTAACATAATATATGAAGATGTAAGAAAAGAAATGCAAAAGTACATCACAAAAGATTTTTTTGCAAATCAATTTAAAAACATCTATAAAACATCAAATGGAGTAACACATGTATCTGTAACTAAAACACCAAAAGAAACATATACAATAACAAGAGAAGAAAAATTAGAATCATCAACAAAACAAGTATTAAATGTATGGTATAAAACAACTAAAGAAGGGAAAACTTCTGAAGAAAAAAACATGCAAGTAGAATATTCAAAAATAAATGGAAATTGGATAATATCAAATATAAAATAGATAAAACTATTGCGAAAACTAATAAAAGATGTTAGAATAAATAATCATATAAAAAATCAACGAAAAAGCAAAGTAGATTTAGGCAAAATATAGAAAGAGAAAATAAGTGATTACGCTGCGAGCTTATTATATATTCTAAATCGAAAATTCACTTTGGAGATTCTATATTAAAAGTATAGACGTTTGCAACGTTATAGCTCATAGAGGTTAATATTTAATTAATAAAATTAGGTGGTACCACGTATACATAAGTATTTCGTCCTATTAGGACTGAAATACTTTTTTGATTTAATAAAGAAAAAAGATATATAAGGAGGAAAAAACTTTGAAAGAGCAAATAAGCAAAATTCAAAAAGAAGCATTAGAAAATGTAGAAAAAAGTAAAGACTTAAAAGAGTTAAATGACATTCGTGTGAAATACTTAGGAAAAAAAGGAGAACTTACACTTTTATTAAGACAAATGGGAAATCTTTCAGCAGAAGAAAGACCAATAATGGGAGCTGCTGTAAATACAGCGAAACAAGAAGTGGAAGATAAAATTCAAGAAAAAGAAGAAATTTTGAGAAAATTAGAATTAGCGCAAAAATTAGAAAACGAAGATATTGATATAACACTTCCTAGTCAAAAAATAAAAAGAGGAAGCAAACACCCATTAAATAGAATAATAGAAGAGGTAGAAGATTTATTCGTATCAATGGGATATGATGTAGTTTCAGGACCAGAATTAGAAACTGATGAATATTGTTTTGAAAGATTAAACTTACCAAAAGGACATCCAGCAAGAGATATGCAAGATAGTTTTTATATAACACCAGACTATTTATTAAGAACACAAACATCAGCAGTACAAGCTAGAACAATGATGGCAAATGAAGAAAAAACACCAATAAGAGTAATAGTTCCAGGTAAAACTTTTAGAAGAGAAGATGATGCAACACATTCACATCAATTTAATCAAGTTGAAGGGTTAGTAGTAGATAAAAACATTTCATTAGCTGATTTAAAAGGAACATTAGAAGTATTTATGAAAAAAATGTTAGGACAAAATACAGAACTACGTTTCAGACCAAGTTATTTCCCTTTCACTGAACCATCATATGAAGTAGATGTTACATGCTTTAAATGTGGAGGAAAAGGATGTAATCTATGTAAACAAACAGGATGGATAGAATTACTAGGATCAGGAATTGTTCATCCAAATGTTTTGAAAATGAATGGATATGATCCAGAAAAATATTCAGGATTTGCATTCGGTGTAGGTTTAGATAGATTGGCAATGTTTAAATATGGGATAACTGACATAAGACTTTTATACCAAAATGATGTAAGATTCTTAAAACAATTTGATAGAAAGGATGAAGAAAATGAAATTAAGTATTAATTTTTTAAAAGACTATGTCGATTTAGATAAAGATATAGACGTTGTAAAACTTGCTGAAGATATGACAAATGCAGGAAATGAATATGATGAAGCAGGAAAACTAATAAATGCAACAAAATTAGTAATAGCAGAAGTAGTTGAGTGTAAAGAGCATCCAGATTCAGATCATTTACATTGTTGCAAAGTAAATACAGGTAAAGAAATATTAAATATAGTATGTGGTGCTCCTAATGTAAGAAAAGGACTAAAAGTAATATTAGCTTTAGATGGCGCAGAATTACCAGGTGGAACAATAAAAAGAGGAGTAATCAGAGGTGAAGAATCTAATGGAATGATTTGTTCTATAGCAGAATTAGGTTTAGAATCAAAATTCTTAACTGAAGAAGATAAAGCAGGGATACACGAATTACCACAAGATGCTCCTATAGGAGAAGATCCAATCGCATATATGAAGATGGACGATAGTGTAATAGATTTTGATTTAACAGCAAATAGAGGCGATTTATTAAGCATTTTAGGAATGGCATACGAAGTAGGCGCAATATATAATAAAAAAGTAAAAGATATTGATATATCACATAAAGAAAACAAAGAAGATATAAATGATAAATTCAAAGTAAAAGTAAATACTGATAACTGTTCAATATTCTTAAGCAAAAAAGTAAAAAATGTAGAAATAAAAGAAAGTCCAGCTTTCATAAAAAATAGACTTATAGCATCAGGAATAAGACCAATAAATAATGTAGTTGATATAAGTAACTATGTAATGCTAGAAACAGGACAACCATTGCATTTTTACGATGCAGATTGCCTTAAAGATTGTCTAGAAGTAAGAATGGCAAAAGAAGGAGAAAAATTAACAACATTAGATAGCATAGAAAGAACATTAAAATCAGAAGATATTGTTATTTCAGACGGAACAAAAGCTATAGGTTTAGCTGGGGTAATGGGTGGATTAGAAACAGAAATAACAGATAAAACAAAAAATATAATTATAGAAGCTGCTATATTTGATTCAGTAAAAATAAGAAGAACATCAAACGCAATATTAAGAAGTGAAGCAAGCAATAGATTCGAAAAAGGATTAGACTCTAACAGAACATATATGGCAATAGAAAGATCTTGTCATCTTTTAGAAAAATATGCTAATGCTGAAATAGTTGGTGAAATAGCAAAATATGATACAACAGAAAAAGATGACAAAGTCATAGATATAACAGCAAAAAATATTAATGAAATATTAGGAATGGAAATTCCTGAAAAAGATATTTTAGACGTATTTGAAAGACTAGGATTTAAAGCAACAGTTAGAAATGATGTAATAACAGTTTCAGTACCTAGAAGAAGAATTGATATAGCAATAAAAGAAGACTTAATAGAAGAAGTAGGACGTATTTATGGAGTAAATAATATAAAAGGAAAATTACCAGATATATTACCTAAAATGGGAAGCTATGACAAAGTACTAAGACAAGTTAGAAATAAAATGGTAGATCTAGGATTAAATGAAACATTATCATATATTTTAGTACCAGATACAGATGCCAAAATGTTTACTGCAGATGATTACGAAACAGTAAAATTATTAGATCCACTATCAAAAGATAAAAATACATTAAGACATAGTGTATCAATAGCTTTATACAAAATATATGAATATAATAAAGCTAGAAATAATAAAGATGTATCTATTTTTGAAATAGGAAAGTCATTCCAAAAACAAGGTGAAGAATATTCAGAAACTCAAAAACTAGCAGCATTAATGGCAGGAGAATACTATTTAGGAATAGAAAAAAGAAAAGTAGATTTTTATATTATCAAAGGTATAGCAGAAGAAATTCTAGACTATTTAGGATACAATGGAAGATATAGCTTTATAAAAGGTAAAGAAAAATTACCAAAAGATATGCATCCAGGACAATCAGCAATTATATCTGTAAATAATGACAATGTAGGAATTATAGGAAAAGTACATCCAGAAATAGAATTAGAAGATGTATATATATTAGAAATTGATTTAGATAAATTATTAGCTAAAAAAGTAAGTAAAATGAAATATAAAGAAATTTCAAAATTCCCATCAATAAAAAAAGATTTAGCTATAGTAGTAGATAAAAAATTATCTGCACAAGAGATAAGTGTAAAAATCAAAAAATATGCAGGATCATTATTAGATAGTCAAGAAGTATTTGACATATATACAGGAAAAGGAATAGATGACGATAAAAAGAGTATAGCTTTTTCATTAACATTTGCAAAACAAGACAGAACACTAACAGATGAAGAAATAAATGAAGTAATGAATAAAATAATAGCAGGGCTAGAAAAAGACATAAAAGCGGAATTAAGATAAATATAAGAAAAACTTAAATTACTAATTTAGTAGTTTAAGTTTTTCTTTTTACAAAAGACTTTAAAGGTTACATAAAATATGATATAATATACAAATTCCATGTTATAAGAAGCAACATGACTTGTGACGTGAGACTAAACAAGGAGGTGCAACTTATGCACAAAACACCAATTATTTTAATCAAAAAAGACCGAGAAACAATGTATGTAAGTAAATACATGATACGGAAAACAAATGGAGGACAACTGATACTCGATTTGATAAAGTACATGGGGACATTACATACTTTGCAGAAGCTAAAAACAGAAGAAGCATACTTTGCTCTACCACACAAAGATTATTATTCTTCAATAAAGGGAATAAAAGTAGAAAGCAGTGTAGGAGAACAGTTTGCAGCATTAGGTCAAGAAATAAGTGTTGTAGTCACATTAAACGATAGGGATAGAAATAGATATTTCCCATATAGAGTGACTATATTTGGCAATAATGTCGAGTTTTTAGCATCTGAAAAGGACAATTTTGATAGCATAGCTGAAAATGAAGCTGGAATATCCTATTATGTAAATGACATTGAAGAAAAACGTTTTAGATTTAGGATGCATAACAGATCAAAGCCAGTTAATTTAGAAGCGGTATATACAGAAAGAAATCCATATTACGCATGTGTGAAAAACATTGGATGGATAAATGATGAAATATATTACAAAGAAGATCAGGTAGTTGTATTCGATGAAGAATGGGCAAAAGATATGCTAGAAAAACTGAGAAAAATCGATCCTGATAAAAAAGTATATCCAACATTAAGCGGAGAATGGACAACGACAGAAAAATCCCAAGAGCAAAAGGTATTACCAAAATCAGAATATAATAGAAGAGTACCTAAGAAAGCATTTTGGGAAGAATATCTGAGTGACTTTACAGAAGTAAGAGCTGTATATTTGAAAAAGTTTTTTAAGGGTGGAAGAGTCGTAGAGTAGAATATTGGTGAAAAAAGTAAGCTGTGGGTGTGTATAATAACATACCCACTTTGCATTTTTAGGTTGATATTTGAAAAAAATATAGTATAATAACAACATACCAAAGTTGAAAAAGCTGTATGACATGAGACATTTTAAAGGGAGGTGCATATTATGCACAGAACATCAGTTATTCTAGTACGAACAGACCAAAGAGAACTGTATGCTGGCAAATATGACGTTCGGAGGACGTATGAGGGACAATTAGTCCTGACTTTAATCGAGCGTATTGGAAGCATACTAAACTTCGAAAAACTAAATACTGACAGAGCCTATCTTGCGCTAATGACCACGAATTTTCATGAAGGCAAGAAGCAGGTGACAACCAAGATCGGAGAAGCTTTTAGCGAAATTGTGCAGTTTCAAAATGTTGTAGCAACCTTATATGACAAGGATATTGAAAGATTTAAACCTTATCGTATAATGATATTCTGCAACTGTGTGCATTTTGAGGCTCTTAAAGCAACCGAGGCTTTGGAACCAATGGAAAACGAAATCATCATTGAATACAAAGGGAGGCGAAAACGAACGTTTTCATTCAGAAGAACCTATGATTCATTTGTGCCAGACCTACGAAAAACGTATACCGAAAGATCTGAGGTATATGCGTCGATCAAAAGCGTGGGATGGATTGATGAACACACCTACTATAGATTGGAGGATGCACATGTCTTTACTGAAGAATGGGCAAAACACATGCTTGAAAAACTGGAAACAGTAGAAGAAATCAGAGTATACCCAACGCTATCAATGGAGTGGGTCACTGAACAAGAAAACTTTGAAAAAAAGGTATTACCTAGGGAATTATACTGGGAGAAAATGAGAGGAACAACGGCAAATAAAGATTTTTGGAGATGGTATTTAAAAACCTTCAAAGAAGCAGAAGTTGTCTTTTCAAAAAAATTCCCACGAGGAAGAGTAATAAAGGGCTAACTGGAGCTGATGAGAGAAAAAAGAAACCGGGGCGCATATAATAATGCGCTCCGGTTTTACCATTATATTAAAATTCACAATTATTTGGAGTTCTAGGGAAAGGAATTACATCACGAATGTTTTGCATACCAGTAAGATACATTAAAAGTCTTTCAAAACCTAATCCAAAACCAGAGTGAGTAATACTACCATATTTACGTAAGTCTAAGTACCACCAGTACTCATCTTTAGGAAGACCAAGCTCTTTCATTCTAATCTCAAGCTTTTCTAAATCATCCTCACGTTGGCTACCACCAATTAATTCACCAATACCAGGAACAAGTAAATCAGTAGCAGCAACAGTTTTACCATCATCATTTTGCTTCATATAAAAAGCTTTAATATCTTTTGGATAATCAGTAACAAAAACAGGTCTACCAAAAACAACTTCACTTAAATATCTTTCATGTTCAGTTTGAATATCAGTACCCCAAGAAACAGGAAATTCAAATTTATCATTATTTTTTTCTAATTCTTTAATAGCATCAGTATAAGTAATTCTACCAAAATCAGAATTTAAAACATTATTTAATCTTTCTAATAAACCTGGACTAACAAACTTATCAAAAAATTCCATTTCCTCAGGAGCATTTTCTAAAACATCTTTAATAATGTATTTAAGCATGTCTTCAGCTAAATTAATATCATCATTTAAATCAGCAAAACAAATCTCCGGTTCAATCATCCAAAATTCAGCAGCATGTTTTACTGTATTAGAATTTTCAGCTCTAAATGTAGGCCCAAAAGTATAAACATTTCTAAAAGCAAAAGCATAAGTTTCAACATCTAGTTGACCGCTAACAGTTAAATGAGCAGGTCTAGCAAAAAAGTCTTTTGAAAAATCCATTCTATTTTTATCATCTTTTGGCAAATTATCTAAATCACAAGAAGTAACAGTAAACATTTCTCCAGCACCTTCAGCATCACTAGAAGTGATTATTGGAGTATGAACATATACAAATCCACGTTCTTGAAAAAATTTATGAATAGCAAAAGAAACAACAGAGCGAACTCTAAAAACAGCATTAAAAGTATTAGTTCTAGGACGTAAGTGAGCAATAGTTCTTAAATATTCAAAAGTATGTCTTTTCTTTTGAAGTGGATATTCAGAAGAAGCTAGATTAAATATCTCTATATTAGTAGCATGAATTTCAAAAGGTTGTTTAGCATTTTCAGTCTTAACTAACTTTCCTTCTACAATAATAGAAGAAGCAATAGTTAATTTTCTAATATCTTCAAAATTAGAAAGAGAGTCATTAAAAACTATTTGAACATTTTTAAAGAAGGAACCATCATTGATTTCTATAAAACCAAAAGTTTTAGAATCTCTAACAGTTTTTACCCAACCACTAATTTTAATATCTTTTTCTAAATAACTATCTGTATTTCTGTATAAATCTTTAATTAAAATATTATCTTTACTCATATAAAAAATCCTTTCAATCTATTAAAATAATACAATTATTATATAACATTTTTAGAAAAAAACAAGCAGTAAGGAAAAATAGAATTTGACAAAAAGATATTCAAATAGATATAATTTTTATATCAAATTAAAAAAGGAGAAGAAAATGAAAAAAACTAAAGTTATTATTATTGCTTTATTATTAATAATTATAGCAGTTGTAGGATGTGTACTAGGATATCAATATATGAATAAAGAAAAAGATACTGAAGATGTTGCAACAGAGAAAAAAGAAGAAAAACAAGAAGAGAAAAAAGAAACTAAAAAAATGTCTGAATATCAAATTGATGAAGGACTTTCAAATTTTGATTTAAGCTTTTTGAAAATGGAAAATCAAAAAGAAAATTTAGTATATAGTCCACTTTCAATTAAATATGCATTAGGAATGCTAGAAGAAGCAGCTGAAGGAGATGCAAAAGAAGAAATATCAAATATATTAAGCAGTTATAAAGTTAAAGACTATACTAATAGCAAAAACATGTCTTTTGGAAATGCATTATTTGTTAGAGACACATTTGATGTTAAAAAAGAATATAAATCTTTATTACAAGAAAAATATAATGCAGATGTAATAACAGACTCATTTGAAAGTGCAGATACTATTAATTCATGGATAAGTGATAAAACATTAAAATTAATAGAAAACTTAGTAACAGATGATGATGTTAAAAGTTTAAACTTTGCTCTAGTTAACGCACTTGGAATAGATATGGAATGGAGAACTAAATTCCTTAGCAACGATAGAGATTATGACAAAGATAAAAATTTAAAACTTGATTGTGATTACGAACATATAAATAATACTTGGTGGCAAACACCAGCAGAAGTAAGATCACATGAATTTGAAAATATAAATGATAAAGTATCAGGTATGGAAATATATGCAACACTAAACAATTATGACATAATGAACGAATTAGGAGAAGACAAGATAAGAGAAACAGTTACAGAAGAATTTATGAAATGGGCTAAAAATGAAGGAAAAGAATATACAGATACATTTAATGGAGATTACTCTGATGAAAATATAAAGAAAGTAGCTAAAGAATACTTAGAAGGTACTGATAATAATGATTCATGGTTAACACAAGATGGATATTTAAAAGAACTTGATTCAAATTATAAAGATGTTTCATATTCAACAGATTTTTCATTATACGTTGATGATGAAGTAAAAATGTTTGCTAAAGATTTAAAAGAATACGATGGAACTACTTTAGAGTATATTGCTATAATGCCAACAGAAGAAGAACTTGATAAATTTATTGAAGATACAAATGTAGAAGAAATAAAAGATTTAATAGGAAATTTAAAAGAATTAAAATCAGAAAACTTTAATGATGGAGTTATAACGGAAATTACAGGATATATTCCAAAATTTAAATTTGATTATGATCTTGATTTAATGGAAGATTTAAATAAAATGGGAATAGCAGCAGTTTTTGAACAAGGAAAAGCAGAACTTACAAATTTAACAGAAGATGAAGATACATATATTTCAGATGCAAAACATAAAGCAAATATAGAATTTACACAAGATGGAATAAAAGCATCAGCAGTAACAATGGCAGGAGGAATGGGAGCAGGAGAGTTCTTCGATTATGTATTTGAAGTACCAATTGAAAAAATAGACTTAACATTTGATAAACCATATATGTTTTTAATAAGAGATAAAGAAACAGGAGAAGTTTGGTTTGCAGGTAATGTATATGAACCACTTTTATGGGAAGATGATCAAACAGTTCCAGATTATCTAAGAGTAGAGTATTAAAAATAACAAAAAAGATAAGGAGTATAAGTTTTATAACTTATGCTCTCTTTTTTTATTTATAGAATAAGAAAAAAGTATTGCAAAAAAAATAATATATGATAAAATAAAGAAAATTTGTTTGGTAAGGAGAAAAATATGTACGCATATATAAAGGGAACTTTAGAAGAAAAAGCAAAAGATTCTATAGTAATAGAAACAGCAGGAATAGGATACAAAATATACATATCAGAAAAAACAATGATGACACTTGGAGAACTAGGAGAAAAAATAAAAATATATACACATTATCATGTAAGAGAAGATAATATAAGTTTATATGGATTTACAAGTAATGAAGAATTAAAAATGTTTGAACTATTATTACAAGTAAGTGGAATAGGAGCAAAAACAGCGATAACTATGTTATCTAATATAACACCATCACAATTTGCATTAGCAGTAATATCAAATGATATAAAAGAACTAGTAAAAATACCAGGAATAGGTACAAAATCAGCACAAAGAATGATATTAGAATTAAAAGATAAGTTAAAAGTAGAAAATGCAATAGAAGAAAAATCAGAAACAAAATCAGAAGAAATAAGCAATGTAGAAGCAATAAACGAAGCAACGCAAGCATTACAAATATTAGGATATAACAAAGCAGAAATTAAGAGAGTATTTGAAAAAATACAACTTAAAAATGTATCAACAGAAGAAATAATAAAAAGTGCATTAAAGAATTTAGCAAGATAAAATATTAAAGGTTGTCAATTGGGACGTTCTTTTTGACAACAGTTAAAGGAGAAAAAGCGATGAACGAAACACAACCATTAGCCTTTAGAATGAAACCAAAAACATTAGAAGAATTTGTTGGACAAGAACATATAGTAGGAAAAGACAAATTATTATATAGAACCATAAAAGCTGATAGACTATCAAGCATAATACTTTGGGGACCTCCAGGTTGTGGAAAAACTTCACTTGCAAAAGTAATAAGTAATACAACAAAATATCAATTTAAAAAATTAAATGCAGTAACTTCAGGCGTTGCAGATATGAAAAATGCAATACAAGAAGCTAGTAATCCATTTATGAATCCAACTGGAAAATGCATATTATTCATTGATGAGATACATAGATTTAATAAACTACAACAAGATGCATTATTGCCATTTGTAGAAGATGGAACAGTAATATTAATAGGAGCAACAACAGAAAATCCATATTTTGAAGTAAATAAAGCTTTAATATCAAGATCAATGGTAATAAAACTAGAGCCTTTAAAAAAAGCTGATATTATAAAAGTTATAAAAAATGCATTAGTTTCAAAAGAAGGATTAGCAGATTATAATGTTAAAATATCAGACGATATAATAGAAAAAATTGCAGAAATATCAGGAGGAGACGTAAGAACAGCATTAAATGGGCTAGAAATAGCAGTACTTACTACAAAAATGAATTTCAAAGGCGAAATAGAAATCACAGAAGAAATAGCAGCACAAAGCTTTAATAAGAAAAAAACAATGTTTGATAAAAACGGAGACAGTCACTATGATAATATAAGTGCAATGATAAAATCACTTAGAGGAAGTGACTCAGATGCTGCAATATTTTATTTAGCAAGAGCATTAGAAGCGGGAGAAGACCCAATGTTTTTAGCTAGAAGACTAGTAATATCAGCAGCAGAAGATGTAGGATTAGCAAATCCACAAGCATTAGTAATTGCAACATCCGCAATGCAAGCGGTGTCAATGGTAGGAATGCCTGAAGCTAGAATAATATTAGCAGAAGCAGCAGTATATATAGCTGAGTCTAAAAAATCTAATGCATCATATAATGCGATAAACCAAGCTATAGAAGATGTAGGAAGCAAAGACACAGGAACTATACCAATGCATATAAGAAACGCACCAGCTAGTGGAATGAAAGATTTTGGATATGGAGAAGGATATAAATATCCACACGATTATCCAGGACATTGGGTAGAACAACAATATCTACCCGATAAAATGCTAGGAACAAAATATTACATTCCTGATGAAAATATAAAAGATGAAAACTTTAATAAATAGAAAAGAGGGCTTCTATTTTTAGAAAGTCCTCTTTTAAAGTGGGATAATATACAAATTATTCTTCTAATAAATATTTATATTTTTCATAGTACTCAGAAGGTATTTCAATCTTTTCATCTAGCATTGCTTTTAAATCAAGCTTTATAAGCTCCAAATCATTACTTTGTATAGCTGAGTTTAAATCTTCTAACATAAACTTATCTTTAACTTCATCATAAGGTTTATATTCGTCGACATTAGGAAGAATTAAGTCATCATCAGTAACAACATCAAAGTCTATATAATGATAGACATCTACCTGAGATCCAGAAGAAACATTAGAAGATTTTATTGGCATACCAGTTGATTTATTGTAACAAGCAAAAAAATCATGATTAAACTTAGATGGTTCGGTAAACCTATAACAATCTATTTCATTAATCCTACAAGAATCATATTTAGACAAAAAACAAACTAACAATTCAGCAGGAGTAAAATTAATTTTATTAATAGAGTCCATAATATATGGTTTTAAAATAGAATTGTCATTTGGCGGAGTAACAGTAAAAAATTTTTTATCCACATCATAGCTATAAATATTTTGACCATCATAGTACTGATAATATTTAGCATTATTAAAAGAATTATCTTCTAAACTGCAAGATGAATAAGTATATAAATGTCTGCCATCTTTAACATACCATTCTTCAGAAAAAAGATGCCCCTTACTATAGACATACATCTGATAATGATAATTAGTTTTTGAAAAAATTGATTCATTACGTTTTTTAGCTATACTTAAATAAATAAAACAATTTCTAGCTGTATGAAAAATAATAATAAATAAAATCAATAAAACTATATACTTTAAAATCTTATATTTTTTACGAAATTTTTTAGAAAACTTAACAAATTTTTTAGAGTTAGTTTTTTCATTTTCATTTTCCCCAGATTTCATAGAATTAAGAATATCAGTGCATTCGCTACATTCTTTTAAATGATTTTCAATAAATAAATTAGTATCATTATTTGTTAAATTTTCAATATAATTAGGAAGTAAATCTCTAACTAAATTACAATCTTTATTTTTCATAAGAATCACCTTCTTTCAACTTATTCTTTCCTCTATAATAAGTAACTCTAGCCCAAGTTTCAGTTCTACCGGAGTACTTTTCCAATTTCTTTAAAAGTCAAATCATAATAAATATGAAGATAAATAACTTTTTTAGTCATATCATCTAAAGAATCTATTTTTTTATTTAATTCTGAATGTTCTTCATTTGAAATGAACTTATTTTCAATACTTTCATCAATATTTATATAATCAAAAATATCATCAGAAGTATCAGAAATTTTTTTCTTTTTACGAAGTTCATCAAAATAAAGATTTTTTGCTATTTGACATAACCAAGTAGAAATTTTTGATTGATTTTTAAAAGTATGAATATTCATGATTGCCCTAAAAAAAGTATCTTGAGTTAGCTCTTCTGCTAAATCACTACTTTGAGTTAAGCAATACAGATATTTATATACAAGATCAAAATATTCTACATATATATCTTCTATATTTTTCTTCATATGTTTGCTCCTTTGTAAATTAGACGTTTAAAAAAGAAAAACGTTACAAAATAATGGGAAAATTATATTTATATATGAGTAAAGTTAATATATAACACATAAAAGACGCGAGGCGGGAAAATATCCCCGCCACCGAATAGATTTGATAATTAGAAAATCTGGGATGCAAAATCGTTAATGCTTTTCAAGAATACGAATAGCAAAACGACCATCACTTTGATCTGTGGTTACAGTGAGCTTTCCATACTTTGTGAAAACATACTGGTTTGCTCGTTTTTTTATAACTAAGCTACCATACCGAGAATGCACATGAATATGCACATTTTCTTCCAAATTTTCACAATCAAAAGTACAGTCTCCATTCAAAGCAGTCACAGATAAATCAGATTTGTAGACATCGATGGAATGTTGTGTTTGATTTACGATTGTTAATCCATGTTCCATTTAACCTACCTCCTAATATGAACTAAAAATATTATACATTAAAAATGAGATAAATTCAAGAAAACAAAGACACATAATGATTAATAAGATAAAAATGAATAAAAAAATTTGTTAAGTAAAAAATAATATTATGAATAAAGAGAAAATACAAAATATACTGATAGGATTTATAGCAGGAATTATTAGTGGATTATTTGGAGCAGGAGGAGGATTAATACTTGTGCCATTTATGACTATTATTCAAAAAGAAGATGAAGTTATAGCTAGAGCTACAACAATAATGTGTATATTTTTTATGGTATTAACAAGTAGTTTTTTTTATTATAATCAAAATTTAATTGATTGGAATATATCGATTAAATGCGCAATTGGAGGAATAATAGGTGGAGTTATAGGATCTAAAGCATTAGTATCCTTAAACAAAAATATACTAAAAATTTTATTTGTAATATTTTTAGTATATGCATCTTTAAGAATGATTATTTAGGAGAAAATATGGTAGAAGTAGTTATTGGAACTATATCAGGAATGGTAGCAGCTTTAGGAATGGGTGGTGGAACAATACTTATTTTATTATTAGGTATATTTACAAAATTAAATCAACATGTAATACAAGCAACGAATTTAGTTTTTTTTATACCAACATCAATTGTAGCAATAATAATGAATATAAAAAATAAAAAAATAAATTATAAAAATGCAATTACAATTATAATCAGCGGAATAATTGGAGCAATAGTAGGATGTCAAATTTCTTTTAAATTCAATAATACAAAATTAAAAAAGTTATTTGGAATTTTTTTGTTGGCAATCGCAATTTTTGAAATATATGAAATTTATACATCGTATAGAAAAGATAGAAAAGCAAATACTAAAAACAAATAAAAAAAATAAAGGAGGTAGAAAATGAAATTTGTTAAAGGTGCATTAATAGGTTCAATGGCTACTGCAACAGCCATGATGCTATATAAGGATATGAGCAAAAGAGAAAAAAGTAAAATAATAAGAAAAGGTAAACATTTAGCTAAAAAAGTAGGTGTATTATAAAAAAGTCCCTCTAAGAGTTTTCTTAGAGGGATTTAATTTTTAAAACATTATTTCATTGGAGGAAAAGGAGTTATTTGATCGAGAGTATAGAAAAAGTTGTGTAAATAAATCCTTCCGTGATAAAATAAAAAATATCAAGGAGGGATTTTT
>CANBHY010000004.1 GCA_947368535.1 uncultured Clostridium sp. | reverse complement strand
AAAAACAAAAAGAAATAGTTCCAGAAAGTAAAGAAGAAATAAAATCACAAACAAACAATGCGTCAAAAGCAACATCAAGATTGAGTTTTGATGAAGTATGCCCAAGAGTTGATGTAGATGAAGAAAAAGTAATTGCATCAATGAGAGCAAAAACAAAAGATGAAGAATTAAATAAGAAAAGAAATACAGACACATATGGAGATGGAGATCCAGATGGGGATGATATGAGTTTATAAAACAATAAAGGGTTGAAAAATATTTTCAATCCTTATTTAATTGTTTTAATATATAAATAAAAGGAGAAAAGAAAATGAAAGGTATTAAAATATTTGCTTGTCCAACAGCAGAAGAATTCACACAAGAAATTTGCGATTATCTAAAAGAAGAACCAGGAAAAATCAACTTTGTAAAATTCAAAAACGACAACAACTTTGTTCAAATACTAGAAACAGTAAGAGAAAAAGATGTATACATAGTACAAACTTGTATGCCACCAATAAATGAAAGAATAATGGAATTACTAATAACTATAGATGCAGCAAAAAGAGCATCAGCAAAGAATATAAATGTAGTTTTACCATACTTTCCATATTCAAGATCAGATAAAAAAGATCAACCACGAATACCAATAACAGCAAAACTAATGGCACAAATAATAGAAGCTGCTGGAGCAACAAGAGTAATAACCTGTGATTTACATAATCCAGCAATACAAGCATATTTTAATAACATTAACTGTGACAGATTAACAGGAGAATATGTATTAGAAAAATATTTTCTAGAAAAGGAAATTGATGATATGGTAATAATAGCAACAGATGCAGGAAGCGCAAAAAAAGCATATAAATATTCACAATTTTTTAAATGTCCTATGGCAATGGTTGATAAAAGAAGAGAAGGAAACAAAGATAAAGCTATTTCAACAACTATAATAGGAGAAGTAGAAGGAAAAACAGCAGTGATATTTGATGACGAAATAAGCACAGGAGGAACATTAATGGAAACTGTACATGTTTTAGATAAATATGGTGCTAAAAGTATTTATGCAGCAGCCACCCATGGTATATTAGTAGGAGAAGCTATTGAAAGAATAAAAGAATCACCTATTAAAGAATTAGTTGTAACTAATAGCGTTCCAGTGCCTAAAGAAAAAAGAATTATAAATTTAAAAGTATTGTCAATAGCACCAACTTTTGCAGAAGCAATTAAAAGAATTCATGAAGAAAGACCATTAGGCGAAATTTTTAAAATATAAAATTATGTATAAAAACCTCCTAAAAATTTCAAAATAAATAAAAAGGAGGTTTTTATGAATTTTAGAACAGATTTAGCAGTTGAAAGGCAAGAAGTATTTAAAAAAATAAATAATATAAGTGAAGATATACCTGGGATAGAAAGTGAAGAAAAACAAATATCAAAATCAATACATGTATATAAAGTAAAAGTAAAAGATCATCAAGGAGAAGAAGCAATTCAAAAACCAATAGGTAACTACGTTACAATAGATGTCAAAAAAATGAAAAATATCCAAGACGAAGAAAAAGAAAAAATAGCATTTACAATATCAAGTGAACTACAAGAATTAATAAAAGGACAAGTAGGAAAAAAAGAGGAAATTTTAATAGTAGGATTAGGAAATCTATATTCAACACCAGATTCGTTAGGACCAAAAGTAATACAAAAAGTAGATGTAACAAGACACATCTTTAAATACTTGCCACAATATGTAAATGAAGATGATAGAGAAGTATCAGCAATATCACCAGGAGTTTTGGGAACAACAGGAATTGAGACGCAAGAAATTTTAAAAGGAATAGTAGATAATGTAAAACCAAAATTAATAATAGTAATAGACAGTTTAGCATCTAAAAGCATAGACAGAATAAGTAGCTCGGTACAAATATCAGATACGGGAATAGTGCCAGGAGCAGGAGTCGGAAACAAAAGAAAAGAATTATCAAAAGATACATTAGGTGTTCCAGTAATAGCAATAGGAATACCAACAGTAGTAGATGCAGCAACAATAACAAACGATTGTCTAGATTTATTTATAGGTAAGCTTCAAGATGAAGCAAAATCAAATGAATATTTAAATCAATTAAAAGAAGAAGACAACTATCAGGAAATAAAAGACACATTATTACCTAAAAATTTTAATCTAATAGTTACGCCAAAAGAAATCGATGAACTAATAATAAATATGACTGAAGTAATTGCAATGGGAATAAATCAAAGTTTATAAAGAACTAGTAAAATAAGCTAGTTCTTTTTTTATTCTTATGATATAATACACAAAAAAACAAGAAGAACAAAACAAAAGGAGAGATTATTATGAGCGAAAAAATTAAAATTCTATGTTACGGCGATTCTAATACTTGGGGATATATACCAGGGACAGACTATCAAAGATTTAGTAAAGAAGAAAGATGGACAGGTGTGCTTCAAAGGATGCTTGGAGATAAATTCGAAATAATAGAAGAAGGTTTAAATAGTAGAACACTAATATCAGTAGATAAAAGAAAAGACAAAGAAGGTAGAAGTGGAGCAGAATATTTATTACCATGTTTAGACACTCATGATCCAATTGACTTAGTAATAATAATGTTAGGTACTAATGAGCTAAAAACAGAGTATTATAGAAATCCAAAAGAAATTGGAGAAATTTTTGAAGAGATATTTGTTAAAAAAATTATTTCAAGAAAGTCAGTATGTAGAAATACAACACCAAAACTATTAATAATTACACCACCATTAATAACAAAAGAAAACCCAAAATTTATAGGTGGAAAAGAAAAATCAGAAAAATTAAATGACATATATGAAGATATAGCTATAAGAAATGAATGTGAATTTATGGGAAATGAAGACTGGGAAGTAGGAGAAGATGGAGTTCACTTATCAAGAGACGGTCATAGAATACTAGCAAGTAAATTATCAATGAAAATAAAAGAAATGTATAAATAAGAGGTAACAAATGAAAGTAGAATTAATAGGAACAGGTTGCATAGGAACAAAACAAAATAGTGCATCAAGCATAGTAAATAAAAAAATACTAATAGATGTACCAAATGGAATTTGTAGAACATTAAGAAACTTAGATAAACCACTAGAATATATACAAACAGTAATAATAACACATTACCACGGAGATCATATTTTTGACTTACCATTTTTGATATTACAAAAGTCATTAGTAAAAGACTCCAATAAATATCAATTTAATATAGTAGGTCCAAAAAATATAGAAGAAAGAACAAAAAAATTATATGAAATTGCTTTTCCAAACAGTTGGAAAAAAGTGAATGAAATTTTAAATATTAATTTTATAGAGATACTACCAGGAGAAACTAAGTATATAGATGATACTACTATAGAAGCAGTTAAAGTAGAACATAGCGTACCAGAAGCTCAGGGATATATACTAACAATAGACAATCAAAGATGTGCTTTTACAGGAGACACTAGCAGATGTGAAGGGGTAGACTATCTACTATCAAAAAGCAAAATACTTATAGCTGACTGTGCTGATACAAAAGGTACAAAAACACATATGGGAATTGACAATATCCACGAATATGCAGAAAAATATCCAGAGAAAGTAATAGTTACTACGCATATGAGAGAAGCAACAAGAAATGAGATAGAAAAATTAGAAGATGAAAACGTTATTATTCCAACAGACGGATACAATTTAGATTTCTAAAACAAAAAAGAGTCTATATTATAGACTCTTTTTTTATGCAATTAATTTGACAGCACAAAGAACAATAAAATGTAAAGGATAAAAACAATAAAAAATTAATTTAGTGTATTTAGTTTTTTTATCCTTATTGCTTCTATATAAAACAGGAAAAAGCAAACCAATTATAGAAAACATAAATTGAAATAATAAATATCGTAAATTTGCTAAAGTAAGAATGTATCTATAAAGCTTTTCTAAATATAAAGCTAAAAATAAACCAATTTGTAAAAGTGTTCTATACGTAGGTTTATTATTTAAAATATTAAAAGAAACTACAAGCAATACTCCAATAGCGCCATAATCAAATTTTAAAACTTCAGCTAAAACAGAAAGTATAGCAACAATGACAAATGCAATAAATTTATTTTGAAATTTATCAATAAATCTAAGAGCAAGTAAACCTAAAGCTAAAGTAAAGAAAATATTAAAATATAAAACTGTAATTTTGCCAAAAAATAAAAGAGTAGAAAAAATTTGTGCAATTATGGCAAAAACAATTAATCTTGTTAAACACTTAGAAAAATTAGACTTATCAGATAAATAGCTATTAGCAATTAAAAAAGCAACTATTGGAAAAGCAAGTTTTCCAATGCATGCCATTCCATGAGCCATTGATAAATCTGGGATGGCAAAGGGAATATGTCCAATAAAAAGTGTTACACAAGCAATAATAACTAATGCAAATGAAGACATAAAAAGCTCCTTAAATTTTTTCTATATTATATCAATTACAAATAATAAATATCAATAGAAAAAGGAGCTAAAACTAATTTTCAACATTTAAAGAAGAACTATGAATTTTATAAAAATCACATATGTCACATGAATTACAAAATAAAATTCTGTCTCCAAAAATTTTTGTTAAAGTTTCTAAAAAAACATCAGATTCTTCTAAAGAATGAATTAATATTTTTTTAGGAAGAAGATTAAGTAAGGTATTCAAACAAAAATCATTAGAAGAAAAAGAAATATCAGATAAATATTTTGCATCAAGAATATTATCATCAAAAGGAATTGTATTTTTATGCTCGTCAAGTAAAACACTTTCCTTTTTTAAATAAACAAGATGAACAATATCAGCATTAGAATCAGAAGATGCAATATAATCTTTAAGAAGGTCTATAAATCTATCATATTCACGATTAACAATAAAAGAATTAACAGATAAATCTATTAGATATTCTAAAACTTCTATATAATCTTTTAATCTAAAACGAATAAAACCAGATAAAATCATAGAAGATTCAGAAGACAAATAATCATAAATAGAAAAATAAACTAAATCATGTTTACTGTTAGAATTATCATTAACAATATTTAAAGATTCTTTTAAAATACTTAATTGTTCCTCATATGAAAAATAACAATAATGTTTTTCGAGGATTTCTCTAATTAAATTTTCTTCAAAAAGATCAATAATTAAATCAGCAAGAAAATCAGAAAAAGTAGAAGTAGAAGAAAAAGAAAAAATGATAGAGTCATTTTTTTTATCAAAAGTAAAATCATTAGATTTATGATTTAAAAGATAAGAATAAATCATATCAGTTTCTTTCAAATTATCTAAAAAAAGCGAAAACATAGAATCCTCCTACGAAATATTATTGACACTTTATAATAGTTTATTCGAAAAAAATAAAAATGAGTTTGTCATTGAAATAAAAAAGCTCAGATAAAATTTATCTGAGCAATATTTTATTTATATATTTTATAATCAATATCTTTAAAAACTAAATCTTGAGAATAAATATCATCTACAAATTTCTCGTCAATTTTGTCATTTTTAATTTGATAATACAATTTTGTAAAACGTCCAATATGTTGTTTAATACGCTTTTTAGCATAATCAACCATAGTACCATTTGTTATAATGAAAAGCCAATCACTACTTTGAGCAAGTAAAAGTTCACGAGCACATTGATCTAAGGCTTTTTTACGAACACCATCATTTTCATCAGGAAACATATTAGCAAGTTCAACCATTCTATTACCAGCTTTATGAAGATGACGGTGAGCATAGTCATTAGTAGGGTTAAGCCATACTTCACTATAACCGTTAGCCCCCCAACTAGAACGACAAGGAGTAGAAACTTGAATATGAGGATGTCTATCGATATAATCACCAGGAGTAATTAAAGTAAAATTACAATCATCATAATAAATCTTTTTAAATAAAATATACAACCAATAAGGACCTTCATACCACCAATGACCATAAAGTTCAGCATCATAAGGACAAACAACAACAGGAGGAACATCCATAAATTTAGAAAGCATATCAATTTGAGCTGTTCTAGAATCTAAGAAATGTCCAGCTTGTTTTTCAGCAGTATCCATAGCCCATTGAACATTATAATAATCTTTATCACCAGATTTAGAAGTGATTCTATAATATTTGATACCAGTATGAACACGAGCACCATTAGATGCAATGTAAGGCTTAACATAATCATAATCTAAATCATAACCAATATCTCTATAATATTCTCTATAATTAAAATCACCAGGATAACCACAAATAGAACTCCATACCTGTTTAGAAGATTCCATGTCACGACCGAAACAAGTTAAACCACCAGGAGATGTTATAGGAGCAAAAGTTCCATAAAGAGGAGCAGGGTCGGCATATAAAATACCATGTGATTCAACTATAGCATATTCAATTCCAAATTCTTTTAAATATTGATCAGCTTCTGGGACATAACCACATTCAGGAAGCCAAATACCACGAGGTTGTCTACCAAAAAATCTTTTATAAGTTTGAACTCCAACAGCAATTTGAGCACGAACTGTTTGAGGAGTAACATATAAAATAGGAAAATACCCATGAGTAGCACCACAAGTAATTATTTCTAAGAAACCAGCATCCTGAAAATGTTTAAAAGCATCAATTAGTTTGCAATCATAAACATCTCTAAAAACATGCAAATCATTAGAATATCTATCATAATAATATTGAGCTAAATTATGAAGTCTTTCATCATAAGTAGTTCTTTTTAATTCTTTTTCAGAAAGCTCGATATGTTTTTTTAAATAATTAATATATTTTTGTTGTAACAATTTATTATCAAGCATATAAAGAAGAGGAGGAGTCATAGTCATAGTTAGTCTAAATTTAACATTTTCTTCTTCAAGCTTTTTGAAATTAAGTAAAAGTGGGATATATGTTTCTGATATAGCTTCAAAAAGCCATTGCTCTTCTAAATAATCATCACTTTCAGGATGATGAATAAAAGGCAAATGTGCATGAAGTATAAAAGTTACGTATCCTTTATTTTTATCCATATAGTCTCCTTTTTGTAAAATATTTGCTAAGCAAAACTAAAAAGGCAAAAGCAATAAAAAATGTAAAACATTAGCTTTTGCCAAATTTTATTTAAAAGTTGAAGTAGGATTCATAAATGACGAAGTAGGATTAGCAAGAGTAGAATCTCCTAAAACTAAAAATTCTGATAAATCTTCAACTTGATAAAGTTCTTTATATAATTCATAAAAATCAACTAACTTATTATTAGCTAAAATAGAGCGAACATTTTTAAAAGATTCTTCACCTGTTTTTACATTTCTATATTTAACTTGAGGTTGTAATTCATTAAGAAGAACTCTATCATTAGGCATAACCAAATTGTTTGATTCAGTAACATGAATTAAAGAATTAACATCTTCTTTATGAGGCATGATTTCATTTCTTTTAGCATATTCTTTAAAACGTCTACCAAGTTCAACACTATATTCACTACGAGAATCATTAATAGAAATATACCAACTATTAGCAAAATCATTTATTTCAACTTCTTGGTAATAATTGAAAGTTTTATTACGAACAATTAAAACAGGATAAGTATCATTAAAGAAATATTCACCATATTTTTCTTTATATTTTTCTCTATCATTATCTGAAACATCCCAATAAACAAATAAAATCTTAGGTGTTTGAGCTAGAATTTTAACAACAGTTTCATTATAACGATAAGGTAAATCATAATATTCTAAAATATTAACAAAATCTTTTTCTTCTTCTTTAACTTTTTTAGAAGTAGATTTTCTTTTTGTAGCTAGAGAAGGGATTTTAACAACTTTCTTTTTTACAGTAGCTTTAGCTGTAGTTTTTGCCTTTGCCTTAGTAGCTTTTTTAACTGGCTTTTTAGCAATTTTTTCTTTAGCAACTGTAGCATCTTTTTTTGTTGACTTTTTAGCAATTTTAACTCCAGCAGATTTTTTTGATGCAGAAGATATAGATTTTGTTTTATCAGTCTTTTTTGTTGCACTAGATTTTTTTGAATTAGCAGTAGCCTTTGATTTTGTTTCTTTTAGCTTTTCTTCAGTCTCTTTCTTTACTGCTCTAGGCATACTTTTTTCCTCCTTTGTAAAATAATAATACTTATATAATAATATATATAAAAGAAAGAAATTACAAGACTAAAATGAAAAAAATGTCGATAAATTAAATTTTTTTAAGTTTTCTATTTACATTTATTTTTTTATTATATAAAATACCTAAAGGAAGAAAGTGCACATAAGAAAAATTTTATAAAAAAACGAAAGGGGCTATAGAAAAGAATGAAAATATTAATGTTATCATGGGAATATCCACCAAGAATAGTAGGAGGAATAGCAAGAGTTGTACACGATTTGTCACATAGACTAATAAAAGATGGACATGATGTAACAGTTGTAACCTACAGAGATGGAGATATGTCTTATTTTGAAGATGATAACGGAGTAAAAGTATATAGAGTAGATAATTACATGATAAGCCCTAATAATTTTATAGATTGGATAATGCAACTAAACTTTAACATGATAGCAAAAGCAAGTGAAATAATAAATCAAGAAGGAAAATTTGATGTAATACATGCACATGATTGGCTAGTAGCAAATGCAGCTAAAGCATTAAAGCAATCATATGATATACCAATAGTATCTACAATTCATGCAACAGAAGCAGGAAGAAACAGTGGTATACATGATGAAACTCAAAGATATATAAATGATACAGAATGGATGTTAACATATGAATCAACAGAAGTAATAGTAAACAGCAATTATATGAAAAGTGAATTACAAAGACTATTTGGATTGCCATATGAAAAAATAAACGTTGTTCCAAATGGAATAACACAAACAAATTTTGCTGGATATGAAAGAGATTATGAATTTAGAAGACAATTTGCAGCAGACAATGAAAAAATAATATTATTCACAGGTAGATTAGTATATGAAAAAGGAATACAAAATTTAATAGCAGCAATGCCTAAAATATTACAAGGATATAATGATGCAAAACTAGTAGTAGCTGGACGTGGAGGAATGATTGATGAACTAAGAGCACAAGTAAATTATTTAGGAATATCAAATAAAGTATACTTTACAGGATATTTAGATCATAAATCAATATGTAAGATGTACAAATGTGCAGATGTATCAGTATTCCCAAGTACATATGAACCATTTGGAATAGTTGCTCTAGAAGCAATGCTTGCAGGAATACCTGTAGTAGTATCAGATGTTGGTGGACTAAATGAAATTGTTGAGCATGGAGTAAATGGAATGAAGAGCTATGCAGGAAATGCTAACTCTCTTGCAGATTCAATACTTTCATTACTATACAATCCACAATTATGTGCCAATGTAGTAAAACAAGCAAAATTAGATGTTAAAAATAAATACAATTGGACCAAAATAGCTCAAGACACTCATTTTACATATCAAAAAGCTATATGCCAAACAATGGCAGAAAGACAAGCACGTCAAATTGCTCAAGAAGAAGCAAAAAAAGCTCAAAAAGCAAAAAATACAGAAAACGAAATTACAAATCTTCTTGGATTCAAGAAAAGACAAGCTTACGCTTAAGAAACATAAATCAATAAAAAATACAAAAGAGGACCTAACCCGTCCTCTTTTTAAGTAATAGGAGGAAATATGAACGTATACGATGAAGTAAACAACTTAGCAAGAGCAATAAAAGAATGTAAAGAATTTACAGATTATAAAGAGGCAAAAGATAAAGTAAGAGGACAAGCAGATTTAAAAGCTAAAATAGATGAATTTGAAAAAATAAGATATGAAGAACAAGTATTAGCTCTTAAGGGAGAAGCACAATCAGAAGAGAAAATGAAAAAACTTCAAGAATTATATCAAATATTGGTTCAAAACCCTGAAGTTAAAGAGTATTTTGATAAAGAAGTACGTTTTAATGTTATGATGGCAGATGTTAATAAAATAATAGGTGAAGCAATAAAAGATGTGCTACAATAAAAAATGAGATCAAAGTCTTGACATATAAACTTTTTGAAAATATAATGCAAATATAAATAAGCAAAAGGAATGGTTTAGAACAAATGCAAAATTTATACTTCAAAAGTGAAGAATTTGAAAACCTTGAAGATGAAGAATTAATAAATATGACAAAAAAAGGTGATAAAAAGGCTTTAAACTATATATTAAGCAAATATACAGATATAGTAAACATGAAAGCAGGAAAATATTTTATAGTAGGTGCTGAAAAAGAAGATATCATGCAAGAAGGACTAATAGGATTATTTAAAGCAATTAAAAGTTTTGACACTCAAAAACAAAGTTCTTTTAAGACATTTGCGAATCTATGTATAGAAAGACAACTACAAACAGCAATAAAATCATCAATGAGACAAAAGCACATGCCACTTAACTCATATTTATCATTTAATGCATCAGCATATGAAGAAAATGACGATACAAGCTTATTAGAAGTATTTGAACAAGAAAATACCTCAGAAGATCCATTAGACATAGTAACTAAAAAAGAATATTATCATTTCGTAGAAGACAGAATAGAAGAAACTTTAAGCGATTTTGAAAAACAAGTTTTACATAGATATACAAATGGAGAAAGCTATACTGAAATTGCAGAAAAAGTAGATGCCCCAGTAAAATCAGTAGATAACGCAATTCAAAGGATAAGAAAGAAAACAATAAAAAACCTACTGAACTATGATGAATAAAAATATGCTTTCATAGCTCAGTAGGTAGAGCACATCCATGGTAAGGATGGGGTCGCCAGTTCGATTCTGGCTGAAAGCTCCAAAAATGTCAAAGAAAAACTTTGACATTTTTTTATAGAAAAATACAAAGGAGAAATAATAATGAGAATACTTAATGGAAGATTTTCCACAATGCTATTAATAATTGCAACTGCTATAGTGGGTGCAGGATTAATAAGTTATTCAATTCATTTAATAAGTATAAACAAAGAAAAGAAAGCATCCTATGTTTCTACTGAAGCTGTTATAATTGGTTATGATAAAGTTGAAAGTTCTGATAGTACAACATATAGATTTATAGCTGAATATGAAGTAGACGGAAAAAAATATACTATTACACCACAATCATCTACAAGTATGAATATGCAACCAGAAGAAGGAGACGTAGTATTAGTAAGATATAATCCTAATTCTCCAGAGGATGCAATTTTAGATAAAGATAACACATGGATTATAACAATGATTTTTGGAATAGTATGTATAGTAGTTGCAGCAGTATTTACAATACTACTTAGAGGAAGAATACTATAAAAAACAAAAGTCTAGTCAGAGTTAAGACTAGACTTTTGTTTTTTTAGTTATACCATTTTAAAACATTATTCTTTTATGATTTTATCAATAGAATTTTTTCTCATTTCTTTAATAATACTGCAACTTTTATTTAATTTTTTCTGTTCATCTTTGTCTAATTCAAGATTTATAAGTTCTCTAACACCCTTGCCATTTACCACTGCAGGAACACCAATATAAATATCATCTTGACCATATTCACCATTTTTTAAATATGTAGAAACTGTTAATACACAATTTTCATTATCTAAAACAGCTTTAACAAGCTTGCTTAAAGCCATTCCAATTCCGTAGTAGGTAGCTTTTTTCTTATTAATTATTTCATATGCAGAATTAACAACATCTTTGTGCATTTTTTCTAAATCTTCCATTGGATGGTTATTATCTTTCATAATATCAATTATTTTTTTGCAACCTAAATAAGCATGATTCCAAGGAACAAATGAAGAATCTCCATGTTCACCCATTATATATGCATGAATATTTTTGCTAGAAACTTTAAAATAACTTGACATTATATAACGTAATCTAGCGGTATCTAAAACAGTTCCTGAACCGATTACTCTACTTTTAGGAAGACCAGAAGTTTCGGCAACGACATAAGTCATTAAATCCACTGGATTACTTGCAACAATTATAACTCCATCAAAGCCACTATTCATTATATTTTGTGTAATATCTTTCATTATTTTAGTATTTATTTCTGCCAATTCTAATCTTGTTTGCCCTGGCTTTTGAGCTACACCCGCAGTAATAACAACAACTTGTGCATCTTCACAATCTTCGTAATCTCCAGCTTTAATGACTATTTTTTGCGGAGCAAAAGGTAACCCATGAGATAAATCCATTTGTTCTCCTATAGTTTTCTCCTTATCAATATCTATTAAAACTAATTCACTAACTCCGCCTCTGTTTAGCATAGAATAAGCCATACTCATACCAACAAAACCGGTACCTACTAAAACAACTTTTCCTTGTTTATTCATAATTTATCACTCCTATCAAGCAATAAATATATCACAAATATAAGTAATTAGCAATTATTTATTTTAGTGACTAAGAGTTCAAGATGCGTATCAAACTAAAAAGATAACTTGTGATGATTTAGAATCAAAACTTTTATTAGCAAATGATTATTTTAATTCAGATATTAATGTGAATGATGAAAAATATTCAGATGGAATGGATTCAAAAATAGTTACAGAGTTGGCTTTTAAAAATTACAATAAAGAGATTAAACCTATAAGTAAATCAGGAGATATACAACAAGGAGACGAATCAGAAACCTTTGAAATATATGATTCATCAGAACCATACAATGAAGAATTTTAGGAAATGCGTTTTCAATTAACATGCTGTAGATAGAGTTCCCTTTACAGTTGAAATTTTAGCTGTGAAGGGATTTTGTTTGTAATATTATGTAAAGTATGGTATAATAAATATGTCAAACATTGGTTGGACGAAAGGAGTGCCTATGTTGTCGTTAGAAAAATTAGAAAAAGAACGCGATCAAATTATGTTGGACAGCTTTGCTGGCAGGGAGGTGAATTTTTCAAGATTACGGGAACTTTGCAAAGAATATCAAACGGAAGTTGAGTATGTTTTTGCTACTACCGGCACTGATGAGGAACTCTGGAATAGCGTCATTACATATTTTAGAGATATCTTCAAAAAGACTGCACAGTAAAATGTGCAGCCTTTTTATTTACAAAAAAATATAGATATGTTTTAATAATGTTGAAAGGAGCAAATATGGATATAAATTTAATAAAAACATATATGGAAACATCACCATATATATTAGAAGACATATTAAATATCATGAAATATAGAAATTTGAGAACAGAACAATCTTATTATGCTAGATTAGCTTACGAATATGATCATGTTCCAATATCTCAACAATGTAAAGAAGTAAGAAATGCGGGATTATTAGCTAGAGGATTCTGGAACACAAAATCTCAAAGATTAGATCAAGAAAGAAGAAACATACATAATAAAGCATTAATCTCTTTTAATAGCATAATGAGAGTTGGTGAACAAAACAATTTAGAAAGTTTATTTAATGGTAAAAAATTAACAAACGAAGAAATTGTACGATATGAAAGAGCAGAAAGAAGAGAAGAATTAACAGACACGATGTTTGAAATGTTATATACAATAGAAAATTCTGTTATAAGTCAAGAAGGTACAAAAGCAAATGAATATATTGGAGAAATTAAATCTGACATGAGAACATTTAACAAAAGCTATAATGTTGCAAAATCGATGACAAAAGATGAAAGTAGAGAAAAAGATGGCGGAATAGAATTTGATCTTTCAACATTGTTTGATAACGATATAACAGAATACTAAATATTATAAAGGAGAGTTTATGATAGAAAATAATGAAATTACATTAGAAAAAATACTAAATGAATACAACAAATACATTATGAGTAGATTAATAGAAAAAGAGTACAATTTCAACGCATTACGAAAAATGGTAAAACAATTCAGCCAAGATAGTGAATTTATAAAATATAGCGAAGAAATGTCAGATAAAGAAATTGCAGAAGAGATAAACCAAATAATTAAAAATTCAAATAAAAGTAAAATTATAAAACTAGATTAAGCAAAAGAAAAAGTAAGGAAAAGAAAAATGTATAAAAATATTATATTTGATATGTCAGAAGTAATAATAACAGGAATTCACGGTGTTGAAAAAGATATAGAAAGTAATTTTGGAATACTAGCAGATGAATACGAAAAAAGAAGACTAGAAGTAAACTCATTATTTTTGGATGTTATGAGAGGTAAAATAACCGAAAATGAGTATATGGCTATTTTTCTAAAAGATACTGGTTGGAAAACTACAGAAGAAGACATAAAAAGAATAATTAGAAATTATTTAGGAAGACCAATAGCTGGAACAAAAGAGATAATACAAAAATTAAAAAACACTAATAAATACAACTTAATTTTGTTATCAGATTATCCAGCAGAATGGAAAGAAGAAGTACTAAAAAAGAGAGAAGAATTACAGATATTTAATAAAAAATATTTTTCTTGCGATTTTGGTTTAGTAAAAGCTGATTTAGAATGTTTTGAATATATGATAAAAGATTCTAAAATAAATCCAAAAGAAACCATATTTATAGATGATTATAAAAACAATATTGAAAATGCAGAAAAGTTAGGAATTAAAGGAATTTTATTTAAAAATGCAGAACAATTAGAAAAAGAACTAAACATATTAGAAATAATATAAAAGTCAAATTGTATTTAAAGAATAATAAAAAGCTAACCAATTAATGTTAGTTTATTATTATTTTTTTTGTTTATTCAAGAATTTAGCACTCTTATCGACGAATAAAATATCACAAAAGCAAGTAATTTGTAATTACTTGCTTTATTTAAAATAAAAGATGAAAAACCTACACAAGTTCATAAAAATATGATATACTTTGCTAGAATAAAATTAGAAAGAGGAATGAAAATGAAAATAGGAATTGTGGGATTACCAAACGTAGGTAAAAGTACAATGTTTAATAGTATAACAAATGCAGGAGCAGAATGTGCAAACTATCCATTTTGTACAATAGAGCCAAATGTAGGAATGGTAGCAGTACCAGATGAAAGATTAGATAAATTAACAGAAATGTATAAACCAGAAAAAACAACTCCAGCAGTAATAGAATTTGTAGATATAGCAGGTCTAGTAAAAGGAGCTAGTAAAGGGGAAGGATTAGGAAACAAATTCTTATCACATATTAGAGAAGTAGATAGTATTGCTCATGTAGTAAGATGTTTTGAAGACAGTAATGTTGTTCACGTTGAAGGAAGTGTAGATCCATTAAGAGATATAGAAACAATAAACCTAGAATTGATATTTGCAGATATAGAAACGATTGATAAAAGATTAGACAAAGCTAGAAAAAACTTAAAAGCTGACAAAAAATATCAATTTGAGATAGACACACTAGAAAAAGTAAAAAAAGTTTTAGAAGAAGGAAAATCAGCAAGAACAATAGAACTTAATGACGAAGAAAAAGAAACAATAAAAGATGCATTTTTATTAACAATGAAACCAATTCTTTATATAGCAAACGTTTCAGAAAATGAACTTGAAAATCCAGACGCAAATGAAAATGTACAAAAAGTAAAAGAATATGCTAAAACAGAAAACGCAGAAGTAATACCACTTTGCGTTAAATTAGAGGAAGAACTAAGCACACTTGAAAAAGAAGATAAATTAGAAATGTTACATGAATTAGGACTAGAAGAATCAGGTTTAGATAAAGTTATAAAAGCAAGTTATAAATTACTTGGATTAATGTCATTCTTAACAGCTGGAGAACCAGAAGTTAGAGCATGGACAATTAAAATAGGAACAAAAGCTCCTAAAGCTGCAGGAAAAATACACTCAGACATAGAAAGAGGATTCATCAGAGCAGAAGTAGTATCTTATGATGACTTAATGAGAGAAGGATCTATGAATGCAGTAAAAGAAAAAGGATTAATGAGATTAGAAGGAAAAGACTATATTATGCAAGACGGAGATATAGTATTATTTAGATTTAATGTTTAAACTTAAGAGGAACATATGAGAAAATTTTTAAGATTAATATTCATATTATTACTATATATTTTTGTTGTACTAATAATCCTTTGGAAAGCAGACGTATTAGAATATACAGTATTAGAAAAGATAAAAACAACAGATGAATATATAGAAAATGGATTATCATTAGAAGATAAAAACTTAATAATAGAAAAACAAGTTGAAGACAAATATTATTACAATCAAATTGATGATGATGCAAAAAAAATATATGATAAACTAATAGACTCTAAAGAAGAGCTAAAAACAGGAACAGCAGGTATTGAATTTACCAAAGGTGAGTTTAATCACGTATTAAGACAAGAAAATGGATTAGAACTATTGAGTCAAAAATATCAAGAAGCAGTAGATGCGCTACGTTACGACCATATAGAACTATATTATTTAGACTTCACAAAAATGGTTCTAAGAACTATAACCTATACTAGAGGACGAGACGTTACATATGAAGTACTTCTAACTTTAGCAGAAGGACAAGAAAACTATTTTCAAGACGACCTAGCAAATGCAGATTTAAATGCAATGATAGAAACAACAGAAAAAGTATCACAAGAAATTTTAGAACAAGCAGATGGAACTGATTATCAAAAAATTCAATATATACATGATTGGTTAATAGATAATTTAGAATATGACACAACATATAATGCACATAATAACAGAAATATATATGGGGCATTAGTAAATAGAGAAGTTGTATGTGAAGGATATGCCAAAGCATTCAAATACTTATTAGATAAAATTGAAATTCCATGTATATTAGTTTCAGGAAATGCCACAAATTCAGAAGGACAATCAGAAAAACATATGTGGAATTATATAAGAATAAATAATGTATGGTATTTTGTAGATGTAACATGGGATGATCCAATTATTACAAATTCAAATAAATTACCACAAAAATATAGATATAAATACTTTTGTCAAGGAGATAATACAGCTACAACACATGTTATTGAAAAAAGTTTAACAGAAGGTGGAAAAGAATTTGAATATCCAGAACTATACCATAAAGAACAATAGAAAGGAACAATAAATGAAAAAATATTTAATAACAACTTTTGGATGTCAATTAAACGAAAACGATTCAGAAAAATTAGCTGGAATAACAGAAAAATTAGGGTATGAAAAAACTGAAAATTTACAAGAAGCAGATTTAGTAATATTTAACACTTGTTGTGTTAGAGAAAATGCAGAAGAAAGACTATTTGGAAAATTAGGAGAATTAAAAAAACAAAGAGAAGAAAAAGGTACAATAATAGCAATTGGCGGATGCATGATGCAAGAACCAGCAATGTTAGAAAAAATAAAGCAAAGTTACAATTACACAGATATAGTTTTTGGAACACATACATTACATAAATTTGAAGAAGATTTAAAAAAAGTTATAGAAGAACGTAAAAAAGTCAGAGATGTAATAGATATAGATGGAGAAGTAATAGAAGATTTACCAATAAAAAGAAATGATAAATTTAAAGCTTCAGTAACAATCATGTATGGTTGCAATAATTTTTGCGCTTATTGTATAGTTCCATATGTAAGAGGAAGAGAAAGAAGCAGAAAACCAGAAAAAATATTAGAAGAAGTACAAGAGCTATCAAAAGAAGGATATAAAGAAATAACATTATTAGGTCAAAATGTAAATTCTTATGATGGGGAAAATGGATATAAATTTGCTAATTTATTAAATGATGTTTGCAAAATAGAAGGAATAGAAAGAATAAGATTTATATCACCACATCCAAAAGATTTTACAGATGATGTAATAGAAGCTATAGCAAATAATCCTAAAATAGCAAGAGTAGTACACTTACCTCTTCAAGCAGGAAATAGTAAAGTCTTAAAAGAAATGAATCGAAAATACACTAAAGAACAGTATCTAGAATTAGTAGAAAAAATGAAAAAAAGAATTCCAGATGTAGTGTTTTCTACAGACATAATAGTAGGATTTCCAGGTGAAACAGATGAAGAATTTGAAGATACACTTGATGTAGTAAAAAAAGTAAATTATGAACAAGTATATATGTTTATATATTCAAGAAGAGAAGGAACAGTAGCAGATAGAATGGAAAATCAAATCCCAGAAGAAATTAAACATAAAAGATTTGATAAATTAAAAGACCTTTATGACGGTAGAGTATCAGAAAACAACGAAAAATACATAGGAACAACACAAAAAATATTAGTAGACGGCTATAGTAAAAATGATAAAACAACACTTACAGGAAGAACAGACACAAACAAAGTAGTAAATTTTGAAGGAAAAGAAGAACTAATTGGCAAGATGATAGACATTAAAATTACAGAAGAACATAAATGGTATTTAAAAGGAGAAATATAAATGACAGAGGAAGAACAAGCAAAATTATCACCTATGATGCAACACTACATGGAGAAAAAAGAAGAATATAAAGACTGCATACTATTTTATAGATTAGGAGACTTCTATGAAATGTTTTTTGAAGATGCGCTTACTGCATCAAGAGAATTAGAAATAACATTAACAGGAAGAGCTTGCGGACTAGAAGAAAGAGCACCAATGTGTGGCGTTCCTTTTCATGCTGCAGAAATGTATATAGCAAAATTAATATCAAAAGGATTTAAAGTAGCTATATGTGAACAATTAGAAGATCCAAAATCTGCAAAAGGAATAGTAAAAAGAGACGTAATAAGAGTAGTAACACCAGGAACAGTAATAGAAAGCAATTTACTAGATGAAAAGAAAAATAATTTTATAATGTCAATAGTAAAAAAAGGACTATTTTTTGGTGTAGCAGTATGTGATGTAAGCACAGGAGATTTTTTTGCAACACAAATAACAGAAGAAAATAACTTTGAAAAGTTACTAGATGAAATTGCCAGATTTATGCCAGCAGAAATAATTACAAACAAAATGATGTATGAATCAGAAAAAGAAATTGCAAAAATAAAAGACAGAATAAATGTATGTATATCAAACATATCAGAAGAAAAATTTTCAGAAGAAACAGATTTAATAGAAAGAATGTATACTTTTGAAAATCAAACTGGAAAAGAATTAAAAGAAAACTTATTTGCAGTAGCAGCTATTAACGGGCTAAATGAATATTTAAGCGAAACACAAAAAATAAAATTAGACCATATAAACAAAATAGTTTTATACAAAACAACTAGATATATGGCATTAGATGTAAGTGCAAGAAGAAACCTAGAATTAACTGATAGAATGAGGGATAAATCTAAAAGAGGAACATTATTATGGGTTTTAGATAAAACTTCAACTTCTATGGGGGGACGTTTATTAAGAAGATGGATAAATGATCCACTAGTAGATGTAAAAGCTATAAATGATCGATTAACAGCTGTAAAAGAATTAAAAGAGAATATGATATTAAGAGGAGATATCTTAGAATCATTAAATAAAGTATATGACATAGAAAGATTAGCAGGAAGAATATCATACGGAAATGCAAATGCGAGAGATTTAATATCATTAAAAAATTCGCTAAGCAAGTTGCCAGAATTGAAGCAAGAATTATCTCAAGTAGAATCGCCACTACTAAAAAAACTATATAATGATTTAGATGAATTAAAAGATATAACAGAATTAATAGAAAAATCAATAATAGATGAACCACCAATCACTATAAAGGAAGGTGGAATAATAAAAACAGGTTATAGTGACGAAATTGATGAATGTAAAAAAGCTTCAATAGAAGGAAAAAGCTGGCTTGTAAATATAGAAGCAAAAGAGAAAGAAGCAACAGGAATTAAAAATCTAAAAGTAGGTTATACAAAAGTATTTGGTTATTATATAGAAGTAACAAAATCTTTCTTAAAACAAGTACCAACGGACAGATATATTAGAAAACAAACACTAACAGGAGCAGAAAGATTTATAACAGAAGAATTAAAGTCAATAGAAGATAAAGTTTTAGGGGCAGAAGAAAGAATAGTAACATTAGAATATGAAGAGTTTGTAAAGATTAGAACAAAAATATCATCACAAATAGAAAGAATTCAAAAATCATCTAATGTAGTAGCAACTTTAGATGTATTAAATGACTTTGCATGCATAGCAGAAGATTATGAATACACTATGCCAAAAGTAGATGATGAAGACGAAATATTAATTAAAGACGGACGTCATCCTGTAATAGAAAGAATGATAGATAACGGAAGTTTTGTAGAAAATGATACATATTTAAACAGAAGAGATGATAGACTATCAATTATTACTGGACCAAATATGGCAGGAAAATCAACATACATGAGACAAGTAGCACTAATTACATTAATGGCACAAATAGGAAGCTTTGTACCAGCATCATCAGCTAAAATCGGTGTTGTAGATAAAATATTTACAAGAGTAGGAGCATCAGATGATTTAAGTATGGGACAAAGTACATTTATGGTAGAAATGTCAGAAGTATCAAATATAATGAAAAATGCAACTAAAAACAGTTTAGTAATATTAGATGAAATTGGAAGAGGAACATCAACATATGATGGACTAGCTATAGCGTGGGCAGTTGCAGAATATATAGCAGATAGTCAAAATATTGGATGTAAAACATTATTTGCAACACATTATCACGAATTAACAACTTTAGAAGATGAATTAGAAGGTGTTAAAAATTATCAAATAGCTGTAAAAGAAAAAGGCGAAGACATAATTTTCTTAAGAAAAATTATTCCAGGTGGAACTGACGAAAGCTATGGTATACATGTAGCTAAACTAGCAGGCGCACCTAAAAAAATGTTAACAAGAGCAAATGAGATATTGAAAACTTTAGAAAAGAAAGTTAAAATAAAAGAAAAGCAAGAAGAAAAAGATATGAAAAAACAAGTATCAGGACAGTTAGATATGTACAATTATAAACTAGCAGATATAGCAACAGAGTTAGACAAAATAAATATAAATGAATTAACACCAATAGACGCATTAAATACAATTGTTAAAATTAAAGAAAAATTAAAATAAGGGGGACAAGAAATGAAATGCCCAAAGTGTAATGAAGAAATTATAGACGGAATCAAATTCTGTACAAAATGTGGAGCAAATATTGAAGAAGAGAAAAAACGTATAGCAGATGAAGAAGCAAAAAAACAAGAAGAAGCCGAAAAGAAAAGAAAAGCTGCGGAAGACAAAAAAAGATTAGAAGAAATTAGAAAACAAGAGCAGTTAAAGAAAGAACAAGAAATAAAAGAAGCTGAAAAACAAGCAGCAATTCGTCAAGCAAAAGAAGAAGGTATAGAACTTGAAATTATTGATGAAGCCCCCAAAATAGAGAAAGATAGTACAGATAATACATCCGATTTTAAAATAAAAAAACAAGAAGATGTCAAAAGCAAATCAGAAAAAAAGAAAAAACAAAAAGTAAAAATAAAGAAAAATATTTTTCAAAGAATATTAAACAAAATAATATTTATGATAATTGTAGCAGCACTTATTATAGGTGGAGTATATTATTGCTATACACAAGAAATGTTACCAGAATTTGCACAAAAAGAAGTTGAAGAATTTGAGAGCAAATTAAAAAATGTTATACAACTATATAAAGAAGTAAAAGATGAAGAAAAAGATTCTTCTGAACAAAGTAAAGTTAACAAAGAAGAAAATTGGAGCGTAGATCCAACGATAGAAGCTACAGATATTAAAGACTTAACTAAAGAAGTATCTGTTATTATAAAAAATGATAAAGCAGGAATAATAGAAAACAATACAGGAAAAATAGTTGTAGAACCAACATATACACAAATACTATATACAGAATACTATGATTTAGACAAAAGCGAAAATGAAAAACAAACTGGAATTGTAGTACAAGAAGATGATAAATTTTTCAAGGTAGATAAAGAATACCAAAAACAAGAAGAAGTTAGAACAATAGCTAAAAAAGATGAAGGAACATATTTTTATGAACATCACAGAGACAATATATATTATAATTCAGCAGATCAAAAATGCACAAAAATAAAAGAAGATTCTACAAAAACAGGCCTAAAAGTATGCACAGACATAGAATTAGTAACAACTGATGGAATAGCAGCTACAAGCATTAACATGCCAGAAAATTTTTCAATAGATTTTTCAAAATCAAAGATCACAACAAAAGGATATTTTGATTTAGCTACAGGAAAATTAAAAATAAATTGTGATTATGATGAAGCATATGAATTTTCAGAAGGATATGCAGTAATAGAAAAAGAAATAAAATCTCAATATTCAACATCAGAAGTATATGACACAGAAGGAAATGAAATATCAACATTATCAAAACAAACTTTGTCAGGAATAATAGATGAAAATGGAAAAGAAGTTGTAGAAGCAAAATATGAAGAAATTAGAAGCGTACATAATAGAAAGGCTTTTGCAATGAAAAATGGAAAATGGGGAATATTAGAAATAAAATAGGACAAAAAGTATTGCATTAATAAATTGTATATTGTATAATTAAAATATATTATTATTGAAATTATAAGTTAAAAGGAGAAAAATAATGAAAAAATTATTAACAATAGCTACATTATTAGTAGTATTTATGGGAATTTTATCAGTAAATGTAAATGCAGCAACAAAAAAATCTACAAAAAATAAATCATCAAATACAACAACTACTACATCAACAAAAAAAGAAGAAAGTTCAGCAGATACAGTAGATGAAATTTATGAAATAGGAAAAAAATATGGAATGACAGCAAAAGACAAACAAGAATTACAAAACTTCATTGACAGAAACGGATTAACAAATGCACAAGTTGAAAAACTACTTGCAAAAACAAAAGAAGCAGAAAAAGTTATGACAGCAGCAGGAGCAACAGACTATAACAAATTAACAAAAGCTCAAAAAGAGCAATTAAAAACAATAGCAAATGAAGCTGCTAGTGAGGTAGGAATTTCATTAGTATTTAGATCAAAAGCTGTTGATATCTATAAAGATGGTAAAAAAGTATTAGTAATAACAAACAATAATGGAAAATTATCATATACAGGAAATAAATCAAATATAGCAGTTATAGCTGTATCTTCAGTTGCAGTAATCGCCTTAGCTGCAGTTGTAATCAAAAAAAGATCAGCTGTTGCTAGATAATAAGGAACATTATTTGAAACATGCAATTAAAGCAACTATTAGAAACATAATAGTTGCTTTTTTAGTCGTAATAGCATTCTTTGGATTAATACGTATATTTTTAGGGCGACAAATCGATTTAAACGTTTCGTTAGTTAATAAAATTGCAGTGCAAAAAAATAAATCTAAACCAGAAATAATGACAATCGATTTAGATACGAATGTAATCCAAAATTATCCTGAATATGGAGCACAATATGCGACAATTGAAATTCCAAAAATAGAAGTTAATTTGCCAGTGTTTTTTGGAACAACACTAGATTTACTACAAAATGGAGTAGGACATGATAGTGCTAGTTTCTTCCCAGGAGAAGGTGGGTCAATAATCTATATGGCGCATAATGCTGAAAAAATGTTTAGACGTTTTTCAGAGTTAGAAATTGATGACATCATAACAGTAACAACTTCATATGGCACATATGATTATAAAATATATGATATGCAACTAATAGAAGAAACCGAACTAGACAAATTACCAATTCAAAAAAACGAAGAAATATTAATGTGCTACACATGTTACCCATTTAACAATATTGGTTATACCACTCAAAGATATGTAGTATATGCAAAACCAAGATAGAGTTAAAAGGGGGAAAAATACATGAAAAAAATAATAGAAATAATAATAAAAAGCATATTAATTGTTGCACTTTTTATATCATTATTAGGATTTTCAATTCTAAACATATTATCAAAGACAATATTTAATCAAGGATATACATTACAAAAATTAGAAGAAACAAATTATTATGGAAATATATATACTCAAATAAAGTCTGATTTTAGAAACTATATATATCAATCAGGACTTGACGAAGATGTTATAGAAGATGTAGTAACATTAGACGAAGTAAAACAGGACACTAAAAAAATGATAACAGGAATATATAGTGGAATAATAGAAGAAATCAACACAGAACAAATTGAAGAAAGACTAAATAACAATATAAAAGCGAGCTTAGAAGGAAGAAGTATAACACCAGAAATACAAGAAGCTATAGAAATATTTGTAAATCAAATTACAACACAGTATGAAGACACTTTGAGCAAAACAGTATATAAAAACGAAATTTATAAATATTATTCAAAAGCAGAAAACATAGTAAAAAAAGCAGAAAAGATAACAATAGTAGTTGCAGTGATTTCAGGAGTACTTATAGTCATAATAAACTTTAAAAAGATATTTAAAAATATAGGATTTTTAGGAATACCATTTTTAAGCGCAGGAATAGGATGTAAAGTAATACATTCATATATAAAAAAAGAAATATATATAGAATATTTTACTATTTTAAATGATGCGATAACAATAACCTTAAGAGAATACCTATTAGGCTTAGTAGAACAAGTATTAAAATTTGGATATATTTATATTGCAACAGGAATAGTATTAATAGTTTTTGGAAATGTAATGCATGGATTAAAATATCATAGTCATAGATCAAAAAACAAAGAAAAAAAAACAACGCCTAGTAATCAGCAAAAAACAGAACCAATAGTATATAAACAAATCTTCGGACAAGAAAGTAATGAAAGTTATAACCATAATTACAATAAAATGTACGAAGAGCAACAAAAAAAGAAAGAGATAGTAAAAAAAGAAAAGAAAAAATATAATAAAGAACCAAAAAACAAACCAGAAAAAGAACAAAAAGTAAAAAAAGAAATAGAAGAAAAAGAAACTAAAGAATCAACTATCTCAAGACCACGCAGAACAAGAAGTAGAGGAAAACACGGATAGGGGAAAAAATGGAAATACTTATTTTGAAAATAATAGGAATAATATTAGTAACATTGCTTTCGATAACAATAATAGTAGCAAGGAAAGATGATGTAGAAATAATATCTGTTGTCATAGCAGTAATATTTGAAATAATAGCATTATGTTTAATATATATACCCATGGAAAATGTAATTGCCTTAATAGAAAAAATAATAAATAACTCTTAATAACTTGAAGATACTTTAAAGTATCTTCAAGTTATTTTTTTAAAAATCGCTATTTATGGTATTTACTTTTATATAAAAAGCATATTAAAATCAGATAAGGAGGCGCAATAAAATGGAGCAAAGTAAAATAGGAAAATTTATTGGACAAGTACGCAAAGATAAAAATATGAAACAAAAAGAACTAGCAGACATTTTAAACGTAACAAGTAAAACTATATCTAGATGGGAAACAGGAAAATATATGCCTGATTTATCACTATTTACAGAAATAAGCGATGCACTAGATATTACAGTAAATGAGCTACTACAAGGAGAAAGAATAACAGGGAAAAAAAACAAAGATAGTATAGAAATAGAAGTAAAGATAGAAACAGAATATGAAAAATATAAATTTTTATTAGATTATTTAAATAAAGAAAAATGCATACATCATCATAAAGAGCAATATGATATATACTTTTCACCAGAAAATCCAAAATTTTTTGGTGGAAAAATTGACGACGAATGTATACGAATAAGAGTTCAAAAAGGAAAATATATATTATGTTATAAAAAAATATATTTTGGAAAAGAAGAGTCAGATATACATATAACTGAATATGAAACAGAAGTATCAAACCTAGAAGCAACAATCAATATATTAAATGGAATAAGAGTAAGCAAAATATGTGAGGTAAAAAAACAACGAGACAGCTATATTTATAAAAACATTTTTGAAATTTCATTAGATAAAGTAGAAGAATTAGGATATTTTGTAGAAATAGAAATATATGATAAAAATATACCAATAAAAGAAGCTAACCAATTACTATTAAATTTTATAAAAGAAATAGGACTAGATATTACTAAAAGAAACTTAAAGGGATATTCATATTTAATGTATGATAAAATAAATAGTAAATAGAAAAAACGTATCTATTCAATATAGATACGTTTTTTGCCTAAATATTATAAATGTATTACAAATAGATTATATTATTGAAAAGGCAATTTTTTATAAGTATAATAAAAATATATGTTAAAAGGAGAAAAATATGAGAAACGAAAGAGGAATCACATTACTTGTATTAGTAATATCAATAATAATAATGCTTATATTAGCAGGGGTAGTAATAACATACATATTAGGAAATACAGGAATATTTGGCAATGCTGGTAGAGCTAAAATTATGAGTAAAGTAGAAGCATTAGATGATACAATTAAAGCTTATACTTTAAAAAGTACAGACCCATATTCATCATCACAAAAAACTATACAAGACTTAATAGATGAAGGAATATTAAAGCAAATAACATTAACAGGAAATGATTCTGAAAGCACTAAAGATGACAAAACAATATACTATGTTAATTTTGAAAACGAAGACATCAAAGTAGCAGAAACTTTAGGATTAGACGAAAACGTATATGAAAATTTGGAAAAACTAAATACATTTTCATATAGAGATATAAAAGAAATACAAGATAAAGGAATTTATGTTGTAGATAACGACTTAAATGCAGCATATTTAAAAAATAATACAACTTATGGAAAATTAGTAAACTTCGGAAATATAGAAAATGATATATATGTAGGTGAATTTACTCAACAAACACTAACACTACAAGTAAACCAAAAAAAACAAGAACCTAAACAAGAAGTTATATTCATTCTAGATAGATCACCATCAATGGTTGCACCTCAAGATGTTAATGCAAACCCAGTAAGACCATATGATTCTGATGGAAACATATATAGAGAAGTAGATCCAAATGGAATTGATTGGGAAATGACATGGAATAAAACTAGATGGGCAGGAATATTAAAAGCAGCAGATATTTTTTGTGATACATATTTTGAAGGATCTTCTGGAAACAGAATATTAACAATATATACATACTACGGATCCTCAGCAGACAACATTAGTATAGAAAAACTACGGAGGAAAAAGCTATACAGATGCAGCTACAGCAAAAGCATCATATGCTAACATATGTTCAAAAGAGCAATTTATGTATACTTGTAAATATTTAATTCAACAGTACTATAAAAACTATCAAGAGACAAAAAATCATACCGAAACAATGACACAAATGCAGGACTTATATGCTAAAAAAGATGTAAATGAATCATGGGGAAAATATCATGGAATCTATGCAGATTTTGCAGTTTATTATGTACCACCTTCAGAATATGAAAAAAATAACATAGATAGTAAAAATGGATATAGAATAGATTGTGGTGTGTTTCAGGGGGATAAAAATAATTCAATGATGTTAGACAGCTTTTGGGAACAAAAATTTAGTTTTACAAATTCAGACGGAACTGTTGAACATTATAATGGATGTGAAAAAGCAATATTAGGTCCGGGAACACCAACAATAGACGCATTAGCAACAGTTAAGGATTCACTAGGAACAAATAAACTTCCAAAAGATGTAATACTTTTAACTGATGGGGACTACGCCAATAGTGCGATTTTATCAGACTATAAAAAATATTCTGTTATATCACAAAAAAATCCAAGAATAACAAGGACACACTTAATTTCAAAAGAAATTATGGAGAAAAGCTTTGAAGAGAAAGAAGTAGGATTTTATCCAATAGCTTATGGGGCTGGATTAAGTATAGACCAATTAAGAGGAGATTTTACAGATAGGGACAACAATGGTAAAGAATATTTCACAAAATTCTATGTAGCTGGTGATGAAAAAGCATTAGCAGCAAATTTCGCAGAAATACTTGCAGACGTAATACAGAAGACACAAGTGCAAACAAATACTAGCCAATCACACTCACTTCAATACGTAGGAGAAGATGGAAATATACAAGAATATAAACAAGATGGTGTATATCAAATTGTACTAGAATTAAAAGGTAAAGACAAATCACCTATTACAATAACATTCGATAAATCAGGAAATAATTCAGGTGGAGTAAAACCTCTTGATAGTATATATCAAGACGGAGCAATAAAATTAGAAAACACATGGCAACAGCTATTCGGAAGTAATCCAGACGAGTTAAATGCATATAATGACAAAAAAATAACACTATATGTAGAATAACTAAAATTGACAAAATAAACTAAAAGTAATATAATATTAAACAGTTTTTAAATAGGGCGTAGTATCTACGCCCTATACACGTGTAAAATTAGATAGGGGTTATTAAAATGATTAATGAGAAATTAAGAAACGTAGCAATCATTGCTCACGTAGACCATGGAAAAACAACATTAGTAGATGCAATGTTAAGACAAAGTGGAATATTCAGAGATAATGAACAAGTTCAAGAAAGAGTAATGGATTCAAATGATCTAGAAAAAGAAAGAGGAATAACAATACTTTCAAAAAATACAGCCGTTCACTATAAAGATTTAAAAATCAATATTGTTGATACACCAGGTCACGCAGATTTTGGTGGAGAAGTTGAACGTGTTTTAAAAATGGTCGACGGAGTTGTATTATTAGTAGATGCATTTGAGGGTGCAATGCCACAAACTAGAGAAGTTTTAAAAAAATCATTAGCATTAAATTTAAAACCAATAGTTGTTATTAACAAAATAGATAGACCAGGTGCAAGACCAGAAAAAGTAGTTGATGAAGTACTAGATTTATTTATTGAATTAGATGCAAATGACGACCAACTTGATTTTCCAGTTGTATATGCTTCAGGAAAACAAGGTACAGCAACATTAGATTTAAATAAACCAGGAGAAAATTTAGAATGTTTATTTGAAACTATAGTAAATACAATAAAAGCTCCAAACTGTGATCAAGATGGACCAATGCAAATGCTAGTATCAAATATTGATTATGATGAATATATTGGTAGAATTGCAGTTGGTAGAGTTGAAAGAGGAATTGTAAAATTAGGAATGCCAGTTACAATCTGTAAAAAAGAAGATAAAACAGAAACAGCAAGAGTTACTAAACTATATACATATGATGGATTAAAAAGAGTAGAAGTTGAAGAAACTGGAGCTGGAGATATTATATGTATGTCAGGTATTGCAGATATCAATATAGGAGAAACAATCTGTGATTATGAGCATCCAGAAAAAATTCCATTTGTAGATATTGACGAACCTACAGTATCAATGACATTTAGTGTTAACAACGGACCTTTAGCAGGACGTGAAGGACAATTTATAACCTCTAGACATATTCGTGATAGATTATTAAAAGAATTAGATAGAAATGTTTCTCTAAGAGTTACTGAAACTGATTCACCAGATTCATTTGAAGTTTCAGGAAGAGGAGAATTACATCTATCAGTTTTAATTGAAACAATGAGAAGAGAAGGTTTTGAATTATTAGTATCAAGACCAAAAGTTATTATAAAAGAAATAGATGGCGTAAAATGTGAGCCAATTGAAAGACTAGTAATAAATGTTCCAGATGACTGCATAGGAACAGTTATTGAAAAATTAGGTAGAAGAAAAGGCGAAATGGTTAATATGGAGCCAGCTGAAGCAGGACATACAAAAGTAGAATTCAAGATACCAGCAAGAGGTCTTATAGGATATAGAACAGAATTTTTAACAGACACAAAAGGAAATGGAACAATGAACAGTATATTTGATTCATATGAACCATTCAAAGGTGAAGTTATATCAAGAGTTAGAGGAACAATTGTAGCATTTGAAGCAGGAAAATCAATAACATATGGATTATATAATGCTCAAGATAAAGGCGATTTATTTATAGGACCAGGTGTAGAAGTATATGAAGGAATGATAGTTGGAATTAATTCAAGATCAGAAGATCTAGCAATAAATGTATGTAAAGAAAAACACTTAACAAACACAAGAGCATCTGGTTCAGATGATGCATTAAGATTAGTTCCACCAATTCAACTAAGCTTAGAAAAAGCTATTGAATTTATAGAAGATGATGAACTAGTAGAAATAACTCCACAAAACGTAAGACTAAGAAAGAAAATCTTAGACTCAAAGGAAAGAGAAAGAGCTGCTAGAAATGCAAGCAAAGCGTAAAATTTTAATAGGAAAAAGGAGTTCTGAAAAAACAGAACTCTTTTTATATAATGATAGGAGATAAAATGTTTAACGAAGAAGAACTAAAAAAAGTAAAAGAAAAAGCTTTAGAAGAACATATTCCAATATTAATGGACGACACCCTAGAGAAGATAGAAGAAATCTTAAAAGAGGAAAAACCAAAAAGAATATTAGAAATAGGAACAGCTGTAGGGTATTCTGCAAGCACATTTGCTAGAGTTACATCAAACGATTGTATAATTGACACAATTGAGTTAAGTGAAGAAAGAGCAAAAGAAGCAAAAGAAAATGTAGAAAAAATAGGAGTATCTAATAGAATAAATATTTTTATAGGTGATGCTATAGAAATATTACCTACAATAAATAATGAATATGATATTATTTTTATAGATGCAGCCAAAGGAAAATATCCAGTATTCTTAGAACACGGAATAAAATTAGTAAAAAATGAGGGCCTAATATTAGCAGACAACATTCTATACAAAGGTTATGTAATGAGCGATTATAATGCACACAAACAACGTACAGCAGTTAGACATCTTCGTGAATATATTAAAGAAATAACAGAAAATGATAAGTGCAAATCTGAGATTTTAGAAATAGGAGATGGGTTAGCGATAACAAGAGTTATAAAAGAATAGTTGACATAACTGAAAAAATATGAAGTATAATAGAAGCATCAAACAATAGGAGGTGTTTCAAATGAAACAATTGACCAAATGGATTCAGCGGTTATTTCAAAAAAAGCCACACATACCACCAAAGGTAATGGAGCAAATCATATCTGTGGAAAAACTCAACATCATTTCATAAAGTTCAAGAAAAAGTGGTATTACGTGAGTTCCAAAGTTATACAACCCCTGAGCAAACTTCCGAGTTTTGACGACTGTTATGCACAATTTACAGCAGAAGACAACAAGAAGCGAAATGCGGTATGGAGTGACATGAAAGAATTGTTCTTTGAGTATGCTGCCGAAGAGTGAAGTAGGCATGCGGTAAGCACGAAGCAGGGAGTTCTCAGCAAAAAAAGAAATCTTCTAGGCTAGTAATAGCTAGAAGATTTTTTGCATTTTAATATAAAGTTTATTTCACAATTAGCAGTTTGCAGTTAAAACTGGAATAACTTGTTTCTTTCTAGAAACGATACCAGGTAAAAATGCAGTATTATTTTCAAGAGTAACTGAATAAGCTTTTTCAACTATATCAGATCTAGATCCTAAAACAATAACTTGAGAATTGCTATTAATAATATCAGTAATTAAAAAAACATTTAGTTCTAATCCTAAAGAATCAATGTCTTTTTGCATAGCAGTTTCTATTTTCTCTTTTCTTGTCATAACATCTTCAATATCAGCAGTATTTACTTGAGATACTTTTGTTTTAATAGTATCAGCTAAAGTAAATTGTTTTCCATCCAAATTAACCAATTCTTCTTCAGAGAAAGAAGATAAATCAGTACCAGCTTTAAGCATTGCTAACCCATAAGAATTTATATCTGTATTAGAAATTTTAGATAATTTTTCAGCAACATCAATATCTTCTTGAGTACAAGTAGGTGATTTGAATAATAATGTATCTGATATAATTGCACTTAACATTAAACCAGCAACATCAGCAGGTATAACAACATTATTATCATTAAATAATTTATAAAGAACTGTACATGTACATCCTACTGGTTCTGAATGATAATATAATGGTTCTGAAGCTTTAAAATCCATTGTGTGATGATCAACAACCATACGAATATGAGCTTTTTCAATACCTTGAGCAGATTGACAAGCTTCATTATGATCTACTAATATAACACAATCATCTTCACTTACAGAAGTAAGTAATTCAGGAGCTCCAACATTAAAATGATTTAGAGCATATTCAGTTTCTTTATTAATATTTCCAAGTCTACGAGGTTCAACAGCTTTTCCTAATTTATTTTGTAAATATGCCATAGCAATACTTGCTGTTATTGAATCTGTATCAGGATTTTTGTGTCCAAAAACTAATAATTTTTCCATAATTTTTTCTCCATTCTTATTATATTTCCAGTACTTATCTTATAATATTTTACCAATTAAATCAATATATATTTTTGCAAAATTATTTTACTCTAAACGAAGAAAAGAGTGTAGGATCATAAACAATACCAAAAAAATCTTCAAAAGCTTTCTCAAAAGGTTTATCTCTAACTTCTATACAAAAGCCGTTGTCATCAAAAATATATTCAATAGAATCAGGAAGAGGTGTAATACCAGGGATTCTTTCTTTATATTGATTAGCATGACTAGCAGGACCTTGATGCGCATTATAATGCATAAAATAACTTCTAAGCTGAGTTTCAGATTGAAAAGCAGGTGGAGTAGAAAAAGTTTTAAATTCATCAGGCAAAGTAATTAAACCTGAAACATCATGAACTCTAGTAATATGTAAAGATTGATAAGAAGAATGCTTAGGTTTAGCAATATAATCTTTTATTCTTTCAGGAATTACCTCTTTATCAGAATAAGAGTATGCTAAAAAATCCCTAATTTGATATAAAACAGGGATTATATCTTCTTCTTTTTGAGAACCATTAACTGAGATAATAATATATCTATTTCCAAAAATATCATAAATATCAGACGTATTTTTGTTAATAGCAGAATTAACTTTATCACCATAACTTTTCTGACCTTTAATTCTAGCTTCAGGAACAATTTCTACATTAGGAAAAGTTAACCTTATATCATTATATTCATTCTTCAAATGCTCGAAAAAAGCCACTTTATAGTATTTTAAATAAAAAGGACGCTTCCCAAGCAATTTAGACATTTTTTGTAGTCTAGCAGCAGTATCTTCATCAACAAGAAGTCTACTTAAAAAGTCACCGCTATTTGCCATATAAAAATCACCTCGCATAAAAAACAACCATATCATAACATAAATATTTAAAAAAGTCTAGAAATAACTAGATTTACAAATTAAAGTATGATATATTATTAATGTTAAAAAATTATTATAATAAAAGAAAGGAAAAGCCGGATGAATAGTATAGAATTATTAGCACCAGCTGGATCATTTGAAAAAGCAAAAATAGCTTTTCTATATGGAGCAGATGCTGTATATATGGGAACTAAAAGCTTGTCACTTCGTACAAGAGTAAGTGTGGAAGATGATGATTTAAAAAAGACAATTGAGTATGCTCATAAATTAAATAAAAAAGTATATGTTGCTTTAAATATATTCGCATGGGATGAAAAATATGACGAAATAATAAAAGCTGCTAAAGAACTAAATGAAATAAAGCCAGATGGAATAATAGCATCAGACGGCGGAGTTATAGAAATATTAAAAGAATACGCACCAGATATAGATATTCATATTAGCACACAAGCAAATGTAATAAGTTACCATAATGCAAACTTCTGGTATCATAATGGAGCAAAAAGAGTGATAGTCGGAAGAGAAATGAACAAAGAACAAATTAGAGAAATGCGAAAACATATACCAGAAGATATGGAGATAGAAACATTTTGCCATGGAGCAATATGTTTTGGGTATTCAGGAAGATGCTTTTTAAGTGATTTTCTTTGTGGAAGAAGTGCTAATCTAGGTGATTGTGCACAAAGCTGCAGATGGGCATATAACATATATGTTGAAGAAACAAATAAACCAGGAAATTTGATGCCAGTAGAAGCTGACGAACATGGAACATATATATTCTCATCAAAAGATCTATGCTTAATAAACGAAATACCAGAACTAATAGAAATGGGTGTAAGCAGTTTAAAAATTGAAGGAAGACTAAAAACAGAATATTACTTAGCATCAGTAGTAAATGCATATAGAAATGCGATAGATGATTATATGAAAAATCCTAAAAATTATGATGCTAAAAAATATCTAAATGAAATAGAAAAAACAAAAACAAGAGGATTAACAACATTCTATTTCAATGACAGAAACAATAAAGACTTTCAAGAATATGAAGGAAAGCAATACAATCTAGAATATGAATTTGGTGCAAAAGTATTAAAAAATGAAAATGAAAAAACAATAGTAGAAATAAAAAATAAATTATCTGTTGGAGATGAAATGGAAATAATAATCCCAAAACAAATAGAAACAGTAAAATTTACAATAGATAAATTATGGGACATTGAAACAGACGAAGAAATAGAAACAGTAAATCCAGGAAAAGCAGAACAAAAAGTAAAAATGATTTTACCAATAGAAGTAAAGGAAAATTGGATATTACGTAGAATGAAACGTTAGCTCTTCGAATGAAGAAAGATAGAGATAACGTAGTTAAAATAAATCTTTCTGATTTATTTTAACTTCATATAAAAAGCTACTTCTGACAAACAACAAAATTAAATAAAATAAAAATTTATATATAAAGAGAGGAAATTATTATGAACGAGAATAATAACAATAACGAACAAAATGAAGAATTAGATATAAATCATCTAATGCAAATAAGAAGAGATAAATTGAAGGAATTACAAGATTCAGGAAAAGATCCATTTGAAATAACAAAATATGATAGAACAAGTACAGCAGGAGAAATAAAAGCAAACTATGAAAATTTTGAAGAAAAAGATGTAAGAATCGCTGGAAGAATTATAGCTAAAAGAATAATGGGAAAAGCGTCTTTCTGTACGATACAAGATTGTGACGAAAAAATTCAAAGTTATGTAAGTATAAATGACTTAGGAGAAGAAAGCTACAAAGCATTTAAAACATGGGACATTGGAGATATCATAGGAATTTCTGGATTTGTGTTTAAAACAAGAACAGAAGAAATTTCTGTACACGCAAAAGAAGTAGTATTACTTTCAAAATCATTAAGACCATTACCAGAAAAATTCCATGGACTAAAAGATGCTGATTTAAGATATAGACAAAGATATGTAGACTTAATAATGAATCCAGAAGTTAAACAAACATTTATAACAAGAAGCAAAATTATAAGTGAAATAAGAAGAATATTAGATGACAAAGGATACTTAGAAGTTGAAACACCAGTATTAAATACCATTTCAGGAGGAGCTACAGCAAAACCATTTATTACTCACCATAATTCTTTAAATCTACAAATGTACTTAAGAATAGCAACAGAATTAAACTTAAAAAGATTAATAGTTGGTGGATATGATAAAGTATATGAAATAGGAAGAATATTTAGAAATGAAGGAATGGATATCAGACATAATCCTGAGTTTACTACTATTGAATTTTATGCTGCATATGAAGATTATCACTATATGATGGATATTACAGAAGAAATATTTACAAAATGTGCTACAAAAGTTTTAGGAACAACTAAAATAACATATCAAGGACAAGATATAGATTTAACACCAAACTGGAAGAGAATAAGTATGATAGACAGCGTTAAAGAAGCTTGTGGAGTAGATTTTAATAAAATTGAAACAGACGAAGAAGCTGTTAAATTAGCTAAAGAAAGAGGAATAGAAATACCAGACAAAACAAAAGAAACAAGAGGCGATGTAATTGCACTATTCTTTGATGAATATGTAGAAAAAACATTAATACAACCAACATTTATATATGATTATCCAGTAGAAATATCACCACTAGCTAAAAGAAGCCCTAAAGACAATAGACTAACAGAAAGATTTGAGTTGTTTATTGGAGGAAGAGAATATGGAAATGCTTTCTCAGAATTAAATGATCCAATCGATCAATATGAAAGATTTAAAAAGCAAGTAGAAGCAAGAGATGCTGGAGATGAAGAAGCTGGTATGATGGATGAAGACTTTGTTCAAGCATTAGAATATGGAATGCCACCAACAGGAGGAATAGGAATAGGAATTGACAGATTAGTAATGTTACTAACAGACAGTGCTTCAATAAGAGATGTATTATTATTCCCAACAATGAAACCATTAAACTAAAAATATTATTAATAACAACTAAAAAATAAACAAGATTATCTACATTTTAGGTAATCTTGTTTTGTTTTGTAACCAAAAAGAAACAAAGTAATATAAAGTTAAAAAATGTAAGAAAAATGATATTAAAAGTAATCAAAAAGAGAACCACCAAATAAGCAATATATGTTAAAATAGATGTAGTATAAAGCAGAAAAATGTAAAAAATAGAGGGATTGTATATGCAAAATAAAGAAAAGCCAAAAACGACAGAAGTTATTAAGAACATTTTCTTTGCTATATGTATAATTCTAACAGTTATAGCAGGTACAGTAATATATAAAGCAAAAAAATATCCTAATCAAATACCAGATATACTAGGAATAAAACCATTCATTGTTTTTACAAGCTCAATGGAACCTGTATATAGTGAAGGAGATTTGCTCTTTACAAAAATGATAAATCCAAAAACTATAAAAGAGGGAGATATTATTTCATATAGAGATGCAGAAGATACTGTTATAACACATAGAGTAATACAAATAGTAGAACGAAATGGAGAACAATTTTATAAAACTAAAGGTGATGCAGCATTAAAAGAAGATGAAGGACTTGTTAATATAAATCAAATAGAAGGAGCGTATGTTAGCAAAATACCTAAAGTTGGAAAAATATTATATGCGTATCAAAAACCAGTAATATTTTTACTTACACTGTTAACTATTCTAGCAGTAGGATTAATTTGGGTATATGCAGCAGACAAGGTAGATATGATGAAAGAAATGAAAGAAGAAAATGATAGACAACAAGAAGAGATGAAAAGGAATAGAAAGAAAGTTAGAAGAGTTATTAACAGACCAACCCCTAGACATCCTCTAGGTGAAATCGGTTCATATTAATGGTTATAATTAAAATTATAATAAATAATAAAGGTTTTTAAAAAAGAAGGGAGAAAACACAATGCAAAAGAAAAGCGAAACTAGAGTACAAAACTCTAAAAGAAGAATAGGTGTAATCGTAATGCTATTAATATTAGCAATTGCTTTATATTTAATATCAGGAACTTATTCAAGATATACATGGAAAGGAGAAACAACAGGAACAGTTGCAGTTGCTAAATGGCAAGTAGGGTTAAGTGACACTCAAACATCAGAACTTAATGTTGATTTTAATATTGATGGAAACACAGATGTTGTTAGTGGAAAAATTGCACCAGGAAGCACAGCTACAGGTGAATTTTCAATTAATCCAAAAGGATCAGAAACATCAGTTGATTATAAATTAGTAATTGATGAAACAGCTCTTCAAGATGTAGGAGCACACTTAACAATAGATCAAGTTTTAGCAGGAGAAACAGAACTAACAGCTGGAGATGATAATAGTTATACTGGAACAATAAAATTAAATGGAGCAGCATTAACAGATGCAGATACAGTAAATATAAAAGTTAAAGTAAAATGGACAGATGATGGAGCTACAGCAGATAACGTAACAGAAAATGGTTATGGAAATAATGTAGATACAAAACTAGGATTAGAAGGAAGAACATTACAAATACCGGTAAAAGTACAAATGCAACAACACATTTAATTAAAAGTTAAGGTGAGAACAAAGCATAGTTCTCACCCAAGTAATATTTAGAAATATTATTTAGGTGAAAACTATGCAGAAAGGAATAAGAAATTGGCTAAAAAACAATATAGAAGAATAGGAAAAAAGAAATTTGGAATTTTCTTAATAATATACGTTTTCATTATATTATTGATTTGCTTTTATATGACCTCATCAAGATATTCTAATATAGGAAAAGTGTCTTCAGAACTACCAATAGCAACATGGAAAATTAAAGTAAACAATGAAGATGTAAAAACAAGTAATAAATTTTCATTAAATAATACACAAATAAATTCAGAAACAGAAACAAAAGAAAATAAAATAGCCCCAAATAGTAATGGAGTATTTGAAGTCATATTAGACTTAGAAGGAACAGAAGTACCAGTACAATACAAAATAGAATTAGATAAAACAATATTAACTCAAAAAGGTATAGATTTTAACATGTCAAGATATTCAGTCAATGATGGAGAAATAAAAACAATTGAAAATAATCAAATTACAGGAGAAATATTATTAAACGAACAAAATGGAAAAAAAGTAGCTTTTACAGCACAAGATAATTACAAAATAAAAATATACTGGAATTGGGATCAAGATATAGAAAATCCAGTATTTAATGCTGATGAAAAATTAGAAATTGCAGTAAATGCAACAATTCAACAAAAGATTGGAGAAAACTAAATGAAAAGAGGAAATAAAGTAAAAAATATAAGATTTATATTTATTATCCTAATTTTTCTAATAATTATATTTTCAATAGGATACACAAATTCAAAATATATTAACCAAACACGATCAGAAACAGATTTGATAGCTAAATCTATATTAACATTAAGCAATAACACATTAGCATATAGAGAAGAAAATTTATTTCCACGGAGATACAAAAATTTATGAATTTAGTGTTTCAAACTTTGATGATCAACATCAAAATGAAGTATTATTAAAATATTATTTAGAAATAAGCACAGGAGAAGAAGATTCACCAATAACAGCAGAAATACAAAATGTAAGTGCTGGAATAGTGATGCCTATAACAAATGGAAGAACAGAAGAAATAGAATTACCTTACAAAGAAAAACAAACAACTAATTATAAATTAACACTTAAATGGGACGAAAATAAAAATGACAGTAAATATTCAGGAAAAACTTTAAAATATACTGTTAAATTAGTTGCAACACAAAAGAAACGGATGAAAGTAGAGTAATATATGAAGAAACTAAGAAAATTTACAAATGAAAATATAGACAAAAAAATAAAAAATAAAAATTTAAGAAGAACTATTATAAGCACTATAACAAGTTTTTTTATCTTTATACTAACTGTATATTTTCTTTTAATTATGTATGGAAAGTTTTCACAAAACAATAACAAATTTCAAATAAATAGCTTTGTAGTTATATCAGGAAGCATGGAACCTACATTAAAAATAAATGATTTAATATTTAATATAAAAGTAAAAGAAGAAAACATAAAAAAAGGAGATATAATTTCTTTTAAAGAAGGAAACAATGTAGTAACACACAGAATAAACAATATAGTTGAAGAAAACGGAAAAAAATATTATGAAACTAAAGGTGATAACAACTCAAATGTAGATGAAAAAATGACTGAATATGACAATATTGTAGGTAGATATATTTTTAAAATACCTAAAATAGGGTATTCAATAAGAAACATGCAAACACAAATAGGAATTTTTGCAATCATAGTACTATTACTTTTTGCAGAAGTGCATGCAAGAAAAAAAGAAAACAAAGAATACATTAGACATCGCAAAAGAATAGAAAAGGAGGCAGACGAAAAAGGTGATACAAAATAGAAAAAAATACATAGCAATAATAATAGCTATTGGTCTTTTATTAACATTAATTGTTGCTCAAAAAGTATATGCTCAATATATACTAACAAGAGAATTTACTATAGAAATGACAACAACACCTTTTAATTTAGAAGTAAGTAGCAAGCAAATTGATATATATAATTGGGGATTAGACAAAGGTAAAGTTTCAACTACGGTAGTAAACAATAATACATATGATATAGAAGGAAATATATCTATTAACGGAAATATACTAAAAAGCTTTACATTAGCACCAGGAACATCACAAGAAATGACAGATTTAAATTTAACAGATGACACAATATCAGGATTATCAACAGGAATACACAATGTATCAGTAAATATAACAAAACCATATTCTGAAACAATAAATAATGTAAAAATAAACGCAGTAGGAACATTTACAAATGTTGAAAAATATGGAGTAAAAGTAGCGGGAACAGACGAAGATCCATATTCAATATATGCAGTAGAAGATCTAATAATATTTGCGCAAAAAGTAAACTCAGGAACAAGTTATAGTGGAAAAACAGTAGCTCAATTACGAAGCATAGACTTTTTAAATGACTCAAATTACTATAATCCAAATGATACAAGCTTTGGAGATTTAAACAATACACCAAGTGATAGTAATACACTAAAAAATGAAATGAGAATGGGCTCCGGATTTATTGGAATTGGTGTTTCTGTTGATCAGAAACCAGAAGTAGAACGAGTTTTTAGCGGAAAATATGATGGAAGAAATAATGAAATTAATAGTATACATATTAATTCTCAAACAGCGTTTAGAAGATGCGGAATTTTTAATTGTATTGATGGGGCTACAATTCAAAATCTTGGAATATCGGGAAAAATGTATGTACAAGGTGATACAGGAGGACTAGTTGGAGCGGCAAAAAATACATGTACAATAAAAAATTGCCATAATAAAACTAATATTACAGCAACAGAAACAGGATATTCTATATCTGGAATATTAGGGGTAGCAATGAAAGACAGTAACATGACTATATTAGACTGCTCTAATTCAGGAACAATTACTAGCAGTAGTTCAGCTACAGGAATAATAGGATTTGTATGGCAATCAACGGTAGAAATTGTAAGATGCTATAATTCGGGAGAAATAAGAAGCACAGGAGCACCAAGCGCATATTCAGCAGCGGCAGGACTAATAGCAAGAGATAATGCAGCAGGAGACATAACAATAAGTAAATGTTATAACTCAGGAACAATTAGAGGAGCAAGAAATACAGGAGGAGTTATAGGAATGACTCAAGGAAAACTTTTACTGATTGATAGTTATAATATAGGAGAGGTAATAGGTTCAGAAGACTATACAGGAGGATTAATAGGGTGGCAAAACTCTATTGTATCAACAACAATAGGAAACTGCTATTCTGCTGGAAAAATTACGGGAAAAGAAGCAACCAAAGGTGGAATAATAGGTTTGAGAAAGAGCGATATCTCAAAGGCGATAGTTACCAAGACATATTATTTGGCAGATATTGCGCCAAGAGCAATATCAAATTATGAAGACATATACCCAGACATGAGAAGAACAGATTTGATATCAGCAGAATTTGTAGAACTAATAGGAAAGAGCTTTAAATACAATAGTGCGGGATATCCACTATTAAACTGGCAATAAAATAATATAAAGAAAGCCACTTATAAGAATTTATAAGTGGCTTTTTGTTATAAATAAAATTATATAAATGAAATTTATATAGGATTCATTTCATATTTAATTTCAAAAATACTAAATTTATCAAGCTCGTTAGAGTATAGATAATCTAAATATATATCAAGTTCATCAAGATTACTACAAGCAGAAATAATTGCCGGATTAAGTAGAGTATTCCAAGTAAGTTCGAAAGCTAAATCTAAACATCTAAGAAAAGAAGCATTTTCTTTATATCTCATTAAATTATAAGCTTCTTTAAATCTTGAAGTAAAAGGATGTTTATATTTATCTAAAGGAACAATATATTTTTTTTCAATAACATCTTCTATACTAGAATAAGTTTCAGGAAAATTTTTTAATAATTCTTGAAGATCTTTTATATAATAAGGTAAATATACTTTTCCATCTTTTTCAGAAATAATTAATGTACGATTATCAGTTAACAAGCTTGTCTCGTCAGTATTTTCAATAGGATTATCAGAAGAAGTAAAACTTTTCATTTTTTTAATTTGACTCTCATGTATTTCAAAATCAGAAAGTGGTAAATCAAAGCTATTAATTAAAGAAAGTAAAAATTTATATATTGTATAAGTATTTTTTCTGATATCTTCCTGAAGACCTGAATAATCATCATTAAAATTGTCAAATTTTTCAGAAATATCTGACTTGAAAGAGCTCTTTCCAACAGTAGAAACTACAGATGCATCATTTCGAAGTGAATCTAAAGAATTTAACATATCAGATATTCTATTTATATTATTAGAACAAAGAGAAATATATGCTTCGATATTACTGATAGTTTCATCACTATTAATATCAGAACCTTCTTCAATAAAAACAAATAATTTTTCTTTGAATTGTTCTAGAGTTTTTTTTAATTCTCCTTGTGAATTTAACGAATGCTTTAATCCATTCTTAAAAAATTTACATTTTTTAAGAAGACTAGTATTATCTTTTGTATTTTTTGACATAAATTAAATATCTCCTTTAAAGTATTTAACGAAACAATTATATCACATACAAAAATTTTGTCCATATTAAGAGTATTTATTTTCTAAGTTTTTTAAGAAAAAATATATAGAAAATATATAAAATATGTTATAATAAAAAATATTAAAAAATGAAAAAAATTTTTAAATAAAATGCAATAGCAAATCTTAAAATGGGAAGAAAGAAAAATAAATTAATAGAAAGGAAGTCACATGTATTTTAATTTTGATAAGAGAGGTTTGTATATAACATTAGTAATATTGTTATTACTTACTTTAATGAACTTAGGTAGTTTTAACTTAGTGTCAACTCTATTAACTTTACCAGGAGTAATAATGGCAATATCATTTCATGAATTTGCTCACGCATTTGCTGCTGACAGATTAGGAGATTCAACACCAAGAAATCAAGGAAGATTGAGTTTAGATCCCTTAAAACATATAGATCCAGTAGGTATATTTTTATTAATATTTGCACATATAGGTTGGGGAAAACCAGTACAAATAAACACAAATAATTTTTCGAAAGCATCACCATCAAAAGGAGAAACAATAGTAAGCTTAGCAGGACCGCTAATGAATTTTATATTAGCTTTTATCTTAATGATAATATTCTATGCATTGATGCTTTTTGTGCCAGGTGCAGGAATAATGTTATTTTTAAACCAAGCAAGCCCTATAAGTATAGGAATGACAATGCTTTATTACGCAATAATAGTAAACATTGGTTTAGGAGTATTCAATCTAATACCAATACCACCATTAGATGGTTCAAAAATATTTTTAAAAGTATTACCTTATAAAGCTCAAAGATGGATTGATAATAATATGCAAATAATATCTTTAGTATTTCTACTTTTATTTATATCAGGAATACTAGGATATATAACTTCACCAGTAATATCTGTAATAGTAAATGGAATGGAACATTTAGTAGGAACGATATTTTCAATATTTATATAAAAGGAAAAAATATGGAAAAAGATATATATATATTAGGAATTGAATCAAGTTGTGATGAAACATCTGTAGCAGTTGTAAAAAATGGAAGAGAAGTTTTATCTAATATTATAAATTCACAAATAAAAATACACGAAAATTATGGCGGAGTTGTGCCAGAAATAGCATCAAGATGTCATACAGAAGTAATAAATCAAGTAACAAAAGAAGCCTTAAAAAAAGCAAACTTAGATTTAAAAGATATAGATTGTATAGCAACAACATATGGTCCAGGATTAGTAGGAGCTTTATTAGTAGGTGTTTCATATGCTAAAGGACTAAGTTTTGCAAGCAATAAACCATTACTTGGAGTAAACCATATTGAAGGACACATTGCAGCAAACTATATAACACATAAAGAGCTAAAACCGCCATTTATTTGCTTAATAGTTTCAGGAGGACATACACATTTAGTAAAAGTAAATGATTATACAGATTTTGAAATTTTAGGGAAAACTAGAGATGACGCAATAGGAGAAGCTTTTGATAAAGTAGCAAGAGTAGTAGGATTAGGATATCCAGGGGGACCGAAAATTGACAAGCTTGCTAAAGAAGAAGGAAAAGAAATTATAGATTTGCCAATAACACATATGGAGAATATGGATTTTTCATTTAGTGGATTAAAAACAGCAGTAATAAATCTAAACCACAAAGATCCAAATATAAATAAAGCTGACTTATGTTTAAGCTTTGAGAAAGCTGCAACAGATATGCTAGAAAACAACATACTAAAAGCTATAAAAGAAACTAAAATAAATAAAGTTGTATTAGCTGGAGGTGTATCTGCAAATTCATATATTAGAGGAAGATTAGAAAAATTAGCTGAAAAAGAAAAACTAGATACATATTTTCCAGAATTAATACTATGTACAGACAACGCAGCAATGATAGCAGCTGCAGGATATTATAACTATATAAACGGAGAAAAATCAGATTTAACATTAAATGCAATACCAAACTTAAAGTTAGGAGAATGAAATGTCAATATATGTAATTGCTGATTTGCACTTATCATTTGGAAGTAACAAACCAATGGATATATTTCGGTCAAAACTGGGAAAAACATGACGAAAAAATTGCAAATAGCTGGAAAAGTAAAGTGAATAATGATGATTTAGTAGTACTACCAGGAGACTTTTCATGGGCTATGAAATTAGAAGATACTAAACAAGACTTTGAGTATCTACAAAATTTGCCAGGAAAAAAACTACTATTAAAAGGAAATCACGATTACTGGTGGAACACTTTGGTAAAAATGAGAAACTTTTTAAAAGAAAACAACTACAATAATATAGACTTTATACAAAATAATTATTTTGAATTTGAAGACAAAATAATAACAGGTATACATGGATGGATAATTAACGGAAAAGAAGATGATGAAAAAGTTTTAAGGCGAGAGAAACTAAGACTAGAAATGGAATTAGAAGCAATTACAAAAAAATATGGTACTACAAAAGAAATAATAATATTTATGCATTATCCACCATTTGAAAAACCAGAGAATAAAAACCAAAATCCATATGCTGAAATTTTAGGAAAATATAGTAACATTAAAAAGGTATATTATGGACATTTACATGGGGTTCAAGCATACGGAAATATTAAAGATTACAAATTATATGGAATAGAGTATAAATTAATAAGTGCAGATTATTTAGAATTTGACATACAAAAAATATATTAAAAATAGAAGATAAAAAATCTTCTATTTTTTTGCTAAAAAACATATACAAAACAGAAAAAAATATATAAAATAAAAAAAGTATAAAACAAATGAAAAGAGGAAAAAAATGTATTGTAATAAATGCGGTAAAAAAATAGAAGAAAACTCAAAAGTATGCAAGAATTGCGGAAATATATTAGAGGTAGGACCAATAATACATGAAGAAAAAGAATACGAAGAAAAGAAAGAAAGAAAAACAAGCAAGTATTCTGATTTAAAGTTTTTATTACTAGGATCAGGTTTAGGTTTGATTATCGTTATGATAATGTTTTCTGCAATAACACAAAATACATCTATAGGAAAATATTATTTTAGTAATGATAATGCTAAAATATCACAAAAACATGAAGAACAAGAAGACCCAGAAGAACCAGACAATATAGAAGAAAATCAAGATGATAAAAAAACAAAAAAATCAAAGAACAAGACAGAAGTAGAAAACGATAAGACATATGGAATAAGCTACACAGGAGAACTTACAGAAGAAGATGCAAAAGAAATAATAATAAAAGATTCTGAAAGGCAAAAAACAGATAACACACCTGAAATTACAGAAGTGGAAAATAAATTTATAAATAAATATAACATAGTGGCAGCAAATCTTCTAGAAATGGATCCAGAATTTGCAGACGATTTAACAGAAGTATTTAAAACAATATATAAAGAATATCCTGAGATGAAAAAATATTTAACAAATATAACTCTATACAATACATCAGTAAAAGATGCTGGATTAATTGCAGCTTATCAACCAATAGCTCCATTTGCTTATTCAGATACAGAATCAGAACTACCAGCAGTATCAAAAATGAGCATATTACTAAGTGCAAAGTATTTTTTGAATCCAAAAAAATTAGAAAAATCAGTCAAGGCGAGTGAAAAAGCAGGCTGGTTTCCTGAAAACTGTAGCAAATATTCACCAGTAGCACATGAATTAGGACACTATCTATCATTTATTGCCTTGAAAAAAGAATACGGATTAGATTCAACTTTAATAATTACCGAAGATAATTACATGCAAATTCTAGAAATTATAGAAGATTTTTCAAATGGAGATTTTTCAAAATCAATAATAGAAGAAGCATATGAAAATTATAAAAAAGAAAATGATACAACTGAATCCTTTGATGAATGGAGAGGAAATATTTCAGAATATGCTTTAGCTAAAGACAATGAGGGAAACTATATCTATGATGAAACTATAGCAGAAGCTTTTCACGATATATATTTAAATGGAAATAATGCCAATGAAGAAAGTAAATATATTGTAGACGTACTAAAAGAAAAAATAGGAGAATAATAGAATGAAAAAAATATTATCAATATCAGTAATAATAATTGTAATACTTTCAGCTACAACATATGCTTTTACAAGTAAATTTAACTTTAATGCAGACATGCTATCATTTAGTAAAGAAAGTAAAAAACTAGATGTAACAAGTAAATTTAATACAAATTACAAACTAGAGAAAAAATTAACTTCAAATGAAAATACAACAGAAGAAATAAAAAACATAACTAAAAAAACAACAACATTATTAATAGGAAATCCAGGAGAGGATGAGGAATCAGAAGAAGAGTATTATAATAGGCATAAAGAATATTTAGAATTAGGATTATATAATAGTTTTCCAAAAAATAAAGATTCTCAAAGTGGTTATGACGAAACAAATCCAAACTATATATATGCAATAGCATCTGAATTAGCAGTACCACAAATTTTTAATCAAGTAGAAGAAATAAATATACAATATAACACTTTTGGAAATATTAAAACAAGTCAAAAAGGCGATATTGTAATAAGCACAATAACTTTACCAAACATAATGATTAAACAAGAAAATGAAGAAAATCCAATGGAATATAATACAGTAAAAAGCAATTTAACATTAACATATTATTTTTTGAAAATAGATAATGAATATAGACTAGCATATTTATATGGCGAGACTTCAGAAGAAATTGAAGAATACCTAGAAGAAGTAAATGATTTAGAGACTTCACATGGATTAGCAATAGCACCACCATACGATACAAATTTGAGAGAAATATACAATTTTAGCAAATTAGATGAATTAACAGAGCAACAAATTGAAAACGCAGCCAATTTAAACAAAGAAAATGTTGTTACAATAGATGCATATTACAACACATCAATTGTATCAAGTGCGAATGGATTCTTTATTTCAGATGGAATTGTTGCAACTACATGGACATTTATAGAAGAAGCTTTGGTTAATGCACAATTTATTTCAGTATCAAATACAACAGAAGATTATGAAATAGAAGGAATAATAACAGCAAATCCAGAAACTAATATGGCATTAATTAAATTAAAAAATAAAAATGGAAGCAGAGTAAATTTACAAAATAATCAAGAAATAAATATCGAATCACCAGTAATTGCAATAACTTCTAAAACAGGAACAGGATTAACAATACAAAAGGGAATTGTAATATCAAAAGATGAGTATATCAAAACATCAATACCACTACCAGAAAATAATCAGGGAAGTATATTAGTTGACGCAATAAACGGAAATGTAATAGGTATGAATACTAAAAATGAAAATACTTCTAGTACATCCACTGCAATAGACTATACAATACTACAAGAAGCACAAGAAAAATTTAAAAATCTAGAATTTGAAACAATTGAAACCACAACATTTGAAAAATTAAAAGAAGAATACTATTATACAAAATATAATGATGAAACAATAAAAAATAATATTCCTAAAAATCAATGGAAAAAATATTCGAAAATTGGAAAAATAGAAGAAAACATAAAATTAAAATTAGTAAAAGCAAACTATAAAGATGGGATAGTAAGCTTACGATATGAAAATACTGTACAAGATGTAATAACAAGTATGCAGTATTCATCAAAATTCCAAAAAGAGTTATTAAATCAAGGTTATACAGAAAAACTAAGATCAGAAGAAAAAAGCATTTATGAAAATGAAGAATATCAAATAATACTAATGGAAGAATTTGATTATTTAATAATAGTAATGGTGAGGAAATAAATGAAAAAGATAAAAGAAAAGAAAAGTAGATTAAAATTAGTTTTAATACCAGCGATATTAATAATTTTAGTTGGATTATTAGTTACACTAATAGTAGTTAACAAAAAAGAAAAAATTAACACCAACATTTTAGAAACAAATCGATATACATTAAAATATGATGGAACTTGGAATGTAAAAGAAAATACTGATACAAAAGCAAGTCTTGAACATGATACCAAAAATGGAGAAATAAACTTAGAAATAATAGAACTAGAAGAGCAATATAAATACTCAGAAATAGACGATTTATTAGATGAAATTATATATAATGCAAGTAAAAACAACACAGAGTACAATCTATTAAAAAAAGAGAAAAAAGAATTAACTAAAAATGAATATCCAGGATATAAGCTATTATATGAAAATAACGAAAACCAAGTAATGATATCTATTTTTAAGATAGGAGAAAAAATAGTAGTTATAACATATGAAGCAGAAAATACATATTTCGATATTTTGTTAGATAGTGTAAATACAATAATATATAATTTTGAATTAAAAGAAGAAAAAACAAATCTTTCAAAACAAATAAACATAGAAACTAAAAATATTGAATACAAAGGCTCAGAAGAATTAGATAATAATATAAACGAAACAACACAACACGAAATAGCGAATAATAATTTCTATGTTAATTACAGTTTGCCAAGCAAACTACAAGCAACAACTATAAACTCAACATTTGGACAATTTGATTTGTCTGATTTTGAAAACGGTAGGATGAATGTAACAACAGCGGTATATGCTTATAATATATATGAAGTTATAGGTGATACAGCTAGAGTAAACATGTTAAGCGAATATGAAAGCAACAAAGAAGAAAAAGATTTTGAAGAGTCACTTGAAAAAATAGAAAAAAATGGATACAGCGGATACATATATAGAAACAGATACTATACAGATGATATCTTAGATAAAAACAAACAAAAACAACATGAAAATGCGAAAATTATATATGCATTAAATGCAAATCATGTATTTATAATAACAATTCAAAGCGCAGATATAGGAATTTCGGAGAAATTCTTAGATAATATATATATCAACTCAATTAAAAATTATTCAAGTTATATCAAAAACGAAAAAGAAAATGGAAATAATATAGGAATATTAAAAAAATATACTGATTATTCAAAAGAAAAAACAGAAGAAATTAAAATAAGTATACCAGAAAAATATAAAGAACAAGACACAAAGCAAAATATCTATGAGCACAGAAAATACGTAATCGACTACAACGAAGAACTAGAAGATTATAATTATGAAGTAGAATTTGAAACATCAACACTAGAAATACCACAAATACTTGATATTGAAAATAAAACGCTATCAACGTCCTATGGAAAAGTAACTTATTATACAGAAGTAGGAGAAAAAACTATTAATAGCAAACCATTAATAGCATATACTGGAACAGAAACTAAAATGAGTGGAATAATGTATACAGACATTAATAGAAAAACATATAATTCAAACAAAATGATACTATTTTACAAATTAGAAGAAGGTTATTTAGTAATCAAAATAACAGCAAATGAAAAAGAAATTACAGATGAATTATTAAATGAAGTAATTAATTTTAATGTAGAAATAAAATAAAGGAGAGAAAAGATATGAAAGAATGTATAAGATGTGGAGCACCACTAGAAGAAGGAGATCAATTTTGTAAAAATTGTGGAGCAATAACAAATGTAAATCAAGAAAATGTACAAGCACAACAAACAAATGAACAAACAACAAATGAAAACTTTAACCAACCAGAACAAACACAAAATAACGATTTTAATGACTTTGGAAAAACAGTAGTTGAACCTCAAGTTATAAAAGAAGAGCCAAGAGAAGAGGAACAACCAAAAGAAAATACTGAAAATATACCAAACAACAATGGAAACAAGAACAATAATAAAATATTTATAACAATAATAGGAATGTTAGTTGTATTACTAATAGGAATAGCAATATTTGCAGCTACTACAGTAATAAAACAGAAAGATTCAGACGAAGATGAACCAAAAAGTAAAACATCTAAAAATGAAGTATCTAACAAAAAAGAAAACAGTACAAAAAACAAAATAATAGAAAATGAAATAGAAGAAGATGATGAAGATGACGATGATAATGAAAACTCTGTAAAAAAACCAAAAAATAATGATGAAGTTATTGAATTTGCTGGATACGAATTAACATTACCATATGGATTAGAAGATGCTGAATATCAAGTTTTGAGAAGCAATGGAGATGAAGTATTGCTACTTGCAAATGAAGAAGAAGGTTGGTCAGCAACAGTAAGCGTTGTAAAAGATATGAAATTCGAAGATTTTAAAAACAACATAGATGAATTAGATGAAATGTTTTTATCAACATCAGGAATAACTGTTACAAATGTTGCAAATAAAAAATATCATGACTTAGATACAATAACACTTGAGAGCGAATATAGTATTGATGACACAGAAAGAAAATTATTTGCAATAGCAGAAACAAAAGAAGGAAAAATGTTTGAAATAGACATATTTAATGAATATTACTACGATTATATAACTTTAGGAGATATAGCAGAAATGTTTAGTGAATCTGATTATACTGGAAAACCAAGCACAAATAAAGAAGAGGATTCAGATGAACTTGATGATTGGGGAGACTTACAAGAAGAAATGAAAACAGAAACAATTGATTTTAAAAAAGTATATGAAAAGATAAAATCAAAATAATATCAAAAAGTATTGCAAAATAAGTAGAAAGCTGGTATAATGAACAAGTTAAAAAAACACGTAAGTTTAGTTTAGGTTTGTGCTAACAAAAGTTAGTGGCCCTAAATGTAAATAAAAGACTTGCGGAAGTATAAAAAACAAGGAGGAATTTAAAATGGCAGTAGTTGCAATGAAACAATTACTAGAAGCAGGTGTTCATTTCGGACATCAAACTAGAAGATGGGAACCCAAAATGGCTGAATATATATTTCAAGCTAGAAATGGTATTCACATTATCGATTTACAAAAAACATCAAAAAAATTAGACGAGGCTTACAAATTCTTAAAAGAACAAGCTGAAGAAGGAAAAACAGTTCTATTTGTAGGAACTAAAAAACAAGCTCAAGAATGCATTAAAGAAGCAGCAATCAAATGTAATATGTATTACGTTGACCAAAGATGGTTAGGAGGAATGCTTACAAACTTTAATACAATACAATCAAGAGTAAAAAGATTAAAAGAATTAGAAACAATGGCTGAAGATGGAACTTTTGATGTTTTACCTAAAAAAGAAGTTATTCTATTAAAAGGAGAAATGGAAAAACTAGAAAAAAATCTTGGTGGAATCAAAGATATGAAAGAAATACCAGGAGTTATATTTGTAGTAGATCCTAAAAAAGAAAGAATAGCTATATTAGAAGCTAGAAAATTAAATATACCAGTAGTTGGATTAGTAGATACAAACTGCAATCCAGAAGATGTTGATTATCCAATTCCAGGTAACGATGATGCTATAAGAGCTGTAAAATTAATTACAGATGTTATGGCTAATGCAGTTATCGAAGGAAGACAAGGTGAGGCAGCTGATGTTGAAAGCGAAATGGCTGAATCAGAAGAAGAAAAAACTGATATCGAAGAAGTTGTAGCTGAAGAAGCTGAAACAGAAGCTGAAGCTAAAGAAGTTCAAGAATAAAATAAAAGAATTCAAAAAGTTTATTTTTTGAATGTAATAAGGAGGATATTCAAATGGTAAGTGCAGAACTAGTTAAACAATTAAGAGAAAAAACAGGTGCTGGAATGATGGACTGCAAAAAAGTTTTAACAGAAACTGATGGAGACATGGAAAAAGCAGCTGAATTATTAAGAGAAAGAGGAATCGCAAAAGCAGCTAAAAAATCAGACAGAGTAGCAGCAGAAGGATTAGTTGCAACATACGTTTCTGATGATAAAAAAGTAGGAAGTGCTGTTGAAGTTAATGCAGAAACAGATTTCGTTGCTAAAAATGATGAATTTAGAAAATTTGTAGCAGACATAGCAAAACAAGTAGCTACAAAAAACGCTAAAGATGTAGAAGATTTATTAAACCAAAAATACTTAGATACAGACAATACAGTTCAAGAAGTATTAACAGGTAAAATTGCTACTATCGGTGAAAATATGTCAATAAGAAGATTCGTAAGATTTGAATCTGAAGGACTAGTTGAAAGTTATGTTCACGGAGATGGAAAAATAGCAGTTCTAGTAAACTTTGAAAAAGGTGACGAAGAATTAGCAAAAGATGTTTGCATGCAAATAGCTGCAGCAAAACCAGAATACTTATCTAGAGAATCAGTACCAGCTGATAAAGTAGAAAAAGAAATGGAAATACTAAAAGCTCAAGCTATGAATGAAGGAAAACCTGCTGAAATAGCTGAAAAAATGGTACAAGGAAGAATTGGAAAATTCTATTCAGACATCTGCTTATTAGAACAAGAATTTGTTAAAGATCCAGACACAAAAGTAGGAAAATTAATCGAATCAAAAGGTGCTAAATTAGTAGATTATGCTAGACTTGAAAAAGGAGAAGGAATAGAGAAAAAAGAAGAAAACTTTGCTGAAGAAGTTATGAAACAAATTAAATAATTAAAGAAGGTTATTTAAGACTTTCCTAATACAGAAATACTAAAGAGTAAATGGACTTTCTCCATTTACTCTTTTTGTTTAAGATATTTTAAATAGGTGAAAAAATGGAAAAAGAAAAGAAAAAAAGAAAATTAATAAGCGAATCTAAGCATAAAAAAAGAGACTTATCAGTGTACATTATTATAAGAACATTAGTTATTTTAACATTAATAATTCAAATAATACATAAGAGCTGGGAATCTGTTTTTATATGTATATTAACATTAGTATTACTATTAATACCAAGTATTGTAGAGAAAAAGCTAAACATAGAATTACCTAAATTATTAGAAGCAATTATATTGATATTTATATTTTCAGCAGAAATATTAGGAGAAATTCAAAATTTCTATGGAATTATTCCATATTGGGATACAATTTTACATACAATTAACGGATTTATAATGGCAGGCGTAGGATTCTCATTAATTGATATTTTGAACGAAAGAAAAATTTTCTCAATAGAATTAACTCCAATATTTGTAGCAATAGTAGCATTTAGCTTTTCTATGATGATAGGAGTAATGTGGGAATTTTTTGAATATACATCAGATCAAGTTTTATGGACAGATATGCAGAAAGATAGAATAGTTACAAATATATCATCAGTAAAATTAAACGAACACAACGAAAATAAACCTGTAATAATAGAAAATATAGAAAGAACAATTATCCAAGGAGAAATAAATGGACAAAAACAAGAATTAGTAGTAGAAGGTGGATTATTAGACATTGGTTTAATAGACACTATGAAAGACTTAGAAGTAAATTTTTTAGGAGCAGTAGTATTTTCAATTTTGGGATATATTTACATAAAACAAAGAGGAAAAGGAAATTTCATTAAAAACTTTATTCCAAGATTAAAACATCATATACAGGATAAAAAAGAGACAGAAGAGTAATTTGTTACAAAAGCTTGCAATTATTGAATTATATGGTATAATAAGTAAGCTATTAAAATAAATGGAGGAATTTAAATGAGTATCAAAATAGAAAAAACAAAAAACAAAAATGAATTAAAATTAGAATTCACAATAGAAAGTAAAATTTTTGAAGACGGAATAGCTACAGTATTCAAGAAAAATGCTAAATATTTTAATGTACCTGGATTCAGAAAAGGAAAAGTACCAATGAATATCGCAGAAAAACATTATGGAGTAGAAATGTTCTATGAAGATGCATTCAATGAAGTTGTTCCAGCAATATATGATAAAGAAATTAAAGAAAACAATCTAGAGGTTGTTTCAAAACCAAATATAGATATAGTTCAAATGGAAAAAGGAAAAGATTTAATATTTACAGCAATAGTTCAAACAAAACCAGATGTTAAATTAGGAGATTATAAAGGAATTGAACTTAAAAAAGTAGCATATAAAGTAACAGCAAAAGACGTAGAACATGAATTAACTCACATGGCAGAAAAAAATGCTAGAGTAATAACAGTAGAAGACAGAGCTACAAAAGAAGGTGATATAGCAGTAATTGATTTCGAAGGTTCAGTTGATGGAGTTCCATTTGAAGGCGGAAAAGCAGAGAAACATGAACTAGAACTAGGAAGCCATAGCTTTATCGAAGGATTCGAAGATCAAGTTGTAGGAATGAAAATTGGAGAAGAAAAAGACATAAACGTTACATTCCCAGAAGAATACTTCTCTAAAGACTTAGCGGGAAAGCCAGCAATATTTAAAGTTAAATTACATGAAATAAAAGCAAAAGAATTACCAAAAATGGATGATGAATTTGCAAAAGACGTTAGCGAATTTGATACAATAGCTGAATTAAAAGCAGATATAAAGAAAAACTTAGAACATCAAAACAAACATAGAGCAGAACACGAGATGGAAGATGCTGCAATCGAAAAAGTATGCAAAAACGCTAAAATAGATATTCCATCAGGAATGATTGAAAATGAAATAGATGCAATGGAAGATGATTTAAATAGAAGATTAACATATCAAGGTGTTAATTTAGAACAATATTTAAAAATGATGAACAAAACAAGAGAAGCATTTAGAGATGCAATGAAACTACAAGCAGAAATTTCAATAAAAACAAGATTAGTTTTAGAAGCAATCTGCAAAGACGCAAAAATAAAAGTAACAGATAAAGAATTAAATGAAAAAATAGCTGAACTTGCAAAAACATATGGTAGATCAGAAGATGATCTAAAACAAAATGAAGAATTTAAAAAATATGTTTCTTCAAGCATAGAGTCAGAAAAAACTGTTAAATTTATATTAGATAATGCAGTAACAAAATAAAAATACATATCAAAACTTAGATATTAATTTTTAATATCTAAGTTTTTTATTTACCATAAAAAAGTAAAAAATAACTAATTCATGAATTATTTAAAAATAATGCGTAAAAAGTCGAAAACTGACTTATAAAAGATGTTTAAAAGAATTGACTTTTGAATAGCAATATGATATTTATTATAAGTAATTCAAGAGCAAAAGAAAGGAAATAAAATAGATGAAAAATAGTTTAGTACCATATGTTATAGAACAAACAAGCAAAGGAGAAAGATCATATGATATATTCTCAAGATTATTAAAAGATAGAATAATCTTTTTATCAGAAGATGTAAATAGTGCCTCAGCAAGCCTAGTGGTAGCACAACTTTTATTCCTAGAATCAGAAGACCCAGACAAAGAAATATCATTATATATAAACAGCCCAGGAGGATCAATAACAGACGGAATGGCTATAGTAGATACAATTAATTATATAAAATGCCCAGTATCAACAATATGTGTTGGTATGGCAGCAAGTATGGGAGCAGTACTTCTAGCATCAGGAGCAAAAGGAAAAAGATTTGCCACACCTAATGCTGAAATATTAATACATCAACCATTAATATCTGGTGGACTTTCAGGGCAAACTACAGAAATAAAAATTCATGCAGACCATATGGTAAGAACAAGAGAAAAATTAAACAAATTATTAAGCGAAAGAACAGGACAAAGCTTAGAAAGAATCGAAATGGATACAGAAAGAGATAATTATATGACAGCTGGGGAAGCTTTAGAATATGGATTAATAGACGGAATACTAGATCAAAGAGGATAAATTTAAAACTCAAAAGATAATCAAAATAAAGAGGTGAAAAAATGCCAAACAATACAAAAAATGTTAAATGCTCTTTTTGTGGAAAACCACAAGAAAGCGTTAAAAAAATTATTGCTGGACCAGGGGTATACATTTGTGATGAATGTATCAACGTATGTCAAGAAATAATTGAAGACGAATTTTATGAAGAAGATGAAGAAGTAGAAGTAGTTGAAGAAGAAAAAATACCTACACCACAAGAAATAAAAACAATCTTAGATGAATATGTTATAGGACAAGAGGAAGCTAAAAAAACTCTATCAGTTGCAGTGTATAATCATTATAAAAGAATAAATAATCTAGAAAAAGTAAATGATGTAGAAATACAAAAAAGTAACATATTATTATTAGGTCCTACAGGATGTGGAAAAACGTTGTTAGCACAAACATTAGCAAAAGTATTAAATGTACCATTTGCAATAGCTGATGCTACAACATTAACAGAAGCAGGATATGTAGGAGAAGATGTAGAAAATATCTTATTAAGACTAATACAAGCAGCAGACTATAACATAGAAAATGCAGAAAAAGGAATTATATACATCGATGAAATTGATAAGATTTCTAGAAAATCTGAAAACCCATCAATAACTAGAGATGTAAGTGGTGAAGGTGTACAACAAGCATTACTAAAAATAATAGAAGGAACAAAAGCATCAGTACCACCACAAGGAGGTAGAAAACATCCACACCAAGAATTTTTACAAATAAATACAGAAAACATATTATTTATTTGTGGAGGAGCATTTGAAGGAATAGAATCAATAATAAAAAACAGAACGGGAAAAAATACTATAGGATTTGGAACAGCAATAGAATCTAAAAAAGACGTAAGTCAATCAGAGATATACAAACAAATATTACCACAAGACTTATTAAAATTTGGAATGATTCCAGAATTTATAGGAAGACTACCAATAGTCGCAACTCTTGATGAACTTACAAGAGAAGCACTAATTGAAATTGTAACAAAACCTAAAAACGCTTTAGTAAAACAATATAAAAAACTAGTAGAAATAGATGGAGTTGAACTAGAATTTGCTCCAGAAGCCTTAGAAGTTATAGTTGACAAAGCTATTGAAAGAAAAACAGGAGCTAGAGGACTACGTTCAATCATAGAAGAAATCATGAGAGATGTAATGTATGATATACCTAGCAACAAAAAAATTGCAAAATGCATTATAACTAAAGAAACAGTTTTAGAAAACACAAAACCTGAAATTATAATTGATGAAAACAAAAAACCAGTAACTCTTACAAAAAGAACAAATAAAAGAAAAATGAGAAAAAATAATACTGAAACAGCATAATAAAAATAGAGTATTCTAAAATAATTAGAATACTCTATTTTTTATACAAACTAAAATAGTAATTATTAATATAAGACTTATATTTTTTAAAAATATATAAATACACTTATTAAAAATCAGTTTGTATCATATTATAAAACTCTTGAAGAGAAGTAAAATCCTCGCCAGTGACAGTTTCTGTTAGAAAAACACCTCCATAATTATGCCATCCGATAACATAATCATATTTATCAAAAATAATATATGAATCACCCCAATACACATACATATTATCAGATTTATATTCAACAGAATCAGGAGTTCCTATACGATCTTCAATATAATCATATGACATACCAAAACTAATATATGGCAATATATTAACAGAAGAAGTATTAGTATTGCTAGAATCGCTTTTAAAAAGCAATTTTATATAAGAAAGTAAGCAAATTAAAAGAATAATAAGAACAATAGCAATAATTCCAAAAACAACAATAAGTTTTAATCGAGACACAGAAGATATATAAGCAGTATCTTCTTTTTTATTAGTCACATTAGATTTTTTAGCCTTTAAATCATCACGAGAAACACCATAATAATGAGTAGTGTACTTCTTATAATAATCATATCTATATAAATCTTCATATTTTTCATCAGGAGAAAGATCAGATGCTTTATTAACTTGACATGAATCAGAAAAATTAATACTAGTATTAGTAGGTGCAAACAGAATCTCATCATAAGATCTTCTAAGCTCCAAATTAGATAAAGTTTCATAAGCTTCATTAAGTTCTTTAATTTTTTCATTAGCTATATGTGTATCACCTTTAAAAACATCAGGGTGATATTTTTTGACTAATTTTTTATAAGATTTTTTAATTTCATTATTAGAAGCATTCTTTGAAACTTCTAAAATATCGTAATATGTAATCATTATATTCCTTCCAAAAATATTATTAATCATATAAATCATAATATATTTGAACAATTTATACAAGCAAGTATGAATAATAATCAATATATTTAAAATAATAAAATAAAAGGAGTGAGTAATTATGAAAGAAGAAAAAAGTATTAAGAAAGAAAATACAACAATGTTTGGTGAGCAAGTATGCTCAGAATTTGCATGGCTTCCATTAGACAAACAAAAAGAAAATGCAGAAAAATTAAGCAAAATTACAAACAAAAAAGAGAAAAATTAAACAATAATATTGACATTGTTCTGAAAAAGGTATAATATATAGATATAAGATATTGTTCTCAAAAAGGAATAATACAAGGAGAAGAAATATGGGATATTTAACAATAAAACAATTTTCAGAAAAATGGGGAATATCAGAAAGAAGAATTATAAACCTATGCAGAGAAAACAGAATAAATGGTGCAATAAAAAATGGAATGGTTTGGATGATTCCAGAAGATACAGTAAAACCAGCAGATAAAAGAAGTAAAATAGTAGAATACATTAACACTGAAAAAAGGATTTCAATAATTAACGTTAACAGCGAAATAAGTAAATACTTAGTACCATTACTTCAAAAGAATGGTTATATTGTAGAGGGATTTAGCAATAAGAAAATTAATGAAAAATTAAATACTATAAAAACAAATACAATAGATTATAAAAATATACAAGAGATGAATAAAATTTTATCAAAATACTATGAAGGACTAATATTCATTGACATAGATGATGTTACAGAAAATAAAGAAGAAATAGTAAATATTTTTTCTGATAAAATGAACTGTTCTTCTAGTATAGTTTTATTAAACGGTTTAGAAAGCTCAAAACAAAAATTAGAAGAAAAAATATGCAAAGATCTAAAAGAAAAAAACGGCGCAAGAATAAATGCGATAAATATTCAAACTAAAATAGAAAACCAAACAATACTAAATTATGACGAAATAGCAGAAGATGTGGTAAATCTAATTATCGGATTTAAAAACACAACAGGAACAGCAATTGATACAACTGGAGGAGCAATAGAATTTGAGAAAAATGAAAGAACAAGAAATTTATTAACTGGAGAATTTTATAAAACAATAAACAATTATTTTAAAAATCTAACAAAAGACTCTCATATGTGGTGTGCATCAACAATGCTAGAAGATGAATGGACAGAAGAACCACTTGAAATGGCATTCAGAGTAACCAATTTAGAAGCAGCAAACAGAGGTGTAAAATTAGAAAGAATATTTATATTCAGTAAAAGTAAAATTCAAGAATTCAAAAATAACAAAACTTTAAAAATTTATATGCAAAGTAATATAAATACGATGTTTGTAGATTATGATGAAATTTTAGAAAAAGAGCCAGAACTTTTAAAAATTGTAGGAGACGGATGGGACGGTATAAATCAGGAAACATTAATTGTAGACCTACCTACAAATTCAAAAGAAAGAGGATATATATCAAGAAATAAAAAAGAAATTAAAAACGCATATGAATGTTTTAAAAGATTAAAAACATATGCAAAAGATTTAAAAGAAATATTAAAATAAAGGAGAATTAAAATGGAATTAACAGTTACATACATTGTTTCACAAATATTTACTATTATTATGTATGCTCTTATGAGCTTGACTTACTATTTAAAAGATAGAAAAACAATTTTAATTGTAAGTTTTTTATCAATAATTGCAAATGGAATAGCATATTTATTACTTCATGCTTGGAGTGGTATGGTTATGTGCATTATAGCAGTTATAAGAAATATTGTTTTTATAATTGACGAAAATAAAAATGGTAAAAAAGATAAAATGGGAAAGATTGATATAATTGTTCTTATAACATTTTATATAGCATGTGTTATATCAGCAATATTTACATTTGAGGGAATATTAAGCTTAGTATCAATTTTTGCAACAATGGTGTATACATACTCAGTATGTCAAAAAGATACAAAAATTTATAAATTATTAGGAATCCCAGTAGGTATATTATGGGTAATATACAATAGCTATGTTAAATCAATATTTGGTATCATACTAGAAGGAATACTTCTAATATGTTCTATATCTGGTTACATAATAGAAAAGAAAAATATAAAAAGAAAGGAAAAATAAAATGAAACCAATTGAAGTATTACAAGCGATAGGATTATGCAACAATACAAATGATGAAAATATCTTAAGAGAAACTGTAAGGAAAATTTTAGATACAAAAAATCCATATTATATATGCGATTTTGTAGAGAATGTTAGTAAAGTACACAAGAAAGAATATTTAAAATTATTTGAAGATGAAATGCTTGAAATTGGAGACATAGTACACTCGTATGAATTTATGTATTTATTAACAGATATGGGAGTAAAAGATTTTGATTTAAAAAGATTTGAAGAAGCCATTAAAGAAAGCGGAAATGCAAAACTTATGATGTATTCGCTAGTTTATATAAAAGGAGCAGATACTGAAGGAATGTTACAAGCTTTATATGATACAAAAAATGCAAAATACATAAAACAACTATCTACAGATGAAGAATATGAATCTTTGAAAGTAAACGAAAGACCTGAATACGAAAAACATTTAAAAGAGGCAGAAAACTATTATTATTTTCCAAAAAGCTTAGAAGCGGTTAAACCAGAAAATAATAAAGACATACAAAGTTTAATAAAAAATGTAATGAGTATGCCAGAAGAAAGTGAAGAAGAAAGAAGAAAAAAAGCATATAGCATAAATGAATTAGCAAACTATTTACAATACATAATTGAACATCATCCACAAGGATTAAATGTAGAAGCACTAAAACAAGCGATAGAATTATTAGCAGAGGCAGAGTTAGAAGTAGCAAAAGATGAAACAATATGTTTGTATGAATTTGCAGTATCAGTAGATATGAAAGATAAAACACCAATAATAGACAGAGTAATTCAAAATGGTAGTGCAAAATATATATGTTATTGTTTAGAATATACACCTGGATTATCAGAAGAAGCAAAAAAGAAATTAGAAAGAGCTTTAGCTCAGAAACATCATAATAAATATAAAGTAGAAAGCAAAGAAGAAACAATAGCACAATAAAATTAAAACCTCTTATGAATTATATAAGAGGTTTTAATTTGCATTTTTATGGAAACTAGTATATAATATTAAGCAATATTTTAAAAGGAGAGAATAGATGGATAAAATAATTGGTTTTATTGGAAGCGGAAATATGGCAACAGCAATGATTGGTGGAATTGTAAATTCAAAATTAGTTTCACCTAATAAAATCATGGCATCAAACCCAACAAAAGCTAAATTACAAGAATTATCAGAAAAATATAAAATTAATATAACAACAAATAATCACGAAGTAGCAAAAGAATCTGACATCCTAATTCTAGCTGTAAAACCACAATATTATCCAGAAGTCATAGAAGAAATAAAAGAAGACGTAAAAAAAGACGTTATAATTGTTAGTATAGCAGCAGGTCAAAAAATAGAAAAAATAGAAAAGCTATTTAATAAAAAAATCAAAATAGTTAGAGTGATGCCAAATACACCAGCATTAGTTGGAGAATGTATGGCGGCAATAAGCCCATGCCCCATGGTGCCAACTGATGAACTAGATTTGATTTGTAATATTTTTAATAGCTTTGGAAAGTGCGAAATAGTTCCAGAAAACTTAATGGATGTTGTAACAGCAGTAAGTGGCTCATCACCAGCTTTTATATTCATGATAATTGAAGCAATGGCAGATGGTGCAGTATTAGAAGGAATGCCAAGAGAAAAAGCATATACTTTTGCAGCACAAGCTGTTTTAGGTTCTGCTAAAATGGTTTTAGAAACAGGAAAACATCCAGCAGAACTAAAAGACATGGTATGCTCACCAGGAGGAACAACAATAGCGGGAGTTTCAATCTTAGAAGAGAACCGGAATACGAGATAGTATGATTAAAGCAATCAAAGCAGCCAGTGATAAGTCAAAAGATTTATCAAAATAAAAATAGAAAATCAAAGATAGGGAATCAGAGATAAAACTGATTCCCTATTTTTTACAATAATTAAAAGGAGAAAATTAAAATGAATGAAATAAATAAAAAATATTGGGAGAAAATAAAAGACAAACAAAAAATAGTAATAAAAGTGGGATCATCTACACTAACACATAAAAATACTGGAAATTTAAACTATTCAAAATTAGAAAAATTAGTAAGAACAATAAGTGATTTAAAAAACAATGGCAAAGATGTTATTTTAGTATCTTCTGGAGCCGTGGCTGTAGGAAGAGAAACCTTAAAAATAGGAAAAAGACCTAAAACGATGTCAGAAAAGCAAGCGTGTGCGGCAATAGGCCAAGGAAAGTTAATAATGAATTATTATAAACTATTTGCAGAATATGACTTAACGGCATCACAAGTATTAATGACGAAATACAGTTTAGATAAAGAAAAATCATATAAGAATTTAAAAAATACTTTTGAAGAACTTTTAAAATACGGAAGTATACCAATAGTAAATGAAAATGACGCAATAGCAACAGATGAAATAGAGTTTGGTGAAAATGATAAATTATCAGCAATAGTAACAGCAATCACAAAATCAGACTTATTAATACTATTAACAGATACAGATGGTCTATATACAGATGATCCATTTCAAAATAAAGATGCAAAATTAATAGATATAGTAACAGAAAAAAGAAATGAAATTTGTAAAATGGCAAAAACCTCAAGTGACAGCGATGTAGGAACAGGAGGAATGTATACTAAAGTGTTAGCATCAAACATTGTAAATCCACTGGGAATTGACATGATAATATGTAACGGAAAAGAGCCTAATACCATAAATAAAATTATGAAGGGAGAAAAACGAGGAACATTATTTGTGGGAAAAAAGGAAAATAAAGAAGAAAATATTAGAAAATATTTATTATCAAAAATTAATAATTAAAAAGGAGGAAAAGGCAATGGAAGATTTAGAAAAAATATGTGAAAAAGTAAAAGAAACAACTAGCACAATAAGCATAATGAACAATTTAAAAAAGAAAGAAGTATTAATTCAAGTAGCACAAGATATAATAAAAGCAAAAGATACAATAATAAAAGCAAACGATAGAGACATAGAAAATGCAGTTAATAAAAAAATGAAGGAAAGTTTAATAGATAGACTAAAACTTAATGAAAAAAGAATAAAAGAAATAGCAAACAGCTTAAAGAAAATAGCAAATTTAGAAGATCCAGTAGGTGAAATTTTAGAAGGAAAAGTATTAGACAATGGATTAGAAATTATCAAAAAAAGAGTACCACTAGGAGTAATTGCAATAATATATGAAGCAAGACCTAATGTAACAATAGATGCGTTTGGATTATGCTTTAAAACAGGAAATGCAGTAATTTTAAGAGGCGGAAGCGATGCAATAAACACAAATATAGAAATTGTAAAAATTATAAAAGAAACATTAACAAAATTAAAAATTTCTTCAGAATGCATACACCTAATTGAAGACACATCTAGAGAAAGCGCTTTAAAACTAATGAAGTTAAATCAATATATAGATGTATTAATTCCAAGAGGAGGAGCAAACCTAATAAAAACAGTAGTAGAAAATAGTACAATACCAGTTATAGAAACTGGTACTGGAAATTGTCATATATATGTAGATAAAACAGCAGACTTTGCAATGGCATTATCTATTATAGAAAATGCAAAAACACAAAGAACAGGAGTATGTAATGCTTGCGAATCATTAGTTATACACCAAGAAATTGCTAAAGACTTTATTCCATTATTAGTACAAAAATTAGAACAAAAAAATGTGGAGATAAGAGGAGATGAAGAAAGTTGTAAAATATCTAATAAAATTTTAGTAGCGACAGAAGAAGACTGGAAAACAGAATATTTAGATTTAATCATATCAGTAAAAGTAGTAAAAGATATAAATGAAGCAATAAAGCATATTAATACATATAGTACAAAACATTCAGAAAGCATTATTACACAAAACTATCAAAATGCTAAGAAATTTTTAAATGAAATCGATAGTAGCTGTGTATATGTAAACAGTTCGACTAGATTTACAGATGGTGGTGAATTTGGATTAGGAGCAGAAATTGGAATAAGTACACAAAAATTGCATGCAAGAGGACCAATGGGATTAAAAGAACTAACCACAACTAAATATGTAATCTATGGAAACGGACAGATAAGATAGAATAAATTTGCAATAATACTTGCAATTACAAGTAAAGTATAGTAAAATAATACTGCATTTAAATTACCATTACTTAGTTTTGAGAAAAACCTACTCATGACTCAGTAACTGGCAAATAATAAAATAAGGAGGTAGTGAGTGCTATGACTAAAGAAAGAAAACAAGAAATAATTAACACTTATAAAAGAGAAGAAAACGATACTGGTTCACCAGAAGTTCAAATAGCTCTTTTAACAGAAAGAATCGCTGAACTAACAGAACACTTAAAAGTTCATCAAAAAGATAATCATTCAAGAAGAGGACTTTTAAAAATGGTAGGTAAAAGAAGAAACTTACTTAACTATTTAGCAAAAAAAGACATTCAAAGATACAGAGATATAGCTCAAAAGTTATCTTTAAGAAAATAAAAAACAGCGTAGCTATAAAGCTACGCCTTTTTTATATTATTTTAAATATCCCTAAGATGATAGATGTTAGATTAAAGGATACTACCTAAAAGTATCTTTTAATCTGATTTCTATATGTCTTAGAGGATAATATCAAGGAGGAAAACATGTTTAAAACTTATGAAACAGAATTAGCAGGAAGAAAAATTACATTCGAAACAGGAAAAATGGCAGGACTAGCCAATGGAAGCGTACTAGTAAGATATGGAGAAACAGTAGTATTAGTAAACGTAGTAGCTTCAAAAGAACCAAAAGAAGGAATAGACTTTTTTCCATTATCAGTAGATTTTGAAGAGAAATTATATTCTGTTGGTAAAATTCCAGGAGGATTTACAAAAAGAGAAGGAAAACCAGGAGATAAAGCAATATTAACATCAAGAGCAATTGATAGACCATTAAGACCTTTATTTCCAAAAGACTTCAGAAATGATGTATGTGTAGTTGCTACTGTAATGTCAGTAGAACAAGATAATTCACCAGAAGTTGCAGCTATGATAGGAGCTTCAGCAGCATTATCAATTTCTGATATCCCATTTGGAGGACCAACAGCAGCGGTTAATGTAGGATTAGTAGATGGAAAAATAATAATAAATCCAACCGTAGAAGAAAGAGAAAAATCAGATTTAACATTAACAGTTGCAGGAACAATAGATAAAATTGCAATGATTGAAGCAGGAGCTAACGAAGTACCAGACGACATTATGTTAGAAGCAATCAAAACAGCTCATGTTGAAATAAAGAAAATGTGCGAATTCATTCAAAAAATGAAAGACGAAATAGGAAAACCAAAATTTGAATACAAATCATTTGCTGTAAATGAAGAAATATTTGAAGAGGTTTCAAAAGAATTTGCTGACAGAATGAAAACAGACGTACAAGATAAAGATAAAACAGTTATTGACAATAGAATGGATGCTTTAGCAGAAGATGTAAAAGTATACTTAACAGAAAAATACGGAGAAGAATTTGTAGAAGAACACTCTCAAGAAATAGGAGAAGTTTTATACAAATTAGAAAAGAAAATAGTAAGAAGCCTAATATTTGACGAACATAAGAGAGTTGATGGAAGAGCTTTAGACGAAATAAGACCATTATCTTGTGAAATAGATTTATTACCTAGAGTTCACGGAAGTGGAATGTTTACAAGAGGTCAAACACAAGTATTAACAGTAGCTACATTAGGAATGATCAGTGAAGAACAAATGTTAGATGGTATAGACGAAGAAGAATCAAAAAGATACATGCATCAATATAATTTCCCTCCATATAGTGTAGGTGAAGCTAGAACATCACGTGGACCAGGAAGAAGAGAAGTTGGACATGGAGCTTTAGCAGAAAAAGCATTAGTTCCAGTATTACCATCAAAAGAAGAATTTCCATATGCAATTAGATGTGTATCAGAAGTATTATCTTCAAATGGATCAACATCACAAGCAAGTATTTGTGGAAGTACACTTGCATTAATGGCTGCAGGTGTTCCAATAAAAAGACCAGTTGCAGGTATTTCAACAGGATTAGTAACAGATCCTAATGATGACAAAAATTATGTAATGCTTACAGATATTCAAGGAATCGAAGATTTCTTTGGAGATATGGATTTTAAAGTAGGTGGAACAGAAAAAGGTATTACAGCTATACAAGTTGATATAAAAGTTGATGGACTATCATATGATATAATAGCAGAAGCTTTTGAAAGAACGAGAGTAGCTAGAAAACACATATTAGAAGATGTTATGTTACCAGTAATTTCAGAACCAAGAAAAGAGATTTCAAAATATGCACCAAAAATAATTAATACAAAAATTAGTGTAGATAAAATAAAAGATGTAATAGGTCCTGGTGGAAAAATGATAAACAAAATTATTGATGAAACAGGGGTTAAGATAGACATCGAAGAAGATGGAACAGTATTTATTTATTCTACAGAAGGAAGTAATGGACCACGTGCATTAGAAATGATAGAAGAAATAGCAAGAGAAATTGAAGCAGGACAAATATATAAAGGAACAGTAACTAGAATCATGACATTTGGAGCTTTCGTTTCAGTTGGTGGAGGAAAAGAAGGGCTTGTTCATAAATCAAAAATAACAAAAGAAAGAGTAGAAAATGTTGAGGACTTTCTAAAAATAGGTCAAGAAGTTATGGTAAAAGTAACAGAAATAGATGACCAAGGAAGAATAAACCTAACTATGAGATTTAATGAAGAAAAAGAGGAAGAAAGCAAAGTAGAAGAATAGAAAGAAGGAAATATAATATGAAATATATTTATATACTTCAACAAGCAATAGGATGGATTATAGTAATATATTGGTTATACCAATTAATTATAAGTGCTTGTGCACTAATTCAATTTAAAGAGAAACCACTAATAAAAGACAAAAAACATAAGTTTATGATGATATTACCTGCACACAATGAATCAGCAGTAATTGGAAACTTAATTGAAAGTTTGCAAGCACTAGATTATCCAAAAGAACTATACGATATTTATGTAATAGCAGACAATTGTACAGACAATACAGCTCAAATTGCAAAAGATTTAGGGGCGATCGTGTACGAAAGATTTGACGAAACTAAAAAAACTAAAGGCTTTGCTATGCAATGGTTTCTAAACCAAAAAATTAAAGAAGATGCAGATTATGACGCTTTTTGTGTATTCGATGCTGATAATGTAGTAGATAAAAACTTTTTAAATGCAATGAATAAAAAATTATGTCAAGGTGAAGAAATTGTACAAGGATACAGAGATATAAAAAATCCATCAGATAGTTGGATTTCAGCAGGATATGCATTATTCTACTGGATGATGAATAGATTTTATCATTTAGCTAGATACAATCTAGGACTATCACCATTAATAAATGGAACAGGATTTATGGTAGATTTTAACCTAATCAAGCCAACTGGCTGGAATACTATAACATTAACTGAAGACATAGAATTTTCATTAAAAAATATTGCTAAAGGAAGAAAATTAGGATGGGCAACAGATGCGATAGTATATGACGAACAACCTACAGAATTTAAACAAAGTTGGTCACAAAGATCTAGATGGACAGTTGGACATATACAATGTATGAAATATTATACAAAAGATTTAGCCAAAGGAGTTGCTGAGTATAGAACATTAATGAACTTTGATGGATTTTTATATTTAATGGGAATTCCAATGATGGTAGTAACCATACTATTATTAGTATTAAATACAGTCGTATTTATTGGAGGAGAGATGAGTTTAGCAATGCTTATATTTAATTATGCAAAATATATGGCAGCAACACTTTTTGCACCAGTATTTGCAGCAGTATTTACAATGATTATAGAAAAGAGACCAATAAAACCAATGATTAAAGGAATTTTAATGTATCCAATATTCATGGTAACATGGCTTGCAATAAACGTAAAATGTATGATTAAGCCAAATACAAAATGGGAAAAGATTGAACATAAAAGAGATGTAAAAATAAACGATATTTAGCAATATTACAAAACAAAATACATATTATATAAAATAGAAAATGAAGGTTTAAACCTTCATTTTTTTACTGTATTTTCTTGTAAAAAATAATAAATAATGATATGATAAACACAACTTTTTAAAAGGAGAAATGTATATGCGAAAGATGAAAAGTGAATCAGGTATAACAATGTTAATTTTAGTAATTACTGTAATAGTTTTAGGCATTATAGCATCAATAGTAGTACAGTATTCAATAGCAGGAAAAGAATATAGTGAAGAAAAAAAGTTACTTGCAAATTTGGAAGTTGTAAAACACGCTGTATATCAGCAGTACGAAGAATATAAAATGACAGAAGACAGAACTCTTATTGTGGGAAAACTAGCAACAGAAGATGAAAAAAGAGCTTTAACAGACAACAAATGGCAACAAACTTCAAGCACAGGTATAGAGGATCGCTATTACAAACTAACAAAAAAGGATTTAGAAGAGCTAGGCATAAAAGAGGAAACAGATGAATATATAGTAAATTATAAAACAGGAGAATGTTTTAACTTAACCAAAAAAAGAACAAAAGAAAACAAGCATGAACTTTACATTAAGTAGGAGGCATATATGATTTACGAAGAAATAGCTAAAGGAATTCCTGAAAAAAATATACATGTTAATGAAAATATGAGCAAACATATATCATTTAAAGTTGGAGGAACAGCAGACTTTTTTATAGAAGTGGATGATGTACCTCAGTTAATTTATATTTTGAAATTAGCAAAAAGCATAAAAATGAAAACATATATATTAGGAAATGGAACAAATATAATTGTAAAAGATGAAGGTTTTAGAGGAATAATAATAAAACCAAATTTTAAACATCTAAACATAGAAAAAGGAAAAATAGCAGCAGGAGCAGGAATACCAGTAGCATTATTATCAAATTTTGCTTATAGAAACAAAATAAAAGGATATGAATTTTTGTCAGGAATACCAGGAACAGTAGGCGGAGCTGTAAAAATGAATGCAGGTGCATATAACTCAGAAATCAAAGATGTTCTTGTAAACACTACATATTTAGATGAAAAATATAATATTGTAAAAATTGAAAATAATGCGCACAACTTTTCTTATAGAAAAAGTATATTCTTTGATAAAAAATGGACAATACTAGGAAGCACTTTTAAAATAGAAGAAGGAAATATCAAAGAAATAAAAGAAAAGATGAGTCAAATGACAGAGGCAAGAAAAGAAAAGCAACCACTAGAATTGCCAAACGCAGGCAGTATATTTAAAAGAAAAGAAAATTGTATACCAGCAGCTTTAATTGATAAAGCAGGATTAAAAGGATACAAAATTGGAGGCGCACAAATTTCAGAAAAACATGCTGGATTCATAGTAAATACTGGAAATGCAACTTCAAAAGACATAATAAAACTTATAAAACATACACAAAAAACAATAAAAGAAAAATTTAATGAAGATTTAGAATTAGAAGTAATTATATTATAACAATAGAAGGAGAGTTTAATGAAAGGATTTTTTAGTTGGTTTAATTCAAAAACAAAAATAAAAAAATGGATGTTATTAATTTTGATAGGTGTTTGCCTAACTTGCTTTGCTATTGCTAGTATTATAGAAGCAAAAATACTAAGACCAAAAGAAATAATAAAAATAGTAGCATCTTTTGTAGGTGGTTTTACAGCAATTGTTATAGGATTTATATATATGCAAAAGCGTATATTAGAAATTCTAATAGAAGCAAACACAACATTAACTAAAAAAGGAAAAAAATCGAACTTAAATATTAAAGGATTAATCTTTAATAAAACCATGTATGATGAAGGACCAAAAGTTGTTGTTATTGGCGGAGGAAACGGAATAAATACGGTTATAAAAGGTTTAAAAAAATACACAAACAATATAACTGCTATAGTAACAATGTCAGATTTAAATAAAGAAAACCTTCCATATGGAGAAATAAAAGGTAGCATAGTAGCTCTTTCAGATCAAGAAGAGCTAATGAAAAAGTTATTCAGCTTTAGATTTAAAGATGAAGCCTTTAGAGGAGTGGATTTTGGAGATATATATTTAACAGCAATGAACGAAATGTTTGAATCTCCATCAGTAGGAATAAAAAAGAGTACAGAAGTATTAAACATTACTGGACAAGTTATGCCAGCAACTTTAGATAGACTAACGATATGCGCAGAATTAAAAGATGGAACATTAGTAGAAGGAAGAGAAAAAATACCTCAAGTTACATATGATAAAGTAACAGAAATACAAAGAATATACATTAGTCCATCTAACTGTGTAGCAGCACCAGGTGTAGTTGAAGCAATTTCAGAAGCAGATGCTATAATAATAGGACCAGGAAGTTTATATACAGACGTATTGCCAAATCTTTTAGTTAAAAATATTTCAAAAACTATAAAAGAAAGTAAAGGATTAAAAATATATATATCTAATATAATGACAGAACCAGGTCAAACAGACAACTATTCTATAACAGATCACTTAGAAGCTTTATTTGCACATACAGGAAAAGAAATCATAGATTACTGTATAGCAGATACAGGAGAGATAGTTCCAGAATATGTTAGAAAATATAACCAAGAAGGACAAGACATTGTATTACAAGATATTGATAAAGCAACTAAAAAAGGAATAAAAATAATACATAAACATTTGTCAAAAATAGAAGACGAATATATTAGACATGATTCAGATGTAATAGCATCATCAATCATGGAATTAATATGTAATGATTTAAAATTTAGAGATAAAGAAAGTACACCAGAATACCTACTTATAAATTCAGTACTAGAAGGTGAATTAAAAAGAGAAAAGAAAGTATCAGCAAAAATCAGAAAGCAAAAGAAAAAATTAGAGAAGAAGAATAAAAAAGGCAAAAAGAGAAAAAGTAAGTTTAAAAACAAATATAGTGAAAGAATAGAGGCTATTCAAACAACAACAGAAAAGAAAGATGAAAATCAAAAATTATATCAAGAGATGGAAAAACTAGATAAATAATAATCAAAAGAGAAAAGTAAAATTAGGAGAGAAACCAAAGCAATGAAGTTTAATAAAAAAGATATTGAATTAAAAAATGGATTAACAAAAGAATGGATAATTACAAACGGAATAGGGGGATTTGCAGCACAAAGTATACTAGGAATAAACACAAGAAAGTATCATGGATTATTAGTAGCACCATTAGTTCCACCAGCAAGAAGATATGTAGTATTATCAAAAATAGATGAAAGCTTTATAATAGAAGGACAAGAAAAAATAATCTATAGTAACTTAGGAAAAAATTATATCTCAGAGGGATATAAAAATTTAGAGAGCTTTGAAAAAACATATAATCCAATTTTCAAATATAACATTGAAAACAAAGTAAAAATAGAGAAACAAGTTGTAATGGTATATGGAAAAAATACTACATGTATAGTATATAAAGTTGAAAACAAAACAAAAGAAAACATCTTAATGAAATTAGCTACTATAATGAATTTTAGAGACTTTCATTGCATGAGTACAAATCACGAATATAATATAGAACAAAAAATACAAGAAAACAAAATTAGAGTAATAGTAGATGGAAACAAAACAACACCAGTATATATTTTTTCAAAAGAAGGAAAATATATAGAACATCATAATGATATATTTAAAAACATGTTTTATATAGAAGAAGAAAAAAGAGGATTTTTCCCTGAAGAAGATTTATTCATACCAGGAAGATACGAAATAGAAATAAAACCAGAAGAAACTAAAGAATTTACAATAGTTTGTTCATTGGAAGAAAACATAGAAGAAATAGATGGAAAGAAGATAATAAAACAAGAAGAAAAAAGACTTCAAAAAATCATAGACAAAAGCGAGTTAGTGGACGAAAAAAAGACAAAAGCAGAACAAGAAAAAATGAGAGATTTAGTTATAGCTTCTGATAATTTTGTAGCATACAGACCACAGTTTTCATTACACACAATTATAGCAGGATTCCCATGGTTCCTAGATTGGGGAAGAGACACATTAATAGCTTTTGAAGGATTACTATTAAAAACAAAAAGATATGATATAGCCAAAGAAGTATTATTAATGATGACTAGAGATATAAAATTTGGATTAATTCCAAATGGATATTCGGGATATGATAGTAGACCATTATACAACAGCGTAGATAGTTCGTTACTATTATTTGAACAAATAAATAAATACTTAGAATATACAAATGACATAAAATTTGTAAAAAAAGAAATGTATAACATTTTATTAAATATAATAGAAATGTTCCAAAAAGGTATAGATATAGACGATAGTAATATCTATATGGATAAAGACAATTTAATATCTGCAGGAACAGAAAACACACAATTAACATGGATGGATGCAAAAGTATCAAATTTTGCAGTAACACCTAGAAATGGAAAAGCAGTTGAAATAAATGCGCTTTGGTATAATGCATTAAAAACAGTTGAAAACCTAGCAAAAGAATTTAAAGATGAAAAAACTAAAAAAGAAGTATCAGACTTAGCTAAAAAAGTAAAAGCTAATTTTAATAAGAAATTTTATAACGAAAAAAATAAATGCCTATATGATGTATTAGGAAGTGAAGAAATAAGACCAAACCAATTATTTGCACTTAGTACAACATACCCAGTCATGATACTAACAAACGAAAAAGCAAAAGAAACCTTAAAAACAATTACGAAAGAATTATATACTAAATATGGATTAGCAACTTTATCATCAAAAGATAAAAAATATGTGGCAATATATGAAGGAGATAGCTTTAAACGAGATATGAGCTATCATCAAGGAATAACCTGGCCATGGCTTTCAGGTATATACATAGCTGCTTTTAAAACAATTATAAAGAATGAAAAAAATAAAACTGAAAAGAAAAAATTAGAAGAAGAATATGAAAAAATAATCAAAAATTACAAAACTAATTTTACAAAAGCGATGAAAGAAAGTGGTATAGGAAGCATATCAGAAGTATATGATTCAAAACCACCATATAATCCAGGAGGATGTTTTACTCAAGGATGGAGTGTATCAGAAACAATAAAAATAATGCTAGAAGACTAATTTTTTATAACAATAAAAAGGGAGAAAATAAGAGTGTCTACAAATATCAAAGATTTAGAAAATGACATAATTGCTCGGGAATTTAAACGGAATATATATTTTATACGGTGAAGAAAAATATCTAATAAATGAATATTTGAAAAAAATGAAAAAGATATTTGGAGAATTAAATTTAGGAATAAACTATATATTACTAGACGAAAGTAATATTAACACGATTATTTCAGACATAGAAACACCAGCATTTGGTTATCAAAAAAAATTAATAATTATTAGAGATTCAGGAATATTTAAAAAAGAATGCAAGCTACCAATTAAAGAAAAATTAAAGCAGTATATATCAGAAAATATGGAAATAATAAAAGAATCAACAGTAATAATATTTATTGAAGATGTTGTTCATAAAATGGATATGTACAAATCTTTAGAACCAAATGCAAAAATAATAGAATTAAAAGAACTAAAACCAATCGAAATAAAAACAAGACTAAAAAAAATATGCTCTATGTATAAGGTTGATATAAAAGAAGAACAACTAAACTATCTTTTAGAAATTTCAGGAACAAATATGCAAGATCTGATGAATGAAATTAGAAAATTGATAGAATATGCAGGAGAAAACGGAGAAATCAAAAAAGAAGACATAGACAAACTAGCAATAAAAGATGTGCAAGCTATAATATTTGATTTAACAGATTATTTAGGAATAAAAGAAACAGATAAAGCATTAGAAGTTCTTGATAATTTAGTATATAACAAAGAGCCTCTACAAAAAATAATAATAACACTGTATAACCACTTTAAAAAACTGTATTTAACCAAACTAGCATTAGATAAAAAAAGAGATATAGTAGAAGTGTTAGACTTAAAACCAAACCAAGTATTTTTAACAACAAAATACAAAAAACAAGCATCATATTTTCAAGCAAATGAAATAGAAAATATATTAAAAGAGCTAATAAATCTTGATTATACATCAAAAAATGGAATGATAGATTTAGAAATAGGAATGAAATCAATACTATGTAAAAATTGTTAATATATATTGAAAAAAAATATATTAAACTATATAATAAAAAATAATAGTTTACTAAAGAGGAGAGTATTATGGAAAGAAGAAAGGGAATTCCACTAGTAGCCCTAGTTATATTTATTGCGCTACTAGTAGCAATAATATTAACTTGCATAATAATATTAGGAAGTAATAAATCTAGCAAACCAGCGGTAAAAAAGCAACAAGTAGCTAGCCAACCAGAACAACCGCCAGAAGAAATTGAAGAGAAAATAGAAGAAGAATTAACAGATGAAGATATTATTAATAACGATCAAGATGTTCAAACTGCATATAAATTAACAGGAAATAACAAAGCTTTTGCCAAGTATGCAATATACAGTTCAACAGGATTTAATTCAGAAGAAGACAATATAAGTAATGAAATAAAATTACAGTTAGCAATGGCACAAGTAACAAATTCTGATATGGATGCACAAAGTTCAAAAAAAGCAGTTTCTAAAGAAGTAATAGATGAATATATAGAAACTATTTTTGGAGACAGTTCAGATATAGAATATAAAGATTTTAGTTTGTACAACAGTGACATAAACTTTACAGAGCAGTATAAAACAATAGGATATATGTATAAAAAAGATTCTTCAAATTACGAAGTTAATGAAAATGATATAATAGAAGAAGAACCATCAGAAATACCAGAAGTAATAACAAAAGTTGTAAAATATAATACTAAAATGGAGATATATGTAAAACCACTATTTATAGAAACAATATATGATGCAGACGAGAACAGATATCTTAGAGGATTATATACAGACTATAACTTTTCAGCAAAACAATTCCCTATAGATAAAAGCATAATGACTATAACTAATGACGATTATAAAAACGTAGTAAAATCTAATTATAAACAAGATATAGATGGACTAAATTATAAAGAAGTAAATCAGAACATAGATTTAAATCAATTAACAGAATATAAATATACACTTATAAAAGTAGACGATGGATATAATTTACAATCATTTGAACAAAACACAAAAAACAAGAAAAAAGAAGATAAAGACAATGATAAAGAAATGACAGAACAGGAAAAAGCAATATTTAATGGTCAATTTGATGCATACACAGGAAATGGAAAATCAGCAGAAGATGCAAAAACAGTATTATCAGCAGTAATATCATCAAATGAAGCCAATAGCGACAAAAAGGACTTAATTGTAACAGTAAAAATTGGAGACGAAGAAGCAGCATTAGAAGATGATGATGTAGATGCTTTAAACGAAAAAATAGAAGAATTAGAAAGTGAAATAGATTCTAGCAAAGAATATTATATAAAAGAAACATATAAATCAGGAATAATTATATCGATAACAATTACTGAAGAATAAGAATTAAAAAGCAGTTACTTAAATGTAACTGCTTTTTTTATTTATTTTTAATCTTTTTTAGCTTTTGAGCTAAAAGATCTGTATGAACATCCTCTAAATCCTTACTTAATTCATCTGAAACAGAAATACCAGATTTTTCTAAAAGTTTATCTAATTTGTAAGAAACTAGATTTAACTTTTTTAAAGTTTTCATTTCTAAATAAGCTTGTTGGATTTTGAAATTTAAATTACTTGTTAAAATGAACCCCATAATAAAAACGCAGATACCAGTAACGATCATAAGAATATTAGCAATTCTTCTAGGCATTTCAAGAATTTCAGTAAGTACTTCTGAAAGAACATAAGCACCGACTAAAGCTAAGATTACAAAACAAAAAATAAAAACATATCTTCTAATCTTAGTAAAAATAATAGTTAATTTAAAATTTTTTTCATTATACATAAATTTGTACCATTCTCTTCCCAATAATATACAATAAAATATTACTATTTTTTTCAAATTTCGTCAATATATTACAAAAAAGATATTAAAGAAAAAATTAAAATATTAGTTCTAAAAAAATTTAAGCAGAATATAATTATATTAGTACAAGCTAAAGGAAAAAATATGGAAATATTAAAATATTTATCTAACTCAATAAAAGAACAAATAATAAAAGATTGCAATTATGATTTTAAGCGATTAGAAGAAATAAGACTAAGAAATTGCAAAAACATAATACTAAAATTTAATGAAAATGAAGAAATATTAAATTACATAGTACAAACAAAAGATATACTAGAAACTTTAGAAAAAATAACAGAAAACTCAATTTATACATATGAAAAACAAATAGCTAATGGATTTATAACTTTGCCAGGAGGACATAGAGTAGGAATAACAGGAAATGCAGTAATTGAAAACGAAAAAGTAATATCAATTTCACATATATCTGGAATGAATTTCAGAATAGCAAAACAAATAATTGATTGTAGCAATTCAGTACTTAAAAAATTATATGAACAAGGAGAATTTAAAAACACCATAATAGTAGGAGCACCAGGAACAGGAAAAACAACAATACTAAAAGATTTGATTAAAAAAATAAGTGAAGGAAATATGTATGGTAACGGAATAAATGTTGGCGTGGTAGACGAAAGAAATGAAATATCAGCAATGCATAGAGGGAAAGAAGAAATAAATTTAGGAATTAGAACAGACGTAATAACAAACATACCAAAAAATATAGGAATAAAAATGCTAATTAGATCAATGGCACCAAAAGTGATTGCAGTAGATGAAATAGGAGGAAAAAAAGATGCAGAAAGCATTAATTATGCAAGTAAATCTGGCGTAAAAGTACTAACAACAATACATGGAAATTCGTTAGCAGACGTTAAAAACAATAAAGAGATAAACGAGATTATAGAAAACAAACTTATAGAAGAAATAATAGTTTTAGACGAAAAACAAAAAGGAAAAATAAAAGAGTCATATTATTTAAACAAAGAAAAAAATACATATGAAAGAGAAAAAATATGATTTTAAAAATTTTATTAGGAATAGGCATAATATTTTGCTCATGTAAGATAGGGATACTAATATCTAAAAAGTATATATATAGATTAGACGAATTAGAAGAAATGAAAAATAATTTACAAATAATAGAAAATAAAATTAAATATACATATGAACCATTAGAAGAAATTTTTATTGATATATCAGAAATTTCTTCATCTAATATATCTATGATTTTTAAAAAAGCAGCTAGCAACATAAAAAAAAGCGGAACAGAAATAGCATGGAAAGAAAGTCTAAAAGAAACAGAAACAGCGCTAACAAAAGAAGACAAAAGTATGATAGAGGAATTTAGTACATTATTAGGAAAAACAAATAAAGAAGGACAGATAAATCAAATAAAGTATGTCATAAATTTATTAGATATACAAATAGAAAAAGCAAGAATAGAAAGAGAAAAAAACGAAAAAATATATAAAAAATTAGGACTGATTTTAGGGATAGGATTAGTCATTATTATTTATTAATAAAGAAAGGTACAAGTGAAAATGGATATAAACTTATTATTCAAAATAGCAGCAATAGGAATACTAGTTGCTGTATTAAACCAAGTATTAGTAAGAGCAGGAAGAGAAGACCAAGCCATGATGACAACACTTGCTGGAATAGTTATAGTACTGTCAATAGTAATAAATGAAATAAGTGAACTATTTACAACAGTAAGAACTCTATTTAACTTGTAGAATTTAAAAATGGAAATAATACAAATAATACGGAGTAGGCTTTACAGGGGTAATGATAGCTACCTTATTAAAAGAACATAAGCCAGAATTTAAAATTTACATATCAATAGTAGTAGGAATAATAATATTTGCAATAGCAGCAGACCAATTAAAAGATTTTATATATTTGATAAATAAATTAACACAAAGAATAAATGTAAATCAGAATTTTGTAGGAATATTACTAAAAATTACAGGGATTGCAATTTTGACAGAATTTGCAGTATCTATATGTAATGATAGTGGAGAAACTTCAATAGCAAGCAAAATAGACTTAGGCGGAAAAATTATAATATTAAGTATGTCAGTTCCTATAATTACTTCATTGCTAGAAGTTCTTTTAGATTTACTTTGAAAGAGAGAAAGATGAAAAGAAAATCACTATTGATAATATTTTTAATTTTAATATCAATACATACACAAAACAAATGTGTTGAAATAGAAAATATATCAGAGCAAATTGATAAAGAGGAAGTTGGACAAGTTATATCTAAAATAGAAAATCTAGATAATCTAGATATGGATTTAAACGAAATATTTGAAAGCGCACTATCAGGGAATGTATCAAAAAATATAATTATCAAAGCAATAGGAAAATTACTAGGAAAAGAGTTAACAGAATCACTTAAAATGATAGTATCAATTTTAATAATAATTATTATACATTCAATACTAAAAAGCATATGCGAAAATTTAGGAAATGAACAAACAGGAAAAATAGGATATTTTGTTCAAATTATAATCTTAATAACAATACTTACAAAAGTGTATTCTGGAATAATAGAACAAGTAAAACAAACATTAGAACAATTATCAAGCTTTGTATATATGTTAATTCCTCTATATATGAGTTTAAACATAGCAGCAGGAAATATAACAACAGCAACTTCAGCGCAAGGAATAATATTAGTAGCAACAAATATAATTACAAATTTTATAAATCAATTTTTAATACCAATTGTAATAATAGCAACAGTTATAGGAATAATATCAAACATATCAGATGAAGTACATATGAATAAATTATCTAAGTATATGAAATCAACAGCCATTTGGATCTTATGCATATTTTTAACTATTTTTACATGTGTTTTAAGTATGGAATCTAATCTAGGTAAAGGAGTAGATAACTTAACACTAAAGACAAGTAAAACAGTCGTTTCAAGCACAATACCTATAGTAGGAAAAATATTAGGAGACACACTAGAATCAGTATTAAGCTGCACAAACGTAATAAAAAACGCAGTAGGAGCATTAGGCATTGTTGCAGTTTTTGTAATAGGAGTTGTACCTATATTAAAAATAGGAGTAGTAACAATGTTTCTGTACTTAATAAGTGGAGTAGCTGAAATAGTAGCAGATCAAAAAATAGTATATGTATTAGAACAAATGGGAGATTCCTGCAAAGTATTATTAGCATCAATAGCAAGCGTGTCTATGATGCTAATTATAGGATTCACGATAACAATGAAAATAGGAACATAAACAAAGGAGAAAAGAAATGATAGACTTTCTAGTATCATGGGCTGAGCAATTAATATTGGCACTAATTGTAATTATTATAATTGAAATAGTACTTCCGAGCGGAAATAATTACAAAAAATATATAAAAGTAGTATTAGGAATATTCTTATTATACACAATTATAAACCCTATAGTATCCGATAAAATAAAGAATATGGACTTTAAAGAAGTTACAGCAAATATCTATGAAGAAAAAAATATAACAGTACAAAATGTAATTAATAATGATAAACAGATATTAAAAAAATTTAAATTGAAATTTGAAGAAAACTTAAACGATTATTTAAAAAAGAATGGGTATGAGATAACAAAGTTAGAACAGGATATTGAGTATAACGACGAAATGATAGAAATTAACAAATTAGAATTAAAAATCAAAAAATACAAAGAAAATAAAAAAAGCATTGAGAAAATAGAAATAAAAGAAAATACCAAAATTTCAGAAGAAGAAATAAATGAAATAAAGAAAAAAATTTGCGAAAATTATGAACTAGAAGAAAACAAAATTACTATAGAAAGTGAGAACAATTATGATTAAAGAAAAGATAACAGCATTAGTAAAAAAAGAGGCTAAGCCAAATAAGAAAAAAATAGAAAATCTAGTATTTGCACTCATATTATTAATAGTAACAATATTAATAATAAATAATGTTTTTTCAAAAGACAAAAAATCAACCATAAAGCAAGATAAATTAGTGGAAGAAACAATATCGAATAAACAAAAAGAAAGAGATTTAGAATCAGACTTAGAGAATATATTGATAAAGATTAAAGGAATAGATGATGTACAAGTGCTAATCACATATAGTGAAACAGAAAAGTTTGTTCCCGTATACAACGAAAGTTCATCACAAAGTACAACAACAGAAAAAGACACAGAGGGAGGAGAAAGACTAATAGAAAGTATAGACAATAATAAAGAGGTAATTTCAGATTCAAATCAAAACCCAATAACCGAAAGGGTAATATATCCAAAAGCAGAAGGAGCTATAATTTCTGTAAAAGGGAATATTGGAGTAGCAACAAAAGATAATATTGTTCAAGCTGTTTCTGCAACAACAGGATTGGCAACGCATAAAATACAAATATTAGAAATGAAATAAAAGAAAGGAAATTGAAAATGAAAAAAATTACAATTATAAAAAAGAAAGAAGTTTTACTAGGGATATTAGCACTATTTTTTTTAGTAGTTGGATTTTTTAGCTATAACCCTATAGTAAAAAAAGATTATGCACGCATTGCAGATGTAGAAAATTATCCAGATTCACGGACTAGGAGAAGCAACTTTAGTAAGCAGTAATAATACAGAAGAAAATGATAGTGAAAACAATGTAGTAGAAAGCAATACAGAAAATACAGAAGAAGCGGAAGAAAATAATCAAACAGAATTTTTCTTAGAAAGCAAAATGAAAAGAAACAATACATATTCTGAAAATTTAGAAATATATGAAGATATATTAGCAAACAACAATATTAGTAATGATCAAAAAACAATAGCTCAAAATGAAATATCAGCCATAGTAAACGAAAAAAAGTCTATAGATAGTGCAGAAAGTCTAATAAAAATAAAAGGTTTTGAAGATGTAGTAATATTTAAAAACAACAATGGAATAAGTGTAATAGTAAAAAGTGATGTATTAAAACCAGAACAAGTAGCGCAAATTCAAAATATAATCGAAAAAGAATTTGAAATAGAAGGACAAAATATTACAATAACAAACAAATAAATTATTGCAAAAAAAATATATATATAATATAATTGAAAAACGAACGAAAGTCTGACTTTACTAATATGTAAAACTAAAAAAGGAGCATAAAATATGGAGTTAGAATCAAACAAATATAAAAAAAGATTAAATATAATTGTTATTATATTGATAATATCTACAATTCTTGCAAGTATTGTAGAACAACAACTAAGAAAAGAACTAGATACAATTGATCAAATAACAGAAACAATTCAAGGAACAACAGAAGAACAATTTAATGAAGAAATGGAAAAAAGAAAAACAGAAGGAAAAGAAATACCTAACTATTATGAAAGCAAAGAAAAAGCTTTATCAACAATGCAAAAGCTACAAGAAAATTATGCTCAGATTTTTAAACATAGTAAAGGAAGCATAATACTAATTGAAACTATCGGAATATCAGGATCTATAATAGCGATTATGATGTATGTAATAATATCAGACCTGATAGTTAAAAAAGTTATACCAAACATAAAAAACTGGTTATCAATAATAATAAGGGTAGCAATATTAATTATAATGCTACCAATACCAGCATGTTTTTATACATTAATAACTATAGGAGTATTTGGCCAATTACCATTTGTGGCATATACACTATATAAATATATAAAAATAAAAAATGCAGAAGATAAAGATGACGTAATAAAAGAAAAATAAACATTTTTGGAGGAGGAATAAAAAAATGGTTAAAAAAGTTGCAATATTAGCTAACGGAGGAGACGTATCAGGATTTAATGCCGTAATAAGAGGAATAATGAGAACAGCACAAGAGAACAAAATAGAATGTTACGGATACTTAGACGGATACAGAGGATTAGTAAAAAACGAATATATTAGATTAGATGGTAATCCAATAGCTTCAGGAATTATAGCAAAAGGAGGATCAATTATTGGTTCATCAACAAATGCAATAGTATTTCATTATAAAGTAGAACACGAAGATGGAACAGTAACATATGAAGATCTATCAGATCAATGTGTTCAAAATGTAAAAGATGCAGGATTTGATTGTGTATTCACATTAGGAGGAGACAGCACACAAAAATCTGCTAGAGATCTATTCTTAAAAGGTATAAATACAATCGGAGTACCAAAAACAATAGATAACGATGTTGCATGCACAGACATAACATTCGGATACAATACCGCGGTATCAGTTGCAACAGAAGCAATAGATAGACTTCATACAACAGCAGAAACACATAATAGAATAATGGTATTAGAAGTTATGGGTAGATATGCTGGTTGGATAGCCTTAGAATCAGCAATTTCTGGAGGAGCAGATATAGCATTAATCCCAGAAATACCATATGATTTAAAATATGCAGCAGAAGCAATAAAAAGAAGACAAGCCAGAGGTAAAAACTTCAGTATAGTAGTAGTTTCAGAAGGTGCAGCTCCAAAAAACGGGGAAGGAGCAACACATCTTGAAGAAGGACTAGATGCAGCAGCAGGAATAAGTGTAAAATTCGGAGGAATAGGAGCAAAAGTAGCAAAAGAGTTAGAAAACTTAACAGGACTAGAATCAAGATGTACAGTTTTAGGATATATGCAAAGAGGTGGAACACCAACAGCATATGATAGAGTACTTTCAACAAAATATGGAGCAAAAGCAATGGAACTTGCTATGGAAGGAAAATTCGGAGTTTTAACAGTATTACAAAACGGAAAATTATCTTCTGTTCCACTAGAAGAAGTTGTTGGAGACAACAAAGAACTAGGAGCAGTTCAAGGTGGAACTGACACAAGTAATGTAAGACTAGTTACAGAAGATGATGATTTACTAAAAACAGCAAGAAATATTGGAATTTGTTTAGGAGATAAATAAAGATAACCAAAGAGCTTGATTAAAACACATCAAGCTCTATTTGGATTTTTAGCAAAAAGGAATGATAATATATGGTTAATTATACAAAACTAATAGCAGAAAAAATATCATGGGCAGTGCAAATAAGCAAAACAGAAATAGAAAGCTATATAGAAATACCACCACAAAGCGATATGGGAGACTTTGCATTTCCATGCTTCAAATTAGCAAAAATATTAAAAAAATCACCAGTAATGATAGCTGAAGAAATAAAAGACAAAATTACTACAGACGAATACATAGAAAGAATAGAAGAAAAATCAGGATATTTAAACTTCTATATTAATAATGAGAAATTAGTAGAAGAAGTATTAAAAGAGATTGAAGAACAAAAAGAAGAATATGGAAAAAGTGATGAAGGAAACGGAAAAAATATAATAGTAGAGTATTCATCACCAAACATAGCTAAACCATTCCACATAGGACACCTTCGTACAACATTAATCGGAAATGCGTTATATAGAATTTACAAATATTTAGGATACAACACAACAGGAATAAACCATCTAGGAGACTATGGTACTCAATTTGGAAAAATGATAGAAGCATACAAATTATGGGGAAAAGAATACGATTTAACACAAGATCCTATAAATAAAATGATGGATATGTATGTAAGAATAAATAATCTATGCAAAGAAGACGAAGAAGTTTTAGAAAGATGCAGAGAAAATTTTAAATTATTAGAAGAGAATGACGAATACTGTAGAAATTTATGGGAAAACTTTAAAAACTTAAGCTTACAAGAATTTGATAAAATATATAACTTGCTAGATGTAAAATTTGATTCGCTTAATGGAGAATCATTTTACTCAGATAAAATGGACGAAGTTATATCAACTTTAAATGCAAAGGGAAAATTAACAGAGTCAGAAGGAGCAATAATAGTAGATTTAACTGATGAAGGAATAGAAACACCATGTATAGTTAAAAAAGCAGATGGATCATCAATATATGCAACAAGGGATCTAGCAGCAATTCTGTACAGGGCTAGAACATATGATTTTGATAAATGTCTATATATCGTAGCATATGAACAAAATCTACACTTTAAACAAGTATTTGCTGTTGCCAAATACTTAGTAGACGAAAAATACGCTAAAGGATTAAAACATGTTTCATATGGAATGGTACAACTGCCTACAGGAAAAATGTCTACACGTTTGGGAAATGTTGTAAAAATAGAAGACTTATTAAATGAAACTATAGAAAAAGCAAAAGAAATAGTTACAGAAAAAAATCCTGATATAGAAAACAAAGATGAGGTAGCTAAAAAAGTTGGAATAGCTGCAATTGCATTTAATACATTATCAACAACCAATAATAAAGACCAAATTTTTGATTGGAATACAGCGTTAAACTTCCAAGGAGAAACAGGACCATATATACAATATACATATGTACGTACAAAAAGCGTTTTAGAAAAAGTAGAAAAATTACCAAAAGCATCAGAAATAAAATATGAATTTTTAACAGATGACAGCTCAATAAAAGTTTTAAAATCACTATATGCATTTAAAGAAACTTTAGAAGTAACAGTAGATAAAAACGAGCCAGCAATACTTGCAAGATACTTAATAGAATTAGCACAAAATTATAGCAATTTTTATAATAATAATAAAGTATTAGTAGATGATAAAGAAGTTCAAAATGCAAGGATTTTCTTAACATATGCAGTAGGAACAGTATTAAAAACAGGGGCATCACTATTAGGAATACAAATGCCAGATAAGATGTAATATTAATAGGGTGAGAAAAACAATAATTTTGTGGGTTGATTAAATCAAAAAATCAACCCGCAAAACAAATTTATAAAGCAAAAATACTTGATTTTAATATTTAAATTTGTTATTATTGAAAAGCAATAAATATGCCGGTGTGTTGGAATTGGTAGACGAGGCAGACTCAAAATCTGTTGCCTTCACGGGCGTGTGGGTTCGAGTCCCACCACCGGCACCACAGACAATTTTCGTCGAACTTTTTGAAAGCCTTGATATAACTTAATTTTAAGACTATAAAAATTTGATGGACACAAAAATCTTATTCCAACTCTTAGGAGTTGGACTTTTTTTTGACTAAAACTATTGAGAAAAGGAGGTTTTTGTGATATTATGTTACATATTATTAAGAAACAAATCAATATGAGTGATGAATTACACTCTAAGATTAAGTGGGTGTGTCGTATAAACTCCATGGAACAACAACCCGAAATCATTGAGCGAGTGTTTAAGAATAATTGAACATACGAATTTAGAGTATGTAGAGCCCCATAGAGTAATCATAAATAACAAATTATGCTATATTGGTTTATTTGTGTTTTTTAAGAGAATTATAGAGATAGTTAATAATAAATATAAAACTCTAAAGTGCTAATAGCCAAACCTATGCTATGTGGCACTTTTTTAGTTGCCTTTCTATTCATAATTTGGAAGGAGGAACATTTATAGAATGAATGGAGAAACAAAAAGGCAGGAATTAGTGCAAAAGATATGGAACACAGACCAGCTTTTCAGCAAATGCTAATAGATATGAGAGCAGGAAAAATTAACTATATCGCAGCGTATAAGTTAGATAGGATTACTCGTAGTGTTCGTGATTTAGAGGTGCTAATATCAGACCTAGAAAAGCATAATTGTTATTTGATGTGTGATAGGGATGATGTAAATACTAGCACAGCTATCGGTAGATTAAAAGCTATCAAACAATAGCAAATATTCTAAATGAAGAACAAGTACCAACACTTACAAAAGCAAAATGGAAAGACTCTACAATAGAAAAAATGATAAACAACAAAATATATATGGGAGATTATGAAAGATTTAAGAGAGTCGGAAAAGAACAAGGAAAAGAGCCAGTTATTTATAGAGACGTTGTAGAGCCAATAATTTCACGCACTATGTTTGATGAAGTACAAGCCCAAAAAGAAAAGAACCAAAGAGCATTTTACAGAGATAGAGTTTATATATTTATGCAAAAGTTAATCTGTCCAAAGTGTGGTAAACTAATGACTTGTAAAGGAGCAGGTGGCAAAAAGAAAAAATATATGTATTATCATTGCACAGACTGTAAGCTATATTTAAGAGAAGATTTAATTGAAGATGTAACAATGGATTTAATTATGAATTTAATTGAATATGATATGACAGTAAAGCAATACTTCTTCCCTGTTTTAGCAGATAAAAAAGAAAGAGATACAGCGAAACTAGATAAAGAAATTGCAAATTTGAAAAATCAAAAGGACATAATTAAAGAAGCATATATCAAAGAAATTGTAGAAGTAAACGGCTTTTCCGAGGATTACAGAGTAATTGAAGAAAAACTGAACTTATTAGAAGAAAAAAGAAAATATATGTTGAAAAACATATTAAAAATCATTTATTTGGATATATTTTAGATATATTTCAATGCTAGAATAAATTTAGCATTGAAATTTTTTATGCTAATTTTATGATTTTAGGAGGAAAAAATATGTCAAAAAAAGTAATTATTGTAATTATTGTAATTATTCTATTAGGAGGAATAGGATTTCTTTTGATTCCTAAAGAAGAAAAAACAAAAATAAGTACCCAAATTATGGGAGAATTAAAGGATAACAAAATAATATCTTCTAATGCAAACAATACAAATGCAAAGATGGTATATATTGAACCAGGAAAAATAAGTAATTTTGACAAAGGCTATTATTATATTAAAGATGAGGATGATAGAAGAAACATAAAATATTTTGATTATTCTGCAAAAAAAGAAATTTATTTGTGTAATAAGCCAAATTGTAAGCATGATACAGAAGATTGTAGTTCATATTTAGAGATGGCAGAATCAAATGACTTATTTGTATATAATAACTATTTATATTTAGTATCAGGTAGTGGAAGTAGTGTAACAGTAAGCCTTAATTTCGAAGAAGATGGCACAGCTTTGGATCAAACAGGAGGTTCAACACCTATCATATATAGAATGAATTTAGATGGCACAAATAAAACAAAACTATTTGAATGTCCATCCGGAGTAGAACTTACTTCAAGTTTCATATTTGAAGGAAATAATTTATATACATTCTTTTTGAAAAGCAAATCAATAGAAATTGCAAAATCTTCTTATACATCAATGGAAACAAATCGAGATTTAGTAAAGATAAACTTAGAAACAAAAAAATACGAAGAAATATTTAATAGTAAAAACAGAAGTATTATTCGGAATATATAATAGAAAAATAGTTTGGGAAGAAATTGTATATAAAGAAGATCCAGAAAAATTTTTAAACAATGATGATAAAGACTTAGAAAATTTAAGAAATTCTACTAAAAAAATAAAACTTTTTGATTTATCTAACAAGACAGAAACAGAAATTTATCAAGATGTTAATAAAAATATAAATGGCATACAATATGCAAATGGTAAAGTTTATTTTGTAGCAGATAAAGGACAAAAAATAGAGTATATCGATTTAGAAACAAAACAAAAACAAACATTATGCGATTTACCAAAAGGAGGAGTAAGTCTAAATGGAATATATGATAACAAATTACAATATTGCTATTACACAGGAAGTGAAGCAAAAATAGATAAAGCGTATTATATAGACTTAGAAACAAAAGAAAGCAAAGAATTTAAACTATTTGATAAAAATAGATATTTGGTAGAAATATTAGCTGAAAACGAGGAATTTTACTTTGTAAGAACAGGATATGAAATGGGAGCTGAATACACAACTTGGGCAGGTACAAAACAACAAGACATAGAAAAAGAAAACTATGGATTAATAAAGAAAGAAGATTATTGGAATTCAAAACCAGAATATATAAGTATGAAAAATACTTAAAAATATAAGGAGAGAACTATGTTAGAAGTAATTAATTTAAGCAAAAGCTATAATGAAAAAAAGGCACTTGATAATATAAATTTTAAACTAGAAAATGGATTGGTAGGGCTACTTCGGACCAAATGGAGCAGGGAAAAGTACATTAATGAATATTATAACAGACAACTTAAATGCAGATACAGGAAAAATCTTATGGAACGGACAAGAAAGTAATGTATTAGGTGCAAAATATAGAGAAATATTAGGATATATGCCACAGGGGCAAGGATTATACAATGGCTTTACAGCAAAGAGATTTTTAAATTATATTGCAGTATTAAAGGATATTCCAAAAGAAGATATAGAAAATCAAATTGAAAAAGTAAGTAAAAGTGTCAATTTACAAGATGAACTCGGCAAAAAAATTGAAATGTATTCTGGAGGAATGAAACAAAGATTATTAATTGCAACAGCCATTATAGGAAATCCAAAACTACTTATCTTTGATGAACCAACGGCAGGACTAGATCCAAAAGAGAGAATTAGAGTGAAAAAAATAATGAGTGAACTTGCAAAGGACAAAATAGTAATAATTGCAACACATATAGTTCCAGATATAGAAAACATTGCAAATGAGATTATTATTCTGAAAAATGGAGTATTAAAAGAAAAAGATACACCAGAGAAATTAATAAAGAAATATGCGAAAAATGGAAATTTAGAAGATGTATATATGAATATCTTTGGAGAATAAGGAGGAAAATAGAATTTGAGTAGAACCATTAAATATGAATTCTTAAAAATATTTACAAGCAAACTATTTTTATATACATTACTAGCATTTGTATTAGCAGATACTGTAATACTAATTTATACAGGAAATATTGTAAAAAAAGATGAAATTCCATATTCGGCATATAAAATCTTAAATGAAGAACTAAAGGATTTGCCAGAATCAGAAAAAGAAGAACTAATAAATAAAGAGTATGAAAGAAACAATGCTTTTAGCATAATAACTAATATAATAAACAATAAAAATAGTGAGAGTGAATATATAAGAGAATTTGCAGAAAGCCTAAAAAATGAAAATAAAGAACTTTATGATAAATACATAAATGAATATGAAAATAGAACTTATAAATATACTGGCGATGAAGCAAAAGAACTTGAACTTTTTGAAGAAATCAAAAAAGAATATGATGAATGTAAAAATTATAAAAATACTATTACTGGAATTTTAGAAAAAGCAGATGACCTAGAAACAATTTCAATTTTTCAAGAATCAGAAGATGATTTTTCAAATAAAAACATAAAAGATACAGCAAAAAACTATGAGAAGATGCTTAATGTAGAAGTGCATTATATTCCATCAAAAGGAATTGATAGTTTTACAAACATGGGAATAACAGACATTTTCATAGTTCTCATGATATTTGTAATGGCAACTATCATCATATATGAAGAAAGAGAAAAGAATTTATTTCCACTTATTAAAAGTACAAAGAACGGAAGATGTAAAACAATCTTGTCAAAAATTTTTGTAATGTTTATTGCGATTTTGGCTATTTCGCTTATTTTATATGCTGTAAATTTTATTTATTATGGAATAACAATAGGATATGGAGATTTAAGTGCAAATCTACAATCCATAAATACATTTATTTATTCTACATTGCAAATAAGTATTGGTGGATATATTGCTTTATTCTTAATTACAAAAATAGCTGTATTTTTTATAGTATCACTTATGATATTATTGGTTTCTAATCTAGCAAAGAATAATACTTCAAATTATATTGCTTTAATTTTAATATTTGGTATTAGCTTTTTGTTATATAAAACAATAGATCCTATTTCAAAATATAATGTATTTAGAATAATTAATATTATAAATCTAATAGAAGTAAATAGTATCTATAAAACATATATGAATCTAAATATTATGGGAAATATGCAAAATATATTACATTTAAGTCTGTTTTTTGCTATAATATTATTGTTCATATTTGGATTTGCGAATATTTGGATTTTTACCAAAAGAAAAGATTTAGGACTTACAGAGAATCGTTTATTAAAAAGACTAAAGAGTATCACGATCATTAAGCCAAGAATATTTACAAAAATTTTTTGGTGTGAACTTTATAAAATGATGATAATAAATAAGGTGCTTATTATTCTTCTACTTTTTACAGTAATTCAAATATATAGTTTGAATAATGCAAACAAAAATATATCTTTTAGTGAGAATATATACAAAAATTACATGAAAACATTTAGTGGAAAACTGACAGAAGAAAAAGAAAACAGTATACTTAAAGAACAGGAGAAATTTGAAAAAGCAAAACTCGCCATAGAAAATATAGAAGAAAAAGTACAAAATGGAGAAATAAGCAAAGAAGAAGCAATAAGATACAAAGAACCATATAACGAAATTTTAAGTAGCGAAGAAATATTTTTAAGAATAATAGAACAATATGAACAAATAAAAGAAAATCCAAAAGCAGAATTTGTTTATGATACAGGATATAATGAATTATTAAGAGTAAATAAAAATGCTTTTATAGAAAGTGATGTTTATTTAATTGTTATGGCAGAAATAGCTTTTTCAGTCATTTTTGTAATGGAATATAAAACTGGAATGAATAAGATATTAAATACAACACCTAAAGGAAAAACAGCAACTACAAAAGCAAAAATAATAGTTTGTTTGATTACAGGGTTAATGATTTTTATGATTAGCATAATACCAGAAATAATTAAAATAGGACAAATATATGGATTTGACAATATTACAGCAAGTATAACAAGTTTAAGAAGTTTTAGCAGTTTACCTTCTGGAATTAGTATATTAGGGTTTACAATTATATGCTATTTGGCAAGGTTTATAATATTTATTAGTATAATATTATTTATATTATGGATCTCATTAAAATTAAAAAATACAACTTATACTATATTAGTGGCAAGTACAATAATGCTAGTACCTATAATAGTAGCAAAGTTAGGTATTGAATTTTTAAATATAATAAGTGTAGATAAAATACTAAATTTAAGTAAAATAATACTTATGGATAGTAGCCTAAAATGGTTATATATAGCAATTCCAAGTGTTATTGGAATACATAGTTATGAAAGATTATTAAGGAAAGATAAGATATAATTATGAATAGAATTTTGGTAGTAGAAGATGAATTCCCAATAGTAGACTTAATAAGTATTGCACTAAAAAATGTAGGTTATGAAGTAGATTATGCTTTAGATGGAGAAAAAGGAGCGAATTTAATAGAAACAGGCAAGTATGATTTAGCTTTGCTTGATATTATGCTACCAAAATTTAATGGATATGAGTTACTAGATTATGCAAAAACTATGGAACTTCCTGTAATATTTATAACAGCCAAAGGACAACTGAAAGACAGAACAAAAGGATTAGATATGGGGGCAGATGACTATATTGTAAAGCCATTTGAAATAGAAGAATTAATTTCAAGAGTAAATGCAGTTATTAGAAGATGCCACAAAAAAATAGAATTAGGAGATATACAAATTAATTTAGAAAGTAGAATCATAAAAAAACAAGGAAATGAAATAAAACTAACACCAAAGGAATTTGATCTGTTTATATATTTATATGAAAATCAAGATAAAGCACTAAAAAGAGAAGATATACTAGAGAAAGTATGGAGTGATGAAGAATTGGATTCTCAAACATTAACACTTCATATACAAAGAATAAGAAAAAAGCTAGACTTAAATGATAGGCTTAAAACAATTCATGGAGTAGGCTATATTTTTAGGGGGAATAAATGAAATTTGGAGTAAAAATAGTTATATCTGTTATAGCAATCATTTCAATTGTTTTTTCTATTGCAGGTATAGTAATTATAAAAAGTAATTTTAAACATTCATTTGACAAAACAATTAATCAAAGTATAGATTCTCATGTGTTAGAAAGATATGGGATAGAAAATAATATAGCCACGAATATCGAAAAAGATGGAAACATATCAAGAGAAAAATTAAGCAGCTATGCAATCAGCCTTGTTTCATATTTAGGAAATGATAAAAAAATATCAATTTATATAGAGAACGAAAAGATATATTCTAACATTGACATAGATGAAGAAAGTTTAGCATTTTTAAGTAAAACAAATGATGTAAAATATGTAATAAAAGATATAGAAAAACAAAAGTATATATTAGTATCTTCAAGTGTAGAGATAAACAGCCAAAGGATAAATCTTATTAGCAGATATGATATAACAGATGTTTTTACAGAAAGAGATAGGCAAGTCGAGTTTTTTTATAAAGTAGATACTGTAGTTATTGTAATTTCATCTATTGTTATATGTCTATTAGCAGTATTTTTAACTAGACCAATTAGAAAATTAAATGAAATGAGTAAAAAAATAACAAAAGGATTTTATAACGAAAGAGTAAATATAAAATCAAATGATGAAATTGGGGAGCTTGCCAAAAGTTTCAATAAAATGATAGAAACAATAGAAAATAAAATAAACGAATTAGAACTTTCAGTAGAACAAAAAGAAGATTTTATTACAAACTTTACACATGAACTAAAGAATCCAATGACATCTATTATAGGTTATGCAGATATTTTAAAAAGTGGAAAATACGATAAAGAAACAAATATAAAATCTGCAAATTATATATTTAATGAGGCAAAAAGACTAGAAACTTTAGCACATAAATTAATGGACTTAATGGAACTCTCAAATGAAATTGTTAAATTAGAAAGCATAAATGTAGTATGGTTTATGAATAACCTATATAAAGACATACATGAAAGTTTAGGAGATATAGAACTAAAATTAGATATAGAAGATGGATATATAATGGCAGATACAATATTATTAGAGGATTGTTTAAGAAATTTGATAGACAACAGTAAAAAAGCAAACCCAAAGGATAAAATCATAAGAGTAATAGGGAAAAATGAGCAGAATAAATATAAAATTTCAATAGAAGATAAAGGCTGTGGAATATCAAAAGAAGAAATACCAAGAATAGTAGAAAGTTTTTATATGGTAGACAAAGCAAGAGCAAGAGAAAATGGAAGAAATGGCATTGGACTTTCAATATGTGAAAAAATTGCAAAAATTCATAATACAAAACTTATCATTGAAAGCGAATTAAATAAGGGAACTTGTGTATCATTTTATCTGGAGGTGGCAGATATTGAAGAATAAAACATTTTTGATATATATATCACTTATATTAATTACGATACTTTCATTTGCTATCCCTAAAATAATAACAAATATACAAGATAAAAAAATATTGTCAGATAAATATACTATAAGCCAAAAGATACACGCTTTAAATGAAAATGCAAAAAGTGTAGAGTTAATTGAAAAAATATATAGCAAATATAATATGGATAAATATAATGTTCAAGTTTCAGATATCGTAAGTGCAACAGAAACAACAATAGTAAAAGAAACAGAAGGGGATGTGAATATTCAAATTAATGATGAAAATATAGATTACACATTAAATAAATTTCAAGAATTAATAAGACAAAACATTATAGAGAAAGATTTTTATAATCAGTTTTCATCAAAGTTTATTACATATAGAATTTTGGATTATGATAATGACAAGATAAAGTATATGCAGGTAAAAATATTTACACAAGATTCGTTAGATGAAGCTATTGCAAGCATAGAAATAGAAAATGAAACAAATAAAATTATAGCATATACAGTAAAAAAAGAATATTCTGAAATAACACAAAAAGTATTATTGGAATATGCTCAATATTTAGGATTATATAGTATATCTGATGATTGGGAATATAGAGATAATGAATTAAAGTCTAAAACAGCAGGAATAAAAATAATAGGAGATGCTGATGAGAAATATGTTTATGTAAAAATAGTACCTTTTGAAGGATAGAATATAATTATTAGTGGAAAGTAATGGTAAGTTGTCAAGGAGATAATAGATGAGTAAAAAAGTTTTTATAGGTATAATTATAGTAGTGATGTTTGTTGGAGTTACAATACTTTTATCAAATAAATTAAAAACAAAAACATAGATAATCTTGTAGAAGAATATTGCACAACAGATCATTCTTTAGAAGTTGCAGGAGATGCACTAACTGAATGGAATTGCCAACTATGTGGAAAAAGTGCAATCATAAGATGAAAAAAATTATATGAATATAAATTAGAGTTATTATATCATGGTATTGCTACTACAAAAGGATTGATGATTGCATTAGATAATAATATATATGTAAATACAAATTTAAATCCAAATAGGAACAAAATGTAATTCATGCAAACATAATACAATTTCATTTTAAAATACTTTATAAATTTTATTATATATGATATAAAGTATAAAAGAATAATTTTAAAAGGAGAAAAAATGGAAGTTTGGGATATCTTAGACGAGAATGGAAATATAACTGGAGAAACTATGTGTAAAGGTGATAAGAAAGTATGGGAAGAAGGTATATATCACCAAGGAGTTGATGCATGGATAATAAACTCAGAAAATAAAATTCTAATTCAAAAAAGATCACCTAAAAAGAAGCTAGAGCCAAATGTATGGGCAATGACAGGAGGTTCAGTCATAAAAGGAGAAACATTACTAGAAGCATTAAAAAGAGAAACTTTAGAAGAATTAGGAATAGAATTAAAAGTAGAAAATGCGATTAAAATGGCAAGATACAAAACAGACAACATATGGACAGAAGAATATCTTATAAAGCAAGATGTAGACTTAAATAAAATAATTATGCAAGAAGATGAAGTATCTGAAGTAAAATTTGCTACTTTTGATGAAATAGAAGAAATATTTAAAAACGGCATGTTTATAAAAGAAAGATGGGAATTTGTAAGAGAAAAAATAAAAGAATATATAGAAAAGTAGAAAATAAAAGTAATATGATTTTCATATTGCTTTTTATTTTTGTTGTAAAGCCAAAACAAGAATGATATAATTTTTACGTAAAGGAACAGGGATTTTAATGAAAGAAATAAAAACAAATTAAAAATCAGGATTAGATATAAGATTTTTAACATATGCACAAGATTGCCATTCACCTATCCAACCACAAAATCTAAAAATGCACAATTTGAGAACGGTACAAACTTCGAAAAAGGAGAAAGTCAAAAAGAGAAGAACAAAAAATAAATTAATTAAAAGGAGAAAATATGGAAATAAAAGATGCTATAGAATTTATGAAAGAAAAACATAAAGGACAGATGCGAGATCAAGGAACACCATATTATACACATCCTTTAGAAGTAAGCAATATTTTAAAAAGTAAAGGTTTTTCAAAAAAATATCAAATAGTAGGATTGTTTCATGATTTATTAGAAGATACCAACACTACTTTTGAAGAAATTGAGAAACTGACAGACAGTGAAACTGCAATAGCTGTAAAATTATTAACAAAAGAAAATGGCTATATCATGAAAGAATATATTAAAAGAATAAGTGAAAATGAAATAGCTAAAAATGTTAAACTAGCAGATAGATTACACAATCTAAGAGACTCACTATATATAACAAAAGAATTTAGAAAAAAATACATAAAAGAAACAGAAAAGTGGTACACCAATTTGGCAAAAGGTACAATTTTTGAAAAAGAATTAAAAACAATAATAGATAAAATAAAAGAAAAAGATAGTTTAAATCATTAATGAAACATTGATAAAAAGCGAAATGTTAAGTTCAGTTGACAAATTTCAAAGCAAAATTGGTAGAATGCAACCAAACGAAAAAGTTATAATTCGAAAAGAAAGGAAGGAAAATAAAATGAACATTGGAGAAAAATTATATGAATTAAGAAAAGAAAAAAACTTATCACAAGAAGAGGTTGCAGAAAAATTAAACGTATCAAGACAAACCGTTTCTAAATGGGAAACAAATCAAACAACACCAGATTTTGATAAAATAGTTCCACTATGTGAATTATTTGGAATATCAACAGAAGAACTACTTACAGGTAAAAAACAAGAAACAAAAACTGAAAAAGCAGAGCAAGAAGAAAAATATACACCACTTACAAAAGAGCAAGTGAAAATAAAATCAGCAGAAGTAGTAAGTACGTCAGTATTCTTATACATATTATCAGTAATTTTTATAATGGTAGCAATACCAGTTTTAAGAATGAATCCAATATTAGCTAGTGCAATATTTTTATTTATAATAGCTATAGCGACAACAAGAATAGTAAAACACTATATGTCTGTTCCAAAATTTGAAAAAACTAAAAAAGAAGAAAAAGAAGCCAAAGTAGTAAAACAAATAAAAAGCATAATTGAAATATTAGGAGTAATTATATATTTTATAGTTAGCTTTGCAACTATGGCATGGCACATAACATGGATTATTTTTATTATAGATGAAGTAATATGTCAAATAGTAAAACTAATCTTTATGCTAAACGAAAAGGAGGACATCGAAGATGAAAAATAAAGGATTGGTAATTACAATGATTATATTATTAACTATAATAGTGGCTATATTAATAGTAATATTATGCTTAGGAATAAGTGGAAAAATAAGCTTTATGGGATTCATAAGAGCAAAAAGCAAGGACATTGTTTATGATGAAAAATATGAAACAGAAAAAATAGAAAAGATATCAATAAAATCTTCTGCAGGAGATATAAAATTTGAAGAAAGTGACGACAAAAAAATCAGAGTTGTTGTATATGGAGAAAAAGAAAACAAAATAGATGTAGAACAAACTGGAAATACACTAAAAGTAGAATCAATTCAAAAAAGCCATATATTTGGTTTTAATATACGCCTAAATGATATAGTAATATATCTTCCTAAAGAGTATGAAAAAGAAATAGAAATAGACTCTGATTTGGGAGATATAGAAATAGTGAGTCTAGAAAACGCAAGCATTAAAATAGAACAAAACTGTGGAGATATAAATTTAGGAAAAATTAAAAATGCAGAAATTGAAAACGATTTAGGAACAACGGAAATAGAAGAAGTATTAAATAGTTTAAACATAAAATCAAATTGTGGAGATATAAAAATAAAAAAACTAACATTACAAGAAAACTCAAAAATAGAAAATGATTTAGGGGACGTAAAAATCGGAGAAACAAACGATATTTTTATAGACGCACACTGTGATTTAGGTGATGAAAAGATAAAAAAGAATAGCAGACAATCAGAAGTGACATTAAAAATAGATGTAGATTGTGGAGACATAAAAGTAGAAAATTAGGAGAAAATAGATGTATTACACATATATGATAAGATGTAAAGATAATTCAATATACACAGGAATAACAACTAATCTAGAAAAAAGAATGCAAGAACATTTTACTAAAGATGAAAAATGTGCAAAATATACAAAAAAACATACTGCAATTAGATTAGAAAGAGCTTGGAAATCAGAAAATAGAGTTTTTGCATCAAAATTAGAATATTGGATAAAACATCTATCTAAACTCCAAAAAGAAAACTTAATTAAAAATCCTAAAAAGCTGGAAGAATTTTTATCAGATAAAATAGAAATAGAAAATTATAGCTTACAACTTTAGTAAACATAAAGCATGAAAACAATTGAAAAATATATTGAAATGAGGTATAATAAAAGAGTAAACCCATGGCAAATGTTTTTCAAAGTATCAGAATGTAAAGATATTACGAAAAACAGGTTTCTCTATAGGAGGGAAAGTATATGACAGAAAGACAGCAGGAGTGGTTATTCAAAACACCACGTATGTACTTCGACACACGTAACGGAATCAACGCTATGTTTCGGGAAAAGCCGGAAACGGCACTTCAGGAGGTGTCTCTTTTGAGACAGTTGTATTGTGAGCTGCACAAACATGACAAACTGACCGAATATGTAATTGACGGTGAGTACCTGTTGGAGCGGCATGGCAAGACAAAGCACATTGAAGATCCGGTACCGAACAAAGAAGCATGCCTGAAACATGGTAGAGCCATCCTGGTTGAAGATTTTTTGGAGCTTACTCATATCGGGGCATATCACACCAAAGATGTTGAGTACGATCCGGAGACTTTGCCTTTCTTAAAGTAACAAAAAGCGATCAACAAAATTGTTCAACAGATCGCAAAACGGACCTCAGACTATCAAAAGTTTGAGGCCCGTTTTTATTTATAAAAACATATTCTAAAACAGAGGTAATAATGGAAAAAGAAATATTAACAATGAAATCAAAAACAAATTTAAGTTGCAAAATATGTGATAGATGTTGTAAATATAGAGGAGATATAAAACTAACTCCAATAAACATTTTGGAAATAAGTAAATTTTTGAAAATAGAAATAAAAGAATTTTTAGAAAAATACACTTATGAAGTAGAAGGAGAAGAACCAGAAATTGCCTTAAAAGGAATTGGTGAAGAAAGAAGATGTATTCTAAATGATGATAAAACCTTTAAATGTAAAATACATAAAGTAAAACCAATTCAATGTATAATGTTTCCACTAATGCCAATAGATGTAGAAAAAGATTTATTCATAAATATGCACACATGCCCAGTAGATGAAAATAAAAAAACTAGTGTAAACAAATGGCTAAACGGAAACAATAAAATATATAAAAGAAACAAAAACATATATTTAAAATGGATAGAATTCATAGAAGAAATTGAACCAAAATGGAATAAACTATCTAAAGAAAAACAATTAAAAGTAAAAGAAATAATTTTTGAAAAATATAATATAAAAGAAAAATTTGAGGAACAAATTATAGAAAATTTAAAAGAAGCAAGAAAATTAATATATGAAAATTAGAATTTAAGGAAAAATTAATAATTATATGCATAAAATATAATATGTGAAAAATGACAAAATTGTAAGAAAAAGGACGGAAGAAATTTAATAAAAAACATTTACAATTTATAAGTCAAAAGTTATAATTAATATTGATAGACGAAAGGAGATTTTCATGCAAAAGATATATATCACTTTAACACATACAGGTACACTACTATCAAATGCTATTAAATTATATACTAAGAAAGACTATTCACATGTATCACTTGCTTTCGATGAAGAACTCGAAGATATGTATTCATTTGGAAGATTATATACATACAACGCTTTTATAGGAGGATTTATAAAAGAATCTTTAACTACAGGAACATACAAAAGATTTAAAAACACAGAAGCCTCAGTATATGAATTAGAAGTAACAGATAGACAATATGTAGAAATAAAAAAATTCGCACACGAATTATATAAAAGAAGAAAAGAATATAAATTCAATTTTATAGGCGTATTCTGTGTTATGTTTAATAAGAGAATACAAAGAGAACACGCAATGTATTGCGCAGAATTTGTAAAAAAAGCCTTAGAAGAAGGCGACATAGATGTAAGCTATTTACCCGAAATTATAAAACCAGAAGATTTTAAAAAATTAAAAAATATAAAGTTAATATATAAAGGAAAGTTAAGAAAATATAGAACAAGAATAAGAAGAATAGAAGCTCCAAAACCAATAACAATAATTCACAGAAGAGCAGCAGTTTAAAGATTAAAAATCTCTTTTTTGGGTATACTAATAATATTAATCCAAAAGGAGGTTTTTTTAATGGAAGAGAATAATCAAAAAATAAAATGTACAGTATGTAGCTGTAAATATAATGGAATAGAAGATTGCACATGTAAGCTTGATGAAATAACAGTAGAACCATTCCCAGATAACACATCAAGAAGCAAAGATGAAACAATTTGCGGAAATTATAAATGTGCACATAAATAATGTTGAAAAGTTTTTTTTAATAGGTTACAATTAGTGTAACCTATTTTTTATGGAAAAATTGAGGAAGGAAAAATATAAATGAGAAAACAAAAGAAAACAATATTAATAGTAGCCATTATAGCAATATTAATAATAATTGCAGCAGTTACAACAATATTTATAGTTAGTAAAAGCAAAAATGAAAATAACGAAGAAAAAACAGCCAAAAAAGAAATAGAAGAAAGTGTAGGAATGGATGAAACTTATAAAAAATATGTAGAATCCAAAGATAATATCCTCAAAACTAAAGATGAACCAACAATAATTTACAAAGAAGATGATGAATATGTATTTATAGACAAAAATGGAAAAGAAATAACTAGAGAAGAATACGATGAAATTTGTGAAAATCCAATTAAAGTTGAAATAGAAGGAAAAATAAGAGAAATAAGACCAGTTAAAAAAGATAACAAATATTTCTTCATAGATTCAAGAGGAAAAAAAGTTTTTGATGTTGTAGATGAAGCAAACGGAGTGAACGATGTAGGGGCAAGATTTAGTTCTTGCATTTATACAAATGAAAAAACAATAACTAACACAGAAGAAGAAATAAAAAACGATAATTCATATTCAAAAGCATTATTTTTAGAAGAAACTTCATTATTACCAGAAAGCAAAAGTGGAAAATATGATAAATATGAAGAAAATACAGAAGGAGGCACAGAATATCTATATTTCAAAAATGAAAATATAACAGACAAGGTATTACAAGTAATAAGTTTTTTTGATGATTCAGAAGATACAGAGTTTAAAGAAATATTGGAAAACAAAGTATCTGATGACTATAAAGATAGTATAGACTTATTCTACAGTTATAAAAAAGAATACTACTTAATAGATACCAAAAAAGAAGAAAAAATGAAATTAGATTGTAATAACCTAATCTATAATTATGACTTTGGTTATAATCCAATAACAGAGGAGAAAAATTATATAGAATATATTATGCTATACAACGATGGAAGCATACCATATTATGATGAAAACTCTACAGGTTACTTTAACATAGAGACAGGAGAAAAAACAGAAGTTGACAGCAACATGTTAACAATAGAAATAGACGACAAATATCAATATCTATACAACAAAGATACAAAATCGAGTCTCATAATAAACAAAAATACTGGAGAAATCGAAAAAGAATATGAAGACTCAGTAATAAATATATTCGAAGACTTCAATATAATAGAAAAAGATAATGAATTCATACTAACAGACAAAGAACTTAATGAAAAATTTATGAGCAATGAAGAGATAGGAACAAAAATATTTGGAGACTTTTTATTAGTATACGAAGATGTCGAAGAACCAGAAAACTGTTTATATAAAATAGAGAACAATCAACTAATAGAAATAGGTCAACCAACTAAAAATTGGGAAGTATATGCAAACTATTTAGTTGAAGATATAGAAAAATCTGAATCACAATCAATATATGAAAAAACAGGAGTAATAGATGAGTTGATATAAAAATAAAAGAAGCTACTATATAGCTTCTTTTATTTTTTATCTTTTTTAATTTCATTGATATCAACTTTTCTTCTATCTTCACTAGAACGTCTATCAGAAGATACAGAAGATTTATTTGTTCTTCTTTGCTTTTGTCTTCTTTCATCAAACAAATCGCCTTCATGATTCATAACGATCATTATAATCACCTCTCATTTGTAAAATTTAAAATAATCTAAACCAAGTATAACATAAGAAATTTAAAATAGCAACTTGACAGAAGCAAATATAAGAAATAAAATGAAAGCAATAAATTTAAAAATAAGGAGGACAAATTTATGCCATTAGTAACAACTAAAGAAATGTTTGAAAGATCAATGAAAGAGCACTTTGCAATAGGTGCATTTAATATTAATAATATGGAATTTATACAAGCTATAACAGAAGCTGCAAATGAAGCAAAATCACCAGTAATATTACAAGTATCATCAAGTGCTATAAAATATGCTGGAATAAAATATTTAATGAAAATGGTTGAAGCAGCAGTAGAAACAACAGATATTCCAATAGCACTTCATTTAGATCATGGACCAGATTTTGAAACATGTAAAATGTGTATTGACGCAGGATTTACATCAGTAATGATAGATGGTTCAAAATATGATTTTGAAGAAAACATAGAAATAACTAAAAAAGTAGTTGAATATGCTCACTCAAAAGGTGTAGTTGTTGAAGCTGAACTTGGAAAATTAGCAGGAATAGAAGATGATGTAAATGTTGCAGCATCAGATGCAATGTACACAGATCCTGAACAAGCAGAAGAATTTGTAAAAAGAACAGGATGTGATTCATTAGCAATAGCTATAGGAACAAGCCATGGAGCTTACAAATTCAAAGGAGAAGCAAAACTAAGATTTGATATATTAGCAAAAATAAAAGAAAGATTACCAAATACACCAATCGTATTACATGGAGCTTCATCAGTAATTCCAAAATTAGTTGAAATGTGTAACAATAATGGAGGAAATATACCAGGAGCAAAAGGATGCCCAAATGAAATGTTAAAAGAAGCAGGAGAAAATGGAGTATCTAAAATAAATGTTGATACAGACTTACGTTTAGCTATGACAGCACAAGTAAGAAGAGTATTTAATGAAGATCCATCTGTATTTGATCCTAGAAAATATTTAGGAGAAGCAAGAAAAGAAATAAAAGCAACAGTAGCAGACAAAATAAACAATGTATTCTGTTCAGCAAATAAAGCATAGAACAATAATATAAAAAAGATAGAAAATTCATTTTCTATCTTTTTTATATATCTAAATGACGCTTAATATACATTTCAGCATCCTTTTTCTTTAAATCCTCACGCTTATCATAAAGTTTTTTACCAGTACCAATACCAAGTTCTAATTTAACTTTAGAACCTTTAAAATAAGCAGAAACAGGAATAAGAGAAACACCCTGTTGCTGAACTTGACCAAAAAGCTTATTAATCTCATGTTTATGAAGTAATAATCTTCTAGCACGCAGAGGATCCTTATTATATATGTTTCCAAACTCATATGGACTAATATGAATTCCATAAACAAAAACTTCACCATTTTTGATTACAGCATAAGCATCTTTTAAATTAATTTTACCATTTCTAATAGATTTTATTTCTGTACCAGTAAGCTCAATACCAACTTCTATAGTACTTTTAATATTATAATTATGATGAGCATTTGGATTTTTTGCAATTAATTTAGTTTCCATATAAAATAACCTCTAAATAAAATATATAAAATTATAACACAAATAATAATAGAATAAAAGAAGATATCTTAATATAAGACATCTTCTTTATTAAATAGTACTTAAAGCCTTCCGAAAAGAAAAAATTAGAGAAAGATTAAAATACTATTTTTATTTAATTAACGTCTATTACTATTGTTGCTACTTGCAGCATAATACCAAACTAAACCAATTATTAAAACAGCGACAACAGCAAGCATTATCCACATCCACATAGTAGCATTATTTGAAGCAGTTGCAGTCCCAATATCAGCATCTGTTTTAGTAGTATTATAAGAACCAGTTAAGTTTTCAGTAGTAGTCTCATTATTACCTGAATCAATAGTATTTTTTGAATCATCTACGATATTTTCTGTACCGTCCATTGTACGATTGGCTGTATTCATTACCGAATCAGTAACATTTTTCATTCCTTCTCCAGCATCTTCAGCCATATCTTTGACTGTATTTCCAGTATCTTCAGCAGCAGCCTTAATATCCATAACACCATTTTCTATACTATTAGTAACATTAGCTGCATAAGTTAAACTAAAAATAGAAATAATAAGTAAGAAAAAGGTAGAAATAACAAGTATCTTATTTTTCATAATTAACCTCCATATTTCAAAGTCTACAATTAGTTTTAACAAAAAAATAAAAAAATATACATAAAAAAATGCACTATGAAAAGTGCATTTACAAAATCATATATATTAAAATTTATTTTTTCATTCTAATTAAAATAGCAATTGATAAGAAAATCAATAAAGCTCCTACAGCAATAAGTATGATAGACAATGAATTAGAAATACCTAAAGCACTATTATCTACACCAGAAGTAGTAGTATTTGAAACAGAAGTTGATTGCGCATTTGAAGAAGATTGAGAAGTAACTCGATTTCCAGACTCATTAGAAGTATTTCTTGTACGATTAGAAGAAGTATTTTCTTCATCATCGTCATCAGATGTATTATTAGAAACTGAATTATCTTCATCATCTGTATCGTTTCTTGAAGTATTAGTTCTTGATGAATTTTCTTCATCGTCATCATCAGATGTTACAGTGGTAGTTGCTGCATAAACTATATTAGAAAAAATTAAAGCAATAGCAATAATTAAAATTAAAAATCTTTTTAAATTAGACATAATTAATCAATCCTTTCAAATCAATATACAATATCATACACAATAAATAAAAAAAAGTCTAGAAAAAAATAATTATTTCTAATTATCAAATATTAAACTAACAATATAATTACATAAATCTTTTTCAGAAATATTACTATTAGTTTTAAGCCACCATAGAATAGTAGAAGTGACAGCTCCAGCATAAAATTCAGAAACAACAACAGGAGGAACCCTATTTTTCCTATTATTAGAACCTTCTTTTTCTATTAATTCAAGTATATGCTTAATAGCTGAGTCGTGAAAAACAGTTATAATACCTGAATTATAATTATTATTAAGAATACTTCTAAAAAATATTTTATTAGAACCAAGAAATTCTAATAAGTTATCAATTAATCCTTTATAAAAATCTCTAGAAGAAGAATAATCAGTAACATCAAAACCAGCAAGTAAATCATCTTCAAGATTTTTTATTACATAATCCAATAATTCATACTTATCAGAAAAATGACTGTAAAAAGTTGTTCGATGTATCATAGCAACATTGCAAATATCATTAACTTTAATACTATCAAAAGACTGTTTACTAAGAAGCTCTAAAAGAGCTTTTTGTAAAAGGGTATATGTTCTAAGTGTACGCAAATCTCCCATAATTAAACCTCCAAATTATAATAATATGATATAACGTTTTTCGACAAAAGTAAAGAAAAACTACAAGTGTATATACAAAACAAGTAAAAAAGTAGATTATCTTTTAAAAACAAAAAAAGTGTCGTTGTAAATTTTTTAAAAAAATTTATAATAGGAAACTAGAACAAAGAAAGGAGTAAAAAAGTATGTCAAAATTCGGAGAGATAATATGTAAATACAGAAAGATTATTATAATACTTACATTAATATTATTAATTCCAGCATTAATAGGAATGAAAGCAACAAGGATTAATTATGATATATTAGTATATCTTCCAGAAGATATTGAAACAATTGAAGGAGAAAACATTTTATCAGATGAATTCAATATGGGAGGCTTTTCAATAGTAATTCTAGACAATATGAAAAGCAAAGAAATTGAAAATTTAGCAAAAGAAATCAAAAAATTAGATAATGTAGAACAAGTAATTTCTGCATCAGATATAATAGGAAGTAATATACCAATAGAATCAATACCAAATGAAATAAAAGAAAAAATATATAAAGACAAAAGTACAATAATGCTAGTAACTTTTAAAGAAGCAATTTCATCAGATGCAACAATGGAAACAGTAAAAAGCTTAAGAGAAATGACAGACGAGAGATGTAAAATAAGTGGAATGACATCAACATTAATAGATACTAGAGATTTAGCAAATTCGGAAATAGCAATATATGTACTAATAGCTGTTTTATTATGTCTATTAGTACTAGAGTTAGCACTAGATTCTTACGTGACCCCAATAATTCTTTTAGCAAATATAGGAATAGCTATTCTTTTTAATATGGGAACAAATATATTTTTAGGAGAAATATCTTACATAACAAAAGCAATAAGCGCAGTACTTCAATTAGGAGTAACAATGGACTTTGCTATATTCTTATATCACAGTTATAAAGCAGAAAAAGAACATGAAAAAGATAAAGAAAAAGCAATGGCAAAATCAATACAAAAAACATTTTCTGCAGTACTTGGAAGCTCACTAACTACAATAGCTGGATTCTTAGCGCTATGTAGTATGAGCCTAACTCTAGGAAAAGACATAGGATTAGTAATGGCAAAAGGAGTGCTATTTGGAATTATAAGTGTAGTAACAATTTTACCAGCACTATTATTAGAATTCGATAAGTTAATAGAAAAAACTGCACACAAAGAAATACTACCTAAGTTTAATCATCTAAGAGATTTTATTATCAAACATTACAAAGCAATAATATTAATATTTATTATTCTATTGCCAATAGCAACGTATTGTAACAACAGTACAAAAGTATATTATAAACTAGATTCATCATTACCAGAGAGCTTAGAAAGTATTTCTGCTAACAACGAATTAAAAGATAAATTTGGGCTAACTTCAGAAGCGATGATATTAATAGATAAAGATTTAGACGATTACAAAGTAAATGAAATGCTAGAGAAAATAGAAAAAATCGAAGGAATAGATTTTACTTTAGGATATTCAAAAATAGGTACAACATTACCAAGAGAAGTTTTATCAGATGATATAAAAAATATTTTTGTAAGCGAAAATTATCAAATGATTTTAGTAAGTTCAAAATATGAAATAGCATCAGATGAACTAAATTCTCAAATAAATGAAATAAATAAAATAGTAAAAGAGTATGATGAAAAAGGAATGTTTGTTGGAGAAGGACCACTAATGAAAGACTTAGTAGAAATTAGCGACCATGATTTTAGAAATGTAAATACAGTATCAATAGCAGTAATATTTGTAATAATGATATTTGTACTTTCATCTATATCACTACCAATATTATTAATATTTGTCATAGAATTTGCAATATTCGTAAACATGGGATGTTCATTCTTAACTAATACAACAATACCATTTATAGCTTCAATAGTAATAGGAACAATTCAATTAGGAGCTACAATAGATTATGCAATATTAATGACAACAAAATATATAGAAAATAGAAAATCAGGAATAGAAAAGAAGCAAGCAATTTCAGAAGCTCTTGGATCTTCAATCACATCAATCATTGTCAGTGGACTATGTTTCTTTGGTGCAACATTTGGAGTAGGAGCATATTCAAAAATAGAAATGATAGGGTCATTATGTACATTAATGGCAAGAGGCGCAATAGTAAGCGTTATAATTGTAATAACAGTAATACCATCATTATTAATGGTATTTGATAGATTGATATGTAAAACAACAAGAAAAATGAAAGAAGTTAAATAATAGAAAGGAGATTAAAATCATGAAAAATAAATTATCAAGAATAACAGCAAGCATAATATTAGGAACAACACTAATGTATACACTACCTGTTTCAGCTTTTACAAAAGATGAGACAGTATATTCAAATTTAAATTCAAAAGGTCAAAAATATCAGACAATAGTAACAACACATCTTATAAATGAAAACGACGAAAAAATATTAAAAGACTTAACAACACTTTTAAATATAGAAAACACATCAGGAAATGAAAATTTTAAAAAAGAGGGCGAAGAGCTAATCTGGGAAGCAAACTCAAATGATATATACTATAAAGGAGAGACAAATAAAAGTTTACCAATAGATATAAAAATAACATATGTATTAGACGGAAAAGAAATAGAACCAGAAAAAATAGCAGGGAAAGATGGAAAAGTAAAAATCACAATACAATTAGAGAATAAAGAAATAAAAGAAGTTGAAATAAATGGCAAAAAAGAAAAAATGTATATACCATTTACAGTAGCATGCGGAACATCTATTTCAAATGAAAAAAATAAAAACATAGAAGTAAAAAACGCTAAAATAATAGATGATGGTTCGAAAACAATGGTAGCTGGAATTACATTCCCAGGATTGAAAGAAAGTCTTAAAACAGATGTAATAGAAATACCAGAAACAATTGAAATAGAAATGGATTCAAAAGAATTTGAGATGAACAATATAATTATGTATGCAATGCCTATAAATACAGAAGAATTAGATCTAGACATTTTTTCAAAGATAGACGAATTATATACCAAAGTAGAAGATCTAAAAACAGCCAGCAATCAAATAGAAGAAGGAGCAAAAACATTATCAGAAGGAATACAAACAGCAAATACAGGAGCAAATCAAATACAAGCAGAAGTAGGAAAAGCAATAAATAATTTAAAAGTCGATAATTCAAATGCACTAGATGAAGCAACATTAGCAATGATAGAACAGCAAGCAGCTGGAGGAGCAACATTAACACAAGAACAAATAAATATGATAATAGCAAGTGCTGATAGTGGAATAGATGCACAAGCAAACTATATTAAAGAACAATATATACAAAATGCAAAAGAAATAGCAAGAGCTACAGCAATTCAATCAGCAGTGCAAGCAAAACTACAAACAAAAGAAGCTGTAAAACAAGGTGCTATAGCTGCCGCAAAAGCAGGAAATCCAAGTTTAGACGATGCTACAGCTTTAGCAATAGGAGAGCAAGTAGCAAGTAATATAAATACAGATTTAACAGATGCAGAAAAAGCTACTATTATAGCTGGAGCAGATAGTGGAATAGAAGCACAAAGAAGTCAAATAGAAGCAAAAGGAATAGCAAGTGCAAAACAAATTGCAGAACAAACAGCTGTAAAAACTGCACAAGAAACAGCTCAAACAGCAGCAAAAGCAACATCAAGACAAATTGCAATTCAAGTAGGAAATACAGTAAAAAGAGAAGCAACCAAAAAAGTAATAAGTCAAATGACAGAACTAAATAACGGACTAAATCAACTATCAAACGGCTTAGAACAATTAGATATTGGATCAACAACATTAGCTGAAGGAACACACGAATTTAATGAATCAGGAATTAATGCAATATACAATTACGTAAATAATAATGTAAAAAACATATCTGTTAGAGCAGAAAAAATACAAGAATTAGCAGAAAACTATACTACATTTACTAAAACTTCAGAAGAAAACAAAGGAAAAGTAAAATTTATAACAATAGTCGATAGCCTAAAAAAGGATGAAGATACAACCAGTCAAGAAAAAACAGAAGAAAAAACATCAAAATAACAAATATAGTTGACATAAATTCAAAGACAATATATAATTTATCCCACGATTAGTTCTGTATCCTCTTCCGCAAAGCAGAAGCTAATCCAAATAAAAAATCAGCAAAGGAGATACACAAACAATGGGAGAATTTAAAGTAGAATGCAGAGAAGACGTAATACGGTTCATGCAGGAAATGGTGAGGAGTTTCAGCGAAGATCACGTCTCTGACCTGATGAAAAACCGCCGGGTAGAAGAATGCGAAGAGCTCAGCGAGGAGTACATCAAGGACGGCAGGTTCGAAGCTGTGGCTCAGTATTTGATCAAAGAAGGTAGCATCAATGCAACTATCGAGGACTTCAAGACAAATGAGCCGCTGATGAACATCATGATGTTCTTCTACTGTTTCGATGAGGTATATAATGACAGCGACTACTTTACTGAGCTGTACATCCTCAGCGAAGACGCATATCTTACCTATGTGCAGAATCTGGCAGAATCCGATATCGATGTAGCAAAAGAGACGGCAGCGCTGTTACTTAGGCTGGAAGATACAGAAGATCTCGAAGACTATGATTACGGCGAGTACGATGCTTACGATGAAGGAAACTGGCATCTGACAGAGTTAACAATGCCAGAGTTAATTGACCTCGAAGATCCCTATGAAAGATGCTGTGAAGAAGACGAAGATCCGGAGGAAGGCGAGACAGAAGACTCAGAAGACGGAGAAACCCAGGAGAAAGGCGAGGAAGAATAAGCCTAAAACTGGGCAACAGTCTAAAAGTTAATATGATAGTTAAGTAATACTGCGGAGAGGGTAGCCGGTGGTGAGCAATATGACCACCGGTTTTGTTATATATAAATGAAATGATAGATTTAAAAAACTTATAAAGAGGAAGATTAATAAGCAAACATACATTAGAATAAAAATGTCGATTTAAAACGAGAAAAAAGACTTGCAATAATTTTTTTTATACTATATAATTCAACTACAATAAGGGAGTAATTAGCACGAAAAAGACGTGTAACATAGGCAACATACCCGATTTTAAATCTGTCTATGTTTTAAATAATGAGACTTGTTTGTATCTTTATTTTAGATGCAAACAAGTCTTTTGAATTATAAAATAATATAAAATACAAAAAGTCATATAATAAAACAAGGAGGATAAAAGATTGAAAGCATATCTTAAAAGTACAGAAGAAGTTTTAAAAGCTGCAAACTCAAGTGTAAATGGAATTAGTGAAAAACAAGCAAAAGAAGTATTTGAAAAAGATGGTCCAAACAAATTAAAAGAACCACCAAAAGACGGAATAATTAAAAAATTCGTAAAATCATTGATGGATCCAATGATTATAATGTTATTAGCTGCAGCAATTATTTCAGCGGTAACAGCAGTAATTAGTGGGGATTCATTCACAGATGTATTTATTATTTTATTCGTAGTAATAGTAAACACAATATTAGGATTAGTGCAAGAAAATAAAGCGGAAAACGCGATTGAATCACTTATGGAGATGACAAAAGCAACATCAAAAGTAATAAGAGATGGAAAAATCAAAAGCATAAAAAGCGAAGAATTAGTAGTAGGTGATGTAATAATATTAGAGGCAGGAGATGCTGTACCTGCAGATTGCAGAATATTAGAATCATTCAGCATGAAAGTTGAAGAAGCAGCACTAACAGGAGAATCAGTACCAGTAACTAAAATTGTTGACTTAATAAACTTAAAAGAAAACACATTAGACATACCATTAGGAGACAGAACAAATATGTTATATAGTGGCAGCACAGTAGTATATGGCAGAGGAAAAGCTGTTGTAGTATCAACTGGTATGGATACTGAAATGGGAAAAATTGCACAAGCACTGCAAACATCAGAAGAAGAAAAAACACCACTTCAAAAGAAAATGGCAGAAATTTCAAAAGTATTAACAAAATTAGTAATAGGAATAAGCGTTTTTGTCTTTATATTTGGAATAATTAAAACAGGGGACTTTACAGGACAACACATGCTAGATACATTTTTAATCGCTGTAGCTCTTGCAGTTGCAGCAATTCCTGAAGGACTTCCAGCCGTAGTAACAATAATTCTTTCAATGGGAGTAACATCAATGTCTAAAAGGCAAGCACTCATAAGAAAATTGAACGCAGTTGAAACATTAGGATGTACACAAATAATATGTACAGACAAAACAGGAACATTAACACAAAACAAAATGACTGTAGTAGAAAATAAAACTCCAAACGAAAAATTATTAGCTGAAGCAATGGCACTATGCTCAGATGCAGAAATACTTGAAGGAAAAGAAGAAGCGACAGGAGAACCAACAGAAGCAGCTTTAGTAAATTTCGCAAACAAACTTGGATTACCAAAATACAAATTAGAAAAAGAAGCTCCAAGGATAGGAGAAGCCCCATTTGATTCTATGAGAAAAATGATGTCAACAGTCCATAAAAAGAATGGGAAAGTTATCCAATATACAAAAGGAGCTTGCGAAATATTATTAGAAAGATGTTCTAATATATTAAACGAAAATAACGAAGTAGTTCCTATGACAGAAGAATTAAAAGAACAAATAAAAGAAGAAAATAAAAAATATGCAGATAAAGCACTAAGAGTTTTAGGAGCTTGCTATAGAGAATATGACGAAGAACCAAATAACTTTGAACCAGATAACATAGAGAAAGACTTAACATTTATAGGTTTTGTTGGGATGATAGATCCTTGTAGACCAGAAGTATATGATGCAATAGATAATTGTAGAAAAGCTGGAATAAGACCTATTATGATAACAGGAGATCATATAGACACAGCTACAGCAATAGGAAAAGATTTAAAAATAATACAATCATCTAATGAAGCTATAACAGGAGCAGAATTAGATAATATATCAGACGAAGAATTAATAAAAATAGTAAATACTCATTCCGTATTCGCAAGGGTACAACCAGAACACAAAACTAAAATAGTAAGAGCGGTAAAATCACAAGATTTAGTAGTAGCAATGACAGGAGACGGAGTAAATGATGCACCATCAATAAAAGCAGCAGACATTGGAGTAAGCATGGGAATTACAGGAACAGACGTAACGAAAGGAGCATCTGACATGATCTTAGCTGATGATAATTTTGCAACAATAGTGAATGCCGTTGAAGAAGGAAGAAAGATTTATGACAATATTAGAAAAGTACTACAATTCCAATTATCAACAAACACTGCAGAAGTTATATATGTATTTTTAGCATCAGTTTTCGGAATAACAATAGTAACTCCAGCACAGTTGCTATGGATTAACATGGTAACAGATAGCACACCAGGATTAGCCTTAGGAATGGAAAAAGCTGAAGGAGATTTAATGAGTAGGAAACCTCGTAAATCAAATGAAGGTGTATTTTCTAATGGAGCAGGTCTATCCACAATATTACATGGTATATTAATGGCAATAATAGTATTAGTTTCATTCTTTATAGGTCAACATATAGAACTAGGAAGATATGGAATATTTGAATCAGTAGATGGAATGACTATGGCATTTTTAACAGCAAATTTAGTAGAAATGTTTTATGCAATATGTATGAGAACACAAAAAGGATCAATATTTAAAATGAAAACTAGAAATAAATGGCTAACTGGATCTTTTATATTGTCTTTAATATTTACACTAGGAGTAATATATATTCCAGCACTATCAAAACTATTTGGATTAGCTACAATAAGTTTAACCGAATTTGCAGTTGCATTTGGATTGGCATTTTTAGTAATTCCTATAGTAGAAATAGCAAAAGTTTTCCAAAGAAAAAAAGCATAAAAAGCATATAACAAGATAGAAAGGAAATATTATGATAATAAATATATTAATGATAGTTATCGGATTTATTTTATTAATAAAGGGTGCAGACTTTTTAGTTGATGGAGCAAGCGGAATAGCTAAAAAATTTCATATACCAGAAATAATAATTGGATTAACAATAGTATCAATAGGAACATCAATGCCAGAATTATTTGTAAGCATAACATCAGCACTAAATGGATATGAAGATATGGCAATGGGAAATGTAATAGGAAGTAATCTTTGCAATCTATTATTAATATTAGGATTATCAGCAGCGATAACACCAGTAATATTTAAAAAAGAAACAAAATTTATTGAGATACCTATGTGCTTAGGAGTAACAATAATATTTACAATTTTATGTAATATAGGAAACGGAATTTCAAGAATTGATGCAACAATATTATTAGCTCTATTCTTAGGATTTATAATATATACAATCATTATGGCAAAAAAAGGAGAAGCTTTTGACGGAATAGATGAAGAAAACAGAAGCGAAGAAGAGAATGAAAAAACAAGAAAAACAATTATAAATATAATATATGTGATCCTAGGAATAGTAGCATTAAAATTTGGAGGAGATTTTGTAGTAGAACATTCAGAAAAAATAGCTAGAATGTTTAATATAAGCGAGAAAATCATAAGTCTTACAATTATTGCAATTGGAACAAGTTTGCCAGAACTAGTAACAAGCGTAACTGCAGCAATTAAACACAATTCAGATATAGCTATAGGAAATATCATAGGATCTAATATATTCAACATATTGTTAATCATAGGCGCATCAGCAATGATAGCACCAATCAAGTATAACCCAACATACAATCTACAAATGGGGATATTGATAGTTTCAACAATAGTTTTATGTATATTTCCATACACAGACAGAAAAGATGAAATGACAAGATCAAACGGCATTACATATTTAATGTTATATGCACTATACATGGCAATGTTGTTTGCAATATAAAGTTCTTTAAAAGTACTAATTTATGTTAGTACTTTTTTTATCCAAAATAAAATCTACAAAAACAAATTTGTGTAGTTGTATAAAACTTGTAAAAATAGACAAAATTTGATATTATAACAAGGTAAAATATTTTAAAAGCAGGTTCTATAATATGAAAGAAAAAGTTTTATTAGTAATAAACCCAGTAGCTGGAAAAGGTAATATACAAAAAGATATAAAGATAATAGAAGAAAATTTAATAAAATGCGACTGCGAAGTAAAAAGCGTATATACTACAATAGAAGAAAATGCAGAGAAAATAGTACAAAAAAACATTCAAGATAATACGATTATTATTGCTGTAGGTGGAGACGGAACACTAAATGAAGTTGTTAACGGAGTAACTAAATCAGAAAAGAACATAAAAATAGGATTTATTCCATTAGGAACAACAAATGATTTTGCACGCACATTAAAAGTACCAATAAATAAATATACATTATCACAAAACATCAACAATACTAAAGAAAAAGCATGTGATACTGGATCATTTAACGGAAAATACTTTAATTATGTCTCTGCATTCGGAATTTTTGCAGAAACATCATGCAGTACAGATAGAGATAAAAAGAATAAATTTGGAAGACTAGCATATTTAAATAAAGGAACAAAAGATTTTCTAGAAAAAGATGAAACATATCATTTAAAAATAACTACAGATGATAGAGTGATAGAAGATGACTTTGAATATGGAAGTATAAGCAATTCAAAATATATTGGTGGATTTCAATTATTTAAAGATCATGAAGTTGATGTAGACGATGGAAAGTTCGAAGTATTATTAATAAAGAAAACAAAAAATAAAGCAGCTCTATTAGGAACATATGCAAAGCTAACTATGCAAATAAGAGACGAAAATGTACTATATTTTAGAACCTCAAAATTAGAAATTGACACAAACGAAAAAATAAAATGGTCATTAGATGGAGAAGCAGAAGAAAGCACTGGACCAATAAAAATCGAAAACATAAACAAAAACATATCTATTTTAACAATGTAGTCAAGGGGAGAAAAAATGATAAATATATTGTTATGTGGAAATGAAAAAGTATTTGATGGAGCGCTAACAGAACTAATCTCAATCACAAACAGAACAAAAGAAGCAGTAAATTGCTATCTATTTACAATGGACGCAACTAATTTGAAAACAGAATATACACCAATTACAGATAAACAAACTGAATTTTTAGATAAAGTGGTTAAATCAAAAAATAAAGAAAATAAAGTAACCAAAATAGATGTAACAGATTTGTATGAAAAAGAATTTAAAGGTTCAGAAAATGAAGATGCATATTGCACACCATATACACTTCTAAGATTATTAGCAGACCTAATCCCAAAGATTCCAGATAAGCTACTATATTTAGATATTGATATGATGGCAGGTGGAGATATATCACAATTGTACAATATAGACATTTCAGAATATGAATACGCCGCCGTAAAAGAAAAATATGGATGTTGGATAATAAGACCAGATTATATAAATGCTGGAATGTTATTATTAAATATGAAAAAAATAAAAGAAACAAAATTACTAGAAAAAGCAAGAGAAAAAATCAGAAAAAAGAAAATGCTTTTTGCAGATCAAGATGCAATATTTTGGTCAACAACTAAGAAAAAAATACTACCAAGAATATATAATGAACAATCTAAGTTTAATAAAAAAGATACAGTCCTATGTCACTTCAGCAAAAGACTTATGTTCTTTCCATATCCACATACAGAAAATTATAAACAATGGAACATAGAGGAAGTTCACAAAGTATTAAAATGCTACGCTTTTGATGAAGACTTAAAAGAATACTTAGAATATAAAAAAGAATTTGATGAGAGAAGAGAAAATGTTTAATAAAAAAAATACAATACCAATATTCTTTGCTGTAGATGATGCCTATATACCATTTTTAGCTGTTGCAATATACAGCTTAGTTAAGCACGCTAATAAAGAAAATGAGTATATAATAAAAATATTATATACAGATATAAAAGAAGAAAATCAAAAAGCAATCAAAAAGTATGAAAACAAAAATATAAGCATTGAATTTGTAGATTTAAATTATTATATAGATAAAGTTAAAGATAAACTGTATACAAGGGATTATTATACTAAAACAACGTATTTTAGACTTTTTATACCAGATTTATACCCACAATATGATAAGGTACTATATTTAGATAGTGATATAACAATATTAACAGATATAGCTGAGTTATATAATATAGATATAGAAAATAATCTAGTAGCAGCGGCACCAGATGACGTAATTCAAAACATAGAAGTTTTTCAAGAATATGCCGAAAAAGTTGTAGGAGTAGCAGACTATAAAAAATATTTTAATGCAGGAATACTATTAATGAATTTAGATGAAATGAGAAAATCTAATTTTCAAGAAAAATTTCTATACCTGTTAGAAACAATAAAATTCTCAGTAGCGCAAGACCAAGATTATTTAAATAGGCTATGCAAAGGAAGAGTAAAACTATTTTCAAACACATGGAATAGAATGCCTATAGGAAAGGACATAATAGAAAGAGAAAAATTACACTTAATCCACTATAATCTAGCATTTAAGCCATGGCACTTTGAAGACATCCTATACAAAGAATATTTCTGGGAAATTGCCCAAAAAACAGAATTTTTTGATAAAATACAAAAAATAAAAGAAAATTATAGTGATGAAGAAAAGTTTAAAGATATGGAAGCTGATAAAAAATTAAGGCAATTAGCACAAAAAGAATGTGATTGCGTAGGAGATGATCGAGTAAGCAGAAGAGAAAAAATAGAAAAGGCTAAAGACAGATTGGACATATTAGCTAAAATAGAAGAATTTGAGAGAAATGGACTATTTGACAAAGACACTGAAGAAGACCCGCCAACTATTCCATTATTACCAGAAGGAGTAGACTATTTAAATGAAAAAGTATCTAGTAAATTGAAAACTAGATTAGCAAACAAAGTTGGAGAAAAATTTCTTGAAAATATAATAAAAAACCAAAAACTATTAATAAAAGAAATAAAAGGAATAGAAAAATTAAACTCTATAAACAGTGGAGCAATTATAACATGCAATCATTTTAACCCATTTGATGCTTTTGCAATTGAACATGTATTTAGAACATCAAAACACATAGAAAACAAAAGACTATACAAAGTAATAAGAGAAGGAAATTATACAAACTTTCCAGGACTATATGGATTTTTCTTTAGAAATTGTGATACATTACCTTTAAGCTCAAACAATAAGACTATGGTTGAATTCATGAAAGCTGCCGATACTATATTAAAGAGAGGGGATATGATATTAATATATCCTGAACAGAGCTTATGGTGGAATTACAAAAAGCCAAAACCATTAAAACCAGGAGCGTTTAGAATAGCAGCAAGAAATAACGTTCCAATAGTACCAATTTTTATAACAATGGAAGATAGCAACATAATGGGAGACGATGGATTCATAATACAACAATATACAATAAATATCGAAAACCCAATATATCCAGATAAAGACTTTAATGAAAAAGAAAATACTCAAATAATGAAAACAAAAAATTATGAAATATGGAAAGAGGTATATGAGCATTTTTATAAAGTACCGCTTCTATATAGTACAGAAAAAGGAAAAATGCCTAAATACTGAGAATAAATAAAATGAAAAAAACACAACTATATTATTACTCAAATGAATTAGAAGATGAATTTTCAAAAGCAAAAATAATACCAATAAAAATTGATGAAAATTATAAGTACCATAAAAATAAAATATGGAACGTAATGGCATACTTAATACAAAATATATTAAGCATGCCAATAAAGCTAATATATGCAAAATTGAAATTTAAAATTAAATTTGTAGGAAAAGAGAAATTTAAAAAAGTTAAAAATGAAGGATATTTTATATATGCAAATCATACACAGACTTTTGCAGATACATTCATTCCAAGCTTAGCCAACTATCCAAAAAGAAATTTTTTTATTGTAAACCCAGAAAACATTTCAATCAAAGGAACAGGAAAACTAATAGAAATGTTAGGAGCTATTCCAGTACCAGGAAGTAAAAATGCAAGTAAAAATTTTTTAAAAGAGATTGAAAACAAGATAAACAACCAAAGCTCAGTAACAATATACCCAGAAGCACACATCTGGCCATATTATACTAAAATAAGAAATTTTAAATCAGTATCTTTTAAGTACCCAGTAAATCTAAACACACCAACATTTTGCATAACTAATACGTATCAGAAATATAAGAAAAATAAAATACAAATTATTTCATATATAGATGGGCCACTTTATGCAGATGATTTAAAAAATAAAAAAGAAAAAGTAGAAAATTTAAGGAATAAAGTATATAATTGCATGGTAGAAAGAAGTAAAAATAATAATATAGAGCTTATAAAATATGTATACAAAGAAAAATAGGAGAAAAAATGGAACATTGGAGCGTAGAAGATTACAAAAATTATACAGAGGGAAAGAAAACAAAGTCAAAATATAAAGCAAATAAAACATCAGTAGACGGACATACTTTTGATAGTCAGAAAGAAGCGGAATATTATTGTGAATTAAAAAATAGATTAGCAGCACACGACATAAAAGGATTTTGTCTACAACCAATATTTATACTAGGTGCAGGAGTAAAATACAAAGCAGATTTTATAGTATTTAACAATGATGGCACAGAAGAAATAATAGACGTAAAAGGCTTCAAAACAAAAGAATATATAACAAAGAAAAAAATATTTGAAGATAAATTTAATCTAAAAATAAAAGAAATATACTAAAGATAAAAATATTAATAGGAGAAAAAGAAAGATGGAGATTAAATGAAATATTATGACACTATATTAGAAGAACAAGAAACATCAATAAACATAGCCTATGATTTAGAAGTAATACAAGTATATACTAACAGAGTAGATGTAATAAAAAACTTAAGCAAGGAAATAGGAAAACCAAATATAAGAGACAAAAAAGGAAAAACTTATTGGATGGGAGCAACATGGGAAATTCCATTTAAAGATATTTCAACAATTTCCAAATTACTTAATAAAGAAATTTTTATTGACAAGAATTTTAAACCCCAAAAAAGAGAATCTGAAGAAAAAGATGGTTTTGAACAAATGAGAGTTTTTTAAAAAGAAAGTTATTTATCATATTCAACTTTCTTTTTTTAGTTAATATAATAAGATTATAGGAGGAATGTATGAAAGCTTTATTAGTAAATGGAAGTCCACACGAAAAAGGATGTACATATACAGCCTTATTAGAAGTTGCAAAAACACTTGAAAAAGAAGGAATACAAACAGAAATATTTTGGATAGGAATAAAACCAATATCAGGTTGTATAGGATGTGGTAAATGTAAAGAAATAAAAAAATGCGTATTCGATGACACTGTAAACGAATTTGTGCAAAAAGCCTTAGATGCAGATGGATTCGTATTTGGAACGCCAGTACATTATGCAGCAGCATCTGGAGCAATGACATCTTTTATGGATAGGTGTTTCTATTCAGCAGGAAGTGTTTCTACACCAGAAAAAGAAGTATTCAGATATAAACCTGCAGCAACAGTAATATCAGCTAGAAGAGCAGGAACAACGGCAACATATGACCAATTAAATAAGTATTTTGGAATAACAGAAATGCCAATAATATCATCAAGATATTGGAACATGGTACATGGAACTAAGCCAGAAGATGTATTAAAAGACGAAGAGGGAATTCAATCAATGAGAATACTTGGAAGAAATATGGCTTATTATCTTAAATGTATAGAAGCAGGAAAAAAAGCAGGAGTAAAAATGCCAGAAAGAGAAAAAACAATATTTACAAATTTTATTAAAGATTAAAATATGCAATAAGCAATTAAGACAGTTTATAAAAACTGTCTTAATTCAAGTTAAAATCAAAATATTGCATTAACTAATAGACTTTTTCAAAGAAAATATGATAAAATAATACAAAATTTATTAGGAGACACTAATGAAAGCGAAAGAACTAGTACATAAATTTTTTGAGTTAGATAAAAAAGATAGAAAAATGTATATGCTACAAGTAGCAACTATAAACACATTCATAGTAGGTATAGCAAAACTCTTTTTTGGAATAATATATTCTTCAGTATGGTTTTTTATGAATGCAGTCTTTTATGGAATATTAACATTTTCAAAATATAGATCTGTAAGAGATTACTCAAAAATTAAAAAAATAAAAGACAAGCCATTACGAAAGAGAATTGCATATACTAATTACTTATATAACGGATGGTTATTAATCTTACTAGGTATAGCATATTTTATAATAAATTTAATAATGTTTAAAACAGAGAATACAAATAATACAATGGGCGGATATATGGTATATCTAGTCGCATTACTTTCCTTTTCAAGTATAACAACAGCCCTTATCGGAATAAAAAAATACAGAAGAAAAAATGATCCAATTGTGGCAGCAGCTTGTCAAGGCAATATAGCAAAAGCTCTAACATCAATAGTACTTACTCAAGTTGTATTATTAGATGAATTTACAGAAAAAACAAATAAAATTGTAAAACTAGATGGAATTACAGGAATGTGTGTAGGATTAATAATAGTAAGCCTAGGAATTAGAATGATAATAAAAATAATAAAAGAAGATAGAAACATACTATTAAAACAGCATTTTTAAGGAGGAATAAATGGAAAACATAGATAAATATTATTTTACATCAGAAAGTGTAACAGAAGGACACCCAGATAAACTATGTGATACAATATCTGATAAAATTTTAGATGAATGCTTAAAAAAAGACAAGAACTCAAGAGTAGCAATCGAAACTTTTGCAAGCAATAATACTATTACAGTAGCAGGACAAATAACATCAACAGCAGAACTAAGTGTAGAAAAACTAGTTAGAGACACAATAAAAGATATAGGATACTTGGGAAAAGAAATAGACATAGACTATAAAACATGTAATGTTCATATAGATATAACAAAACAAAGTCCTGACATTGCAATGGGAGTTGATATTGGTGGCGCAGGAGATCAAGGAATAATGTTTGGATATGCATGTAAAGATACAGAAAATTATATGCCATATGCAATAGACATGGCCCATAAATTGGCTAAAAAATTAACAGAAGTACGTAAAACAGATGAAATACCTTTTTTGGGACCAGATGGAAAAACACAAGTAACTGTAAAGTATGAAAACAATAAACCCAAAAGAATAGAAACTATACTTATATCAACACAACACTTAAAAACAGCAACACTAAAAGAAGTAAGAGAAGCAGTAATAGAAAAAGTAATTAATAAAGTAGTACCACAAAATATGATGGACAGTAAAACTAAAATATATGTAAACCCTACAGGAAGATTTGTAATTGGAGGACCACTAGGAGATACTGGATTAACAGGAAGAAAAATTATCGTAGATACATATGGTGGATATAGTCGTCATGGAGGCGGAGCTTTTTCTGGAAAAGATGCAACAAAAGTAGACAGATCAGCAGCATATATGTTAAGACATATAGCTAAAAGCATAGTAGCAAATAATTTAGCAGAAAAATGTGAAATACAAGTTTCATATGCCATAGGTATGGAAAAACCTCTATCAGTATATGTAAATACATTTGGAACAGGAACGAAATCAGATCAAGAAATAATAAAAATAATTAAAGATAAATTTGACTTAACACCTAAAGGAATTATAGAATACTTAAAATTACAAAAACCTATATTTTCAAACACAACAAACTATGGACACTTTGGAAAACCAGAATTACCATGGGAAAAAGTAGTCAAACTTTAGTTTGACACAAAAATTCAAATTTGTTATAATAAACAATGCGTCTTTTACAAGAGTAGATATATAAAGAATGTTTACCAATATAAAAGAAGCATTGTTTTTATTTTAAATAACATTGTCAATAAGGACGACCTTTTTTGACAACTATAACGAATAACATATAAAAATAAAAGGAGTAAAGATGGAAAAAGAAGAAAACAGACTAGGAACAGAAAAAATAGGAAAATTATTGTTAGCTTTTGCAATACCATGCGTAATATCTATGGTAGTTAACTCAATTTATAATATGGTAGACCAAATATTTATAGGCTGGGGCGTAGGATATCTAGGAAATGGAGCAACAAACATTATATTTCCATTAAATATGGTATGCTTAGCTTTCGCATTAATGTTAGGAGATGGTACATCAGCATTTTTAAGTTTAAAGCTAGGAGAAAAGAAAAAAGATGAAGCTAAAAAAGGTGTAGCAAACGGAATACTTACATCAATTATCATAGCAATTATATTTTTTATAGCTTTAATAGCTTTCTTACCTCAAATAGTAAATCTATTTGGATGTACAGACACATTAAGACCATATGCATTAGATTATGGATATGCACTAACATTTGGATTACCATTCATGATGATAGGTATAACATTAAACTCAATTATAAGAGCTGACGGAAGCCCTAAATATTCAATGATATCAATGGTTTCTGGAGCTGTACTAAATATAATATTAGATCCAATATTTATATTTGTATTACATTGGGGAGTAAAAGGAGCAGCAATAGCAACATCAATAAGCCAAATATTAACATTTATATTAAATATCTTATACATTAGAAAATTCAAATCAATAGATCTTAAAAAAGAAGATTTTAAACTTCAAATAAAAACAACATTAAAAGTGTTTTCATTAGGAATAAGTAGTTTTATAACTCAAATGAGCTATGTTGTAGTAATGGCTTTAGAAAATAACTTATTAAATAAATTAGGCGCAGCTTCAGAATACGGTTCAGATATTCCAATTACAGTATTAGGAATAGTAATGAAAATAAGCCAAATATTAAATAGCATTATATTAGGAATTGCGGTAGGCTCACAACCAATTATAGGGTACAACTATGGAGCTGGAAACTTTGACAGAGTAAAATCAACATTAAAAAGAGTATTAGTAATAGGAACAATAGTAAGCACAATAGCTTTTATATTATTCCAAACAATACCAGATAAATTAATAGCCATATTTGGAAGTGGAAATGAAAAATATATAGAATTTGCATGTATCTCATTTAGAACATATTTAATGTTTGCAATATTATATGGAATTCAAATACCAGCAGGAATATTCTTTCAAGCTATCGGAAAAAGCATCAAAAGTGCAATATTATCACTTTCGAGACAAATTGTCATACTAGTACCAGCTTTAATAATACTAGGAACATTATTTGGAATAAGAGGGGTATTATTTGCAGGACCAGTAGCAGATGGATTATCTTTTATAATAGCAGTAACATTTATAATTTTTGAATTAAAAAATCTAGGAAAACAACACATAACAAGTCAAACCTTAGTAGATGATACAAGCACAGATAACATACTATCAGAACAAACAGTTATAACCATATCTAGAGAATATGGATCTGGTGGAAGATATGTTGCAAGATTAGTTGCAGATAAATTAGGAATAAAATTCTATGATAAAGATTTTATAAAAAGGTTATCTGAAGAAACAGGATTAACTGAAGAATATATAGAAGAAAATGAACAAAAAAGAGCAGTTTTTGCAAATTTAGAACAAGATGTAAACACAGGATTATCAGGAAAAGATGAAATATTTATAAAAGAAACTGAACTTATTCAGAAAATAGCAGAAGAAGAATCATGCGTAATAGTAGGTAGATGTGCAGACTTTATACTAAAAGACAACAAAAACACACTAAAAGTTTTTATATATAATGATGATAAAGGAAAAATAGAAAGAGCAACAAAATTTTATGGCATGAATAAAGACAAAGCGGAAAAAGAAATTAAAAAAATAGATAAACAACGAGCGAACCATTATAAATATTATACAGGCAGAGACTGGAAAGATTATTCAAATTATGATATATGTATAAATAGTGATGCATTAGGAGTAGAAAAATCAGCTGATTTAATATGTGATTTATTAAAATCTAAAACAATTAAATAGGAGAATATAAAATGAACAGAGAAGATGCAATCAAACTATTAAAAAAATATAATCAAGAAGAATTTCACATAAGACATGCACTAACAGTAGAGCAAGTAATGAAATATTTTGCAAAACAAAATAACGAAGATGAAGAATTTTGGGGAACAGTAGGACTATTACATGATGTTGATTTTGAACAATATCCAGACCAACACTGTAAAAAAGCACCAGAACTATTAAAAGAAATAAATGTAAGTGACGAAATGATACATGCAATATGTAGTCATGGATATGGAATCTGTTCAGATATAGAGCCAAAACATAAAATGGAAAAAATATTATTTGCAACAGACGAACTAACAGGACTTATATGGGCAGCAGCAAAAATGAGACCATCAAAAAGCACAAAAGACATGGAAGTATCTAGTTTAAAGAAAAAATATAAAGATAAAAAATTTGCAGCAGGATGCTCTAGAGAAATTATACAAAAAGGTGCAGAATTATTAGAAATAGAACTAGCAGAACTATTTGAACAAACAATACAAGCAATGAGAGAAAGTGAAGATATAATTGAAGAAGAAATGAAAGCTATGTAACAATTATATTTCAAATTCAAAGAAATATTGAAGAGATAAAAAAACATTAGTATAATAAAATTATATTAATGTTTTTTATTTTACCAAGATTTTGAAAAATACCAAAGAAAAGTCTAAGAAAGGAAGAAAAAATGGAACAAGCAAAAATTTGCAAACATAATATGAGATGTTATCCAATATACAGAATGCTTTCATATGACTTTTTATTTTTTTATACAATAAATATATTGTTTTTAACACAAGTTAAAAATATATCTCCATCAGGAGTACTAATAATAGATGCTTTTTATTCAATCTTTGGAATACTGGTACAATTTCCAGCAAGCTATATATTAGATAAAGTAGGTAGGAAAAAGAGCTTAGTAATAGGAACTTTATTTAATGCAATATATCTACTAGTAGTAATTTTTAGTAAAAATCTAACACAATTGATATTAGCAGAAATAGCATCAGCAATGGGATTTGCATTAAAAGATATAGCTTCACCAAGTTTACTAAACGAATCCATACCAATAACAAAAAGAAAGAGCGAGATTTTTGGAAAATTAAGTGGAAAGGCAATGTCAGGATATTATATTTTAAACGCAATATCCTTGATAATATCAGGATTTCTTTATGAAATAAACGGATATATGCCAATGATGTTATCATTAGCAATTGTTATAATTACATTCATATTAGCAAATTCTTTCTATGAACCATTAGTATTAGAAGATGAAGAAAACAAGAAAGAAGATGAAGCTCTAAGCATAAAAGATTCATTTAAATTTATATTCTCATCTAGAAGATTAAAAAGCTTACTACTATATTCTTCAATAATGTTATCACTAATATATATCCTAGCATCAAGTGAGATATACCTAATAGAAGAATTAGAACTTTCATCATCATATATAGGAATAATATTTGCAATACTTGGAATCATCTCTGGAATTGCAGCCCAAAAACAAGATAAATTTCAAAAAATATTCAAAAACAAAACCTTAACTATACTAGGATTAATAATAAGCTTAAGTTGTATAACATCATGTATAGGATTTTTATTAAAACTACCAATTATACCAACATTAATAATTATACTAATCTCATATGGATTTAAGTATGCAGTAGTTGGAATATATAATGTTCTAATTACAAAATATTTTAGTAATTTTACAAATGAAGAAATTGACGCAAAAATATATGCAGCTCAATTATTATTTAATAGCATATTAAGTGCTACATTTGGACTAGTTGCATCAGCTATATTAGCACGCATAGACATAGTAAATTCAACACTAATGTTTGGAACATTCTTTTTAGTATTATTTATAATAGTAACAATATATATGAAAAATAAATTAGGTTTAAAACCAGAAGAATATAATAAAGAAGAAGTTAAATATTCTAAAATAAAAGAGATAATATAAAATAGGAGAAGAAAAATATGGCAAAAGAAGTTGGAATAGAAATACCAGAATATTTTCTAGACGAATTAGAGATCCCAGAAGACTTTTTAAAAAATAATGATTTTATAATAGATTTAGAAAGTTGCTTTAACGATTTAAAAAGAAAAAACCAAAACATAACAGAGGAGCAATTAAGAGAATTACTAAGTAGACATATAGAAGTTGGAAGAAATGATGTAACTATATACATTGAAAGAGATGGTACAAAAGAAATAGCTCAGTACTTACAAGTAGACCAAAACACTTTTAATAGAGTAGGTATGGTAAGGCAAGCTCAAACAAATTCAGAAAGTGAACCAATTATATATGAAAGTATAGGTATAAACAGATTAGAAAATAATAGTGCAGTAAGCAGCTATATCGCTTCTAAAGAAAGAAAAATTGACAGCTACACACAAGGAGTACAATTAATAGAAGATACAAATTTTGAAGATGTAAGAAGTCAGATAGAAAATGAAGATTCATATTGGGACGAAATAGAAGAGCAAGATTTTAGAAGCGAAGAAAAACCATCTTTAATAGATAAATCAACGTACATAGCTAAAAAAACAGGATTAGGTGTAGCATCAGGAATAGCAGGATTATATCAAGCAGTATTAACAGAAAGTGCAAATCAACTAAACCAAGGTGCTAATATGACAGCAGAAGAAGTAGCCGAAGTAAGTAAAAATGCTTATACTCCTAAAGCAGATATTACACAAAGTCCAGTACTACCAAGTATGAATAATATAATAAAAAGAGTGCCAGTCTTAGTCCCAAAAGTAATAGATATATGGCATGATAATGAAAAAAGCTTTACCGGAAAATTAGGAGCAATATATACAGAGTACATGTCAGAAGTATTAAATGCAATACCAGCAAAACAACAGTTTAATAGTATGATGAACGGAATAGGAAATGTTATACCAGAAGCAGGAAAAGCCGTAGAAACAGTCAATAACGCAATTTCTAAACCACTACAAAATGCAAATGAAGCCTTATACTATGAAGGTCAAGAATATGGGAAAATTACTCAAACTGCAGGAAATGTTGGACAAGTAGTAGGAAATATGGCACCAAGTATTGCAGCAAGTATTGCAACTGGAGATCCAGCTATAAGTTTAGGTGTAATGGGACTAAGTGCTAAAGGACAATCCACACAAGAAGCCTTAAATAGAGGTGCAGAACTAAACGAAGCAGTAAAAATAGGAAATGCAAAAGCAATGGTAGAAGTCGGAACAGAAATGATGTTCAGTGGAGTTAACATCTTTGGAAAAGGAGCATTAGACGACATCATAGAAAAAGGCATATTAGACAAAGTAAAAAATGAAGTAGGACAAGAATTAGCTAAAAGAGGAATCAATGTAGCAGGTGAAGTCATAGAAGAAACAATATCTGATGTAGTAGGAACATATGTAGACAGAGGAACTGTTGATCCAAATGCAGAATATAAATTATCTGACTGGAGTGATACAGCTGTAACCACAGTACTATCAACATTAGTTTTAAATGGAATAACAAATACAATTAATAGACAAGCAATAAATAATAATCAGAATAAGACACAAACAAACGAAAATCAAACTACTGAATTAGTTAGAGAAACAGTAACACATATATCACCACCTGAAACGAAAACAATAACAGCATTACTCAATTCAGAATTAACTTTAGATAGTGCAGTAGAATTACTAAAAATAGAGAGAGATTATTACGAACCAACCTTATCTAATGCAATACAATACAAACTACAAAATTCTAATCTATCAAAACAAGCACAACAAATCTTTGCAAATGATCAAATAGCAAATCAAGTATATGAAAGTTTATTGGAAAGACCATATAGAATAGAACAAATAGAACAAGAAATTGCTAATAATGTTGAATTACAGCAAGAACTAGAAGAAAGACGATTAAATAACACAGGAAACATAGATGAATATATGGCAGTCTATATAGAAACCATAGAACAGAACAACAAGAAAAAATATTATGGAATTGTAAATGATATAGAACAGGAAAACATTATGCAACCAGTTCAAAAATCATCTAAATCATCAGTAAAGCAAATAACAGAAACTCAAAATAAATTATACGTAGAATATGATGGATTTTTTAGAGATTTTGAAACAGCTCAAAAAGATTTTAAAAACATAGAAAATAAATATGCAGCCCAAAATTTTTTAAAAGGAGATATTGACATCATATTAAAGGACTACAACGGAGAAAAAGTCTCACTAGAATTAGCAGAAGCGACGGTAGAAAAATTAAAGCAAATAACACCAGGAGTAGATTTAAAAGGCACTGAGCTAGAAATAGCAGTTGATGTACTATCAAGCGTAAATAAAAATATAAACGTGCAAGAAGAAGCAAGTCAAAGCTCATCAAATACAGATATATCAAAATTGCAAGAAGCTTTATTTAGTAATCAGACAAATTCAGAAGGATTGACCATAGTACAAAAAACAGCACTAGAATTATATGGAATAGAAAGTAGAAATGTAAAAGCAGGAGAGAACACATATAGTCAAATTAAAATAGATGAAAAATGGTACAATTTAGATTCTATATTAGAAGCGGCAAAGCTAAAAGAAGTATCTAATGAAACGAAGCCACTACCACAACAAATCAGCGAAAGGATAAATCAACTTGCCGAAAGAAACGGAAATACTGTATCTGTTTCAAACACACACGGAAATCAAACAATGATTGAAAAAGCTAAAAACTTTTTTAATAAAAATCAAGAAATTGCTGAAAATGATATGCAATATCAATATGGAACAGTTGTAAATCAAGAAAACAACTCACCAGATTTTAAAATAGTAGATTATTCACCAGCAGATACAATAAATGATAAAATATTATGGGAAATAAAAACTTGGGACACAAGTGAAGTAGATAATAAAATAGATAACGCATTTGTTTTATTACCTAACACGGGTACACCACAACAAATATATGAGCAAAATCCAGAAATGTTTTCTCAATTATATAAATCATTATTAAGCGAAACAAAAGGAAAAAAGACACCATTTATTGGGAGCATTGAATATATGGAAGACCTAGAAACATGGACAGCATGTACTACTGATTCTGCAGAAATGCAAAGAGCAAATGAAAAAATAAAAGCTGCAATAATAAATAAAGTTGCTCAAAATGCTCAAATAAAAAAATTCGAAGAAGTATATAAAAATATAAATTACGAAGCACCTCGTACAACAGAGAGCAGCCCAACCTTACAACCACAGGTTAACTTAGAAGAAACAAATACAAGCAATGATATCCCAAAAACTGAAAGAAGAAATGAGACAAATCAAGAATCACAACTATATCAAAATAATGCACCAGATACAATAGTAATAAGTGATTTACATAGCAGGATGGATAGATGGGAATTTGTAAAGCAAATGATGAAACAGAATCCAAACTTAAACGTTATAATATTAGGTGACGCTATGGATAGAGGAAGCTATGGAGTAGAAATGCTTTTACAAATAAAAGAATTAAGTGATGTAGGTAGAGTAAGATATGTACCAGGAAATCACGATGAATTTGCATATGACTTTTTGAGAGGAAAAATAGATGGCAATACTAAAAATAATTCTTTATATGATTATGGATACAAAAGCATGGAACTAAATAAAGGAGGAGATACAATCCAAAAATTGCAAAACTTCAATCAGACAGTAGAAAATGCTCTAAAAGAAGGACTAATAACAAAAAGAGTAACGATTGAGGAATTAACCGAATGGCTTGGAAGCCAACCTATCCAGATGAGAGCTAGATATGGTGAGAATTCATATGCACTAGCGCATGCATTCTTTGATCCAAAACTATATCAATATGACAGCCAATTTAATTTAGAAAAAGCCTATGATTTACAAATGAAAGGCGAAAATGCTAACAATAGTGCAAAGATAAAAAGGTTTAAAAATACATTATGGTATAGAGAAAAAACACCAAACACGCATTATGCACCTATTAATTGGCCAACAAGACATGCAATGGTTGTAGGACATACACCACAATCAGAACGGAGTAAATGTACAATTTTTAGATGAAGATGTAACTAAACCAATAATATACATAGATTGCGGTTCATATGCACATTTAGGAGCATTTAGCTTAAGTGGAAAAGTAATAGAAAATCTAGAAGCTGGTGCTGCTAGACAGCAACAACAAACACAACAAAGATAGAAAATATCAAAAACAAAATAACTTGACAATTACATAAAAAAAGTATAAAATAATTACGTAAACGATGAAAGAGAAAAGTAAAAACAAGGTTATCAAAAGAGATGATTGGTCACCGGCTGAAAGCTAATCTTGAAAAACAGTTTTGAAAAACTACTCTGGAGTTTCTTTTCGAAAGAAAAGCGTGGATGTTGCGTTAAAACGGTAAACAAGTTAAACAGTAGGGTGGAACCGTGAGAAATAAAACTTACCCCTATAAGTCAAGATTTTTGACTTATAGGGGTTCTTTGATTTTTAAAACAAATTCAAGGAACCTCTATAAGAAAAAAAGACTTAAATAAATTTTGTTTAGCCTAAGAAAATTAGGCAAAGGAGGAATTTATATGTTTAAAATTAAATTAGGCGGTGGAAGAACTGCAGAAGTTGAAGAAGCAATGTATTGGCATACAACTTCACACATTATGGCACAAGCTGTAAAGAGATTATATCCAGCAGCTAAAGTAACAATAGGACCATCAATTGAAAATGGATTTTATTATGATTTTGATGTAGAAAAACCATTCACAGAAGAAGATTTATTAAAAATTGAAGAAGAAATGAAAAAAATCATAAAAGAAGATTTACCAATTGAAAGATTTGAGCTTCCAAGAGAAGAAGCAATCAAATTAATGAAAGAAAAAGAAGAACCTTATAAAGTAGAATTAATTACAGAACTACCAGAAGGTGAAGTAATATCATTTTACAAACAAGGAGAATTCACAGACCTTTGTAGAGGTCCACATTTACCATCAACAGGATGCGTAAAAGCAATAAAACTATTATCATCATCAGGAGCATATTGGAGAGGTGATGAAAAAAATAAAATGCTACAAAGAATCTATGGAGTTTCATTCCCTAAAGCTTCAGAGCTAGAAGAACATCTACAAAAACTAGAAGAAGCAAAACAAAGAGATCATAGAAAACTAGGAAAAGAACTAGCCTTATTTATGACTCATCCATTAGTAGGTTCAGGATTACCAATGTACTTACCTAATGGAGCAACAGTAAGAAGACTATTAGAAAGATATATTCAAGATAAAGAAATTGAAATGGGATATAACCATGTGTATACACCGTCACTTGCAAATGTAAGCCTATATAAAACAAGTGGTCATTGGGATCATTACAAAGAAGATATGTTTCCAGTAATGAAATTAGACAATGAAGAAATAGTATTAAGACCAATGAACTGTCCACACCATATGCTAATATATAAAAACAAACTACATTCATATAGAGATTTACCAATAAGAATAGGAGAACTTGCACACGACTTTAGATTTGAAGATAGTGGAAGCGTTTGCGGACTAGAAAGAGTTCGTGAAATGTGTCAAAACGATGCTCACCTTTTTGTAAGACCAGATCAAATTAAAGAAGAATTTGGAAAAGTTGTTAAACTAATTTTAGAAGTATATAAAGATTTCGGCTTTGAAGATTATGAATTTAGATTATCTTTAAGAGATAAAAACAACAAAGAAAAATATTTTGATGATGATCAGATGTGGGAAAAAGCAGAAAGTCAACTAAGAGAAATATTAGTAGAGTTAGGAGTTAACTTCTATGAAGCAGAAGGAGAAGCAGCTTTCTATGGACCAAAACTAGACGTACAATTAAAATCAGCAGTAGGACACGACGTAACAGTTTCAACATGTCAATTAGATTTCTTATTACCTGAAAGATTTGAATTAGAATATATAGGTGAAGATAATGAAAAACATAGACCTGTTGTAATACACAGAGCAATACTTGGAACATTTGATAGATTCTTATGTTTCTTAATAGAAGAGACAAAAGGAGCATTCCCATTATGGCTATCACCAGTTCAAGTAGCTATTTTACCAATCTCAGATAGCCAAAAAGACTACGCAGAAAAAGTAAAAGATGAATTACAATCAAAAGGAATAAGAGTAGACTTAGATTTAAGACAAGAAAAAATTGGATACAAAATAAGAGAAGCACAACTACAAAAAGTTCCTTATATGATTATCATAGGAGACAAAGAAGTAGAAGCAAATGCGGTTGGTGTACGTAAAAGAAAAGAAGGAGACATAGGACAAATGTCACTAGTAGATTTTGCTTCAAAGATTACAGAAGAAATTAATAATAAAGCAAGAGAATAATTTTTATATATAATTATAGACTATACAAAAATATAAGTGTAAATCATAGTTTTTTATTAAGGTAATTGCGAAGAGCAAAATTAAAAAAATATGAGTTACTCTTATATTTTTTTATAATGCACTTTAAAAAATTATTTTTTAAAAATATTGGAAAAAAATTTTCTATATGATATACTCAAGCTGAAAAATACCGTGAGGAGGAAAATAAAATTGTCAACAAAAGAAGATATAATGGAAAAACTAAACATTATAGGATTAGATTTAGATAATTTACCAAGCTTTTTAGAAGATAGCAAACCAATAGTATTTAATCCCTCAAGACTAAATAACGACAAAGAACTAAAGGTATATAAATATGTATCAATAAAAGATATAGAAATATATTGCACAACAGCATATAGAGATAATCAAATAAAAGAAAAATATGATAAATCAATAGCTTTTGGAACCTATATAAAACAAGCACAAGATGATGATGAAAAAGCAGTAGAATTAATGAAAGTATTTGACAAAATTTCAGAAGCAGGGATCAGAAGAATATCATTAGAACAAAGTAAAATGGAAAAGAAAATACCTTTTACAGTAAGTTTTAATAGAAATCAATTATGGCAAATATATTATTCAGAATATTCGGGTAAATATTTCATGCTATTTTCATTAAAAGAAGATACTTTTGATGAATTGTTTTACTTATTAAAGAAAAAAATCGAATTAGAAACATCTACAAGAGATGAAAAGGTATATGTACCAATATCATATGTAAACTATAGTGAAAAATATTTAACCAACAAACAAATAAATGATATTGAAAACTATTTATGGGTATTTACTAAAAATTGGCCTCTATCATACGAAGTTCACGATATGGACGGAAATCTAACAACACAAATAGTAGGAGAAACACCAATATATGAAACACTTAAAACAATGTATAAAATTGTTTTAAGAACAAAAGAAGAAGCAGACGAATTTTATAAATTAGTAAAAGCCCTATTTATGATTCAAACAGAACTAGGAAACAGATATAATTTTTCTACAAGAATAAATAACGAAAACAGTATAGAATTTTGTTACAATGGTAAAAAAATTGAATATGGAGATTTACCAGAATTTATAAAAGATAAGTACATAACAACAGAAGCAACAATAAAACAATTTAACCAAGAAGCTTTTGAGCTTGAGAAAAAGTTGAAGAACCTAAAAGAAGAATCAAAGAAAAAAGATGCAGAATATTTTATGAAACAAAAAGAAATATCAACATATCTTGAATGTAAAAAAACCTTCTTTGGAAAAGTTAGATATTTCTTCTCAAAAAAGAAACCCAAAATAAGCGAAGAAGAAAAACTAGCGCAAATAGAAGAAGAAAAAAAAGATGAAAAGAAAGAATCAAAACCAATACAAGGTTTCAGTGATGATAAAAAATATCATACAATTGATGATTTAGTAACAGTACAAGCCTTATATGAAAAAAGTGAAAGATATGTAAAAGATCTAAGACAAGATATAAAAGCTCTAGAATTAAAGATTGTAAACACAGAAAGAAAAATAGAAAATGCAACTATATACATAAATGAAATAGATCAGCATAAAAAGAGTTTATTTGAATTTTGGAAATTTGCAAATAAAGACGAACTACTAGAATTAGAAACAGGAGAAGAAGCTTATCTATCAGACAGTATAAAATTAAAAAAGAAATTTGATTATGATTATGACTTTGAAGATTTTGGAATAAACTATGATAAACTACAAAGAACAAAATTCTCTAAACAAGAGTTAGATAGCATATTCATTTCAAGTACAAATGTACTACCTATTATAAATATGCTAAAAAGCGGAGAAATGAATAGAGATGTTATTGAGGAAGAACTAAGAAATTTAAAAAGTGAGTACTTTACAACACAAAACTCAATGTTTAACAAAAATGAATTTGATATATTTGGTGCAATGAAAGATGATTCAACTCAAGTAAGATATTTAAACAATAAATCACACAGAGAGCATGAAAAAGATAAGTTCCAAGTGTTAAATGTAAATAAAAAAATCGATATATTTGATTTTACAGAAAAACTACAAACAATAGCAGGTTCTTTAAATGAAGCAATGTGCAAAGTGAAATTTGATTACGATATGCCAATATATCAAGTTGCATCAGTAAATGAAAAATTGCATAAAACAGATTATGGTATATTCAATATAAACGCTGAAAGAGAGTTGCAGTCATATGGAAATAAATTTGAAACAGCAGTAAAATTATTCAAATTAAACTTTAAAGAAGGATTCCCAGCAGTATTCTTCACAAATTCAGTATATTATGACAATATAAATAATACCTTACCAAATGGTATGGATGTAACATCTAAACTTTTAATAGACACTGAATTATTTGAATATGATTTAGTCTCTAAAGAAAAAATTATAACTAACAGATATTTCAATACTCCTGAAGATATATATCCTAAAATTCTAAATGTATATATAGAAGAATATGATGTAAAATTAAAAAGAACAGACATAAAAAAAGAAATGAAAAAAATAGCAGAAAAACTACCTATGAAGAAAAAGAATAAAAAAACAGAACAAATACTAGAAGAAAAAAGCTTAGATGAATCTCAAAAAAATGAAGACGAAACAGTAGAAGAAACAGAGAAAAAAGAAACAACTAAAAAGAAAGTAAAAAAGAAAAATACAGCAAATGAAGAAAATTAATATAAAAGGCATCACTATAAAAGGTGATGTCTTTTGTAATATTGTTGAAAAAAATATTAAAAATATTACAAAAAAATAACAAGAAATTTAAAAAAGTAATATAAGTTTTATAAAACCGTAATTGAGTTTAAACTCTGATATCCGTATAATGAATGTATAAAAATATGTAAAAAAGGAAGAGAAAATTTATGAAGCTTAATTTGAAAAAAATAACTAGTTTAGTACTTATTACCATAATACTATTATCTAACATTATTCCAAGTGTTGCACTAGCAATTGAAGGAACACCAGAACTAAAAGTAGAAGTATCAAAAAGTAATTTACAAAGAGGAGAAGAATTCACAGCATCAGTAAATTTTAAAGATAACGGATCAAAAGACTGTGAAGGATTCAATTTCATGCTAAAATATGATTCTGATGTATTAGAAGTAATATCAGCAGATACAGCTAATACAGGAATGCTTGTAACACCTAACACAGGAGTTATAGGAGAAGTAAACTATTTTGCCATGGGTTCACAAGCTTTATCTTATGAAGGAAGTTTAATAACTGTCAAATTTAAAGTAAAAGACAATGCTGTAGGAGGAACGACATCTTTAAGAATAGAGTCAGATGAAAAATACCCTATATCAAATTCTTCAGCTGAAATACCAACAACAGTAACTAATCAGAGTGTTAAAGTAGAAATACCTGTGCAATCAATCGAATTAAGCGAAAAATCATTATCTATAAAAGAAAGTGAAACACATAAACTAGAAGCTATATATACTCCAACAGATACAACTCAAAAAAACGTAAAATGGTCATCATCAGACGAATCAATAGCTAAAATATCACAAGACGGAACAATAACAGCATTAACAAGAGGAAAAACAACAATAACAGCAACTACAGAAAATGGAACTACTGCATCTTGTGACGTTACAGTAACAAGAGAAATTGGTTCAGTTATACTAGATAAATCATCAATATCACTAGATAAAGGAGAATCAACAAAAATAACAGCAACAATACCAACAGATACAGATGGAGACAAAACAATATCATGGACAACATCAGATTCTTCTGTAGCCACAGTAAGCAATGATGGAACAGTAACAGCAGTAGATAGAGGAGAAGCAATTATTACAGCGACAACAGCTAATGGAAAAAAAGCAATATGCGCTGTAAATGTATCAGTAAAATTAAAATCAATAGCTTTTGAAGGAAATATAACAGAAAAAACTTTCAATTTAGGAGTAGACCAATCAAATGAAATGCAACTAAATGTAATATATGACCCAGAAGACGCTGATGTAGATAAATCTACACTAGAATGGTCTTCATCAAACACTTCAGTAGTAACTGTTAATGATGGCCTAGTAACAGCAAAAGGAAAGGGAGATGCAACTGTAACAGCAAAAATAGATGGAAAAATGATAACTTGTAATGTCCACGTAAGAATACCTATCCTTTCAATTGAAATAAAAGACAAAGTCAACTTAACATATGGTGAAGAAGAAAAATTAGCGGTTACATATACAACATACAATAATATGGAAACAACAGATGACAAGACTATAAAATGGGAAACAAGTGATAAAAATATAGTTCAAGTATCAACAGACGGAACAATAACAACAAAAGGGCCAGGAAAAGCGACAATAACAGCAACTTCAGTAGCTGATCAAAAATTAGTTGCAACATGTGAAGTAGAAATTGCGCCAGTACCATTAAAATCAATAATAATTGAGCAACAATCAATCGTAATAGAAAAAGGAGATACAAAAACTTTAACAGTAAAATTTAATCCAGAAAATACATCCGACTCAAAGAAAATAAGCTGGGAATCGAGTAATCCTGATGCTGTAACAATTGATTCAACTGGTGTTATAACAGCGATGAAAAACGGAAAAGCAACAATAACAGCAAAAACACCAAATGGACAAGAAGCAACTACAGAAGTAACAGTAGTAACATTATTAAAAGATATAAAATTAAGTGAAACAGATATAACAATAAATAAAGACGTACCACTAACATTAAAAGTTACATTAGATCCAACAGACGCAACTCTAGATGATGATACAGTTAAATGGTCTTCATCAAATACTGAAGTTGCAACCGTAAATGAAAATGGAGAAGTAACAACACATAAAGCTGGAACAGCTTTTATATATGTTACAGTAGGTGGAATAACAAAAGAATGTAAAATAACAGTAAATGTACCTTTAACTGGATTAGAAATAGACGACAAAATAACTTTATTAAAAGGACAAGAGAAACTATTAGATGTAATAAAGCAACCAGAAGGAACAAACTTTAATGGAAAAATAACATTTGACTCTACAGATTCTAAAAAAGCTACAGTAGATAAAGAAGGAAGAATAGAAGCTCTTTCAGCTACAGAAGAAGGCACCCCTGTAATCATAACTGTAAACGCAGTAGAAAATAATGTAATAATAGCTTCGGCAACATGTGAAGTTACAGTAATAGAAATTCCATTAGACTCAATAACAATTAATCAAGCTGATTTTTCACTTGGACTTGGTAGAAGTCAAAAATTAAAAGTACTATATAATCCAGAAACAACAACTGACGATAAAACAGTAATGTGGTCATCATCAAATTCAGATGTAGTATCAGTAGATTCAAATGGAACAGTAACAGCAAAGTCAGTAGGAGAAGCAGTTATAACTGCAATTGTAAATGGAAAATATGCAGAAGTTTTAATTACAACATACGAAATACCAATTACAGCAATAAAAGTATATACAAACATTTCTAATAACAAAATAGCTGTTGGAAAAGCAATCACACTTACTGTAAAAGTAATACCAGAAGATGCAACAAGACAAGGAAATTACAAATTCACATCATCAGATGAAAGAATATTAACAGTAGATGAAAAAGGAAATGTAATAGCACATGCAGTAGGAAAAACTTTAATTACAGTTGAAACAGAAAATGGAATAAAAGAGCAAGTAGAAATAGAAGTCGTAAAAGATAAAGCAGCAGCTGCTGCTGAATATAAAAGATTATCTCCACAAACAGGAGACATCAACATAGAAATATATGCAACAATAATGTTAGTCTCTGCATTAGGAATAGTAATAATGACAATAACTAATAAAAGGGGTAAATAATTTATTGAAAAATATGCTCTTATGCCAAAATGTAGGAGCATATTTTAATAAATAAAGGAAGATATAAATGAATTTTAATACGAATAAAACAGAATCAAATAATAAATTTAATAGTATCAATTTTGCCAAAAAAAGAAGAGGAAGACCAAAAAAAGATGAAGGAATTGCAAAGCCTTCAACTAAAAAAAGAGGAAGACCTAGAAAAAACCCAGCTCAACCACCTAAACCAGTAGGAAGAAATGGAAGACCCAAAACAACAAAAGAAATATTAGAAGAAGAAGAACTAGCAAGAAAACAAGCAAAAGAACAAGAAAAGCTTATTAGGCAAGAAGCACTTACTGCAAAGCAAATAGAAGATAGACTAAAAAAAGAGAGAAAAATAAAGAGCAAAATCGAAAGAAAAAGAATGAAATCAGACGAATATTCTGAGTATTATTTTGGTGCTCCAAAAGAAGGTCATAACCTATTTACTGTAAAAAGATTACTGCTATTTATATTAGTATTAGCTTTTGTAGGATCTTCTTATATAGTAGTAGGCTGGTATCATAGAACAACACGTACAGAAAAAAAATATGAAAATGTAGCATCAAAAGTTGTTTTAATAAATGAGAGAGACGAAAATTCAGATAGTAAATTTGATACAGTAAATTTTCAAGAACTTAAATCAATAAATGCAGATGCAGTAGCATGGATAAAAATAGGAGGAACTACTATAAATTATCCAGTACTGCAAACAACTAATAACGAGTATTATTTAAGTCATGATATATACAAAAAAAGTGATCAATGTGGAGCAATTTACATGGACTATCAAAACGATAAAAGAGTAATTGATAAAAATACTGTAATATATGGACACCACATCAAAAAAGGTATAATGTTTGCAGATATAGTAAAAATAGCCTCTGGTGAATTAGGAAAAGATGTAGATATATATATTTACACTCCAGAAAAATCAATGAGATTTAAAGTATTTTCTGCATACACAACAATACCAGAAGAATTTTCTATAGATACAGAAGTAACAGAAAAAGATTATGATCAATATGTAGAAACCTTAAAAAACAAAAGCACAATAGAATTTGTTGGTAAACCAGACAAAAGTAATCAAATAATATCATTATCAACATGTGATAAAACAGGAAAAGAGAGAGTATTAGTTCATGCCGAACTAGAAGATATAGAATAATAAAATAGAGGGAATAAAATGATAAAGAAAAGATCAACACTTATAATATTAATAGTATTATTAGCAACCTTGTTCTGCTATATATTTTCTCCTATAAAAGCAGCAACAAATGAAAATAAAGTGCGAGCAACAGAAGAATGGGAAGATTCAGGCTTTATAGATCCAACTGCACATGAAGAAGCAGCCTTTCACAGACTAGTAGATTCAACAACATTTAATTCGAAATTATATATTGCTTCAGGCGTTTGTACAGCAGATGGAGATAATGCAAAAAATAAAATATACGTACAAGCATATAATGGACAAGAATGGGAAAATATAGGAACTCCAATAATTGCAAAAGCAAACCAACTTCAGTTAGATAAAATAACTTTTTGTAAAAAAGGAGAGAACGAATTATACTTATTTTACATATCAGAAGGATTACTAGAAATCAGTAGATTGAATACAAATAATAATACTTGGTCAGAAGTAACCTCATTAACAGATGTATCAAACAGTTTTGACATAACATCGCAGAATAATGAAGTCTATATGACAACATTAAATCAAAATGGAGACGTAGCTAAGATATATAAATTTGATGGAGTAAATCTAATAGAAATTGCTACATTCAGACAGAACGCTGGATATTTAGGAAAAACAAAAGTTACAATTTTAAAAGATGATATATACATATCAGTAAAAGAACCTGGAAAAGAAGCTATCTCATTATATAAATATCAGCCTTCAGAAAATAAAATTACAGAAATAGCAGATTGTCAAGTAAACCTACCTAGTTCAGAATATGAAATGGTAACAGTATTAGAAAATACGAGAGAAAAATTATATATTACATCAATACAAACTGATAATATGTTAATTCATACTTATGACGGAACAAATTTTGCTCAATTAGACAAAAGTACATTACCTGAAAATTTATATATACTTAATATATCTTCAGAAGAAGGTGATTTATATATAACAGCATTACTTGATCGGAAAACTACAAACATATACTCATAACAGAAACAACAATACTTTCTTAAAAGAAGGAATTGATATTGAAAATGTATCAACAGAAGTTGCACAGGCAATAGAATTTAATGATAAATTATACACTCTATATATTCCATCTAGCGAAGAAGAAATAATAATCAAAAGAAAAGCTTTCAAAAAGATTATATTAAAAGGTGACATAGATGGAGACAATAGAATAACAACAAAAGATGCAATCTTAGGAGCAAAAGGACTAGCTAAAATTACTAAACTATCAGAAAAACAAATTGCAGCTGGAGATATAAACGGAGATGGAAAATTGTCAACATCGGATTTAATATTAATCAGTAAATTTTTAGCAAAAGTAATTGATTCATTATAAAACAGGAGAGAAAATGAAAGAAAAACTAAAATATATAACCATAATATTATTAATATTAATAACTATACTACTATTACCTAAAATAACGCTGGCAACAGGAACACCAGAATTAAATATTGAAACAGCAAAAACGAACTTAGAATTAGGAGAAGAATTTACAGTTTCAGTAAAATTTAATGACAACGGTTCAACTGAATGTTTAGGTTTTGACTTTGGATTAAAATATGACAAAACCATATTAGAAGTTGTAAATTCGTCAATTACATTAGATAAAGGAGCTACAGTTATAAATGACAAAGTTCCTGGTTCAGTAAATTTCGTACTAATATCAATTACGCCTGTACAATATACAGGAGAACTATTCACAGTAACTTTTAGAGTAAAACAAGATGCTAATGGAGGAGAAACAGCATTTGAAATTTCCTCAGATAATAGTGAATCACCAATTGAAAACGAAAATGGAATTGTAGAAACAAAAACTCAAACGACAAGTATTACCATTGCAGCACCAATAAAAGAAAAAAACAATACAGGATTTCAATTAACTTCAGAAAACAAAAATACAGAAGATAATGAACAAAATATTGTTGAAGAAAATATTAAAAACAGTAATATCACTGAGTTAAACAAAGATAATACAACAACAGAAACTGAAGATACAATAGAAGACGAAGAGATAATAAAAAATGAAGAAAGTACTTCAAATTCAGAAAAAAAAGAGCAAATTGGATTACCTACAAAAGCTGTAGCTATTATATTAGCAATATCTGTGATAGGTTTAATAAGTATTTTCTTAATGTTAAAAAAGAAGAAAAAATAAATACAAACCCTCTTGCAAATATAGCAAGAGGGTTCCACTTTATTAGCAAATATATCAAAAGGATAATATAGGAAAATAATGAAAAATAAAGAAAAAAAGAGATAATATAGGAAAAAATAAAAAATAAAATCACTAGCTAAGGCACACTTAACAAAACGAACTAAAAACTTAATATTAGAGATTTGAGCCAAAAGAAAAATTCTGCTATAATTAAAAACGGTGGTGCATTATTCTAGTTATGCAACCTATTATGAAGGTGGGCCTAAAAATCCACACATGATTTATTAGATACGCGTTTCTTATATTATGCGTAAAATGCCAGTTTTGCGTGGGTATAGGAAATACAGAAATCAGGAGAAGATATAATGGCATATATTGTTATCCTCATTTCGTTATCAAAACAATTTGATATTCATCTAAAATCGTGTGCAATTTTAACTCATGTACACATAAATCTGTTTTGAGTGGTAATCTTGGGATTAGTCGCTACTCACAAGCAAATAACGCGGCCACGTTATTTACTTTGAGACTATGAAATCATTACTGCAAAAGAAACTAATAATAGTAGTTACATATCAAGGAAAACTTCTAGAATGTTTGTTTTAATTAAGAAACATGGAAATTTAGGGATTAAGGTACGGATTTTAGTGGCGATCTAGCTTTCCGAAACTTTTAAGGAATACTTCTTTTAAATGGAAACAGCTAAATAGTAATGTTTAGTAAGAAGTAGAGAAATTCTGCTAGACCTTAAACCGTAAAATTTACTTAAATTTCTACCATCATATAAACGTAATTTACAAACGGAAAATAGAAAAGAATTTATCTGAAATAAGTGAAAGTGCTTATATTGGATAAATTCTTTATTTATTTTAAAATTAACTTTTGACATAAAATTTTTGATATGTTAAAATTCTAAAAACAAAATACACAATAAAAAACAACTAAGAAAGGAAAAAATAATGAAAGAGAAAAAAGAAAAAAATCCTAAAAGTGAAGCTATAAAATGGTTTCTAACAATATTTATAGTAACATTTTTACTATCAATGTTCTTTTCATATATATCTACTACATCAATGGATAAATTAAGTTTAGTACCTGCAATTTTAATACTATCAGCAGTAATTCTAACAGGTATTTTATTTGATTTAGTAGGAGTTGCAGTAACATGTGCAACAGAAGAAGAATTTCATGCAATGGCATCAAAAAAAGTAAAAGGTGCTAAAACAGCAATAAAACTAATTAGATCAGCACCAAAAGTATCAAACGTATGTGCTGACGTAATTGGTGATATTGCCGGAGTACTAAGTGGAGCAATAAGTGCCATAATAACATTAAAAATCACTCAAAAACTAGGATTAAGCTTTGATATTCAATTTCTAATGAGCGCACTAGTAGCTTCAATTACTGTTGGAGGAAAAGCTTTAGGAAAATCATTTGCGAAAAACAAATGTACTAGCATAATTTATGCTGTTGCAAAAATATTAAGTATATTCGAAAAATAATAAAGAGCTAATAGTTTATTTATTAGCTCTTTATTTGTATTCAATCACTTTACCATTCAAATAATTTAGTAATCCAGAATCAGTAGTAAACTCAAAAACTAATTTATAATCTTCTAATTTTTGAAATTTAACACCAAATCTTTTATTAATTTCATTAATACCATATTTGCCATCACCAATAATAGGATGACCAATATGAGATAAATGGGCTCTAATCTGATGTGTTCTACCAGTAATTAGTTCAACTTCAAGAGTAGAGAAATTATTCTTGATATCTTCCGAAATTACTGTATATTTAGTAAGAATTTCAAGATATCCTTTCTTAGGAACATCAGATATATACACCAAAGCTTTTTTATTGTCCTTAAATAGATAAGCTTTAAGCAATTCTTGTTTTTTAGGCATTATGCCAACAACATCACATCTATAAAATTTTCTAATTTCCTTTGATTTAAATTTATTAAATAATATATCTAAAGTATCATCATTTTTTGCAAATAAAACAAGTCCTTTAGTATTACGATCTAATCTATGACAAGGCTTAATAAAAGAATATTTTTTAGACAAAATAGTAGTAAGAGAATCTCCAAAACTGCTATCGACTACTTCGAGCTCAGCAGGTTTATACACTACTAAAATATTATCATCTTCAAAAACAGTTTTAATATCAAAAGTTTTATATAAAAGATCATCAACAATATAAATCGTCACATTATCAAATTCGTGAACATATAGGTCTTCGTTTATACGAACATCATTTATACGAATATCTTTTTTTCTTAATGCTTTATGCAAAGTGGCAGAAGATAAACCATTAAAATGTGCATATAAAAAACTACTTAGTTTCTTATTATTAAATTTAGGTTCAACAATTAATTTCTGCATAATCTATCCTTTCAATAATATATTCCAAAACACTAATCCAACGTAATAATTTTAGTAGTGTAATCTAAATTAGCTCTAGAATCAGAAGAGTATGCTAAAGTATAAATATTAGTAGCTCTTTTATCAATATCTAGCAAACGAAGTAAATTAGAATCTTTACACTTAGATTCAAAATCTTTAACAGAAGTAATAACTTTGCAACTTTGTGAAATAATAGGTAAAAGTTTTTTTCCATTATCAGTCATGCCGATAACTCTAATATATGGAATAATACTTTTTGAAATTTCTATATCTTTTTTAGTAACGCCCAGTAAAATATAAAGTAGTATTCTTTTGATTCTTGCTTGCGTAATACTTTTATTCTTAAGATTATTAATTAAATCCTCGATAGAATTAAATGAGTTAGCAGCTTTTTTTAAACTACTAATCATATTATCAGGCAAATCAGGAATATTTTCCATATCATCTAAATTGCAAGTACGTAAAATATAAAACAATTCTCTTTCAAAAGCTTTCAAAGATAAAACAATATTACCATTATCAGAATACTCTTTTAAAGAATCAAAAACATAATCAGGAACAAATTTATCTATACTTATGTCTTCAGTTGCTATATTATCTCTAAGTATTTTTCTAATTTCAGAAGAAGAGATTAAATTGAAATTATTTCTTTCAACAGTTATAGGTATTATAGAAGACTTAAATAAATTTAGAGCTTTCAAATATTCAAGACCTAAAATGTTATTAGACTTACACAAATCTGCAAATTTCTTGCCAAATAAATCTGCAATAACTAACTCTTGAGATTTTGGATAAGAAAATCCTTCAGAAATTTTTTCTTTTACAAAATATATGTATTTTTCTTGATTATCAATAATTAACTTTGAAAGAGTCCTTAATTTATCTAAATCACCACATTCGCTTCCAAAAGAAACAAAAGAAGATTTAATTTCATCAGCAATTTTCATAGCACCATAGGCAAAATTCTCAGCACTAGAAATAGCATAAACACAAGGAAGTTCAATAACTAAATCAAAACCAGCCTTTAGAGCAAGCTCAGCTCTTTTCCATTTATTTAAAATAGCAGGTTCTCCACGTTGAACAAAGTTGCCAGACATGATGGCAACTTTTACATCAGCACTAGTTAAATCAACAGATTTTTTAAAATGATATAAATGCCCATTGTGAAGAGGGTTATATTCAGAAACAATGCTTAGTATATCCATAAATCTCCTATATCAAAATAAACTATATAAAATTTTATTTACAATTAAAATATTGTATAAATTGCGAATTATTGATATAATACCATAAAATTAGCTAAATCGCAAACATTTTGAAAGTAAAAAGATGTGCAAACATTTTTCAGAAAGGAAGCTATGGAAGAAGTAATAATCTATACAGATGGAGCATGCTCAGGAAATCCAGGACCAGGAGGCTGGAGCTCTATTTTAATGTATAAAGAAAATAAAAAAGAAATATCTGGAGGAAATCCAAATACAACAAACAATATAATGGAAATTACAGCCGTAATAGAAGCACTAAAACTATTAAAATTTCCATGTAATGTAAAAGTTTATAGTGATAGTGCATATGTAGTAAATGCTTTTAACAATGGTTGGATTTATAACTGGCAAAAGAATAATTGGAAAACAGCAGATAAAAAGCCTGTTAAAAATCAAGAGTTATGGCAAGAATTATATTCACTATTCAAAACCCACAAAGTAGAATTTATAAAAGTAAAAGGACATAGTGACAACGAATATAATAATAGATGTGATGAATTAGCCAGAAATGCTATAACAAGCCTATAAGGAGATAATTAATGAAAATTATTGGAATAACAGGACCATCTGGTTCTGGAAAAACAACATTAAGTAAGATATTAACAGACTCTTATAATGCAATAATAATTGATGCAGATGCTGTAGCAAAAAAATTAAGTAATGATATTACAACAGAATATTATAAAGAAATAGTTAAACTATTTGGAGAAGGAGCTCTACAAGAAAATAACCAATTAAACAGAAAAAAAATTGCATCAATAATATATAGTGACAAAGAAAAAAAAGAAGAGTTAGATAAACTAACTTTTAAATATGTAGTCAATGACATAAATAAACAAATTGCTGAACGTAAAAAAGAAAATTACGAATATCTAGGAATAGATGTGCCATTATTATATGAAGCAAAAATGGAAAAAATATGTGACATTGTTATAGCAGTAATAGCAGAAGATAAAGAAAAAATAGCTAGAATATGCAAAAGAGATAATATATCAGAAGAACTAGCAAGAAAAAGATTAGAAATACAAAATAATAATGAATTCTTTACAAAAAAAGCAGACTTCGTAATTCACAATAATGGAAGCTTAGAAAAACTTAAAAATTCATTTGAGGAGATAATAAAAAAGATATGAGCAAAATGATAGGAAAATTAATAAGCACATCACTAATTATATTATTATTAATCATGATTGTTACAATATATAATAAATACTATTTTAATGACTTTATAAAAGCACATGAAAGAAAAGCAGATACGTCATTTTATAGGGATTCAAAACAAAAATATAGTGGAAAGAAAAGCTACTGTATAGAAAATACGGAATATAATGATTCATTATTTTTTAAGGAAATAGAAGTAGAAAAAAATACACCTTATAAAATAAAATGCATGATAAAAACAGAAAATGTAGAAAGTGATAAACCGGAAACAGCTGGAGCATGCATAAGCATAATGGGAACAGCTGACCAAACAATACCTATTCAAGGAACAACAGATTGGCAAGAAGTCACACTACTAGTAGATAGCAAAGAAAAAGACAATCTAGACATAAGTTTTAGATTAGGAGGATATGAAGGATATTCAAAAGGAAAAGCATGGTTTTCAGATATTCATGTAGAAAAAGGAATAAAAGACGAGACCACTAATTGGCATACAGTATGTTTTTTAATGAATAATATATCAACTCAAATCGATGGACAAAACTATACATATTCTCTAACAGAAGAAGACAAAAATTTACTAAAATCAAACATACAAAGATTTGCCGAGTCATGTAATACACTTTCAGGTGGAGCTATGACAGTTACATATGAAGTTAAAGAAATAGAAGAACCTATAACAACATTATCATATGACGAAGAAAATTATTATTATATTTCACCAAGAGATGTAAAACCTCTTATCAATGAATACGTAAAAAGCAATGAATATGATCACATCTTTATTGGTGTAAGAATGGGAGATACAGCTTCAGCTATACCAGTAAATGATTGGATAGGACTTGGAAGCATGCGATATGATAACATAGGTTTCTCTAATATTAGAATGCCAAATGATTTAAAAAATAGCATAATGTATAAATATGATATACGAAATGATATATTTCCAGAAGAAGTTTTTGTTCATGAATTTCTACATTCATTAGAACGAAATTTAAATGAAAAAGGATATACATTCCCAGCATTACATGATAATGAAAAATTTGGATATGAAACTCAAGCAAAATCCGGATTAAAACAATGGTATGAAGATTATATGAAATGTAATATAAATTCTACTTCAGGAAAAACAGGTTTAGACAAAATAGCATATACTACTAAACCTGTACAAGTAAGTGATTTTAATTTTTCAGAAGAAATAGACTTTGAAAACAATCCACATAATCCAATAGATTTAATAGGTCAAATTATAAACAACTTTAAAACAATGATAGACCAAAAACAGAAAAACGAAATGCAACAATCAAATTATGTAACGATAACAAGTGACTAACAGAGAGGAATATAATACATGAAAGTATCAGATTTTAATTATGAATTACCAGAAGAACTAATAGCACAAGTTCCAATCACCAACAGAGATAGCTCAAGATTAATGGTATTAAATAAAGAATTAAAAACAATTGAACACAAAATATTTAAAGATATTATAGACTACTTAGAACCTGGAGATTGTCTAGTAAGAAATAATACTAAAGTTATACCAGCTAGATTATATGGAAAAAAAGAGACTGGTGCTAACATTGAATTTCTACTATTAAACAACATAGAAGGAGATACTTGGGAAACAATAGTAAGACCAGGAAATAAGCTTCACATAGGAACAAAAGTAATTTTTGGAAATGGAATCCTAGAAGCAGAAGTATTAGATACAATGCCAGGTGGAACTAGAAAAGTAGTATTTCATTACAAAGGAATATTCAACGAGATATTAGACCAAATAGGTTTAATGCCATTGCCACCATATATACATGAAACATTAAAAGAAAAAGATAGATATCAAACAGTTTATGCAAAATTTGATGGGTCAGCAGCCGCGCCAACAGCAGGATTACATTTCACAAACGAATTACTAGAAAAAATCCAAGAAAAAGGAATACAAATTGCTAATGTAACACTTCATGTTGGAATAGGCACTTTTAGACCTGTAAAAGAAGAAGAAGTTGAAAAGCACGATATGCATTCAGAACATTTTTATATTAAAGAGGAAGATGCTGAAAAAATAAACAATGCCAAACGAAGCGGCCACAGAGTAATTGCCGTAGGAACCACATCTTGTAGAGTGCTAGAATCTGTAGCAGACAGTGATGGATTTGTAAAAGAAACAGAAGGAGATACAAAAATATTTATATACCCAGGATACAAATTTAAATGCCTAGATGCATTGATTACAAATTTTCATCTGCCACAATCTACATTATTAATGCTAGTATCAGCACTAGCCGGAAAAGAATTTATTTTAGATGCATACAATAAAGCTGTGAAAGAAAAATATAGATTTTTTAGTTTTGGAGATGCAATGCTTATTTTATAAAAGATAAAGGAGAGAAAATGGAAAATAAACCAGCAATAACATATGAATTAATACATCAATGCAAACAAACAGGAGCAAGAAGAGGAGTAATACATACACCACATGGAGATGTACAAACACCCGTATTTATGCCAGTTGGTACACAAGCAACTGTAAAATCAATGACTCCAGAGGAATTAAAAGAAGTAAATGCGCAAATAATATTATCAAATACATATCATCTATTTCTAAGGCCAGGCCATGAATTAGCAAAAGAAGCTGGAGGGCTACATTCTTTCATGAATTGGGATAGACCAATTTTAACTGATAGTGGTGGGTTTCAAGTATTCAGCCTAGGACAATTAAGAAAAATATCAGAAGAAGGTGTAGAATTTCAATCACACTTAGATGGTAGTAAAAAATTCCTATCACCAGAAAAGGCAATTGAAGTAGAAAACGCACTAGGTGCAGATATAATAATGGCATTTGATGAATGTTGTCCGTACCCATCAACATATGAATATACTAAAAAATCAATGAATAGAACAACTCGTTGGGCAGAAAGATGCAAAAAAGCACATCAAAGGCAAAAAGAACAAGGGCTTTTTGGAATAATACAAGGAGGATTCTATAAAGATTTAAGAAAACAAAGTGCAGAAGACTTAATAAAACTAGATTTCCCAGGGTATGCAATCGGAGGAATAAGTGTAGGAGAGCCAAAAGAAGAATTTCTAGACATATTAAAATATACAACTCCGCTTATGCCAGAAGACAAACCGAGATATTTAATGGGAGTAGGAACACCAGATTACTTAATAGAAGCTGTTATTGCTGGAATAGATATGTGTGATTGTGTATTGCCAACAAGAATAGCAAGACATGGAACAGCACTTACTTCACAAGGAAAAGTTGTTGTTCGTAACGGAACATATGAACACGACTTTTCAAAATTAGATCCAGAATGTGACTGTTATACATGTAAAAATTATACTAGGGCATATATCAGGCACCTAATAAAAACAAATGAAATATTAGGAATAAGACTGCTTTCTATACATAATATAAAATTCTTGACAGGCTTAATGGATAAGGTTAGAATAGAAATAGAAAACGATAATTTAGCAAACTTCAGAGATGAATTTTATCGTAAGTATGGATATACAAAATAGGAGGATAAATTCAAAATAATGAATGGAGTAGATCAAAAGAAAAAATTATTATTAATAAGTATAATAGCAACGTTAATATTATTTGTACTAATATTAATTGTTTTATTCATACTAATAGGACTTGATAATAAGAAAACAAAAATAGTTTATAAAAACGTGACTTATAAAACAACAACAACAGACATAACAACAGACAGAGGAGTATATCAACAAAAAACTATAGAATATAACGGAAAAGAATTACCAATAATTCTTATCACACCAGATAATAAAACATACTATTGTATAGAGTCATTAACTACACTAACTGGATACAAATACAATAAAGGAATCTATACCGAAACAGAAGCTCTAGATGAAAGTAAAGATAAATGTAACGTTGACAACGGTGGAGAATATGTAAATTTTGTAGCAAATGAAAATAAAATATCAAAATATATAAAAGTAACTGACGATTATAATGATGAACTAAAATTAGTATCAAATAGTAAAAAAGAAAAAAATAAAGATAAGTTGACTGAAGAAGAAGAAGTATTTACTGTAGAAGATAATGTAATTCAATTTGCAGACGAAAAATTATATGCACCTTTGGATGCAATCAGCAAAGGATTAAATATGGGAATTACCACAGAAAAAAATATAGTAACTATCTTTCCAATTGAAGAATTAGTAAATTCTTATAAAGAAGCTTTATCACAACAAGGATATACTTTAACACCAAACTTTAGAAATCAAAGAGGTCTATATAATGGACTTGCTGTAGTAGGAAAAAATCAAAAATATGGTGTTGTACAAATAATAGACGGAAACTATGAAGAACTAATTAGTGCAAAATATGATACAGTAGAATATATTCAAAGTATCGGTGAGTACATTATTTCAAACAACAACAGATTTGGAATGATAAAACCAGGGGAAGAGCGACCAACAATAGAATTAAAATATGATGAAATAACTTTAATGGATGCCAGCAAAGAATTATATATTGTACAACTAAATTCAAAATATGGGGTTGTAAATTCTGATGGAAAAGAAGTAATCCCAGTAGAATATGATCAAATAGGATTACCAGATGCAACAACATATGCAGCACAAGGAATAAATAGCAAATATGTAATTGCAGATAAATGTATCCCTGTCGTAAAAAACAACTTGTATGGACTATATAATACAGATGGATATTGCTTGATACCAACAAAATACAATTCAATAGGATGTGAAAAACCAGCAGAATTAATAGATGATACAAGAGCAATGCCAGCAATTACTGTACCACTAACAGAAGATATTACAGCAATAGTATTTAGTGCAAAAAATGCTGTTGGCATTACTTCATACGGATTAATTAGTACAGATGGAGAAGTTATACAAAACACATATTACACAGCAATTTATTATATGGTAAACAATGGAGAAACAACATATTTCTTTAACAAATTAGATCGTGACCTATTAACATTAAAAGAATATATAAATGGAAGTGCACAAGCAAAAGATTATATAGAAAATCATAGACCATTAACAGAAAAAGATTACAAACAAAAAGCTGAAGAAGAACAAAGTAATTTAGAAGAACTAAACAATTCAAATAATAACGAAAATGATGAAGATTATAACAACGATGAAAACAACAACTACAATGAAGAAAATGATAATACCGATGAAGAATAATCATAAAAACAAACCCTTTTCATATAAATATGAAAAAGGGTTTTTGTTTGTCTATTTTCAAAAACCTCATTTTAATAATTTGGAGGTAAACATGAAAGAAGAAAAATTTTTATTAAGTTACATAAAGGGAGTTGTTTCAAGTTTTACAATAAGTATAATATTATTCTATATATTAGGAATAATATTAACATCAAGTAAAATAACTGAAAAAATCATAACACCTGCAATTTTAATAATAACTGGTCTAAGCATTTTAATAGCTACATCAGTAGTCATGATAAAAAATAATGAAAAAGGATTACTTAAAGGAGGTCTAATAGGGTTAAGTTATTTTTCTATACTATATATAGTTTCAAGCATATCAATGCAAAATTTTGAAATAAATGTATATTCAATGATAATGCTTGTAATTACATTTATTTGTGGTTCAATAGGAGGAATTGTAGGAATCAATATAAAAAGTTATAAAAAATAGTTGATATTTTTCTATATTTAATATAAAATCAAACAATGATAACTAAGGAGGAATAAGCGTGAATATAACTCTTGAAGACGTGAAACAAAATGAAGAAGTAAAGCAACTAATTCTTGCTGCACAACAACAGCTAGATGTCCTAGGATATACTGAACATGGAGATAGACATTTATCAATTGTATCGCAAAGAGCAGGAGAAATATTGAAAACACTAGGATACGATGATGACAGAATAAGATTAGCACAAATTGCAGGATATATGCATGATTTAGGAAATTCTATAAATAGAAAAGATCACGCACATACAGGAGCAATCATTGCTGGAAACATATTAAAAGATATGGGAATGAATGTAAAAGACAGAACAGAAATTATGATGGCAATAGGCAATCATGATGAATCATCTGGAACAGCAGTAAGTGATATATCAGCAGCATTGATATTAGCAGACAAATCAGATGCCCATAGAAGCAGAGTATGCAAAACAAACGTATCTTTATTTGATAAACATGATCGAGTAAATTATGCAGTAACAGACGCTAAATTAAGAATAGATAAAGAAGAAAAGAAAATTGTATTAGATCTTACTATAGATACAAAAATGTGTCCAGTACTTGATTATTTTGAAATTTTTATGGATAGAACTATGATGAGTAAATATGCAGCAAAATATTTAGGACTATGGTTTGAAGTAATTATAAATGATACCAATTTATTATAGGGGGTAACAAAAGTGAAAAAGAAAACATTAACAAACATACTAACAAAAGGAATTACAATATTATTAATAATATTAGTAAGCTTAATATCATTCTTAGGAATACACAAAAAAAATCTAAATGGATGGAGAAATATATTACCAGAGTATACTCTAAGCAAAGAGTTAAGTAATATCAGAACATTTGTATTTTCAGTTGATACTTCTACTGAAGAAGTAGAAGATAAAGATGCAGTTCCAGCAACAGAATCAACTGAATCTCAAGAAGGAGAACAAACAACAAATACAACAGAAACTCCAAAAAAACAAGTTCCAGTAAATGATACAAGCGTATTAACTCTTGAAAATTATAAAAAATCTAAAGACTTAATATCAGAAAGGCTAAAAAGATTTGGTGTAACAGATTATTCAGTTACTTTAAATGAAAAGACAGGAGAAATTTCTGTAGACGTGCCATATCAAAGCATTACAGATTACACAGTTTCATTGGCAATAAACAAAGGAACTTTAGCAATAATAGATTCAGAAACTAAAGAAACTCTAATCTCTAAAGATATGATAAAATCAGTAAGTGTCAATTATAAAGCTTCTGATTCAACAAATACCGAATCTAAATATCCATCATATGATATTGGACTAGTTCTTACGTTTAAAAAAGACGGACAAAGCAAACTAAACGAAATAACAAAAAAATATATTGCAACAACAAACGAAAACGGAGAATCCTCTACAAAATATGTAATAGTACAAATTGATGGAGAAGACAAATATCAAACATACTTTACACCAGATGGACAATATACAGAACTATTTATACCATTAAGTCAAAATGTTTCAACAGAAAATATGCAAACATTTAACGATAAACGCAACGAGGCTGCGGTAGTAGCATCAGAATTAAACACAGAAAGTATGCCAATAAAATATTCTTTAACAAAGGGTACTTTTATAGAATCAACAACAAGTAACAATTTCTTAATATTTGCTACAATTTTTGGAGCAATAATAATAATAATTATATCAATCATAATGATAGCAAAATATAAAGCTAATGGATTAATAGCTGCTATCATCGAAATTGGATTTATAGCAATTCACTCATTATTAATAAGAGCTACAAAAGTATCATTAACATTATCAGGATTAACAGCAACACTATTAGTAGCACTAATAAATTATATGATAATTAAATTATTAATGAATAAAGAAAAAGCAATAGATCAATTAAAAGCTTATGGAAAAATTTTATTTAATATGATTCCTTTAATAATAACAATAATAGTATTTACATTATCTAAAAATATTCATCTTCAATCAGTTGGAATGGTAGCTGTATGGGGGGTAATTATAAGTACTATATATACATTACTTACTTCAATACTATTACTAAGAAAAAATAATACAAAGAATGGAGTTGAATAAAATGAAGAAAAAAGCATTATATATTGTAATGATTATCGCAATAATATTAGGAATAATTATTTTAAAAACAAAAGGATTTAACTACAGCACAGTTTATAGTGAACATGAAAGATTAGAAATATCATTAGGAGACGACTATAACATTAAAGATATTAAAAAAATATTAAATCAAACTGTAAATGGAAATCCAATAGTAAGAACAACAACTTTATTTAAAACAAGCGTTGCAATAGATTCAAAAAAATTTTCAGATGAAGATATACAAAAATTATTCACTAAATTAAATGAAAAATATTCTACAGATTTTGATATTAAAGACATAAAAAAAGATGTAATACTAAATGAGATGAAAATTGAATCTATAGATACAATGACAGATGAAGAAAAAACAAATCTTATAGCTCAAATAAAAGAAAAATATAATCTAGAATATACAAATGAAGAATTGCTAGAGACAACAAGTAAAGTACAATTATCAAAAATTGCTAAAACTTCACTATACGATATACTAAAAGAATTTATTATACCATTATCAATCAGCTTAGGAATAGTAATGGTATACTTTGCAATTAGATATCATAAAGCATATAAAAATGCTTGGATTATCATTCCAATAAAATTAGCATTTAATATGATCTTATTACAAAGTTTTATTCTATCAGTAATTGCAATTGCTAGAATCCCAGTTTCATCATATATGCCAACTTTAGTAATAATGATATGGATATTACAATTAATATCAGAAACTTTAAATAACGAAAAAAGAATAAATAATTCAAATAAATAAAATATTAATAAACCAAAACACCTATAATCTTTTATAGGTGTTTTTAAGTTATCAAAACACTAAAATAACTTGAAAAACAAATAATTAATATGTATAATGGTAACATCTAAAAGGAGGATTATATTTATGAGAAAATATTTTGGAACAGATGGAATTAGAAGAATAGCTAATACTGAACTTTCTCCAAGTCTAGTATTTAGAGTTGCAAAAGCAGGAGCATCAGTATTATCAGAATATACAGAAAAAGCACCTACAATTTTTATAGGAAGAGATACACGTATATCAGGAACATTAATAGAGAGCGCTATGTTAGCAGGTTTTTTAAGTTATGGTGCTAATGTAAAAACATTAGGAGTAATACCAACACCAGCAGTAGCATACCTAACAAAAAAATATAATGCAGATGCAAGTGTCGTAATATCTGCATCACACAACACTTTTGAATTTAATGGAATAAAATACTTTAGTAATAAAGGAATGAAAATACCAGATAGTCTAGAAGAAGAAATTGAAGAAATTATGGATTCTGATGAAAAACTTTCAGCATTAACAGCTGTAGCAGAAAAAATAGGAATCGCAGAAAACGCAGAAAATATGATAGAAGACTATGTAGATTTCATTGTAGGAATATTTCATGAAAATATTACAAAAAATAAAACAGAAGACTTTAGAGTACTAATAGACACTGCAAATGGAGCAACATATAAAGTAGCAGAAAAAATTTATAAAAGATTAGGAATCAATTTTGATATTATAAATAATGAACCAAATGGAATAAATATTAATGATAACTGTGGTTCAACACATTTAGGAATGTTAAAAGAAAAAGTAGTAGAAGGAAAATACAATTTAGGTATTGCTTATGATGGTGATGGAGATAGATGTTTAGCAGTAGATGAAAATGGTGAAGAAATTGATGGAGACATAATGCTAGCAATAGCCTCAAACTATTTAAAAATAAAAGATAAACTAGCAAAAGATACTCTAGTAGCTACAGTTATGAGTAACCTAGGACTAAATAAATTCTCAGAAAAAACAGAAATAAACTTTAAACAAACAACAGTTGGAGATAGATACGTTTTAGAAGAAATGATTGCAAACGGATATAATCTAGGTGGAGAACAATCTGGACATATTATATATCTAGATTATAATCCTACAGGAGACGGAATATTAACTTCACTAATGTTAATACAAATATTATTAGAAACAAAACAATTACCTTCAGAAGCAAGAAAAGTAGTTACAATTTATCCTCAAGTATTAATAAATGCAAAAGTTTCAAGTGATAAAAAATATGATTACGAAAAAGATACAGAGATAAAAGCAGCAATAGAAAAGCTTACTGCTGAATTTTCTGGAAACGGAAGAGTATTAATACGTCCTTCAGGAACAGAACCATTAGTTAGAGTAATGATTGAAGGAGAAGATCAAAAAGTAATAACTCAAAAAGCAAGAGAATTAGCAGATTTGATAGAGAAAAAATTAAAATAGTAGTTTCATAATACATAAGAAAAGCCCATAGATCTAAATGAAAGGAATTAAAATGGAAAAAAGTTTATTGAAAAATGAATATCTAGATGAGGCAGATAATGAACTAACAAACTTAAGTCTAATGAAAAATTATCTGGAAAAAACTAATAGAACAGATGTAGAATTTAGCCAGTTTAGAAGAATAGATTCATTAACACTAGTAGATAATGGAATAAAAATTCCAGATTTACTTATAATGAAAGAATCAAAAGGTAAAACAGACATTCTACAAAAAAAGCAACAAAAATATACAGGCGACGAAATATCTGAACTAATGCAAAGGACAGGGCTAGAAAAAGAAGATATAATAGTGCTTCTTCAAGATGGAATGCAATTAGAAGAAATAGGAAAAGCTGCTGATCAATTACCCTTTAAAGAAATATCAGAAAGTGCTGCCATAAGAGAAATGATTAGAAGAGATATCGACACAAATCAGTTAGCTTTTCTTGAATCAAAAGGAATTGAAGTAGTAGCTATGAAAGATGGATCACTTCAAGTAACAAATTTAGAAAAATTAGCAGAAGTAGATGAAAATGGAATGGTATTGCTAGATCCAGATTTTCAAAAAAACTTAGAGCCATTTGAACAAATGGGACTATTATCACTATCAGAGGGATTAGTAATAAAAGAATTAGAACCAGAGATGCAAACTCAAGAAATGAGCACACCTACAAAAGGCGGAAATCTAAAAATAGTTCCATTAAAAGAAAAAAGAGAAGAAAGAACGAAAGAAGAATTAGAAAAAGAAGAAATTGCAAGACAATTAGGTGAAAGACCAGAAGATATATTAAGTGTTATAAGAATTGAAGACAGAGATGGAGGTTCTAAACTATTCAATGACTCTTTAACTCAAAACGCAAAACCATTAATCATAAGAATGAGAAACAACAATTTTAAAGTTATGGAAGAAAAAGATGATGGCACTAGAGAAGAAATTCAGGGATTTGAAGCAACTCCAGTATCTAAACAAGTAGCTAGTCTTTTAAAAGACACTGCTCATAACCATGACACTTACATTAAAGCTGGAGAAATTAAAGCTGGAAAAACTAATCCAAACGAAGAAAGATACAATTTATATCAAATTAGAAGAGCAGGAGAAAGTAAAGATAATGATTCAAATCAATTATTATTTGCTGGCTTTTCTGGAAATACAGACCTTAGCCTAATAGAAAATAAAAAAAACGGAAACGCTATATTTGATAGAGTTCCACAAAAAAGCATTTATCCAAGTAGTGTATACATGGAAAACAATATAGGTGAAAATCAAAAGGCTGAAATTGTAAAAGAAGATGAAGAAACTTCAGGATCAAGTTCACCAATAACATATTCTGATTTATCTTCAAAAATAGAAATATTAGAAGAATTAATGGATGTAGAAACAGAAATACGAGAAATTGAAGGACAAACAGGTCATGATGAAAGATGTGCTAACCATCACTATACTCATAGCCATTATGAATCAACAAATAACGATTTATCAAAAAGTAAAAATCATGATAATTCTGATCCAGACATATCAGATGCTTTTACAGATGATGCAAGAAAACTACCAGATTTATACGCCAGAAGAAATCAATTACTTCAAATGTTAAATTTGACTTTATCAGATCTATTAGAAGAAATCGAAGAAGAATATTATAGAGGAATAAGAACAAAACCATACTAAAAAGGAGAAAACATATATGAATAGAAATATTGTAATAGGAAATGCTTGGCCATATGCAAACAGCTCATTACATTTAGGTCATATAGCAGGATTAATATCAGGAGATATATTAGCTAGATATTATAGACTTACTGGAGATAATGTAATGTTTGTATCAGGTTCTGACTGTCATGGAACCCCAATAACAGAAAGAGCAAGAAAAGAAAAAACATCTCCTCAAAAAATAGCTGAGCATTATGATGAAGAATTTAAAGAACTTTTTAAAAAAATCAATTTTTCATATGATTTATATTCTCACACATATTCAGAGTATCATAAAGAGAAAGTACAGCAATTATTTAAGAAATTATATGATAATGGATATATATATGAAAAAATAGAACCACAATGCTTCTGTGAAAAATGTAATAAGTTTTTAGCAGACAGAGAAATTGTTTTAAACTGTCCAGAATGTGGAGAAGAAACAAAAGGAGATCAATGTGATAATTGTCTTCATGTTCCAACTCAAGAAGAATTAATTGGAGGAAACTGCATTGTATGTGGTTCAAAAACAATTCAAAAAGATAATAAAATTTTATATTTAAAGTTATCTGCTTTTCAAAAAGATATTGAAGATCATACTCAAAAAGTAAATCACGAATGGAGAATAAACGCTAAAAATGAAACTGAAAAATATCTAAAACAAGGATTATTAGACAGAGCCGTAACAAGAGATATTGACTGGGGAGTAGAAATACCAATACCAGGATATGAAGATAAAAGAATGTATGTATGGATAGACGCTGTATTAGGTTATCTTACAAACACAATGAAAGTCTGTGAAGAAAAAGGATTAAATTGGGAAGATTTTTGGAAGGAAGGACATAACAATAAAATATATATGTGCCATGGAAAAGACAATATAGTATTCCATAGTATAATACTTAATGCCCTTCTTCTAGGACAAAAAGAAAATTATCATTTAGTAGATACGATAGTTTCAACTGAATATCTAAATTATAATGACCAAAAATTTTCAAAAAGCAAAAAAATAGGAATAACAGCATTAGAAGCATTAGAAATATATCCAATTGATTCACTTAGATTTCATCTCGTAAACAATGGGCCAGAAAAAAAGGACACTAATTTCACTCCAGAAGACTTTATAGCTACTCATAATAGTGAACTTCTAAACAAATTTGGAAACCTAGTAAATAGAACTCTTAAATTTAAAGGTCTAGAAAAAATTAAAATTGGAACAATCAATCCAGAAATTAAAGAACTTATAGAAAAAATTTATGAAGAAGTAGGAAATTTAATCGAAAGACTTGAATTTAGAGAAGCTACAAATAAAATTATGAATTTAGTTGAAACTGCAAATAAATATTATGATTCTCAAGAGCCATGGAAACAAATAAAAGAAAATGAACAGGAATTTGTAAATACAATATTTACATGCAGTAATATTATTGCAAACTTAAGCAACTTGTTTGAACCAATAATGCCAGAAACCACACAAAAAATAAGAAATTATCTAGACTTAGAAAAACCAATCTGGAAACCAATATATCTAGATAAAGAAATAAATGTATCAGATAAAAATATAGAAGCATTATTTGAAAGAATAAAATAAATTTTAAATAAGAGGTATAAATATGGGAAAATTATTTGTAATAGATGGAACTGATGGAAGTGGTAAACAAACACAATTTACTAAGCTAAAAGAAAGACTAGAAAAAGAAAATATAAAATATATAGAAGTTTCTTTTCCTAATTATGACAGTCCTTCATCATCACTAGTAAAAATGTATCTATCAGGAGAATTTGGTGAACATGCTAATGACGTTAGTCCATATATAGCATCAACATTTTATGCAGCAGATAGATATGCGACTTATAAAAAAGATTTTGAAGAATATTACAATAATGGAGGAATTATATTAGCAGATAGGTATACTACCGCCAATATGGTTCATCAAGCTGGAAAAATTAAAGATAAAAAAGAAAGAAAAAAATTTTTAGACTGGTTGTTTGACTTAGAATTCAACATATATAAAATTCCCAAACCAGATAAAGTATTTTTCTTAAATATGCCTCCAAAAAAGAGTTTAGAATTAATTGAAAATAGAGAAAACAAGTTTACTCATGGAATGGAAAAAGATATACATGAAAAAGACGCAAATCATATTATAGATAGTTATAATGCTGCATGTGATGTTGCCAAAGATTATAATTGGTGTGAAATTCAATGCATAAAAGAAGATAAATTAAGAACAATAGATGACATTCATGAAGAAATATTCAAAGAATTTAAAAATATTCTAGAAAAATAAAAAGAGGACAAAAAAAGTGAAACTTGGTTTTTTTGGAGGTTCATTCAATCCTCCAACAATAGCACATTATAATCTAATAAAGCAAGCATTAAAAGAATATAATTTTGATAAAGTATACTTCGTACCAGTAAATGATTATTATAAAAAAGAAAAACTCATATCAATAGATCAAAGAATAGAAATGCTTAATCTACTATGCAAAAAAGAATCAAATATTGAAGTACTAGACATAGAAAAAAAAATCAACAGCAAACTAAATGCAATAGACATATTTAAAATATTAGAAAAAAAATATAAAGATGATAAAATATTCTTTTTCATTGGAGAAGACAATTATATAAAAATGAATACATGGAAAAATTATGATCAACTAAAAAAATATAATTATATAATTTTTCAAAGAAATGAAAACGAGATTTTAAGTATCACTGACAAAAACATTATATATATGAAAAACAGTGAAAATTTAAAAATCAGTTCAACTCGGAATAAGAGAAAGACTAAAAAATAAAGAAAGTATAAATAATTTAGTTACTAAAGAAATAGAAGAATACATTTTAAAAAATAAATTATACATAAGTTAGGATAAACATATGAAAGAAATTATAACAAAATTTATAAAAGGAATGATAATCGGCGTTGCAGCACTTACAGCTGGTGCTGGAACTTTCGCTATTGTGCTTGGAATTTACGATAGATGTATGGAAATCATTGCAAATCCTTTTAAGAATTTTAAAGAAAATCTTAAATATATATGGCCAATATTACTTGGAATTTTACTAAGCGCCGCATGTTGTGCTAATCTGGTCGGCTATCTATTAAATGAATACAATGCATTTACAAGGTGTGCATTCTTAGGAATAATTATAGGAGGAATTCCAACTTTATTTGCAGTAGCAAACAAAAAAGGTTTTAAAAAGAAATATCTAATTAGTACATTAATTGCACTAATAATTACAATTATATGTACTGTTATAGCAAATAATACTAAAGCTGGAACAGAAGTAACATACTTAAGTAAAATAGAACTAATACTATATGGAGCAATTTATGCATGGGGAGCAGTAATGCCTGGAATGACAACAATACATATTTTAATTTACTTAGGAGTTCTAGCTCCAATATTAAAAGGTTTTACTACATTAAATTTAGCAATAATTATACCATTTGGAATAGGATACATTGCTCTAGCCTTAACAACAGCAGGAATGATAACATATTTATTCAAGAAATTTTATGGTATGACTTATTATGCAATAATAGGCTTTTCAATAACTTCATTGGTAATGTTTGTGCCAGAATTCAAAAGCATTGGTCAAGGAATAATAGGAGTAATAATTATACTGATATCAACATTATTTATGTATGGAATAACACGCTTAGATAAAAAAATAGAAGAAACAAAAGAAGAGGGAGCTCTAACAAATGAAAAGTAAACTCGTAAATAGTATAGTAGGTGGAATGAATTTTCTGTTTGGTGCATTAATGCTAGTATTCAGAATATATCTGCCAAACATAAACAGTGCAACAATAGAAGAACTAAAAGTAATAAACGAAGTTAAAAGATTCATATTTTTAGTTATGATAGCTGTAGCAATAATAAATTTTATTACACTAATATGTAATAGAAAAGACAAAATATTATTATTTTCATACTTATTAGCAATCGCTTCATCAGTATCATATTACATAGACATTTCATATATAGGTATATTATATATACTTGCTGCATTATTGATTGAAATCCAAGTTCTAAGAGAAAATATGATATATACTAGCAGTATGACATACATTGCAATAATTAGTATAGTAATTGTAGCTATAGGTCTATTAGGATTAAATGTAATAACCTATAAAGACAGAGTAGAAAAAATTGTTAAAGAAGAAAATAAAGGATATCTAGAATATCAAGAAGATTATTTTAAAAATATAAGTATGCTAGCAGAAGATTCAGAATTTTTACTAAACGTAGAAAGAAATGGTAAGTGGGGATATATAAACACAAATGGAGATACAAAAATAGATTTTCAATATGATTATGCATCACCATTTATAACAATCTCTCAATATGATAAAAAATTTGACATCGCTCTTGTATCAAAAGAAAATACATCATCAATTATTTTAAAGAATCAAAGAGAAGTAATGTCATTCAGAACAGAGATATCTACAGACGATTATGAAAAACAATTTGAAAAACTACAAAATCTATACAACACAACTTTTAGGCAAGAAGGTAAAATAAACAAAACTTTATATAACGTACCTACCTCAGATATGTCATCAATTAAATCTTATGAAGGGTATCCATATAGATACAAATTTAATGACGAATACGACATATATATAACAGTTTCACAAACTGGTGGAAAAAACAGATATGAATTCATAAAACAAGATAATCCCACAACAAAAGTAAGCATAGATTGTGATAATTTAAAATTTGATTCAAATAACTTATATGTATATAGTAACGGATTTCTACCATTCTACAAACAATCTGAAAATATTCAAGGATGGTATACAAAAACGACTCAAAGAGTTGAATTTGAAGGAAATATACAAATTCTAGAATTTTATGACGATAATATTTTAATCAAAGACTACGACAATAATATTGTATATTTTGCAGATGAATTAGGAAACCAAATTTCTCCAAGCTATAAAGACATATTTGTACTAGACGATGCTTACATAGTAAAAAATGAAGAAGATAAATATATAATAATAGACAAACAATTCAATCAGATTTTAAATAATATTGAATACTCATATATAAATCCACTATTACTAGATAAAGGAATACTATTATGTTCTAATATGCCAGCAAAAGTTAATTTTAATTCATCAGGTTTTCCTAGTAATATAGAATATAATTTAGTAGATTTATCAGGAAAAGTAGTAAAATTAAAAAATCCTGATGGAACAGAAATAGAAAATCCAGCATATACAGGTATATATTATTTAAATAATAAGAAAAGTGTATCAAGTTATGATATATATATATCAAATTTACTAGATATTCCATACTCGTTTATAGGAGAAGAATATTATCATAATTAATAAAGGAGAAAAATGAAAAAACTCATAATATCATTAATAATTTTAATAACTATTGTTATAGGAATTGTACTAATATTTAATAAGCAGCACAAAATTCAAAAATTAAATCAAAGTCAACTAAATATAGTAACAAGTATATATCCAATATATGATTTCACTAAAGAAATAGCAGGTGATAAGGCAAATGTATCAATGTTGCTTCCTCCTGGTGTAGAAATACATGATTATGAGCCAACTCCTCAAGATATCATATACATACAAGAATCTTCTTTGTTTTTATATACAGGTAATAAATTAGAGCCATGGGCACAAACAGTAATTTCTGGAATAAACGACAATGAAAATATAAAAGATGTTTCTCAAAACATAAATCTAATTGAAAATGATGAACATGCACACTCCGAACATGAAGAGCACGAAAAATATGATACACATATTTGGTTAGACCCACAAAAAGCAATTCAAATTGTAGAAAATATTACAAATGAATTATGTAAAAAAGATCCAACCAATCAGGAATACTATCAAAACAATTCAAAGCAATATATATCAAAATTGGAAAAATTAGATAGTGAAATATCTGAACTTGCTAAAAAATCTAATAACAAAGAAATAGCATTTGGAGGTCCATTTTCTTATACATATTTCGTAAAAAGATATAATCTAAATTATATCTCTGCATACGATTCGTGCGGTGAAAACAATGAACCAAGTATAGAAAAAATATCAGAAATAATAAAAGAAATCAAAAGCAAGAATATTCCTGTAATATTTTACAAAGAATTATCTTCTGGAAAAATAGCAGATACAATTTCATCAGAAACAGGAGCTAAAAAACTTGAATTTCACAGCTTACATTCAATAACAAAAAAAGACTTAGAAAATGGAGAAACATATATAAAATTAATGTATAAAAATCTAGATAATTTAAAAGAAGCTTTAAAATAATTTTAGGAAGTGAATATATGGAAGTAATAAAAATAAGTCAATTAAACGCAAAATACAATGAACACCTAGCTATAAAAAATATAAATTTAAATATAAATTCACATGAATATTTATGCTTAGTTGGAAAAAACGGTTCTGGAAAAAGCACACTATTAAAAGCCATTACTGGACTAATAAAAAAAGATAGTGGAAATATAGACTTCAAAATTAATAAATCTGATGTTGCATATTTAGCACAAAATAACATGACAGATGAAAATTTTCCTGCAACAGCAAAAGAAATAATTATGACAGGAAATCAAAAGCATCACATAAAACCATTTTATACAAAAGCAAATGAAGAAGCATTTAAAAACATAGTTAAAAAATTAAAAATAGAAAATATAACAAATAAAAAAATAGGAGATCTTTCAGGTGGTCAAAGGCAAAGAGTATTGCTAGCAAGAACCTTAATAAGTAATCCCAAAATACTATTATTAGACGAACCTTGTAGTGGATTAGATTCAAGTACAATAAAAACTTTTTATAATATACTAGACGAATTATATTTAACAACAGATATAACAATTATTATGGCAACACATGACTTGCAAAACCTATCTAATCCTAATATAAGAATAGTTTCGTTAGAACAAGAAATTATCTTTGATGGAAATATACAAGAATATATTTCAAAAGAAAAATAAGGAGAAAATATATGAAAAAATATATTTTAGAACTCACCAATTTTTTAGCAGGTGCTCTAGGAATGATAATTGAACTAGTTGCTGCTAGAATATTATCACCATATCTAGGCAATTCTCAATTGATTTGGACATGCATAATTGGAATGATGCTAGCTTTTATGAGTGTAGGATATTATATTGGAGGGAAAATAGCGGATAAAAAACCTTCTAAAAGTATCATGTCACTATTTTTGCTAAACGCTGCCCTTTTTACAAGTCTAATTCCTTTAATCGAAGTAGAAATAATTAAACCACTATCAGGATTAACAACAAAAATAAATCCAAGCATTATAGCAATTATATGTTCTAGTATTACATTTGGTCCAACAAGTCTTTTTTTAGCAACAATTTCACCTTTTGCTGTCAAATTAAAAGAAATAGAATATGAAAAAGAAAATAACATTGGAAAAATTTCTGGAAAAATGTCAGCTTTATCTACTATAGGAAGTATAGTAGGAACTTTCACAGCGGGATTCATTTTAATCCCCAACATCGGAGTAAAAAACATTATCTTAATTTCAACAATTATAATATTCATACTATCATTTATTTTATATGAAGAAAAAACTATTCCATACATAATAAAATCAATATTAACAATTACTATTTTAATGGGAATAATTATACATGGAAAAACATTATTTCATAAGTCTAACCCAGACATCATATTGGACACAGATTCCGAATATAGTAGAATATGGATTAGAAAAATCAATAAAAGCTCTAAACAAATTTACACTCTAGAAGCAGACAAAGGTTATGAATCAATATCAACAAACAACGGGACTTTATACAGTGACTATATGAAATATTATGATTTATTTGACTACTATAATTCAAATACACAAAATGTTTTAATGATTGGTGGCGCAGCATATGTATATCCAACATATTTTTTAAATACTTTTAAAAACAAAAATATAGATGTAATTGAAATAGATCCAAAAATGACTAGATTAGCTGAGGAATACTTTAACTTAGATACTAAAAATAAAAGATTAAGTATACATCACCAAGATGGAAGAGCCTATCTAAATAATACTTCTAAAAAATATGATTGCATATTAATTGATGCTTTTAAAGGAATAAATGCACCATTTCATTTAGCAACATATGAAGCTGTACTAAATAGTAAAAAAGCTCTAAATGAAAATGGGATATTAATAGCAAACATCGCTTCATCATTAGAAGGAGAAGAATCTGACTTTATAAAACATGAATATTCAACATATAAAGCTGTATTTGACGAAGTAAAACTCTTTAAAGTACAAGGAAACATATTTCAAGAAAACGAATTACAAAATTTAATATTAATAGGATTTAAAAACGCGCCACAAGCTGATACAGAAAAAAAAGAAATTTATGAGTCCTTATTAAAAAATGAACTTATAGAATTTAAATCAAATAAACCGATAGTAACAGATGATTTTTGTCCAATTGGAGTGTAATTTAATAATCCAAAATAGTTCAATATTTTAGATATAACTTATTGATATTTTAAAAAGTTTATAATATACTAGCATTGATCTAGTTATTTAAATTTTTTAGTATAAAATATGAAAGGGGAAAGCACATGGAAAAAATAAAAGGTGTATTTTCAAAAGTAAGCTCAGTAGTTAAGAGTCACTTAAAAGTAGTTATAGCAGTAATTGCAGTAGTAATTGTTGTTATACTAGCTTTAAACTTTATAGGAGGATCTGAAAAAAGAGCACTAAAAAAATATATATCTGCATTAAATTCTTATAAAAAAGACAAAATTCTTAAAGTAATTGATCAAGAATCTGCTTGTGCAGGAATAAGCGAGTCAGAAGAAAGCATTGAAAAATTTGAAGATAGAAAAGATGATGTAGAAGACGATCATAAAGACAAATTAGAAGATTCTGTAAAAGAAGCTGCAAAAGCAAGAGAAAAATCAAAAGTAAAATATTCATTAAAGAAAATTATCTATACAACATCAGCTAAAGAAAATAAAGACATTAAAAAAGTAGTATTTAAATACAAAGTTACATCAAAAGCAAGTGATGATGAAAAAGATGATGCAGAAGATAACGATGTTTGGAAAAAGGTAAAAGCATATAATACAAGTTCAACAGGATATGGAACAGCATATTTATACAAAAATAAAATAATTTACTCTTCATTATCTGATGGAGTATCAAGTCAAGTATCTTCATCATCTCCATGGAATTATTAATAATTATAGCCACTCTCTCTAAAAGAGAAGTGGCTTTTATATTTATATTAAGTTATAAGAAGGCTCTACATAGAACCTTCTTAACTTCTATAATTCAATTTTAGGTTGATATTTTTCAAGCCACATATTAACTTGACAAATATAAGCCATAAGTTGAGGACCAGTCATAAGTTGCCCAAACCATGGTCTTGAAAAAGCATTACCATCAGTACTCAAAATCTCTTTTATATAATTCTCATTCAAAATAGTTTTAATAGGTGCATCAGGTTTTTCCAAAATATCTTCTAATATGTTTTTCACAGCTTTTAAATAATTTGGATTATGAGTTTTAGGATATGGACTCTTTTTTCTATCAACTATTTCTTTTGGTAAAATATCTTTCATAACATATCTAAGCAATCCTTTTTCTCTGCCATTAAGAGCCTTCATTTCCCAAGGAACATTCCACATATACTGTACTAATCTATAATCGCAAAATGGAACTCTTAGTTCCAATCCAGATGCCATAGACATTCTATCAGATCTATCTAATAACGTTTGCATCCACCAATTTAATGTTAAATAAGAAATCTTTCTTTTTTCAATAGTTTCCATAGAATCTGAATCTAAAAATTCTACTTCACTTAGGGCTTGATTATATCTACAATCAATATATTCTTTCAAATTAATATTTGAAAAAGCAGGATTCAATAATTTTTGTCTCTCTCTAATAGCAATAGACCATGGAAAAGTATTACTAGACAAAGCATCCTCTCTAAAAAACCATGGATATCCAGCAAAAATTTCATCAGAACATTCTCCAGATAAAACTACACTAACATCTTTCTTAATTTCCTTACAAAATAGGTATAGGGAAGAATCAACATCAGCCATACCAGGCATATCACGAGCAATCATAGCTTGTTCTAAACTTTTAGCTAGTTCTGGAGTATCTAAAACTATATTAGTATGATTACAACCATATTTATCTATCATAAGTTGTATAAATTCTTTATCAGCATTAGGCTGAAAATCTGATTTTTTAAAATTAATGTCATTATCAACATAATCAACTGAAAAGGTTTTAAACATATCCTTAGAATCAGAAAAATGTTTACTAGCATATGCTGTGATAATACTAGAATCCAAACCTCCAGAAAGCATCATACCAAGTGGAACATCTGAAACTAGCTGTTTTTCAATAGAATCATCTAAATAGAATTTAATCTTTTCACATGTCTCTTCAAAATTATCTTCATGAGGTTTAGTTTTCAAAGCAAAATATTGTTCCATTTTTAGTCCATTTCTATCAAAAACTGCAAAATAACCAGGTTTAAGCTCAAAAATATCTTTAAAAGGTGTTAGTCCAGGAGTATGAGAAGGACCAATCCCAAAAAGTTCACATAAGCCTAATGTATCTATTATAGGAGATACATCAGGATGCTTTAAAATAGACTTTATTTCTGAGCCAAAAATAAAATTATTATTCTTAAAAGTATAATAAAATGGTTTGATTCCAAAATGGTCTCTAGCAATAAACAATTCTTTTTGTTTGTTGTCCCAAATTGCAAAAGAGAAGATACCATTTAAATATTTTGGTACTTCATAACCAAAATGAACATATGCTTTTAATAAAATTTCTGTATCTGAATGTCCATCAAAATCAAATCCATTTTCTATAAGAATCTTTTTTAATTCCTTAGTATTATAAATTTGTCCATTATATACAATTGTATATTTATTTCCTTGATAAGAAAAACTCATTGGTTGAGAACCATTTTCAGGATCAATAACAATTAATCTTTTATGACCTAAATTAACACAATCATCTAAAAAAATACCTTCTTCATCTGGACCACGTGAAGATAACGTATCAAACATACTTCTTATAATTTGGCTATTTCCCGAAATGTTTATATCATAGTTAACAATCCCACAAAAACCACACATAAAATCTACCTCCTAAAATATACTACAATAAATATATTCACTTAATTAATAATTATTCACTTAAAAAGAAAACTAGACTTTTAAACCTATATCTGCTAAAATAAAATAATATGAACGAAAAAAATATACATAAAATTATTTTAAAAAAAAGGAATAAAAAATAATGAATCAAATTATAAATATATTAAACTATTCATTTATTCAAAGAGCTTTAATATGTGGAGTAGCAATATCAATTTGTGCAGCACTTATAGGCGTTATATTAGTACTAAAAAACTATTCAATGATAGGACATGGATTAGGAGAAGTAGGCTTTGCATCATTAACACTTGCTGTAGCACTTGATTTACCACCACTATACATATCAATACCAATTGTATTAATAGCCGCAATCATCATCATGATTATCAGCCAAAAAAAGGGAGAAAGTGGTGATATACAAATAGCACTTGTCTCAACTGGAGCATTAGCCCTAGGTATTATAATTACATCAATTTCTACAGGATTTAATATAGATATTTCAAATTATATGTTTGGAAGCATATTATCAATGACAAAAGGTGATGTAATAGTAAGCTTAATACTATCAATAGCCGTATTGTCAATATATATGATTTATTACAACAGACTATTTATGATTTCTTATGACGAAAAATTTGCTAAATCTCGAGGAATAAGTGTAACTTTCTATCAATTTCTAATATCATTTTTAACAGCACTAATTGTAGTACTAGGAATGAGAATGATGGGAACATTACTAATATCCAGTCTAATAATTTTTCCAGCAGTCATAGCAAAAGGATTAGCTAAAAGTTTTAAAGAATTAATAATTATATCAGGAATAATATCAATAATCTGTTTTATTCTTGGAATATTAATAAGTTTCTTTTTAAATTTTCCAACAGGAGCAAGCATTGTTGTAGTATATATTTTACTACTAGGTATAACAAAAGTTGTAAACAAAATATTAATTTAATTTTTAAATTTTAAGGTTATTTTAATTTTTAAAATATAATATATATACGAAGACTAGTTAAATAGTCTTGGACTAGATAAATAGTCTTGAAAATTTTTTTCTTCCCCAAGCCATCCTTTTAAAAGGGTGGCACTTTTTTATTCTTTTTATTGAAAAAAAGTAAGTTTATGATATATAATAAAATCAATAATTAATAAAATTTGCT
>CANBHY010000003.1 GCA_947368535.1 uncultured Clostridium sp. | reverse complement strand
CCAAATTCTAGCATATGAACATAGTGACTCTCAAATTTATGACTTCCTTTAATTTTTAATGTGTGTTTTGCATGAAATATATTTTAAATTTAAATTCTTCATCTCTAAGTTTTTTAGCCACATTAAAAAGCATTTCATAATTCTTAGAATAATCTAATCTTCCAACAGAAATAAAATTTAATTGTTTGTCATCAAATTCTACATCTTTCTTCATATTAGACTTTAACAATATTTCTTCATCATCTATAACATTTTGAATAACTCTAATATTCTGAACCCCATATTTTTTTTCATATGATTCTGCTACTTTATCTGAAACCGCAATACACACATCCATAGAATTTGTAGCTATCTTCATTTTTTTAAAATATCTTGCTGAATAATCTTTTATTAATACATCCGAATGCATCCAAGCAATTTTTCTTTTAGAATCTCCAAATGACGTATATATATATGGAAATCCATCTCCAAAAGCTATTTCAATATCATACTGTTTTTTCAAAGTCCTATTTCTATCTTTTAGTATTTTTTTCTTTATAAATCCTGTTTTTATTGAAAAAGCAAATAACATCTTTTTCATGATTTTAACTACATTTTTTTCTTTCAATAATTTAGTTATACTTTCATCAACTAAACTCAATTCAGTTCCTGCAATTAACAAGTTAACTGTTTCTGGATAATTAATTTTCATATCTTCATAATAATGTAAAACTAAAAGTTCTACATCATATTTTGAATAATCTAACTTATTTAACAAATTTGCTAATACTTTGGTTACACCACCCATTTTTAAATTATCTACAACAAATAATACGCTCTTTTTCAAAATATACCTCTATTTTTTTAAAATCCTTTTTAACAAATTAATTTTCTTGCTATATGCTAAAATACAAAAAATTTTATATTTAATATTCTGTATTTGAAAATATTTATTTTTCTTCCATTTTGGAAAGTTTTTTCTCATAATTTCTGAAATCTTAATTATTTCTGAATATCCTTCTTCATAATCTAAGTATCTTAAAACAGCTCCATGCAAAAGATGCTCTATGTATAAATATTCTAATTCCTCTTTATATTCAGTATTTTCTAAACTATTTTTTAAAGAATTCATAACAAAAAAAATATTTTGTAATTTTGAATTATATTCTTTTTGCCTCATCGTAGAATTATTATGAATTACATAATGATATAATTTATCTTCTATAAAACATACCTTCTTTGTATATAAAATTAATCTAGGAATTAATTCTAAATCCTCATAAATATAATTCTCTACAAACTGTAAATTATTTTCAATTAGTATACTCTTTCTTATTATTTTATTAACCGAAGATGTTTCACATAAAATATATTTCTTGTCATCGGAAACATCCGTAAATTTATAATAATTACTTGATTTTTTAGTACCATCTTCTAGTTCTTCTTCTAATTCAAATGAAAGAATATCATAATCATTTTCATTGGCACACTCGTACACTTTTTGACAAGCATCTAGCTCTAAGTAATCATCACTATCTACAAAGAAAATGTATTCTCCTTCTGCCTTTTTTAAGCCCAAGTTTCTCGCTGATGCTTGTCCCATATTTTTCTGATAAAAGTATTTAAATTTATCTGGATATAATTTTATATACTCATCTACTATTTTTTTAGAGTTATCTGTACTTCCATCATCAACTAATATAACTTCATAATTTTTCATAGTTTGATTTGTCAATGAATCTAAACATTTACTTAAATATTTCTCAGAATTGTAAATCGGAACTATACAACTCAAGTTTACCATAGTAACTCCTTTCAATTAATGCAACATTCTTGCTTTAACCATATTCACTAACCTATCTTTTAAATAAAACACAAATTCGTCTTTTAATAAAAGCAAAGAAATTCCATATGTAACCATTCCTATAAATATCTGAATAGTTACAGATAATACCCCTGTAACTCCTAATAAATAATTAATTCCATATGTTATAATTACCATAACCATTGTAGCTATAAAATTATTTTTGATACATTTTATCATATCTCTAATTCTAAATATATCTCTTGCATAAAAAATTTGAATTGCAGAAACAGAAAATTCAGCTAATACAGTACTTATTGATGCCCCAACTGCTCCAAATTTCCAGATAAATATTAGATTAAATATAAAATTAATTATTGCACCGACTGTTACTGAAATTGTATACTCTTTTTGCTTTTTAGTAGGTAATAAAATTTGATAACCTAAAATATTACTTATAGCTATAAAAACTACTATCGGTGAAATTACTGGTATTAAAATAGCTACCTTTTCATAACCTTTACCAAAAAAAATAGGTACAAATTCCTTAGAAACTAAAATTATCCCCGCCATAACAGGAAAAGCTAATAAAAAAGTAAAATTAAAAGATCTAAACAAATACTTTTTAAATTGTTCTTTATCTCCTTTAGCATATGTATTAGCCATTCTTGGCACCATAACAGCTCCTAAAGATGTAACTATAGTAAGTAATAGTCTTATAATTTTTTGAGCTTGTTCATAATATCCTACCTCTGATTTTTCACCCCAGATTTTTCCAATCATTGTTCTGTCTAGAACAGTATATACTTGTATAGCTATTTGAGGTATAAACAATGAAATAGCAGGTTTAATATGTTTTAATATGTTTAACTCTGATAACTTTATTTTATCTAAAAATTTCCTTAAATACATCCATAAAGATAAATTTCCAATCAAATTTGCTAAAGTTGCTATAAGAATATATTTAAATAAATCTGCAGGCGACTTTATAAAAACAAATATTGATATTACAAAAATAATCTTAACAATAGAATTTCTTACAACTGTTTTCTTAAATTCCTCCATCCCCTGAAAAAACCAGCTAATATCTAAAGCTTGACTAATAAGTTCTATCGTTAATATTGTATAATACATTCTATATTGATTTGATCTAACATATGTTAATCCAAAAATTATAAGGGAAATCCCCATAGTTATAAATCTCATCAATAATATTTCCCCAAAAACTATGGTTCTTTTCTTTTTATCATCTTGCAAATATGCTATTTCCCTTTGTCCATACATTGATACACCTAAAGAACCAAATAGAACAAAATATGTAGCAATAGATAATGTATAACTATAAATCCCTATTGCTTCTGCACCTAAAGTTCTAGATAAATATGGAGTTGTTACTAATGGTAAAACTATTACTAAAATCTGATAAAATAAGTTATATATATAATTTCTAGATATACTTTTATTGTTCATTAGTTTATTATTCCTCTCCATATTTAAAAACATCTATATTTTGCTCATAATAATCTTTCATCGCATTAGTTTGCGGTCCATATGAAAAATGTCCCACTAAAACATTCTCTGAAACAATAATAGGTCTACTCTCAGTAATTGTATATGCACATATTTCAGTTTCATCCATTCCCAAACCTGGCATGTCGCTTATCGAAAATTTATTCATTTTCTCCCATGTTTCCCTTGGAAATAATATCGCACCTATACTAAATCTTATTGGGCAAATAGAATAATTAAATTCTTCTTTATTAAACCTAGCTGAAAGCTCATCTATATCTCTAAATATTTTTTCTGTATCTCCCCAAAAATATTTAGCAACCTCACTATCTTTTATTATTTTCTGATCTGTACATGCGTCATACCAAGCATTTCCAAATTTTTTTTCAAATTTTTCTAATAAATTTAATTTTTCTAATAATCTTCTATAACAGTACCCATTTATATTTATTAATGGTGCCACAAATCCTGGTTTATATTTTTTCTCCTCTAATACTCTATTATATGTATCCATTAATTGACTAAAGAAATCTTTCGTAATAAAAATATCTTCATCTATCTTATATATAAATTTTGCATTCTTATGCAAATTAATAGCAATATTTTGAGTTAAGCTAACTTGATTTCTTTTTACACTTAAATATGACCAATTATTTTTTTCACATATCTCAGACAATTTTTCACTATATAATCCAGAAGATATAATGCATATATCTACATCTTTTGGACAATACTTTTTTAGTCTTAAAAAAACATTATCCCATAAAAATTCTTTATAACCAGCAAGAACTATACAAAGTTTATCACTATCATTCCCTCTATTAATAAATGTATATTCTCCTTTAGTTTTTTCATCTTCTATTTTTAATAATCTTTTTTCGTTTATCGCATTCCAAATTTTAAAAATTACTTTATTCTTTTTTAATTGCTCTTTTATTGACATTTTTTCCTCCATTTACTTAATACATAATAACAACTTTTTTAATAATTGTATTTTAGATATAATCCAAGCCAATCCAAAAGAACATATTACTGTGAAAACATTCAGCAATACAAATTTTAAAATTGCTGGAATTTGATATAATACTAAATACTTTCCTATTAACATTATAAAAATTATATGAATAAAATATATAGCCAGACTATATCTAGAAATATAATCAATTAACTTTCTAATACAATTTACTGCTTTGTTAAAATTTATTCTTCTAAAAAGCTCAAATAAACAAACTGTCAACACATATAAAAATATACAATCATAATGAAGATACTTCCAATAATAAGTTAAACTAATATTATTCCATATCATGCAAACTATAAAACTAATAATACTTATACTTATTAATAAAACATTAGATATTTTTTTTAATATTTCATTATTTAATAAATAACCCGTTATCAAATATATTCCAACAAAACCTCCTAAAAATTCAACATATCCATATAAATATACAGTATCAATATTCATTTTAGAAAATAATACATTTATTGTTGGTATCAACATATTGGTTATAAAGCTAAGTATACCAACAAAAATTAAAACTTTATTACTATCAAAAGATTTAATTGCTTTAGATACAAGAGGGATTACAAGATAAACTCCTAATATCATAGGCATATACCATATATTCATCAACGGTAATGTTTTTAAAAAGAACATATTTTCTATTAAATACAGTAAATTAAAAGTTTTAACTTTCATCAAAGATAGAAATATATTGTAAATAATTAACCAAATTTCAGTTGTCAATAATAACCTTAAAAAATTTTTTTTAATAAATTTTTTATATTCTTCAAATGTATCAATTTTTTTATTTATTAATAATGAACCAGAAACAAATAAAAAAAACGGTACACCACATCTTCCAATGACGAAACATATTGTAGAAAATATTTTAGAAAAATTAGAAGAATCATAGTATGCAGATTGATTAGAATAATATATTTGCTCAACACAATGACACAAAATAACACAAAAAATAGAAATAGTTTTAGCTAAATCAAAATATTCTATTCTATTTTTATGTTCTTTTTGGCAAATATTCATTATCTTATTTTCTCCTGTACACACTTTAAGGCTTCTTCTATAACTATATGCATATCAAAATATTTATATTGACCTAATCTTCCTCCAAATATAATATTTGAATCTTTTTTAGATAACTCTCTATATTTTTCATAAAGCAAATTATTCTTTTCATTATTAATTGGATAATATGCTTCTTTATTTTTGTTCCAAGAATCTGGATATTCTTTTGTAATAACTGTTTTAGGTTGATTACCATATTCAAAATGCTTATGTTCAATAATTCTAGTGTAGGGAACTTCATACTCAGTATAATTAACTACAGCATTTCCTTGGTAATTTTCTTTTTCTAATATTTCTGTCTCAAATCTTAAACTTCTATATTCAAGTTCTCCAAATTGATAATCATAAAATTTATCAATTGGCCCTGTAAAAACAGTTTCTTGTGCTATATTTTCTAATTCAACTTTATGTTCGAAATAATCATAATTTAATTTGACTTCTATTCCTGATAACATCTTTTCAATAATTTGTGTATATCCTCCTACTGGAATTCCTTGATATTTATCATTAAAATAATTATTATCATATGTAAATCTAACAGGTAATCTTTTTATAATAAAAGAAGGTAATTCGGTAGCTTTTTGCCCCCACTGTTTTTCTGTATATCCTTTAACCAATTTTTCATAAATAGTTTTTCCAACTAATTTAATAGCCTGCTCTTCTAGATTCTTTGGTTCATCAATCTTAGCTTCTTCTAATTCTTGATTTATCTTTTGTTTTGCTTCATCAGGTGTAAAAACTTCCCATAATTTATTAAATGTATTCATATTAAAAGGCATATTATAAACTTCGTCTTTATATCTAGCTATAGGACTATTAGTATATCTATTAAATTCAGAAAATTGATTAATATAATCCCATACCTCTTTGTTGCTTGTATGGAAAATATGAGCTCCATATTTATGAACTTGTATTCCTTCAATCTCTTCTGTATAAATATTACCAGCTATATGTGATCTTTTTTCAATTACCAAACATTTTTTTCCTCTTTTATTAGCTTCATACGCAAATATCGCACCAAATAATCCTGTTCCTACTATTAAATAATCATACTTTTTCATAAATATCTCTCCTATTTATTTTTCTGTTTCCATACTTTATCTGAAAAATATATAAATGCTAATTTTGAAGTAATTGGATTTAACAACAATTTGTATGCCAAAACTTTCTTTTTTTTCTCATATATAAAACAATTATAAATTTCTTTCTTATATTTTCTACATTTTTTATACATAGAATATAATAGTCTTCTTTTTTCTTTATATGCTTTTCTATCTTTTATTTTAGAAATTTCCGAATTAACAAATTCACATTGTAAAAACATTCTATAATAAAATAAATCTTCTTTATTTTCATAATTTTTATATTGTTCCATTATAGAATCAAAAATACAACAATGTTGATCTGCTATTTTAGGCTTAACATCAGTAACTGTATTTCCTTCTCTATCTATCAAATAAAAAGCTAATCCATCTTCCAAAATATAAGCACTTTTCATTTTAGCAACATATAATTTATATAAAACTCCATCTGTAAAACTTACTTTATGAGGAAATTTAATATCTTTTGCCAACTTTGTCTTAAATAATTTTGCATGAGGACTTTCTGACATAAATAAAAATTTCATTAAATCATTTTCATAAATTTTATTTATTTCTGGATCAAATATATTTTTATATATGTTTCCTAAATCATATTCTTGTTCTCCATCATTAGAAAAAACCCTATAATATGCAGACCTTACGAAATCAACATTATTATTTTCTGCAGCATTGTACAATTTTTCAATTGCATCTTCTGCTAACCAATCATCTGGATCACAAATTAAAAAATATGGCGTACTTATATTAGCAATAGCATATTCTAAAACAGAACCATATCCTCCATTTTCTTTTTCAATACTCTTCACTCTAGCATCTTTTTTTGAATATTCTTTCATTATAGATATACTATTATCTGGAGAACCATCACTTATTGCTAGTATCTCTATATCTTTAAATGTTTGATTTATTAAGCTATCTAAACATTTTTTTAAATATTGCTCAACATTATATATTGGAACTATTATACTGACTTTAGCCATTTAAAATTATTTACTCCTTATCTATGAATCTTTAAATTTTTTCTTATTATATTACACACTATATCAATAGTCAAATCATTTATTTTTTAAGTATTATAATTTTAAATTGCGTTTTTAAGCTATTTATCATATAATATTAAAATAGAAAAATATAATTATATTTTTCTCTCTTTATCACTTTAAAAGTGAGGTATTTAAAATGAAAAAATATAAATTAGCATTAGTAGGTGCTACAGGATTGGTTGGTAGAAAAGCTCTCGAAGTATTAGAAGAATTTAACCTACCTATTTCTGAATACGCCTTTTTTTGTTCTAGCAGATCTGCTGGCCAAAAAATAACATTTATGGGAAAAGAATATATAACCCGTGAATTAAAAGAAGATTCTTTTGACGAAGGATTTGACTTTGCAATATTTTCAGCAGGTGGAGATACTTCAAAACATTTCTCTCCTATTGCTGCATCTAAAGGATGTATTGTTGTTGATAATAGTAGTGCTTTTAGAATGGATCCAGACGTTCCTTTAGTTGTACCAGAAGTAAATATACACGCAGCCTTAAAAAACAATGGAATAATTGCAAATCCAAATTGTTCTACTATTCAGGCTGTAATTCCTTTAAAAGCATTAGATGAAAAATATACTATTAAAAGAATAGTTTACTCTACTTATCAAGCAGTTTCTGGTGGTGGAAAAGCTGCCGTTGATGATTTTTATAATACTCAAAAAGGATTAGAACCAAAAAAATGGCCACACCCTATTTATAATAATTGTCTTCCTCATATTGATATCTTTTTAGAAAATGGATATACAAAAGAAGAAATGAAAATGATAAATGAAACTAGAAAGATTTTAGAAAAACCTGATTTAAAAGTAACAGCAACAACAGTTAGAGTTCCAGTTTTAAATTCACATAGTGAATCTATTAATATTGAATTTGAAAAAAATTTTGATATAAAAGATGTTTACAAAACTTTAGAAAATTATCCTGGAATTATTATTCAAGATAACCCAACTACTAACACATATCCATTAGCAACAAATGCAACTGAACATAATGAAGTATTTGTTGGTAGAATACGTAGAGATGAATCAATTGTGTCAGGATTAAATATTTGGGTAGTTGCAGATAATATCCGTAAAGGTGCTGCAACTAATGCAATTCAAATAGTTCAAAAATTAATTGAACACGATAAAAAAGTTAGAGTTTAACAACTCTAACTTTTATTATTTCTATATGATCACTTATTTTTTTGGATAATACCAATCTAAATCTACTCTTCCGTCAATTCCTGGAACATAACCATCACTTGAATATTGCCAAAAATCATATTTTCCTTTATAATCATTTTTATTTCCCCATTGTGCTACCCAAATCGAACAATATTTTTCTAATAATGGTGCATTTAAAAATCTTTCAAAAAAGCTCAAATATGTATAAACTCCGCTTTGATATCCAGCATTTTTTAATATATTACAAAATGTAAGAACCGCATCAGTAAGCATATTTGCATTTGTTTCACCACTTTCTACTGCTCTAACTATAGAAGGATCCTCTATATCATAATATATTGGTAAATCAAATCTCTTTCCTCTAATTCTATCTAAACATACCTCAGCATCTAAAGTTGCTTCTTCTGAATTAAAAGCATATGTATACACATATCCTCCAACAGCAATTCCCAATCTTTTACATTCTGAATAATTTCTTTCAAAATATTTATCATATAAAACTTTTTTAGCATTAGGCCAATATTCTCCTATTTTTATAATAGCAAATGTAACACCACTGTTTTTTACTGCATTCCAATCTATTATTCCTTGATGATTAGAAACATCAATTCCTTTTGATTTAGTCATAGCAAATACATTAAAATGTACTTCTCTAGATTGCATTATTGTCTTACCATCACTTGCAACATTAACTATTCTAATCTTATGATTTCCAACTTGTAATCTTAAATTTGATAAATTAAAATAAAAGCCTGGTAATGGTGTTGAACCTTTTCCTCCAAATTCATTATTTTGTTCGTTATTAAATGCTTCATCATTTTGTTCTCTGATAGCCTGTCCAACATATCTTCCATCAACATATATTAATATCTTATCATTCTTTTCTAATGACAAAGCCCATCCTTCTAAAGAAATTGCATCAGATAAATATTTTATATTTTGATTTGGTCCTGATACAAACATAGTAGCTGGATATCCCACTTTACTAATAACTTCACATACTTCATTTTCAATAATATTATATATATTTCCTTCTATATTAAAATTTTCAGCTGAAAACTTAAAATCTATCCCACCATCTTTTACATACCATAATGCATATTCATTTTCACCTAAACCAGTATAATGATAATCTACTTTTCCATTTATAAGCATTCGCCATTCATTCTTTTTTACTTCTACTACTTTTGTTGTATCTTTAGGTAAAATTCTATATACAGTATTTTCTTCTATTATATATGCATTCTCTCCTTCATAATATGTTCCAGTATAATCAAAATCTACTTTTCCATTTATTACATACCATGTTGCATATTTATTTTTCATTATCCCTGTATAATCATAATCTACTCTTCCGTTTACAACTCTTACCCATTCTCCATCTACTTGCATTAAATCAGTTGTATCTATTATTCTACTTTCTTCTATTACATATTTTCCTGTAGTATCTATATATGTACCAGTATAATCAAATCCTACTTTTCCATTCTTTACATACCATCTTCCATATCTATTAGAAGCTATACCAGTAAAAGAATAATCAATATTACCATTTACCACAAAATACCAACCATTATTAATCTCTATTATATCTTTTTGAACACGATTTGCTGTAGTATTTTTATTAACTATCTCATCATCTTTTTCATTCGCAGACTCATCCTGTACTGACATGGCATTTTCTTTATTTCCAAAATCATTTTTAGATATTACTTCTTCTACTTCAATAGCATTGTCTTGAATTAAATCTTTTCTATCACCATCTTCTCTTACAGTTTCTAAATCTTGTATATCTCTATCTACACGCTCCGATTCTTCATCATTTAATTGTATTTCTTCAGAATTTAATGCATAACTAATATTAATACTTAAGGTCATACATAATAAAATAACAAATAAAATTAACACAACTTTTCTCATATTTTTCACTCCTTTGTACTATAATTAATTATACTAAACAAAAAAATAAATATCAACATAAAAAGATCAATACCAATATTTACAAAATATTATAAATCTCTCTTGATTTTAACTCAAAATTTATGTATAATAAGTAAAATTTCAATTTAGGAGTATAGTGTTAATGGTAGCACATCGGTCTCCAAAACCGCTTGTCTGGGTTCGAATCCTAGTACTCCTGCCAATAAATAAAAGGGCTATACCAGAAAGGAAATTTCATGTATAGCTCTTTTTTTAAATCATTTATTTTTTTATCATTCACATTAATTTTATATACAATTTTTGTTTCCATGTTACCTATTGAATCTAGTCAACTTTCAACCACTTCCTATTTTACTTGGCCTCTCCCAAATAATAAAAATATAACTTGCTATTTTGGACCTAGAAAATCTCCAACTTCTGGTGCTTCAAGCTATCATTATGGTATTGATATAGCAGCATCGCAAAACACACCTATATATTCTTGTTTTTCTGGTAAGGTAATTTATACAGGATTTAATCGGTGCTAATGGATATACCGTTACTATCCAAAATCAAAATATAACAGCATCTTATTCTCATATATCACCTAATTTTATTTTTAATATAGGAGATTATGTAATACAAAATTCTATTATTGCATATGTAGGTCCTAAAAATATATTCGACATTATCAATAATCCTTATAAAGATTCCGCACGGTAATCCAACAAATCGGTGCTACTACTGGGCCACATCTGCACTTAAGCATAAAAAAAGACGGCATAGCCGTCAATCCTCTAATTTATTTTTCATCTGACTCTTCATCATTCTCCTCATCATCCCAATCTACATCAAAAGCTTTTCCGCATTCTGGACAATTCACAGTTTCAACTTCATCATCATAGTCAGTTTGAAATTCAAAACCACAATAAGGACAAGTAATGAAGAAATCATAATCATCCAATTCAACCATTTTTTCAAAATACTTAACTTTTTCTTCTAATATAGCAATTCTCATTTCGTTTTCTGAATTCTTACTCTCTATAAGTTGAACTTTTTCATCATATTTATCTAAAATATGTTCACAATCTTCAACAACAATAGATACTATATCATCCAATTGTTCTTTAGCCTTTTCTAACTTTTCCTTATCCTTAATAGATTTTTCTAAAGTTTCAATCATCTTTTGGTATTGCTCTTCTAAATTTGACACTAACTTAAAGTCTCCTTTTGATTAAATTCTTTCCATGTACTCACCAGTTCTAGTATCAATTCTTATAACATCACCAATATTTATAAATAAAGGTACAGATATTTCATATCCGTTTTCAAGTGTAGCTGGTTTTCCAGAAGTAGTTGTTGTGTTTCCACTAAATCCTGGTTCAGTGTATGTAACTTCTAATTCAACAAACATAGGTGGCTCAACTGCAAATACATTTCCTTTAAAAGAAAGTATTTTACAACTCATATTTTCTTTAATAAACTTTAAAGCATCTCCTATTTGTTCTTTATTAAGTGGTATTTGCTCATATGTTTCATTATCCATAAAATAATATAAATCTTCATCACTATAAAGATATTGCATATCTCTTTTTTCAATTTCAGCCCCTTGTAATTTTTCAGATGGATTAAAAGTTTTTTCTAAAACAGATCCATTAATTACATTTTTTAATTTTGTTCTAACAAAAGCAGCTCCTTTACCAGGTTTTACATGTTGGAATTCAACAACTTTATATACAGAACCCTCCATTTCAAAAGTAGTTCCATTTCTTAAATCTCCTGCCATATATACTTCTGCCATATTTATTCCTCCTTAAATTTTCTCTTATTTTAAATCTTCTACTATAATACTATATTTTATGCACAAAATCAAGTATTTGCCATTATATATCATTCTTTCACTAATACTATATAATCTTTATTATATATCTTTGCCGCCGGCAAGTTTTTCCAACTTTCAATCCATGGATCAAATTCATTATTAAATATAGGATATGGATGTACTGTAAGTTCTTTAAATTCAACTTCCTTAATATCTTTATTTTCTAATATTTTTATTCTTTCTTTACATTCTTCGTCATACTTTTGAGCCATTCCATTTTTTAATATTTGATTTGTCGAATATGATGTCATTTCAGCTCTATTTATAAAAATGCTCAATATCATTGTTCCAGAAATAACAATTACAATTAAAACTAAATTATTTTTTATTAAATCCATTGCCAACTTATCTGCATCTTTTGAAAAAATGCCTGTAGAAATAAGCTTATTTCTTATACTACCTATTATGTAATATAACGTTATTAAGCTAAATATCAAATATGAAATATACATAATATTATGCATTCTTCCCTCTCCAATAGAAGATTGCGCATATAAAGTTGGCGTAAATTCTGCAGAAAAAATACAAAAAGCAAATAATGCTACTATTATAGGATGATTAAATTTTATTTTTGCATTTTTATATGTCTGGAATAACATTAAAGTCACCAATAATAATACTTCAAAATTTAACGGAGTCATCCAAATATATGCTTTATATAATCCCCATGCAAAAGATAATATAATTGCTTTTACTGGATTCATTTTAGGTAACATAGCCTGTCTTGTAGCATTTCCTGGTGCCATTGCACTAATTCCTAAACTTAAACCTGCAATTAAAAACAAGCAAATAGCACTTTTGTCTTTATTTTTTAATGTATATATATTAATTAAAGCCAATATTATTATTTGTTGTAATGCAGTTACATAGTTTCCACCACCTATTATTGCAATTAAGATACTTAACAAAACATAATTTAATTTTGTTTTTTCTCCTAAAAAATATCTTTTAACTAGCAAGCCCCATTCTAAAAATTCTAATGCTAAAAAAATCATATAAAAACTTGCACCATTCCACCAAAATAATCCTTGACATTTATCAGGCATAGTCTCAATAAAAAGAAGAAATAGCGCTAATAAACATATCCAAAAAATCTTTTTATCACACTTTAAAAACTTATTAATAATTTGCTTTAGAAAATAATACATAGCTATAAATAATAAACCTATAATTATAAAAGTAGTTAAAAAGTACATGTTATTTCCAAAAACACTTGGATTCAGTGAAAATAAAATTATAGCACTATACGTTCCTTGCCAAGTAGAATAAAATTCATTCAAAGTTTTTATAGTTCCCTTAAACACTTCCATTATTCCTTCATTTTTTATAACATTTGCAGTATTTATTCCATAACTATAATCATCAGCTGAAGGATGCGTATAAAAAGAAACACGCAAAATTGGAATCATTAATAATATTGTTATAATGATAATTACTAATAATATATTTTTTAATGTAATAAACTTATTTAACTTGTTTATTATTTTGTTATATACTTTCATTTTTTTCTCCCTTATATTTATTTAAATCATATTACATACTTTACTTTTTCTCTACTAAAGTTATATCATATTTATAACCATGGTAAGCTGCTTCAAAATGTTTGCATTCTCCAACTGTTTCTACAATGTTTTTATCAATGTTATCATATACATAAGTACTATCTTCAGAATCCATAATCCATATTCTTCCGTAAAAATCATTTAGAAAATTCCAATCTTCAACAATTTTCATTGATGGTGCATATGCTTTATATGCTTCATGAATTCCCCAATGTCCGAAATTCAAAAAATATTGTGTATTATCCGGAAAATAAGTATTAAGTATTGCCATATTAATTCTATTATAAATTATAATATCCCCATCTTGTATATTTTCCTTCATATAATTGATTGCTTCTAAATTACTACTTGCATAATTTTCTCTTACTAAATGATATTCATTATATACAGACATTCCTGTTAAAAACACTATAATTATTGCCATAACTACTACTTTTTCTTTAGATAAAAAGTATGCTAATTCAAAAATTAAAAATCCAGTTATAACTAAAAGATATCTACTATATAGTATTTCCGTTTTCTTAGAAAGAATCCATGCACCAAGTATTACCAATAAATATATTAAAATAGCTAATTCGCCTGCATTAAATAACTTTCTTTTTTCTTTTCTAACTTGTAGTATTTCTTTTATAATTATGTATCCATATAAAACAACTGCAAAAGCCAATGCTATAATAGCCTTTTTAGTAAAAGGATCTCCTAGTGTTCCATTATATTGAAAATTCAAAAGTTCCATAAGAGTATTAGGAAATGTTATTTTAATCCAAAAGCCTCCACTAGATTTCAAACTTCTATATAAAAATGGTACTATCCAAGGCAAATATAAAACAACTTCAATAATTGCCTGAATTATAAAACTTTTAATATATCTTTTATCTTCTTTTTTCTTTATTAATATGTAAATAAATAAAACTAAATTTACAATCCCTGCAGTTATTAATCCATAATAATGTGTATATGCTAAGCACAAACTAGATATCGCAAAAATAATCCAATTCTTTTTTGAAAATTCTTTAGTTACAATTCTATATGCATATATTCCTAAAATAGTAGCTAAATATAAAGCTAAAGCATACATTCTAATTTCAACAGCATATATACAAATTGCTGGAAGAAAAAAGGTTAAATACGAAAATAGTATTCCAACTCTCTCTCCAAAATCTTTTCTTATATGTGTGTATCCTAGTATACCTGTAAGTGTTATACATAGTACAGAAAATAATCTATATGTATATACATTCATTCCAAATATTAAATTAATTATTCGTAATATCCAATAATAAAAAATTGGATGAACATCATAACTGCTAATTTTCCATATCTCAGCAAAATTATGATTAGCTATAGAAACTGAATAACTTTCATCAAACCATATATTGGTATGAAATGCCGATAAAAGCAAAAAGATTGTTCCAATTATAATAATTGATATATTTAAAATTTTATTTCTTTTAGAATCCATTTTTTTCCTCATTATACATTAATAATTGTTGGTTCTTTTGAAGATTTTGTTAATATAGTCATATTCATCTTTCCTATTAATACGGTATCTTCTATTCTTATTCCAAATTGACCTGTCTTATATACTCCTGGTTCAACTGTAACAACCATATTTTCTTTAAGCTGTTGATCATATGTTATGCTAAAAAATGGTTTTTCGTGTATGTCCAAACCAACACCATGTCCTACTGAATGTAATGGAATATAACCATTTGCTTTTAAATCATTATTAGAATTTTGAGCAATTGTTTTCATATTTTTTCCATCTTTAAGTTCTTTTTCAACCATTTCATTATTTTTAAGACAAATATCATAAGCATCTTTATATTCATCTTCAATATAATTAACAAATATCATTCTTGTCATATCAGAACAATATCCTTTATATTTACATCCCATATCAATTAATATCAAGTCACCGTCTTTGATTTTTCTATTCCCTGGTATTGCATGTGGCATAGAAGAATTATGTCCAGAGGCAACTATAGGTGCAAATGAAACATCATCAGCTCCATTTGTTTTATAAAATCTTTCTATCTCAAAAGCAATTTCTTTTTCTGTCATTCCTATTTTTATAAATTCTTTTAAATATTCAAAGCACTTGTCAGTAATATCACATGCTCTTTCAATATATTGAATTTCTTTCTCCTCTTTTATAACTCTTTGGGATTCCACAATATTTTCTGTTTCCATTAAATTTACTCTATACTTTTGTAATAATTCCTTATACTCAGCATATGTAACAAAGTTCTCTTCAAATCCAACATTCTCACAAAACATAAAAAATGCTGAATAATCATCTCTATTTAAATTTTTCTTATCATTTACTAGAATCTCATCTTCAATAGTTAAAATAGTATTAACTGCTTCAACATACCTACTATCAGTTAAAAAAATATTTTCTCTTAAAGTAATTAATAATTCACCTTCTGCATCAATACCTGTCAAATACTTTACATTAACTGGATTTGATACTATCATGCCTTGTAAATTTTGTGTTCTTAGTTTATCCCTAAGCCATTTAATCTTTATATTCATAATAGTACCTCCTTTTTTATTTTCTTATATATTTTATAAACCATTCACCAGAAAATACAAACCATAAACTTGTAAAAAGAACATCTTCTGGAAGCATAATACAAGCAATCGCTGAAATAACTATAAATGGTCCAAAAGGTATATATTCGTCTGTTTTCTTAATTTTAAATACTAATAAAAATATACTAGCAATTGCACCAATTAAGAAAGACAAAATTGAAATCATTATAATATTCTTCATTCCAAAGAAAAGTCCCAATGCTCCCATGAGTTTTACATCACCCATCCCCATAGCTTCTTTTCCTGCAATTAAGCCTCCTAACAATGTTATCATTCCAAATATTATAGCACCAACTACCATTCCTTCTAAACGATTAAGAGCCAATGACATTCCTGTAGGACTACTTACTCCCTCAAAGAATGTAACTAACAAACCTATTTCAAAAATAGTAAGAACTAATCTGTTAGGAATTATTTGTTTTCTCCAATCAATAACAAAAGCTGATATTAATAATGGTAATAGTAGAAAATAGCTTAAATTTTTTATATTTGCATACCATAATTCTAAATCCATTTTGCAAACATATAAAAGCACTATATATAATATAAACATTATAGTCATTAGTCCATAATGTGCTTTAAATTCTTTTTTAAATTTTTTTAAAGAACCTTTTTCTAATATTCTCTCATGATTTTCCAATCTTTTGTTTATTAAACCCAAAACTTGTCCTACAATACAGCCAATTAATCCAACAATTAAATATATAATAATATGTATATTATTAAAATACATTTTAAATTTTACCTTTCTCTTTTAAGTATTTTTTAATAAATGCATTTTCTATAGGTCTTTTAACTTTTGTAATAAATATATCTTTTTTCCCTACAGGTTTTACTAAAATAGGAAACATCTTCATTCTTCTTGCTCCTATAATATCTGTAAATAACTGATCACCCACAACAGCAACTTCTTCTGGCTTTAGTTCTAATCTTTCTAAAGCCTTTTTAAAGCCTGATTTAAATGGTTTTTTGGCAAACATAATATAATCTATATCTAAAGCTTTAGCTACTTTCTCTATTTTCTCTTTTTTATGACTATTAGATACTATAATGCATTTTATACCATCTTGCTTTATTTCATCACACCACTTTTCTGCGCCATCTAATAAATTTCTATCATAATCAATTAAAGTATTATCTACATCTAAAATCAAACCACTTAATTTATTCTTCTTTAGTAAAGTAGCACTAATATTTTTTACACTGTCTAAATAAAGACTAGGATAAATATTCATATTTTGTTATCCTCCCTAATCATAATAATCTTACCAATATGTTCGAACTTTGTCAATTTTTCTTGATAATAAAATATTTTATTGTTATACTTATTTTCAGGAGGCACAAATGACAAAAGAAGAAAAAATAATTCAAAAAAATAGAAATAAAAATTTGAAATTATATTATTTATATAAAATATTTTCTTGGGACTTGCTATTTTACTATGCAATCTCTTTTTTATATTTAAACAGCTATCATGGTCTTTCTGCAGCAGAAATTATTTTCGCTGATGCTTTTTATCCAATTTTTAAAATAGTTTTTCAAATTCCTTTATCAATAATTACATCAAAATTTGGTAAAAGAACATCTCTAATTATCGGAAACGCATCAGTAGCAATTTATGTATTATTTATATTAGGTTGCAAAAGTACATACCTTTTAATCATTTCAAATGCTTTTATGGCATTTGGTTTTGTTTTAAAAAGTTTATGTGAATCAAACGTACTTTATGATTCTCTTCCACCTAATAAAAATAAATCAAAATCATTTTCAAAAATTGAAGGCAGAAGTTCTGCTTTATTTTATATTTTTGATGCTATCACATGTATTGCTTCTGGATTTTTATATATTATAAATCCAAATATTCCAATTATAATGTGCTTAATATGTGCACTTGCTTCATTTTTTATTTGTCATTTCTTTTCTGAAGTACCTGAGGATATTAATAATCCCGATGAATCACATAATAAATATGAAAATTCTATTTCAAGCTTAAAACAATATATAAGAAATTTAAAAAATGCATTTAAATTTATTTTCTCATCTAAAAGATTAAAATCACTTATTTATTTTAATGCTATTTTTTACTCAATTATTTATCTTTTAATAACTTATAGAAGAAGCCTTTTAGATGATATTGGAATGACATCACAGGATATTGGAATTATTTTTGCACTATTAGGTATAGCTTCAGGAATAGGATCAATTTTGTCTCCTCAAATAAATAAGAAATTAAAAAATAAATCTCTAACATATTTGGGTTTATATTATGCCTTTTCAATAATAATTTCCGGATTAGTAGTATCATTAAACATACACTATTTAACAATGCTCATCATAGTAGTAGCTATGCTATTAGTACAATTTTTTATAAAAGGTCCTTATTATACATTAATAAAACAATATCTTGGAAGCTTTTCTTCAAGTTCAATGAGAATAAAAATTCTGACCGCTAGTAACATTATAGAAGGAATTATAGCAAGCCTTGTATCGTTTTTAGGTGCAGGATTACTAACTTTTACAAACACATCAAATGCCTGTATTATAATAGGAGCTACATCATTTATAATACTAATACTTTTACTAGAATATATGAATTCACATGTAGGATTAAAACCAGAAGAATATAAAGAATCAGAAATCAATTTTAAAGAGGTTGAATAAACTGAGACTGTAAAGCTTTGCTTGTTACAGTCTCAGTTATTAAATTAAAGATTTAATTTCCTATTATTTTTACTATACTTAATCCTAAATTATTATTTACAAAAAATATGCTTTCCAATAGTAACAACTTGTTTTCTAGACCAAATCCATTTACTAGTAGCAGTACTAGGATTAAAATAATAAATACAACCATATGTTGGATCCCAACCATTAATTGCATCTTGAGCAGCCTTTCTTGCTGTAGAATCAGGCGTCAAATTAATCTGTCCGTCAGAAACTGCATCAAAAGCTCCGGATTGATATATAACCCCAGCAATTGAATTTGGAAAAGATGAACTAGATACCCTATTAAGAACAACAGCTGCCACAGCCACCTGTCCAGTATATGGTTCTCCTCTAGCCTCCGAATAAACAGCTTTACTCAATAAATTCAAATCATTGCTACTACTTCCTGAAGATGACGAACCTGATGAAATACCCATAGCAGCCAAAGTCTTAGCTCCTGCAATTCCATCAGCAGTTAATCCATTCTTTCTTTGAAAACTTTTAACAGCAGCTTCTGTCTTACTTCCATAAACACCATCTACACTACCTTTATAATACCCCCATTGTTTTAGTTTAGTTTGAATTTTTCTAACCTCACTACCACTTGAGCCTCTTCTAGAGGTAGCATATGTGAATCCTGCCCATGAAATTAATAAAATTAAAATAATTGTTAAAATAAAAAAAACTTTCTTTTTCATACCATTTTCTCCTAAAAATAGTATTTCTAAAGAAAGTTAAAATATACATTTTATTTAAAATATTCCTTTAATGTTTTCAAAATCATCTAAATCAATTTTTTCAGCTGATGGAACTTCTGGAAGCCCTGGCATAGTAAATATATTTCCAGTAATAGCAACTACAAATTCTGCACCATTTTTCAAAATAATTTCTCTTACATGAATTTTAAATGGTTCTTTGCACTCTAAATTTTTAGCATCATCTGAAAAAGAATATTGAGTTTTAGCAATGCAAACAGGATAATTTCTATATCCTAATTTTTCAATTCTTTCAATTTCTTTTTTAGCATCTTGTGAAAATTCTACATCTTCAGCTCCATAAACTTTTTGAGCAACACTTCTAATCTTATCTGAAATAGATTCGGAAAGATCATACATATATGTAAATTCATTTTTATCTTCTGCAGCTGAAACTACCTTTTGAGCTAAATCAATTGCTCCCTCTGAACCTTTAGCCCACACTTCTGTTAAACTCATTTCAACTTCATGTTCATTTAATATACTCTTTAGTAACTCTATTTCAGATTCAGTATCTTGAGTATATCTATTAATTGCAACAACAACAGGTAATTTAAATTTATTTTTAATATTATCTATATGTCTTAATAAATTATTAGTGCCTTCTCTTAATGTATCAAAATTTTCATTTTGAATTTCTGCTAAAGGTTGTCCTCCATGATATTTTAAAGCTTTTATTGTAGCAACACAAACAACTACACTTGGAGCCACACCAGCATTTCTGCACTTAATATCAAAAAATTTCTCAGCACCTAAATCTGCTCCAAACCCTGCCTCTGTAACCGTATATTCTCTTAATTTTAACGCCATTTTAGTTGCAACAACACTATTACATCCGTGAGCAATATTAGCAAAAGGGCCTCCATGAATTATTGCTGGATTTCCTTCTAGAGTTTGTACAATATTAGGATTAAAAGCATCTTTTAATAAAACAGTCATAGCCCCTTCAGCTTTTAAATCTTTTGCAAAAACTGGCATATCATCTTCATTATATCCAATAATAATATTTCCCAGTCTTCTACGTAAATCTTCTAAATCCTTAGCCAAGCAGAATATTGCCATAATCTCAGAGGCAACACTTATATCAAATCCGTCATCTCTTGGAATTTGTCTTTTTTCTCCTGATAAACCTATTTGAATTTTTCTTAAAACTCTATCATTTAAATCTACACATCTTCTCCAAGTAACTCTTTTTATTTTCAATTTATTTCCAAAATATAAATGATTATCAATCATTGCTGCTAACAAATTATTAGCAGAAGTAATTGCATGAATGTCTCCTGTAAAATGAAGATTAATATCTTCCATAGGAATAATCTGAGCATAGCCACCACCTGTTGCACCACCCTTAATTCCAAAAACTGGTCCTAAAGATGGTTCTCTAAGAGCAAGTATTGCCTTCTTTTCTATTTTATTTAAAGCATCTGCTAAACCAATAGACACAGTAGTCTTCCCTTCACCTAATGGTGTTGGATTAATTGCTGTAACTAAAATCAATTTCCCATCTTGTTTATGCATAAGTTCATTCATATACTTATTTGAAATTTTTGCTTTATATTTACCATATTGCTCAATATATTCATCTGGAATCCCAAGTCTAGTAGTTACCTCGTTAATTTTTTTTGCTACAACACTTCTTGCTATATCAATATCTTTCACAATTATTCCCCCTAACCTTTTTATTCTGCTACAAAATTTTCTTCTTTAATTTCTCCATTTTCATTAAGTAATATCGTTATCTTTTTTTCAGCTTCTTCAAGCTTTGTATTACATAGTTTTGTAAGTTTCATTCCTTCTTCAAATTTAGAAATTGATTCATCTAATTTCAAATTATCTTTTTCTAAGCTACTTACAATATTTTCTAAGTCTTCTAACATTTCTTCAAAATCTTTTGCTTTAGCCATTATTATTCCTCCTTATAACTCAAATAATTTTTGCCTGTGAAGTTCCATCTTCAAATCTAAGATCTATAACATCATCTTTTTTCACATCTTTTTTACTTTTAACTAGCGTTCCATCTTTTTCAACTACACTATATCCTCTAGCTAAAGTTTTAAGTGGACTCATAGCATCTAGTTTCGTAATTTTCTCAACAGTTCTTAATTTATAATCTTTCATTTTTAAATTAATACTATTTTCTATTCTTCGCATTAAACTATCAACCTTCAAATAGTTTTCTTTAATCAAATAATCTGGTTCAGCAAATATTCGTGCTTTCATGCATTTTTCATATCTAAGTCTTAACAATTCTACTTTTTTTCTAAGCAACATCTGCAATCTACTTTTATATAAACCTAATCTATCTTGAAGATCAAACACATCAGTTACAGCAAGTTCTGCAGCAGCAGATGGCGTTGGTGCTCTTAAATCAGAGACAAAATCTGCAATTGTAAAATCTGTTTCATGTCCTACAGCAGAAATTGTAGGAATCTCTGAATTATAAATTGCTCTAGCAACAACTTCTTCATTAAATGGCCATAAATCTTCTAAAGATCCACCACCTCTTGCAATAATTAATACATCAGCAAGTCTTTTTTCATTCATAACATATATTGCTTCTGCAATTTTTTCAGCTGCGCCAGGTCCTTGAACAGGAACAGGATACAATCTAATATACACATTTGGATTTCTTCTAGTCGAAACATTTATAATATCTCTAATAACTGCACCAGTATTAGAAGTAAGTACACCTATAACTTTAGGCATCATAGGAATCTCCATTTTATGTTCTTCTGCAAATAAACCTTCTAATTCCAATTTATTTTTCAATTCATTAAACTTAGCATATAAATCTCCTACACCATCTTCTTGCATTGCTTTAGCATAAATTTGATATACACCATCTCTTTCAAAAACTGCTACACTACCTAATACATTAACTTTCATTCCATCTTTAGGAACAAAATTTAAAGTAGCAGTAGATGATTTAAACATAATACACTTTATTAAAGAATTCTCATCTTTAAGCGTAAAATACATGTGCCCTGTATAATGATGCTTAAAATTCGAAATCTCACCACGAACAAAGACACTTTTTAAATACTCATCTTCTGCTACCTTATCCTTCATATATTTATTTAGCTCAGAAACTGAAATTGGTTTTATATTCATATATTATCAAATCCTTTTATACTACTCTTTTACAATACTAGCCAAAACACCATTTACAAAAAGTGGTGCAGCTTCGTCTCCATACTTTTTTGCAAGTTCAACAGCTTCATTTATTGCTACTTTAAAAGGTAATTCTTGATATTTTATTTCATAAATAGCAATTTCAAGAATAGCTAGATTAACTTTAGAAATTCTTTCAATAGCCCAATCTTTTTTTAGATTAGCTTTTATTAAATCTAAAATTTCTTCTTTATTTTGCTCAATTCCATTAAACACTGTACTCATATATTCAATTGCTGATTTATCTTTAATTTCATTATCTTCTATAAATAAGTCAAGTTGTTCTTTGCTATATTCTTTTTGAACTTCTACACCATATATAAATTTAAATGCTAGTTCTCTAACAGCAGATCTATTCATTTTTATTTCTCCTCTTATAGCTTATCTATTAAATTCTTTATCTTTTCTTTAACTTCTTCTTTATTTTTTTGAAAATAAACTCCTGCATATATACCAAGTATAACTAATGCAATAGGAATTATCAAATGATATAAACCTGTCACGATAATCAATATTGCAATAGCAGCTCCAATAATAGGATATTTATTATTCATAATAAACTGTAAAAATTTTTCCATACATCCTCTCTCCTTCTATTGTACTACTTGCTTTTTCTCTTTTTCCTGTTCTACATTTTTTATTTTTATGTTGACACTACTAACATCTAAATCAGTAGTCTTCTTTACTGTAAGTTTAATGTTTTCCTGTAATTTTGAAGAAGTATTTTTAATAACTACATTTTCTTTTAAAACTGCAATTACATTTATTACAACATCTCTATTACTATCAAATTCAATTTTTACATTAGAGTCTTTAATTTCTTGATTTTTCTTAATTACTGATTCAACTAAATTTGAAATTGACTCTTTAGTTATTAATAAAGAACCATTTTCATTTTCCATTAATACTCCATTACTATTTTCAGATTTTGAATCACTTTTTAAAAATATATTAGCTATAGACCATAGGCATAATAAAATACTTATGCATATTGTTAATACAACATTTTCATTTAATACTTCAATTATATTTTCAAAAACATCAATACTAACAATTTCAATAGACACTAATATTGTAAAAGCTGATAATATTAAAACTATTATAGAAAATACTATTATACTAAATCTTTCCATCATTCTCATATATTTTATTCTCCTTATATTAGATTTTATCCTTCAGTAGAAATATTATCTTCTGGTAAATTTACTCCTTGAACATGAACATTAACTTCTAAAACTTCTAACCCTGTCATTGATTCAACAGCTTTTTTTACTCTATTTTGAATTTCAAAAGCTATATCTGGAATTCTAATGCCATATTCAACAATAATATTTACATCAATCTTTGTACTTTTCTCTCCTGCATCTACTTTAATACCTTTAGACATTTTTTTCCCAAATACATCTGAAATTCCTCCAAACATACTAAATACTCCTGGAACTTCTGAAGCAGCTTTATTAGCTATAGCCGCTATTACATCATTTGCAATACGAATTCCTTCTCCGTCAACATTTTCCACACTAACTTCTTCTAAGTCTTTTTCTTCATCCATTTGCAAACCCTCCTTAAATCTTTATTAGTATATCAATAAACTTTGAAGTTTACAACCACTAATTAAATTTATCGCCTATAGCAATTGCATTTCCTCTTAAATAGTCAGATATACTCATTTTTTTTGAATTTTCTCCTTGAATTTCAAGTACAGAAATAGCTCCATCGACTGTTGCAATAACCAAACCTTCTTTATTACTTGAAGCAATAACTTCGCCTGGTTCAGCATTACACTTTAAATCTAATTTCTCTACTTTCCATAATTTTATCTTTTTGTCTTTTAAATAAGTATACGCCCCCATGAAAGGATTTAATCCTCTAATTAAATTTTTTAATTCTTGACTTGTTTTATTATCCCAATCTATTTTAGCAATTTCTTTTTTTAACATTGGAGCAATCGTAAATTCATCAGGTTGTTTTTCCCTTTTAAAAGTATTATTTTCAATTTGTTCAATTGTTTTAATTAATAGTTTTCCCCCAATTAAAGAAAGTCTATCCCATAATTCACCTGTAGTCTCATCCTCTTCTATTTTTACCACTTCTTTTAAAATCATATCACCAGTATCCATTCCTTCATCCATAAACATAGTTGTTATACCAGTTTCTTTATCACCATTTAAAACAGCCCATTGAATAGGCGCAGCTCCCCTATATTTTGGAAGAAGTGAACCATGAACATTTATACATCCGTATTTTGGAATATCTAATATCTCTTTAGGAATAATTTTTCCATATGCCACAACACAAATTATATCAGGATTTATTTCTTTTAGTTCTTGTACAAATTCTGGATTATTCTTAACTCTTAATGGTTGTACTACTTTTAAATTATGTTCTTCAGCATAAATTTTAACATCTGAAGCAATCATCTTCATTCCTCTACCTTTTGGTTTATCAGGATTTGTAACAACTAATTTTATATTATGTCCCGCTTCTACTAAAGCTTTTAATGAATCTCTAGCAAAATCAGGAGTTCCCATAAATACAATATTTAACATATTTTCTCCTTATTTTTTACCTGTACTTTCCTCAGGTGTAATGTACTCAAAAGTACCAGGAAGTATTTTACTTTTAAATGTTTCACCATCCAAGTGATCAATCTCATGTTGAAGAGCTTGAGCTAAAAGTCCTTCTCCTTCTAAAGTAACTTTTTTACCATCTAAATCTAAAGCCTTAACCTTAACTTTAACACTTCTAACAACTTTACCAAACTGATTTGGATAGCTCAAACATCCTTCTTCGATTTCAACTGTTTCTTTTGATTTTTCCACGATTACTGGATTAATTAAACAAAATTTTGAAACATCATCATATAAATCAATAACAATTATTCTCTTTAAAACACCAACTTGTACACCTGCTAAACCTAATCCATCAAACTTATGCATAGTATCAAACATATCTTCAGCAAGTTCTTTTATTCTGTCATCTATTACCTCAATTTCTCTAGATTTTTTACTTAGTATTTCGTCACCTTCATATCTTAAATTACGAATAGCCATTTATATTTCCCCTCTTACATCATATTAGTTGGATTAGAATCCACAACAATACTAATACTTTTATCTTTATTATCTACATTTTTTAATGCCTCATTAATTATGCTAATTGCTTTTCTATTTAAACGTCCTTTAATAACAATTCTCCACCTGTAAACATTTTGAATTTTCTCTATAGGCGATGGCACAGGCTTATAAACAAATAAATTTTCATTTTTTTGTTTTAACAATTCTTCATATAATTTCTTAGATATCCTTTTTACTTTTTCAATATTTTCCCCTTGAATTCTGACTAGTATTATATCGCAAAAAGGCGGATAATTCAAGTTTTTACGCAGTATTAACTCTCCATTATAAAATCTATCATAATCTTGATCTTTGCTACAAACAATAGCATAATTATCTGGATTATATGTTTGAACATATACTATCCCCTTATCTTTTTCTCTTCCTGCTCTACCAGCAACTTGCGTTATAGTTTGAAAGGTACGTTCTTCTGCTCTATAATCTCCAATATTTAAAGCTCCATCTGCAGCAATTACTCCAACTAAAGTAACATTAGGAAAATGATGACCTTTTACTATCATTTGTGTTCCAATTAAAATATCAATATTTTCATTTTTAAACTTGTTCAAAATATTCTCATGAGAGTTCTTTTTAGAAACAGTATCTATATCCATCCTAATAGTAGTTGCTTCAGGAAATAATTTTTCAATCTCACTTTCTACTTTTTGAGTTCCTGTTCCAAAATATTTTATTTTAGAACTTCCACAATCAGGACAAACTTTTGTAATAGTTTCCTCATGTCCACAATAATGACATTTAAGCACATTTCCAAAGTTATGATACGTAAGAGCAATACTACAATTAGGACATTTAACAACATATCCACAATCTCTACACATAATAAATGTAGAATATCCACGCCTATTTACAAACAATATTGTTTGCTTTTTATTTTTTAAATTCTCACATATTTTTTCTTTTAATATTTCACTAAACATTGATTTATTTCCAATTGCTAGTTCCTGTCTCATATCAACAATATTAATTTCAGGATTACTTGCATTATTAGCTCTTTTAGTTAAAAGTACTAATTCCTTATCCCCTTGCTTAGCTTTATAGTAATCACATACATCAGGAGTAGCACTTCCCAAAATAAGTGGAATATTATTTTGCTTAGCAATAAATCTTGCTAAATCCTTAGCATTATATCTAGGAGTCATATCTGATTTATATGAACTATCATGCGCCTCATCTATAATTATTATTCCTAAATCTTCTACTGGTGCAAAAATTGCAGAACGTGCACCAATAATAATTTTTGCATCTCCCTTTTTTATTTTATTCCATTCATCAAATCTTTCACCATTTGATAACTTACTATGTAAAACAGCAATACATTCTCCAAATCTAGCTAAAAATCTATCGATTATCTGTGGTGTAAGAGAAATTTCAGGAACTAATACTAATGCTCTTTTTCCTTTTTCTAAAACTTTTTCTATTAACTGCAAATACACTTCTGTCTTACCAGAACCTGTTACTCCTTTTAGTAAAAATTCCATAAATTCTTCATTTTCAATCATAAATTCTACTTGATTATAAACAGATTGTTGTTCTTCATTTAAAACTAATCTCGTATCTTTTGAAATTCTTTTATGTATAAATGGATTCCTTTCAACTTTTTCATATACGAATTTTATTAAGCCTTTTTTTTCTACTGCATTCATTATAGCTTTACTAACTTCTGTAATTGCCTCTAAATCTGAAATATCCATTCCATCGTTATCAAGTAAAAAATTTAATAATTTCTTCTGTTTGTCACTTTTAATATTTTTTTCTAAATTAAATATTATTTCATCTTTTTCTTTAGCTAAATATACAAATCTAGCCGTTTTATCTTTAACTCTTTTAGTTAAATCTTTGGAAGTTCCTCCTGGTGGCAGCATCAATTTTATACAATCAGAAAAATTACAAAAATATTTTTCTGACATAAGTTTTGCAAGTTCAATATTTTCCTTACTTAAGATTGAATCTTCTATTTTAGCAATTTCTTTATTAGCAAATTCAGATTCTTCCTTTAATTCACTAACATACCCTTCTGATAAATTCGTTCCCTTTCCGAACGGCACAAAAACTCTATCTCCAACACAAATAGTTCCTTGCATTTCTGCAGGAACTATATAATCAAATACTCTATTAAGTTCTCTTGCATTAGAATTTATCACAACTGCTGCAAACATTATACTCTCCTTTTCTTGATGCAAGTATATCAAATTTTTTCTATATTCTCAAGGAAAACATATTACATATTTTCTAATCTTTTTTCATTTTCTATAATTGACATTATAATTTGAACTGTTTTTTCTAAATCGTTATTTTTTAAAACATAATCATATAAACCAATTTTAGATTCTTCATAATCAAATCTATTTAAACGCAATTTAATTTCAGCAGGACTTGGCTTGTCAACTCTATTCTCTAATCTTTTTTGTAATTCTTCTTTAGGCACTCTTAAAAAAATAGTTACAATTTTAGTATCTTTTTCTAGAATTTCTTTTAAGCTCTCAGTTCCATTTACTTCAATATCTTTAACTATAATTTTTCCACTAGAAATTTTATCATTCATAAGTTTCTTTGATGTTCCATAATAATGATTATGATGAACATCGTATTCATAAAACTCACCATCTGCTATTCTATTTTCAAATTCTTCTTTTGTAACAAAACAATAAGTCTCACCATTTACATCTCCAGGTCTAATTGGTCTTGAAGTATATGAAGGAAGTGATTCTACATTTTCCATTCTTTTAATTAATTCTCTCTTTATTGTATCTTTCCCTGCTCCCGCTACTCCTGATAAAATAACAAGCATTTTAAATTCCTCCTAAAACATTCTTAGTTAAAAATAAGCGTATTTCACTATAAAATACGCTATACTTTTTTATATTATTCATCTTCAACGTCTTCTTCTATAACAACTTTACCTTCTGCAATTTCTTGTGCAGCAAGAGTAACCATGCTTTCTTCTTCTTTGTCAGTTAAAGGCAAGGCTCCTTCTGAAAGTTGTCTAGCTCTTTTTGATGTAACCACAACTAATTTGTATCTATCATCAATTTTTTCTAAAAGTTCGTTTACTGTAGGTTTTACCATCATAATACAATTACCTCCTAAACTTTATTCTTCATCTTCATCTTTATCTAATCTACCAGCTACTGTTTCTGGTTGAACTGCTGACAATATAACATGCCCAGAATCCATAACTAAAACAGCTCTAGTTCTTCTTCCGTATGTAGCATCTATAGCCATTTTTGAATCTTTTGCTTCTTGCACTAATCTTTTAATTGGTGCAGAATCAGGACTAACTATAGATATTATCCTATTTGCGGATACAATATTACCAAAACCTATATTAATTAATTGCATAAAAACATCCTTTCTATTCAATATTTTGAATTTGTTCTCTTATATCTTCAATTTCCGTTTTAAGTTCAATAACACCTTTTGAAATATCCATACTATTAGCTTTTGATCCTATGGTATTAACTTCTCTATTCATTTCTTGAATAATAAAATCACACTTTTTTCCAATAGGACCACTCGCATTATTAATTAAATCTAAAAATTGAGAAATATGGCTATCTAATCTTGTCAATTCTTCCTGTATAGATGATTTATCTGAAAAAATAACAATTTCTTGAGCTAATCTACTTTCATCTATAACGTCAGTTTTCATTAGTTCTTTTACTCGTGTATTTAATTTTACTATATATTCCTCCACAAGTCCAGCAGAAAAGCCAGAAATATATGAAACTTTTTCTTTTATTCTATTTATTCGTAACTTAAAATCTTCACAAATTTTATTTCCTTCAATTTCTCTCATAGAAATAAATCTATCTAAAGCATCCTTTAATGCAATTTGAAGTTCTTCCCAATATAGTTCTTCATTTTCTTCATTTGATATATTCAAGACTTCTGGAAGTTTTGAAATATCCATTACTTCTATGTTACTAGCTATACCTGTCTCAGTCGCTAATTGTTTCAACTCAGAAATATATACTTTTGCAATTTCTGTATTTATTTTAATTGATTTTCCCTTTTCACTATAATCTTGCATAGTAATAAAAACATCAATTTTTCCTCTAGAGATATTTTTAGAAATTTCTTTTCTAACGTTTTCTTCTAAATACGAAATCTGTCTAGGAAGTTTAACAGAAATATCACTATACTTATGATTAACTGATTTTATTTCTATAGTATATTCTCTTCCTTCATTTTCATATTTTCCTCTACCAAAACCCGTCATACTTTTAATCATTTTCATTATCACCATTTTCTTTATTTTTCGCTCTATTTAAAGCTAATATACTTTTTACTTCTTTTTTCTTTCTCTTTTTAGGAGCTCTTTTTCTAGTAACTTTCTTTTCTTTTTCAGTATTTTCATTAGTTGTTTCTACTGTTTGCTCTTCTATTTTTTCATTATTTAAGTTTTCTTCTTTATTTTTTTCTTGTTTATTGTTTGATTTTATTATTCTTTTTAATTTATCAAATTTTTTCCTGCTTTTCTTATTATTTTCTACCTTCTGTTCAACCTCTTCATCAAAGTTCCTTATCTCAGCAAATTTTCTTTCATTTTTTTCATTTAAATATGAAACTTCTTTACTTTCAACAATCTCTTTTACATCGCTAAGGTTAGTAATATACTTTTTAATTTCAATTTCATATACTATTAAAGCTTTTATAGAGTAATATATTGCTATATACATTGATGAAAAAGAATATAAAAACTTAAAAATCATTCCTCTACAAATGTATACATATGGCATAAATAAAGTTAATATACCTAATCCCAATAATTCTATACCATGAATAGCAATTTCTCCGTTATCTTTTTTATATGCAATTTCAAAAACAATTATAGTAGCTAAAATCAATAATATTGAACATATTTTTAAATTTTGACTATAAACTTCTGGCATCATTTTAGTATATCCATAGTTTAAAAAAGCAAAATATGCAAAAATTAAAATAGCCATCCAAAATTCTTTTACAATTTTAGTATATATTCTTTCTTTTACTTCTTTAGGCGGTTTAATCTTTGTAGCAATTACATTAGCACCCATTTCAATTTCTTTTTCTGTTGTATCCATTAATATAACTTATCCCTTCTTTGGCATTTAGTTCTAGTAATCTAATTCATACATAATCATTGCTGATATAGCAACAGGTGCAGTTTCAGTTCTTAAAATTCTTTTACCTAAAGTTATCTGATTAGCACCATTATTTACTAATAACGTAGCTTCTTCTTCATCAATTCCACCCTCTGGTCCAATAATTACAGCAATATTACGAATATCCTTACTCATATTTCGTAATACATCTTTTAGTTTAATATCTTGCTCTTTTTCATATGCCAAAATAACTAAATCATAATTTTTTAAATTTAAAATCATACTTTTAAAAGATAAAATATCTTCAATTTTTAAAATATCGTTTCTCAAAGATTGTTTTGCTGCAACTTCAGCAATTTTTTTCCATCTTTCTATTTTTTTGCTTTTATCTTTTTCATCTAATTTAACAACACATCTTTTCATTTCTGTTGGAACTATCTCATATACACCTAATTCCGTACATTTTTGAATTATGTATTCAATTTTATCTGCTTTAGCTAAACCTTGAAAAATTGTAAGATTTATTTTTTTATCTATATCTTCATTTTTCTCTAGTATTTTACATTTTATTTGATTAGATGAAATCTCTATAATCTCTGCTTTGTATCTAATTCTATCAGAAACAATATCTAATATATCTCCAATATTTTTTCTTAGAACATTTTTTATATGATTAACATCAGAGTTTTCTATAAATATAAAATTATCTTTTATTTTATCTTTATTTACAAAAAAATTCATATCATTTACCAATCTAATTTTTCACATCTAAATTATAAGACAAAAGTGGACTAATTGCAAGTAGTCCACTTATTGTTAATCTCTTATTTATCAATATTTTTATATCTTATAAATCCAAAAACACCTAATGTAATTAAAATAAATCCTATAAGTATCATTACTTTTTTACCAGTGTATGGATATTTTCCAGAAGCTTGACTATCATCTCCAGGTTTACTGATTCCCCCACCTGATGGATTTTCTTTTTTGATTCCATCTATATATTCTTCTTTTTGTTCAGGTTTTGAAATATCTTTAGCATTTACATCTAAAACCTTAGTTTGTCCATTTCTAGTAGCAATTTCTCTTACATATAAATATAAATTATTTGATTTTGAAACCTCATCATAATTAGTCAAATCTTTAGTATTAATAGTAAATCTCAATTTTCCATCAGTGATTTGAACATTCTTAAGTTCTACCCATTTTTCATCTGAAATTGTTTTTTCAGCTTGATTAGAAGATAAATAATATTTATAAGATAAACTATCATTTACTGTTGCTTTAGTAATTCCAGATATTTCTACAGTAATTTCCGCATAATTTTTTTCTGTATTATTTGTATAATAATACATTTTCATAAGCTTATTTTTTGATATTGCTTTACTAAAATCAGAATTCTCAGGCAAATCTTTAGCTTCTTCTATTATCTCAACTTCAAAAGTTTTTTCCAAATTCAAGTATTTTACTGTAATTGTATTTTTCCCAAGTTTTGTATTATCAAAACCTTCGAAAGTAACTCCAGAAGTTGTCATAGCTACTTCTTCACTTGAACCATCATTATATTTTACAGTTATTACTCCTCCCTTGACATCTAGCTCTTCTTTATATTGTGTATATTTTAACTTAGTTGGTGCTGTTTTAATATCTATCCCAAGAGGTTTCTTCTCTTTAACAGTAATTTCTACTTCATAAGATTTATCTTCAAATTTTACTATTACTTTATTTTGACCTTTAGTTAATTTAGTTCCATTTTCCACAGTATATGAAGTAACATTTTTAACTTTTCCATTTTGATAAGTTACAGTAACTACCATTCCTTTTGTGTCAAAATCTTGTCCTTCAACATACTCTGTCTTAGATGGCATAGTAGTTACATTCAAGTCAACGACAGGATTTGGATTAACTTTAATTTCTAAAGTTTCATTTCCTTCTTGATATACTACTTTAACAGTTGTTTGTCCATTTTTTAAATCTTTTCCATCTGGAATCTCAAAATCTGTAACTTCTTTAACAGAGCCATCTTTAAAAGTAACTTCTACTATCATTCCTTCAGGATCAAAATCATCACCAGCATCATATTCTAATTTTTTAGGTACTTGTTTTATAACTAATTTTTCAACTGAATTTTTTGTTACCTCAATTTTTTGAATAGTAATATATTTTTCATATTTTATCGTAACTTCATCTTGATTTATTCCAAGCTTTTCTCCGTCTGAAATAATGTAATCATTTATTTCTATCGTGTCTCCATTATTTAAATAACCAGTAACAACCATTCCAGTTTTATCAAAACTTTCTCCAGCAAAATATTCTGTTTTATTTGGAGGAGTTGTTACTTTTATTTCTTTTATTGTATCATCTTTTATTGTATCAGTTGTAAAAGCCTTTAATGTAGAATCCCCACCTTTAATCCAATATTTTTCTAAATATTGCGCTTCTATAGTAGATATATCTCTCCATCCCGCATCAAAATATCTGTCCTCTCCTTCTAAAGCCATAAAAGTTTTATTTGTTTCCTTTTGAACACAATTCCAACGATTATTATCTATATTTTCATTCCATAACCCTTCAACTGCGAACTCAAAATTTCCATTTTGGGAAGGTAATTCAATTTGTAGTGCTACAAAAAATTTATCAGCTTTAAGTTCAATTGGCTCTGCAAATTCGATAGTATGATATCCTGGTTCAAAAGTCTCTGTTTCGCCTTCTTTCAGCTTTGCTTCAACTAATTCATCTCTTTTTCTTGATTCCCCTTCTGGATTTACCCATACCTTGCAAGTATATTTTTCTGGAGCATATATTGCTACCTGTGTTAAATATTCTGTTTTATTAGCATCCTTCTCAAAAACATTTCCTATCCATGCCTTATAATTATTAGGATTTTGCATTTTTATTACTGCTGTAGTCCCAAGTTCATCATACTGATATATATTATCATACTTTATTTTTGTTTCAGCCTTTTCAATTCCTGTCATATATGAATATACATTACAGTCATAATAAGATATATACATTATCCCATTATCACCTACTTTAAGATAAAACTGTCCAGTTGAATCTTTTTCATATCCTAAACTTGATGCAAATTTCTCAGCTTGTTTATCTGTAATATCTTCTACTGATGTCCAATTTAAATTTTCTTCTTCTAAGCGTATTTTTAATTCATCTAATTTAACACCATTTCTATAATACTTTTCGTACATCTCTCTTTTTATCTGAGCATAAGAAACTTTTTCGTCTCTATTTTTTCCCCATGAATTTCTAACAATCCATGCACCAGCACCAGATGGTCTATTATTAACATTAAAGTTTTCAACCGCATAATCATCATCCCAACCAATTAAAGAAACTGCATGGTTTGGTTGAAAAATATCTAATCTATCACAATAAATTGCACCAGTTGCATTATTATAACAATAATATACTTTTCCATCTTTTTCTATAAATTCTTTATTTGGAGATGCACCAAATATATTAACATTAATTGATCCATAATTTTTAATATGATTTTTCATCTGGTCCATCAATTCATCTGTTTTATTATTTGAAAATTCTACTATATCATATACTTGTGTAAGAACTTTTTTATTTTGAATATAACTTAAATTCTTCATGCTCATATCCTCTGAAAAAGGCATTTCTTCCTCCGATATAGCGCCCATTCCATTAGTTAAGTATGAAATATCTTGTTTATTAATATTTAGTCCTCCACTATTAATTGTTCTGTTAAATCCATAAATGTTAATTTCTCCACCTAATTCTCTAACCGTAGCATATTCCATATGTCTTTCTGAAAAATCATATACTTTTTTTGCACGATTATTATTAATGTCTGACAAAGCTAAATATGTCTCTAATGAAGATAGTGCACTAAAAGCCCAACACATATTAGTACTTTTCTGATCTTTAATCTCCAAATTATCTGGAATATCTTGTCTTAATGAATATTTTTTTGAATAGGTTGCTCCTATAGTTCTCATTATTTTTAATTGATTATTTGGTACATAGGTTGCTTCTTCAATATCATATGGTCTTGGAGCATATAAATTTTTTCTTTCTTCTTCAGGAAGTTCTAGATATTTCATAAATTCTTCTGAAAATTCTTTTAATTCAAATTCATTATTAGTATTAGCTTGTACTTTTAAATTGCAAATAAACAAAATAAAAAATATCACAGCTAACACAATTATAATAAGAAATCTCTTTTGTGACTTTCTCATATTCTCTCCTACTTTTTCTTAAATACTATTAATTTACTAAAAACATAATTTAATATTATTATAACCACTTGACTAATCATTTTAATAATGAAACTTGGAAATTTTAAAATAGTGCAGCCAACTAAATATATAAGTGCATCTACTATTAAAGAAACAATTCTACATGAGAAAAATGAAAACATTTCTTTAATTACTGCTTTTTTACCAGTAGCTTTACTATTAAAAACAAATTTTCTATTAGTTACATAAGCAAACAAAATAGAAATAATTGTTGCAGTAACATTAAAAGTTATACCTAAAGCCCCTTCTTCAGTTTTAAATATAAAAACTAATAAATAATATGTAATAAAATTAACTAACGTAGTTAATACTCCAAAAAACAGATATTTAACAACTTCTTGATATTGAGTATAATACTTCTTTATAAAATCCAACACTAATTTCGACCTTTCTTACCTTGTATAAATCTACTGTTCTAACACAACTCCAGTATTTAATATTTTTGACAATTTTTCATTCATTTTATGCAACTTGTTTTTTCTAACTTCTTTAAAATTAGTTAATCTATCTTCTTCAAGTAATTTTTCTTCTAATTCTTTATTTTCTTTTTTAATTAAATTATTAAGCATTTTATAATATTCTTTTTTAGCAAAAAAACCATTAGGTAGTATTTCAGCACATTTCCATGAATAATCCGCACTTCTTTTAATAGTACTTCTATCAATCATAAAATTCTCTATCATATCATCTTGCAAACATAAAATTTCACCAGTTTTTATATTAGCATTTTCTATCATACATATAAGTTCAAAAACACTTTTCTTTTTTATTGATTCTTGATCATATTCCTTTAATACAATCTTTGATTTTAGTTCATGGTTTTTAATCATCAATTTGTTATATTTATTAATCCCCAAAAATTTTTCTATCATTGAACTATCAACTTTATATCTGTTTATTTGTTTTAGTTCAAATTCATATTTAGCAGCATATATCTTTTGATACACTATTCTATTCATTTCTTTTTCTTGAAAATCCTCTATTCGACGAATTTCTTGTTTTATCTTAAAAATTAAATATAAATATTCTTTTGCAAATTCTCTTTTTAGGTCAACAATTTTTTTGTTATAAACACTACCTTCTTCAATTTTTTCATAAAGATAATTTCTTAAGTTTTCAAAACAATCAGGAGATATAGTGAATTTAACATTAAAATCGAAATTAAATTTACTACTATTTTTTCGATATAAACGAACTTTAGCATTCAATTTATTAATTTCTGAAATCAAACAATCCAATTTGTCAGCAAAATCAAATAGATAATTATTTTTCATCATATTAAATTCATCCCCTTTCTCTTTTCTTTAGTAAAATCTATAAATTAATTACTTTATATCCTGTAGTATTTGGCATAGCTATATCTTCATCTTTAACGTTATCAATTTGATATCTATATACTGCAGATATATTCATTTGTGAATCTCCTGTACCATAATGTGTATCCATTTTCACAATCATTCCAGTTTTTTTATCCATCCATATTTCAAAAATAGTATCATTATTTTTTAATTCAAAATTAATGCACTTTATTCCATTCATAGTAACAAAATCTTTAAAAATATATTCGTTTTTATCATTCATTAATAATGACTCTGCCGTTAAAAGCATTGTTTTAAAATTATCTATCTCACTATTATATTTGCCATATGTGTAAACAAGTTTTTCTTCATCATCTATTTGCATTAAAGTTTGAGTTTCTTTATTATCATAAATAACAAAATCATCAACTTTACTTATCATTACACCATTTTTAAGTTTATAATCTTCTACAGATTGAATACTAGCTTCTTTATCAGTAGTAGTAATTACTTCGCAAGATATATTCTCAATTTTAACTACTTTCTGAGCTAAAAGTTTAACATCTTCTTTACTCATTTTTTTTAAATTTCTACTGTAGAAAATAAGGGAAATACCCACAATTGCAATTACAATAATTATTATTGTAGGAACAGCTAAAATAAATATTTTTTTCTCTTTCATAAGCTCTCCTTCTTATCTGTCAGTATATATCATAACTAATCTTTTTTCAATATAATATCATATAAAAATCTATTATTGCTCTACTATTTTTTTAGATTTTTTTGTACTTTTATGTCGATGAAAAAAGCTTGTCATTCTAGATTCTTGGTAGTATAATCTGAATTAGTTAATATTTATTAACGTTTTATTTCTTTTAATGCATTTTATTCAAGATGCATATTTCCCTAAAATCACAAAATTGGTATTTATATTATTTTAATTTGCGTTAAATAATATTAACAATTTTAAAAGAAAGGAGTTACAATTTATTTTATGCCTATAATAGTTTAGTTTATCTTTGCAGTTTAAACGGTATAGCCCCCAATTAATCTAGCAAACAAAAGCCACATAAAATAATAATTATATTAGAAAAAAGTGATATATAAATACCAAAATTTACTACTACTAAAAAAGCAGAGATAAGATTCTCTGCTTTTTTTATTATAATAATGAAAATATTAATGTTTTCCTGCTCTTCTTCCATTCTTTAAACTTCTTGCATTAAATAATTTTCTTTCATAATCTATAGCTCTATCAATTACTGAATCAGACTCATCTTTATCAGAAATCTCACTTACATTACTTACAGTATCATCAATTTTTCCAACATTCTCAGCAGATTCTTCTACTTTAGCACTGCTGTATTTTCTTAGACTTTTAGGAATATCCTCTTCTTGTAGCTCCGCAGCCATACTATCTGAATTTCTATCTTTATATAGCTGTTCTATTACTGAAGGTGCTTCTTCATCTTCTCCATAATAATCTTCAAAATTATCTTCCTCATCTTCTTCGGTATATTCTAATAATTTTCTATGTTGTACATATGAAACTACAGCATATATTAATGCTATTAAAAATGTAATTCCAAAAACACCTAAAATAGCATATATTTGTTGTTCTTCTGTTAAACCAAACATTCCTCTAGTAGGATTTGATTTATTTGGCATTGGAAGAACTGCACCAATAATTTCTTCTGATTCCTCTTCTTCTACTTCAAAAGTTATAACATATTTTGAATATTCTTTTTCAGCATCTTTAACTATTATTGTTATTGTAGCTACACCATCTTCAGCAAGTTCGGCAACTACTTCATATTCAACATTTTCTGCATTTACTTCTGCTTTTACTAATTCTTTAATTTGATCTAATTGTATCTGTGTTAAAGCTTCTTCAACTTTTACTTTATACTCAAATACATCACTTTTAAATTCTTTATCAAATTCATAACCTTCTATAGATAAAGATTTTAGACCTATAACTGTATCTATATCTTCGTCACGTTCTTCATCATCTGGTTTATTAGCAGGTTCTTCTCCATCTAAAGTAGCTCTAGTTACATTTATATAATAAGTATATGTTCCATTTGAAACAGTAAATTTATTTGTACCTTCTTTTAATGTTTTCGTTCCTGTCCCAGAAGTTGCGCCATTAGCATATATTGATATTGAAGTAACTTCATTTGGTACTTTTGCATAATAAGTACTACCAGTTGGAGCACCCACTTTAAAATTATTAAAATCATATTCAAGAGGTGTTATTCCTAAACTTGTAATTTTAGGTCCAGATTGATTTGTATTATTAGTAGTATTGTTTCCTCCTGATGATGAATTTCCATTATTAATTATTCCACCACCATTATTTCCACTAGAACTTGCAGCAACAACAGTTATAGTACAAGTTTGACTTGGATATGTAGTTGCATCAGTATTATAATCAGTTATATCACCAGAAAAAGTAAAAGTATATGAACCAATTGTAGAAGCTGTAAAAGTAATACTTGTACTTGCTCCTTTATTTCCAGTAGTATCTGTTTGTCCTGCTAGTCCTTTAGTTTGTCCTGCTCCAACTAATTTCATATTCCATGCTCCTGCATTAACACTTCCTGTTACTGTTACAGAACTTCCTTGAGTTACTGTTTGACTACCAGTAATGGTCGCACTAGCTGCATATAGTTTATTAAAATTCAATATAACCGCTATTGCAAAAAATATTCCTGATAAAACTAAAATTCTCTTTGTTTTTCTCATCTAAACCTCCTTTATAATTCTATGTCTGATACTCGTAATAAATATTTTTGAATTTTCAATAAATCACCTGAATTTATTGTTCCATCTTTTGTAACATCAGCTGCACTTATAAAATTTGGATCCGTTATTGGTACGACATTTAATAAGTGTTTTTGTATTTTTAATAAATCACCTGAATTTATTATTCCATCTCCATTTGAATCAGCATACTTAACAGCTGTATATGTAGTTCCATTAATTGTTATTTTAGCTCCAGTTGGTATTCCAGCTTTTTCATCATCTATTGTTATACCATCTGCCTTTTTTATCACACAATTTGGATATTTCTCTTTCATATTTTTTACAGTTGTTGCAGGTGTTACAATAGCATTACTTTTCTCTAATTTAATATCTGCTTTTCCATAAACATCAGTTGGATTAACTGGTGTACTTCCACCACTACCCATATCTACTTGATCTCTATAATCTGGTACATCAGTTCCAACCTTAGCTAAATATTCTGTTGAAACCCATCCAGTATATGTAACATAATTCCATTGTCTAGTAGAAGTATTAAAATTACTTGTTCCATATATTTTTACTTTAGACCATGAACCAGAATTTCCTATAACAGCCACAATAGTATCTTTATATAAATTTCCTAAACTAGCTCCACCTGGTGAATTTCTAAATTGAATACCATATTTTTTCATACTATTTATATAATATAGTTGACCATCATTAGCTGTTAATGATGTAGGCTTGCTATTTGACGCTGGCATATTATTATAAACAGGAATTAAAAAAGTTAATTTAGCATCTAAAATTCCATTATCTGCATAAATATCATATAAAGAACCTGCCTGACTTGCCGGATCTCTAACATTAGTCATATATTGATGACTATAAAATTTATCACTACTATATGTTTTATTTCCCATTGCTTCTGTCAAAATCTCATTTCCAACAACATCAAATTTATAAAAATACTTTGTTGTTTGTCCAGCTGAAATATATCCATTTGCTAAAACTCTTTTTGCTCCATCTACTAAAGCATATTCTGGATTATTCCACCCTAATTCTTTAGCTTTTGCTAATCCTCTTTCAACAGCTCCTGCACCATCAGTAGCACCATAATTATAAAAATTGTAATAACCCTCATATCCACTTACTGTACCTGAAATTGCTCTTGGTGTTCCAGTAGAACCTAGTTCTTGAAAAATAGTTGCAACAATATGTAATGGATTAATTTGAGCTTCAGAAGCAGCTTTTAAAATACTATCTGTATATTTTTCTAAATATGTTCCTCTAGTTGCAGATAAAACTACATCTCTAGTAATTCCAGTTCCACTTGATAAATCTAAAAATTGAAATACCATAGCTTCACCTAAGAAGTTTCTAGGATCTATATAATATCTAACCATTAAATTAGAAGCATCATAATATCCGCTATCTCCTTGAGTCCCACATCTACATAAACCTTTTGGATCTAATAAACTTCCTTTATGTATAGTATTTTTCATTTCTGAGTTTTCATTTTCAGTAGAAACTAATTCTTCCCAGTCTATTCCTGTATAATAAGCTTTAAATTCCCAATTTGGATGTAAGTATTTTAAATAAGCAAGTTTCTTTTGATAACTCTCTGGAAAAGCACTTATTCCAGATTTTATATATTGTGTATATTGTGCACTTCTAGCATATACTTCATTTTTAATAAAATACATTTGAAAAAAAGTAAATAAAACTACAAATATTAAAATAAGGCTTAAAAATTTAATACTTATTTTTTTCATTCATTCCTCCTAATCGCAAAGTAAGACAATTTTATTCAAAAACAGTATATCTTATACAAATTTCTTATTCAATAACAAAAATATTACATTTTCCTATCAGAAAAGTACTATTAACCATCTTTTTCCAACTTTTCTATATAATAACTTCTAATTTTTTACACTTTATAAAACAAACACTTTCCATTTGTGATATAATCTTATTAAATATATTTTTAAGGGGAATTCAATGAATATTATAAAACCTGAATTGTTATCACCAGCTGGAGATTTTGAATGCTTAAAAGCTGCTGTTCAAAATGGAGCTGATTCTATTTACTTAGGTAGTAATTTATTTAGTGCCAGAGCTTCAGCTAAAAATTTTGATGATAACGAATTGCAAAAAGCAATCGAATATTGTAAACTTCGTGGAGTAAAAACACATTTAACTCTAAATATTTTGATAAAAGATAATGAATTTGAAGAAGCTTTTAATTTAGCAAAAAAAGCCTATGAATATGGAATTGACGCTATAATTGTACAAGATCTTGGTTTAGCAAAAGCTTTAATAAAAGCCTTTCCCGACTTACCTATACATGGTAGCACCCAAATGTCTATACATAACTTACAAGGTGCTCTTGAATTACAAGAACTTGGTTTTAAAAGAGTAGTTCTTTCTAGAGAATTATCTATCGAAGAAATTGAATATATAACTAATAATTGTAACATTGAAATTGAATGCTTTATTCATGGAGCCTTATGCATATCATACTCTGGTCAATGTCTATTTTCTAGCATTATTGGTGGCCGTTCTGGAAATAGAGGAACTTGCGCCCAAGGATGTAGACTTCCTTACGAATTAATAGAAAATGATAATAAAATTTTAGACAAAGGTTATCTTTTAAGTCCTCGTGACATGTGCAGTTTAGAATATCTTTCTAGACTTATTTCTTGTGGCGTTAAATGTTTTAAAATTGAAGGCAGAATGAAAAACCCTGAATATGTAGCAACAGTAACAAAAATTTACAGAAAATATATTGATCTATATTTTTCTGAAAAAAATTATAAAATTGATGCACAAGACAAAAAAAATTTAATGCAAGTATTTAATCGTGGAAATTTTTCTGCTGGTCATCTTAATAGTAAATCAAATACTAACTTAATTTTTTCCGAAAAGCCAAATAATATGGGATTATTTTTAGGACATATTGCAAAATTTAATCAGTCTAAAGGATTAATCACTTTAAATCTAAATGAACCTCTAGAAATTGGCGATACAATTTCCACTGAAAATGAATCAGGAACATATACTATATCCGAACTAATAAAAAATAAACAAAATGTCAAATCAGCTAATATCGATGATTTTGTAACTATCGGAAGAATGAAAGGAAAAATAAAAGTTGGAGACAAAGTTTTCAAAATGTCTTCAAAAAAATTAAATATTGAAAGTCTCTCTTCTTTTGAGAATGATATTCAAACTAAAAAAATACCATTAAATTGTGAAATAAAGGTGATTAAAAATACACCTATTTCTATACATATAAGTTCTGCATGTGATTTAGAAATCTATAGAAAATTAGATATATATTGTGAAATAGATACAATCCCTACCGACTCTATAAATCATCCATTAGAAAAAGAAAAAATAGTTTCACAAATTTCTAAAACAACTAATACACCATATTATTTTAAAAATATAAAAGTAAAACTAGATGAAAATACATTTTTACCTAATATAAAATCACTAAATGACCTTAGACGAACGGCTTTATCTCTAGTAGAAGATTTTGCTAAAAATAAAATTAGAAGAACTAGTAGTTCTAATTTAAAACCAATCAATTTAAATCATACTAAAACTAACAATACTATATCTATGCTATTAAACGAATTAGATACAAACAAAGATTATTCTAAACTTTCAGGACTTGATAATATCTATATTCCACTAAAATATTTTACAAATAAAAAATATGAAAAAACTATAAAAACTCTTTCTAGTAATTTTAATATATACATTTATTTACCTACAATAATTAAAACAAACTATATCAATCTTTTATCTTCAAAGATTGAAAATACTATAGATCAATATAAGATTAAAGGATTTGTTCTTTCTAATATTTCAAACTTTAGATTTTTAAAGTCATTTAATTCTAAAGATTTTAATTTTGTAGCTAATTATACTTTTAATATTTTTAATAAATATACAATAAAAGAACTATTAGATTTAGGAATTAACACATTTACTATTTCTCCTGAACTTAACAAAGAATGCATAAATGAACTAACTAATAATGCTAACCATGAAATTATCTGTTATGGTAGAGCTCCTTTAATGAATATGAACTATTGCCCACTTGGAAAAAGTAATAGATGCTATCCTGGTTGTGATATGAAATGTAAAACATCCAATAAATATTACTTAAAAGATAGAATGAACTTTATGTTTCCAATAATTCCAGACAACATACAAACTGTTTCTACATTATATAATTCAAAAATAACTTCAATCTCGCCAAATGAATTTGATAAAGAAATATCTCTTAGAATTGATATTTTAGATGAATCCATAGAACAAATACAAAACATTATAGAAACAATAAAAAATGGCACTAGATTAGAAGGTGTCAATTACACAACTGCTAATCTTAATAAAGAAATTTAATCTATAGAAATTTATATTCTTAACGCACAGGGGGCCCCAGCTTTACGCCGGGGCCCCCCACATTTTTCACAGCCTAATTCAAGAAAATCAGCTGCGGCAACTTATGCACCTTCCTTTCCTTTAAATCCAGAACATGAATCGAGCCCGGCATGTTTTCCTCATCGACCAACTCTTTGGTATTCCAGTAGGCCTTGTCGCCCAGCACGTTCTTACAGCTCAGGAATCGTTCTCCTTCATCGATGCGGAACTCGGCCTCCGTGTACTCAGCCAAGATAATGGCATATTTGTCACACTTCTTGTCGAACCGCGCCCATGAGATCACCGCATCAGCCCGGAAGATCTTTCCCTTTTTCAGGTCCAGAACGTAATACGTCCGGTGCTGCATCCTGATTTTATTTTTGACGTACTGCAGGATCACAGGTGTCCGCACATCGACCAGGGAGTACCCTACATCGACGGAATGCTCGTCCTGATGAAAGATCCGAAAGTCCCGAAGGCCTTTCTTGTTCTTACACACCAATACTGCAAAATCCTGTCCACTTGTTGCTAAAGTCTCTTTTTGGTACATAATGTACACCTCCTAATGTTTTTTGCTCTTCTATTATACCTTATTTTTTGTATTATGTCAACTTAGGTCGTTACCTAAAAAAGAGTACACTTTAAAAAGCATACTCTCAAATTTAAAATTGTTTTGTACTCAAATTTATAAGTAAATCCATGTCATCATCTTCTGCAGCCTTATTTTTTCTAATCATTCCACATTTCTTACATTTAAATACTATAACATATCCTTTTTTTCCAATTTCAAGTCCAACTGGCTCTAAATCACCATGACATTCTTCTTCTCTATCTCCTGGATTTTTATCTACGTGTTTCGAATGTAAACATTTAGGACAATGATTTCTACAAGAATATCCAAGTTTAGGTACATTAAATCCACAATTTTCACATACAAATTGTTCATCAATTACAACAAAATTTGGCATTATTTTTTCTTATTCTCCTTATGATATATACTACCACCAATAAATTCTCTAAGTAAGGATGTATTAGGAATATCATCATCAGGGATATCCTCAAAGTATTCTAAAAATTGAATTAACCTTTGGGCTTCTCCATATTCCTTATGAGTACTGTCAATTTGTTTTAATAATGGTACTGCATATTTCTTTTCTGCAGCAAGTTCATAAATAAGCGAAGAATTAAACATGTAATCTGCTTCTTCTTGATATGGATAAATATATTTTTCTTCTCCTCTATTTACAGAATACCATGTTTGTAACGTACTCAAAGCATCATAACCTCTGTATTTATAATCTCTAACAATTCTTCTTATAAGTCTAGTATCAGTAGTAGAAATTCTATTAAAATAATCTATATTTAAAACTGTTAAATCACTAATATATATTTTAACTTTCTCTTCTTTTGGAATAGCTTTTGTTAACCTGTCATTTAAACAATGAATTCCTTCAATAACTAAAATTTCATCTTTTTTTAGTGACATTGTTGTACCATCATATACTTTAGTACCTACTTTAAAATCAAATCTGGGAACTTCAACTGTTTCGCCATTTAAAAGTCTAACTAAATGATCATTAAATAATTCTAAATCAATAGCCTCTATACATTCAAAATCGTAATTTCCATATTCATCTCTTGGATTATCTTTTCTTTCAACAAAGTAATTATCAACAGAAATAGTAACAGGCTTTATTCCCTTTAATCTAAGTCCTAATGATAATTTTCTAGCAAAAGTTGTTTTTCCAGAAGAAGAAGGTCCTGCAATTAAAATCATTTTCACATCTGATTTTTTAGAAATTTTATCGGCTAATATAGAAATCTTCTTTTCGTGCAATGCTTCTGAAAGTAAAATAAAATCATTTATTTCACCATCTTCAACCTTTTTATTTAATTTATATACAGTATTAACATTTAATAATTTATAAATATCGTCATATTCATCAAAAGTTGAAAGTAATTTTTTAGTTTCCTTATATTCACCTAGTTTTGTCATATCTATTTTATCTGGATAACGTACTAAATAACCATCTTTATACTTTTGTATTTCGAATATTTTCATCATTCCAGTAGAAAGTGGCATTGTTCCATATAAATAGTTAAAATAATCTCCACAAAAATATAAAGAAACTTCTTTAGCATGATTATTTATCTGAAATCTACCATTTGCACTCTTACTATGTGTATAAAAAGCTTTTGCTTCTTCTACACTCATAACTGTTTTAGTAATAGGTAAATCCGCCTTAATAATTTCTTTCATTTTTTCACGAACATTATCTATCATTTCATCAGAAACCTTCATATTATCTATTTGGCAAAACATAGAATTATGAAGCTGATAGTTTACAGTAAGTAATGCTTTAGGATAGCATTCAGAAAAAGCCTTACCCATTATAAACATTACTCCTCGTATATATACATTTCTACCATCTTTTGAATTTATATCTAATAGTTCTACTTTAGCATCTTCTCTTATTTCATAATCTAAAGCATGAACTTGGTTATTAACAACACATGCAATATGTTTTTCAGTAATATCTTCTTTTAAAATTTCATTAACTTTAACAGGTTCGCTAGCTTCAAAAATTTTTTCTTCATAAGTAATTCTCATATATTTCTTTCCTTTCATTTGTATCCTAAATTATATCTATAAATAAAATAATAATAATATACCACCAATCAGAGCAAATATAAATCCTAGTATTTTAAGACCTAATGCCCCTTCATTTTGATCACCAAAGCCAAAATATTTTTTAGTAATTGGTCGTGCATCATATACTAAAATTATTCCTATTAAAACTAAAATAGCTCCTAATACTTTTAAAACTAAGTCCATTTTAACATCCTTTTTTATTAAAATATATTTCCATTATATAGGCTATACCCAAAAAAATCAAGTATAAGTACACTATATACAATTTATTTAATAAACGCCAAAGACTCTCACCACAAATTTCGTGGTGGGAGTCTTCCCCTCGCAAACATATTTCAGCTCTCCTGCTGTTTTGCATAGATTTCTTCCACGCATTTTGCAACATAGCTGTGCATTGTTTCATTTTCCGGCAATATCTTCGCAATCTCCTTATCAACGGATCTAACAGCCTTGTGCATATCAGCAATTTCCGCTACCGCAAAAGTATTCCGATATGCATAGTTATAAAGTTCCGCATCTGATGCATCGTCATCCATCAACTTTTTGAAAATCATATTTTTCAGAATATCATACGCAAAATAGTTCTCGAAGTTCTTTTCACGCATGAACTGAATTGTTGATGAATAACAATAATCCTTCCTGACTTCACGCAGAATTCGCTGAATAAAAGCATTGGCGGTTTCAAGGTTGCTCATTCTTCTCTTAGAATAATCCCTGTCTTCATGGAAATCTACCTCTCTAAGAGCCGATTCAACACACTCCCACAAGCACTCATATGCTTCCTGTATGTCTCGTGGTGCTCCCGGCATAGAAGTTCTCTCCATTGCTCTCTCCAGAGCAACCTCCATTGAATATTCTGGATGATCCATCATACCGAAAACCACTCCACGTACCAGGTCATATCCTCTCAAATCATTAGGAATGCCTTTCCGTCTAAGTGCTCCAGCAATTGATGAATGAAGCCTCTGCCTCGAAAAGTCTACCTGCATAAACCTTTTCTGCTGCGTTTGCATTTTAACTACCTCGTGTCTTTCTCTTAGGCAAAGCTGCCCGTGTGTAAAATTATTAGTTAACATAACCATTATACTACATTTTTACCATTTTTTCAAGCCACGTATATATTAAATTCATCGCATTTTTCGACATTTTATATCTCTATTCGATTTCCAAATTTCTCATCAACAATATTTCTTAATAATTTATTTTTGTCTTTTTCTAGTTTAGGATCATCCTCGATTATCTTATTAGCAATTGCTTGAACTGACTTTAATGTAACAATATCTTCAAACAAATTTGCAATTTTAAATTCAGGAATACCATGTTGCCTAGTTCCAAAGAATTCACCAGTTCCACGAAGTTCCATATCTTTTTCTGAAATAACAAATCCATCATTAGTATCTGTCATGACTTTCATTCTCTTTTTAATAATTTCAGAATTTCCATTATATTTTAAAATACAATAGGACTGATACTCACCTCTACCAACTCTACCTCTTAATTGATGTAGTTGAGCTAAACCAAATCTCTCAGCATTTTCAACAACCATAATACTACTATTAGGAACATTTACACCTACTTCAATAACAGTCGTTGAAATCAAAATGTCTATATTTCCATTTTTAAATTCTTCCATAATAGCATCTTTTTCTTTAGGCTTCATCTTACCATGCAAATATTCTACTTTATATTCTGTAAAAACTTTATTCTTATAATGTTCTGCAAGTTCCATAACAGACTTCGCATTAATTTCTTCACTTTCTTCTACTAATGGACACACAATATATGCCTGTCTGCCTTCATCTATGTTTTTCTTTAAAAAGGCATTTACTCTATCATCCATTCCTTTAGTAACAGCAAAAGTCTCAATTTTTTTTCTATTTGGTGGAAGCTCATCAATAATAGAAATATCCAAGTCTCCATATAGTATAAGTGCTAATGTTCTAGGAATTGGAGTAGCAGTCATAACTAATACATCAGGATTATCTCCCTTTTCTGTAATAACACTTCTTTGTCTTACCCCAAATCTATGCTGTTCATCAGTTACAACTAAACCTAAATTTTTGAACACAACATTATCTTCTAGTAAAGCATGTGTTCCTATAACAATATCAATATCACCATTTTCTAATCTTTGCAATATATCTTCTTTTTTCTTTTTAGTGATACCACTAATCAATAGCTCACATCTGATACCAAAACTTGATAAAATTTCATTAAAACTTTCTAAATGTTGCGAAGCTAAAATCGCAGTTGGTGCCATAATTGCTGCCTGATATCCACACTTTACACATTTGTATGCTGCAATTAATGCAACAATAGTTTTACCAGAACCAACATCTCCTTGAAGAAGTCTGTTCATTGGTTTATCACTTTCCATATCTTTATCAATTTCTTCTAATACTCTAAGTTGTGCCTTAGTAAGTGAAAATGGCAATTTATTTATAACATCTGACATCTTTGCATTTTTGCTAAATTTTATACCTTTAACATCTTTAGTATACTGATTTTTTAAAGCAAGTAAAGCAAGTTGCATTGATAATAATTCTTCAAAAACTAATCTTTTTTTAGCTAAATTAAAATCATCAAAACTATTTGGAAAATGAATTTGATTAACAGCTCTATCTAAATCTAGCAATTTATATTCTGAAACTAAATATTCAGGCAAAGTTTCTTCAATACTACCCTCTAATTCATGAATACCAGTTTCAATAACTCTTCTTAATGTAGTTTGAGGAAGTTTATATGTCGTAGGATAAATAGGAATAATTCTACCTGTATTTTTAGTGTCCTCCAGCTTATCATACACTGGTGAATTCATTTCCACTTTACTACCCTTTTTAGAAACTTTTCCATAAAATTTATAATACTCTCCTGGTTTAAACATCTGTCTCAAATAAGGCTGATTAAACCAAGTAAATTGACACACACCTGTATCATCTCTAGCACTCATTTTTATAATAGTCATATTTCTTCTTATACGAACTTCACTAACTCTAGTAACAGGCATAACCTCAATTAAAGCCTCTTCACCATCTACAAGTTCTTCTATCTTTTTAGGAATACTTCTATCTTCATATGTTCTAGGATAATATGTAATCAAATCTTTTAAAGTAAATATCCCAAGTTTATTTAAAAGTTTTGCACGAGCTTCTCCCACTCCTTTTATATATTGAATATTTTTATCTAAATTTGACATTCATTCCTCCAAACATTTTTTCTTATAATATACTAAAAAAATAATAATATCAATAGTTTGCATTATTTAAATTATTAACTAGCAAAGGACACGCATACACATTTCGTATACGTGCCCTCTATCTTAGCTTTTAACAATTTTAAATAAGTGGCATCATGGAAGGACTATACCATAAAACTAACTCATCAGGATGTTTCTTCGTCTCTTCATTAAAGAAAACTAGAACGAGGCTATTCCGAAACACCTTCAAAGTCATTTTCTGAAGCATATCCCACGGAAATTTTGGATCTACCTTCATATGCACAAACTTCCATCCGCCTGCAGAACCTCTTGCATAGACAAACTCACCCTCTTTTTTCATCTCCGTTTCATAGGCAATTTTAAGTGGTGGTATCCTGCCATTATACTGCAAGAATTGAATTGCACAATGCTTAAGATTGAAATCCGCACCTGTCATAACTTTGAGTCCAGAGGCCCTCATTTTTTCCAAGGATACATCATACTGCCAAACCATGCATTCATCAGCTCTTTGAACATACTCTTTCATCTGATAAATTTCCGATATTCCCGCTGTTGTTATCGTATCTCTTGCCACATCACGAATTGACGTTGAAATTCTTGTCGATTCTAAGCCCATAAAGGAATACGTGGAAACCAGAGTCCTCAAAACAACATTTTCTTCTTTCATCGGAAATTCAAACGCATAAGTCTTGGAACCAGGAAAAAAGGTCTTAAAGCCCATGGCCATATCAGGTGGATCTTCTATCCTATATGGTTTGAGCCGCGCGCTACTTAAGTTCTTCATTGTTAAATGTACCTCCTGTAACCGGTAAAATACCGTTAATAGATATATTTTACTACAAATTTACATAAAATTCAAATTGCATGCCAAAATATAAAAAACTCAATAGAAAACTATTGAGTTTTTTATAAATACTTTAAATTATTCCTTAATAATCCATTTTCTTTCTAAGTAATATGCTAATCCAATAGATGCGGCATTACAAAGAATTTGAACAACTATAATTTTATCAGAAAAGCTTATAAATGAATCCATTTCTTCTAATAACTCTTCATCTTTATCAGTTAAGCTCATTTTTGATATCTTTTTTACCTCTGATTCATATTGTTCTGCATAATTAGAAACATTTTTTAATGTAGTAATATTACTCCATATAGATAAGCATAAAATTACAACAAACACTGCTGCTATTTTCTTTAAAATATCATGCTTATTTTCTTCAGTAACCTCATATTTCTTTAATATACCATTAGTAGCTAATTTAGCAGATGCTATTCTAGTAATAAATCCTGCTATAATTGTTGCAATCACATATGGTTTATACGCTTTTATGTAATCAATTATTTCATCCGCTTCTACAAGATTTGCTGTTAAATTAAAGTCAGTAACTGCACCTATAATAGCCATTAATGGAATTAAAATTACGATATTCCAAAGAAATAATCTCCAAAAAAAGCTCCATGAAATTCCCTTCATTTCTTTTGTTTCATTTTCCATTTTCTTTATCCCCCTATTATAAAATTTATTTATTATATATTATATAAAATATAAATATAACCAATTTAAAATACATATTTTACTAATGCATATATTACTAAAACAATTTCTGTTAGCAATATTACTGGAAAACATATTGTAAAACGTAATTTCTTAGTTTTATGCCTAAATTTATACATTCCTGCAATAGTTCCAAATCCGCCACCAAGAAAAGTAATCATAAAAAGAGTATTTTCTGGAATTCTCCAGCTACCATTTCTAGCTTTTACTTTATCTATCCACATAGCAAAAAAACCTATTAAATTAATAATTATCAAATACAACACAGCAAATTGCCATGTGAATATAAAACCATAATCACTCATTCTATTAAAATCCTATCTATATTTATTTTTATGCAAACAAAGACATTTGATTACTTTGAGTCATTCCATCTAAGCAACCCTGTTTAGCTAAAACTTCAATAACTGATTTTCCAACTTTTCCTCTTAATTGCAAATCATCAATACACATAAATTTTTCTTCTTCACGAGCAGCTTGAATACTTAAAGCTGCTACTGTTCCTAAACCTGGAACACTATTTAAAGGTGGTCTAATTCCATCTTCCTCCATTTTAAATTTAGTTGCATCTGATTCATATAAATCAACTGGTAAAAATTTAATACCTCTTTCATACATTTCTAAAACTAGTTCTAATATAGGATATAAATCTTTATCTTTAGGTAATGCTGCATTTCCAGCCATATCAATTTCACGCATTTTGTTTAAAACTTTTTCTTTTCCATGACACATTATATCATAATCAAAGCCATCAGCTCTAATTGTAAAATATGCTGTATAATATGCTTCTGGTTTATGTACTTTAAACCATGCTATTCTAAAAGCATTAGTAACATATGCAGCAGCATGGGCTTTGGGAAACATGTATTTAATCTTTTCACATGATTTTATATACCATTCTGGAACATCATGGTCTTTCATCATTTGAACATATTCTGCCCATTTTTCTGGATCTTTTAATGCTTTACCTTTACGAACAGTTTCCATTATTTTAAAAGCATGGTTAGGCTCTAATCCCATTTTCATTAAGTATACCATAATATCATCTCTACAACCTATAGCTTGACTTAAATTAACTATTCCTTGATTAATCAACTCTTGTGCATTGTTAAGCCATACGTCAGTACCATGTGATAATCCAGAAATACTTATTAATTCAGCAAACGTAGTAGGTTTAGTATCTACAAGCATCCCCCTAACAAACTTAGTTCCGAATTCAGGAACACCAAATGTTCCAACTTCTGAATGTATTTGTTCTGGAGTTACACCTAATGCCTCTGTTGATTTAAAAATTGACATTGTTTCTTTATCATCAAGTGGCACTTTTGTAGGATCAATTCCAGTTAAATCAAATAACATACGTATCATTGTAGGATCATCATGACCTAGAATATCAAGCTTAAGCAAGTTTTGATCAATAGAGTGGTAATCAAAATGTGTAGTTACAATATCTGAATTAGGATCATCTGCTGGATGTTGTACAGGACAAAATTCAAAAATTTCTCTTCCTTTTGGTACAACTATAATACCTCCAGGGTGTTGCCCAGTAGTTCTCTTTATTCCAGTACATCCAGTAGAAATTCTAGATATTTCAGCACTAGTAACTGGTATATGCCTTTCTTCATAGTAATTTTTAACATATCCATATGCAGTTTTATCAGCAACTGTACCAACAGTTCCTGCTTTAAAAGTTGTTCCTTTTCCAAAAATTACTTCTGTATATCTATGAGCTTTTGCTTGATATTCACCAGAAAAGTTTAAGTCAATATCAGGTTCTTTATCTCCATTAAATCCTAAGAACGTTTCAAAAGGTATATCCATTCCATCTTTATCTAATTTATGACCACACTTTGGACAATCCTTATCAGGCAAGTCAAATCCATTTTTAACGCCATAATCAGTAAAATCTGAATACTTACAATTAGGACATCTATAATGAGGTTGTAGAGAATTAACTTCTGTAATACCTGTCATATTAGCCACAAATGATGAGCCAACTGAACCTCTAGAACCTACTATATATCCATCTTCATTAGACTTCCAAACTAATTTTTGAGCTATAATGTACATAACTGAGAATCCATTTTTAATAATAGAATCTAATTCTTTATCAAGTCTAGACTGCACTATTTCTGGCAACTCTTCCCCATATAATTCATGTGCCTTATCATAAGCTATATCTTTTATAGTCTGTTCACAACCTTCAATATGTGGAGGACATTTTTCATCTGAAATCGGGCTAATCTTATCACACATGTCCGAAATTAAATTCGTATTAGTAACACAAACTTCATATGCTTTTTCTTCGCCTAAATATGCAAATTCATCAAGCATCTCCTCTGTAGTACGTAAATACAATGGAGCTTGGAAATCAGCATCATCGTATTTTTGCCCGGCTTGTAATATACGTCTATAAATTTCATCTTGTGGATCCATAAAGTGAACATCACAAGTTGCAACTACTGGTTTTCCTAATCTGTCGCCCAACTCTACTATTTTTCTATTAATATTCTGTAATTCAAAATCATCAGCTACAGTACCATTTCTAACCATATACTGATTATTTCCAAGAGGTTGAATTTCTAAATAATCATAATATTTTGCAATAGCTTCTATATCTTCATCTGATTTACCTGCAACTATAGCTCTATATAATTCTCCTGCCTCACAAGCACTACCTAAAATTAGCCCCTCTCTATACTTTTCAAATAAGCTTTTTAATATTCTAGGTTTTTTATAAAAATAATCTAAATGAGAATATGAAACTAATTTATATAAATTTTTTAATCCTACATAATCCTTAGCTAAAATAATTGCATGATATGAAGGAAGTTTCTTATATGCATCTGGATCACCTGCAAAAACAATATCAATATCATTAACAGTTTTTGCACCTTTTTCTTTAAGTTTTTCAATCATTACGTTAAATACTTGAACTAAAGTTTTAACATCATCTAAAGCTCTATGAGCTACTTCAACTTCTATTTCTAACTTGTCAGCTATCATACCTAGCTTATATTTTTTCATTTCTGGGAAAATCACTTTAGCCAATCTTAAAGTATCTATATATGTATTTTCTAAACTATATCCATACTCTTCAAAATTATGTTTTAAAAATCCTATATCAAAATCTGCATTATGTGCAACTAATACACTATCTCCAATAAAATCAATAATTTTGGGTATAACTTTATCAATAGTTTCTGCATCCTTTACCATTTCATCAGTAATATGAGTAACTTCAACTACTTCTTGAGGTATTGGTTTTTCTGGATTTACAAAACATTCAAACTCATCAACAACTTCACCATTCTTAATTTTTATAATTCCAACTTCAGTAATTTTTTCTGTTCTAAATGAAAGTCCTGTTGTTTCTAAGTCAAGCACACAATATTCACCATCAATATCTTGTTTGTCTGGACGATTAACACTTGGATCTTTATCTGGAACAAAATATGCTTCTACTCCATAAATTACTTTAATATCTGCGCCTGACTTTCCTAAAAATTTATGAGCCTCTGGAAAACTTTGTACTACGCCATGATCAGTAATAGCAATAGATTTCCATCCCCAACTAACTGCTCTTTTTAATAGATCTTCTGCTGAAGTTACAGCATCCATTTGACTCATCTGAGTATGCATGTGAAGCTCAACTCTCTTTTCAGGAGCATTATCCATTCTTTTAGTTTTAGTCACTCCTTGTGTCTCTAAAATAGTATTAGCCATCACTGTAATTTCTTTAGCAAAATTATCATATTTAGCTACGCCATCAAGTTTTATTCCCTTAGCCTTTTTTAATCTTCCTAATATCTCTTTTGATTTTTTTGTTTCGATAAAAGCTTTTATCGTCATAGTACTTGTTCCATCATAAAGGTTAAAACTGATTATAGTTCTATCACCTTTAATATCACGTGGATCACCTATAAGAACAACTTCACCTTCTAAGCAAACTCTATCAGTATCATTATTAATATCAATAATATTAATTTTTGGAGTTTTTATTGACATGCTTCTACCATAAATTAATGGTGACTGTTCATCAGATTTAGCCTCATTTTCACTACCCTCATCTGTTTTTCCAGATATTTTAAAATTTGATGTAACCGCATTATTAGCCATGATAGTTATCTCATTAGCATAATCATCAAATTTAGCTGTTCCATCTACTTTAATACCTTGTCCCTCTTTTATTTTTTGCAAAATTCCTGGTATTAAAACTGTATCTATAAAAGCCTTACAAATTATACTTGCATTTCCATCATCTACACTAAAGTTAACTATTGTTCTATTATTTTTTATTTCTCTTGTAGAAACATTAGTTATTTCACCTTCAATATTAACTTTACTTGTACTATCATTAATATTTTCTATCGCAGCAAAATTACTTTTAAAATTAGCAGTTTTTCCAAAAATTAATCCATCAGGACTTACTGCAACTTCTCCATTTGCTCCTTCACTCTCCATCTGCTCAGCCATCATTTGCCTTTGCATTTCTTCTTGTTTTGCTTTTTGTATTGCTCTTTCTTCAGCTTCTTTTCTAGCCATTTCTTGAACATGTAAAATTGCTTCATGTTCTTGGACTTTCAGATATTGTTCATATTCTTCTTTACTATATTTCTTTTCCTCTTCAAAATTTACTTTAAAATGCTTATTATATAAATTATAAACTAAATGCTCTAATCCTTTATCAAACTTTTTAGAAGTCAATAAATCTTCGCCTTTAATTTTTAATCCAACAGAAATAGTACTGTCCTCTACTTTAACAGTACTATTAGTCAATATTGCCCTAGTCATAGGTTCTTTTTTAGACATATATCCAACTAATTTTTTCCAATCTTTCTCTATTGTTGGCTCTATATCTATATCTTCATATTTTATTTCTATACGTGCACTACCTACTTTAAATCTATCAATAATATAATCTTCAAAATTGGAAATTTCATCAATAGAAATTTGTAGTTTGCTAGTTAAACATACTTCTAGCCTATTACTTTTTTTATACAAGTTAGCTTTTAAAAAGTCTGCTTCATTTATATTTTCTTGTTTATTTGAATAATCACTAAATATATCTTTAACCTTATCTAGCATCAATTACGCCTACCTTATTAATTATATATTTCCTTTATTTTTTCAAAAACTTCATCTACGTCTTTTACAGCCTCGATATAAGTATTTTTTTCCATTATGTTATGAGTATCTCTTTTTATAACAATCGTTCCATTTTTAAATAATCTGTTCATATTACCTTGTTTATATGAAATTTCTTCAATTTCTGAATAAGGTATTTCTTTTACTTTTTTCTTAAAAATTCCTCTTGAAATAACCATTTTAGTGCTATACATCGTACAAATTACTCTAGAAATTGATCCTTTTAAATACAATAAATAACATATTTCATACATAATAAACAAACATGCGCCAATAACTGTATATTTCCATAAGTTCAAATCAACACTTAAAACCAAAATAATAGTAAATATAGCAACACCAATTTGTTCACTATTTCTTAAAAGTTCATATCCTAATAAAAATTTACTTTTAAAAGTATATACTGGACTTTTATCATTACGTATTTCTTGTTCCTTCATTAATTTGTTCATACAATTTTTACATAGCTCGCCGTCTTTTTTCAATTCAACGCCGCAAATCTTACATTTCATTTTTTAATCTCCTTTAAAAAAATCTTAGTACATCTATATACGAAATATAAATCGATAATAATATTAATAAAGAAAATCCTATCATTTGTATAAAAATCTCTGTACTTTCCTTCATTGGTTTTCTTCTAATAGCTTCTATAAGCAATATAAATATTTTTCCACCATCTAAAGCTGGTATTGGTAAAAGATTTGTAATTCCTAAAGATAAAGAAATCAATGCCATTAAATATATAAAATCACGAATACCAGATGTTTCTGAAACAGTCTTAGAAATTCCTATAGGTCCCATCATATCATTTACTGAAACTTTCGCCGTAAATAAGCTCTTAACATTATCAGCTAGAGATAAAATAAAATCTCCTGTTTCAAACCATGAATAATATAATCTAGTTAAAAAATCTTTGTCTGCTTGCTTAAAAATAACACCTATATAATAATTTGAATACTCTTTTGGCATTATACTAATTACTTTTTCTTCATTACTACTTTTTATTTTTATATTTACTTCTTTGGTTGATTCTTCTATTAGTTTACTTAGTTTTTCAGTATCTCCATTTAAATTTTCATCATCAATTGAAAGAATAACATCACCCAAATTTACTTTTCCATTAAGTGGTGAATCTTTAGATATATATGAAACTTTACATTCATCTGAATCATCTAAATAGATTCCTAATGATTTAACTTTTTCTTCTGTAGGTGCAACCTTTATATTCCTTTTTTCACCATTTCTTTTAATTACTATATTAAGATCATTAGAACCGTTTTTAGCAACTACTTCTGATATATCAGAAGATATAAAAACTTTTTTATTATTAATTGAAATAACCTCATCTCCTGATAAAATACCAGAAGCCTCCGCTCCATATCCTTCTACAACAGAATCTACTTCTTTAGAAACAAAATTACCCATACAAAGTAATAATACGAAATATACCAAAAGTCCAAAAATAATATTTACAACTCCACCAGCTGCACAAATAGCAATCCTTTTCGGAATAGATTGTTTTGAAAAAGATCTTTCGTCTTCTGAACGTTCTTCTTCACCAAGCATACTTACAAATCCACCTAATGGAACAATTCTTAGTGAATATTCTGTTTCTCCCTTAGTTTTTGAAATAAGTTTCTTCCCAAATCCAATTGAAAATTCATTAACCCTTACCTTAAATAATTTTGCAACCAAAAAATGCCCACTCTCATGAATTAAAACTAAAAAACCTAAAACAAATATAACTTTCAATGCATTAATTAAAAAAGTAAACAACATATCCTCCTAAATTAATAATGTTAATAAATAATACGCAAAAGGTGCTGCAAAAATAACACTATCAAATCTATCTATTATTCCACCATGACCTGGAAGTAAATTAGAAAAATCTTTAACTTCTGAATATCTTTTAATACAAGAAGCAGAAAAATCTCCAATTTGTCCAAGTAAATTTATAACTAAACCAATAATTCCAATTACTAAATAATTAATTTGTAAATCAAATGATTGATTAAATATAACTGTAGCAATTAATACTAATACCACTCCTGAAATTGTTCCTGCTAAACAACCTTCCACAGTCTTTTTAGGACTAATCTTACTAAATTTATGTTTTCCAAACTTATATCCTATCAAATATGCAAATACATCACATCCCCAAGTAGCTAAAAATAAATACCATATATAATACTTTCCTAAACGTATACCATTTTCTTCATATCCATTTAAAAGAGCAACAAAAGCAAAAAATCCAACAATATATATTATTCCAAATAATGTAATAGCAATGTCCGCAGCATTTATTTTCATATCAGTAAAAACTACATGCATAAACAAAATAGCTAAAACAGTTAGAATTCCTAGTGGTACATACATTATTAAATAATTATATGGAATAACATGTATAAAAGCTATCATTGTTGCAATTACAAATCCAATCCACATTACTGGTTTAAACTTATGTTTAACACATTTCATATATTCATATATAGCTGAAACTGCTAAAATTGCTACAATAACATCTACAACATATTTATTAGCAAAAAGTATAATCGCTATAACAATGGGCAAACCAATTATTGCAGTCAAACATCTTTTTAACATATTTTTCTTCTCCTATTTTTTATTTTGCTCCAAATTTTCTATTTCGTTTTTGATAAACTACAATAGCATTATCTATATCTTCTTCTGAAAAATCTGGCCAATACTTATCCAAAAATAAAAATTCTGAATATACAATTTGCCATGGAAGAAAATTACTTGTACGTAATTCTCCACTTGTTCTGATAACTAAATCTGGATCTGGAATTCCAGCAGTATATAAATTGTTAGCTACAATTGTCTCATCTATATCATTAATATTAATTTTTTCATTCTTAACATCATTTGCAATATTTTTAATAGCATGAATCAATTCATCTCTTCCACCATAATTTATACCTATGCAAAAAGTAATTCCATCATTATCTTTAGTTCTATCTTCACATTTTCTAATACTTTTTTGTAATCCATCTGAAAGAACAGTAATATCACCTAAAACCTTAACCTTTATATTTTCACTATCTGCTCTTTTGCCATAGTCATCAAGATATGTCTTTAAAAGAAACATTAAAGCTCCTACTTCTTCTTCACTTCTTTTCCAATTCTCAGTAGAAAAAGCATACACTGTAATATATTTTATGCCAACTTTTTTTGCATATCTAACTATTTTTTCTAAAGTTTTAGCTCCCTCTTTATGACCTAGTCGATAATCTATGCCTTTTTCTTTAGCCCATCTTCTATTACCATCCATAATGATAGCAACATGATTAGGAATATTTTCTTTATTCATTATTTCATCCTTTCTAATCGTGCTACTACATTATATAGACATAATTTCTTTTTCTTTTTTATCTAATATACTATCTATTTCAGCTATCTTTTTATCTGTTAATTTTTGTATTTGCTCTTCAGCTTTCTTTAAATCATCTTCTGTTATTATAGATTCTTTTTGCATTGATTTTGCTTCATCAATACCATCTCTTCTAATAGATCTTATTGCAACTTTAGAATCTTCAGCTATTTTTTTAATATCTTTTACTAAATCTTTTCTTCTTTCTTCAGTAAGTTCTGGAAAAGATAAACGAATAACTTTTCCATCATTATTTGGATTTAATCCAATATCAGAAGCAAGAATAGCTTTTTCTATTTCTTTTAATACACTAGCATCCCATGGTTGAATAACAATCAATCTAGCTTCTGGTACAGAAATACCAGCCATTTGATTAATAGGTGTAGGAACACCATAATAATCTACTGTAACCTTATTTAAAATTGCTGGATTAGCTCTACCAGCTCTAATTTCTGAAAAATTTTCTTCTAAAACACTTAGTGTTTTATTCATTCTCTCTTCAAGTTCATTAAATTCCATATTTCTTCCTCCTATTATTTAACTATGGTTCCAATATTTTCGCCATTAGCAGCTCTTACAATATTTTCTGTATCATGAAGTGAAAAAACAGAAAGTGGAATATTGTTATCTCTACAAATAGCAATACTTGATGCATCCATAACTTTTAAATTTTTACTTAAAACTTCATCATAAGTAATTTCTGTATATTTAATAGCATTTGGATCAACCTTTGGATCAGCTGAATAAACACCATCAATAGTTTTAGCAACTAAAATAACATCTGCTCTCATCTCAGCAGCTCTAAGTGCTGCAGTAGTATCAGTTGAAAAGAATGGATGACCAGTTCCTCCACCAAAAACAACAACTGCTCCTTCTTCAAAATGCTTTTCCATATCTCTTTTTGTATAAGGTTCTGCAATTTGAGTCATTATAATAGAAGTTTGCACAACTGCTTTTATCCCTTTAGACACTAAAGCATCTTTCATAGCTAATGAATTTAAAACTGTAGCAAGCATACCCATATAATCAGAAGTAGTGCTTTCCATTTTGTATCCATTTTTTCCTCTCCAGAAATTTCCTCCTCCTGTAACTATACCAACTTGTATTCCCATATTAACTAATTTAACTACCTTTTCAGTAATTGAATCAACAACACCTGGATTAATACCAGTTTTATTATCACCAGCCATAGCCTCTCCGCTTAACTTTAATAGGACTCTTTTATACATTTTATAAACAACTCCTCTTATATTTTTCTTTCGTCATTCTATCATATTATAATTAATCATGCCACCTATTTTTTTAACTTTTTTTATATTTATTTTTTATTAATTTTAAATATTCATTTGAATTTAAAATATAGCCCAAAAAAAAAGAAAGTCATAATTGACTTTCTTTTAAAATTTATTCCTCTACTTTTTCTACAGAATATAAATAATATTCACCATCTTCTATATTAAAAGTATATTTGTAAGTATTAAATTCATCTAAATAATCTTTAATCATTGAATTTGAATCAAAGTAGCTATATTCATAATCATCATCACATCCATTAATATATTCAGATTCCTTCATTTTAATTATTTCATTAACAAATTTTTTATTTTTATAGTCTTGATAAAATGTAAAATTAAAATCTGCATTATCGCTACCATCAATATATTCAGTATCAACAAAAGCAACTTTAACATATAATTCTACAGTATCATCAGATTTCTTTGCATCAGATATTTCTTGATAAATAAAAGGTAATGTTCCTCCACCACCTTGATAATATCCTCCAACATATTCATTGTTGCTATATTCTACTTCTTCAGTATCTTGATATGAATAAAATTCTTTAACATTAACTGGTGTAAAAGATTCATCTGTATATTCTATATTATCTCCAAATAAATTCTCAATAATTTTCTTTAATGATTCTTTTTTTACATGCTTTTCCATTCCTTGATTTCCTTCAATAAGTTCCATATCATCTTCAGAAAGTTTTGACCACGCTAATCTTAAAATCATATCATTATCAATATCTTCCACTGTAAAATCACCAGATGTATATATACTTGCAGCTGAATAATAATTAAAATCAATTTTTTCTCTAAGTTCTTTTACAATTTTATTATTTAAAGATAACTCTTCCTTTTCATCATCTTCATCAGTATCGTTTACCTTATTTTCATCTTCTTCCATATTATTTTCTACGATATTTGACTCATTTTTTGACGTCTTACTTGTTGTATTATCATTTTCCTCTTTATTAGTAGTACCAACAAAGTTCCATACTACTACACCTACTAGCGCAATAATAACTAAAATCATTATTATAAAAACTGCTAATGGAATTTTTACACTTTTTTTCTCTTTTCCTTCCATTTTTAAACCTTCCCTTTCTTTTTAATTAGATTCCCACCTCACAATTTTTATATCCTTATAAGTAGACAAAACTTCCATGTACTTTTGATAATCCTCTTCCCATAAAACATTAGGAACTTTATCAAAAGCTTCGAAAACTCTCTCCGCTTCTCTTAAAAAAACTAATTGTTCATTCGTTGTTAATTTTTCATACTTCTTTGAGAATGCATATAATTTATTTAAAGTTTCATTTGCCTTTACAAAAGACCAAAAATCTTTAACCTTCATTCCCGCCATTTTTATCTGTGCAACAGCTAAAGCTATCAACATTATTATAATGATAAGAAGCATAAAAATTATCACAAGAAACCCTGTCATACTTTTACTCCTTTGTATAATTCTAAGAATCTAAAAAAATTCTAACATATAAAAAAATAAATATCAATAACATAAATTTTACAATTTATAAATATATTTTTTGTCAAAACATCTTGCATTCTGTCGAAAAGTATAATATTATAATTAGGGTGTTAAAAAATGAGAAAATTAAGAGCAATATCAATTACAAATACTTTTTTCAGAGGGAAACCAGCTATTTCTCTTACTTTTATCATTTCTTTTTCATTTTATATATTGAATATTTTGAGTACTAGAATTTGTTTCTAGTATTTTTTTTATTCAAAATTTAAGGAGGTATAATTAGATGGAAGAAACATCAAAAAGTAACAATTTAACTTTAGACGTAAACGAAAAACCTAAATTGCTACAATGGATTATACTAGCTTTCCAACACGTATTTGCAATGTTTGGAGCAACAGTATTAGTTCCTATTTTAGTAAATCAAGGTATTGCAGCAGCTGGATTCGAAGGTGAAGTACTTTCAATCGCAGTAGCTCTAGTAACAGCAGGGATCGGAACATTAATTTATATTTTATGTACAAAAGCAAAATCACCAGTATTCCTTGGAAGTTCTTTTGCTTTTATCTCACCAATAATCGCAGCTTACATAGCTGGTGCATCTTCTGGGAATGCATCTGATGGAATTGCAGCAGCTATGACAGGAGTTCTAGTTGTCGGTCTTGTATACATTATCGTATCATTCATTATTAGATTAATCGGTACAAACTGGATTAACAAACTATTACCACCAGTCGTAATTGGTCCAATGATAATGATTATCGGTTTAGGGTTAGCTAGTTCAGCAGTAAACAGCATTGGAATCGGTGCTGGTGTAGAAAATATTGAATGGAAAGGTGTACTTGCTGCACTAATAACATTCTTAACAACAGCAATCATTATGGTAAGAGGAAAAGGATTTATTAAAATAATTCCATTCTTAATTGGAATTATAGTTGGATATATTGCATCAGTTGCACTTGGCTTAGTTGACTTTGCTCCAGTAGCAGATGCAGCTTGGTTCCAAGTACCAAACTTTAAAATACCATTTGCATCATATAAACCAAATATTATGATTGCATTAACAATGGCTCCTATAGCTTTAGTAACAATGTGTGAACATATTGGAGATCACACAGCTTTAAGCGCAATTATAGGAAAAGATTTATTAAAAAATCCTGGACTAAAAAATACTCTACTTGGTGATGGTGTTGCAACTTTAGTTGCAGGTACTCTTGGAGGACCAGCAAACACAACTTATGGTGAAAACACATCAGTAGTTGGAATGACAAAAATCGCTTCTGTATGGGTTATCGGATTAGCTGCAATATTCGCAATAATTCTTGGATTTTTAGGAAAATTCACAGCTCTTGTACAAACAATACCAAATCCAGTTCTAGGAGGAATATCTCTTCTACTATATGGATTTATAGCTGTTAATGGTTTAAAAGTATTAATTCAAAATCAAGTTGATTTCGGAAAAAATAAAAATATAATTGTTGCATCATCAATGCTTGTTCTTGGACTTGGTGGAGCAATAATAACTTTCAAAACTAGTGGAAGCATGACAATTCCTTTCTCAGGTATGAGTTTAGCCGCTGTAGTTGGAATTCTATTAAACTTATTATTACCAAATGAAAAAGAAAATAATGACACTCAAAATTTTTCAAAAGAAAATGAAACAGTAAAAAAAGCTGATTTAGATAAAAATAATTTAATTGAATTAAATCACCCATTAATTGAACATAAATTAGGAATTTTAAGATCAAAAAATACAGGTACAAAAGAATTTAGAGAATTAGCTGAAGAAATTGGTTCTTTCCTATGCTATAAAGCAATGGAAGATGCTAACTTGGAAAACACAGAAATAGAAACACCAATTTGTAAAATGAAAACTAAAAAATTAGATGAAGATAAATATGCATTCGTACCAATCTTAAGAGCTGGCATGGGAATGCTTGATGGAGTAATAAATGTTATACCTAATGCTAAAATTGGTCATATAGGAATGTATCGTGATGATACAAATAATCATAAACCAGTAAACTATTTCTTCAAAGTTCCTAAAAACATAGAATCAAAAGAAGTTATTCTTTTAGATCCAATGCTTGCAACTGGCGGAAGTGCTATTGATGCAATAGACCTTTTAAAAGAAAAAGGTGTTAAGAAAATTAAGTTCTTATGTATCATCGCTGCACCAGAAGGATTAAAAAAGGTTCAAGAAAAACATCCAGATGTAAAAATCTATTGTGCTCATATAGACGATCATTTAAATGAAGATGCTTACATTGTACCAGGTCTTGGTGATGCTGGTGATAGAATCTACGGAACAAAATAAAACCAATAAATAAAAAGTAAGAATTTCAATGTAATCAATTTTACAAAGAAATTCTTACTTTTTAATTTTTTATAAAATTATATTGACTTTTTATGTAAACAATGGTAAAATAGAAATGTACTTTTTATAATACTTAAGACTACTTTATTTTTGATTGCATCTATATGATGCCCTTTAGAATTCGGATTTAAGTATTATAAAGTCAAATCCCTGTAGCAATGCTACTAGTTAATCTTTTTACCAAGATTTCCGAATTCTAAAAAACACATACAAAACATAACGACATGTTTATATGAAGAATTTCGAGGTTCTGAAAATCTAACAATTTAATTTTCAGAACCTCGATTCTTTTATTTAAAAATACACTACAGCTCATGGCATATTTTTATTATTTATCCTCACCTAACTTATTATATAACAATTTTCCATCTTCAGCTATAGTTAATATAACTGTTCCACTTGCTGTATATTGAAATTTACTTGTATATCTTTTAATTCTAGTATTAGCATCTTTAGTAGATGGCTTATTTCCAGGAGAAGTATTTGTAACAACACATTCTTTAGGTCTTAAATACTCTAAAGCTTTAGCAGCATTATTAGGAGAATATGAATGATGTGCTACTTTATAAAAATCAACATTATTAACAGCCTTAGCAGCCGTATTTTCTGCATTCACTTTTATATTTGTATCATTAACAATATCAGCACCAAAATATAGTTTCTTTCCATTTATTTTAGCTAAGGCTGTAACAGAATTAACATTCTCACCTTTGGTACTATCTTTCTTTTTTAAGTGATCAGTAGCTGCATTATATAAGCTTATTTGCATTTCTCCAACAGCTATGTTTCTATACCTTTTATCTTTCACATCATAAATTTTAGTAATATTCTTATTCTTTTTATTGTTTTTTATTACATTAACTATTCTTTTTTTGTAATTTCCTTTTCTTCCACTCTTTCCAGCAGTAATATCTTTAACATATACACTTTTTACTGTTACCGTATTTAATACTTTTTCTAACCCTCCATAATGATCACCATGAGCATGAGTGATTAAAATCCATTCTAATTCATCTATTCCAATATCTTTTAAATATTGTGATACTCTCTTTCCTTGATAATCAACACCTACATCAATCATAGCATATTTTCCGTTGCTCTCTAATATGATAGCATCACTCCCCTGAACCTTTTTAGATCCATCTTTATATTTATGCATATCAGAAACATCTAAAAAATAAACTTTATCATTTCCGTGTTTTAACGTTACTTTATGTTTATTTAAAGTAGTATTAGTAGGTTTCACAGTAACTTGACAAGTTGCTGTTTTACCATTACTAGTAGTTACAGTAATCGTAGCATTACCTTTTCCTTTTGCTGAAACTTTTCCTTTTGAATCCACTTTTGCAACATTGGCATTGCTTGTTGACCATTTCAATGTTGTTTTTGCATTGCTAGGTTTCAATGTTAATGTTAATTGTTTACTCCCCCCTGTATATAAAGTAAGTCTTGAATTAATTGAGATACTAGTAACCCCATCATTTCCTGGTGTACTTGGCTGTGCAGGATTATCTCCTGGATTACTTGGAGTATTTGGTTTATTTGGCTTATTTGGTTTATCTGGTAGTACTGGATTTGAATTTGGTGAATCACTTGGTACTGGTATTGGGTCAGGAGCATCTGGTAACTTTTGAACATCTTTTTCCGTTGTATCTTCAGTTCCATCTTCTGAAACAGCTATTACTTTTAGTTTTGAAGCATCTGTAGTTGATAATCTATATTTAGATATGAAATAACTTTTTTCTGTATCATTTACATCATTATCTTCAAAAAATTTTACCCAATTTCCATTATTATCTTTCTGATAAATTTTTAAACTAGATATTTTTTTTGAATTAGATATCTTTATTACTGCCCCTCTATAATTTGTTTCTTCTACCGAAAGAGATACAGCATTAACTGTCGTTTCAATGCCCAACAGTAAGAAATAAGATAATAACATTGTAAATATCACAATTATCTTTTTATTTAATTTCATAATCGTCCTCTCCATTCATATCTAAATTATTTAATACATACATATATTTTAGTATATATATAAATTTATAAATCGTCAATAAACATAAAAAAAGAAAACAGATAATACTGTTTTCTTCTAAAACATTTTATTTAACATATTTTTCTAGCGTTTCCGCTCTATATTTTAAATCCTCCATATGAGATGTTGGAATATATCCTGATTCTGCATTAATTACATCAGGTATTCTATTTACTATAGTTGCACAAGTTAATTCAACAGTAGCAGGTTTTTCAACAACAATTGTAGTATTTGGTTCACCATATACAGTCCACTCATTTCTGTCAAATTCTGTTTCTGAATATACTTTTCCAATACATTCAGATTCAATAATAATTCCCTCTTGAGTCTCAGTAGTAACCACCGCACTCATCCCTGTAGCATCTCCAGCTTTAATCGTCATACCTAAAGTAGTAGAATATAAATCTTTATCACTTGTTTGTGGAATACATCTTTGAGTTTGAGCTACAACTGTTAAACCAAGCTTTTGTGCCAACCAGCCATTAACATTCCACATATAAGAAGGTGCAAACTCACCTTTTTCAATGATCTTCATTCTCTCTTCCATAGAAATTTTATCTGCAGCAGCAACTTCTTTATCAAATTCTTCTAAACTTAGTCCTGCACCATGAGCTCTAGCTAATGCAATTCCATAGTCCTCAACATTATAACTTGAACTTCCTTTTATTTTAGTAACTTTATGGGTTGAACCAGTAATTGAAGTTATTAATTGTCCCCAATAAATGTCTTGATATCCACTACCTGTAATTGTACAATTATTTTTCTTAGCCATCTCATCAATTTTATGTGTTAAAACAGGATTTGAATTTCCTGGAAAGAAAGCTTCTTCACAAGTAGTAATAGCATTTATTCCAAGTTCAGCACATATCATTAAAGCATTTTCAACATCAGAAAGTAAACTCATTGTTGTTACTATACAAATATCAGGTTTTACTTTTTCTAATACTTCTCTAGCAATCTTACAATCTTCAACAATAACTCCTTTCTTATCCTCTCCAATAATTTCACCAATATCTTTACCTATTACTTCTTCATCAATATCAAAAGCACAAACTATTTCAGCTCCCTTTTCAAAAACATATCTCATAGTATATACAGACATCTTTCCAGTACCATACTGAGCAACTCTAATCTTTCTATCCATAAAAACCTCCTATTTAAATTTTTGTTATTTTCATTATACCCACAAGAAATATAAATATACAATTTAAATAGCATAGACAAAGCCCTGTACTAAAATATCATGCACAGGACTTATTTAGAATTTTTAGAAGACATATCTCAGAAAAGTTATTGGTTTTTAGAAAATCCATGAAATTTCGAATGTTATAGTTTCTTTCTTAGGTTTCTGATAGGACCAATCAAACTTCACACCTTTAACATACTTATTCATGTCAGCAAGCAGTTCTATAACATACTGCCGTGCTTTTGCGATGTCTTGTTCATTAAAGGTATCCACTCCTTCAATTCCACATTCTTCAGGAGAGAGCGTCAGGGTCAGCCTTGAAAGATTTATTCCGACAGACTTACAACTTTCCTTTACCAGTGGACATCCGCCACACAGCTGGTCAAGAATAGTATAAGCATGCTTTTTTCGCATATCCGGCCATTCTAATAGTGCTATGACTTTCCTTGCCTCCATTGCACGCTCTGGAATCCGTCCAAGATTCTCATTAAAAACTTCATATAGTGTCATAGTGTCTCCTTTCCTCATATACAAAAAATTGAAATGAGTTTTCTTTATGTTATGTAAAGTTAATTATAGCACTTTTTAATAATTAAATCAATTTTGAATATAAAAAATAAACGTGAACTAAAAGCTATCATTTTAATTCACATTTACATTCTAATATTAATATTCTAATTGACCATTCAAGAACTCATCATTATCAATCCAATCTTGAATAGGATAAACTTTATATTCTGTTTTATTAACCCTTACTATTACTTTTTCTAATCCTGCATTTATTATTAATTTTCTACACATTAAACAAGGAGCTGCACCTTTTTCATATTCATGGTTTTCTGTTCTATATCCTACAAGATATAAAATTCCACCAATCATCTCTTGTCTAGAAGCACTTATTAACGCATTTTGTTCACTATGAACAGATCTACAAGCATCATAACCACCATGTCTTTCATCTGGTAATAATTTCTTTTTAGTACAATATCCTAAATCAGAACAATTTATTCTTCCTCTTGGAGCTCCTGAATATCCTGTTGAAATAATCTGGTCATGATTTACAATTACGCTTCCATATTTTTTTCTCAAACATGTTGACCTTGAAGCTACAGTTTCTGCTATATCTAAATAGTAGTTTATTTTATCAATTCTTTTCTCCATATTGAGCTCCTATTCTAATTTGATATTGCAAATTAAAAATATTATTTTTACCAAATTATATCATCATAATCTACTTTTAGCAATAAAAAATACAGTCTGAATATAAAACAATTCAAACTGTATTTTCACATTATTAAAATTATCTCTCCATACTATCATCAACTTGTTGCTCTGCCATATTTTCAAAACTTTCACTTGTAAGCCATCCTAAAACATGTCCATTTTCATCTTCAAAATGATATGAAAATTTAGCATTTGGATACTGTTGTTTTAAGTCAAGTAAACTTACATCACCACTATCATTCATTATCGAAATATACCCTTTTTCTGTAGCAATTCCTATTATAGTAAGTATTTTAGCTTCTCCAGCATGATTTTCAAATTTACCGCTATTTCCAGTACCATCTGGATTTGCAAAATATCTTCCACTATCAATTTTCATTCTACTACCAATTTTAATTGAATCAAGATAACTATAAGAATCATTTTCATCTATATCTTCTTTTGAACTTCCACTTTCTTCTTGTAAATCCTCTCCTTTTCCATCTTCTTGAGATTCTTCTCTATCTTTTTGACTAGAATCTTCTTCACGTTCTTGTTCAGACTTTTCTTCAACTTCTGGTTGAGAATTCTCTATAGTTTCCTGTTCTATTTTTTGAACAGTTTGTGGTACTCCTGCAGATAAAGATTCTTTCTCTGTAACATTTCCTGTAGATGTAAGTTCTATATTTCTTATATATGATGATACATCTCTTTCTAATTCAACAGTATCGCCAGATATTTCTACAATTGGAGGTTCTGCATCTACTTCCAATTCTTTGGCTGATACTTGTTCTATACCATCATATGCTTGTATAGTTATCTCTGAAGCTTGCTCTGGTACTAATGGAATAGTTGCCACTGCTTTAGGTATGATTAATATACCAGCTACAACAATAGCTGCTCCTGCTGCAACAACTGCAGCTGCTCTTTTAAATCTGTCCTTACTCATAGCAATTCTATTTTTTATTGAATCTGCTTTATTCTTTAGTTTTCTTGTATACCTGCAAGCTATACCTTCCTGCTTTGGTGCTCCTACTACTATAGTTTGAGGATTAGTAATATCTTGTACAGACTTAGGTTCTTCACTTTTTTCTTTTTTAGGATTTTCTAAAACAAAAGTCCTTACTATTGCACTTGGTTTGTTTTCATCAATTCCAATCATTTTGCCATCTTTTATTGGAATAAACTCAACACATTTATTTGGTGTATCCATTGTTGCTCTCTGTTGAGTTTTAGGCTTTTCCTTTCTAACAGGTCGAGTAGTAGTTGTTTGAGTTTTACTATCTTGCTGCATTTTTTGTTTATAAATGTTTTTCATTTTTCTACTTTCTCTCATAGCCTTTTTTGAAGCTTGTATAGTTTGTCTTCTACTAAGTGTTTTCTTAGCCACTCTAGTTCTTTCTTGTTTTACAGTTTGTTCTTGGGAATTCTCAGCCTTAACCACTTCGACTCTTTTCTCTGGCATTGTAGTATCTGTTTCCACGTTTTTACCAACAGAATCTCTCTTATCAAGTACTTCCTGTAAAAAACTTGGCATTGTCATTTTAGGTTGATTAACAACTTCTTGTTCTACTATATTTTCACTATCTGTTTGTGTTTCAAGAACCTGTTCTTGTTTTATTTCACTATCTGTATCAACTTCAATCTCTTTAACTTGATTTCCCAAAACAACTGCACTTTCATCCTTTTTAGCTATATCTTCATCATATATTGACTTTTCACTTATTGTTGCACCAATTGCTGTTTGCCTTTTAGCCATTCTTAGTACTTCTAATTTTTCTATTAAAGACATATCTTGCATTTCTGATCTTGTTGCCATTACATAATCTATTTCTATTCCTGTTTCTTCTAATGCTTTTTTTCTTATTTTAGCACATCTCTCTAGATATACTCCCATAGGTTCATTTTCTTTTTTCTCTATCTCTTTAGCAACTACGTTCAAATATCTTGTATTATACCTAGTTCCTTTTTTAGCATCATATTCCTTTAATTTCTCATATAAAATAGGATCTACTCTTGAAATCATTTCTGCTGAAAAACCATATTCATCTACTATCTCATCTCTTATTCTTTTCATTTTTGATATAAGTGATGTATCCTCATTTTTCATTAATGTTGTATAAACTTCTTCTTCATTATCAAATGCATATTTTCCAGTTTTTAAATTAATCTTTATTTTTAATTTATTATTTTCCAAAACAATACCTCCTATCTCGGTTTACATAAATACTATTTTACACTATTTTCCTTAATAAATCAATACTTTACTAAGAATTATGTAAATTAATCTTTAATTTATCACCTAAAAAAGAAAAAGGCATCGCTATAAACTAGGCAGCGACACCAATATGGATATTCTTACTAATTAAATTTATTCTTTTCCTACTCTTTCAATCCAGTAACTTTCATTTTGACTTCCACTTGCTAAAATCCCCTCATATTCATTATCAAAAATAATTGCTTTTATTCTTGCACCAACGGAATCTTCAAATCTCCTTTTTATTAACTTTATTTTCAAGCAATTATAACTATAAAGGAAAAAGCCTATTATCTAAGATAATAGGCTTTCTCTTACTCATAAATAGAAAATCATTTATCTTTTATTCAGTTCCTCCTGCAATACTGCATTATTCTCTAACAACCAGTTTCTCCTCAGAACGCCAATAGCAATTACCAGTACAGCTACAGGAGCACATGCAATTAATGTTGCTCCTGTAATAACAACCATCACTAGCTTATTACCAGTCATTCTTTTCTTGTTAATCTCCAGTTGTCTTTTCAACTCCTCTGTTGTCATTTCGTGCACGTTTTTCCCGCCGTAAGATAAATTTCTATTCATACTAATACCTCCGCCAAAAAATATTTTGTTTAGAGTTTCTATATAATCTACCTTTCAGTAGTTTATATTCTTAAAATTCTTTATTTTTGTATATTCTACTAGATATTAAATATGATATAGTTAATAAGATTACTGATACTACTGGAATAGCTATATATACATATTTTTCTAACAACTCTAATACTCTAGTATTAAAAGATATATCTATATAATTGGCCACAAATCCAATTATTGCTACAAAAGCAAATACTACAACAAATAATATGATTCTTCCATTAGTAGAACCAAATTTAAACATTATTGGATATAATACTGAAATAATGATAACAATTGACAATACTATTTCTAATACTGATGACAAATTTTGTTCTATATAAACCTGATTCTTTATAAAATAATCGATGCCCATAGCCATTACAAATGATATGATAGCTAATGTTATCATTAAAATAGTTGAAGTAATGTATTTGGCTCTAACTGCATTTTTTCTTCCATTAGGAATTGTAGCAACATACGCATTCCAATTATTATAATCATCATAACTAAATGTAGTAATAAACAACATTATTCCTATTAATGGTATTACAAATGTAATGTCAAAGCTACCTTGTATTGCTAATATTAAATACAGTACAAATGTAATTAGAAATGTTTTTAAATTAGCTTTTATCATAAATAAATCTTTTTTTATAAAACCTATCATATTCTTTCCCCCTTAATCATCAATAACATTAAATCCTCAATTGAAATTTTATCTAAAACACAATCTTGATATTTCTTACTCATCTTTTGTTTTTCATTAACCAATATTTCATATGAATATTTCGTTTTTCTTAATCTTAAAATATCTTCTTTATCAATCTTAGAAAAATAATCTATGTCACATTTTAATATTGCATAATCATCCATTATTTCATCTCTTGATTTCTCAAGAACAATCTTCCCTTCATCAATAAATACAATTTTATCTGCTATATGCTCTAAATCACTCGTAATATGAGTTGATAATAAAATAGAATGCTCATCATCTTCAATAAATTTTAAAAAGATATCTAATACTTCTGATCTAATTACTGGATCTAATCCACTCGTAGGTTCATCTAATATTAATAATTTAGGTTTATGTGCTAAACTTGTCGCAATTTCTAATTTTTTTCTCATTCCCTTTGATAACGATTTTATTGTTTTATTTTCTGGTAAATCAAATTCTTTTAAATAAGAAAAATATAAATCGCTATCCCAATTTTTATAAATACTTTTCATAGAATTATTTATATCTTTTGGCGTCAATAGTTCAGGAAAAAAAGTATTATCTAACACTACACCTATCTCTTCTTTTACATTTTCATTTTTATAATCTTTACCAAATATTTTTATATTACCTTTATCAATTTTTATAATATTTAGTATTGATTTTATTAATGTAGTTTTTCCTGCCCCATTCTCTCCAATAAGACCAACTATTGAGCCACTTGGAATATCAATATCGATTTCTCCTAATTCAAATTTATTGTCATATTTCTTTTTTAAACCTGTAATTTCAATAACACTATCCATTAATTTTCCTCCTCATACATTAATTCAATCATATCAATTATGTCTTTTTTATCTATGTTATGCTTATTAGCAATATCAACAATTTTTTCAATATAATTTTCAATTTCCTTTTGCGCTTGTTCTTTAGCCAACTCTTTATTTTTAGGTGCAACAAAAGTTCCTTTTCCATGCACTACTTTTAAATATCCTTCTTTTTCTAATTCATCGTAAGCTTTCTTTATTGTCATAGCACTTATTTTTATATCTTGTGCTAATACTCTAATAGAAGGTAATAATTCATCTTCTTTTAATTCTCCGTCCAATATTTGATTAATAATTGAATTTTTTATTTGTTCATATATAGGAACAGAACTACTATTACTAATAATCATTTTCATATTATCGCCTCCTTGTTATACAGTATATAACAGTATATAACACTTGTCAATATTTTTATAAAAATTACCACTAAAAATAAAAGAGAGCCAATTCACGTCTTTGCGAATTTGACTCACTTTTACTTTTTGCTATTCTTTAGCATCTTTTTTCTCAGCTGGTCTCCTGCTTGCAAATTCCTCATCTACACCATACTTTCTCCGCAGTGCTTCGATTTCTTCTTTGCTTGCCTTTTCTGGTCTTCCATCTAAATCTTTGTAATCTTCAAATGCCATTCTCGTTCCTCCTTCAGTTGCTTGGAGGTACGAAACCTCCAAGTATAAATGTTAACTTTTTGGTTTCTTAATTTTTTAGTAAGTATAACACATTTTTATGTAAATTACAAACTTATCCTTAATACATAAAAAAGAGTTTCCAAATGAAACTCTTTTTTTAATTTAAACACTTATGATATTTGTGATGAAATCCATTCATAATATTTTTTTCTTTTTAAAATAGATAATTTATATTTATCACCATTCTTCATTGTAATTAAAATACCAAATGGAAAGAAAGGTGGTGTTGTACAAGTTTTTACTGTATCAATGTCTTTCATCTCAATTTCCCAACTTACACTTTCTGTACCTATTAATCCAGAAGCTAAAAAAGCAATACGTTTATCAGTAAAATAATATCTTCCTGAAACTTGTCTGTTAATACTTACTTTTGGCATTTTCCAGCAATCTCCTGCAACTTTACCTGCAAATAATTGCTCATTCTCAGCTACTTCAAACACTTTTTTCCCCATAATATCTCCTCCAATTTTTATTTTATTTAAATAAAAAAATAGAAAATAGAGATTTAAAAACTCTATTTTCTATGGTGGGCAGGGATGGATTCGAACCATCGTACGCTCTCGCGGCCAGATTTACAGTCTGGTGCCATTAACCACTCGACCACCTACCCTTAGTGGTGCGCCCTCAAGGATTCGAACCTTGGACCCACCGGTTATGAGCCGGTTGCTCTGACCAACTGAGCTAAGGGCGCAATTGCTAATCGCAAGACCTATTATAATTTAACATTTTCAATATGTCAAGACTTTTTTCATATTTTGTAAACAATTTTCTATGGTGGGCAGGGATGGATTCGAACCATCATATAGTCTTACAATCAAATTCATAGTTTTAAGGGGCATCCGAAATTCGGATACCCCTTGGTAAATACAAAATGATTCAAAATAACAAATTAAACTAAGTTGTCTAACTAATATTTCTGTACTACTTAATCTGGAAATAAAATACGTTCTCGTCATAAAAATCATCACCGATTTTAACTGTTTTTGTCTTTACTACCTTGCCTCCCATCTTCTCATAGAAGTTAATTGCTCCTGCATTATTGCTAAAACAGCTTACAATCATGTTCTTTTTACCGAGTGCATACATTTGCCTTATTGTAGCTAAAAATAGTTCTGTGCCGATTCCTCTTCCAATTTCCGCCGGTTTAATATATAAACTTACCAACTCAGATTCAAAATCATCTACATTAGGAACCGTATTGAAGCAACTATATCCTAGTACTTCATCACCTCTTACAGCTACAAAAACCAAGTCCTTATACTCGTCAAAACTCTCCTTATAACGTTCCGCCTGCTTTTCGTAATCTAAAGAATTAAGATACCTTGAAGATACTATAGTATCATATGCGTTTTTCCAACCATCCACTTTAATACGTGCCATCTGCTCCTGATCTTCAAGACGATTTTTTCTTATTATATAATCATCTTTCCCTTCTAAAAGCAAAATAGCATTGTACATGTTGAATAACGCCTTTACCAGCTTTTCATCTTCTACCGAATAGGATATCCTCCCTACCAGCTCATCATCATAAGGCCATGATATAGACTGTCCAACTAAGAATCTTGTTCTAGAAGTTGAATAGAAAAACTTAAGCAAGTCCTCGTTAGTCCTGATTGTGTGTCCATGATATTTCATTCCATTAAGTTCAGTAAAATCCAAAATTGCAAAGAAGCCAGAATCCGAACTTTCTAAACCTTCAGGAAATTTAACCATAGGTAATCCATTTAACAACTTCTGCGCTGACGGAACACCCAAGATTCCGCTTACTGTTGTAACAATTCTCTCCTGAAATCTACCATCTACTGCGTCAATGCCTGAAACCATAGCTTTAAGAAGATTAAACTTGTATAAGTATATTTCTACCAATTGTTTAAAATATACATCATACACTTCATATCTCCTATCTGTAGCATTAAATGCTCCAGCAAGTGCCCGACCTATTATATCAGGTGCAGAATCCATCTCTTGGAATATACGGTTAACTAAATCCCGTATTATTATTTCATCTGCTACAACGAATCCCGCTCGGAGAGAAGCAAGAGAATACGCTTTTGACAACCCAAATAAGGAAATTGTATTTCTGAACATTCCTGGTATTGTCGCCATCGGAACAGCAATATTATCACGATCATAAGTAACATCGCGATACACCAAATCATCAATTACAAAAACTCCTCTGCTCTTGCAAACATATGCAATATCACAGAGTAATTGATACTGCTTCTTCCCCATAACCCGTCCTGTAGGGTTATTAGGATTAGCATTCAAAAAAGCTACTACTCTTGGAACATAGCCACTTCTTCGGTGATACACTTTCTGCAAACTAACGTTAATTTCATCAATCCTTTGCGCCAATTTGTACGGATTTACATAAAAATTATCCTCTTTCTCTAATTTCAGAACTTCTACTTCTGCGCCCCCACGCTCCGCTCTTATGGTAAATAACCCATAATTAGGAGCAGTAACCAAGACTACATCTTTAGGATTTGAAATGATATTGATAATCTGATTAAACAGCACTGACGTAGATACCGAAAATGTGATGTTATGAACAGACAATCCTTTTTCATCAATATCTTCATCATTATATGGATCTGTATTTATAAATCCCTCTCTTTCTACATAATTCAATAGCTGTTGCCGGATGTCGTCACTCCCTTCAGTATACGGATAGCGATATAGCGAGTCCATATTTAAACTGTCAATCATCGCTTCCACTGCCAAAGGAAATGCCCTAAATTTCGTAGGGTTACCAGTCCCCAAGTCTGTATCAGGTATAGCTACAATGTCTTTATCACGAACTTTAAATCCGTAAAAATCAATTGCATCTGCTATTCCCTGTACAGCAGGATTGAACTGCTCACCATCATACCTTCTCCCTATATCAGGCAGACCATATCTTCTTTCCCTTAAATATGGCCGCTCTCTTGACAATCTTTCGATTGCAGGAGCTTTGGTGTACTCTGGTTTCAAGTCTTCGCTAACCACTTTAAGTGATGCACTCATTTGTTTTACCTCCTTAATTAAATTTACATAATATTATAGCACACAATTTATACAAATCAAGCTAATAGCTTATAAAAAGTAAATTATCCAAAACAAAAAGACTATCTTTATAGATAGTCTTAAAATTCATTTTGTTTCTAAAAGTTATTTTCTCCTCTTCCTTCTGGTAAAGCTGGAAGATCTAAAACAACTCTAATCTTCATTATATAACTAATAGTTCTAACTAACTTAGAATTTTTAACACGTTGCCACAATGAAGGTTTAACATCAAATCTTGTCTCTTGCATATACAAATCATTTAATACTTTATTATCACTTTTTTCTTGTTGCGCTTGTGCAAGAATTGGATTAGCAGGTTGTTTAGCTGCTCTCTTAACTGGTTGTCTCATTGGTTGTTGTTGCATTGTTGCAGCTGCTATATTTGTACCACCAGCTTGTTGTTTTTGAACTGGTTTAGATGCTGGTCTACTTACTATGCCATTTTGAACTGGCATTTGAGGTTGCATTTGTGCTTCAGGCATAACATTAGTAGTATAACTAGCTTCTTCAACAGGTGCTGGTATATATTTTAACGCTTCTGCAATTTCTATTCCGATATAGCTTAAGGCTTTTGATTTATCTTCTATTCTTTCCATATCAATTTCTATATGGAAATTAGACTCTAAGTTAGTTATTCTAGCATCTATTAATTTTCTAGCAGATTTTTTCTCCTCTATACTTGCTTTTCCTGAAATAATTTTTAAAGCTTCATTTATATCTTCTGAAAATTTAGCACTAGATAATTCTAATTCTTTTTCAAATCCTTCTTCTTTCTTTATTACCTTTGATAATGCTGTTTTTAATTCAAAAGCTAAACCTATATTTTTCTCTCTTTGGATTATTAACTCTTCAATTTTCTTAGTATTCTCTTCAAATTGATTTGTTGCAAATTCAACTAAATCATAAGCTGCATTGTATACACTTCTAGGAAAATTCTTTTTCTTTGGATATTCTTCAAGATAAGTTTTTATTGATTCTACTAAATCTTTAAAATAAGTATCTTCTTCTAATTGTACAATTTGCTTCTTACTATTAGGGTTTATCATCTTTTGAACTTTTTCTATATTAGATAATATCTTTTCTTCCGTGATTACCATTCTCACGTTTACTATACCTTGTTTATTATTTAAAAATCTATCAAACAAAAATGGCATGTAAACTGACCCCCTTCAAAATTTCTACAAATTCAAATTTAACTAAATTAATTATACCTATAATAAAAAAAAGATACAATAGCTTTTGCATCTTTTTTTTGTTACGTTTTTGTTACAAGTCTTATTTCCCTAAGACTTTTTTTATCTCTTCATGTCTTTTTACTTTTTCAGTTGTTGTTTTAATTAATTCTTGATCTGTAACAATAATTTCTCTTATATATTTATATGCAGGCATAGTTTTATTAATTTCCTTTACATGTTCCCACATATATTCTTTAATTTTCTCTTCATTTAAGGTTCCTAAAATTTCTTCTATTCTTTCTTTTTCATAAACGATTTCTGCATTAATTTTTGATTCTTTTTCATCTGCATTTGTAGAAGGCACTCCATAAACAAAAGATTCTTTTACCCCATCTATTCTTCCAATTAATCCTTCTATTTCTTCAGGATAAATATTTTTACCATTCTTTAAAACAATAACACTCTTTTTTCTACCTGCGATATAAAGATAACCATCTTTATCAAAATATCCTAAATCACCTGTGTGAAACCATCCATCAACTAAAACTTCTTTGGTTGCTTCTTCATTACCATAATACTCAAGCATTACAGAATCAGCTTTAGCAACAATTTCACCTACACCATTTTCATCTGGATCTTCTATTTTTATTTCTACACTTGGAAAAACCCTTCCTACAGAACCAATTCTAGAATATTTACGTTCACCATTTCCTGCTGCCAATACAGGTGAAGTTTCTGTTAAACCATATCCTTGAGCCATATTAATTCCTAAACTATTAAATCCTTTTTCAACTTCAGGATCCAATGCTGCAGCACCATTTATAAATAATCTAACTTTTCCGCCTAATAAATCATGTATTTCTTTAAATATTTTTCTTCTAACATCTATATGAAATTTCATTAAAAAATTGCTAATTTTCATACCTTTTTGTACTTTTTCTAATTTACCTTTTTTAGCAATTCCTCTCATAACTTTTTTATACATATTTTCATATAATATTGGAACAGAAATCATAGCTGTAATTTGATACTCTTTTATATTTTCTGCTAAATGCTTTACACCTTCACAATATGCAATAGCTCCACCTGCATAAATTGGATATAAAAATCCAACTGTTGATTCAAATGTATGATGTAATGGTAAAAATGATAAAAATGTATCTTTTTCATTAATATCAAACATTGATGCAATATCTTGAATATTAGTACATAAATTTTTATGTGAAAGTGCTACAGCTTTTGACTTTGAAGTAGTCCCTGACGTAAATAGCATAATAGACATCTTTTCATTGTCTATTTTTGCTTCAACAAATCTTTTATCACCATTTTCTATATATTTTTTGCCTTTCTCTATTAATTCTTTTTGCGAATAAATTTTATCTTTATCACTCTCTAAGTCCATAGAAATATAAAATTTAAGATTTGCAAACTTTTCTTTTTTCATTCTATTCATAATATCATCATATTTTTTACTATATATTATTGCATCAACTTCTGATCGTTCAATTAAACTTTTTATTTCATTTTCAGGTAAAGATTTATCTAATGGAACTACTAGTCCTGTTCCACAAACAGTTGCTAAATAAGCAACACACCATTCATATCTATTTTCAGAAATTATTGCTATACGCTTATCTTTCAATCCTAAATTAATTAAGGCTGTTCCTAATTCATTTACTTCATTAACAAATTCTTTGTAGCTTTTCTCTCTAAATTTTCCTGGTGTCTCTGTTTTAAATTTAAATGCAACTTTGTCTCCATATTTTTTAGCAGACTTGCCAATCATATCTTTTAAATCAGTTATTTTAGTATACTCATGTATTCCTTTACCCATTTTTATTTCCCCTTTTAGAATTTATTTCTCTCTTTTTAGTCCATATATCATTTTATCAAATTCGATACACATTTCTTTAATATCTAATGGTAAACCTGATTTTATTTTAAACATAAATCCAGCACATGTAAAAGCAAAAATTTCAGAAGCAATAATTCCACTATTTCCTTCTTTAATTTCGCCTTTTTCAATTCCTTCTTTTACGACTTCTTCGATTTTTCCTATATAATCATTAATATATTTTTGGCACTTTTGATTTCTTTCATCACTGCCCCAAACTTGAGATAAATAAATAGTTATAAGATTCTGATATTTTGTAATAACTCTTAATTGTAATAATGCTATAGATCTTAACTTATCTATTGAATTATCTAGTTTAGACACTTTAACATCAATATTATTTATTAAAAGCTTTGTTCCTTCTTCTAATAAAAAATTATATATTTCTTCTTTACTACTAAAGTGATAATAAAGAGTTCCTTTAGCCACACCAACTGTAGCTGTAATCTCTTCAACACTAGTTGCATCATAACCTTTTTCAGCAAATAATTTCATTGATGTCTCAAATATTTTTCTTTTGGTCTTATTCATATACAAACCACACCTTTATAAAATATACACAATTATATATTTTTTTAGTTATTTTTGCAATATTTTAACTTTCATCTAACACTACATATATTGATTAAGCGTATTTTCTTACTCCAACAACTAATCTATCTCCTCTAGTATTTCTGACCAAAGCGTCAATAATAAATTTTCCTTTTCCTCTAATAGTAATAATATCTCCATAATTAATCATCTTTGAATTTTTAGAAATAATATCATAATTAACTAATACTCTTTCATTTTCAATAAATTCTACTGCTTTATTTCTTGAAGACGATACTAATTCTGCAACAATATTATCTACTCTCATACTAGAAACTATTATTGATAATTCTTCAAAATTGTTTGTTTTTTTTCTAGCCTTAATAATATCTATTTCTTCTATTCTAGATTTTCTAAAACGTGTTAACTCAGATAAACCTTGAATAATATAAGATGTATTTACTCTAAAAACATATATATCTGCTCCATTATCATCTACTAAAATATCTCCTATTTTAGCTCTATCAATTCCCAATTTTATTATGCCTGATAAATAATTTCTATGTTCATATTTTCCGTTTCATATCAGTTGGCAATGTGATTCTAATAACAGATATTATATCTTCCAAATTTCTTTTTAATATTTCTTCATCTAATTTTTCTGGATAAAAAATTAGAACTTTTCTATCTAGCCCGTTTTCTTCACCAAACCATAAATATTTTTTTAAATTCAACTTTTTATTTATTAATACCTGCTCTTTATCATTTAAAAAGTCTGTATATGTAATTTTATTTTTTATGTTAGCTAATCTTTGTTTGTCTTCTACTTTAGCTAACAATACCTCATCATCATTTTCGTATTTATTATTCATACCTCACCTATTTATATAAAAAGATATGTCATTACTGTAACCATTATAGGTACAGTAATATTATCTAGTCCTTTTACAGATACTGCTTCTAATAAAGTAGCAATAACAGCTGTTAATAATGCCTTTAAAATAAAATATTCTATACCAATCATATAAAATACTACACACGAAATTACTAAACTAAAAACAAACATTGTAGCTGAACCAGCAATACTTTTAGTTGTTCCTAATATCTTATATTCTTTACTTTTAACTTTTTTTCCAAAAATAGCAGCAAACCCATCTCCATATCCCATAATAAGCATTCCTGTCGTTCCTATCATTGGATTGCTTTGCAAATAAGAAAAAATAGTTACAAGTAATATTGAAATAGCATAATACACAGTTCCGAAACCATCATTTTCTTCTCTTTCCATTGTTTTAAAAATTTTAAACTTATATGATAATGAATTTATAACTATAAAAGCTGCTGGCAAAATACAAGCTACCCATAATAAGTCTATGAATAAGCAATATATAATCCAAATATTTGAAAGTGCTATGTGAATGAACTTTCTACTAATTTCTTCACCTTTTTTAGTCATAAATTTCGATAAAACAAACACTACAACTATATATACAACTGATATTACTATTCCAACTAAATTTTTCATATTTTCTCCAATCACATAAGTAATTGCATTATAACAAATAAGCCTTTAGATATCAAGGTTTTTATGTCAATGGGCATACCCTTTTTGAACAAGCTATTTAATATAAAAAATTACCTCTTCTAACAAGGACAAGTTTTGGACAAGTTTAGCGTTTTTTTAAGAAAAAAGCTTTCAGCCAAAATGCTGAAAGCCTTGATACATCTGGCTGGGGTACTGTGATTCGAACACAGGAATGTCGGAGTCAGAGTCCGATGCCTTACCGCTTGGCGATACCCCAATATAGTAAGAGGTAAGCTATCGCATACTGTAGCTGTAACTCAGCTTCGCTTCGAACAGCCACAGCAGCTTGGCGATACCCCAATATAGGTTGGGTACCAACCGTCCGCTATGTAACTTAATGTAATACTCCTTCGTCACTAACATTAAGTAAAGCTTGGCGATACCCCAATGTAAAGGTACCTTTGTGGTACCTATTTTCTCAATCTTTTCTTGTCATAAAATCTGAACTTAAAATTATATCGTCATTAAAATCATCATCTGTATGTTGTACTGCATTCTTCATTTTTTCAACTCTTCCAAATAATATTTGATTTTCTAATTCGTCTGTATGTCCAGTATCTAATCTTTTTATATCATTTTTCTTTTTTGTTTTCTTTTCTTTTTTAGGTTTTGCTATTTCTTCTTCCGAACTACTTTGAGCTGCTAAAGCAGCTTCTACAGTTAATGTTTTTTCATAGTCAATTATATTATGAACAGGATTTTTATAGATTCCCTCTAAATAAGTTTCATTATTTTCTCTTTCAAATTGAATAAGTTCACTATTAAGGTATCTCTCTATAATATTTTGTTCTTCTTTAGTTTGTAACTCTAAATTTTCTTCTAAATTTTTATATCTCCATATAATATGCCTTTCATATGGTGAAAATTCAGCATTTCTACCTAAATCATCATAAGCATATTCAACCTTAAATTTTGAATCTTTTATTGAAATAGTTAAATTAGTCCATAATTGTTCTTTTATCTGTCTATGAAGTTCTCTTAATTCTTTAATATTTAAATATAATTTTTGGATAAGTTCATTATAACTTTCTTCATCAATATTAAACATTCCTGGTATCTGATATACATTTACAGGCTTTCTTTTCAAAATACCTTTTGGAACATAATAAAAATACATTTCTCCAACAGGTTTCTTCAAATCTTCTTCAATAATTGATGCATATAAATATATTGACTCCCATCTTTCTGGAATCATATAAAATAATTTTTTTTGTATCTCACCAAAAATTACTATTTCTTGATTAGAAGTAGCCATCTTCCCCCCTAAAAACTAGGCTTCTATCAAACTTTCTCCTGTCATTTCTTCTGGTTTGTCTAAGCCCATTAAATCAAGCATTGTTGGTGCTATATCTGCAAGTCTTCCCTCTTTTAACTTAACATCTTTTCCAACTAATACACATGGAACTGGATTTGTTGTATGGGCAGTATGTGGTTCTCCTGTTTTGTAATCAATCATTTGTTCACAATTTCCATGATCTGCAATAATTAAAAGATTTCCATTTGCCTTTTCTATAGCTTCAACAACTCTTTCTACACATCCATCTAATGCCTCTAATGCTTTAGCAACAGCTTCTATATTTCCAGTATGTCCAACCATATCTGGATTTGCAAAGTTTAAAATTATACTATCATATTTTTTAGAAAGAATAGCTTCAACTACTTTATCAGTAACTTCCAAAGCACTCATTTCTGGTTTCATATCATATGTTTCAACTTTTGGTGAAGGAATTAATATTCTGTCTTCTCCTTCATATTGTTTTTCTTCACCACCGTTAAAGAAAAATGTAACATGTGCATACTTTTCAGTTTCTGCTATACGAAGTTGTGTAAATCCATTTCTACTAATAATTTCTCCGAAAGTATTTTTAATTTCATCCTTTTTAAAAGCTATAGAAACGTTCTTTATAGTTTCATCATAATTAGTAAATGTAACGAAATTAGTTTTTACTTGTTTTACTCTATCAAAACCATCAAACGTATCGTCAGTAATGGCATGAGTAATTTCTCTTGCTCTATCAGGTCTAAAATTAAAGAATATTACAGAATCATTATCATCTATTGTAGCAACTGGTTTATCATTACTACAAATTACTGTTGGAACAACAAATTCATCGAAAATTTCTTTTTGATAAGAATTTTCAATAGCTACAGAAGCTGAAGAAAATTTTTCGCCTTCTCCTTTTACCATAGCATCATAAGCTTTTTGAATTCTTTCCCATCTTTTATCTCTATCCATTGCATAAAATCTACCCATAATAGTAGCGATTTTACCAACACCTTTTTCTTTCATTTTATTTTCTAATTCAGCAATGTATCCTTCAGCAGAAGCTGGCGGAGTATCCCTACCATCTAAAAAACAATGAACATATACATCTTCAAAATCTTTTCTTTTAGCTAATTCTAGTAATCCATATAAATGACGTTGATGACTATGAACACCACCATCAGATAAAAGTCCCATTATATGTAATTTAGTATTATTCTTTTTACAATTTTCAATAGCTGTTATGAATTCTGATATACTAAAGAAATCACCATCTTCTATTGATTTTGTAATTCTAGTTAACTCTTGATATATAATTCTTCCTGCACCTATATTTGTATGACCAACTTCTGAATTTCCCATTTGACCATCAGGAAGTCCAACATCTAAACCACTTGTATGTATAATTGTATTAGGATATTGTTTTAAAATTCTTTCAATATTAGGAATATTAGCAGATTTAACTGCATTTCCTTCTTCTTTTTCATTAATTCCAAAACCATCCAAAATCATAAGCATTGTAGTTTTTTTATCCATTTTATTATCCCCTTTTGCTTTTTAAATATTATTTTTCACTCTTTGGACAATAATTATTTATTGTTCAAAGTTAACTATTTTAGAGAATTCGTCAGGTTTAAGACTAGCTCCCCCAACAAGTCCTCCATCAATATCAGAAGTTTCAAATAGTTCTTTAGCATTTGATGATTTTACACTTCCTCCATATTGAATAATAACATTTTCAGAAACATCTTCACCATAAATATTTTTTATTTCATTTCTTATAGCTTTTATAGAATTATTTGCATCTTCTGAAGTAGCTGTTTTTCCTGTTCCTATAGCCCAAATAGGTTCATAAGCTATAATAACATTTTTTACTTGATCATTTGTTAATCCTTTTAAAGCTAATTTAGTTTGAGTAGTAATTATCTTTTCTGTTTCTCCAGCCTCTCTTTGTTCTAATGTTTCACCAACGCAAACTATCGGATTTAATTCATTTTCAAAAGCTGCTTTTACCTTTTTATTAACTGTTTCATCAGTTTCATTAAAATATTGTCTTCTCTCAGAATGTCCTATAATTACATATTCAACTCCTATTGCTTTTAACATTTGAGCTGAAACTTCTCCAGTATAAGCACCTTTTTCTTCAAAGTGCATATTTTGTGCACCAATTTTTATATTTGTATCCTGTGCACTCATTAATGCATAAAACAAATCTGTATATGGTACACATAATATAACTTCATTTTTAGTATCTTTTACTAATTTTGAAAAATTTTCTATATATTCTATTGTTTCATTTGGAAGCATATTCATCTTCCAATTTCCTGCAATTACTTTTTTTCTCATATCACTTTCCTCCTATCTATTGATATTGATATGATATAAGCTTACCTTCATTATTAAAAATAAATTTAATTGTATTGTCTACATTATCTTGATTATACTTGCCTTCATATTTAGCAGCTTCTATAGCATTTTTTTCAACATTATCTGCTATAAAAATGGCATCTGCTACAATCTCATTATTACCATTTTCTTGATTAGTCTCCATTGATACTGGATAATAATAAAGTGTTTTTTCTATTTCTTCATCAAATAAAAAACCTTTTAATGAATTTGAATAATATTCGTTTTGTTGCTTATCAAACTCTACTTCTTGAATACCAAAAAATTCATCAGTTATTTTATTAACTACTGCTGTATCTATAAAATATCCAGTTTTTCTACCAGCAGTTTTTTCTTGAAGCATATCAGAATATCTTTGAACAGCTACATTTAAAGCAAATCTAATCATATTATCATTTGAAAAAGCAGTAATCTCTGTAGAAATAGGTAATCCCATCATTCCAACTAAATACTCATCATTTTTTGACAAAAATCTTATTCTTTCTGTTTGAGATATATTTCCCCTATTTCCATAATATTGTCCTTCAGAGTTTGCTTGATTAGTAGACCCTCCATTATTTTTTTTACTTCCCCTAAAAAATAATGTTCCAACAATAATCCCTACAATTAATATTGCAACTATTAATGTAATAACTACTTTTTTCATATCTAATCTCTAACTCTCTCTTTTTATTTATCTTGTAGTGCTTCTATTCCTGGTAATTTTTTCCCCTCTAAAAATTCTAAAGAAGCTCCTCCACCAGTAGAAATATGTGTAAACTTCTCAGCTAATCCTGCTTTTTCAACAGCAGCAGCAGAATCTCCACCACCAATTATTTTAACAGCATCAACATCAGCTAAAGCTCTAGCTATTGAGTTTGTTCCAACTGCAAATTGATCAAATTCAAATAATCCAACTGGTCCATTCCAAATAACAGTTTTAGCTTTTTTCAATTCTTCTGAATATAATGCAATTGTTTCTGTTCCAATGTCAAAACCTTCCCAACCATCAGGAATTTCTGTATATTTTACTACTTTACTTTCTGTATCAGGTTTAAATTCTTTACCAACTTTTGTATCAACTGGTAACATAAACTTAACACCTTTTTCTTTAGCTTTTTCCATTAAACTTCTAGCTAAATCTACTTTATCATCTTCACAAATTGAATTACCTACAGTATATCCCATTGATTTAAAGAATGTATATGCCATAGCTCCACCAATCATTAAAACATCAACTTTTTCAAGTAAAGATTCTATAACACCTATTTTATCAGAAACTTTTCTACCACCTAATATAGCCATAAATGGTCTTTCTGGATTTTCTAAGCTCTCACCTAAAAATTTTAATTCTTTCTCAATTAAAAATCCTGATACTGCTGGTAAGAAATCTGCAACACCTGTTGTTGAACTGTGTGCTCTGTGAGCTGTTCCAAAAGCATCATTTACATATAGTTCAGCTAAACTTGCAAATTTTTTAGATAATTCAGGATCATTTTTTTCTTCTCCTGGCTCATATCTAACATTTTCAAGTAATATTACTTCTCCATTTTTCATTTCTGCAGCTAATTTTTGAGCAGATTCTCCAACAACATCACCTGCTAATTTAACTTCTTGACCTAATAATCTAGTTAATTCATCAGCAACAATGTTAAGAGAAAATTCTGGTTTAACTTCTCCTTTTGGTCTTCCTAAGTGAGAACATAAAATTACGCTAGCATTATTTTCTAATAAATATTTAATTGTAGGTAAAGCTGCTACAATTCTTCTATTGTCAGTAATAACTCTATTTTCATCATATGGAACATTAAAGTCACATCTTACTAATACTTTTTTATTTTTCACATCAATATCGCGAACTGTTTTTTTGTTCATTTTCTTTCACAATCCTTTCTAATTTATATATAGGGGTCACTTAATAGTAACCCCTATCATTGTATTATTAGTTGTATTTTTACTAGTTTAACTCAGCAAAATATTTAATTGTTCTTACCATTTGACTAGTGTAAGAATTTTCATTGTCATACCAGCTAACAACTTGAACTTGGTATAATCCTTCTTCTACTTCTGCTACCATTGTTTGAGTTGCATCAAATAATGATCCATAAGTAATTCCTATTACGTCAGAAGAAACTAGTGGTTCTTCTGTATATCCATAAGAAGCATTAGAAGCCGCTTTCATAGCTGCATTTATTTTTTCTTCAGTTATGTCTTTTCCTTTTACAGTTGCAATTAATATTGTTGTAGATCCTGTAGGAACTGGAACTCTTTGTGCAGAACCTATTAATTTACCATTTAATTCTGGTATAACTAATCCTATAGCTTTAGCTGCTCCAGTTGAGTTTGGAACAATATTTACAGCTGCTGCTCTAGCTCTTCTTAAATCTCCTTTTCTATGAGGTCCATCAAGAACCATTTGATCTCCAGTATAAGCATGTACTGTTGTCATAATTCCTGATTGAATTGGTGCATAATCATTTAATGCTTTAGCCATTGGTGCTAAACAGTTTGTTGTACAAGAAGCTGCTGAAATAATTTTATCTTCAGGTGTCAAAACTCCTTCATTTACTCCAAAAACTACTGTTGGTAAATCTTTTCCTGCTGGTGCAGATATAACAACTTTTTTAGCTCCTGCTGTAAGATGTGCTGAAGCTTTTTCTTTTGTTGTATAGAAACCTGTACATTCTAATACAACATCTACATCAAGTTGTCCCCAAGGTAAATTAGCAGCATCTTTTTCTGCATATATTTTTATTGTTTTTCCATCAACAGTTATAGAATCTTCTCCTGCTACAACTGTATCAGCTTTTTCATATCTCTTTTGTGCTGAATCATATTTTAATAGATGAGCTAACATATCTGGGCTTGTTAAATCATTGATTGCAACAATTTCATACCCTTCTGCTCCAAACATTTGTCTAAATGCAAGACGTCCAATACGTCCAAATCCATTAATGGCTACTTTTACTGACATATAAAAATCCTCCTTTGATTTATAATCAATTATATTTAGTTATTTTTAACCATGCTTATTCTATATCAAAACATTAAGAAATGCAATAGTTTATTACATTTTTCCATTAATATAATAAAATCATGTATCGTTAAAAATACATGATTTTATTTTTTTAATATTTTAGCCAATTTATTCAAAATTCTTTTAAAAAAATTTTCTTCTACCTTTACAAGTGATGTTTCTATCTTTTTCTCTTGAATATCTTGTATCTCTTTATTATGAGGTTTTTCAAACAACTTATTTGGATCATACTTTGCTCTTTTTTCCTCTTCTATAGCATAAAAACATTTTTTGTCATATTCTTTCCAATACTCATTTTGAGAATCTTCTACCAAAAATCTTCTATACATTTCTATTATTAAAGCTTTTGTTTCTACCATAAAATTTTGTTCTAAAATTCCAACTGATTCATCATAAATAAATTCATAATTAGTATCCATATTTTCATGAATTTTCATAATAAAATCATTTGGTAATTTTTCAATTTCACTTTTAGACAATTGTTTAATAACTTCATATAATTCTTTATAAGCTTTTCTATATAATGTTTTTTTTACTGGTAACAAATTATCACCTACTTTTAATTCATAATACATAATAAGGCATTACGAAAACGTAATGCCTATTATATCAAATTAAATAATCTATTTTTTATCATTTCCTATTTTTAATATGTTCATAAAGCCTTTAAATGATAATTCTTGAAATAAAAAGTCATGTACTTCTGATAAAACTTTTTCTTCTTTTGCAGATAATTCTATAGCTATTTCTTGAGTTAAATCTACTTCTTGGAATAAGAAAGCTTTAAATCTTGTCCATAAACTTGGTTTTACAGGTAATCCAGCTCTTGCTTCTTGCATTTCATTAGCTGTATATCCAGAAACTTGTCCAGCTCCAACAAAACCTCCAACATATCCAGAAGCTTGTTGACTTTGTTCTTGTTGTCCACCAACAAAACCTCCAACATATCCACCCATTCCAACTGGTGGTTGCATAACTCCAGCTATTGAACCAGCATCTTCTTTAGGTCCTTGTTGTCCTCCCATATTATTTTGTTGTCCTCCGAATTCTCCTGTGAATACACTTCCTGCTTCTTCATTTCCATTACCAAAATTTATATTACCCATTTTTTCCTCCTTAGTAAATCTAATCTATCTTATCCAATTTTATACTATAAAGCACATAAATATTCAATACAAAACATTTATCGTTTGTGTTACATTTTTATTGCATTACTGTTTCGTAAATTTACTTATTCTGCTACAAGATTTTCTGTTTCTACACTTGTAACCTTTACTGAAACAATCTCATTTAATTTTGTATTATCAACTTTGGCCTTAACTAAAATATAATTTCCAGTATGTCCTTTCAAAAATTCTCCATTGCTTTCTTCAAATAAAACTTTTACTTCTTTATTCAAATATTTTTTCAAATAATCTTGCTCGTTCAAAACTGAAAGTTCTAATAATTTTTTACTACGTTTCTCTTTTTCATCACTTGAAATTTGGTTCCTCATTTTAGCTGCAACTGTTCCTTTTCGTTGAGAATATTTAAAAACATGCATTTTGTAAAATTTTATCTTTTCCAAAAAATTATATGTAATTTCAAAATCTTCATCTGTTTCATTAGGAAAACCAACAATAATATCTGTTGTTAATATTACATCTTCATATAAATTTCTTAATCTTTGAACAACTTTTTCAAAATCAGAAATAGTATATTTTCTATTCATTTCTTTTAAAGTTTTATCACAACCACTTTGAAGTGATAAATGAAAATGATGACATAATTTTTCTATTTTATAAATTCTTGCACAAAACTCATCAGTTATTATAACTGGTTCCAATGAACCTAACCTAATTCTCTCTATCCCCCTAATTTTATTAATCTCTTCTAATAAATCTATTAATCTATAATTATTATCAAAATCTTTTCCATAGCTCGAAACTTGTATTCCTGTTATAACAACTTCTTTAATACCTTTATTAGCTATTTTATCAATCTCTTCAAGAACACTTTCTGGCTTTCTACTGCAAATTCTTCCACGAGCATATGGAATAATACAATAACTACAAAAATTATTACAACCATCTTGAACTTTAATAACTGCCCTTGTTTTTTCAGTATATGTTATAGAACCAAAATCATAAAAATAATTATCAATAGCCTCATCTTTTAATTCTTTCCCTTCAAAATAGCTTTCAATATATCTATCAATATTAGCTTTCTGGTGATTACCTAAAACTAAATCTACTTCATCTATTTTCTCAATCTCTTCTTTTGCAACTTCTGCATAACATCCGAACAGCAATAACTAAAGCATCTTTGTTTATTTCCTTTGCACGTCTTAGCATTTGCCTAGATTTTCTATCAGACATATTAGTAACACTACAAGTATTAATAATATATATATCAGCTTTTTCTTCTGGTTCAACTATTTTATATTTTCCCATTAGTTTTTGTATCATACCATTAGTCTCATATTGATTTACTTTACAGCCGTAATGTATAAAAAGCAACTTTTTTCATTTCATTTCTTCCTTATTATAAAACTTTTTTTATTATAACATAGAAATAGCTTGTTCTCAAGCAAAAAAGAAATCCACCTCAAAAGTAGATTTCTATTTTTTATTTTCTATCAATAGTATCTAAATTATCTAAAGCTTTTCCCGTTCCTAAAGCTACACAAGAAACAGCATCCTCAGCAATCATAACATTTATACCTGTTCTTTCTTGTAAAAGCTTGTCTAATCCATCTATCAAACAACCTCCACCAGTCATATAAATTCCTCTATCACTAATATCAGCAGCAAGCTCTGGTGGTGTCTTTTCTAAAACTCCGTGTACAGCATCAACTATCATATTTACAGGTTCTTCTAAAGCCTCCATCATTTCACTTGAATATATTGTAAGTGTTTTTGGAAGTCCTGTAATTAAATCTCTTCCTCTAATATCCATCTCAACATCTTGCATTTTAGGATAAACACATCCTACATTAACCTTCAAATCTTCAGCAGTTCTTTCACCAATCATTACATTATATTTTCTTTTTATAAATCTAACAATTGCTTCATCAAATTTATCACCTGCAACTTTTATTGAAGAACTAACAACTGATCCCCCTAGAGAAATAACAGCAATATCAGTTGTACCTCCACCAATATCAACTATCATATTTCCACAAGGTTTTGATATATCTATTCCTGCTCCAATTGCCGCAGCAATTGGTTCTTCTATTAAATATACTTTTCTAGCACCTGCATTAGAAGCAGCATCTATTACAGCTTTTTTCTCTACTTCAGTCACTTGTGATGGAATACAAATCATTATTCTAGGTGAAAATAAAAATTTTCCACCAATTTTACTAATAAAATATTTAAGCATCTTTTCTGTAACTGTATAATCTGAAATAACTCCATCTTTAAGTGGTCTCGTTGCTACAATATTTCCTGGTGTTCTACCAAGCATTCTTCTTGCTTCATGTCCAACTGCCAAAACCTCTTTTGTTGTATTATTAACAGCAACAACTGACGGTTCTCTAAGTACAATTCCTTTTCCTTTAATATATGCAATTACTGTAGCTGTACCTAAATCTATACCTATATCTTGTCCAAACATCAGAATCTTCCTTTCCTATTTACATGTTGTTTACAAATTCATTACGATTATATTACACATGTTTTGAAATTTCAATATAATTTATTAGTATTATTTTTACCATTTTCTCTATGTCAGTCTAATCAGTTATTTCACCCTATGAAATTATTTTATGTTTTTTTCTTTAAAATATTCTCATAATTATCCATTTTTTATATTTTCATTGTGTTTTCAAGCTTTTTATGAGATAATTAAATCCAATTTATAAACTTTAAGGAGATTAAAATTGCAAAATATTTATTTAGAAAAATTAGAATTTAATAAAATAACAGCTATCTTATCTGGATATTCAGTAACCAGCTTTGGAAAATTAAAATGCAAGCAACTATGCCCTATGACCGATTCAAATAAAATACAAAAAGCTCTTTCAGAAACTACTGAAGCAGTAAGTTTATTATATAGAAAAGGAATTCCTCCAATTGATGAACTTAATAATATTGAAACACATATTTTAAATTTAAAAAATCAAAAATTTCTTTCTATAAAATCTTTGTTAGAAATTACAAAAGTACTAACTGTTAGTAGAAAATTAAAAGATTATTATTTTGAAAAAGAATTAAATCAATCAGATAGTTTAACTACATACTTTGATCATTTATATTTAAATATAGGTATAGAAGAAAAAATTTCTTCTAGCATTTTAGATGAACAAACATTAAATGATTATGCTTCAAGTGAACTTTATAATATTAGAACTTCTATTAAAAGCACTCAAAAAGAAATTAAAGCTAGATTACAATCATTACTTACTAGCAAATACTTGCAAGACCCTATAATAACTATTAGGCAAAACAGATTTGTTGTTCCTGTTAAATCAGAATATCAAGCAAATGTAAAAGGATTTATTCATGATACTTCTACTAGTGGCTCAACAGTGTTTATCGAACCACTAACTGTATTTGACTTAAATAATAAACTTTCTGATTTACAAATAAAAGAAAATATAGAAATAGAAAAAATATTACAAAAACTATCTTCACTATTTTTTGAAATAACTAATGAACTAGAAAACAATTACAATTTAATTGCTATACTTGATTTCATTTTTGCTAAAGCTAAATATTCAAAAGCAACAAACAGCAACTGTCCACAAATAAATAATAATAAAACTGTATATTTAAAAAATGCTATACATCCCCTTTTAAATCCAGAAACGGCTGTACCTATTACATTAGAAATAGGTAAAACTTTTTCTTCACTACTCATAACTGGTCCTAATACAGGTGGAAAAACTGTAACTTTAAAAACCGTTGGTCTACTTGTATTAATGGCAAGTAGTGGTATGCATATTCCCGCCTCAAGTGAAAGTTCTATTTTCATTTTTGATAATATATTTGCAGACATTGGAGATGAACAAAGTATTTTAGAATCACTAAGTACCTTCTCTTCTCATATGAGTAATATTGTAAACATTGTTAATAAGAGTACTTCAAATAGTTTAGTATTAGTCGATGAATTAGGTTCTGGAACAGATCCTATTGAAGGAGCAAGTCTAGCACAAAGTATTTTAGAATATTTAAAAGAAAAAAATATTTTAACAATTGCCACTACTCACTATCAAAATTTAAAAGAATACGCATTATTAACTGAAGGTGTTGAAAATGCTAGTTGTGAATTTAACTTAGATACACTATCTCCTACATATAGATTACTATTGGGCGTTCCTGGAAAAAGTAATGCCTTTGCCATTAGTCAAAAACTAGGTCTAAATTCTTCTATTTTAGAAAACGCAAAAAAGCTTATTAATGAAGATACTGCCACAATTGAAGATTTATTAAAAGAAATTTATGACTCTAAGGCATTAATAGAAACTGAAAAAGAAAAAATTTTGCAAGATTCTGAAAAAATATCTATTTTAAAAGAAAAATTAGAAAATGAGCAAAAAGATATTTCCGAACACAAAAAAGAATATATAAAAAAAGCAAAACAAGATGCTAAAGAAATATTATTACAAGCTAAGCAAGACGCAAATGAAATTATTAAGGAAATGGAACACTCTAAAAACGACAATAAAAAATTAAATAATTTACGAAATAAATTAGGAAATAAACTTTCTGAAACTACTGATCTTGAAAAGGAAATTTCAAATGATAATCCTATAGAAGAATCTGAAATAAAACCAAATACTATAGTATATATACCTTCCTTTGACAAAAATGGAACTATATTAAGTTACCCAAATCAATCAAAAAAAGTAAATATTCAAATTGATAATATAAAAACTAACTTACATATTTCAGAGCTTTCCAAAGTAAAAAGTATCGATACGATTTCTGATAATATAATCATAAAAAAACATTCTAACTTCTCGCCTAAAAAAGTTGAAACCGAATTAAATATAATTGGATTAAATATTGAAGAATCTACTTTTTTAGTAGACAAATTTTTAGACAACGCTGTTATTAGTAAACTTGAAAACGTTAGAATCGTTCATGGCAAAGGTACAGGAGCATTAGGGAAAGGTATTCAAAATTATTTAAAATCTCATCCACATGTAAAATCTTTTAGATACGGAACTTTTGGCGAAGGTGAAATGGGTGTAACAATAGTTGAATTAAAATAAAATTAATAAGCGAAGTGTTTAATCACTTCGCTTTTATATTACTATATTACATCTTTCTAAATACTCCAGCAACTTTTCCAAGTATTTTACAATCAGGAACGATTATTGGATCCATTGTAGAATTTTCTGGTTGCAATCTTATATAATCTTTTTCTTTATAAAAAGTTTTTACTGTAGCTTCATCTTCGATTAGAGCAACTACTATTTCTCCATTATTAGCTACATTTTGTTTTTTAACTAATATATAGTCTCCATCCAAAATACCGGCTTCAATCATACTTTCACCTCTAACAGTAAGCATAAAACTTTCTGAATTTCCGACAAAGTCAATTGGAATAGGAAAAGTATCTGTTATGTTTTCTACAGCTAATATTGGTGCACCGGCAGTAATTTTACCTATTACAGGAACTTCTACTAACTCTTTTTCAGAATAAACTGGTTTATCTTCAGGAGTAAAAGTTTCTTGTCCTTCTAATGCTCCTCCTTTTAATAGTTTTAAAGTTCTACCCTTTTGTTGTTCTTTTTTAATATAACCTTTTTCTTCTAATTGGTTTAAATACCCATGTACAGTAGCAGTAGATTTTAAATCAACAGCTTTACCAATTTCTCTAACTGATGGTGGATACCCTTTTAATTTTATTTGTTTTTCTATAAATCTAAGTATAGCTTTCTCTCTTTTATTTAAGGCATTTGGATCTTTTTTCTTCACTTTCATCACTCCTAATTTTATTTTCAAAATGATAATACCATATAAACCTTTGTTTGTCAAACAAAAATTTTCTTTTTTACTTTTGTTACTTTTTTGTTATCCTTTTGTCTCCTTTCTGACATTTTGTAACTAAAATATAATTTTATTGACATAATATTTTGTTGAAAAAGTTAGAATTAAATAATATAATTATCACAAATTAATATATTTAGGAGAATAATATGGATTTTACAAAAGATATATACATTAATAAAGATACTGTTTATGAGGATTCAGAGATTGTATTGTTATATAAAGGCTTCCTTTTTTCAGATAATTTAACAAAAGACGTTTACATTTCTTATGGATATGGAAGCAATTGGGAAAAACAAACTGAAATAAAAATGAAGCCATCTACATTTGGTTATTTAGCTACAATTAAAATAGATTCAAATACTAATCTTCAATTTTGTTTTAGAGATGATAATGGAAATTGGGACAATAATAACTCATCTAATTACATATTACCAATTAAAGAAAACGAAGAAGTACTTTCTTTCAAAACACTAGCTGATACAACTAAAAATGTAAATTTTGATATGTTTTATCATGAAGAAGAAAAAGAAGAACCAGAATCTGAAAATGATATTTTAGAATCTTCTGTTGTTTCTTCAAATTCTGTAGAATTTTATAAAACTATCGATTTAGAAAACATTAGTAAGCAAGCTATTCCTGATGACACTATTGTTACACAAATTAATCTAAATGCTGAAAGCCAAAATGTTTTCAAAAAAGCTGTAATTAAAGCTGAAGAGCCACAAGAATCACCTTTTGAAGCATTCTCTAAAATAACAGAAAAAGCAAAAGCCGAATCAGTAAAAGCCTTTGATGATGATAAAGTAACTACAGGATCTTTATACGTAAATTCAATTGTAAAAGATATTCCTATAGAAGAAAACACAGAAGAAAAATCTCTTATTGAAACTACTACTGCCACACCAATGGAAAAAGCTGCTTCTTTCTTTGACGCTTTATTCAAAGGTGCTAAAACAGCATTTGCAAAAATTGTTAAACTTATTAAAACAAGTCTAAATTTCAACGAAGATGAAAATTAAATTTTTAAATTTTAAAAATATACACCTCCGATTTGAAGAAAAGAGTGCGACTTTTAAAAAATCGCACTCTTTTCATAATTTTATTTTTAATAATCAAACCATTCAAATTCCCATTCTAAGAATTTAACAGTATCTCCTTCTTTAACACCTTTTTCTCTTAAAGCATCATTAATTCCTAAATCATTTAAATTTCTTTCAAAATAAGCCATAGATTCATTGTCGCCTATATTTATTCTACCCATTAATTTTTCAATTGCAGGTCCAGTAACAATAAATTCTCCATCAACAACTTCAATATCAAAAGCTTTTTCATCTTCTTTAAGTGTATAAACTTTTCTTTCTGATATTTCTAATAAATCTTCTTTTGGTAAATTTTTAAGTACTTCTGAAACATGAGAAAATAATTCTTTTAATCCCTCTCCTGTTACTGCTGAAATCTTAAAAATCTCTATATTATTTTCTTTAGCCATTTTTTCTAAGTTTTTATATCCTTTATCATCTTGCATAACATCTGCTTTGTTAGCCACAATTATTTGCTTTCTCTTGCTCAATTTTTCACTATAATTTTTCAATTCCTTATTAATAATTTCATAGTCTTTAACCGGATCTCTTCCTTCACTACCAGAACAATCTATAACATGAAGTAATAGTCTAGTTCTTTCAATATGTCTTAAAAATTGTATTCCAAGACCTACTCCTTCGCTTGCCCCTTCTATAACTCCAGGAATATCAGCCATTACAAAGCTATCACCATACTCTGTTTTAACAACACCTAAATTAGGATAAATAGTTGTAAAATGATAATTTGCAATTTTAGGAGTAGCAGCAGTAACTCTAGAAAGAAGTGTTGATTTTCCTACATTAGGAAAACCTATTAAGCCAACGTCTGCTAATAACTTAAGTTCTAGTATAAGCTCTTTTTCTAATCCTTTTTCTCCATCTTGAGCAAATCTAGGTACTTGTCTTGTAGAAGTTGCAAAATGCGAATTTCCTTTTCCTCCTCTTCCACCCGGAAGAATAAGCTCTTTTTCTCCATCTTCAGATAAATCCGCTATAACTTCACCCGTTTTAGCATCTTTAACGACAGTTCCTTTAGGCACTTTAATAGCTAAGTCATCTCCACTTTTTCCATATTTATGAGCACCACTACCATTTTCACCATTTTGAGCTTTAAATTTTTTATTATATCTAAAATCAATTAAAGTATTGCTATCTGGATCAACTACAAAATAAATGTCTCCACCTTTTCCGCCATCTCCGCCATCTGGTCCACCAGCAGCAACATATTTTTCTCGGCGGAATGATACTGCGCCATTTCCACCATCACCTGATTTAATTATAATTTTTGTATAATCTACAAACATTTTTATCTCCTCTAATATAAGTCATTATCTCTGCCATCTTTACCATCTTGTGGTCTAAAAGCAGGATTCATAATTAATAGTAATCTCATTTTTCCTACAAAAACAAATTCTGTATTTGGAGGTATTACTATCAAATCTTCTTTATGGACTTCAAATAATTCTCCATTAATAGAAAATTTACCATTACCATCGATAACATAATAAATCTTTTTGCTATAATTATTAGTATGATATTTATCATGCCCCTTAAAGCAGTCCTCAACAGAAATACTAATTGCTTCTAATCCTAAAGAATAGTTATATCCTTTAAGACCATTTTGTTCAAATGATGCTTCTTCTGGTAATTCATATACATATTTATTCTTCATTTTCTACCTCTTATTTTTGAAAATAATCTAACCTCATAGCTTTTTTTACATTAGCCATAGTAGATTCTGCCTTCTTCTTAGCCTTCAAAGTTCCTTCATATAAAATCTTATCAACCTCTTCTAGATGAGCTTCATAATAAGCTCTCTTTTCCCTCATAGGTCTTAAAAATTCTATAATATTATTAGCAAGTTGTTTTTTACAAGCAACACATCCTCTTTCACCAAGCTTACACTCTTCACAAACTTTACTACATTCTTCTTCATTGCTAAATAAATTATGATAATAAGCAACCATACATACATCAGGATTCCCTTTATCATCTTTTCTTATTCTATTAGGATCAGTAACAGCTCCCATAACTTTTCTAGTAATTTCTTCTTCTGAGTCGGAAAGATATATTGCATTTCCTAAAGATTTCCCCATCTTTTCATTTCCATCTAATCCTTTTATTCTCTTTGTAGATGAAAGAACTGCTTCTGGTTCTCTTAATACTTCTCCATAAATACTATTAAATTTTCTAACAATTTCTCTACATTGTTCTATTAAAGGTAATTGATCTTCGCCCACTGGAACAATAGTTGCATCAAACGCTGTTATATCTGCTGCCTGGCTTACGGGATATCCTAAAAAGCCATATGTAACACTTTCAGAGAATAATTCTCTTTTTTGAGCAATTTCGGTTTTAACTGTTGGATTTCTTTCAAGTCTTGCAACAGTTACTAAATTAGAATAAAAAACTGTAAGCTCTGCAACTTCAGAAATTTCAGACTGTAAATATATAGTAGCCTTATTAGGATCAATACCAACTGATAAATAATCTATAACAACTTCCCTTACATTATTTCTTACCTTTTCTGGATTATTAAAATTATCTGTCAATGCTTGAACATCTGCTACTAAAATATAGCACTCATCCACTTGCGTTTGCATTTTAACTCTATTTTTAAGTGAGCCAAAGTAATGACCTATATGAAGTCTTCCAGTTGGTCTATCACCTGTTAACATTATTTTTTTACTCATATTATTTTTCTCCTTTTATTTAATTTTACTATCAATTTATTTTTAAATTCTTAAAATCAAATAAAAGATACCATCGCTTTTCTTTAAATCTTAACATATAACTTTATTCCTTCGTTTAAAATCTCTTCTATTATACTGTATTTAAAGTAATTTTACAATATTTATCTTTTATTTTATGTAAATTAAGCGTTTATTGTTTACTTTGTTTACATAATGTGGTATATTATAATAGTATAAATTTCATACCATTCAAGGGGGATTCATTTATGGGAAACTTATGTAGAAAATACTTGTCAACCATGTTTTCAAAGTTTTTCAAATCATCACCCAAAGATCAAAAAAAGGAGGTTTCTACAATGAGAGAAATATTACCGAGAATGGAACTGGTAGACCTTAGGAAACGGATTGAGGAATTTTTAAAATCCTACGGCCTCGAAAACTCACCTGTGGAGATTAGAGAGGATCCTGAAACAGACAGGTTCTTTATCTCCGCCGGATCACGCAACATGAAAGGTCTCTACCCCAATATGTACAATGATGTGTTCACCGTCTACCTGATTGAAGGAACGAAAACGCTGAACAGCAGAATAGAAGTGGAATATATAGAGGCCATAGTTTTTAAGGTCAAAGATTTCACTCCATATCAGTATATCATTTACCGCTATCCCCAAACACAGACTACATATCTGGTAGATGACGGCAATCACAAGAAAGGCAGCATCATGTATTACAACAGTTGTCCTCACGGATGTGGAAGCTGCGAAATGGAACTCAATGAACCCGTAATGAAACCCGAAGCAATGGACTGGTCCAAGCTTTTGGAAGCATAAGCTCTGCTTATAAGCTATTTTCCAGTCAAATCAAGCTCTCTTGAGCAACAAAAGGCTCTCCGTATAAAACCGGAGAGCATTTTGTTTTATAAACTAATTAAAATTTAATTTTTTCACTAATCCAAGCTTCAAGTTCATTAATTTTAACTCTTACTTGTTCCATTGTATCTCTATCTCTAATTGTCACTGATTCATCTTCTAAAGTATCAAAATCAACAGTTATGCAATAAGGTGTACCTATTTCATCTTCTCTTCTATATCTCTTACCAATGCTTCCAGCTTCATCATAATCACACATAAAAGATTTAGAAAGCTTTTCATACACATCTGTTGCCTTATCACTTAATTTTTTAGATAAAGGAAGTACAGCTACTTTATAAGGAGCTAATGCAGGATGTAATTTTAATACTGTACGAATATCACCTTCTGCAACTTCTTCTTGTTCATAACTATTACATAAAAATGCAAGTGCAACTCTATCAGCACCAAGTGATGGTTCTATACAATAAGGAATATACTTTTCACCTGTTTCTTGATCTAAATACATCATATCTTGTTTAGAAAATTCTTGATGCTGTTTTAAATCAAAATCTGTTCTATCAGCAATTCCCCAAAGTTCTCCCCAACCAAATGGGAATAAAAATTCTATATCAGTTGTAGCATTACTATAATGAGAAAGTTCTTCTGGTGAATGATCTCTTAAACGTATATTTTCTTTTTTCATACCTAAACTTAAAAGCCAATCTTCACAGAATTTTTTCCAATAAGCATGCCACTCTAAATCAGTACCTGGCTTACAGAAAAATTCAAGTTCCATTTGTTCAAATTCTCTTGTTCTAAAAGTAAAGTTACCTGGTGTAATTTCATTTCTAAAAGATTTACCTATTTGAGCAATACCCATTGGCATTTTTCTTCTACTTGTACGAAGAACATTTTTAAAATTAACAAATATACCTTGTGCAGTTTCAGGTCTTAAATAAATTTCAGCTTTAGCATCTTCTGTAACACCCTGAAATGTTTTAAACATTAAATTAAATTTTCTAATATCTGTAAAATTAGTCTTTCCACAAGATGGACAAGGAATTTTATTATCTTTAATAAAACTAACTAATTCTTCCTCTGTCATTCCATCTGCTATCATATCTTTTCCTTGTTCATGAGCCCATTCTTCAATTAGCTTATCAGCTCTGTGTCTCGTTTTACATTCTTTACAATCAATTAATGGATCAGAAAAACCACCAACATGTCCAGAAGCAACCCAAGTTTGAGGATTCATTAAAATTGCTGCATCTAAGCCATCATTATATTTACACTCTTGAACAAATTTTTTTCTCCAAGCATTTTTGATGTTGTTTTTATACTCAACACCTAAAGGTCCATAATCCCATGTATTAGCAAGTCCTCCATAGATTTCAGAGCCAGGATATATATATCCTCTTGCCTTACATAAATTTACGATTTCTTCCATTGATTTTACCATTTTCATTCCTCCTAAAATAATAAATTTTGCTATAAGCAAGAACAAAACAAAAAATCTTTCGTCCTTGCTATACGCAAGGGACGAAAGATACTATCTCCGCGGTTCCACCCTAATTGATCATAAATCAGATCCACCTTAATTTAAATATGCTCCAAAGCTCCATCCTATAAATTTTAACACTAGCTTTCACCTAATCTAGCTCTCTTTAGATAAAATTTTATATTCTCTCTTCTTCAACGCATTATTAATATGTTCCTATTCTAACATCTTTATTCATTATTGTCAACTTGTAGTATTTTTATCATTTAAATTTTTACACATAATTTCACATCTTTATCTGTGGATAAAGTCTATAAGCTTTGATGTTAAAGCTCTCTGTAATATCTTTGTTACACAGTTTATAAAAATTAAACCTTGATATCTAGGCATTTTACTCTATTACGTAAACTTTTTGTAACACATTTTTATTCATTTAGTTACTTGTGGATAATGTGGATAAGTCTGTGAACAACCTATTTCATCGCTATTTTTCGACATACATTTTTTCATATTCTTGTGGATATAATTTCAAGGTTTACAAAATACTTTTATTTTGATTTTTTATGTGTACAGTATATTTGTTTGCTATCAATTTTTAAACAATTTGAAACCACTTAATTTGTTAAAAAATATCACTTTTTAGATAACATGAAAAATAAGAGTATAAAAATACTCTTATTTTTTTATACATTATTCACTTCTTAACGCCTCTACTGGATCTTTTTTACTTGCTATCTTAGCTGGTATTAAGCCAGCAATTATTGTAAGTAACATACTTATAACTATTAATACAACAGCTCCAGCTACAGGTAGTTTGGCAAGATTTGATACATCCGCAACATTTTTAATAACCGAATTTATTGGGAAGTTTAATAACACTGTAACTCCTATTCCTATTAATCCTGCTACTAATCCAACAATAAATGTTTCTGCATTAAACACTCTAGATATATCCTTTTTAGATGCTCCTATACTACGCAAAATTCCAATTTCTTTAATACGTTCAAGTACAGATATATATGTTATAATTCCAATCATTATTGATGAAACAATTAACGAAATTGATACAAAAGCAATTAATACGTAGCTAATCATATTTACAATAACTGTCACAGATGTCATCATTGTTGCTACCATATCTGTATATTGAATTACATCATTTTCTTTTCCTTCACTTCTTTTTTGTTCATTATACTTTTCTATATCTGCTATTATTTTATCTTTGCTTTCAAAATCAATTGGATAAATACTAATTGAAGATGGCGAATCTAAATCACAAATACCTAATTTACTTAAATTTTCTTCATATGTTGAGTTAGACATATCTGTATATGACGCAATAACACCCGCTAACTCTTCTTGTGAAAGATTAGCCATATTAGCTTGTTCTTCTGGACTTAAACTTGAATAGTCAAAACCATTACTGCTTCCCTCTCCTGATACTGTAAATTCTTTTCCTGTAAACACATTAATATTTGGATTATCACGTTGTTCTTCGGCAATTTCTGTTTCATTTATTTTATTTATAATGTACTCAGTAAGTTCTTTTCTATATCCTATTATTCCAACATCTCCCATTGAAGTAGCTGTAGCTTCCTCTTTAGGTTTTACTACACCAACAATTTTTACTTCTTGTGCATTCGCTATTCTTTCTTTTAAATATGTCTCGTCATTTCTTCTATTTGACCATGTAGTTCCTTGTTTTGAATAATAATCAGTATTTAAAAGAACTTTATATGTTAATCCTATAAAATCTTCACTACTATAACTTTCATCTTGCAATTCTTCAATTTGCTCACCTGCCATAATTTTATGCATTTTTTCAGTAAGTTCATTTTGATTTTTTATTCCTAATGAATATAAAGTATAATCACTTATTTCATTATTTTCATTTACAATAAGCATTACTTCATTATATTTTTCTGGCCATTTACCTGAAATAACATCATATTGTGATTTTAGTAATTCATCATTATCCATCATTTCAGCCCAAACATCCATAGAATTTCCCATCATATACATTGATTCATCAGAAGATTCTGTCATACCTAATTTTTGAAATGTAGTAGAAGGATTTACTTGTATTGCTCCTTCATCTGTATTTTCTTTATATACATTAAGCGTTAAGTTATATCCATATTGAACAGCATTCGAATATTTTTTTACATCATTATCTGTTTCATCAATATATTTCTTAAAATCCTTTAAATTATTTCTTTGAACCTCTTTAGAAATTTTATCAAATACTTTTCCTACTAATTGTTTTGAATGAATTTTATCATCATTATACTCTTTATCTTCATCATTCATAAATACTTCCATAATTGAAGAAGCGTCAACACTTTCTTCATAAATTGTTAATGGATAATTTGATAAAGTATCTTCTTGAACTTTAGCAATATAATCATTAACACCATGAGATAATGATAATATAAGTGCAATACCTATTATACCAATACTTCCAGCAAAAGCAGTTAAAAATGTTCTCCCTTTTTTAGTCATTAAATTATTTAAACTCAATGATAAAGCAGTTAAAAAGTTCATTGATGTTTTTCCTGATTTTGCTTTCAACTCGCCTTCATTTTTCTTATCATCTTCTGTATATGGATTAGAATCGCTAATTACTTTGCCATCAAGAGCTTTTATTACTCTAGAAGAATACTTTTCTGCCAAGTCTGGATTGTGTGTAACCATAACAATCAATTTATCTTTAGAAATATCTTTCAATATTTCCATAATTTGAACACTAGTCTCAGTATCTAATGCACCTGTAGGTTCATCTGCTAAAATAATATCTGGATCATTAACTAAAGCTCTAGCAATTGCCACTCTTTGCATTTGTCCACCTGATAATTGATTCGGTTTTTTATGAATTTGTTCTTTTAATCCAACATCTTCTAAAGCCTTTATTGCTTTTTGTTTTCTTTCCTTTTTTCCTACTCCTGATAAAGTAAGAGCTAATTCAACATTTGCTAAAACTGTTTGATGCGGTATTAAATTATAGCTTTGAAATACAAATCCTACCGAATAATTTCTATATGCATCCCAATCTCTATCTTTAAATTCTTTAGTAGACTTACCATTAATGATTAAATCTCCACTAGTATATCTATCTAATCCACCAATTATATTAAGTAATGTTGTTTTACCACAACCACTAGGTCCTAAAATAGAAACAAATTCTGATTTTCTAAATTCTATATCAATTCCTTTTAATGCATGTACTGTTTGATCTCCTGATAAATAATCTTTTGTTATATTTTTAAGTTGTAACATACTTTCTCCTTTCAAAAAAACTAGTAACATTATATTCCAGAAAAAAAGTATTATCAATATACACAGAACAATAAATTATCAGAAACAATTTAACACACAAAAAGCGCATAGATTTCTCTATACGCCTTTCATGTCTAAAAACAGCCACTGTCGCCTCCTCAACTCATTCTCAGTATCAAATCACCTTCGATTTCGAATTCATCATTCGCTCCTGAAATCAGCCTTTGGCTAGGGAATGCTTCTGCAACAGTAGCATCGCCAGTGCGCCCCAACCTCTTTAAAACTTCCTCAAAAAGTTGGGTATTGGTGTGAGTGTCGATTTTGTACACAGGTACAGGCTTGAATCTCCGCATAATCTTGTAGGTCAGCGTAGATGTATCTGGTAACTGTGTAAGAAGAAAATCTTTTACGTACAACGCCACCAACGATGGCTCTGACTCTTTTCTTTGAGACGCATCATTTTGCTCAGCAATATTTACAGCATAAAAATATACATTACTCAAATAGCTCGCATATGACGCTTTCAAATACAAAGACAAAAAATCCAACAGCTCATCCTTGGATGAAAAATGTACCTCACCGCTTGTAAAAAGATCTAAGCGATGCCGATAATAATCAGCCACTTTCATAGGGCACCTCCTTATTCGTCATACATATATTATACAACGTTAAGAATTTCTCGTCAATTTATGTTAACTTTTCAAACAAAATAAGAGTCTACAACTTATAGACTCTTATTTATAAAATTCTATATTTTTTCTATTTTTTAATAGCTAAAATTTTATATTTCATAATTCCTGCTGGTGCTTCAACTTCAACTACTTCACCTTTTTTAGCTCCAAGTAAAGCAACTCCCATAGGAGATTCATTTGATATTCTATTTAATGCTAAATCAACTTCTGTTGAACCAACAATTGTATATTCTATTTCTTCATCAAATTCTACATCATGAAGAGTAACAATATTTCCAATTTGAACAGTTTTTGTATCTATTTCAGATTCATCTATAATTTTAGCATATCTAATCTTATTTTCTAATTCAGCTATTTTATTTTCATTAGCAGCTTGTGCACTTTTAGCTTCATCATATTCTGAATTTTCTGATAAATCACCAAACCCTAAAGCAACTTTAATACGTTCTGCTATTTCAGTTCTCTTTTCTGTTTTTAAAAATTCAATTTCCTTTTCTAGGTTATCATAACCTTCTTGTGTTAATAATATTTCCTTCTTTTCTTCCATCTTGATCAGACTCCTCTCTAAAGTTATTAACGTTCATTATAATAGTATTAAACTAAACATTTGTCAAGTGCTTTTTCTTTTATCCTATTATATTACTAGTTCTCTAAATTTAATTTTTCCATGTAATCCTTCAAAGCTCTTAATCTTAACATTATCTCTTAATAAAAACTTTTCCATACTTTCTAATGAAATTGGATAATATAATAAACTTTCATATAATATTTCTTCTTCAAAATTTCTATTTTTATTAAAAAAACTCATATAACTTTTATCAAAGCTTAATCTATAGAAAGTTATAACTGCTTTCAATTTTTTTTCAAGCTTTTCTTTTGTACATTGAATTAATATGCTTTCTAATTTTAAATTACATTCTTGTAACTCCTCAGTATCAAAATCAATATTAATAATAATATCTGAAAATAAACACACTTTTTCTTTATTTGTTGAAACATTTAAAAGTAAACTATTCTTTTCATATAATATTTTCTCAATATTATTAAATTTTTCAGAATTTTTAGTAAGAATATTTAATACTTTACAACTTTGAGAAAGTTTTTTAATATTTTCATAAACTATTTCATTAGGATTATTACATAAAATTGTAAGCTCATATTCATTTATTTTTTTATTTTGTATCATAGCAATTTTTTGTACAATATTAAAAATTAAAAAACTATATAACCATTTTCCATCTAATATATTAAATTTATTTTTAAATAAAGAAATAAACTCATCATTTTCTAAAAACTTTTCTGCAAAAACAAGATTATTAATATTATATTTTGTTACTTTTTTAATCAAATTATTTATCATTCTTTTATTTATATTTCCATTTTCAATACAAATTAATGTTAAACAATTATCTTTCTTTTTAATATATCCGCAATAATTTAATATTTTATAAATAATTTTTCTAAACCATTTTGAAAAATTACTATTTAAAACATCTAAATATGATTCTAAATAATCTATATAAATAACATTAGCATTTCCCATAAAAATCACCTTCATAATTTCTATGAAAGTGATCATTATTTATTCTATCTTTTTTCATTAATTTTAATATGAATTTCATCTAGTTGTTTTTGAGTAACATTGGCTGGTGCTCCCATTAATAAATCCTGCGCCTTTGCATTCATTGGAAAAGCTTGAATTTCCCTTATTGTATCTTCACCAGCTAATAACATTATAATTCTATCAATACCTGGTGCCATTCCTGCATGTGGTGGTGCACCATAACTAAACGCATTATATAAAGCAGAAAATTTCTCTAAAATAACTTTTTCGTCATATCCTGCTATTTCAAAAGCTCTAACCATAATTTCTGGTGAATGATTTCTAACAGCTCCAGAAGCTAATTCTATGCCATTTCCTACTATATCATATTGATATGCCAAAATATCTAATGGTTCTTTAGTTTCTAAAGCTTCCATTCCTCCTTGTGGCATTGAAAATGGGTTATGACAAAATTCTATTTTTCCATTATCAACTCTTTCATACATTGGAAAATCTACTATCCAGCAGAATCTATATTCAGATTCATCAATAATTTCTAATCTTTTTCCAAGTTCTTCTCTAATTTGTCCTCCTAGTTTTGAAACAATTGGCTCATGTTCAGCAATAAAGAAAATTGCATCTCCTGCTTTTGTATTTGTTCTAGTAAGCATTTCTTCTCTAGAAGCATCATCAATAAATTTAGCGATAGGCCCCTGAAGAGATCTATCTTCACCAACCTTAAGCCATGCTAATCCTTTTGCTTTACATTCTTTAATAGCAAAATCAGTCATTCCTTCAAATAAAGTTCTAGGCTGACTAGAACCTTCTGGAACACTAATAATTCTAACTATTTTACCATTAAATACTTTTAAATCTATTTTCTCAAAAATATCTGTTACGTCTTGAATTATAAGTGGATTTCTTAAATCTGGTTTATCTGAACCATATTTAAGCATTGCTTCTTTATATGGAATTCTTGGAAATGGATATTCAGCTATTTTCTTATCTGAAAATTCTTTAAATACATTATATATAACTTCTTCCATAACCTGCAAAACATCTTCTTGAGTAGCAAAAGACATTTCCATATCTAGTTGATAAAATTCTCCTGGAGTCCTATCAGCTCTAGCATCTTCATCTCTAAAACAAGGTGCTATTTGAAAATATTTATCTATTCCTGAAACCATTAACAATTGTTTAAATTGTTGTGGTGCTTGAGGAAGAGCATAAAATTTTCCTGGATAAATTCTACTAGGAACCAAATAGTCTCTAGCTCCTTCTGGTGAAGAACTAGTCAGAATTGGAGTTTGCACTTCAAGAAAGTCCTTTTTAATCATCTGATCTCTCATAAATTGAATAACTTTTGATCTTAATATTAAATTATTTTTCAATTTCTCATTTCTTAAATCTAAAAATCTATATTGAAGTCTTAAATCTTCTCTAACTTCTCTACTATTTTCAATTTCAAATGGTAAATCTTTAGTTCTTTTTCCTAACATTTCTATCTTTTCTACAAATAATTCAACTAAACCTGTATCTAGTTTTTCATTAATTGTTTCATCATCTCTAAGTCTTACTGTTCCTTCTACTGCAATAGTAGATTCAACAGGTATTCTAGCTAAGCTATCTACTAATTTTTCATCTCCTGAAGCAACTATTTGAGTTATTCCATATTGATCGCGTAAATCAACAAAAATAATTCCTCCCATATCTCTAATAGTTTGAATCCATCCAGCAAGTTTAATTTTTTCACCTACATGTTCTTTTCTTATAGTATTACATGTATATGTTCTATACTCGTTCATTTTTACTCCTTTCTACCACTCGTATCCAATAAATATTTTTGATTTTAAAAATATATTTTAAAAAAATGTGCTTTTAAAATCAAAAAAGCTTCGTCCTGTTGAAAGGACGAAGCTAAATATACTATATGCTCCGTGGTACCACCAATCTTAAAAACATTTAAATGTTTTCCACTCTTGTAAATGTGCTCCAACGTGTTTCATAATTGTTTCAGTTTGAATTGCTTTCAGCCGGTGACAATTCTCTCTTTTAAACTTTCTATCACAATTACTTTGTGTTATCATCGCACTCCATATTTTAAATTCACTATTTATTGTAAACAGTTTTTCCAGATTTGTCAAGTTTTATACAATTTTAGTTTTTCTTATTTTATATATTTCTTTAAAATTCTATATCTAATATATTCATATATACCCAAAATAATTACACCTATCATAATAAACAAGATAACTTTTTTAATTCCCGTATTTGGCAACTTTTCTTTAGAAACTGTAGGGTCTTGGGTTGGCACATCTGGATCTGTTGGTTTCTCTGGTTCTTCAACTTTTTTATTGTCTAAATATATTTCTAAATTAACTTTATTTTCGTCATAAACCATATCTAACCCTTTTGAATATGTAACAGATTGATTTCCTCCTTTTTTAGCAATTTCCCTAATATAAATATATATTTTTTCTTTTTCTTTTAATTTCAAAATATTTTTTACATCTTTAGTATTTACTGTAAATAAAAGTTTGTTATTAGCTTGTTGCTTTTCATCTATTTTTATCCAGTCTGTTATATCACTTTCATTTGGATTTTCAGATAAATAATAATAATATTCTACTTCATCATTTCCAGTCACTCTATCTATAGTATCAATAGTTGTTTGCATAATAATATACTCTTCTTTTGTTGCATCTGAAAATTTATAATATTTCATACTTGTAAGTACACAATTTGCATTACTGAAATTAGTATTCTTTGGATTCTCATCTTCAATAGGTGGATTAGATGGTGTTGGTGATGGCGTAACTGTTGTAGTTGGCGTTGGTGTAACCGTAGTAGTTGGTGTAGGCGTTGGTGTAGCTTTAGATTCTACAGTAATATTTTGATTGGCTTCTTTATCTTTATATTTTATTGTTACAAAAGTCTGATCTTTTTTCAATTTTGAACCATTACTAATTTCATAATCGTTTATCACATTATTAGTTCCATCACTATAGTATGCTGTAACAACCATTCCAGTTTTATCAAAATTCTCTCCTTCAGTATATTTTGTCTTCGTTGGAGGTGTAGTTATAGCAATATTATTCAAAGTTTTGCTCTCAGTCTTCGAAACTGTAAAAGCCTTAATTGAAGATGCTGAATTATATATTCCTGCTTCTTCTAGCATTCCTAAATCAGCCCATTGATTATTATTAAAATCCTCACTACCTACAGCCGCAAAACACTTTCCTGTTTTTATTTCAACATCTTTGTACATAGCTGCTACTAATCCTTCTGGTGGTTCCTTTCCATAATCCTTTATATATTGTTCATACTCATTACGTAATACTGACAAGGCTATCTTATTAGATTTTCCCTGAATTTCAATTGTAACAACAAATTTCTCTCCTGTTATTTGCACAGGACTTGCAAATTCTAAAGTATGATATCCTGGATCAATAGTTTGCATTTCTCCAGATTTTAATTGAACTAATTGCAAACTATTTTTATCTTTATTAGCATTTTTAGGATTAATATACACTTTACATGAAACAGTCTCCGGAGTATTTAATGCAACTTTAGTTATATATTCATTCGAAGTTGTTTTCTTATCAAATGTATTAGAGATATATACTTGATTTGTATTTACTGTAATTTGACTAATAACTCCTTGCGGATTATGTTGATACACATTCTCATAACTTACACTTGTATTAGTATTAGCTATTCCCATTAAATTATTATATACATTTGCATCATCATAAGAAATATATACATAACCATTGTCATTATGTAATATTCTAAGTATTTTCCTATCAGTATCAAGCACGTATCCTGCATCATCTTTATATGCTTCTACAACAGCTTCATCTGGTATTTGTGTATAACTAGTTATTCCTGACTGCAAATATTCATCTTTATATTGTTCAAAATTATCCTTCTTCACTTCATCAAAAGTTTTAGTCCTACTTGCATCATCTCCATGCGAATCCTTGGCAATCCATGCTCCTTTATTTGAAGGTCTATAACCTTCTTTAAAATTTTCTATTGCATAATTATCATCCCAACCAACAATTACTACAGCATGATTAGCAATATGAGTACTACTATCACTGCAATATGTAGCACCAGTTTTAGGATTAGGACACTCTCCGCTAGCAGTACTTCCTCCTGGCTCACCACTCTCATGAGTAGAACATATTATTCCACCATTATTTTTTATATGATTCTTCATCAATGTTTTTAAATTTTCTTTTCCAATTGAATCAGTAGCAGGAAAATCTGATATATCAGTTATTTCTGCTGATATCGTTTTATTTTTTATTTCTTCTATATTTATATCACCTGCTGTATCATCATATGACATATATTTTTCTTCAACAGGTCCTGTACCATTAGTAAAATAAGCTTCTGCAATTCTTGTATGTCCTCCAGTAGATGCTTTTCTATTAAATTTAATACTAGGTCTTTCATTATTTAAAAAAGATATTGATGTAGAATAAATCATATACATTTCTGAAAAATCGTATACTTTCTTAGCTCTTTTATTTTGATAATCTCTTAAAGCTAAATTAGACTCTAACGAAGCTGTTGATGCAAAGGCCCAGCAAGCACCAAATTTTCCTTGATCTCTAATAGCCATGTTTTCACTAATATATGAATTTAAATTAAATCTACTTTCTAATGATGCTCCAACTAAATTTGCAGATTTTATGGGATTAATTGGAGTGTCTTCATTAATTATAATTTTATATTTTCTTGGCATTATGGAATTTTGCTTTTGTTTATCATCTAATTCTAACCAATCTAAATATGCTTCAGAATAATCTGCCTCCCTTATTTCTACTGCATAAGTATTTATGCATATTCCACATATTAATAAAATTGTTGCTAAAAAAATTACAACTTTCTTTCGTATGTTAGTATTCACCTATTTTTCCTCACCCATTATAATACATTTTTTTATTTATCATATGTAAACCATAATCCGTCATCTTTTAACTGTTGTTGTATTTTTTCATGTTGTTCATTTGTTTCTGAAAAATATACTTTTCCATTTTTATCAGCTACAAAATATAAATTATTTGTTTCGTCTGGATTTAAAACAGCTTTTATTGAAGAATCACTTACACTACAAATTGGTCCTACTGGAATTTTTCCTGCCATTTCCATCGATCTAGTGTTATATCCATTATTCTCTTGCAATTCTTTTACTGTTAAATTTCTCTCATCCATTGCTAGCTGTAAACCGTAATATGTTGTAACATCACTTTGTAATGCCATTCCTTGTTTTAATCTATTAACAAATACTGAAGCAACTCCATATCTATCATCTTTATCTTTAGCTTCTAATTCAACTACAGAAGCTAAAGATAAAATTTGATGTACAGAATAATTACTTGATTCGATTTCTTCTTTATATGGTGTAATTACAGCATCCATTTTATCTAACATTTTTTCAAATATTTCTTCTACTGTTACATTTTCATCTGTAAAAATATAAGTATCTGGATATAAATATCCTTCTAATGAATAATATAATTCTTTTGCTTTTATACTGTCTGTTATAAACCAATATTTTTCAATTATTTTATTAAGATACTCTTCATTTTTTAGAAGATCATATATATCTTTTTCTTTATTATTTGTGTTTTCTTCAATAATACTTGCTATAGCTTTTATATTTTTTCCTTCTGGAAAAGTTATTGTAACTGTTTCATTCAGTATTTTCTCTTCTTCTACCATTGATAAAATTTGATCTAAACTCATGCTTTTGTCAAATTCATATTTTCCGGCTTTTATCATAGTTCTTTTATTTAATTTACAATATATTTTAAATGCTGTAGCATTTTTAATTACACCTTTTTCTTCTAATAAATTAGCAATTTTATTAATTCCTGTACCATATTCAATTTCAACTACAACTGCTTCACTTGAAGTTTGTACCGGTTCAATATTAGAGTTATACCACATTACAACTAGTCCACCAAGAACTATAAACAATATAACTATGATAATTAATATATTTACTACCACTCCACCTTTTTCTCTTTTTAGCATATTTCCTCCTTTATATAATAAGATCTGTTATTTCTTTTAATCTTGATTCATCTATTTTATCTGGCTTTTCAACAATTAAAAAACACCCATTAGAATTAGCATATACTCTTAGTTCTTCTAAAAATCTATAGTAATCTTCTGTTTTTTGTATATCTATTTTTCTAATTTTTATTCCTATATATTTGTTTGATAAATCACTATTAGTTATTACATCTTTCATCTTTGATGACAACTGCATGCATATTTCTTTTCTTCCTTCATATGTAGAAATCTTGTCATTAAAATTTTCATATACTGATTCGTCTGGTTCTAAAATAATATCCCTTGACATATCAAAATCATTAAAATATTGATTTGATACATCAAAATGTGCTCTCTCTTTTTTATATTCTAGCAACTTTGATTTTTTTACATATCCTACTTTATAATCTGATGTCTTAACTCTAACCCACTTTGAATTCATTTCTTCAATAACTGTTACTACTTCACCTTGTTCTAATAATTTTACTGTTCTAGAAATATCTGTCATTTTATATTTTAACTTTATATCTCTATTTACTACAGCTACAATTTTTTCTTCTGACAATTTCTCTATATTTACTACTCTATTTTCAGCAATATAATTAACATCTAAATTATATACATCTACTAATTCTGAAATTGGGAAATAATATATTCCATCTTTTTTCATCAGTTTTCCAGAAATATTAATTTGTTGACTGTTAATATGTATACAATTTTCATCTTCTGTAATTTCTAGCAATTTATTCTGAGCTAATGAAAAATACTTTCTCTTATTATTTTCATTTATTTCATAATATAAATTTTTATCAAAATATTTTTTTATATCCGCTTCTGATAAATAAACAACTTGTTTATCATCTATATAAATTTCATTCTCTAACTCTACATTAACTTCATTTTGAATCATAACTTTTATAGAACTATCTTCTTTTTTGAAATAAGCTGCATACCTTAATATATTTAAAATTATAATTAATAAAAATGTAACTAATATAAGCTTGTAGAGTAGGCTATTTTTCCTTATTTTCAACTTTGTTTTCTTTTTTGCACTTCTACTCATATTACTTTAATCACTTTCTATAAAATAAAACATCTATAATATTTTCTCTCTATTTTATTTATATCATATACGATAAATTTATTAAATAGTAAATGTTAAATTTATTATTTTTTTAAAAACCCTTTATTTTTCAGTGTTTTTATGGTATAATTTTATTGTAACGGTAAAAATTTACATATTTAATATAAATAAAATTTTAAGGAGGAAAATATGAAACTTTTTTTCTTGTTAATATTTGTAGTATTAATCATATTACTAATAAAATCAATAAAAGTTGTTAGACAATCTGAAGTATATATAATTGAACGTTTAGGTAAATTTCATAAGGCTGCTGATGCAGGTTTAACTATAATTATACCTTTTATCGATACTGTAAGATCTGTTGTAAGTTTAAAGCAACAAACAATGGATGTTCAACCACAAGAAGTTATCACTTCTGATAATGTAACAATAACAATAGATACAGTTGTATTCTACAAAGTTATCGACCCAGCCAAAGCGGTATACGAAATTCAATCACTAAAAAAAGGTATTGAATATTTATCAATTACAACTATCCGTGATATCGTTGGTAAAATGGAACTTGATGAAACATTTAGTTCTAGAGATTCTATAAATGAAAAATTAAAAAATATACTTGATGAAGCTACTTTTCAATGGGGGTGTAGAATAGATAGAGTTGAAATAAAAGACATCACTCCTCCACCAGATATTAAAGATGCAATGGAAAAACAAATGAACGCTGAACGAAATAAAAGAGCATTAATACTTCAAGCTGAAGGTGAAAGACAATCTGCAATTACATTAGCTGAAGGTAGAAAAGAAGCTGCTATTTTAGATGCTGAAGCTGATAGAGAAGCTAAAATTAGAAGAGCTACTGGTGAAGCTGATGCAATTAAACAAGTAGCTGCTGCCAAAGCAAAAGAAATTCAAATGGTATATGATGCAATTAAAGAATCTAATCCAGATGATACTTTAGTACAATTAAAATCTTTAGAAGCACTTCAAGAAGTTGCTAAAGGTGATGCAAATAAAATTTTCATACCATTCGAAGCAACATCAGCTCTTGGAAGTTTAGGAGCAATAAAAGATGTTATGAGCGATGACAAAAAAAGAAAAAAGAAAAAATCAGCCGAAGATGAAGCAAAAGAAATAGTTGAAAACTTGAATCAATAATAATATACACTAAAACAGGTAAGATTATCTTACCTGTTTTTCTTTTAACTATTAAAACATATTTTCTAATACAAAGTCATCTTTTTTCTCTATATGCTCAACTACAAATGACATTCTATCAATATATTCTAAGCAATCCTCTTCCTCTATTTCTAAGCATGCTTTTAGAGAAGTAAACTCTGTTTCAACTTTCTCAAGTTCATCATGTTCTATATAACAAGAAAGAAATCTCTCAGAACTTTCCCAATGTTTATCTATTTCTTCTACTTTTTCGTTTGCTTTTTCATAATCTTTATCCTCTATTGCAGTTCTTGTTTCTGCTAGTAAATCAATTACACGATTCAATTTATCATCAACTAATTTTCCCATCACAAAATTAACTACAATAACTAATATTATAACAATAGCTGAAATAATTAATTCTTTATACATTCTTACCTTCTTTCTGCTGACAATAAATTTGACCATCAGCATCAATAGTCACAACTAGTGCCTGCTCAGGATTAAAACCAAATTTTTTCACTTGACCTTTAAGCCATGAATAATCCTTATTTAATTTTTTCAAATTTTCATATTGAATAACACCATCTAAAACCAAATCATATGCTATTCCTTCATATTGAGCTTTTATATTTAAATCACTTAATGTTGGATTTCTTTTTTCTGGTTTTAAAATAACATTAATTTCTCCACTAGTTTCCAGTATCGCATATTCTACATCTCCGATATTAAATACATCTTTTCCTCTTAATCTTTCTTGTAATTCATTTATTGTATATCTCTCTTTTTTCATAACTTTTTCATCAATTTTTCCACGATAAATTAATATAGAAGGTTTACCACAAATAACTCCTCTAAATTTAATACTTTTAAGATTGCAAAACGAAATAAGTAAATGCATTACTAATAATCCTAATATTGGAATTATTCCATTAAATATCGGAACACCAACATCAGACATTGGAATTGATGCTAAATCTGCAATCATAATTGATATTACTAATTCGAAAGGTTGTAATTGTCCAATCTCCCTTTTTCCCATTAGTCTCATTACTAATAATACAAGTAAATATAATACAATTGTTCTAATTAAATTAACAAGCATAAAATTAACCTCTATTTTTAAATATTATCAAATATATTTTTCTCAGAAGAAATTAATATTATGCATAAAAAAAAAAATTTTGCTAACAATAAAAATGAAACAAAACATTTCGGTTTAAGTTTCATTTGGCATAAAAATTGCTATTCAATTATTTAATTAAATGTATATACTTTTAATTAAATAAAGAAGGAGGTTAACATGGACAATAATAATTCTAATATACAAAGCTCCTCTACTTTAGGTGTCGTTGGTCAAATAGTTGGTAGATTAGTAGCTGCTGCTATTATATTAGGGATAACTGCTTTCTTTACACCAGGTTTTACAATTAATAATTTTGGATCACTAGCATTAGCAGCAATAGTTTTAACTGTTATGGACTATTTAATTGTAAAATTTACTGGTCTACAAGCTATGGCATTTGGAAAAGGTTTTGTAGGATTTGTTCTAGCTGTAGTCATTCTGTATGCAACACAATTTTTTGTCGCTGGATATAGTATATCATGGATGTCTGCTATAATTGGTGCACTTATCTATGGTGTTATAGACTACATCTTACCAGGTGAACAAGGTATGTAATTATAAAGTTCGCGTATAAAATTTGCCGAAAAAATTTATATTCTATTTATAGAATATAAAAAAGTAGAAGTCTGATTTTTAAATTAATCATCAAACTTCTACTTTTATTTTTTTAAACTATTTTTTGCTGTTCCAGCCTTCTTTAACAACTTGTCTTTGTCTTGCAATAGCTAAACTATCATCCGCAACATCTTCAGTAATTGTAGAACCTGCTGCAACTAAAACATTGTCACCCAAAGTTACTGGTGCAACTAAATTTGTGTTAGAACCTATAAAACAATTATCTCCAATTATTGTTTTATGCTTATTAACACCGTCATAATTACATGTAATACTTCCACATCCAATATTTACACCTGTTCCGATTTCACAATCCCCCATATAAGAAAGATGAGGAACTTTACTTCCATATGCTACTGTAGTTTTCTTTATTTCAACACAATTTCCTATTTTAACCTTATCAGCTAAAACACATTTTTCTCTAATATATGCATTAGGTCCAATTTCACAATCTTCTCCTATTACACAATCAGGTTTAATTGTAGTATTAGGATGAATAATCGTATCTTTTCCTATTTTTACATCTTCATATATGTATGTTGTATCAGAATCTTCAATTGTAACACCATTTAACATATGATATGTATTTATTCTCATCTTAAGAACTCTGCTTAAAAGTTCTAGTTGAACTCTATCATTAACACCTAAAATTTCAGTATTATCTTCAACAATTAAAGCACCTATTTTTAATTTTTTATCTTTCATAGCCTTAACTATATCAGTTAATAGAATTTCTCCATTATCTTTTGGTTTTAAATCTTTAATAGTTTCTACCAATGATTTTATATCAAAGCAATATATACCAGAATTAATTTCTTTTATTAACTTTACTTCTCCACTTGCTTGATTTTCTTCTACAATTTCTAATACTTCACCAACATCATTTCTAACAATTCTACCATAACCTGTAGGATTATCAGAAATAGCAGTAAGTAATGTCATAACTTCTCTTTCATTTCTATTTTTATCTACTAGCTTTTCTATTGTTTCTTTTCTTATAATTGGAACATCTCCATATAAAACTATAACTTGCCCATCTTTTGATTCTAAATTAGGAATAACTTGCATTAATGCATGACCTGTTCCTAAAGCTTTTTCTTGAACAATATATTTTGTTCTATCTTTTAGTACATCCATAATCTGCTCTTTTTTGTCGCCTACTACAGTAATAACTTCATCACAATCTATTTTTTCAGCAGTTTCTACTACTCTTAAAACAAGTTCTTTTCCATATAATTTATGAACTAATTTTGATTTTTTTGAATTCATAGCTTTGCTTTCACCTGCAGCCATTACTATAGCAATTTTATCTTTTTTCATACAATCCTTCCTTCCTTAAAAAGATAACTGTATTCTATCACAATGTAATTTTAAATTCAATTTTCTATCACAAACTCAAAACACTCTTCATCTTTAATTCTTTTCTTCTCTTAATTCAGTAGCTCTTGTAACTACTTCATATCCAAATTTTTCTTTTAACTTATCTAATGTTTCATCTAATTTTCTATTTTTAGAATTCTCTTTTTGATCAAAAATCGAAAGTTGTAATTCTTCTTTTTCTACTAAACCATCAACTCTAACTCCGATTAATCTAATTAAATCTCCTGTATATAATTCTTTTAAAAGTTCTTTAGCAGTATCTAAAATATCATTAGTTGTATCTGTCTTATACATTAATTTTTTTTGATGTGACACTGTTTTAAATTCATTATTTTTTAGATGGACATTCACTACTGAAGCGTACATTTTTTCTTTTCTCAGTCTATATGCAACTTTTTGAGCTAACTCAACTAATACAACTTCCAGTTCATCTAAACTTCCATAATCATATGGTAAAGTAATACTATTTCCTATTCCCTTTGGTTTTTCTTGTACATAATTAACATCTTCGTTGCTTTCTCCGATTTGCATATTTCCAAATAGTATACCCATATTTACCAAAATTTTTAATAATAATTGCTTTATCGGCTTTTGCTAAATCTCCTATTGTTCTAATTCCCATTCTATTTAATTTTGGAACTGATTTTTTTCCCACCAAAAACATTTCATTTATAGGTAATTTCCATAATTTGTCTTCTATTTCTGATTTAAATAATGTATGAATTTTATCTGGCTTTTCAAAGTCAGAAGCTATTTTAGCCAAAATTTTATCATCTGAAACACCAACATTAACTGTAAATCCAAATTCTTTTTTTATTCGTTCCTTAATTTCTATTCCAGTTTTTATTAAATCTTCACCTGGTTTTAGATATTCTGTCAAATCTAAAAAACATTCATCAATAGAAAATCTTTCAACCTTTTCTGTATATTCTAAAAATAATTTATATAATTTATTGGAATACATCTTATAAATTTCATGATCCCCAGGAACAATTATAATGCTTGGACATTTCTTTCTTGCCATATATATAGGTTCTGCAGTTTGAATTCCAAATTTTTTAGCAACATTACTTTTTGCAACTACTATACCTCTTCTTTTTTCTTCATCTCCACCTATAATAGATGGAACCATTCTTAAATCTAAAGTCTCTCCATGCTTAAGTCTATCAATTGCTGTCCACGACAAAAAAGCATTATTAACATCAATATGTAAAATTTTTCTCTCCATAATTTTCTCCATATCTTTATATCACAAGTATAAAACATATGTTCCTATATGTCAAGTCCTGAATCACTTGATTTATTGATGTTTTTATGTTATAATAGAAATGCTTTTATTCTAATATAATATTTTTAATATATATGAATATACTTTTAGAAAATCATTTTCAAAAATCCCAAAACAATTTAAAATTAAAAAATAATTTAGGAGGTGCGTTAAATAAAATGAAATACTTCGCTGTAGATAGAACAGAAGGTAAATACACAATACTTCAGGAAACTCAAACACATAAGATTTACGAAGTTAAATCATCTAAGTTACCACCTTTTTTAAAGGATGGAGACATAGTTAGAAAAATAGGATTTAACACATATGAATTTGACTTTGCTAAAACAAATGAAACTAAAAGTCAAGTTAAAGAAGTTTATAATAACTTATTTTTAAAAGAAGAACAACAAACTTAAAAAACTATATTTCAATAATAAAGAGGGTATCCTATAAAGGAACCCTCTTTAATTTTATATATCAAATAAATATGTCGCTTCTAAATCAGCTTCATGAAGCATAAGTGCTACTGGATATTTTTTAAAAGCCTGACCCAAAGTATTATATACCTCTTTAGGTTCTGTAAATCCCATATGCCAACGAATAGCATATTTCTCTTCTGAAGTAAGTTTCATATATTCAGTAAGCATCATAACAGATTTTTCTCCATGTCCATATGGAATAGTATCATCAACTGTATAATAAGGAACTTTCTCCCACTCGCCTCTTTCATTTTTTGCATTTCTATAATCTACTTTATAATAATTAACTTTGCAAATATCATGTAATAATGCAATTATTATTACAGTATCGTCACTAACATTTAAGTCTACTATTGCTTTTTCCACTTTATGCTTTAATATTTCATATACTTTCATACTGTGTTCTAAAAGTCCACCTTCATAATTTCCATGAAATCTTGTACTCGCTGGCGCTTTATAAAAGTCTGTCTTTTCTATAAATTGAATAACCTCTTCTATACCTTCTCTTTTCGTACTTCTTAATAATTCTATAAATTCTTCTTTCATTATTCCTCTCCTTCTTCTTTGCTTATTTTCTCTGGTAAAATTTCTTCTCCAACTACTTCATAAACATTCACAAGTTCATTCTTTAAAGTTTGATACATAGAAGCACCTATTGATGTATCTCCTGATTCATATTTTTCTATTTCAGCTTCTATATCCATAATTTTAAATCTTTGTAAAACACCTCTTTGATAAAAATTATACATATATATTGGTGTATAAGTAACAGAATCTACACTTATTTTATTTGTTTCACCATTTTTAGTTAATTGAATATCTAATATAACTGATTGTCTAGAATTTTCATGTTTTTGTCCTGACATAAAATTACCTAAAGAATAAATAATAAAACCATCTTTTGTTGTACCATCTTCCATAGTAATAGTCCTTTTTTCCATTGGTTCTAAACAATGTGTATGACTTCCTAAAATTAAATCTACTCCATTTTCAAATAAAAAATCAGCAAGATCTTTTTGATTACTATTAGGTTTTAAACTATATTCATCTCCCCAATGCATATTTACACAAATAACATCGACATTTTCTTTTTTTACATTTTCTAAATCAGCAAGTATTTTTTCTTTATCTGTTATATTTACTGAAAATTCTTTTCCTGTAGGAATTGGTATACCATTTGTTCCATATGTATACGTTAAAAATGCCATCTTTATTCCTTTTACATCTTTAATTAAATATTCTTTACTATCTTCTTCAGTAGCATATGTTCCCATATGATCGATTCCAGCTTTATCTAATTCTTCTAATGTACTAACCATTCCAGAAAATCCTTTATCTAAGCAATGATTATTTGCTGTTCCAAGAATATCAATCCCTAATTCTTTTAAATCAGTAGCTAAATGCTCTGGAGAATTAAATAATGGATAATTGGTATATCCTATATCTCTTCCTGCAAAATTAGTTTCTAATACACCTATTGCAACATCCGCATTATCAAAATATTTTTTTATATCTTCAAAACTATAAGAAAAATCATAATCATCTAATTCAGCTACATATGCGTCCCAAAAATTAGTATTATGACAAAGAATATCTCCAGCAACTGTCATATTAATTGTAATATCTTCTGGTATAATTTTTTCTACAATGTCTTCACTTTGATTTTCATTATTAATATTTGCTATCTCTACTATATTAGAAGTAGTATTAAACCTATAATAACCTACAAACACTCCAAATGTAAAAGCCAATATTAATATACATACTATAAATAATTTTTTCATATTATTTCTTCCTTTATTAATAATATTATTATTTTACCATATATTTCCATATTAATAAAATGGGAAAGCACAAATTTTATGCTTTCCTATCAAAATTATAATCCTTTAAAAATTTCTATAATCTTATCTTTGTTTTCAAATTCTTCATCATTAATTAAAACTAATCCTTTATTATATATAACACCAATTTCTAAATCATCTAATGATGGAATTTTCACTTTTCCACTTTCTTGTGCTAATTTTAAATTTGAAACTGTTAGTTCTCCTGTTTGGTTTAAATCATATTTATATACTCTAATTGTTGAATCACCTATTTTATATACTTTTCCTTCACTTGCTCCTATTATCTCTGAACTTGTACTATCTAATTCTTCATCAATTTCAATTTCTGCGCCTTCTAATTTTTTCTTAAATTCACCGATTGAAACATTTTCCTTTACAAGTTCTTTAAGTTGTTTTTCATTTTCAATAATTTTATGTTCTTTATTATATAATAGAATTCCTAAAACAGATGCTATCCCTATTAATACTATTAATAAAACAATTATTATATTCTTTTTCATATCTCCTCCAATATCCTACGGAAATAATTATAACTATTATCCTATTTATTATCAAGTTCTTTTATATAAAAAACAAAAAAGAGTAAGATATATCTTACTCTTTTTAATCTACAAATTATTCTTCATCTTCGTCTGTAGTATTATCAACTGTATTGTCATCTTCATCATCGTCTTCAGCTTCATCATCTACTACATTTTCATCATCGTCTTCAGCTGTATCATTTGTTACTTTGTTAGAAGTTTTATTTGATGTTTTATTATCTGCTTTGTTGCTAGTTTTATTATCTGCTTTATTGCTAGTTTTATTTTCATCTTTTTCAATTTTGCTTTGTAGTACTACTACTTGACTTTTTAATTCAGAAGCCTCTTTTTGGGCAGAATTAACTTGTTTTTGTAGTTCTCCTTTATCCTCATTTAACTTATATACCATTACCCACATTAAAGCAATGATAATTGCTACTACTAATAATATTGCTAATATAAGTCCATTAGCACTCTTTTTTGGTTCTTTATTCTCTTCCATATTTTCCTCCTTAGTATTTTTTCTTTAAGTATTGTATCAATAAAAAAATATAATATCAATACATTTTTTATATTTTAAATATATAATTTTCCAATTTATTCTATATAATTCCTTAATTAACTTTTTATGTAAACAATGCTAAAATATTAATTAGTACTTTGTAACTGTAGAAATTTGTTTAGTAAAAATTCTAGGAGGTAGACAAACATGTCGTCAAACGTAAGCGAATTTCTTAGCACCAAATTTGTTCTGCAACTCTCTTTGCCCCTCATTCTCTGCTTGGTCGCAGTAATCCCGTTTGTCATCTTTATCGTCGTGTTTTTTGCAGACATAGAGATGGAAACTTCATATCGGGTATATACGATCTGCGCCATCATTCAGTTGCTGCTGTTCACCGCAGCAACAATTATGTGGGCAATCATTGATTCAAAGATTCACATCTTTCCAGCAATAGCAATTGTCGTCTGGTTAGTACTTTCTATCAGAAATGCTTTTAAGCTGGGAGAAGAATTAGAAAGTAGCCGTAGCAGGTATTAACAACCAAGATCAAGAAATAAGCAATGGTTGGCAAAAAGAGAGGTCACGCACTCGCGTGGCCTCTACGCATTATTCTTATTAATTCATTCTATTACTAAAATACCTTTTATGAAATTTCCATCGCTCAAAATTTCCATCACTATCTTTAATTATATAATAATATCCTTGTATTTTATTCGCAGGTATTCCTCCTTGTATTCTTAATTCGTTTTCTATGTTTTCCTTTAATTTTTCAATATTTTTCATATCATTTTTTTCTAGCTTTTTTAAAAAATCTTCTACAAAAACCCTTGACCTATCACATAATTGATCATATTTAAAATAAAATTTAACTATAATTGGTTTTCCCATTTTTAATAATTTTTCACGCATATTATCATCAAAAATATCTTTAAAATATTTTCCTATAGTTTCTCCTCCATAATAATCTAATATCTCTTGCATACGGTTATTGCACTGATCATTACTTGGTGAAAAAGATACGCAACTACTTCTACCTTCTATTTCTCTATCTAATTCTTCTTTTTCATATTTTCTAAACTTCCTTTCAATTTTATCACTTTCTTTAGAATAGTCTGATTTTACATTAGCCTTTATTATTCTCACTCCTTTTTTATTCAAAGGTAATATTCCATTTCTAAATATAGTATTCATTCTATAATATTTCATGTAATGATATCCTTCTATCTCATATTTTCTTATTTCTTCAATAAAAGGATGTTTATTATTTTTTAATTTTTTCTTTATTTCTTCTATATTGCTTAGATTTATTATTTCCATATTAGTTTCTCCTCTATATTTGTAATCCACTAATTACAATTCTTCTATAACTGTATATTCTTCTATATCTGGTTCTATAAAATTTTCTTCAGTTACATTTCCAAATTCATAAACGTAATCTACAGCTGGCGCAATTCCATTAGCTGCTTCAATGCTAGTCATAGCTCTTACAACAAGACCAGTTTCTTTATCTATATATACACCATCTTTAGATATAGAATAAGGTGTATCAAAATTAGCGATATAATAACAACTTTTCCCACAATAATCTTTTGATTTTATAGATGCAGGAATACTATAAGATACTAAATGCACAAAATTATCTGTATATAAATAATTTTGTGTATCAACTGATAGTTGCATTTTCTGATTTAATTTTGCTGTTTTACCTTTCTCATCTTCAGTGTATATATTCACAGATTTCCCATCTGTATAAATTTTAGTTATTTGCTTATTTCCATCAATAATTTTAGTAGTTTCTATAAATTTCTTATCCTTCATACAATATACTTCATTTTTTATGTAAGAATCTTTTTCATATGCATACATTATTTTATGATAATTAGTTGCATTTATATATTGCTGAGATAGGTTACTTAAATTAGATATTATAATAGTTTTTCTTATAGTTGTTAATAAAAAAAATAATATAATTATTAATATTACTATCTTTAACAGCTTTAATTTGTTTTTATATTTCTTAAAAAAATTAATTTCTTTTTTCATATCCATAGTATCTCGATCCTCTTTCATTAAATTTAAACTTTTCATACAATTTTCACAATTTAGCAAATGCTTTTCAATGAATTGATTAGATTCATCATTTGTCACATTTTCAATATAACTTGGCAATAAATCTTGTACAATTTTACACGCTTTGTTATTTTCCATTATTAAAATCCTCCTTTAATTTTTCTTTTTCTCTATAATAAGTAACTCTAGCCCATACTTCAGTTTTGTTTAATATAGTACCTATTTCTTTAAAACTAAAGTTACCAAATATTCTTAGACGAATAACCTGCTTTACAGTATCATCTAATTTTTGAATTCTTTCATACAAAATATTTTTTTCCATACTAGATATTAAATCATCTTCAAACAATTCATTTACTATATAATCATCTGACATAGAATATTCTATCTGCTTCATTTTTTTATGTTTTGAAAAATAATCATAATATAAATTTTTTGCAATTTGGCATAACCAAACTGAAAGTTTACATTTTTGAGAAAAACTATCTATAGTTTTAATTGCTTTGTAAAAAGTTTCTTGAGCTAAATCCTCCGAAAGTTCAATATTATTGTGACTTAAATACAATAAAAACTTATATACGGTATTAAAGTATTCTATATATATATCATCAAAATCTTGCACAATTATACTCCTTTTATTTATTAAGACTCTTTAAAAAAGAAAATGTTACAAAAATAATATAAAAAGAGCCTAAAGATAGGCTCCCCGTGTTAAAGTGTGCATAATTATTAAATGCTAATTAATAAGTTACCGTTTAGAAAATTAATTTTGGTATATCAAGAAAGACGCAATAGATCCATCTACCGCACTTTCAAGTTTTACCAAATAAGGTTTCCCATTGCACTTGGTTTCCACCCTTACATCACGCTCTCCTGCAGTGAATGTCTGAGTATATATTTTGCTGTACATACCCAAAATATTGGTTTTGTATACATATACTTTGACAGTATTATTGTTTTTCAACCATATATTCAGGTTTGCTCCAGACTCAGGGGTCACTGTACAGGAATGAATCCCCTGAAAGAACATGTTTTCCTTGTAATATAATCCTCTTGATGTGGCACGCGTAATAACGGATTCTTCTACGCTTGTACTCGTGGTATTGTCAGCTGCAAAAACCGGAACAGCAGACAATGTTAACATCAGTGCGATACAACATAAAGCTGAGATTATTTTTTTCATTATTATTCTCCTTATACACTGTATGCACACAATAACACTACATTTTACGGCTACAAGTATTGCCTATAGTATAAAATGTTAAATAGATTGTATACTAAAATACCATTTACTTAAATATTAAGGAAATAAGAGGTATATATTTATAACAACTGGTAATTCTAATAATATATGCAAAAAAAGAGTAGTAAAACTTTTAAAAATTTTACTACTCTTTTTTATTTACTGGTGCCTCGAACGGGAATCGAACCAGTGACACAGGGATTTTCAGTCCCTTGCTCTACCAACTGAGCTATCGAGGCTTAAAAATAAAACTATCTAGATTTGGACTAGATAGTTTCTGGCGACCCGGAACGGGCTCGAACCGTCGACCTCTAGCGTGACAGGCTAGCGTTCTAACCAACTGAACTACCGGGCCATAAAATGGTGGTCGCTATAGGGCTCGAACCTATGACCCCCTGCTTGTAAGGCAGATGCTCTCCCAGCTGAGCTAAGCGACCATTCTTGTCAGTCGTTGCTGACAAGTCATAGTATACTAGATTTTAAGAATGTTGTCAATAACTTTTTTAATATTTTTTTATTTTTTTAACCCAATATTATTCATTGCCTAATATCTCAATTGCCTTTTTTAATTGGTTATCATTTTCTTTTGTAACTGCCTCAGTTATAGGAACATCTAATTTTACTACTTCATCAGGTTCTATTCCTATCTTATTAATCTTATTTCTATTTGGTGTAAAATATTCTGCCGTGGTTACTTTTAATGCCCCACCAATTTTAGGTCCTAAGTCATTCATAAGTAAAGTTTGTATAACTCCTTTTCCATAAGTAGTAATACCTATAACTTTAGCTATTCCATGATCTTTCAAACAACCTGTTAATATTTCTGATGCACTAGCTGAATAATCATTTACTAATAAAACTACAGGTATATCAATAATTTTTTCTCTTTTAGCTACATCTATTTCTTCTCTATTTTTGTTATCTTGAGTAATTAATATAGTTTCACCTTTATCTAAAAATAAATCAGCAATATTTAATGCAGAATCAACATATCCGCCAGTATTATCTCTTAAATCTACTATTAATGATTTAGCTCCATTATTTTTTAAATCTTTATATGCTTCTTCAAATTCTTCATCACATGTATCTGTAAAAGAATCAAAATCTATATATCCTATATTATTATCAAGCATTTCATGTTTAATTTTATAAACTCTTATATTGTCTCTTTCAACATCAAATTCTAATTTCTCTTCTCCTCTAAGTACCTTTATCTTAACTTTAGTTCCGGCTTTTCCTTTAACTTTTGAAGAGACATAATCAGAACCTTTAGTAGAAACATCTTCTAAATTTACTTCTAAAATTACATCACCTGATTTTAATCCTGCTTTTGCAGCAGGTGTATCGTTATCAACTGTACCCAATATTATAGTTCTACCTGTATTTTTCTCTTCTGTCAAATATACACCTATTCCTACAAAATCTGTTAATGATGTATTTAAACTTTCTAATTCTTCTGCACTTAAAAGAGTTGTAAATTCATCTCCTAATCCTTCTACATACCCTTTTAAAGCAGCTTGATATAATTTATCATCATCAATTTCACCTTTGTAATTTTCCTCTATTACAGTTCTTAATTGATTTAAATCTTGTTCAATATTTCCTGATGATTCATAATCTCTAACTAACATTTGGTGTGACGCTAAATATCTATCATAGGCAAAAACAGCTAAACAAAATGTTATTATAAATGTAACCATAGCTGTTATTATTATTCTCACTTTCATAGTATATTTAAGCATCTCTTTTTCGTCATTTTCATTATTTGTCATAAAAAAGCCTCCATTCAATAAAATCAGGGCGTTATACCAAACGCCCTTCTCCCCCAAAATTTATTTTATTATTAAGGTAAATAATTATAAGGACTTACTCTATTATTCCATCCACCTGGACTTACTCTAACCTCAAAATGTAAATGCGGTCCTGTCGAATTTCCTGTACTTCCAACACTCATTAATTTTTGTCCTTGTGAAACTTGTTGTCCTTGTGAAACACATATTGAGCCTCTTATTCCATGCCCATATATAGTATATGTACCATCATGATGATTTAGCATAACATATGTACCATAACTATTAGTTAAATTTGTTGCAATCATAACTGTACCAGCTTTAACCGCATAAACTGGTTGTCCATAAATTCCTCCAGATCCAAAATCAACAGCACCATGATAAGAACCATTTGAATAATATAATCCTGTAGTTATTGTACAATATGCTGCAGGTAGTGGATAAATATATCCGCCTGGACTTACTTTATTTCCTCCACCTAGTTCTGCTTGTCTTCTCTCTTCCTCTTCTGCAGCCTTAATTGCGGCTCTAATTCTTGAATCTTCTGCCTGTTTCTCTGCTATTCTTGCTTGTAAAGCCTGATCTTCTACAGATAAAGCTGCAACTTTTTCATTTTTTTCTCTTTTAACTACTGCTAAAACGGCTTGCTTACTTTCTTGTGTTTTTTTAGCCTCTTCTAATTGCACTTTACTTTCTTCTAATGCAAGTTTTGATTCTTCTATTGTTTGCTTTGTCTCTTTAATTGTATTAATTAATCTTGTATCTGACTCTGCTAATTGTTCAATTAAATAATAGTTTGATAAAAATGTTGTTAAACTTTCTGAACTTAGTAAAACATCCAAATATGACGTATTTCCTGCCTTATATGAAGCTACTAATCTTTTTTCCAGTAATGCTTCTTTTTCTTCCAATTCTTTCTGCGTTTTATCTAATTCTTTTTGCATTTGATCTATATTTGCTTCTGTTTCAGATATTCTATCAGCTAAATTGTCAATCTCTGCTTGATAATTATTAATTTGATCATTTAATTCTTCTACCTCTCTTTGAATTGCAGACATTTGGCTTCTTATCTTTTGTTGTTGCTCTTTAGTATCTTGTAAAGAACTTTCATTCTTTTTTCGTTCCTGCTCTAGTTCATAAGATGACTTTGCAAATACACTCATCATGTTTCCCATTAAAACTAAAATCAAAGAAATCGAAACTAATAAAATAATTTTTTTCTTTCTTATGTGTTTCAATATATTTTCCTCCTAAATATATTACTTAGTAATATACGGCATTGGATCCGTATATTGACCATTTATCCTAACCTCAAAATGTGCATGTGGTCCTGTAGAATATCCTGTACTTCCTACTTTTAATACAGGCTCACCTCTTGTAACTGATTGACCAACTTCAACTAATATTTGTGAACCATGTGCATATAATGTTGAAACTCCACCACCATGATTAATCATAACCATATTTCCATATGCATAATTATATTCTGCCTTTGCTACAACACCATCATTTGCTGCAATAAAATCTGTTCCCATGGGTGCACTTATATCAGTACCTGTATGCAATTTATACACTCCTGTAATAGGATGTGTTCTCATACCATATGGAGAAGTTATTAATGTATATCCTGGAACTGGCCAAGCCATTTCTCCTCCTACATAGTCATATCCAATATTCATTCTTGCTGCAGTTAAAATTTCAGCTTCAACTTTTTTTATTTCTGTCTGCATTTCAACGATACTATTTGTATATTCAGCCTCTTCTGCTGATAATTGAGCTATATAACTATTACTAATAACTCTCATATTTTCCAAAGAAACTGCTTTATTTTCGCTTTCTTCTACAGTTGTGTTTAATTCTTTTTTCTGTCTTTTAAGTTCTAATTTAGCAAATTCTAGTTGCTCTTTTTGTTCTGAAATTCTTTCCAACATCTTTTCATCTGCGCTGACTAACTCAGAAATCATATAGTAGTTAGAAATAAACTCAGATAAAGAACTAGATTGTAATAAAACATCTAAATAAGTTGTTTCTCCTGCTTTATATGAAGCTACTAATCTTTCTTCTAGTTGTTTTTTTTGTTTTTCGAATTCCTCTGTAGCTATTTCAAGATTTTCTTCTGTTTCTACAATAGTTTTTTCTAAATCCTCTTTCTGCTGCTGTAATAATTCAATCTCAATTTCCTGAGATGTTATTTGTTCATTTAATTCAGTTATCTGATTAACTAGCTCAGAAACATCAGATTGAATTATTTCAATCTGTGCATTAGAAGCATCTAACTGACTTTGTAAGTTAGCACGTTGTTCTCTTAGATTAGAAACATAATCTGAAAAAACACTCTGTGTTAACCCTAGTAAAAACAAAATTCCAAAAGCAAAAATAACAAAAATTTTTATTATTCTTTTTTTCATTAAGAACTCCTAATTTATACTTCTAGGTATTTTTTCATAGATATACTACTTCCTACAACACCAATTCCAATACCTAATGCCATATATACAATTAAAATTAATTGATATAAGTCTTTAAATGTAAGTAATGAAATATTCACTTGTATTGTACTAAATACTCCAACTATTTTTGAAATAATAAGTGTATAACCACCATATATTATTAATATTGTAATTAGCGCTGAAATTATACCAATAATAATACCTTCAACTATAAAAGGCCAACGTATAAATGAATTTGTAGCACCTACATATTTCATAATAGAAATTTCTTTTCTTCTTGCATGAACTGTTAATTTAATTGTATTAGAAATAATAAATACTGAAATCGCTATTAATAAAATAAGTAAAACACCTGTAACAATTTTTATTCCATTTGCTATATTTATTAATGCATTAATTGTTTTATCACTACTTTGAATTGAATCAACGTATTTTTCACCATTTATTCTTATTTCATTTATTTGTTCTTGAACAGCAGCACTTTTTTCAAGATCTGTTAATTTAACTATGACTGAATCTGGAAAAATATTGTTATCTCCCTCATATCCTTCTAAAAGTTCTTCATTATTTTTAAGTTTAGTTTTCATCTGATTAAGAGCATCTTGCTTAGTATATACTGTAGCTGAAGCAACTCCATCTATCGTACTAATCATATCTCTAATTTCTTGAACTTCTTTGCTATCTGCACTATCTATAATAAATACTTGAATTCCTTGATCTTCTTCTATTGTTTTCATAATATGATTGATGTTTTCACCAATTATAAAAAATATACCAAACATCAACATTGTCGCCATCATAATACAAAGAGAAGCTACTGTTGATTTTTTATTTTTAAATAAATTTCTAATACCTTCACCAATGTGATAAGTTAAAATATTATATCTCACTTTTAATTCACCTTACTTTTTCAAAATTTATACTTCTTCGTATCCACCTTTACGATCTGAAATAATATGTCCTTTATCAATATGAATAACTCTTTTATTCATTTGATCAACTATATTTTTAGCATGTGTCGCCATAACAACAGTTGTTCCTCTTAAGTTAATATCGTTCAATAGATTCATTATTTCCCAAGCTGTATCTGGGTCCAAGTTTCCTGTAGGCTCATCTGCAATTATCATTGATGGATTATTAACTAAAGCTCTAGCTAATGCCACTCTTTGTTGTTCACCACCAGATAATTCATTTGGATACATTTTAGCTTTTGCAGACAATCCAACTAAAGACAAAACCATAGGTACTTGCCTTCTAACATGTCTAGGTGTAGCTTTAACAATATACATTGCAAATGCTACGTTTTCATATACTGTTTTATCTGGTAAAAGTCTGAAATCTTGGAAAACTACTCCCATACTTCTACGTAAAAAAGGAACTCTTTTAGGCTTTAAAAAAGTAGTATCTTTACCATTTATTATTAAATTACCTCTAGTTGGTTCCTCCTCTTTTAATATTAATTTTATTAATGTAGATTTACCTGAACCAGATGAACCTACTAAAAAAACGAATTCGCCTTTATCTATCTTAAAATTTGCATTATGAACTGCTTCTGTACCAGTATCATACACTTTGCTTACATTCTTAAATTCAATCATTTTTTTCTCCTTATAATCTGACTAAATTTGCTTCTCTACTACATAATAATATCAATAATGAAATTTAATTGCAATACCAAAATTCAACAATATTCTCTATATTTTAATAAAAAAAAATGCAAAGAAAATTATTAATTTTCCTCTGCATCTTTTTTCTCATTTATTTTTTCTCTTAAATAACTAGTATAAAATTCATACTCTTCTTTAGAATAGCAAACTAAATAAATAACATCTACTAAAGGATGTTTTTTTCTAACTTCCTTTAAAGCAAAATCAATAGCTATTCTTCCACCTACATCTAAAGGGCAACCATATACTCCCATTCCTAAACAAGGAAAAGCAATTCTTTTACAATTAAAATCATTTGCCATAATAATCGAATTTTCATAGCACTTTTTTAGTAAAATCTCTCTGTCATCTATAGAATCATCATACCACTTTGGAGCAACTGTATGAATAATAAATTTTGCCTTTGACTCATATCCTCTTGTAATCTTTGCCTCACCGGTCTCACAACCACTAAGCTCTCTACACTTATCTATAAGTTCTGGTCCAGAAGCCTTATGTATCGCACCATCAACTCCACTACCACCTAGTAAAGAATTATTAGCAGAATTCACATATGCATCAACTATTAATCTAGTAATATCACCTTGAATAATTTTTATTCTTTGCTCTTCTTTTCCATAAACTAGTTCTTCTTTTTCTAATTTTTTACTGCTTGAACTCAAAGATTTATCAAATTGACCACATAATGCTCTAATATAAGTATATCTCCTTAAATCAATTCTCCACTCTACATTCATTTCTTTGAGTCCATAAATCAAACCAGCCAATCCACCTGTACAAGCACCTATTCTATCTGTTTCATTTCCTAAATTTATAGCTCCTATTATTGCTTGATTAAATGAATCTGTATTTAATATAACCCACAATACTGCCTCTAAAGAATCCACTATGTATCCACTTGTTCTAATATCATCTAAATCAAAAGTATTAATTCCTTTTTTTAAAATTCTATTATACATTTCTAAAGAACCTCTAGAAAATTGAGAATATCCCATTTTCTGAATTTCTTTATAACTGTCAAATTTAGATTTTCCCTCAAGCAATTTTATTGCAAACATAACATATATATATGCACCTAAAACACTAAGTTCATGTGCATGAGTAACGCCAGCTACTTTTTTTACTAAACTATATATTTCACTTTGTTGCAAGTTTGAAGCATGTGCATAATAAGCTATAGGAAGCATTCTACCTAAAATATCATTTCCATTACTATCTTCTGCTACTGAACCACTATCAAAAGGTTGTCCCTCTTTTTGAAATCTAGATAAGGCTATCATAGTAGTTCTTCCAATATCAAATCTTGCACCTGTAGCTGTATATTCTGAATTTTGCATCCAACTTACAAATTTGTTTCCCATATCTGTAATAGATATTCCAAAACAATGAATTATAGATTCTATTGTAGCTAAAGTAAGTGATGTACTCTCAGACCATACACCCTTTTCTTTATCAAATATTCCACCATCTGTCATATCAGTTACTGGATTTTCTAATAATTTTTCACGTTCCATAAATTTTAATGGAACTCCCATTGCATCACCTATTGCTAAGCCTATTATTCCATCTCTACTATTCATATTAATCCTTCCATTAAACATCCATTTAATACTTAATCAGTCCATATAATTTCGTCTTTTAAATAATTTCTTACATCACCATTAACACTTACCATATATTCATCATCTATAACAGCAATAACAAAACCCTTTTCCTCTGTTTCAATTATTCTTACATTATCACCTGTTTTTATTACTTTTCCATTGGTACTGTCCTCTCTTTCGACAAAAAAACCCATTATTTTTCCTCCTTATTATCAGGAAATTTTATTGAATATTCACGTTGCAATGAAAGCAAAGCAGAATGTATTTGTCCTCCCGGCTTATGGAAGTATAAACCATTATAATAATCAATAAGAGTTAAATAATTCATTCTAGTCTGTTTTTCTTCTTTTTTCATAACATCTTGCATCATTTTTATTAAAGCATTATATGTTGGTACAATATAATCAGGTCTTTGATATAATAAATTTTTTTCTTTAATATATTCTATTGTACCTAAATCTGGATATTTTTTTAATCTAGTACCAATTCGTTGTTGTAAGAAATCAATTTTTAAATCAGCTTCTCTTTTAGGAAAGAATAATTTACTATAAAGAATTAAATTATATGCAAATTCATCTTCGCCTCTCTCAATCCATACATATCCTAATTTTTTATATAGCATAGCAATATCAATAGGTCTCATTGCTATTTTTACAGCTCTACTAAAATATGTATCAAACTTATTATAATCACGCAAATTTATGCAAGTAACTAATATTTCTCTATAAATTCGTATACTAACAGGATTCCACCTTAATGCTTTATCAAAATACTCTATAGCCTCTTTGAAATTTCTAGACTCTGCTAAAATATTTCCCTTCAATAAGTATATATCAGATAAAAAATTTCTAGACCAAGAAATAGCAACCTTATTATTCATATGCGAATATAAGTAGTATTCCATATTATTACTAAAGTCCATCACTCTTCCAGATTTATTAATTTCAACTGGCTCTATTGTTCTTAATAACTTATCTACTATTCTCTCCGCATCTAAAAATCTTTCTTTTCTAATTAATGCATTTGCTCTATTTATTTGTTCTACAGTTTCTATAGTTTCCTCTACACCCATATTAGATCCTCCGAACTAGCTATTTAGCTAGTCTATCATTTATATATTCATTTATCATTTTTCTTGCATATTCCATTTTTTCTTTAGTATCTTTTTCTTGATAATTTAATCTATCAATCACCTTATTTACACAATCATTTTCTTTTAAATACTTAAGACCAGGTTCATAATTATAGTCAAAAACCCAAGCAATATATGAAAGCCAACAATCCATACTTGTAGTTCTATGAGAAGATACAATAGTTGATTTATTCAAAAATTCTTCCCATACTCTATCTGTAATTAAATCTTTTTCTGCTTCTCTTTCAGTTTTCCCTAATAAAGAAACAAAATCTTGATACTGTTTTACTTCAAAATTATCTGTTTTATCTGCATCCCTAATTATATTAGCATGCAATAATTCTCTTTCTGAAAGACCTTCTTCTACTGCAAATTTATTATGATTTCTAATCGCCTTTTCTATAATTCTATCATATTGTCTATCATCAATAAATCTTTCAATAAGTTTTTCTTTAAACAATAAATCTGCACCAAATTCTGCATGATCTATTGTTTCATAATCATTATAATTATTAAATCTTACAGCTTGTTCAAATCTACCTATATCATGTAGTAAACCTATAAGTTCGGCTAGAGCTATATCCTCTTCTGATAATTTCATTTCACGAGCGATATATCCAGCAACTTTTGTAACTCCCATTGTATGTATAATTTTAATATCAACCTTCTGATCTGCTACTCTAAAATTAGATGTATAATCTTTAAAAACTTTTTTTGCTTCAGTTAAATCAATCATTTATTTAATTCCTCTTTTACTTTATTTATAATCGCTTCACTATCTATCTCAAGTTTTTTCATAAGTTCTACTGCATTGCCAGATTCACCAAATCTATCTTTAACTCCCATTTTTACAAGCTTAAAAGGATATTTTTCTGTAAGAACATCTGCTATTATGCTTCCTAAACCTCCAATTACACTATGGTCTTCTACTGATATTAATAATTTAGTCTCTTTAGCAGCTTTTATAATTATCTCTTCATCTACTGGTTTTAATGAAAACATATCTACAACTCTAATATTAATTCCATCTTTTGCTAAAGTTTCCTTTGCTTTTAGAGCTTCTGAAACGCAAACACCTATAGCAAAAATCGTCACATCTTCTCCTTCTCCAAATTGTACTGATTTTTTATTATCAAATCTTTCTTTTTCATCATATATAATAGGTGTTGCAAGTCTTGCTGTTCTAATATAACATGGTCCTTCTATTTTAGTCATTTCTTCTACTATCCATTTAGTTTGTACATCATCAGATGGACAGAAAACTCTCATATTAGGAAGACCTTTCATTAAATTAATATCTTCTAACATTTGATGAGTTGCTCCATCTTCTCCTACTGTAACTCCTGCATGACTTCCACAAATTTTAACATTTAAATTTGGGTAACATACACTATTTCTAATTTGATCATATGCTCTTCCAGCAGCAAACACAGCAAATGTACTAGCAAAAGGTATTTTACCACATGTAGACATTCCAGCAGCAGTAGTTATCATATCTTGTTCCGATATTCCCATATCAAAAAATCTCTCTGGAAATTCTTTTTTAAAAATGTCGCTTTTAGTAGCTCCAGCTAAATCTGCATCAAACACTACTATATTTTTATTAACTTTTCCTAATTCTTTTAAAGCTTCTCCATAGCTTTGTCTAGTAGCTTTTTTTTCTTCTTTCATAAACTACCTCCTACTATTTTACTTAAGTTCTTCTATTGCTAATTTATATTCCTCTTCTTTAGGAGCTTTACCATGCCAGCTTACTTGATTTTCCATAAAATTCACTCCCTTACCTTTTATTGTCTTAGCAATAATAGCTGTAGGTTTATTTTTAACAGTTTTAGCCTTTTGAAAAACAGTTATTAACTCATCTATATCATTTCCATTTACTTCAAAAACTTCAAACCCAAAGCTTTGAAATTTTTCTTTTATTGGATATACAGACATTACTTCTGAAATTTCTCCATCTATCTGTAAATTATTGTTATCTACTATTACACATAAATTATCCAATTTATAATGACTAGATGTCATTGCAGCTTCCCATATTTGTCCTTCTTCAATTTCGCCATCACCAACTAAACAATAAACTCTATATCCTTTTTGATCCAATTTAGAAGCCATTGCCATACCATTAGCAGCAGATAATCCTTGCCCTAACGAACCAGATGTCATGTCAACTCCAGGAATATGTTTCATATCTGGATGACCTTGAAGAATAGACCCTAATTTTCTAAAATCTTTTAATTCTTCTTTTTCAAAAAAACCTCTCTCTGCTAAAGTCGCATACAATCCAGCAGAAGCATGTCCCTTTGATAATACAAATCTATCTCTGTTTTCATCTTTTGGTCTCTCTGGATCAATATTCATTTGATTAAAGTATAAAGCAGTTAATATTTCTACCGATGATAATGCACCTCCTGGATGTCCTGACTGCGCATTATAAACTTCTTCTATAATGTTTTTTCTAATTTCATTAGAAATCTTTTTTAAGTTATTAATATCATTTTCTGTTATTTTCAAAATATCGCCTCCTAACTAAAGCATCTATTTCAGCACACACTATATCATATTTTTTCTTTACTTTCCACTTTTTCAAGTAGTTTTTTTTCACAATCTGAAACTTTAATATAATCATAAATATCTTCAACTAGCATTTTAGTCTGAAGTTCTTCAAATCTCTTCATCTTTAAATCTTTTTGCAATCTTATTATCTCTTTATAAATCTCTTCATTAGTAGATTCAATAGACATAAGTCTAGATAAAATTTCGTTATCCTTATTCATAAAACTCCTTTCTATCTACTACTAATAAGTGTTTATTCTTATATAATATAAGAAAAGCACTATTGCCATTTTATAGCAATAGTGCTTTATTATCAATAAAAATCGAATTACATTTTATTCTTTTTTTCGACTATATCTGCATACTTAGCCAATCTCTCATTAGCCAAGTAATTAATAGTACCAGCAGGAAATTTACCAAATCTATCTCTTTTACCAGCAGGTACGCCAGTTAAAATTTCAATACCCTCTTCAATAGTATTAATAGCATATATATGAAATTTCTCTTTCTTAACAGCTTCAATAACATCATCATTTAGATGTAAATTTCTAACATTTTGGATTGGAATAATTACACCTTGTTCACCATTCAATCCTCGCATTTTACATATTTGGAAAAATCCTTCAATTTTTTCATTTACCCCACCAATAGGTTGAATTTCACCTTTTTGATTAACAGAACCTGTTACTGCAATTGATTGATTAATTGGTACTCCTGATAAACTAGAAAGTATAGCATATGCTTCTGTACTAGAAGCACTGTCACCATCTACCCCACCATATAATTGTTCAAAACAAATACTAGCATTTAAAGATAATTCTTTATCCTGTGCAAACATTTCTCCTAAATATCCAGTTAAAATCATAACACCTTTAGAGTGACTTGAGCCAGACATTTGAACTTCTCTTTCGATATTAACAATACCTTGTTTACCAAGATAAGTATTAGCAGTAATTTTAGAAGGCTTACCAAAAGAATAATCTCCTATTGTAATTACAGTTAATCCATTAATTTGACCTATTTTATATCCTTCTGTATCAATAAGTAATGCACCCTCTTTAATCATTTGCAAATACTTAGTATCATATTTCTTAATTCTTTCAATTCTTTCATCAAAGGCTTTTTGAACATATTTTTTAGTAATCATTTTAGATTTGTCCAACTTAGCCCAAGTTGAAGCTTCACCAACAATTTGTCCAATTTCACTAAATTGTGTAGAAAGTTTTTCTTTATCACCAGATAATTTTGAAGCATATTCTACAACCCTAGCCATAGCTTCTTTATCTATATCTAATAATTCTTCTTGCTCACAATAACTTTTTACAAATCTAATAAGTTTAGTAATATTTTCTTCATTCTTTGGTGCATCTTCTTCAAATTCTACTTTTATTTTAAATAATTTTCTGAAATCATCGTCTAAAGATAATAACGTATGATAAATTTCAGAATTACCAATAATAACAACTTTTAAATCTAATGGTATCGCCTCTGGCTTTAATGAAACAAGCATCATAGATGAACGTTGTTCTAAATTATTTTCAATACTAATTTCTTTAACTTGTAAAACTTTTTTCAAAGTTTCATAACAAGGTTGACTAGAAATTAAATCTTTAGCTTGGAAAATAATATATCCACCATTAGCTTTTTGTAGTAAACCTGGTTTTAACATTGTAAAATCAGTTTTCATCATACCAAATTGATTTTCATATTCTAACTTACCAAAAATATTTTGATAAGTATAATTTGAATCCATAATAACTGGAGCACCTTCTAAATTGCTGTTGTCAACAAACAAATTAACTCTATAATTAAGCCATGGTTCGTTGTTTTGCATAGCCTTCATTTGAGGTGATACTTGTTGTTTATCATTATCATTTTCTGGCATCATAAATGTATTTATATTTTTTAAAATATCTCTTTTTACATTGTCTAAGAATGTGCTAATTTTCTTATTTCTTTTATAATTTGATTTAACATTATTAACATGAATATTTACTGTAAGTAAAGCCACATTAGATTGCCATTCTTCAATTTTTTTATCCGCTTTATTTTCAATTAATTTAATTTCTGATAATGTTTCGAAAATCATCTCTTGAACTTGCTGAGATTTTGATTCAAATTCACTCTTAATTTCTAAAGGTAACTTCTCATATTCTTCTTCTTCAATAGGCTTCCCTTCATAAACTGGCATCATATAAATACCATTTTGAGCTGACTTTACTTGAAAACCTTGCTTTAAAGTTTTATCATTTAATTTTGCTAAAATATTCTCTTTTTTAGTTTCAAATTCTTGCTTTATAAGTTTTTTCTCTTTTTCATATTCATCATTATTAAAAGTTTTCTTAATATCTTTTCTTATGTTTTTAATAAATGAATCCATATCATCTTTAAAGGCTTTTCCTTGTCCTGCAGGAAGTGAAATAGCTATTGGTTCATTTGGATCATCAAAATTATAAATATAACACCAATCATTAGGAACTTTTTCTTTAGCAGCTCTAGCTTGTAAGAATTTTTTAGTATACATTGTTTTTCCTACACCAGCAGGTCCCTCAAGATATAAATTATATCCTTTTATATCTACATTAACACCAAATTCTAAAGCTTTAATCCCCCTATCCTGACCATAAACTAAATTCGTTGTATCAATTACTTCGTTAACTTTTTCAAACTTAAACGTACTTGGATTACAAACATCTTTTAAATCTTTATAACTCAATTCATTTATCTTTCTCATTTGTATATTATTCCTCCAAACTCATATTTAGTTATCTCGCTATTTTACATATTGATTTTATATCATACATTTTTTTTATGCAAGTGTATATTCACATTATACAAAATTTTATTTTTATTGGAATGGCAAAAAAATACACCTAACTCATAACTTACATAAATTAGGTATAATTTTATTCTTTTAAAATGTTTTTGTCATAATAAGTGCATCATTTTCCGCATTATAATATTTTTTTCTTGTTCCAATTTTTTCAAAATTAAATTTTTCATAAAGCAAAATTGCAGAAAAATTATTATCACTTACTTCTAAAGTAATACAAATTTTGTTTTTTTCTTTGGCTTTCACTATTAAAAATTCTAGTAACTTAGTTCCAAATCCATTTTTTCTATACTCTTTTTTAACAGCAATATTCATAATATGTGCTTCATCTATATTAAACCATAACCCAGCAAATCCAAGTATCTTTCCATCATCTATTAAAACAAAATATTCTGAATTTTCATTTTGAAATTCATCTATTAAAATTTTTTCATTCCAAAATTCATCATATTCTTTTAATTCAGCAATTAACACATCTAAATGTTCTTTTTTCATTTCAACAATATTCATAGCAATCTATTCTTTCTTATCTTTCATTCTTTCTGCTTGTGATTTTCTCAAATAAACTGGAATAATTTCATCTGGAGTAATAAATTCCACATTTTCTGCTTTTTTATTAGAAGCAATCCCCAATCCATAAGCACTTTGTTTATTATTTTTAGAAAATTCAATATTTCTATTGTTTAAATTATTTTCTATTGTTTCTCTGTGAATAATACTTCCATCACCAACAAAAATAATATCATCATATTTACTTATTTTTTCTAAACAAGCAGATATATCATCCGCCATAAATTCTTCTTTTTTATTTAAGTTTTCATCAAACATGCCACAATAAACTTGATTATTTTTAGCATCAATTAAAGCACAAATATTTTTTCCTTTTCCATACTCATTTGCCGCTAATACTTCTAGCGAATACAATGCAAGCATTTTTTTATCAACTACTTCTGCCATTGCTTTACAGCTAGCTACACCAATTCTGATTCCAGTAAAAGAGCCAGGTCCAACAACAACTGATATAGTATCTATATCAGCTAAACTTAAGTTAGATTCTTTTAGAGTTTTTTCTACTAAAGGCATAAAATTTTCTGAATGTGTTCTTCCATTATCTAATTCATTTTTACTTATTAATTTATCATTTTCAAATACCCCAACAGCACATACACTACTTGAAGTATCACAAGCTAAAATCTTCATACTTTCCTCCATGATTTTTAATTTTATAACATTTTAAACCATTTGTAAATCATAATTTGACTGTAAACCCGTTTTATGTTAAGCTTAAATAGACTACGATGTTTTATACATCAAACCTCACATTCAATTCACAATATACAGGAGGAGCTAAATCTATGGGTGTCGAGTTTTTATTTGGAGGTGACATATTTGATCCCTTCAAAAGTGAAGAACGTCAGTACGAGTCACTAACAGAACTTGCTACTGTTGAGGATTTAATTGAAAAAGAATCTCACAGTAAGTATTCCATTTATCGGTCACCGACCTTAGTCTTCAGCGATTTTTTACAAAAACGTTTTGGTCTTGACCTTACTGCTTTTATGAAGATGTATACCAAAGAACATTTGACAGCTTGGGGAATTAACGTCCCCGAAGGAATCGTCCTTCTTCCCGTTGGACCAACCACCATCTTCTTTTTCGCAGAAAGTTCTGATCCAAAAATGTTAGCCAAAAAATTAGCCAACTATCAGGCAAGCGTCGTCCCGACAACTCTTGGTAGAACCAGACTAAATTTGCACAATAATACTATTTATAAGTTTACCCTTATACGTGCAAATTTCAGTCTCGCCGATGCTAAAGATGACTTTTTCTTTGGATACTATTTTACAACAGACAAGTTCAGATTTCTTATCAAGTCCTCTGTCCAGGCTGACCTCACGGTAGTCTACGAGGACATCTGACAAAACTAAGCGGAGCCTCTAAAAAGGGCTCCGCTTGTAATTTATATGCTAAATTTTTACATATTAATAAATTCTATTTTAATTTCTCTTCTATTTTCTTCATCTAAATTTCTTGAAAAAGATATATGAATATATTTATTAGGTAAAGCTTTTTCAATCATCTCTCCCCATTCAATTAAACAAATTCCTTTTTGAAAATACTCTTCTCCACCTATTGCATAAAATTCATCTTCATCTTCTAATCTATATACATCAAAATGATAAATTGTTTCTTTTTCATTTGCATATTCATTCACAATTGTAAAAGTTGGACTAGAGATCTCATTATTTAGTTCAAAATATTGTAATACCCCTTCTGTAAACTTAGTCTTTCCAGAACCTAAATCACCAGTAAGAACTACAACGTCACCCTTTTTCAATCTTTCAGCAAATTTTTTTCCTATTAACTTAGTTTCATTTTCTGAATTAGAAATTAGTTTCTCCATTTTTTCCTCAAATCTTAATATTAAAACATTTATATTGTACTATTAAATTCTATAAAAGTAAAGTATTTCCTACTATTGACAATTTACTATTGACAAATTCGAAATAAGGTTTTATAATCTATACTTGTCAAGGATATGCAGGTGTAGTTCAATGGTAGAACCTCAGCCTTCCAAGCTGATGACGTGGGTTCGATTCCCACTACCTGCTCCAAAAGAACTTATTGTAAAACAATAAGTTCTTTTTATTTTTTAAATAGAACATTTATCATATTTCCTTTTCTAATTGAGAAATCATATCTTTTTCATCTATATATTCTAAAACTTTAAAATTACGTTTTACTGATGAATTGCACTTAACTCCTTTTTTTTTAATGCATATTATTTTTACATCATTGCATTCTGCTCTTCCAAGTTCAAGACCTATACCTGTACCTCCTATTGAAACCTCCGCTATTAATAAATCTGAATTTATCAATATTTGCTTTGTGTCCACATCATTATATTCTTCACTATGTGGTAAAATAAAATTATTCTCTTTACCAATTTTAGAGTCCAATAATGGTTTATATAATTCTTTCTCATAATCCATTTTTTTTGAATGACTTACATAAATATTTAATCTATTTGCCATATACTTTCTCCTATCTATATAAATACAAAACAAAATACTTATTGAGTTACAATAAGTATTTTATTTCTTACATTAATTCACAATAATTTGTTTCAGAAATTCTATATTCTCCATCTACTAATTTAATTTTCATAGTACAAGTAATATCTTCCGAAACACTGTTATCAAGTTCTACATCATTATATGTTATTTTATATTCTATTTCATCAATTGCTTCTGTTTCTGAAACTCTTTCTATTCTTACATTTGAAATATTCCACTCATCTTGACCACCTATTGAAACATATAAAAAGCCATCATCTGCTTCAATAAATCTTTCTTTTAAAGCCGCTTCTAATGCTTTATCTGTAAAAATATTAGTAAACTCCATTTCTATATTCGAATATAAAGCATTTCTTTTTTCATAAATTTTTTTATCAAGAGTCTTTTCTTCTGATGGAATTATTAAAGCATATTGGTCATAAGATGAATAAATTATTTCTCTTATTTTTTGACTTCCTTTATTAAATAATTCTTCAGCAATTTGGTCAACTTCTGTAGTATTCGCAGTAGTCTCATCATCACTTGAAGTTTCTACAGTATTATTTGCAATTATATTTTCTAGTTCTTCTTCTTTTTCTTCATCTGCAACTATTTTTTCATTTAAGTCATCTATTGTTCTCTGCATTTTTTTATTATTTTCTTCTAAGTTTGCAATTTTTTTATTATAAGATGATTTTGTTACTAATAAACTAATTACTAATACAATAATCACTAATATTGCAATTACACAAATTACATTAGACATTTTTATTCTTTTAGTTTTTGTTTCTTCCATTTTTATCTACCCCTTTTTTAATAATTATTTCGATTATACTATGAATATAACTATATTATCAATACATTTATATCATATTCTTAATACTATCAACTATTAATTTAGATATTTGTTTTTCATGTTCATTATAATTATGAGTAGAATTAGGAATAATGTGAAATTGAAATTTAGCATTTTTAAATCTCTGTCTTAATCTATTTTCAACATATTCCATGCTCCATCCTTTATATACATGTTCATTACTACCAGCAATTATAGATACAAAACCTTTATAATTTAAAGGTTTTGATATATCTCTATTTTCTTCTAACATAAACAAATCTGCCTTGCTTCCAATTGACATTGTTGAAGCAATCTTAATAGCAGAATATTCTTTTGTTAGCATTTCATAAGGTTTACCTTCTTCAACTAATTTTTTACTTTTACTTATTAATTCATCATATTGATTATCTACTCTTGAACGAAATCTATTAACCATATCAACAGGACTTAATAAAATAACTTTACTAATATCTCCTATTTGTTCACAATAATATTGAACTTTTAAGGTTCCTAAACTTTGTCCAATTAGTATTATATCCTCGTAACCATTCATCTTAGCATAATTAACAGCAGCAGATACATCATAAATTGATTCATCAAAGTTTTCATACATATTTCCAGCTTGTATAGTTTCATTTACACCAGCTATATTTCTATGTAATCTATAAAATTGCTCAGATCCTCTATTATTACAAATCATAAAATCATAACCATAGTAATTAAAATCTTCAAACATATCTTCATAATAATTCGCTTTAAAAAAGTTACCACCACTTCCATGAATAAAAATAATAATAGACTTTGTTTCTTTATCAGCATGCTGAATTAATCCCGGAAAAAAACATCCATCAGTAGTATTTAAAATTATAAATTCTTTTTTTCTATATTCTTTATCTGTATTAGTACCTTTTATTATTTTTGAAAGTTCACCAAATATGTTAATATATTCAGGTGTATTTTTAAAAACAACTTCATCACTATTCATGAGCATCAATTCTTGTAAATCATAAAAATCAAACCACTTTTTTTCTATAGCTAAATATGTATTAAGATTAATATCTTTATCTTTTATATCTGTTTTAATATAGTAAAAATAAGTAAAACGTTGCTCTCTTTCTTCATTTCTTTTAAGCATCGTTAAATATCTAATATCATTTTGGTTAATATTATATCCAATTTCTTCTTTTGCCTTTTGAAGCAATGCATCTACCAAGGTTTGATCAGCTCCAACATGATTAGCTACCATTCCCCATTTGTTGTTATTATAATGAACATTCTCACTTCTTTTTTGTAACAATATTTTTCCTTCATTATTAATAATAAATATTGCAACCTCTTGATGCCATAAATGTTTTTCATGAACTTCTTTTTTAGTAGCTTCTATGTCAGTTATATTCCCATTTTCATCTAAAACTTTAAGCAACATTTTATCTTTTTCTTGATAAGATTCATAATGTACTTCATTCATACAATTCACCTCATTAATTTTCTTTTACTAAATCTGTATAATAAATTATTTCTTTATTCAGTGATTTAGCAAATTCAATCTCACTACGTGTACTACTTCCTATATAACCACCAACATTTACAACTAAAATTGCATCTGACATCTTTATTTTTTCTTTATGCATTTTGTCAAGTATATCAGCCTGTTCATCTGTATAATAGTCTTTATTCTCATTAGTTGGATAAATAACACTTATCATACAATTTTCTTGTAATTCCATCTTCTCTGTTATTTTCATCATTTCATCTTTAAACTTTAAACTACCACATACCGTTATTATTTTCATACTTTTCTCCAATTTTATTTTTTTACTTTATACCAAATTTGAACAATATCTTCTTTCTCATGAACTACCTTGTTTAAAACTAAACTTTTCTCAACATCATTTCCATTAAACAAATTAATACCATTAGTTAAAACATATGGATTATAATTAATAATAATCTCATCAACCATATTATTTTCTAAAAATAAATTATTAATATGTGCACCACCAGAAACAAAAACATTTTCAATATTTTTTTCTTTACATATTTCTAAAAAGTTTTCCATTGAATTGCAATATATAACATTCTTGTAACTTGAAACTTGCTTTTCTTTTGAAAATATAATTATAGTAACATCTTTTAAATCATCAATATAATTATCTCCCCATGAAATAACATTTTTAAAAGTTGTATTTCCCCAAACTAAGCAATCATATTCTTTTAAAAATCCTAACATAATTTGATAATTTCTATTAGATAAAAAGTCTTCATTACCGTCTTTTGTTGCAATTAATCCATTAATTGAACAAGCCATCTCAACTGTTATTTTCATTTTTTCTCCTACATTTATATATATTTTAATAACTCTTTAAATTCTGTATATCCACTCTCAGAGTTTAAATGTCCTCCACCTGAAAATATAATTTGGTTTTCAGTTATAGTATCCGCAAATTCTTTTTCAGACTCATATCTAACATAAGGATCATTATCTGAATACATACAAATAATATCATCACAATATTTTTTAACTTCTTCTAAATTTTCAAAATACATGCTTCTATTAACAGTATCATATTCTTCATTTATGCCAAAATAATTATTAAATCCACAAACAAAAACTAATCTCTTAACTCTAATTTTATTTTGAACTAAAAATTTACAAATAAAAATAGGTGCAATTGAATGAGCAAATATAACTGTATTTTCGTTAATAATATTACTATCAGCATATACTCTTAAAAGTTTAGACCATGCATCATAATTTTGAAATCTCACACCAGTAGGAAAATCTGGTGTATAAACAGTTAAATTTTTATTTTCAATTTCACTTCTTAAATATGGAATCCAATTTGAAAAAGGATTTCCAAAGCTTCCATGAACTAACAAGTAATTATTTTCCATAAAATTCTCCTCATTTTTTAATTTTTATTATTATACTACACTTTTCTAAAATTAGCTACAACTATTCATACAACTTACAACCATTGATTTTATAGGTATTTTATGTTATAATAATAGATGTAACAAAATTATTCACACAACATTAGGAGGTAGAAAAATGCTCAATATTGTAAAATTACCTGAAGATTACATCACAGGAGATGTACGGAAAATGACCATTGACGGATTGAACGAAGGCCAGTGGTTACATCTGGATCCTAAAAGTTCTATCCGGATGCATGATCATGGCGGCGAACAGTGGGAAGCCTGGATTCACCTGGCAAAAAACACCGTTTATATCTGCATGAAGGATGAAGAACATGAGCTCATCAACGACAGCCACTCTGTTGCAATTTTCATGGCCATCAAAGGAAGTTCTGACTACAGCTATGATGACCTTGAAAATTTCTTCTTCAGGCTCGGCTTCAAGGTAGAACACGGCTCCGTACACATTACGGATTAACCTTCTGATCAATAGCCTAACCTTTTAGGCAAGCACGAGCACAGTATTTTTGGATACTGTGCTCTTTGCTATTTTACTTTTCATATACAAATATTTTTATATTACATAATTCTTGTATTCCCCATTTTCCTCTTGTACGACCTAAACCTGATTTTTTAACTCCTCCAAAAGGATTATATGGTGATGAATATGCAAGATTATTACAAGAAACCATAGCAGTTTCTAATTCATTACTTATTTTCTCAAAAATATTTTTATCTTTTGTAAAAACATATCCACCTAAACCATAAATAGTATCATTAGCTAGCTCTACAGCCTCCCCTAACGTCTTAAAACTTACTACTGGTAACACTGGACCAAATACTTCCTCTTTCCATACTTTCATATCTGAAGTTATATTAGTTAAAATTGTTGGTTTAAAAAAGTTTCCCTTTTCTCCAAATTTCTCCCCTCCACATATGATACAAGCACCTCTCTCTTTTGCATCATTAAATTGCTCCATTAAAGTGTCTAATTGTTTTTTACTTACAATTGGTCCCATAGTTGTTTCCCTTTCAAGAGGATTTCCCAAAACTTGTGAATTAGCAATATCTTTTAATTTTTCTACTACTTCGTCAAAAACACTTTCATGAACAATTAATCTTTTTAATGCATGACATAATTGCCCACTATTAGAAAATTTTTTTTTAAATATTCCAGCAATAACATCATCAATATCAGCGTCTTCGCATACAATTCCAGGAGCTGAACCTCCAAGTTCCATTAAAGCAGGAATCATTTTCTTAGCAGCTATACTATACAAATATTCACCTGTCTTCGTATTTCCTGTAAAACAAATCATATCAATATCTTGATCTGCTAAAAAACTAGACATTTCTGTATCTGCAAAAACAATTTGCCACACTCCTTTAGGTAATTTAGAATCGTTTATTATTTTTTCTAATAACTTAAATAATAACGGTAATTTAGGATCAGGCTTACTTATCACAACATTTCCGACTATTAAATTTTGCATTGCAATCGCTACACATAAAGAAATTGGATAATTAAATGGTGAAATTGCTAAAACAATACCTTTAGGTTCATATGAAACTCTTTGTACTTGCTTCTCATCTTCAAAAGTTATTTCATCGGCAATATACTTTTTAGCATTTTCTAAGTTCCACTCAATATTTTTAAAAGTAGATGTTATTTCTGCTTCTGATTGAACAATAGGCTTACCCATCTCCATAGAAATTAATTTTGCCATCTCTTCACTGTTGTTTTTTAAAGATTCATATAACTCTTTTAAAATCTCTATCCTTTTTTCAACATCTAAATCCGCCCATAATTTATTATTTTGTTTAGCAAGTTCTACCTTTTTTAAAATCTCTTCTTTAGTATTTTCCTCACACTCTCCTACAATTTCATCATTATAAGGATTTACAGATACTAATTTCATATTATCCCTCCTATACTTTACTTTTTCTTACATTAATATGCCACTTTATCATCCCATAAATATTTATAAGTAAATATCCAATAGATACTAATAACATCATTACAGAACCTGTTCCATTATTTAATGTAGTAATAATCCAAATACTTAAATCAATAATATTATTTATAAACCACAACCACCATGCTTCTTTAAAACGTAATATCATTAACACAACTCCACATAAATTAATACAATTAGAAGCAGCATCCATTAAAGCCAATCGTTGATTTGGAATTAAATTTAATAAAAACGCTAATATAAAACTACCAGTAATACAAGAACTTGTTATTATAATTGAATTTTTTAAATTAAACTCTCTTACATTAACATTATTATCTTTATTCAAATTCTTTTTCCATGTACTAAAGCCATGAATTTGCAGTGGTGCGAAAATAAATATATAAAATAAAAATATTCCATATAAATTATTTTTTAGAGAAACATATCCCATTAAAATATAATTTATTAACCCAAATATATAATTAACTCTCTTCCCTTCACTCGCAAAATATGCACACAAAAGACCAGAAAATAATATTGTTCCTCCAATAATTAAATCTTTTGCAATTATTCCAGAAATGATTGAAAGTATAAAACATATACTAATAATAGCAATATATTTTTTATTCATAATAAACTTTCCTTTTTTAAGAATTTTAATATCCAAATATGTTCAATTTAGACCTTAATTTCTAAATTATTAACATTATACTTCAAAATTCACAAAAAATAAACGAATTTCTTTATTTTACTTTAACTTTTTCTAGGTTTATGATATAATAAAAAAGGAGTTCAAAGAAAAAGAGGTGATTTAATGAGCGAAGATTCACAATCGAATCATAAGAAAATAAATATGATTGAAATGAGGATTAATAAAAAAATCGCTCATTATTTGAGCTTTTTTTATTTTATAATTCTTTAATTTCTAATATTTATTTTCTTCACTAATAAAGAAAGGAGAAAATAAAATGTTAAAAGAAGAAGAAATCACAATCAACACACTACTAAGCAAGTTAGATGAAATAACATCAGTTGATCTAGCTTTACAACTATCTGATTTAGAAGATAATGATATAGCTGAAATCTGTGCAAAATTAAGTGACAAGGAATTAGCTAATATCTTAGAAGAATCAGAAGAAAAAACACAAATAAGAATACTTGATTTATTAAGAAATAACAGAATTATCAATGTATTCAGCTACATGTCAAAAGACGATATTGTAGATATATTAGGTCTAATAAATATTGGAAAATCTAAAGAACTTATTAACCTAATGAAAGATGGAAAAGATAAAAAAATTATTACCGAATTATTAGGATATGAAGATGATACAGCTGGTGGAATTATGACTACAGAATATATAGCTCTAAAAAAAGATTTAACTGTATCACAAGCATTACTAAAACTAAAAGAAATTGTTTCTAAATCAGAAGTAATTGAAACAATTTTTATTAATGACAATAAAAAAATCATAGGTATAGCAAACTTAAGAGATATATTAATCTCGCCTGATTCAACAAAATTAGAAGAAATAACAAATACAAACTTCATCTCTGTTGAACCAGAAACAGACCAAGAAGAAGTTGCACTACTTGCTTCAAAATATGACTTAAATGTCATACCTGTAATAAATAAAAAGAATGTTTTACTAGGAATTATTACAATTGATGATATCATCGATGTCATTCAAGAAGAACAAACTGAAGACGTTTTAAGAATGGCTGGTGTTGATAAAGAAGAAAATATTGATAGTACAGTATTTGAATCAATAAAAATGAGACTTCCTTGGCTTATAGTAAATCTTGTTACTGCTTTTTTAGCATCACTTACTGTAAAAATATTCGAAGGAACAATTGCTCAAGTTGTTGCACTATCTGCAATAATGTCAATTGTAACTGGTATGGGTGGAAATGCAGGAACACAAACAGTTTCAATAATCATTAGAAATATTGCTATGGGAAAAGTTGAATTAAAAGATAGCTTAAGACTTGTTATAAAAGAAATAATACTAGGATTATTCAACGGCGCTATTATAGGTATTTTAACTGGTATAATAGTAACCCTTATATATGGAAACTGCTATTTAGGTGTAATTATTTTCTTATCAATGATAGGAAATTTAGTAATATCAGGAATATGTGGAATTTTAGTTCCTCTAATATTAGCAAAATTAAAATTAGATCCTGCTTTAGCTTCATCTATATTTTTAACAACTGCTACAGATGTATTAGGATTCTTTATATTCTTAAGCCTTGCTCAAGTATTTTTACCAAAATTAATTTAAAAATTTTAAATTTGCTATTGACAAATATTTAATCATAAATTATAATCTATACTTGTCAGGGGCATGCAGGTGTAGTTCAATGGTAGAACCTCAGCCTTCCAAGCTGATGACGTGGGTTCGATTCCCACTACCTGCTCCAAAAAAACTTGTTACATTTTCAGTAACAAGTTTTTTTTTAAAACTCAAATAAATTTAATCCTATATCTTCATCAAGTTTTCTATCTATACTTCCATTTATAATATCAATAACCATTTCACAAGTTGCACTAACCCTTGCTCTATTTAAATGTCCACCAAAAACTTCTCCTTTATCGTTTCCAGCACTCATATGAATATGTGTATAAAATTCTCCATTCATTGTATTTATTGTTCCAGTTAAAGAAACTATTTCAAAATTTCCTACAAAATTATTAGAATAATATTTCTTTTCATCAACTTTAAATACACCTACAGTAAAATCATTTGTAGCTCCTAATGCTGAAACAGAAGCCAACTTTATATTTTCTTTTAATGCAATTTCTTTTATCTTTTCTAGAATTTCTTCGCCTTTATCAATTCTTACTATAATCTTATTTTCAAATTTTCTATAATCCATTACTTTCCTCCATAAAATATTTGCATTTATTATATCTTATTTTGAAAGTATTTTCCATAGCTGCAGAAGGCAATTTATCAATATTGTATTTAACAAAAATTTTTTCGTAATTTAAAATTATTATAGTAGTAAGAACAAAAAAAATAAAAATTATTGAAACAACTAATCCTTGAAAAATTTCTTTAATAATAACCACCTCCTACTATAATATAACCTAATTCGACATAAATCGTGATTTTATTTGCACAAAAAAAGAGCCTTGCGACTCTTCTCATTATTAATAATTTTGCTTTTTAGGAATTACTCCTCTTACTCCTCCTCTAGGATTCTCAACATCTCCATCATATCTTGGAATTAAATGTACATGAATATGCATAACACTTTGTCCCGCTGATACTCCACAATTCATACCTATATTATATCCTGTTGGACTGTATTTTTCATCTAACATTTCTTTAACTTTGTCCACCAATTCAAATATTGCATTTCTTTCTTCATCAGTTGTTTCAAAAAAGTCTTTAACATGTCTTTTAGTCATAAACAATGTATGTCCAGGGCTAACTGCAAATTCATCAGGTCTTGCAAATGCTAAATCATTTTCAATTATAATTTTTTCTTTTTCATTTTTCCATTTACAAAATAAACAATCTTCCATATTATCTTGGTTCGTCTCCTTTTTTATCTATACTCTTTACTGTACTTCCAGATTGGTTAATAGCAATAGGTGCACCAGGTAGCTTCACTTTATATCTATCTATTCCTCTTTCTGGTTTTAAATCTAAAGTTTTAGTTTCTACTTCTCTAAATATATCAAACAACCTCTCTGAAATTTTTTCTGATAAATATACTAAAAAAATCTTTTTATTTCTTTCATGTTGATGAACAACCATATCTCCTTCAGCTGATCTAAAGGTAAAATTTACTCTTCCTTCATCAAAATCCTCATCTATGTCTGCAGAAGATTCTTTTTCATACTGCGCCTTTATTCCCTCTTCATCAAATATTTCAAATTTTCCTTCTTTTAAATTCCATATATTATTTCCAAATCCATCAATATCAGGACATATAGTATACCATAATACTTCAAAAGCTTTTCTTTCAGTTCTAGTTAATCTTTTATGCTCAGAAAGATCTCCTATAAAGCTTCTCATTTGCCCATTGTCTAAAGCTGTAAATGGTCTAACAATTCCTAAATTCTCATATATATCATCAATATTTCCTTGATTTTTTTTATCTTTAGTACCAAATAATCCACCTAATAACTTCATTCTACATCCCCTTATTATAATTTGGAGCGGGTAGCGAGAATCGAACTCGCGCGACCAGGTCGGAAGCATGGCATTCTACCACTAAACTATACCCGCAATACACATACATTATAATAAAATTATGTAAACTTGTCAATTGGTGGATTATTGTCTATCATACTTTTTATGCAATATTCTAAATAATTTTTCCCATTCTTCTGGATGATTTACAATGTCTTTGTGATGATTATTAACCATTTTTTCATATTCTCTAAAATCAATATATTGTATATCTTTTACTTCCTCTTTTTGTAATTTTAAAGTACTTATATCTATATCCTTCTCAAGTAAATACACATCATAAAACATATTATCTAAAAATTTTCCTTGATTTTCAACCACTTCTTGTGAAAAAGTAAATAAGTATTCTAAATCTTCTTTATTAACAGTATAATTGATTTCTTCTGAACATTCTCTTACAATTCCTTCGATTTCTTTCTCACCACTTGTCATATGACCTGCCACAGATGCATACAACTTATTTGGATACACATCTTTATTTTCACTTCTTCTTTGAAGTAATAGCTCTTGATTAGAATTTATTACCCATATATGAAAACCTCTATGCCAATATCCTTTACTATGTATTTCCTTTCTGTCTTTTACTTCACCAGTTTTTTCTCCAACTTTATTTACTAAATCTAAGTATTCCATTCTTATTTTCCTCTCACCCTATTTAGTAATATTCTCTAATTCTTTTTGCAATTCCAACCAACTACTAACTCTAGGAACTTCCACAATTTCATTTTTATTTACGACTGATGTAAATAGTATACTTTTCATATTGTTATTAACAATATCTACGCAAAATTTTACAGAATCATCTACCATTAAATCTATACTATTTTCTTTACATATATTTGCCTTTTCAAAACAATTAAATATGATCTTAGTATAATTTATATTATGAGCTTTTAAATAATCTAATGTTAATTGTTCAGAGCCACTAAACTTTACTTCTCCTCTTGAAGTTATTATAAATACTTCGTTTCCCTCATCCATTAAATTTTTAATAACACCACTTGCATCCTTTTTTACTATCGCATCTCTAAAAATATTAATGCTATTATCTTTATAAAAATTTTTAATTTCTTGAGTAGGCATTTCTCCTCTCATTACTTCTTCAATATGATTATAAATATGACCTTTATTATCAGATTTATCTATATATTTTCTAATTGAAGATGAAGTATCTGTAATGACATCATCTATATCTATCCCTATTCTCATTTTTCTTCCTTTCACAATACACTTATATTAATATAAAATGATAATATTTACAAGCTAAAATATTCGTCTATAATCTTTCTTTTTGTATAAGTAATGAAATTACACTATCTTATCTTGTAATTCTATTTAAAAAGGCTTTACATCCCTCACAGATATCTTCATATGTTTTGTCAAAGTTATGTGTATACCATGGATCAGCAATATCTCTTGGATTATTCGAAAAATCTAATAATCTAAAAACTTTATTTTCTCTATCCTCTCCAACAATTCTTAATATATTAGTTATATTATAATCTTCCATCCCTAAAATATAATCAAATTTTTCATAATCTTCTTTGATTAATTTTCTAGCATATTTACCATCTACACTAATTCCAACTTCTTGAAGCTTCTTTCTTGTTCCATAATGTACTGGACTCCCTATTTCTTCACTACTAGTTGCAGCAGATTCTATATAAAATTCTTCCTCTAAACCTCGTTTTTTCACCATATCTTTAAAAACAAACTCTGCCATTGGAGACCTACAGATATTTCCTAAACATACAAATAATATTTTTATCATATTACCTCCACAAAACTTCTTTTATCACTATAACATATTTTTATAAAATAAACAAAACATATATATCTATAAAATAAATATTATTAAAGTAGACAAAAGGGGAACCGAACTATCTGGTCCCCCTCACACATTTTCAATTATTATCAGTCTATAAACACATCCAGTTTCAGAACGGTCGGATCTTCCTTAAACCACATCGTCTCATGCTTTTCATCGACCATTTCTTCTGCACCCAAATCAAGCAACCACTTTCTATCATTGTCGCTCAACTGGTCCGCCTTGAAATATACTGGCAGTGGCTCTTCTTCACAGAGCAGATGGAAAAAATGCTTAAATATATCCTCTCTCTCTACTTCTGGATAAGCTCCGATCATATAGCTGCAAACACAGATATTTTTATATACCTCTGTATCCATTGATACATCTATCGCACCCACAATATTGCCATTATACCGTGCGATAACTGTCCAGCCTTTGATCCGTCTGTTTTCAAGATACTCAATTGAAAAATTACTAGCTATGAACATATTCATAACCTCCTTTGTGTGCTTTGTCATCGTGCTACATCTAATATTTTAGCATATTATCTACATTATGTAAAGTTAATATAATTCTATAAAATAAGAAGTTCCAATACAATTTGTATTAGAACTTCTTATTAATTATTCTTTATCTTCTTTTTCAGTTTCTTCAGCTTTTTCTTCAGTTTTAGCTTCTTCTTTAACTTCTTCAGCTTTAACTTCTTCTTTTTTGTCTTCAACTTTTTCTTCTACTTTAACTTCTTCTACTGGAGCTTCTACAGTTTCTGGAACTACTTCTGTAACTTCTTCAACTATATCAGATTCTCCTGGAACTACTTCTTCTTTAACTACGATTTCTTTAGTTTCAATTCTAGCTCCTATTTTTTCTTTAGTCTTAGCAGCTTTACCTACTCTATCTCTTAAGTAGTATAATTTAGCTCTTCTAGCTTTACCTACTCTAGTTACTTCTACTTTTTCTACGTTTGGTGAATGAACTAAGAATGTTTTTTCAACACCTACACCATAAGAAATTCTTCTTACAGTAAATGTTTCGTTAACTCCTCCACCTTGCTTTTTAATTATAATCCCTTCAAATACTTGGATTCTTTCTCTATTACCTTCTTTTACTCTTGCATGTACTTTAACAGTATCACCAATACGTAAATCAGGAATTTTATTCTTTAGTTGTTCATGTTCTATTGATTTAATAATATCCATTACTCGTGGACCTCCTTCTTTAAATTTTCTATGTAGTCTTTTTCATTTCTCGTTAGCACTACATTTTCTAACAATTCTGGTCTTTTTTTAAATGTATTTTCTAAAGATTTTTCTCTTCGCCATTTGCGAATATTTTCGTGATGTCCAGAAATTAAAACCTCTGGCACCTTAACTTCATTAAAAATTTCTGGTCTTGTATATTGTGGATACTCAAGTAATCCATTTGAAAATGATTCCTCATCAGTTGATTCATTTGATAAAACTCCATCAACATATCTTGATATACTATCAATTAATACCATCGCTGGAATTTCTCCACCAGTTAAAACATAATCTCCAATTGAAATTTCTTCGTCAACAATTTTATCTATTACTCTCTGGTCAATACCTTCATAATGACCACAAAGTAATATTAAATGTTTTTGATTAGATAATTCTTTAACAATTTTTTGATCTAAAGTTTTTCCTTGAGGCGTCAAATAAATAACTTTTGCATTTTCTGTTTTTACAGAATTATAAGCTCTATCTACAACATCTGGTTTCATAAGCATTCCTGCTCCTCCACCATATGGAGTATCATCTACTTTATTATGCTTATCTTCTGAAAAATCTCTAATATTAACTAAGTTAATATTTATTAAATCTTTTTCAACAGCTCTTTTTATAATACTCTGTTTAATAGGTTCAAACATTTCTGGAAATAATGTTAAAACATCAAATTTCATATAATGCCTCCTATCTTAAACCTTCTATTAGATGAACTATTATTTTATTGTTTGGAATATCTATATGTTTTATTACTTCACCAATTGCTGGTAATAGTAAATCTTTTTCCCCAGTTTCCACAACATATATATCGTGATTTCCTGATGGAACGGAAAAAACATCTTTTAATTTTCCAAGCTTTTCATTTTCATCTGAAAAAACATCAAGACCTATTAAATCAACTATATAATATGTATCTTCTGGAAGTTCTTCTTCATCATTACGATGAATCTTTATATAACAATTTCTTAAAGTCTCTGCTTTATCAATATCATCAATTCCTTTAAATTTAATTAAAGCTTGATTTTTATGATACTTAACTTCCTCAATTTCATATTCTATAAGTTCTTTGTTCTTTTCAACTAATATTTTTTTAAAATCTTCTATTTTAGTAATGTCATCCATAAAAAGATTAACTTTTACTAATCCTTTTAACCCAGATGTATTAACTATTTGACCAATTTCAAAATATTCTTGCATATCTTTTCCTTAATCAATAAATTCAAGCTTCACTTTTTTATTTTCTTTTGCAGCAATAGCTTTCATTACTGTTCTAATTGATTGTGCAATTTTTCCTTTTTTTCCGATAACTCTTCCCATATCTTTTTCATTTACTTTAATTTCATATTTTAATTCTGAATTTTCGGTAAACTCTTTAACAGATACAGAGGCTTTATCTTCAACAAGGTTTTTAATTATGCATTCAATAATTTCTTGCATCTTCTAAACCTCCTAATTATTTTGCTTCTTCTATAAGTCTTTTAACTGTATCAGTAGGTTTTGCACCATTTTTAATCCATTTTTCAACTAATTCCTTATCTAATACAACTGTTGAAGGATTTGTCATAGGATCATAAGTACCTATTTTTTCAATTATTCTTCCATCTCTAGCTCTTCTTGAATCAGCAACAACTATATGATAGAAAGGTGCTTTTTTCTTTCCTTCTCTTTGTAATCTTATTTTTACCATAAAACTTTCACCTCCTAAAAAATCTTAATTTATATAAATTTAAAAATTTAATAACTATTTTAAGTTTTTGGTTATATCACCAATGTCTAAATTTCCTTCATCAATGCCTCTCATCATTTTTTTCATTGCGCCTTTATTATTTGTTATTTTTTTCATCATTTGTTGAGTCATTTCAAAAGAATTCATAAATTTATTAATATCTTGTACTGTTGTTCCACTACCTTTAGCAATTCTTAGTCTTCTGCTACCATTTAAAATTTTAGGGTTTCTTCTTTCTTGTAATGTCATTGAATATATAATTGCTTCAATCTTATCAAATTCTTTATCATCAATTTTAATATTTTTAAGATTTCCCATTCCTGGTATCATTTTTAGTATTGAAGAAAAAGATCCCATTTTTTTCATTTGCTTCATTTGAGCTAAATAATCTTCCAAATCAAATTTTTGCTTTTTGATTTTTTGCTCCATTTTCAAGGCTTCTTCTTCATCAAATGCTTCTTCTGCTTTTTCTATAACAGAAAGTATATCACCCATTCCTAAAATTCTTGAAGCCATTCTTTCTGGATGAAATTCTTCAATATCACTAAGTTTTTCACCAGTTGCAGCAAATTTTATAGGTTTTCCTGTTACTTTTTTTACTGAAAGTGCAGCACCACCTCTTGTATCACCATCTAATTTAGTAAGTATAACCCCATCAATTCCTAAATTACTATTAAAACTTTCAGCTACATTAACAGCATCTTGACCTGTCATTGAGTCAACTACTAATAATATTTCATGTGGTTTTACACCTTGTTTTACATTTTTTAGTTCTTGCATTAATTCTTCATCTATATGAAGTCTACCTGCAGTATCTAAAATAATAACATCATTAAGTTTTGATATTGCTACATTCATAGCTTGTTTTGCAATTGCTACAACATCTTTAGTTTGTTCATTAGCATATACTGGAACATTTAATTGTTTTCCAACTACTTGCAATTGTTTAATAGCAGCTGGCCTATAAACATCACATGCAACTAATAAAGGATTTTTTCCTTGTTTACGAATTAAGTTTGCTAGTTTTCCAGCAGTTGTTGTTTTACCAGAACCTTGAAGACCAACAAGCATTATTATAGTTGGAGGATTAGGTACAAAATTAATTTTACTATCTTCTCCACCTAATAGTTCTACTAATTCATCTTTAACTATTTTTACTACTTGTTGACCTGGAGTTAATGACTTAAGTACATCTTGACCTACAGCTTTTTCTTCAATTACTTTAATAAAATCTTTTACAATTTTAAAGTTAACATCAGCTTCTAGTAAAGCAAATTTCACTTCACGTAAAACCTCTTTTAAATCACTTTCAGTAATTCTAGCTTTTCCCTTTAATTTCCTAGTTATTTCTTGTAGTCTTGATGATAGTCCTTCAAAAGCCATATTATCCTCCTATTTTTTTATTATTTTAAAAATTAAACAAGACAGTTAAGTTCTTTGCGTATGTGTTCAAGTATTTTTCCAACTTCTTTATCTGAAGAATTGTTTTGAATTTTATTTATTTCAGATAAAATTATTGCAATTTTTTCTTCTTGCTCCATCGTCTTTTTCATAACATTCAACTTCTCTTCGTATTCGAAAAGTTTATTTTCCCCCTTTTTTATATTATCTCTAACAGCCTGTCTAGTAATTTGTAAGTTTTCCGCAATTTCTGAAAGAGATAAGTCGTTGTTATAGTAATCATTAAGAACTTGATATTGTTTTTCTGTTAATAACTTACCATATATCTGGCAAAGTATACTTATTCTAATATTTTTGTCCATAATAATCACCTCTTTTTTGTAATGCTAATATACTTTACATCTTTTTTTAGGATTTGTCAAGTAAAATCGCAATATTTAAACATTTTTTTTATTTTTTGGATAAAAAAAGAACTATATTTAAAATATAGTTCTTTTCATTTCTTTATTTTCCTCTTATATCATCCACAGAATAACATTCTTTTCCACTATACTGTATCGGTTTTAATGAATAAACTTTTTTGGCTGCAGCATCGATTATAACACCTTCAGCATTTTCTAAAGTATCTCTAATTTCAAAATAAGCAACTAAATCAGCAGAAGACATATATCTATAATTAACATATTTTTCTTTTTCAGTATCTGTTATAACACTCTCTAATTTACCTTCAGAATTTAATTTATCTAAAAGTTCTTTAGCCTTTTTTATTTCTTCCACAGACACAGCATCATCAGAACTAGATACATATGAATCAGAAATTTCAGTTCCAAGAGCTCTTAAGCTTGGTAATGAAGAAACATTAGCTTTATCTTCATAAAGACTCATTTTTTCTTTTATCAATTCTAATTCTTCAATATAAACTTTTACTTTCGCTTTTTTATAAGTAGATATAGCCGCCCCAGCAGTTGCAGAAATCAGTATCACTAAAATAAGTACAGTAATCACTAAAATCATAAAGGTAATACCTTTTTCAGATTTACACATAAATGGTACTCCTTTCAAAATTAATAAGATGATGTTGTTCCTGATGATGACATATAACTAGACATAAACATATTGAATACTTCATCAAAATCAAAAGCTTCTGAATATTCTGGCATTCCGTAATCAACACCTTTAGTATCAACAGTTACTTTATTTATTACTGGCGCTGTAATTGGTTTTGTTGTTATTTCTTCTACTCCACTTTCATTAGTTGTTTTTTGCAATTCACTTTTAGAAATTGCATCTACAACTTCCATTCCCTTTGTAACTTTTCCAAATGCAGTAAATGTACCATCAAATCCTGTATTATCCTCTGTCAATATAAAGAACCCTGAACTTTGAGAATTATATAATTCATTGTATAGCGTATCAGCATATTCTCCATATCCCATCATTTGAACCATAGCAAATTCTTGTTGATATTGTCCATATGATGATCTATACATAGAAATAACTCCTCTTGAATGTGATAATGTATTTTCATTAAATCCATTTTGTATAAATTCGCCTTCTATAGAATAAGCTTTATCTTCTTCATTTTCCGCTAAATCTTTTATATTACTTAGTTTTGCACCTTCAGTAACAGATTCTCCTGCTTCATTAGTTGTTGTTACTAATCCACCTCTAATTAATCCATCTTCTATATCAGTAATAGTTTTACCATCATAATATCCTCTTTGTGCTAATCTAATAAAGTTCTTTACTGTATTAGGAGCCATGTCAGGATATAATTCTATTTCAACAGTACCATAACCTTCAAATTCAATTTTTACTAAAGGATTACCCTTTTTATTTACCTTTGACATAGCAAAATTAACTGTAATAAATGCAATTGCTAAAATTAATGCAATAACAATTAATATCAATAGTATTTTTCCAACTTTCTTCATAGTATCCTCACTTTCATTTTAGTCTTAAATGCTTCATTGCATCTATAATGTTCTTGCAGCCTATTATATCTAATTTAAATTTTTCTTTCAATAGTTTTTTATTAGATTCTGGAATTATACAAGTTTTAAATCCCATTTTTTCAACTTCTTTAACTCTTTTTTCAATCATATTAACAGAACGAATTTCTCCGGTTAAACCTACTTCACCAATTACTGCAACATCATTTGAAATGCTTATGTTCTTATAGCTAGATGCCGCTGCTAAAACAATACCTAAATCTAATGCAGGCTCATTAATTCGAATACCTCCTACAATATTCATATATACATCTTGATTACTTAAATTAACACCAGCTATTTTTTCTAATACAGCAATAAGTAAAGTTACTCTATTATAATCAATTCCATTTGCAGTTCTTCTCGGCATACCAAAAACAGTTGTAGCTGTTAGTGCTTGAATCTCAAGTAAAATCGGTCTTGTTCCTTCTAAACTTGCAACAATTACTGAGCCTGGTGGATTATCTTCTCTTTCTGTAAGCAATACACTAGAAGGATTTGTAATTTCAACCATTCCTTCATTCTGCATCTCAAACATACCAATCTCATTTGTAGAACCAAATCTATTTTTAACTCCTCTTAAAATTCTATATGAAAAATATCTTTCACCTTCTATATATAAAACTGTATCTACCATATGCTCTAAAACTCTAGGTCCTGCAATAGTTCCATCTTTAGTAACATGTCCGATAATGACAGTTGTAATGGCTTTCATCTTGCACATTTTCATAACTCTTGCTGTTATTTCTCTTACTTGACTTACACTACCTGGAGCAGATGTAATATCATCAGAATACATTGTTTGTATTGAATCAATAATAACAAATTTAGGCTGGATTTCATCTATCGTTTCTTCTATACTATTAATATCAGTTTCTCCTAAAAAAACAATATTTTCATTTTTTATTTCTAATCGATCAGCCCTTATTTTTATCTGCTCAGCTGACTCTTCCCCTGAAACATATAATACTTTTCCATCAACTTGAATTTTATCACATATTTGTAAAATCAAAGTAGACTTACCAATACCAGGTTCACCTCCAAGAAGTGTAAGAGAACCTTTAACAAAACCTCCTCCAAGGACTCTATCTAATTCATCAAAACCAGATTTAACTCTAGCTATTTTAATATTTTCAATTGAATTTAATGAAACTGGATCTGATTTTTTAGTAGAAACTGCTTTTGTATTTCCCTGTTTGACAACTTTTTCTTCTACAAAAGTATTCCATGCATTACATGCAGGACATTTTCCAAGCCATTTAGCTGATTCATATCCACATTCATTACAAAAAAATACTGTTGATGTTTTAGCTTTTGCCATTTAATACCTCCTGATAAAATTCATTTAACAATCGCAGTATATCGAACTTTTGTTTTATTGTCAATATAATCTTTAAACAAAAACAAGTAAAGAACTAAATCTTTACTTGTTTTTTCTCTATTCTAAATTATCAATAGCATATTGAGCTTCTTCTGCTGTAAACTTTTCTCCATACATTGAAGTTAACTAATCATATTTACTATTGCACCATTCCTCTACTTCCGCTTGTGTCATAACTGATAAATCAATTACTGATACTTCAACATCTGATTTAGCATATTTTTCAACCGTTTTATTTTCTGTTTTTTATAACCAGATGTTCCTCCAATAAGCGCTATCAAGATTAGTATAATTACCCAAAATCTTATCTTTTTGTATATTAGTTTTTTCTTTTTTTCATCCATATTTTTCTCCTCCATTTTTAATATAATAAATTGTAATATATTGTCATTTCTTTTTCTGCAATGCATATAAAATAAAAATTTTTTCTTATACTTTATATATATAAATGTATTGCGGAGATAAAATATGAAAAAATTTAAAATACCAACAATCCCATCAAAAACCAATAGATGAATAAAATTTAAGAGTATAGTTATACACTATACTCTTAATACTTATATACTTTATATCATTCCCATACTAGCCAACTTATTTACAACAATAATAAACATTGCATGAGACCATGTAAGTCCAATAATCCAAGAAGGATTCATAGTTTCATTATTAACTTGTTCCCCAAGCAATCCATGTTCTGATGCGCTTTTAACAACAAATTCAAAACATTCTTTGGCTTTTTTCTTTTCACCTGATTCTAAGTAATAATTAGCCATCCATAATGTAGCAATTACCCATGGATTATAACCACCATTATATCTATCATCCTCATAACGTATATATCCACCTGTATATGTTCTTAAAATCATATCCATTCTCTCTATTGTTGTAGTAAACTTCTTCTCCTTAGGTGTAATTACTTCAAATGGAACCACTCCACCTAAAATACTAATATCAATTCTTTTATCATCGTTGTTTCTAATAAAAGATTTTTTAGATTCATCATAAAATGTTTTTAATATGTATTCTTTAATTGCTCTAATTCTTTTTTCTACTATTGATTTACGTTTTTCCATCGCTTCAATTCTTAATCTATTGTTAGCAAATTCTGACTTAACTTCTTTGTAAATTTTTAAAATTGCGTTATATGCTCCATATATTGAACACATAGAATAGAAACTAATACCTTCATATTCTTCCCATAAATCATAACTTTTTCTCATTTCAAATTTTTCATCTAAAATATCAGTAACATATCTATCTATAAAATCTATCGCATTTTCACACATTTTAATCGTATCTTTTAAGAATTTAATATTTTTAGTTTTTTCGTAATGTCTATAAATTCCAAATACAACACTTGCCGTTTCATCAATTTGATATCCCCAGCAAGGAGCTAGTCTACCATCTGTGTAAAATCTTTGTTCCCAGCCTCCATCTCTGCTTTGAGTCATCTTACAAAATACTTTGTAAAATTTATCTGTTTCCTTTGTCATATTAATTTCATCAAAAGCTTCTGTTATAAAAGCTGCATCTCTTGGCCAGCAATACGAATATCTACCACATTTAGTTTTATACTCATCACTTTCTACACCAGCAGAAATTCCACCAGTCGTATCATTTATCAATAGCGGAAACAGTAATATTGTTCTGTCATAAATTTTTTTCATTTTATCATCGTTTTTAAATTCTATAACAGAATGATCTTTTAAAAATTTTCTCCAGTATTTTTTTGTATCTTCTAATTCCTTCTTTAAATCGATTTTTCTAAATCTTTCTATCTCTATATCTAAGTCATTAAGAAGGTTTTTATTTTGATTATTATTAACATGAATATATAAATTAAATACCTTTTCTTCTCCTGGTTTTAAAGTACCTAATTCATATGCAATAGAAGAATCTGGTGACATTCCAATGTAGTCTTTTCCATTAATATTTCCTCCCATAAAACTTTCACTACTATTATTAATTTGAAAACTACTAATATCTTCTTTAGCAAAAGTACAAACTGTATAATCATGAGTATATTGTAAAAGTGCATTATTCTTTACAAATCCACATGCATCATTATTAATATTAGTAAATAATTTTGAATATGCTAAAAACCTTAAATTTAAATCAATACTATTTTTATTTTCAAATTTGTATCTTCTAATAAGAAGATTCTCTTTAACTAAAACAAAATCAATCTGAGTAATTTTTAAATTAAAATAAGTATTAATAATTTCAGTAGCTAATATATTAGTACCATCAATATAATATTGTTTATATCTGTTATTAATATCATTATGTAAATATATATTAGCTGAATCATTCACTTTAATTCCTACATGAAAGAATTCAAAAAATTGTTTATAATCAGGTGATTGATTAAATAACCTTAATAATTCACCACTTTTAGAAAAACTTACTGTCATCTCCTTATTTCCTATAATTGCATCATTAAAATATTTTGTTTCCATTAATATAATCCTTCCTATTAGTTTTCAATTAAACCTTTAATCTGCTCTTCTAATTTTTTCACTTTATCATTTAAGCTTTCAATTTCTATATCAGAACTTTCTTTCATTAATTTTTCTTGTTTAACTACTTTTGTCATAGTATCGATTTCATCAGTAATTTTATCTAATTTTTCAAGTATTTGTAATCTTAAGAATTTATCTTCTACCTTGCTTGAATACTCTACTCTGTCTTGAAGTTTTGGAATATCAGAAACTTCATATTTTTCTCCAAAGTCTGGAATAGTTACTGGTATTTGAGTATTTTTCTCAATCATTCCTTTTAACACTTCTTGACTTTCTTCTTCTCCATGAACTAAGAAGATATGCTTTGGTTTAGTAATAAATGAATATATAAAGTTCAATAACCATTCTTGATCAGCATGTCCTGAATATCCTTCAATATATTCAACTCTAGCATTTACAGATATCTCTTCTCCAAAAATTTTAACTTTTTCTGCTCCATCAACAATTGATCTTCCTAATGTTCCTGGTGCTTGATATCCAACAAATAAAACTGTACTTTGAGGATTCCACAAGTTATGCTTCAAATGATGTTTTATTCTTCCTATATCACACATTCCACTAGCTGAAATTATTATAGATGGATAATAAGTTTCGTTTAATGCTTTAGATTCTTCTGGTGTTTTAGTAAATTGTAATCCTGAAAATTCTAACGGATGATCTCCATGCTTTAATTTTTCTTGAATTTCATCTTCAAACAAATCAATATTTTTTCTAAATATTTCTGTCGCTGAAATTGCTAAAGGACTATCAACAAATACTGGCGTTTTCATTAATTGCTGATATTTTCTTTGAAATTCTTCATCATCATTATGTGTATCTTTTATTTTGTCAATCTCATATAAAATTTCTTGTGTTCTTCCTACTGCAAATGATGGAATTACCACACGACCACCATTATCTAAAGTCTCAGAAACAATATCTAAAAACATTTTAGCTTTATCGTCATTTCTTAAATGTAATCTGCTTCCATATGTAGATTCCATTACAACATAATCTGCATTATCTATCATTGTCGGAGAGTCTAAAAGTGGAATATCATTATTTCCAAGATCTCCAGTAAATACAATTTTTTCTGTTTTTCCATTTTCAGTCACCCAAATTTCAATAATACTTGAACCTAACATGTGTCCAGCATCATTAAATCTAACTTGAATATTTTCAGCAACATCAATTATTTCATCATATTGAACTGGTCTAAATATCTCCATTGATTGAGCAGCTTCTTCTGCTGTATATAAAGGTGGCAATGGATCTAAGCCTGCTCTAATTCTTTTTCTATTTCGCCATTCCACTTCATTCTCTTGAATATGACCACTATCTGGTAACATTATACTACATAAATCAACTGTAGCTTTATGGGCATATATTGGTGCCCTAAATCCTTCATTATACAATTTAGGTATTCTTCCTGAATGATCTATATGAGCATGCGTTAATAGCATAAAATCAATTTCTAAAGGATTATATAAAAATTCTTCCGAATTCTCAATTTCTTGAGCAGCTTTTCCTTGATACATTCCACAATCTACAAGAAATTTTTTTCCTGCTGCTTCTACTAAAAAGTTTGAACCTGTTACTGTTTTTGCTGCACCTAAAAAAGTAATATTCATATATATTTTTCCTTTCTTTTTCTTAAGTATCTTTTTTCTATCACATCACATACATAGGTATTCTTTTGTTTTGTTTTACTGCTAAGTCTTTATTAGTTAATGGATATTTTATATAAGTTTGTGTATCTAAAATTTCATTATCATAAACATAAATTTCTAAAACTTCATCTTCAATTTTTAACTCTATGTCTATATCTTCATAATTAGCAATTGCTGTATTTAATGCTTTTTCTATAATCTCATAATTAAATTCAATATCTTTGCAGAAAATATTAAACACTTTCTCCTTGCAACCTTTTGTAACTAAAATCTTTAAAATTTTCTGAACATAATCATTTAATACGGCTACATCCTCAATTTTTTCATTTTCAGTAATACGAATTTTTCTATAATAGCGCATTTTATATATTATATCAATAATTTCATCTTTAGTAGATATTTTATTTAAATTATCATAAAAACATTTTAATGCCTCTTTTTGAAAATCAATTGCATAACTTCTAAGACTTTTATTTTCAACAACTACTGAAAGTATATTCAACTTTTCTGCTAATTCATTTTTTAGTTGACTGTAATTCAAAGGTTTTACAAGCTCATTTAATTCCTTTATTCTCTTTATACACTTCTGTCTCTCGGTTTGCAATATATCTGCTAATGCACTTACATTAAAAATTTTCATATCATCTGACAATTTACTGTTTCTTTTATTAAATTCATTTATTAAACCTTTACTATCATTTAAAAGTCTGTCCTTAACCTCTATTTCGGCTGTAAGTTTCTTTTTTTCTTGTGATATCTTATAAATATACTCTGTTTTATTTTTCATACTATCATAAGCAAAATACACCTTATCATATTCTTCTTTAACTTTATCTCTCTTTTTTATTAAGGAATACGCAACAATTAATCTTGCCATAGCTAAATAAAATCTTCTGCTACAATCTTTGCCATAATATTCAAGTAATTCTTTTCTCATCTCATAAATATAATCAATTTTCGAAGATGTATTTTGTTCCCATTCTTTAAGAAAGTCTTCATCAATTAATATTCGTGTAGCTTGATAAATCATATTAGCTACATGATTTATATTTGTATCTTCTGCCAAATTCCAAGACCAACCATTAAAATTACGAATTACTTCAGTATTATTTAAAACAGTTCCTTCTACTAAAAGTCCTTGAAAAGTATCTTTTAAATAATAATAATTTTTTGAAATATAATAGTACTTAGGTTTTATTTCAATTAATCCATACAATATTGCAAGCTCAGTAGGATACGCATAAATTCTTTTTTCTCGTTCATCAGTAAGCGCCAAAACATTTTGTTCTTTTAGCATCTTTACTTCTTCTTTTTTTGGATCTATTAAAAATAAATAATTACAATATTTTGAAACATTATCAATTATTCCATCAATAAAATTATTTTTGGTTTCAAAAATTCCTTTTATTTGTGAATAATCTTTATATGAATTTTCAATTTTATAAATCATATTTAAAAGAAGGTTTTTTGCATCTTCTGAAAAACGTTTTTCTTCTAAAACCTTATCTAAAATATAATTATAGTCTTTAAATTTAGAAAATAAACTTTTTTTCATAAGATAACAAAATCCCTTCTTTCTTTAGTAAAATATTCTTTTATAAACTATTCTTCAGTATCATTATTTGGCGCCATTTTTAATTCTTGCCATCTCTCTTTTGACATTAATACTTCTCTTGGTTTACTTCCTTGATAACCAGATATAATTCCTCTTGCTTCCATTTGATCTATAATTCTTCCAGCTCTAGCATAACCAACTTTAAATCTTCTTTGTATTAATGATGCTGATGCAGAACCAATCTCAATAACAGCTTCTATCGCTTCTGGTAAAAATGGATCAGCTTCATCATCTTCTGAATTTTCTTCAAGTTCTCTATCAGAATTATTAGCTTTTTCTATTGTTTCCAATATATCTTCATTATAAACAGTTTCGCCATCTTTCTTTAAGAAGTCAACTATCTTTTCAACATCACCATCTGAGATAAAAGCCCCCTGAACTCTTGTAGCCTTTGAAGCACCAGATGGATAAAATAGCATGTCCCCTTTTCCTAGTAACTTTTCAGCACCCATTGAATCTAGAATTGTTCTTGAATCTACTTGAGAAGAAACAGCAAAGGCAATTCTTGATGGAATGTTTGCCTTAATAATACCTGTAATAACATCAACTGATGGTCTTTGTGTAGCTATAACTAAATGCATACCTGCTGCTCTCGCCATTTGAGCCAATCTACAAATAGCATCTTCAACATCTTTTGGTGAAACCATCATTAAATCTGCAAGCTCATCTACAATAATAACAATTTGAGGCATAGTTTCATCAATACCTTCTTTTTCAAGTGCTGCATTATATCCTTTTATATCTCTAACATTCTTTTGAGCAAATAAACTATAACGATTAACCATTTCTTGAACAGCCCAAGCTAAAGCACCAGCAGCTTTTTTAGGATCAGTTACAACTGGTATTAACAAATGTGGTATTCCATTATAAACAGAAAGTTCAACAACTTTGGGATCAACCATTATTAGTTTTACTTCACTTGGTTTTGCTTTATATAAAATACTTGTTATCAATGTATTTATACATACAGATTTACCAGAACCTGTAGAACCAGCTATTAATACGTGTGGCATTTTAGCAATATCTGTAACTACATTTTCACCAGATACGCTCTTTCCTAAAGCAAAAGATAATTTAGACTTTGATTCATTGAAATCATCTGAATCTATTATATCTCTAAGAGCAACTGTTTCTTTTTCTTTATTCGGAATCTCTATACCTACAGCTTGTTTTCCAGGGATAGGAGCTTCAATTCTTATACTTTCAGCAGCTAAATTTAAAGCAATATCATCAGAAAGTTTAGCGATTTTACTAACTCTTACACCTTCAGCAGGTTTTAATTCATATCTCGTAATAACTGGTCCTACTGAAACATTTTCAACTTTAGCAGAAACGCCAAAACTGTATAAAGTTTTTTGTAATTTAGTAGCTGTATCTGTTAAAACCTTTTTACTTCCTTTAGCAACTTTTCCTGCTGCTTGTGATAATAAATTAACTGGTGGCATTTCATAATTTTCATCATCAACAGTATGCGTTTGATGATCTAATTGTAACACAGCTTTAGTTTTTTCTTCTTTTTCTTCCTTCTCTTCTTTAAATATATTTTCTAATTCATCTGGATTATTTTCTGGTTCTTCAAATTTTTCAGGTTCTACATCATCAATCATATCCCCACCCATTTTTTTCTTTCCAAATAATCCAAACATTCCTTTTTTCTCAGTAGCTAACTCTTCTTCTGGTTCATTGAAATTATTTATAACAATTTCATCCTGTATTAATTCAACTTGATCTGATTTTGGTAATTCTTTTTTACGTTTTGGTATAGCCTCCTCTTCGTGAGCAGCTCTTCTATTTCTTCTTTCTTCTCTACGTTCTTCTCTTCTAGCATAAAAAGCTTCTCTTTCTTGCTCTCTTCTTTCTAGCCTTTCTTCTCTTCTATCAGCACTACCTTCAAGATAAACTACTAAAAGTTGAATTGGATTTACACCAATTATATACATAAATGTAATGACTGCAACTATAATAGTCAATATAGTAGTTCCAAGAGCTCCTATCATATTAGTAAGTGGAGTAGCTACAATAGCTCCTATTGCTCCACCACCTTTATTCATTGTACCAATATTATAAGCTTCATTAACAATTTCTTCGAATGTAACGTTGTTAGCCATATTTATTTTTGAAAATTGATTTATATGCATTATTGTTGTTACACACAAAATAAAAATAATAAATTGTGTCACTTTAGTAGTAACAAATGCTCTCTCTTCTCTAATCAAAGAAAACGCTATAATTATTATTCCAACAGGAATAACATATTTTATAATTCCAACTAAACCTCCAAATAAAGGACTTACAATTTTTCCAATTTGCCCTGCATTTGTATATATTAATACTCCTAGTAAAATTCCAACTAGAAACATTATCATTATAACCATTTCAAAACTTAGTCCAGCAAATCCTTTAGCTGACGATGTAGTTTTCTTTTTTCTTTTTCTACCCAAAGTTATTCCTCCATTCGCACATTTCTTACTAAATCATTATAACAAATAGCAACAAAAAACAACAGATTATACAAAAAAAATCAGAAATCGGTCAACCTCTTTTTTTGAAGTTGCTTGATTCTGATTCTCTTTAATATTCCGATTTATTCTAACTCTTTCCTATTATTTTTTAAAGTACTTACAGCTGTATTAATAGTAGCCTGAGCTGTTTCTATATCACTCTTTAATAAAAGAACAGTTTCTTCGACGCCACTTAAAATATTGTCTACATATTCTTTAGTAGCCTCTGTCATCTCTTTTGCTATATCGTTAGCTGAATCAATAATTTTTTGTTTTTCATCATAAGCTTTTTTCGTAATTTCATGTTCATCTATCATAGCAATAATTCTATTCTCAGCCTCTTTAACGATGTCCTCTCCTTCTTTTTGTGCCTCTTCAATTATTCTAGTCCTTTCTTCCTTTACCCATTTAGCTTGCTTCAATTCATCAGGAAGTTTCAACCTAATTTCTTTTACAATATCTAAAATTTCTTCTTTGTCTACAATGTGTTTATTTGAAAAAGGCATTTTTTTGCTTTCTCCAAGTAATTCTTCAATTGCTTCTAAAAGAGTAAATATCTCCATTTCTTACTGTCCTTTCCAGGTAATAGTAGATTAAAAATTTTTTTAATCCTTCCTAATTTTGTTTTAAGAAAATTAAGCTCACTCGGCCATATTTTCTATTATCTACTATTTCAAATTTCAAATCAGATATTTGCATTTCTATACGCTCTGGTTCATCTGTTTCCAAAATTATAATAGCGTCTTCATTCAATATTTCTTTTTCTAAAATTCCTAACAATGCATTTTTTACTAATTCTGTTTTATATGGCGGATCAATAAAAACTACATCACATTTCATATTATTTTCTGAAATAAATGTCAAAGCCTTTTTATAATCATTTTTTATCAATACAGCTTTATCATTGAATTTAGTTTTATCAATATTCTTTTCAATAATCTTCTGAGCATCTCTATTATTTTCAGAAAAAATAGCCTTTTCAGCTCCTCTACTAATTGCTTCTAATCCTAAAGCACCAGAACCAGCAAACAAATCTAAAACCACTGAATCTTGTAATTTAAAATTCAGTATATTAAATAATGGTTCTTTCACTCTATCTAATGTTGGTCTAGTATTTAATCCATCTAAAGTAAACAATTTTGTTCCACGAGCTGTTCCACTAATAATTCTCATAAGTATCCTAACCTCGACAATTATATACGTATATTTTATGTCAAATATGCAATAAGTCAATATGATTTACAGAAATGTAAATAATACTTAATCTTGTAACACTCACTTAATTCTTTTGTAATATACATTTCTAACACAAACATACATTCTAATATTTTTATAGTCTAAAAAAAAGGTTGATATTTACTCAACCTTTTTCTTTATCTTTTGTTAATCTTCTTTCATATCCTTTAGTAACTCTAATTGTGATATTAATAATGCTTCCATTTTTGCTCTATATATATCAAATTGTTTTTTAGTTTCTGCGTATTCTCTTTTTCTTGTCTCTGACTCTTTAGCTAATTCATCAACAGAATCTTGCATTTTTGATCTTGCATTTTTAATTATATTATCAGCTTCTTCTTGTGCTGCATCCTTAATTTCATCAGCAGTTTTTTGAGCCATCACTAATGTATTTTGTAGTGTTTGTTCTATTGTTTTATATTTATCTATATCTGATTTAGATCTTTCTATTTCTGCACGTAATTCTGTATTTTCTTTATATAGTTTCTCATAATCAACAGTTATTTCGTCTAAGAAATCGTCTACTTCATCAACATTATAACCATTCATCATTTTTCTTTGGAATTTCTTATTTTCAATGTCTAGTGGTGTAAGCATAGTAATCCTCCTATTTTATTTATTTAGCCATGAAACAGAAAGTTTATTTTTTATTTCCTCTCTTGTCATATCGTTAACTATATCATAATTAAATGGTGCAACTATAAATATTGAATTAGAAACTTTTTCAAAATGTCCATCTAGAACTTTCACAGCTCCACTAATAACGTCTAGTATTCTTCTAGCAACATCTTTATTAACATATTCTAAATTAACAACTATAGCATTTCTTTCTCTTAATAAAATACATATATCTTCTGCTTGTTCAAAAGATGTAGGTTTCGCTATTTTCATTTTAATTTGTTGTTGTGCCATGTTGGCAATTTTACTAGATTTTTTATTAAATAGACCTCTTTTTTCTTCCTCTTCTGGTATTTCTTCTTCATCTTCATAAGCATATGAATATTCATTATCTAGCATTTCTTCATCTTCTATAGTTTCTCCATTATCTACACCCAAAAAATCTAATATTTTATTTACAACTGCATTAGCCATTTAATTTCCTCCCAATATTATTCAATTTAAATTTTAATTACTGCATATAGTATCCTTCTTTTGAAAAAATATGTCAATATACTTTTTAAGATTGTTAATTAAACTTAATTTTTTTGTAACATTTTTGTAATATTATTTGCTATTCACCACTATTTTGTCAAACTGTTTAATACTATACATATTAATAATTTCATCATATGCATATCCCATCTCTTGTAATTCTGAATTTGTATAATTATCAATTATTGCATATGAATCATCTTGTTTTAAAATTTTTACTAAAACTTTTGCATTATATCCAGCACGATTTCTTTCAACATACTTTTTTCCATTCTCTTCAATTAAAGCAGAAATAGGAACTTTTAATCCTGTATATTCCCACCATATAACTTCTACTGACATTTTTCTATAGTTAATCATTTTTTCAGGTAAGTCATCAACTTTAAATATTAATACTCTACTTTTATCACATTCATTAATATGTACTATTTCAGAAGATAAAGCTGAATCTGAATCATATTGTATCTTTACTTTATCACCTACTTTAGCATTCATTGCTGAATCTGAATTCATCTCAATTGCTAGATAACAATAAAAGTCTGTAATAATTTTACCTTTTTCATTGCTATTTTCGATAGTCTCACCAGACTTTAAATTCAAATTTGATAAAAATTGAGCTGTTAAATAATTAAAATCTGTTGTTGTTAAAACTTGTTCCATATTATCCACTCTATATGAAACTGTTCCACTTACCGTTGTTGTAATTTCTTCTGCACTATTTGTTAATTGACTCATATATTCCGTTTTCTTGTTAATTAAATCTTTTAAATAAGAACCTGCTGGACTAAGCTCACCAACTATAGTAGCTATCTTATATGTATAATCTTCAATTTCTTTTTTATAATTTTCAATCTCTTCTCTACTATTTGAATCGTATATTTTTTCTTCTGTTTCTCTTATCTTTCGTTTTAATATTTCTACATCAGCAGTTGGAATTATAGATTCATTTTTTTGAGCCTCTGAAATCTGCTTATCTAATTCTGCAATTTCATTTTTTATTGTTTCTTCACCATTCACGTAATATCTAAAAACAGAATCACCTTTTGCAACCCTTTTCCCCTCGGCAACTACCTTTTCCATTCCGTTTTTATAATTATTTCCTTGTAAAACAACTTCATTTCTTATGACATATGCATCTTTTGCTTCTGACATATTTAATGTTCCCTGTTCTACAACAAAAGTATCAGCAGGTCTCATAATTAATCTAACCGTATTATAAATCAAATATGCAATTAAAATTACAACTAGTATAAACAATACTAATCTAAATAATATTTTTTTTGATGCTTTCTTTTGTTCTTTCAATTAATAAGTTTTCCTTTCTATTAATTATTTTGAAGTTCTGCCTTATTGATAATCAAATCAATATTTTTTTGTCTATCTGCTAATCCATCTAACCAAATAATTTCTTTGTTTTTCCTAAACCATGTCAATTGCCTCTTAGCATATCTTCTACTTTCTTGTTTTATCTTATCAATCATTTCTTCTTTTGAAATCTCTTTATTTAAAAACTCAACTACTTCTTTATAACCTAAACCCTGCATAGCAGTTGGAAAATTAGAATATTTTTTAACTAAATTTTCCACCTCATCAATTAACCCTTGCTCTAACATTATATCTACTCGTAAGTTTATTCTATCATAAAGTTTTTCTCTATCCATATTAATTGCAAAAACTTTATAATCATATTTAACGCCATTAATTCTAGAAATTTTCTCAAGCTCTGTCTTGGTTTTTCCTGTAGCATTATAAACTTCCAAAATTCTAGTAATTCTTTTTTTATCATTTGGACTAATTTTTCGGATAGCCTCTGGATCTATTTTCTTAGCTTTATTATATAAATTAATTAATCCTTCTTCTGTATCTGCTTCTTGCATTAATTTTTTTCTATACTCATCATCTAATTCTATATCAGGATATTCAATTCCATAAACTAATGAATCTATATATAAACCTGTTCCACCAACAACTATTGGATTTTTTTTCTTTGAAAGAATCTCTTCAATAGCACTTTCAGCATCTCTTTTAAAATCAGCAACAGAATATCTTTCATCTGGAGAAACAAAATCAAGTAGATGATGAGGTATACCATCCATTTCTTCTACTGTTGGCTTAGCTGTTCCTATAGTCATATCTTTATAAATTTGCATAGAATCACTAGAAATAATCTCACCATTAATTTTTTTTGCTAACTCTATAGACAAAGATGTTTTTCCTGATGCAGTTGGTCCTCCAATTACAATTACTTTAGGCTTACTCATAAAAATTCCTTTCTATTTTCTAGCAAATTTTCTTTCTATATCATATTTTGTCATCTTAATTGCAGTAGGTCTACCATGTGGACAAGTAAAAGGATTTGGTAATTCAAGTAACCTTTCCATTAATTTATCTACTTCTCTTTCTGTAAGTTTCATTTTAGCTTTAACAGCTGACTTACACGCTATTGTCGCTATAAATCTCTCTTCTTTTTCTTGCCTATCAGTTTTTCCATAATTATCAATCTCGTCAAGAAGTTCTAAAAATAATTGTTTAGTATTCATATCTATGCAAATATTAGGAACACCATTCAATTTTAAAGTGTTTTCTCCAAAAGCTTCAAATGAAAAACCTGCTTTTTCAAACATTTCTTGATTTTCTTTTATGGTTTCTGTTTCTTTATGAGAAAGATTTATTATATCAGGTAATAGCATCATCTGAGAATCTTTTTCTTCTTCATTATAATAATTTTTCTTTACCTTTTCATACATAATTCTTTCATGTGCTGCATGTTGGTCTATAATATACATTTCATTTTCAATTTCTACAATGATATATGTTGAAAAAGCAATACCTATAAATTTATAGTTTTTATCTGCCATATTTTTAAATTCTTCTATTTGTTCTGAATTATCATTAGTTATTAAAATTTCTTCTATAGCTTTTTCTTGATTTTCATCCTCTATTTTGTCTTCTTTTTCATATTTTTCTATATCATCATCTTCATCGTTTTCTGAAACTATTTCTTCTTTTTCTTCCTCTTCAACATTTTTTTCTGGTCTAACTGTGCTCTTAATTTCTTCTAACATCTTTTTTTCATCTTCTGAAAGTTCTTTATCAGCTGTCAAGGAATCAACTTCTTGTATAGATTTATTTCCAAATATTTTTGCATACATATCATCAAATTTTGCTGGTTCTTCTTTTGCATCTTTATTTAATGGATTTTCTAACTTACTATTTTTTATAGCTTCTTTTAATATTTCTTCTGACTCTCTTTGTTTAATAAGTTCCTCTGTCATTTCTTGAACTTTTTCTTCTGATGGAACTGCAATTTCTTCTGCAACTTCATTTTTAGCTTCTGTCACTTCTTCGGCTTCTTTATTTTCTGTGTTGTCATCCTTTTTATCTAGTTTTTCCAAATCTGCTAATGGTGAATATGATGCAGCTGATGTTTCAGAAACTCCGAGTTCTTTTAGTCCTTGTCTAAATTCTAAAATATTTTTTTCAACATCATCACTTGCTTTTTCCTTTTTATCATCAGCAACTTCTTTTTTCTCTTCTTTATTTTCAACATCTTTTGCCTTTTCTTCGGCAACATTTTCTATCAATTCTTTTTTAGCTAAAGCTTCTTTCACAGCATAGTATACTGCTTTAAAAACTTTATTTTCTTCTTCAAATCTTACTTCTAACTTAGCTGGATGAACATTTACATCAACTAATGACGGATCCATTTGAAGATTTAAAACCAAAAATCCATATTTATTAATTGGAATCATACCTTTAAAAGCTTGCTCTGCAGCAGCAGTTAAAGTTCTATCCTTTATATATCTTCCATTAACGAAATATAATTGATTTGAACGATTTGACCTAGCTATCTCTGGTTTTCCAACCACCCCAGAAACTTTTATTCCTTCATATTCATATTCTGTACTAATTATTGCTTCAGCAACATCTTTACCATAAATACTATAAATTACATCTTTTTCCTCACCATTTCCTGTTGTTTGTATAACCGTTTTTCCTGAATTAATCAGTTTAAAAGATATATCTCTATTTACTAATGATAAACGTGTAATCGCATCTTCAATATATCCTGATTCTGTATAATCTTTTTTTAAAAATTTATATCTTACTGGAGTATTGAAAAATAGTTTTTTAACGGTAATTGTTGTTCCCACAGGTGCACCTACTTCAGTTTTTTCTAATATTTTTCCACCTTCAACAACTATTTTATGACCTATGTTTGAATCTTTAGTTCTTGAAATCATTTCTACATTTGCAATAGCAGCAACACTGGCTAAAGCCTCACCTCTGAACCCCATAGACATTACTTTTGTAATGTCCTCTGCTACTCTAATCTTGCTAGTAGCATGTCTTTCAAAAGACATTTCCATATCATCTTCTTCTATACCTTTTCCATTATCTGAAATTCTAATAAAAGAAATACCACCATTTTTTATTTCAACAGTTATCTTTGTTGCACCTGCATCTATAGAATTTTCTACCATCTCTTTTACTACGGAAGCTGGTCTTTCAACCACCTCGCCAGCAGCAATTTTATTAATTGTTAGATCATCTAATAATACAATATTTCCCATTTATACTCCTCCAAAAAAATCTACATCCTACTTTGTGTCTGTATTATATCATTAAACTTTTATATTTGTATATACATTTTATTCTTTTTTTAATCACAGTTTTTTTTATTTTTCATACTATATAATATACCAAGGAAATACTTAAAAAGCTACGGATGCTTTAGTTGCAAAGGGGGGAATTAGTATGCCAGAAAATAGAGGTTGTGGATGTGGATTTGGTAATGACTGCTTATGGATTATTCTATTATTAATAATCATATTCTGTTGTTGTGGTGGAAATAACAACTGCGGTTGCTAATTTCAAAATTAAAAATCCCTTAGGCTAACTAAGGGATTTTTTTTTATTTATTATCCAGAAAAAATCTCCTAGTCGAACTAAGAGATTTTTTATCTTTAAACTAGAATCCCATATCTGTTGGCATTCCAGCTCCACCTTCATGTCCTCCACAAGAACATGATTTTTCTTTTTTATTTACAACACAAGATTCTGTAGTTAAAATCATAGAAGCTATGCTTTCTGCATTTTGAAGTGCTGATCTTGTAACTTTAGTTGGATCAACAATTCCATTCTTTTTCATATCAACATACTCTTCATTTTTAGCATCAAATCCAATTCCTGCCTTACTATTTTTAACTTTATCAAGAATTATAGAACCCTCTAATCCTGCATTTACTGCTATCTGTCTAACTGGTTCTTCTAGAGCATTTAATATAATTCCAACACCGATTTTTTCATCACCTTTAGCATCTTTCAAACATTCCTCAACTTTAGAAATTATATTAATATATGCTGTTCCACCACCAGCTACTATTCCTTCTTCAACAGCGGCTCTAGTAGCAGATAAAGCATCTTCAATTCTAAGCTTCTTTTCTTTCATTTCAACTTCTGTAGCAGCTCCAACTTCTATAACAGCTACTCCTCCAGAAAGTTTAGCAAGTCTTTCTTGTAACTTTTCTTTATCATATTCACTAGAAGTTTCTTTTATATTAGCTTTAATTTGTTTTATTCTTGAATCTAATTCTTCTTTTTCTCCGTCCCCTCCAACAATAATTGTACTATCTTTTAACACTTTAACTTGTTTTGCTCTACCTAAACTTGCTACATTAGCATCTTTAAGTTCTAAACCTAAATCTTCTGTAATAACTGTTGCGCCCGTTAAAATAGCAATATCCTGAAGCATATCTTTTCTAGAATCACCAAAACTTGGAGCTTTTACTGCAACAACATTTAACACACCTCTTAATTTGTTTAGTATTAATGTTGATAGTGCCTCTCCTTCTATATCATCAGCAACAATTAACAATTTACCAGATTGTTGCATTAGTTCTTCAAGTAAAGGTAATATTTCTTGAATAGAACTTATCTTTTTATCAGTTAAAAGTATATAAGGATTATCCATTATAACTTCCATTTTTTCAGTATCTGTAACCATATATGGTGATATGTATCCTTTATCAAATTGCATTCCCTCTACTACTTTTACATCAGTTGTAGATGTTTTTGATTCCTCAATAGTAATAACTCCATCTTTAGAAACCTTTTCCATTGCATCTGCAATTAGATTTCCTATTTCTTCATCATTAGCAGAAATACTAGCTACTCTAGCTATATCTTCTTTTCCATTAACTTCTGAAGAAATTTTCTTTAATTCTTCAACAGCCTTTTCTGTAGCTTTATCCATACCTCTTTTTATAGACATAGTATCAGCACCAGCCGCAATATTTCTTATTCCCTCTTTAATCATTTTTTGAGCTAAAACTGTAGCTGTAGTAGTTCCATCACCAGCTACATCATTAGTTTTTATTGAAACTTCTTTAACTAATCCAGCTCCCATATTCTCATAAGGATCTTCTAATTCTATTTCTTTTGCTATAGTAACACCATCATTTGTAATAAGTGGTGCACCAAAGTTTTTATCTAATACCACGTTTCTTCCCTTTGGACCTAATGTAACTTTAACTGTATCAGCTAACTTATTTACACCTTCTAATAATGCTTTTCTAGCATCTTCTCCATTTTTAATATCCTTTGACATAAAACCTCATCTTCCTTTCTATTCTACAATAGCTAAAACATCAGATTGACTAATAATTAAATATTCTTCATCTTCGTATTTAACTTCAGTTCCTGAATATTTATTAAAAATAATTTTATCCCCTTTTTTTACATACATTTCTTCTTTCTCTCCGTCAATAATTCTTCCGGGTCCAACTTCAACAACCTCTGCTATTTGAGGTTTTTCTTTGCTTGCAGTAAGAATAATTCCACTTTTTGTTGTTTCTTCTTTTTCTTTCATTTTAATCAAAACTTTATCCATCAATGGTTTTATCATTTATACTACCTCCTTTATATTTTTAGCACTCTCTTTGTGAGTCTGCTAATAATTTATACCTTTTTTCATTATTTGTCAATACTAATTATATGTTTTATTTTTAAAAATAGAACAAAAAGCGGAAAAGCTCTTTTCTGAAACCAGAAAAGAGCCTTCCTCCACTTAATCGTCATTCCTCCAATACACAATCATTTTTCTTCAATACTTTTGTAAGCATTATAACCATAAGCATGAAAGCTAAATTTATGACAGAAATTGCAATAGGAATTGACATAGAGTTTTGTGTACTTATCACAGATACAATTATTGCTAATACCCAACTTAAAATTCTTCCTGCATTCGACAGGACCTCCGTCAAAACCATATATTCTGTCTTATACTCAGCATTTGCTACTGCTAATCCATATAAGTAATTTTCGGCAATCAGCCCAATAATTCCAACCACTGCATCAAAAGCAAATCTCATCAATACAATAGAAATCGTATTTGTATTAACCATTAGAAATATTACTGTAATTAATTGGATTCCTGCTGTAACACCCAAAATACTTTTATATTTTTTGGGCGTTGCATGCTTTCCAAAAAGAGCTACTAATACAATTGATGATACAGAAACTAAAGACGCAATTTTTCCGAGCTGAAATTCACTTCCATACTGATTGAAGATTAGCATATTAATTAACTGCCGTTGCGCTCCCATAAGTGAAATACCTTTGCAAACCATCATAACAATAAACAATTTATTTGCATCTTTCTTTACAAACATCTTAAGAAAAAAGGCAAATTCAAACCGCTCGTGTTCTTCTGATTTGGCATTTTTAATGAAGCTAGCCGCCACCAATTCCAAAACTATAACACTCAAAATAACTATCCCAGTTGTAAAATAATTTGTTTTAGCAATTATTGCTCCGAACGTAATCGGGGTAATCATTCCAAGTATCTTCCCTGCAATACTATTTTTAGCAGAATAATTATGGCGTTCCGATTTTTTCACTACACTTGCATTAATCACTGCAAAAGGTAAATAATACATTATTAATGCTAACCCTTGCAATGAAGCAGCTATAAGCATAGAAAAAATTGTAAGTTTCATATTGATAAAGGCAATAAAAAATAAAAAAGTCGAAATCATGCCTAATCTAAAAACTCTTAACGCATATTTTTTAACATATCTGCCAATAAATATCGCACCTACAGCAGTAACTCCATATTTCACAATGAAATATACTGCTATTTTAGAAGTAGCTCCGTCAGTCAATCTGGTCAATAATGTTGTCACATAATTGTCCTCGAAAATGTCAATAATCGTTCGCAAAGATAATAGCAAAATCATCAGCCATGCTCCCTGCGAAATGTTAAATGTGCGCGTATTCTTTTTCATTATGTCCTCTCTTTCTTGAAATCTCAATGGTTGTTTTCAACGTTCACATAATATCATTATATCATCTTTACACTCATTTTTCAATTTTCTAATTCATATAACACTATATATAACAACAAAAATCGGTTATTACGAAAAGTAATAACCGATTTTATTATTGAATTTTATTTCCATTTTCATCAACTACATAATAATCAACTATATAATAAGCATTATTGCTATGTAATAAAAAGAATTCTAATTTATCTACTTGATCTATTTTCTCTGCCTCTGAATAAGTTCTAATATTTGCAGTTACTTTAGATGAATATTTAGAAATATCTTCTATTTCTGTATTATCTACAAGTTCTAAATTAACATTAGTATTGTTAATTGATTCAATTAGACTTTCCTCCTGTTTAGGTAAAGTATATCTCATTAAAATTATATCCTCATATTTCTCTGGATCAGACAATATTCTTACATAGTTTTCATCAAATTTAGAGATGTCACGACCAGCCTCTTCAACATATATATATCCTGCTACCATATCCATTATTGATATAACACTTTTACCATCATGATTATTATATGCTACTATAAAATCATTTAATAAACTTTGCGCCTCTGTATGTCCAATCTGCGTAATTTCACTTCCATAAGATATTTCTGTCAAAGTTACATTAGCTTCTTCCAGTTCTTTTTCTTTGGTCTTTTCCTGCTCATATTTTTCAACATTTTTATTATATAAAAAAACTACTAATATAGCTAATACTGTTAAAATTGCAAATAATAAAATGTTTTCTATCTTTTTTCTTTTGTCCATTTTATACCTAACCTTTTATAAAACTTTTATTAATATTGTCTTCCCCAAACTATCATTTTATCAGCTTTTTTTCCACATATTGCACAAGTATCTGCCAAATGTTCTTGTTCAAATGGCATACATCTTGAAGGTGCACCAGTAACTTCTTTAACTTTATCTTCACATTCTTGTGAACCACACCACATTGTTTTTACAAAACCTTGATTTTCATCTAAGACCTTTTGTATCTCTTCTAACGAATAAGCAACAGATGTCTTTTCTTTCATATTTTTTAAACATGCGTTATACATATTAGTTTGAATTTCTTCCATAAGTTCTGATAGTCTGTTTTCTAAATTTTCTAGTTTTACAACTTCTTTCTCAAGAGTATCTCTTCTAACTAAAACTGCTTGATTATTTTCTATATCTTTAGGTCCTAATTCAATTCTAACAGGAACGCCTCTCATTTCCCAATCATTAAACTTAAAACCTGTTGAATATTGATCTCTATCATCAAATTCCATTCTGAATTTTTTATTTAATTTATTATATAACTCTTCTGCTTTTTCTACAACTCCTTCTTTGTGCATTGCAATTGGAACAATAACTGCTTGAATTGGAGCAACTCTTGGTGGGAGTTTTAATCCCCTATTATCGCCATGAGCCATAATCACAGCACCAATTAATCTAGTAGTAGTTCCCCAAGATGTTTGATAAGCATATTCTTCTTTTCCATCTTTATTTTGGAATTTTATATCAAATGGTTTAGAAAAATTTTGTCCAAAATAATGAGATGTACCAGCTTGAAGTGCTCTACCATCATGCATTAATGTTTCTACAGTATATGTAGCTTGTGCTCCAGCAAATTGTTCTTTTTTAGTTTTTTGTCCTTTTAAAACTGGTATTGCTAATAAATTTTCGATTGTATCTGCATATACATCAAGCATATCTATAGTAAACTCTTCAGCTTCTTTAGCAGACGAATGTATAGTATGTCCTTCTTGCCATAAGAATTCTCTAGATCTTAAAAAAGGTCTTGTTTCTTTTTCCCATCTTAAAACACTACACCATTGATTATATAAAAATGGTAAATCTCTCCATGAACTTAACCATTTAGAATACATTTTAGAAAAAATTGTTTCAGATGTAGGTCTTACACAAAGTCTTTCTTCTAATTCTTCTTCTCCACCAATTGTAACCCAAGCAACTTCTGGTGCAAATCCTTCAACATGTTCACTTTCCATATTTAATAAACTCTCTGGAATCAAAACTGGCATCGAAATATTTTTTACACCATGTTCTTTGAATTTTTTATCTTCATAATTTTGTATAGCTTCCCATATAGCATATCCATAAGGCTTTATAGCAACAAAGCCCTTAACATCAGTATAATCTGCAAGATCTGCTTTAATAACTATATCAGTATACCATCTTGCAAAATCCTCATCTATATTTGTAATCTCTTGTACAAATTCTTTATCTTTATTTCCCATTTATTTATTCACTCTCCTCATTATTTTTTTGGTTATCAGATATATCCATATCTTCTAATACAATTTGTTCATTTTCATCTAGTTTATAACGCGGAAGTGTGGGTAGTTCATCTAAAGATGATAATCCAAACATTTTCAAAAAGCTTTCTGTTGTTCTATAAGCAGTTGGTTTTCCTGGTAAATCAAGCTTTCCATCTTCTTCAATTAAATTATATTCCAATAATCTATAAATTGTTCCGTCAGAATTAACTCCCCTAATCGCATCTATTTCCGCACGTGAAATTCTAGGATTATATGAAATAATTGATAAAGTCTCCAAAGCAGCAGTAGATAATGAAGGTTTAGCTCTATTATCTAAAATTTGAACAACATATTCATAATTATCTTTTTTAGTTGTTAATTGATATCCATCATCAACTTTAATAATTTCTATTCCTCTTGATTCTTCTTCATAGTCTGTTTTAAAAGCCTGAACTATTGAATCAACTTCTTCTGGTGTCATTTCTAATATTGTTGCTAATTCTGAGATTTTAACAACTCTACCAGCAGCAAATAATATAGATTCAATTATTGATTTTGCACATTCTAATTTCAAAATAATCCTCCTTTCTTTACACATACAGTATATCTATTATTACACGAAATGCCTTTTATGTCAAATAAAAAGGTTTCCATAACTATTCAAAATTTTGTTCTCCCAATTTTTAAAAAAATTCTCTTTTTCTATTGATTTATATGGGATTTAATGGTATAATAAACATGTATTTTATGAAAGGAGCAAGAAAATAAAGATGAAAACAGCACAATATGAAGCT
>CANBHY010000002.1 GCA_947368535.1 uncultured Clostridium sp. | reverse complement strand
TGGTAAATGAAATAATTTCTGGCATATTATATTCTAGTTTTTTATACATTTCTACAAAGCTAAAAACGCATCTTTGAATATAGGGTGCTATTTTCTTTGCCATATATTCGAATGTTTCTATATGTTTTTCTACTGTGTATTTTTTAGTTAAAAGTATTGGATCATATCTCCATAAAATTTTTTCTTTGCCAACAATTTTTGAAAGTTCTATTAATGTATTAATAGACTCATCTATACTTGGAACATTGGGCTCTATATCTTTGTCGTATGCTGTTATTGTATAGTGACAAATAATTTTATACTTTTTATTTATTTCTTCCATGTATTTTAGCATGGGTTTATAATTTTTTGAGCAGAACATCAAACAATCTACATCTTCTGCTTTTAAACTTATTTTTGATACATTGTCTGGAAATAATGGATTTCTTGAATAGGCAAATCCTTCGTTTATTCTATTTATTAACCATTCGCTATAATAATTTACTATGTCTGTTCTTCCACCTACATTTACTATCATTGTATGTTCCTTATTGTTTTACAACTAATCTTGACTTCTAAATGGATGTTTTAATTTGTTTTTTATTTCTTGTTTTATTATTTTTATTGATATATCATATATGTTTTCTGCGTCATCTTCATTTAAATTGACATTATTTTTTAAGTCTTGAATTAGTTTTTCTTTATTCTTTTTATTGAATATAAAATACTTTTCTATTATTTCATTTATTAAGATACATGTTTTTTCATCATATCTAGTTTTTTTTGATAATTCTTTTATAAAACTACTTTTATTCATTTTCATCCCCATACATCTTTCCTTTAGAATCTCGTTGTATCTCATATTCATACTCAAATATATATGATATTCCAAATAAGAATAGTATTTGAATTACATCAAATAGCTCAAAACCTACATCTAAATCTGTGTATAATATTTTTTCAAATATTATTCCTCCACATGTTGGCAGGATAAGTGCTACAATCATAAATTTTGCCATTTCTTTTATGAATTTAACATTTTCTAGTGTAAATGGTGTATCGCCTTGATTTATATTGATAAATAATTTTTCTAATCTACTTTTGTACCTTTAAATATTATTGTTCCATCTTTCATTTCAATATTACTTATAAATATTGGCGTTGCTATTAAAAGGAATACTATAATTGGAATTGTTATTGTTAAAAGAATTTTTCCTATTCTTGCGAGAATGTAAATTGCTTTACTTATTCCTTTAATTTTCTTTTGCTTTTCTTCTTTAAATTTAACTACACTCATTTTTATTTCTTCATCTAATGAATCTATGTCGCTCATATTTTCATGCACTAAATCATTTATTTTGCAATTAAATATATTGCATAATTTCATCATTTTTTTCCATTTCTGGATAGCTTTCTCCGTTTTCCCATTTTGATATGCTTTGTCTTGTTACATTCATTTTCTCAGCCAATTTTTCTTGGCTCATTTTAGCAGCTTTTCTTAAATTATATAAGTTTTCTCCAAATTTCATTAGATTACTCCTCCTCTAGCTTTTATTTTAGTGTAGTTTTATAAAAAGTCTATCAACTTTAAGTTGCACTTTATATTTTTTATAAAGTGCAACTAATAATTTACATTTTTTATGTTTTATGTCAATAATTTTTTGAATGAATTAGCATTTAAAATAGTATTTGAAATAAATTCTCCTTTATAAAAATTTGCCCAATTATTAAATATGCATGGTACATTTTTTGCTTTTTCTAAAGAATCTATTTTTATAAAGTTTATTTCAATATTATTTGTTTTTGAATATTCTGTTAATTCTTCTATTTCATGCTCAACATAGGGACATTCTGGACTATAGTAAATAGTAAATTTATCATCATCAATTTTCATTTTCTTAGCATTATCACTAAATTTTGGAGTATCATTTCTATTGAATTGTAGTGCTAAAAGTTCATAATCACCTATGGAATCTACTACTTTAAATCCATAATGTTCAAAAAATTTCTTTTCTCCTAGAAAAGGCTTTTTCTTTTTAGAAGTTAATGTGCAAATTCCGTTCATTCCTTTTTGTTTTGAATCATTTATTGAATATTCTAATAATTCTTTTGCAATTCCTTTTCCTTTAAAACTTCCTGCTACCCACAAACAATAGATGTATTCATATTTTTCACCAATTATTGGAACCCATGCTGTTTCTATAGGCTCATACTCAATAAATATTTTTCCTCTAGCATTTAATTTTCTAAATACATGTCCTTCATTTATTTTACCTTTAATCCATTCTTTTTTATTATCAACGCCCTTTTGATGTTTAGGATCACCTATTGCACAACATATATGTTCTTTATCAATACTATCTACTGTTAAATTTATATATTCATTCATATTTTTCATTTCCTTTTCTTTATTGGATGTCTTATTACTGTTTTTAATTTGTTTACATCACATCTTCTTGGATCACTTAAATAAATTTCATGATGAAATCTATCGTCAGTAATGTCTAGTTCATATCCGTTTTCTACCATATATTCATGCATCAAATCTATTGTAGTAGGCTCATTATCATATGAACCGATGTGCATGCATTGAACACAAATTCCTTCATCATAGCTTAAAAATTCTACTTTTGAAAAATCTTGTTTTTTCTTTTCAGTTGCTTCTTTGATAGCCCAGTCAAAATCTTTTTTTGTTATAAAATCCGGTAATCTGATAATTGAAATAAATTGTAATTTATCTTTTTGGTTATAGTCTATTGTGCCATAGTTACCTTCTTGCCACCAAAAACCTTCTAATGGTGGAACAACATATTCAAAATATCCTGGTATTTTATATGTTCCTTTATAGCTCATTTTTAGAGTAAATGCAATTGCATATAGAAGTCCTATAGATTCTTTATATTCTCCATTTTCATCGTTTGGATTTCCTTTTCCTCTAACCGCTATATAATTCATTTTTGGAATTGTTACAATGCTTGGTTTATTTTTTGGCATATAAAATTCCTTATATTCTTTTTTATAATCAAAAGCCATATCTATTCCCTCCTTAAATAAAGTATAAAATAGATAATATGACAACTGTACGTCATATTAAAAAAGTTTACAAATAATTTTTTAAAGTTTCTTCTAATCTCACTTTTATTGTGCTTTTTACTCTTTTTGGAGAAATAACTTTTATATTCTCTCCAAAAGATAAAATATACCCATAAATCCAATCTGTTTCAGGATATTCTACCTTTACCCTAAAGCTACCATCTTCATTTTTAGTTATTTCATTATCTTCAAATTCATCATATACTCTGTATGCCATTTCTTTGCTTATTTCTAATTCAAGTACTATATTTTTTAGTTTGTATTTTTCTTCTTTTTGTTCCTTTGGTAATTCTCTTTCAAAATGCTTTTCTAATACTTTAATTTCTTTCATTCTAGCAACTTTAAATATTCTGTAGTCTTCTTTTAATTTACAGTAACTTATTAGGTACCATGATTTATCTTTAAACCATATTTGCAGTGGTTCTACAATTCTTTTTGTTTTATCCCCATTTGAATTATAATATGTGAATTCTAGCTGTTTTTTATTTAATATTCCTGTTTTTATTAACTCAAATTTTTCTTCTTTTCCCCAGTTTGAAAAGTCTATTTTAATCCAATCATTGACTTTTTTATTAAATATTGTACTTATTTTTTCTAAAATGTCTTTATCTTCTCCAGCTATTTTTTTCATTCCTTGTAACGCAAATAAAATTTGATTCTGTTCTTCTTCTGATAGAACTGTTTTATTTAGTACATATTCTTCTAATATTCCTATTCCTCCGTCTTTTCCTTTACTTGAATAAATTGGTATCTTAGCTCTACTCAAGCTTTCTATATCTCTGTATATAGTTCTAGTAGATACCTCAAACTTTTCAGCTAATTCTTTTGCTGTTATTTTTTTCTTTTGCATTAATATATATACTATTTCAAATAATCTATTATTTACTTGCATAACTTCCTCCTACAGATATTATAACATATTAATATGACAATACTATGTCATATTAAAAAAGATATTAATTTCTTAATATCTTCCTAAAATATAAACTATTTTTCAAAACTTATTATAATAAAAAATGAATCGTGGCATATCATGAATTAAGAAGTATTATACAAGTTCTTTTTTATTATAACGAACTATTGTAAGCAGTATAAATATCAATGTAACTGATACTGATAATATAACCATAATCGGATTAATGGCTATATTAATAATTACATTTCGGACATCTGCCAATGTAAAAATTGATATGTACTTTAGAAATTCTGTTTTTTCGCCTAATTCTGATATGATATTCAGAAAATAGCTTGCAAATACTATACCTAAACTTATTCCAAGTGTTTTCTTTGTTTTGTGTGTAAATGTTGATAAAAATAAACATACTGAAAATATAACTATTGACGAAAATATTGGTGTTATACTTAACAATATGTATGACTTTTTATCAAAGTCTCCACTCAAAGTTAATCCAATAAAATTAAATATTCCAACTATTATAACCATTAAAATAATATAAAAAATTCCACATATTATTTTATTTGTTGCAATATTTTTTCTTGTTACTGGTAAGCTATTTAAATATTCTATTGTTTTATCACTTTCTTCTTTTAATAATATATTAGAACCTAATATTCCACTATAAATTCCTGTTATTAAAAGTATAAACACAAACCCTTCTGATTTTAGCCATCCCAAAGCTGTATCTATGCTTGAAATATCCATATTGAAGGATTTTAGCATCTCTTCTGGAAATATTTTCATCATAGAGTCTATCATTTCTACATTTTCACTATCAATTATGGATGGATAAACTAAAAATACTACTAGGAATAGACCTATTAAAATAGCTGTCCATATTACAAAACTTTTAAAATTTATTTTCATTTCTCTTTTAAACATATTTTCTTCCTCCTATTGATAATAATTTAAAAACATATCTTCAAGTGTTGCTTCTTCAATTAAAATTCTATCAATTTTGTATTTTGAAAGTTGTTTTATTAATTTATCATGTGAGAAATTATTTGCAAATTTAATTGTTTTTTCCTCTTCTAAAATAGTATTTATGTTTAAATCTTTTTTTATTTCTTTTACTTGATTAGAAGTTATTGTAATATGTGTTAAACTTTTATCTATAAGGTTTTCTATTTTTTCAATCTTTATTAATTTACCTTCTTTTATAACTCCTACTCTGTCGCATATTTTAGGTACTTCGTTTAATATATGAGTTGAATAAAATATAGTATTTCCTTTTGCTTTTTCTTCTTTTAATAAATCATAAAATATATTTTGCATAATTGGATCAAGTCCACTTGTTGGCTCATCTAAAATTAGTAATTTAGGTTCATGCATAAATGCTAAAATAATTCCTACTTTTTTTAAATTTCCTAATGATAGATCTTCTATTTTCTTTTTTTCATCTAACTCAAATTTCTTTACTAATTCAGCTCTTCTTTTATGTATATCCTTTTTGTAAAAACTCTCATGATAATCTAGCATTTCTTTTACTGTTAAGTCATCATACAGATTGATTTCACTTGGTAAGTATCCTATCTTTTCTTTTATTTCTATATTCTCTTTATTAAATTCTTTATTTTCTATTAAAACTTTTCCACTTGTTTTGTTAATTAAGTTCATAATAGAACGAATTGTGGTTGATTTTCCTGCTCCATTTGGTCCAATAAATCCAAAAATTTCTCCTTCTTCTAATTGAAGTGCTATATTTTCTACACCTAATATTTTTCCATAATATTTTGTTAAATTCTGAATTTCAAGAATCTTCTTTATCATCCATTATCTCCCTTGTAAATTACTTTTGTTTAACTTATTATAACATAAAAGCAAGTAATTATTTTGTTACTTGCTTTTAATAAATTTCTATACTAAATTATTTATTGTATCTTTTAATTCTGATTTTGAACGGAAGCCAACGCTTGTATTTACTACTTCTCCGTTTTTAAAAAACATTAGAGTTGGTATACTCATAATATCATATTTTAATGCTAATTCTTGATTTTCGTCTATATTTACTTTATATACTTCAAGTTTTTCTTTATATTCTTCTGCTATTTCTGAAACAACTGGTGCTAACATTTTACATGGTCCACACCAAGTTGCATAAAAATCTACTAATACTAATTTTTCTGTGTTATTTATTTCTTCATTAAAATTACCTGAATCTAATTCTTTTTCACTCATATTTTTCTCCTTTAATCAATTGTTTTATAGTAAAGCATACAGTGGCAATAACCTTCAAAATTCGGATCTTTTATTTGTTCTTTAAATTCTGTACACATACATTTTGTGTCTTCTGTTTTTTCAGTTCTACATGGACAATATCCACCAGTTTTTTTCAGTCCCTCTTTAATTGTATCCACAATTTCTTTATTCTCATTTAATTTTACTGCCAAATTACTTTCTCCTTTTACTTTTATTTTGCTTTTATTTTATCATAATATTCTTTTAAATACAATTTAGAATTCTTTAGTTATACTTTGTTTATCTGTTATTCCTATAAATGTCTTTTTTACTTCACCGTTTTTTATTATCATCATTGTAGGTATGCTCATTATATTATATTTTATTGCTAATTCTTCATTTTTATCTATATCCATTTTTACAAATTTAATTTCTTTATATTCTTTCGCTATTTCTTCAATTATTGGAGTCATTATTTTACATGGTTTACACCATGTTGCATAAAAATCAATAAATACTGTTTGGTTTGAATTAATTACTTCCTTTTCAAACTCTTCGGTATTCTTAATTTCCATTATTTCTATGTTTTCGTCATTAATATTTTTTGAAATGTCTTTTCCCTCTTCTTCTGTAAGTTGATTTATTAAATAGTTATAACCAAATGTTATAGCCAATAATGCTAATATAAATATTATAATTTCAATTATTAATTTTTTCTTTTTATCCATCTATTTTCCCTCCTAAAAAATCACTAATATTCCGCTAAATATCAATATTATTCCTGCTATTTTATTTATTATATTATAATGTTTTTTTATACTATTAAATGTATCTTTTAGTCTTTCTAAAAATATAGAAGTTATTATAAATGGTATTCCTAATCCAATTGAGTAAATAAGTAGCATCATGCCTCCTTTTAGTATATTTTCTGATGTAGCACTCATCATTAATGCACTACTTAAAAATACTCCTACACAAGGTGTCCAACATACTGAAAAAATTATTCCAAATATTATACTTGAAAAAAAGCTTAAATTATCTTTATTTTTCTTTATTCCTTTAGATTTATTTAATATTTTTATATTTAAAATTCCCATGTAGTGCATTCCAAATAATATAATAATACTTCCAAATAATATATTTATATATTTGCTGTTAGCTGTTATTAATTTTCCTAATGTACTGGCAAATATTCCTAATAAAACAAATATAATTGTAAATCCTAAAACAAATCCTAAAGAATTTATAATAGTCTTCTTTAAATTTTTATCTTGACCTGCAAAATATGATACATACATTGGTAACATTGGTAATACGCATGGAGATAAAAAAGATGCCATACCTTCTATAAATATAATTAAAAAATTCATTTTTTTCCTCTTTAAAAACTTTTTATTTATTTAATCATTATAAAAATTAAAAAGCAAGTAATTATTTTTGTATATTTTTTTATTTTTTTCTTAAATATGCTATAATTAAATTACGTATTGAGTTGTTAAACTCTTCGATCATAAGATTTGGAGAGTTTATCCTCCAAATTTTATGAATAACTAGTTGTAAGATCTATGGAGGAAATGTTATGAAGGGAATGTTGAAAAGTGTAGTTAAAAAGGCGTATTCGGAATTGTGGTGGCGTAATTTTGATTTTGCCAGCAAATTCCACTATTTACCCAATTATGATGAGGATGGACTCGGCTTTGAAGGCGACCCGTCTACTCTTTCCATACCCTATGGCTATGAGCTCCGCAATATTAAAGGTACTATGTATCTGTGCAAGCTCTATGATGTGCCTTTCACGTATGGCTTGAAACAATTCAGTCGCCCGCTTTTCTATATCAAAGACTGCAGCGACATCTACAAAAAAGCTTCATAAAATGTTTAAGCACTCCACCAGCGTATCTTCTGCGCTAGTGGAGTGCTTTTCTTTTATATTATCCTACTTTTTGTTTTCTTTTAGAAACTAAATTATTTATAATTACGAAAGCTATTGAAAAACCTATTACTACTATCATATTTATAAATACTTGTTTTAAGTTTTCTATATTAATAATTTCCATTGTTTTTAATAAGTCATTTGAATTTATATACCAATATGCTGGCAAAATATGTGCTATTTTTAATACTGTATCTGGTAGCCATTCTGCTGGAACAAATGCTCCACAAAGAAAAGATGATCCTAGTGCTATTACATTTATTATTCCACTTATTGCTTCTTTGTTGTTTATTAATGTACTTATTAGTAGTGCTATTGTTAATGAACAGAAAGTAAATATAAATGAGTTTAGCATATATATTATTCCTCTTGGTGTAAATATAATCTCTCCTACTAATATTATTCCTATTATTGTGAAGAAAGCCCATACAATACTTGAATAAATAAAGCTTGCTAATAATAGCATTCTATTGTGTTTTTTATAATTCATACTGCTTATTATGCTTCTTTTATTTATTGCTTTTTCATGAAAACTTGATAACACTATACTTACTACAAATATAACTATTGCCATTATACTATAGGTTGCAAAATTAAAATATTGAGCTTGACTTTGCAATTTTTTTGCATCTAATTTTGATGTTATTTGTATTTCTGATTTTTTTGATAAGTTATTATTTATTGATTTAATTAATTCCGCTTCGTCTTGAATTTTACTTCCATATGTGTTTTGTATTTTTATGTATCTTTTTAGTGTCATTTCTGCCAGACTTGCTTGATAGTCACCTGTTGATTTTATATTTATTTCTGGATTTTTTCCATTTAATACGTCTTGTCTATAATTTTGTGGTATATAGATTATATAATTTACATCTCTATAAAATAGTGCATCATTTATGGCTTCTTCATCATTTTTGATATCTTTGATTTTTGAATTTGCTTTTATATAATCAATCAGATTTTTAGTTATTCCTATTTCTTCATCATTATTAATAATTAAAATGTCTGGCTTACTGTCTACAAAGTTTGTTTGATTATCACCTGTAGTCATGTTAAGTGCGCCAAAAACAATCAGCATTACTGTATATAAAATTATTGTTCCTTTATATTTTTTTGCCACTTTCCAAAAAGTTTTAAATACTGTCATATTTTTGCCTCCTTAATCCTCTATAAGATATAGCTATTGCTACTATAGAGAAGATTAGTAAGCTAACTATGTTGAAAAAATATCTTTCTAATGTATCATAATAATAAAGTGAATAAAATCCATCAGTTATCATGCTAACTGGATTTACTTTATTAATAATAGGCGCATTCGTATCTACAACATATTTCATTGTTATTCCCATCATTCCTGATAAGAAACACCCTAGCATGGTTACTGCTATTAAAATTCCTATTTTCGTATTCTCGTTTGTTTTAATTAGTGTTGCAACTGCTACACCTAATGTTAGTCCTGCAAATGATCCCATGCATGCCAATAATATTATAAGTGGTAAATTACTTCCAAAATCTACTTTTAGTACAAATACTGTAAAGATAAATAATATTGCTATACCTAATAATTGTATAACATAACTTGCAAGTAGGCTTCCTAATAGCATTTTCCCTTTTTGTATTGGTGATATTGATGTTCTTTTTCCTACACTATTCATATTAGCTAACTTATAGTTAGTGATATACATTGATATGGTTCCTCCATATAAGCACGTCATAGCTATAAGTGTATAGTATTCAATCATCGTATAACTTAGATTTTTATTTGAAATATTGTTTAATTTTGTATCCTGATTTTCTATTAATTCTGATAAATCTGCATAAATTTTTTCATAGTCTATATTAAAATTGTTTTTGCTTATATTTTTTTCTATTTCTTTATTTGCTAAATTTTGTACAATTTCAGAATTACTTTGTATCTCATCTACTACATATCTTAGTATAGTTTCATTTACACCACTTGAGCCTACTGTTATCTTTGCTTCTTTATTTTCGAATAAAATATATCCTGTTATATCTTCGTTTTTTAGCATTTCTTTTGCTTTTTCTAAGCTGACATATTTAGTATTAAACATTCTATTTTCATTTTTCTCGTCGCTTAAATTTTGAAATACTTGTTTAAAAATTTCATTTTCATTAAATTCTTGATTATCAATTATTGCTATATCAATAACTTTTAATTTTTCGCTATTTTCTATATTTGAAAAAGCCATATTAAAGAATATTCCTAATATTATTGGAAAGGCAAAAGTCCAAAATATTAATGCTTTATTCTTAAATAATACTTTTAGTGAATATTTAAAATTATGTCTAAACATTAATCTCTTAATTCCTTTCCTGTTAACTCTAAAAATACGTCATTTAATGTTGGTCTTTCAGAGAAAATTTTACTATAAGTTACTTTATTATCTTTTAAATAATCTATTAATTCTCCTAAATTATTTTTGCCTTTTTTATAAGTAACTACTAATGTATTCATATTGAAATTTACATTTTCTACATTTTCAAATTTCTTTATTTCTTCTATTTTTGAATTATCTATTTCTTGAATTTCTACTGTTATTTTTTCTTCTATATTAGCTTTTTTCTTTAATTCGTCTGATGATCCACTTGCTATAATTTTACCTTTGTCTAAAATTATAATTCTATTACATAAAATTTCTGCTTCTTCCATGTAATGCGTTGTATATACTATTGTTGCACCATTATCTCTTAACTTTTTTATTCCATCTAATATATTATTTCTACTTTGTGGATCAACTGCTACTGTAGGTTCATCTAAGAATATTAATTTAGGTTTATGTGCTATTCCACAAGCAATATTTAATCTTCTTAAAAGACCTCCTGATAATTGTTTTGGATAGAATTTTTTAAATTCTCCTATTCCAACTAATTCTATTGCTTCTTCTATATATTGTTTTCTTGTTTTTTTATCTTTAATATATAGACCGCAAAAATAATCTATATTTTCATATACTGTAAGCTCTTCAAATATTGCTACTTCTTGAAAAATCACTCCTATTTTAGCTTTTACATCATATGCATCTGGTGTCATTTCTTTTCCAAAAATTTTTATACTTCCTTTTTTAAATTTTAATAAAGACAATATGCAGTTAATTGTTGTTGATTTTCCGCTTCCATTTGGTCCTAATAAGCCTAAAATTTCTCCGTCTTTTACTTCAAAAGACAAGTCATCTATTGCTTTTAAGTTTTTATATTCTTTAGTTAAATTTTTAACTTCTATAACGTTTTCCATAGTCTATCCTTTCTTTGTTCCTACTAGCATTGCTCTAACAGTAGTTTCTAACAATTCATCAATTTCTTTATCTGACATCTTGACTGTATTTGTAGCTAATAAAGTCGCTATTCCATGTGTAAATATCCATACTTTTACATGAAATTTCTTTTGCTCTTCATATGAAAAGCCTGTTAATTCCATTCCTTTTTTTATTATACTATTTCCAGTATTATCATTGTCGATTAAGCTTTCTGGTGTAAAGTTTGTTTTGTTCATAAAAATGGCTTTAAAATATTTTGGGTAGTCTTTTGCAAATTTTATATATGCTAACCCCATTTCTTTGTAAGCCTTTTCTTTTTCAGATGCTTTTTTCATATATCTTTGATATATGCCATGCATTTCTAGGAATGCAGCCTTTTTTAGTTCTTCCATATTTTCAAAGTTGTGGTAGATTGGCTGAACTGAACAATTTAATTCTTTGGCAATTCTCCTAGCATTTAAACTTTCTATATCTTCTTTTTTTAATATTTCTAATGTAGCTTTAAGTATATCTTCTTTTTGTACTTTTTTTAATGGCGGCATGTTTTCACCTCTCTTTGATAACGTTCATTATATAACATATGTTATTATTATAATACTTTTTTCTACTTTGTAAATAGTTTTAAATAAAAAAAGCAGATTTTACTCTGCTTTTTCTATTAATTCAATTATTTTATTTGAAATATTTAATGCAATTGTAACTTTATCTACTTCATCTGTATCAATCTTATACATATTTTTGCAATGATTATTGAAATATAGTTGTGATTTCTCTAAACCTTTTAAAAATTTTTCCATAGTTTCTTTATTTGTCCATTTTGTCGGCATTATAGATAAAGAATTTAAATATTTTCTTTTTAGACTTGTATCACTAGAACAAGTCATTATAATTAGTAAATCTATGTGTTTTTTTTCTAATTTTTTATCATATTCTTTTATCTGATTTTCATTTGCATCAAATACATCTAGCCAAACAAACTCATCGTTTACGCCTCTATCGTATATAATAATATCATAGTCTTGAGTTGATGTAGCTTCATAAATAATAAGCTTTTCTTCAATTACTTTATTTGTATATTGCAAGCTATCTATTTGCATTTTTTTATTTCTATTATGATTAATTTCTTTAGTTACTTTTACATATTCTTCGTCTACAACTAAAACTTTTAATCCATTTTTTAAAAAAACATCTTGAATTAAATCTATTGCTGTTGTTTTCCCACTTCTTGCTGTTCCTGTAAATTCAATTAAAAATGGCTTTTTCTTTAATGTGATTTTTTTAATGCTCTCTGATAGCTTAGTCAAATCTTCATATAGTTCTTGTTTATTTTCAAATATTACTTCTTTGATATATTTATTCATAATATCTACCTCTATTATATTTTCTCACATTTATTTGACAACTTTGTATTTAAGCTGTATATAAGAATTATTTAGTTTATTACATTCTAATAATTCTAAAGCTTTTAATTTATCTAATTCTTCGACATATTTAATAGATTCTCCATCTATCAATGTTGATGTGTTTTTTCCTCCAACTAATAAAGGAGCAATTATAATATTCACATAATCAATTAAATTTTCTCGTAAAAATAATCCATTAAGATTTCCGCCAGATTGAATAATTAATGAGTTAATATTATACTTTTCAAATAAATCTTGTAGTAATAAGCTTAAATCTAATTTATCATATTCTAGGATTTTTAAGTTCTCATAATTATCTTTTATTTTATGTACTATATGATCTTTGTTTGTAGTTACTAGATATAAGTTTTTGCACCATTTACATAAATAGTCTATTCCATTTTCATTTAAGTGAGGTTTGTTGTCTATAATAATAAAACTACATGGTGTTTTTTTAGGCTCTTCTTTTTTTTCATTTAGTCCTATTTTAGCCATAACTCTTCCCGTATTTATAGAAAATAAATCTGTAGTTTGCTCTATATCATAATATTGTTGCAGTCCTTCTTTTACACCGTTAATTCTGCACCAATCTTTATCTGCATCTAAGTTATCACTATCTCCACTGCTAATTTTTCCATCTAATGATTCTAACATAAATAGTGTTGTTATAGATCTATTCATATAATTTTCTCCTATTTTATTTTTCTTAACTATTATATATATTAGACTTTAATTTAAAGCAATAGTTTTTGTAAATTTTCTTAGATTACGAATTTGTAAGAATTTTGTCACATGAATCAATAGGAATTATAAAAAATTTAAGTTATAATATAAAAAAATATATGAAAATGTACATTAAATAATTAATGCTATTAATTGAAAGGAGAATTTATATGAGTATTTTAGGAAATATTCTTTGGTTTATTTTTGGAGGTTTGTTTAGCGGACTGGGTTGGTGCATTTCTGGTATCCTTTGGTGCATTACTATTATAGGAATACCTTATGGAGTGCAGTGTTTTAAGTTTGCTTCTTTAGCCTTTTGGCCTTTTGGAAAAGATGTAGAATATGGTGGAGGTGTAGTATCTTTGGTTGCTAATATCATCTGGATTATCTTTTTTGGTATTCCAATGGCTTTACATAACTTGTTATGGGGCTGTATTTGGTGTATTACTATAGTTGGTATTCCATTTGGTCTTCAGTTTTTTAAGATTGCTAAATTGTCTTTAATGCCTTTTGGATCTAAAATAGTTTAATTTTTTGTTTTATTGTTTTAGCATTAGTTATTTTTTGTACTTTTTAAGGGAGCAGAAAATTTCTGCTCCCTCTTTTTATTTTCTAAATATTTTTAAGATTTTTTCAAATATTTTTTTATTAAATTCTCTTTTTTAGACTCATCTTTACACCAATAATTATAATTTAAAACAGCAAGTATAGATAATGATTCTTCTTTTAGATTTTGTTCTTTTAGTGGCTTATTTGGATTAATATTTACTTCATAATTATTTGATTTTTTATCTTTAAATAGATTTCTTAACTTTTCTGGTATTTCTTTTATATATTCATAATCCATAAAGTTTAAAATCGTATCTATCTCTGCATATGCTTCACTAGTTGATTGTTTCATTTGCATTCCTCCTATTAATCATCTATGGAAACACCATCTTTAGTATTTTTTTCTGGTTCTTCTTTTGATGCTTCTTTTATATCTTTTGTCGCTTGTTTAAAACTTTCTATTCTAGTTCCTTGTGTTGCTTCTTCTATATCTGTTAAAGTTATTCTTGCTTCTCCATTATTACTTTGTTGTAATTCTTCTTGTTTTCTTGCTTTTTCTTCTTCAACTGCAAGTTGAAGAATTTCTTTATCAGTAAATCCTTGTTCTTGTGCATATGTGTCTGGTGCTTGGCAGGCTCTGTAATATGTATCTATTACTTCTATGTTATCTATTATAAACATTTTATCATCTAGCACTGCAAATTGTTCTGCTGGGTTTAAGCTTTCAAATTCTGGATGTAGCATTTTAAAATATTCTTCAGCTTTATTTTCCATTACTGCTAGTCTAATAATTTCACTATCACTTTTTCCTGAATCTTGTGCGTATGTTCCTGATTTTTTACACTCTTGATAATATTTATCTATTTCGTCTAAATTCTCTCTAATAAATATTTCATCACCTGCTGCTATATACTGCTCATGTGGCTCCATATTATCAAAATCTGGGTATAATAGTTCAAAATATTTCATAACTAAATTTTCGTTCATATTTTCACCTCATATTGGTATTATAACATAAAAAAACAAAGTAAATACTTACTTTGTTTTTATAATATTATAATTCTGGTCCTTCATTATGACTTCTATTACCGCTTGGTTCTCCGAATGTTGGCATACTATAAATTTTCATAATTTCTTCTGAAGATCTACCATATAAAATTTCTCCAAAGTCTGAATATGTTTCAAAATCTAAAACATTTACACTTGAATATTCATCTGGTCTTCTGAATCCGCTTTTTCTTCTCATTTCATTTCTATTTTTCCAAACTTCTAGCATTTCTTTTCTATATCTAGTAATATCCATTCCTTCCCTATCTTGAGAAAAACATGGTAATATTGCTACAATTCCATTACTATTAATTAATTTTGTAAGCTCACTAAAAAATCGCTCGTTTGCATCTAAAGGATATTGTACTCCTAATTCGATAGCCTCTCCTTGCCAGTCTTCTCCACGTTTCATTAAATCATATAGGTAGCTTAAATTTCTTTCAAAGGTTTCATAGTAGCTTGCTTCTTGTATACTATCTTTTAGGGTTCCTTCTGCTGGATCTGTACTTCCTTTTCTTGAGATACTAAATAATGGGTCTTGTGGTTTTTCTGTAAATTTAGCATAATGCGTGCATTGCTCTATAAAGCTTCTGTCTTCTGGTATAATTGAATCCCATGATATAAAAATTCTTTCTGGGTCATCTTCAGGATACCTCATTGGCGCTACTAAAAATCTGCTATCTCTTATTTTGTATTCTTTATGCCCATCGCTATGTGTTCCTGGCATTTCATCACAAAGTATAAGTAACTTTCCGTCCATAATTTCTCCTTTATACTTTAAATTTTTGTATATTATATAGTATTTCGAGCTTTTTTTCAACTGCATGTTTTTGACATATTCTTTATAATGTGCTATCCCGTTTGTCTTGTTTTAACGTATCTCATCTTTAAATTATTGTTTTTCTCATTTTTGATATGTTAGTATAATTATCACAAATTAAAGGAGGTAGAAATGGGAAAAGTTATTAAGTTTAGGCGTACAAAAATTCATGGTGAAAAAGTAGGAACTGTTCATGTATCTTTATATAAAGATGCCACCAATGGACTACCTTTCTTCTTTATCGAGCCTGATAACGAAGATGTCTTGCAAGTTTCTGACGTTATTGAAGATTCTTTATCTGATTTTTAGGCTAACTTTTGTTAGTCTTTTATTTCTTTAATGCAAATGATTAAAATTGCTTTTTGGTATTATTATTTTTACTGTTGTTTCTTCTTGATGCTTAGATGTAATGTCTATATCTAATCCTAGATTGTTACAAATTTTCTTTGATAAATATAATCCCATACCTGTAGACTTTGATTTTGTTCTATCACTTCCAGTAAATCCTTTTTCAAAAACTCTAATTAAATCTGATTCTTTTATTCCACAGCCATTGTCTTTAATTGTTAATATGACATTGTCTTTACCTTTTTGACTAAATATCTCTATTTTCTTTTTGGCTTTATCTAAATATTTTATACTATTTTGAATGATTTGTGATATTACAAAAATAAGCCATTTTTCGTCTGTGTATATATCTTCTTCTAAATCATGAATATCTAGTATTATTTTATTGTTTAATAAATAGTATTTATATTTCAAAATTACTTGGTGAACTAACTCTGATAAGCATAGTTTTCTTATAAAATAATCTTTTTCCGTGTTATTGCTTCTTGCAAAATATAATATTTGTTCTACCAATAAATCTATTTTATTCACTTCATTTTTTAACTCTAATTCATTTTCATTATCTAATGAAAGTGATAATGCTGAAATTGGTGTTTTTATTTCATGAACAAAGCTTTCTATATATTCTTGATATTCCAATTTTTCTTGTTCTAGTTTTCCTAGTTTATCATTCATAGCTTTACATGCACTTTTTAAGGCATATCTATATGCTTTGTTTTCTAACTTATTAGATTTAGGTAATATTTCAGATATGTAGTATTTTTCATTTAAATCATCAACTATGGTAATAATTTTTTTGTTTTCTTTTTTAATAATAAAATAGTCTATTATTAAATAAATTATAAGTAAACACATTAGTAATACAGCAATGTATATTACATAATATTTATTAACATTTGCTATATTTAACATAACGGATAATGTGATAATCGTTAGAAGTTGAAACAATATATAAAATATTTTGTTTTCGATATAATTTATAAAATTCATAGTTTATATCCTTCTCCTTTTACATTAGATAATAAATTATCTATTCCTATTTCTTTTGCTTTTTTTCTTAAACGATTAATATTAACTGCTAATATATTGTCATCTAAATAATACTTATCATTCCATAGTTTATCTAATAATTCTTCTTTAGTTATAACTCTATCTGAATTTATAAAAAAGTAATATAAAATTCGAAATTCATTACGAGTAAGTTCTATCTCTTTATCTTGATGTTTTAATAATGATAAATGTAAATCCAATGTATATCCGTTCTTAGTTAAATCCCTGTAGTTCAATGGATTATTTATTTTTAATGCTCTTTTTATTTTTTCAAGTAGCATTGTTTTATCATATGGCTTTGTAATAAAATCAAATCCACCAACTTGAATACTTTTTATTTCATCTTGTGTTGTATCTCTACTTGTAACAAAGATAATTGGTACTTGAAACTTCTCTTTTACTTTTTTACATATTTCAAAGCCATCACTATATGGTAAATTAATGTCTAATAATATAAGATCAGCATTTATATTTAATATTTCTTCATATGCATTTTTAAAATCGATAATACTTATTGTGTTATATCCATTATTTTCTAGAAATAATGATAATTTTTCTCGTAAAATTTTATCATCTTCTACTATTACAATATTCATTTCTTTCACCTCAAACTTGTATCTATTATACTACAAAAAGGTTAGATATATAAATCTAACCTTTTTCAATATTTCTTTTAAATCCAAAGTATGTTGCTAAAAAGTATATTATATAAATTAATAGGAATATAGCTAAATTAATAAAGAAATATCCTAAATAAATAAATTCATTTATTAAAGCTATTTGAAAAATCTTATTCATGGAAGATATTGTGCAAAAGCTAACTACTACTGGATAGATAAGAGGAAATATAAAGAATACTATTAACTGTTTAAATATTATTTTATTAAGTTCGCTTTCTCTCACTCCTAGTTTGTTTAGAACATTATAACGATATTTGTATTGTGTTGAGTCACTAAGAGATTGAATTGCTAAAATTGTTCCAACTACAGCTGTGAAAATTAATGCTAAATAAAAGCATACAAAAGCAGTTATTGTCATAAAGCCTTTATTCATTGCTTCATTTTCTCCTCTTACTTCAAGATTAATAATACTATAAGTAATGTCATATCCATCTTCATTTTTATTTTCACTATCGAACTCGTCATCAAATTCAATAATATAAAATTTTTTTAATTTTCTTGCAAATTCTTCTGTTGTTTTTTCTTTTGTATTTACAATTAAATGTGTTTCTATAATATCTAAATCTTTTACTGCTATATCTGGTACAACAGTAATATATCCATAACCTGCTCCCCATGAAAAAGTATATCCTTCACTTGAAAATTCCTTTTGCTTTAGGGTTATTCCATTAGATAAAGTTATTTCTTTTAATTTAGAACTAGATTTAAAAATATCTTCTTTATATTCTTTTGTAACATTTAAATAATATTCATCATCTTTTAAAGAAATTGGCTTACTACCTTTCATTTCTAGAAGCTTATTAAAATCACTTAATTTAATTACTCTATCATTATCTCTCCAACCATAGTCTAAAGTATTTTTAATACTATTATTTTTATCTTCATATCCATTATAAATTATTTTTTCTTCTATAGTGTATTCTTCTTTGATAAAGTCTATAAATTTATCAGCTGTTCCTTCATCTATTTCCATTGCAATATCATATGGACAAGCTAAATCAATTTGATATTCAAACATTCCTTTAAATAAACTAGATATATTTAAAACAACTAGTGTTAGTGTAATTAAAACTGTTATAGTACCTAAAGTAAAGCTCATACTTTTTACTTTAGAAGAAAATGTTCTTGCAATAAATAGATTATCTCCTTTATATTTTAAGCTTTTTCTTTTTAAAATAAAATTTAAAATGAAATCCGATAGTGTAATTGTAACACCATAAATGCTAATTATTATTAATATTGTACTTAAAAATATAATAGCAATTGACGGTTCTTTTCCAACTGAAACAAATTGTTTTCTAAAAAGAACTAAAGCTACTATTCCCATAAATAGTGATATGATAAATATAACATTTCTATGTGCTTTTTTCTTATGAACTTTTTCTTCATTTTTCTTATCAAAATAAAGTAAATCATGTATTTTCATTTTCTTTATTCTTTTTTTCGCAAGAAATAATACAAAAATATAAATAATTATAAAATATAAAACTGATAATAATATTGGTGTTTTTCCAAAGTCTATTTTGACAAGCTCAGGCAATTCAAAAATATTCATAATTATGCTAGACATTAATATGCTAAAAATATATCCTATTGGAATAGATATTAGTAAAGCAAAAAATCCTAATATGATATTTTCTAAAGTGAATATTTTTGTAATGTCTTTTTTCGTAATCCCTAATAACTCGTAAGTACCAAATTCTTTGCTTCTCTTTTGAAACATAAATTTTGTTGTGTAATTAATTAAAAAGCAAACAATTAAGATTATAAATGCACTTGCAAAATACATTGCATATTTAAAATTTTCCATTATAGAGTTAAGTTCTAATACTTGTTTTGAATTGCTTATTAAATTAAAAGCAAATATCAGTGAAAAAGAAAGTGTTACTGTAATTAAATATATTACATAATCTTTGATACTTCTTTTAGCATTTCTTACTGCTAATTTACTTAACATCTTCTACACCTCCTCCAAGAAGTGTAAGAACATCAAGTATTTCATTAAAGAATTCTTTTCTTGTTTTTTCTCCTTTTATAATTTCATTAAATACTTTCCCATCTTTTATAAATATTACTCTTTTACAAAAACTAGCACTAAAAGAATCATGTGTAACCATTAATATAGTTGCTTTTAACTTTTCGTTCATTTCTCTCATTGCTTCAAGTAGCATTCTTGCTGCTTTAGAATCTAATGCTCCAGTTGGTTCATCTGCTAAAATAATTTTAGGTTTATTTATTAAAGCTCTAGCACAAGCGCATCTTTGTTTTTGCCCTCCTGATACTTCATAAGGGAATTTTTTTAGAATGTCTTCTATTCCTAGTTTAATTGCAATTTCTTTAACCTTTTTATCTATGTTGTTTTCATTTTCATTATTAATTATTAGTGAAAGTGCAATGTTTTCTTCAATAGTTAATGTATCTAATAAATTAAAGTCTTGAAAAATAAAACCTAAATTATTTTTTCTAAAATCTGCTAACTGTTCTTCTTTTATTTTTGTTATATTTTCATCTCCAACAAATATATTTCCGCTTGTAACATTATCAATAGTAGAAATACAATTTAAAAGTGTTGTTTTTCCGCTTCCAGAAGCTCCCATTATTGCAACAAATTCGCTTTCATTAATATCAAAACTAACTCCATCTACTGCTTTAGTAATATTAGTATTTACTCCATAATATTTTTTGACGTTATCTAATTTTAAAACTTGCATATAAATCCTTCCTTTCTGATAACATTATAACAACTTCATGGTCATTATAAAATTACAGTTTTGTAAGTGTGAATTCTCTTTGATATTAGTATAGTTATATTAATTTTATCTTAGTTTTATTAAATTTTTTATATCAAAAAATTTAACACTTTAATATCTGCTATATTATAGCATTATTAAAGTGTTCGTCATAAAAATAAATTACTCTTTTTCTTTTAATAAGTTCCTTCTTTCAAATGTATAAACTGCTACAAGACTTCTTTTATGTTTTGAACTTTTGTATCTTTTTATTATTTCTTCTTTTGCTTTTTCTTCTGTACTTCCTGTTTCTATCATTTCCTCTATTTGACTATATTTTATCCCCATTTTTTCTTCATCTGTTTCTAAACCTAGTCCGTCATTTGGTGCCTTTTTTAGTATCTTTTCTGGAACACCTAATATCTTACCTATTTCTAGTACTTCCTTTACTGTAAAATTTCCTATTGGATTAAAATCTGAACTATTGTCTCCCCATTTTGTTGTATATCCTACCATACTTTCACAAAGATTTCCCGTTCCTATCACTAAATATCCTAAAGTCTGTGCAATTCCGTATAGAGTTGTCATTCTTAGTCTTGGTTTAATATTAATTGTAGATTCTTTTGATAAATTTTGATCTAATTTTAAGTTTATTTCTCTTTCCATTCCATTATAAGTATTACTTAAATCTACTTTAATATTTTTTACGCCAAAATTTTTGGCTACTAACTCTGCATCTTCAATGTCACTATTTTGTGAATTACATGGCATAGATACTGCAAGTATTTTTTCTTTTCCAATTGCTTTACTTGCCATAGCAAGAACTGTTGCAGAATCTTTTCCTCCACTATTTCCTATTATAACTCCATTTGCGCCTGCATTTTGTACATATTGTTTTATCCACTTTATTGCATTATTCATTTCTTGCTCTAATTTTTCTTTCTCTAACATGACTTTTGTTCTCCTTATTTGTATAGCTTATTTTCTTCTATGTAGGATACAACTTCATCTGTAGTTAAATATCTAACACTTTTACCATTTTTTAATTTGTTTCTTACAAATGTTGAACTTAAATTACTGGTTATATTATCTTTTGCTTTTATAAATGCTTGTTTATTTTTATTTAAAAATCCATTCGATTTCAAAATTTCTTCTATATTGTCTTTATCTCTTTCTAGTACATAAATCTTAAAATCTTTTGTAAGTTCCTCGGCTTTTTCCCAAGTATTTATTTCTTTTAGATTATCACTTCCAATTATAAATGCTATTTGATATTTTGAATATGTTTCTTGGAAGATTCTTAATGTTTCTATTGTATATAGTGGTCTTGGACTGTCTAATTCTATTCTTGATACATCGAATTTTTCGTTTTTATCACAAGCTAATTTTAGCATTTTATATCTATGTTCATTACTAATTAAATCTGCTTTCTGATATTTACTATTAACTGGTACAAATATTATTTGTTCTATATTTTCATATTCATTTATTATTTGCTGAGCTAGTGAAAAGTGTGAATTTAATGGAGGATTAAAGCATCCTCCGAATATTACTATTTGTTTTCTTTCCATATTTAGTTGCTCCTTATTATTTATTAAACTAAGTTTAAAAAATTTAAAAATCATTGTCAATACTCTTTTTTCAAAAAAAATAGATTAGTTATTGAAACTAATCTATCATTTTATAATTTAACTATTTTTTCACTATTTTCTTATTTTTCATTCTCTAAATTGTATGTTATCATTATTCTTTAGTAATAACTGGTTTTCCTGTACTATCTATTAAAACTGTCATTCCTCCAGAATATCCTGATTGTCTATAAATATAATTAACTCCTGTTTCCTTATCTACCCAAACTTCAATTACATTTACAGCCCCTTGTGAATAAACTTTTTCAAATCTTTCCTCTTTTTTTGACATAATAATTTCTCCTTTCAAGTTCTTCTTTTTTCATAATTAAATATCCTTTACTAATTATTATTTATCTAAATCAAATTATACCATAAAATATAATTTTGCATAATACTATCTAGCAAAAACTCTGTAACGCTGTATTAGTCTAAATAATGTTGAATGATAAAATGTCTATTTTTAGACGTTTTAAGATACTACTCAATAATTTTGGATAAAAATAAAAAGTGTTGAAATTGACGTATTTCAACACTTTTCTGCATCTTGCTGGTCGAGGTGACAGGGATCGAACCTGCGACCTCATGGTCCCAAACCACGCGCGCTACCAACTGCGCTACACCTCGAAATTAGATACTTATATATATTAGCATAATATTTTTATAATTTCAAGTTTTTTTTTTATTTTTTGTATACTTTTATTTTTCATATTCTATAAGTTATTGTATAATATTATTTATATGAGGTGTTTATATGAAATATGTTTTTGAAGATTTTAATATTGAAGATAATAGTTCTATCGTAATGTTTTCAGCTCCACATAGTTTTCCTCAGCTTAGAAATGGCGAGATTAAAAGTGCTGAAACTAAAACTCGATTTTTAGTTGAATCCATTTCTAAATCTTTTGACTGTTCCTGCATCTATAAGACTAGATTTTACAATAATGATCCAAATTGGGATGAAAAATCCACATATAAAGAACAACTTGTGGATTTCATTTCTGAAAATAATATAAAATTTCTTTTTGATATCCATAGTATGTATTATGAAAGACCAGTAGATGTTTGCATTGGTATAAATTCTGGTAAAAATATTTTAGATAGATATGATATTTTGAATATGATGGTAGAATCTTTTAAAAATGTTGGTTTTTCAACAGTTTTAATTGATAATCCTTTTTCTGCTTCTAATCCTAATACTGTATCTGCTTATATTTCTAATACATGTATGATTCCTTGTTTTCAAATAGAAATAAATAATAAATTTTTACCAGATAGTTGCGAAATCTCTAATTCTGATTTACTTTATAAAAGTTTTGAAAATATTTTGAACAATATTAATAATTTAATTTAGATAAAAAAAGACGCCCCCGCTTTTGGCGGGGACTTTTGCGACTTCGCTCCTAAATTTAGGTTTTGCTTTTGGATGGTTACGTTCTCAATTTCACCTTGTATTTATAGGGCCTTGGGTGAAGCCCAAATTCCTCACAGCACTTAAGTTCTTTCTTATTCAATCGCTTAATAGCTGTGAACTTGTGTTTTCTCCAGTAGTCATAATATAGTCCTTTTATGACTCCTGATACCTTGATTGCCTTCGGGTTGAATCCAGGTTTAAAATATAACTGGATTTCATATAGATAAGGCTCCAAAACAAAAAAGCTTCTGAGGTATTCCGCCTCATCTTCATTTAACTTCCGTACTACTTCTTTTTTTCCCTTGCCTTTTTCCTGAAACATTTCGTGTTTCAGATTAGCAAACCTCCTGGTTTTGTTTTTCACGCTTTCCACTCCTTCTTAGCTAAGTCGCAACATTTCTGAGCAAAAACCTACTTTTATTATACTATACATTTATGTAAACTTCAATAAACTTTTTATTTTTATTTGTATTAATTTGTTTAAAAATAAAAAAACCTAGGAAAATTTCCTAGGTTTGGTGAGCCAGGAGGGGTTCGAACCCCCGACCCTGCGCTTAGAAGGCGCATGCTCTATCCAACTGAGCTACTGACCCATGACGCTTTATAGAATACCATTTTTTACTTTTATTGTCAAGTATTTAGTAATATTTTCTTGTTTTTTTATATTTCTCTTTTTCTGATTCTCTTTAAAGTTTAGTTAATTTCAAAAAATCATTGAAAATTTATTCTAAACTTGCTATAATTGTATTGTTTTAAGTTTGCACCAGTAGCTTAGCTGGATAGAGCGTTCGGCTACGAACCGGGAGGTCGGGGGTTCGAATCCCTCCTGGTGCACCATAAAATAAAAAAACACAAACTTTCGTAGTTTGTGTTTTTATTTTATTATTTGTTTCTTATTATACTCTTGATGTATCATCTGTTATTTCTGTACTTGCTGAGTTTTCTTCTCTTGATGCCATTTGTTCTTGTTCATTTGCTTCTTGTGCCATTTGTGTTTCTTTATCTCCTGCTATGTATGGTTCTACACTAATTGTTATCTTTTTAGAATTTCCTAAAATTATTGAAACTGTTCCATCTTCAGTTATAGCATCTCTTTCTTTAACTTCTTTTTCTGCTATTTCTAAGTCTTCTTCCGTTACTTCTTCTGATGCTTCTGCAAACTCTTGTCCATGTTGTAGTTCTTGATTTTGTTCTGCTTCTAATCCTTCTGCAACTTCTATACTAACACCATCTTTTTCATAAATAGCTCTTGATTTATCGTCTTTTTCTTCGCTATCTCTTGCTTGTTGTACAAAATCTACGCCATTTTCTGATACTTGTATTCCTTCTCTTTGAATATATTCTGTTAATTGATAAACTGTATTTTCCAAACTTGCTATTCTTGCTTCTAAATCTGATCCTTCTGGTATCTGATTTGTACTTGTTACATTGTTATTTTCAATTTCTCCACCAGCATATATCATATCATCATATACATTTGGATTAATATTGGACATTTGGCTCATATATTGACTAATTCTTGCATCATCTACACATTCTGCAAGTTTTGCTTCAAATGTATGCCAATCTTTTTCTTCTAATGCTTGCTCCATGATACTAATTGTTTCTGGATCCATTGTTTTTAAATTTTCCATATATTGTGCTAAATATTGTGACCCTTCTGTATCCCCATTTAACATTGCTTTAAATGTTGCTGGGTCATATTCTTGTATTGCTCCAAATAATTTTATTTGTAAATCTTGTTTTTCTGCCTTACTTTTCCTTTCATCTGCTTCTTCTTGCGATTCGAATAATCCTTTCCCAGTTTTTTTCATTGATGTAAAAAGTTTACTATATGTAGCAATGGATTTTATTGGGTCTTCCATAAATCTTCCCCCCATAAAATCTTTCATCATATTGTATGAAAGCAACCCTGAATATACTAAATTATTGTTTATATAGTCCATATATCCCATATTATTATATTCTTCGATATATTTATCCAATAGTTGATTTTTGCCTTCTTGTTTTAATCCTTCTATGTCCATTTTCTCACCTTTTATCCTTTCAATTCATCAATAACTTTCGCTATTCGTCTTATCTTTTGAGTTCTTTTTTCTCTTACTTTTTTTAATTGACTTTGAAACATATCTATTTCATAAGATTTTAAATTTACCATTTGGCTGTCTACAAATACTACATCTAAATCTTCTAACATATTTCCTCCTAACTCACAGCTAATTTGAAGCTGTTGTTTATTTTCTTTCTCATTACAATAATTGTAGCAATAAATTTAACATTTTGATTGCTTACTTCTTTTATTTTAGGTTCATTTATACTTTCTAGGTTTAATATGTTTTGCTCAATGTTATTTAAAAATGCTTCATAATATTTTTTTCCATTAAATACGTTTTTTATTTTTTGTATGATTTCTTGAAATTTACTAGCTTTTTTTACTAGTCTCATTTCTTCTGTTATAACATGTATTTTATCTAATTCTTTTAAGAATTCTTTTCTACACATTTCTGTTTCTATTAGACATTCATCTAATATTGTATTATAGTCATTAAATTTTACTATACATGCATTTTCTTTATCTATGTATTTTTGTAATTGAACTGGATTATTTTGTAGTGCTGCAATATTTTCTCTTTTTATGTCTGCAATTTTTTTAAATCCTGCTATAGCTACTTTTTGATTACTTTCTGCTTCTTGCATTTCTAGTTGTATACTTATAATACTATTTTCATATTCTGTATACATCTTTTTTAATACTTCTTTATATTTTGCTATTATTTTATCGTTTTGTTCTTCGTATTCTTTATTTTCTATTCCATAAGTAATCATTTGTTCTTTTATTTTATTTATTAGTTCGTTAACTTTCTCTTCCATTTTCTTTTGTGTTGAACTTCTAAAAATTGCAAAAGTAATTTCTGTGTCTATTGTTTCTATTTGTCCTAATTGGTTAATTAGTTCCATTAACTCCATTCCCTTACTTTTTATCATTTGCATTCTCTCCTTATTTATATATGTTTTTATTATATTAATAACATTTTATAATGTCAATGTTTTATTTTGCTTTTATTTTGGTATTTTCTTCAATTATTTTATTCTTAATATCTAATATTATTTTTGCATTACAAAATCCTCTTTCTATTTACATTTTTCGACATTATTGTTATTAATATTATATATACAAAAATTTCAAAAAAAAATTATAAGTAAATTTCATTTTATTTATTAAAGGAGGTTATTATGGGATTTATTAAAGCATTTGCTGGAGCCTTAGGCGGTTCTTTTGCAGATCAATGGAAAGATTTTTATGTACCTATGCAAAATGTTCCTGGAACAGCTGCAATTTTTCAAGCTGTACCTCAAGGAACTAATGCTGGACGTGGTGAAAATACAAGTGGGTCTGAAAATATTATTTCTAACGGAAGTAAAATAGTTGTACCTGATGGAATGGCGCTTATTACTATGCAAGATGGTGCTATTACTGGATGTATTACTGAACCAGGTGGATTCATTTTTACATCAGATGACCCAAATTCTAAATCTATGTTTGCTGGTAATGGTATCTTATCTTCTACTTTTGGACAAAGCTGGGAGAGATTCAAATTTGGTGGTCAACCTGGATCACAACAATTAGCATTCTATGTTAATTTAAAGGAAATTCCTAACAATCGTTTTGGGACTCAATCTGAAATATATTGGGATGATGCTTATTTAAATGCTCAAGTTGGTGCTATTACTAGAGGTACTTATACATTAAGAATAGTTGATCCTATTTTATTTATTAAAAACTTTGTGCCTGTTGCTTATTTACAACCAAATGCACAAATATTTGATTTTGCTGATATGGATAATGATGCAGGTGCTCAACTTTTCAATGAAGTTGTTGGAAGTTTATCTGCTGCATTTTCAAATTATACAAATGATCCTAGCAAAGGAAATCGTATTACAAGAATTCAAGGAGATCAAATAGGTTTTGCTCAAAGTCTTTCTCAAGCAGTTGAAGATGGATACCAATGGAAATCTGATCGTGGTCTTGAAATAGTTAAAGTTGCTCTTCAAGCAATCGAATATGATGAAGATACTAAAGCATTATTAAGTGATGTTAAGAAAGCTGATGCTTTATCTGGTGCTCGTGGAAATTCATTTATGCAACAATCTGTTGCTCGTGGTATGCAATCTGCTGGTGAAAACGGTGGTGGTGCTACTGGAATGGCATTCATGGGTATGGGAATGAATGCAGCTGCTGGTTCTATGGGAGGATTCCAACAACCTGCTCAACCAATTCAACCAAATGCTTTTGGTGCTAATGCTCCTCAACCACAACAACAATATAATCAACCAGCTCAACCACAACAACCAGTTCAACCTCAAGCTCCAGTTCCACCAGCTCCACAAGAGCCTGTTGTAACTTCTGAGCCAGTTCAACCAGAGCAACCTGCTCCAGAGCAAATGCAACCACAAGAACCAGTTTCGCAAGTTACACCTAATACTCCTCAACCAACTCCTCAGCCAGCTTCATCAAATCAATTTGATCCTGATGTTGCTTATGAAAAATTATCTTCTTTAAAGAAATTACTTGATGAAGGTCTTATTTCTCAAGAAGATTACGATAAAGCAAAACAAAAACTTTTGGGGGTATAAAAAATGCCAGATTTGAATGATGGACCTAAAATTGTTCAAACAGATTTGGGTAATAAAGATGGACAAAATAAATGTCCAAAATGTGGTGCTACTGATATTTCTCTTAATACTAAGACTGGTAATTTAAGATGTAATTATTGTAGACACGAGTTTCAACCAGAAAAAATTGAAGGGATGGAAACTGATATTCATAATCTTCAGGGTGAAATAATGGCTTCTGGTACACAAGATATAGCACAGGATACTAAAGATGTCATGACATTTAAATGCAGTAGCTGTGGCGCTGAAGTTGTTATAGATACTGCTGAAAGTACTCAAGCTAGATGTCACTGGTGTAGAAATACCTTATCTGTTAATCAACAGATTCCAAATCGGTGCTGTGCCTGATGTCGTCTTACCGTTTAAATTAAGCAAACTAGATGCAAAATCTATGATAGAAGCTTTTGTTAACAAAAGAAGATTCTTTGCTCATCCTAAATTTGTTGAAGAATTTTCAGCTGAAAATGTAATGGGTGTATATTTCCCTTATATGGTTGTTGATATGAATTCTCATGCTTCTTTTTCTGGTAGAGGTGAACATCAAGTTAGACGTTACACTCGTGGAAGTGGAAGTAATCAAAGAACTTATTATGATGCAGATTTATATGATGTAGATCGTGAATTTGATTTATCTATTAAAGGTTTAACTGTTGAATCTAGTGCTGATAAGTTAAACAAAAAAGATTCTCATAAAACAAATAATGTTATAAATGCTATTATGCCTTTTGATATTGAGAACTCTGTTAAATGGGATTCAAATTATTTAAAAGGATATACTTCTGAAAGACGTGATACTAATGTCGAACAGTTAAAACCTCTTGTTGATACTCAAGCTAAAGATGTTGCTCGTTTTTCAGCTAATAAAACTTTAGAATTATATGATCGTGGTGTTCGTTGGGATAGTGAACATCTTGATATTAAAGGTAGACAATGGAAAACTGCTTATTTACCTGTTTGGCTTTATAGTTATCAAGAAAAAAAGGGTGAAAATGATAGTTTACTTCATTATGTTGCTATTAACGCTAGAACTAAAGAAACCATGGGTAGTATTCCTATACATATGCCAAAATTGATTGGAGCTTCTGCTATAGTTGAATTTATTGGTTTACTTTTGATGTTGTTTATAGATTTTGATTACAGTTTCTTATTTTTACTTCTTGGTTTTATCTTCTTCTTTTTCTATTATGCTAAATATCGTAATTTTACAGAACGTCATCATCATGAAACAGAGACACCAACAGAAATGTTTAATGTTGTAAAATCTGATAAGTTAATAAAGAGAGAAACTGGTCTTTCTAATTCCAAGATTGAAGGTGCCAATAATAAAAAAGTTAGTGGACAAGGATTAGCTGAAAATTTACTTAATAATGTTAGTGATATTAATCCTTTTAAAAACTTTAAGTAACTTTTAAATAGCTACATTTAATGTAGCTATTTTTTTTGCTTTTTTAACATTTTTATGCTATCATTTAATTAACTTTTTAAAGGAGAAATATATGAAAATTGGAATTGATATAGATAATACAATAACTAATACATTACCAATATTAAAAAAATATTGTAGAGAATATAATGACACAGTTATCAAAAGAGGTCTAGAAATGCATGACAATGGTGTTGCTAGTTTTAATTTATATGATTGGACACCTGAAGAAAATATGGATTTTTGTGTTAAATATTTAGAAGAAGTAGTTTTGCAAGCTGAAGTTAAAGAAAATGCAAAAGATATTATTCAAAAGTTAAAGGATGAAGGTCATCATATTAATATTATTTCTTCAAGGGCTTTTCCTATGTTTAAAACTCCTTATGAAACTACTGAAAAGTTTTTAAAAGAAAAAGGTATTGTTTATGATAAATTATTAGTTGGTAAGATTGAGAAAAAATCTTCTTGCATAGAGAATGAACTAGATGTTTTAATTGAAGATGAAGTTAAATATATAAATGAAATGTCAGAATTTATGCCTGTTATCGTATTTGATGAAATTTATAATAAACAGTGTGAAGGAAAAAATGTTATAAAGGTCACTTCTTGGCTTGAAATATATGATAAAATAAAAGAACTTCAAAAGTCTATAAACTAATAAATAAACGCACTACATTAAAAGTAGTGCGTTTTCTTTACTCTATTTTATCTTCTATATCTGGTGTATTACTTGTTTCTGGTTCACTTGGCGTTGTTGATGGAGTAGATGTTGGCGTTGTCGTTTCAGAAGGTGTTGTGGTTGTTGTTTGTGTTGGTTCTTCACTTGGTTTTGTTGTTACTAGCGGTTCCTGCGTTTCTTTTGGTTTATTTTCTATTATATTTTCAGTTTTTGCTGGTGTTGTAGTTCTTGTTTCTTCTTCTGGTGCTGTTATTTCATTTACCGGCGCTTGTATTGTTCCTGAATTAGTGTCTTTATAATATGAATCGCTTAGTATTTCACTTCCACCATGTATTTCACATACATCTGGTTTTGTATTTTTTAAGAAATTTTCTTTATGCGTATTTTGGCAACCAGTTTTTGCTATTTTACCTGTCTCATCACATATTGTTAACACTTCTATTTTATCTGGCTTTTCAAATCTTCTTCCTTCTAAACCTGTATGTATTCTTGACATTACATTTGCCCATAATAATCCAGATGGATTTCTTTTATTATAATCTATACTTTCACATTGATCATATCCATACCAACATACACATGTATAATATGGTGAAAATCCGCATAACCATCTATCGTAGTTATCATCTGTCGTTCCTGTTTTTGCAGCTATATCTATTCCATTTATACCACAATATTTTGCGGTTCCATGATTTCCTATTATTGGCTGTGTTAATAGTTCTTGCATTATGTATGCAACCTCTTCTGAAAATACTTTTGTTTTCTTTTGTTTAGTTTTTACTAATGTTTTACCATTATTTCTTTTAACTTCTGTATAGAATGTTGGTTCTATATATTGACCATTATTAGCTATTGTTGCATATGCTCCTGCCATTTCTAATGGACTTATTCCTTTATCTAATCCGCCTAATGCTAGTGCTAAACTTTCATCGTCTTCAGTTAATGTTGATATTCCCATTTTCTTTAAATATTTCATGGATGTTTTTGGAGTTAAATCTTCCATTATTTCTACAAATGGCACATTCTGTGACGATTCTATAGCTCTTCTTACTGTTATTTCACCTAATGGTGATGTATAGTCTATTGGGTGATATCCTTCTGCAAAATCTCTTTCTGTATCATCTACCATTGTAGCTGCTGTTATTATTTTTTTATCTATTGCTGGTGCTACAACTGCAATTGGCTTTATACTTGAACCGGTTTGTCTTATACTTTGTGTTGCTCTATTAAGTGGTCGTGATTCTGTTTTTTCTCCAAGTCCTCCTGTACATCCTAATACTTCACCTGTTGAGTGGTCTATTATTACCATAGCCGCTTGTGAATGTTCTCCACCTATATTTGATGCTAATTGATATTTTTCTTTTTCAAATTCTTCTTCTATATTTTTTTGAATATTTGTATTTTGTGTACTGTATATAGTTGATCCAGATAATTCTAAATAATTTTGTGCAAATTGTTTTGGTATTTTATATTTATCTTTTACTTCGTCTGTTACTTGATTTATAAGTGCATCTGTATGATATGAGTATATTCCATCTCCAGATTCTTGTTGTGCTTTTTTAAAGTTTAATCCTTCATTAACTTTTGCTATTGCTTCATCACATTCGGAGCTTGATATTTTATTTAATTCTTCTAATTTATTTAAAACTGTTTTCGTTCTTTTTTTAATTTTTTCTGAATTATCAGATTCTATATATGGATTATAAGAGTTAGGTGAGTGATTTATTCCTGCTAAAAATGCACATTCTTCTATACTTAAATCTTTTGCTGATTTACTAAAGTAGTACTGTGCACCTGCTTCTACTCCATATATGTTTGGTCCAACATATATAGTATTTAAATAGCAAGTTATTATTTCATCTTTGCTTGCGCATCCTTCTAGATTCCATGCTTTCCACCATTCTTTTATTTTTCTTGTGATACTTGTTGTTGAGTCTCCTGTCATATTTTTAACTAGTTGCTGTGTTATTGTGCTTCCTCCAAAAGAAGATTTTCCAAAATGTATTAAATACGATCCTGTTGCTGCAACAGTTCTTTTTCCATCTACTCCATGATGTTTGTAAAATCTTTCGTCTTCAATTGATACATATGCTTCTTTTAATATCTCTGGTATTTCTTCTGAAGATACGGTTGTTTTTATTTTTGTATCTCCTATTTGCGCTATTGTATTTCCTTCTGAATCTAATACTACTGAATATTGACTAACTAGCATATCTTTTGCTAATTTTCTCCATCTTGCTGTAGAAATAATTAAGTTTAATATTAATATTGCTATTAATATTAGGATTGCTATTTTTATTACTTTTTTTATTTTGCTTTTCTTTTTTGGTTCTTCTTCTAGAATTTCCTCTTCTTGTTTCTTTTTTCTTGATTTTGTTGGTGACTTTCTTTTTTTAGGTTCTTCCGCCATATGTTTGTTTTTTGATGTTTGATTTTTTTTCTTCATTTTGGCTACTGATTTTGGTATATCTTCTTCATCTAATTCTTCTTCGTATCTTCTTATTTTCATCACCTCTTTTTTATTTTTAGTTAGTATATCATAGTTTTTATTAAACGTAAATTAAACAGCTTGTATCTATACAAAAAGACTCTACTTGTAGTTTAAGTAGAGCCTTCTTGTATAATTTTTATACTGATAATACTTCTTGTAGCACATCTTGTAGTGCTACTGGTGTTACTGTATTTTTTCTTAATATGTACAATACTTTATTTATTGTTTTTTCGTTTGTCGTTAAATTGGTTATATTTTGCTTTTCTTCTAATGTTTCTTTTCCGAATATATTCTTTTTTAACGATTTCTAATCCATATACTTTTGAATTCTTAACATCATCATTTAATATTTTGTAATACTTTAATTCTATTCTGTTACTATTTGATTCTAGTAACTCTTCGCCATTTAGTATAATTCCTGAATAAAGTTTTTTCATTTTGTTCTCCTCCGTTTTTTTAATATAAAATGATTTCTGTTTATTGTCAACTGTTTTCGTTCCCCTTGCTTCGACGGTGTTCGACACATGACTTTAGAATAATTTTAAAATAAAAACGGGGGAGCGCATCCGCTCCCCTTTTTTTCGGAATACTGTCTTTTCTCATGTGGTAGGTTGTGTGTGCTTCTTGGTAATGTAATACAGCCACATACTCATGCCGAAGCAGAAGAATCCGACGATATTGAAACAGAATATCAGATTCAGTCCCAGATAAACGAAGATTATCCACTTGATCAGCTTGTGACGAATCATGACTGTAGAAGCAAAGCAGCTAATCAAGGCTTCGATGAGAAGATATACTATACTTCTGTTGTGTAACACTCCCATTCCAGCCAGCATCTTGCTGCCTACTATCCACAGAATCACCCAAACGATCCACAACATAGTCCGTTTCTTTACTCTCATTATAGAGTACCTCCTTTGATTGTCGTGACCATTGTCTACATATTAATTATATCATTTTCTATGGCTTATGTAAACTTTTGTATCAATGGTTGTCAAATGGACGTCTCCATTGGCAACCATTATTATAACTTTTCCAATTTTATTTTTACTTCAAACTTCTTTTTATTTCTTTTTATAGTTAATGTTACTTCATCTCCTATATTTTTTTCATAAACATATTTTTTTAAATCATTCATTGTTTCTACTTTTATTCCGTCTATTTTCTCTAAAATATCGCCTTTTATAATATTGCTATTTTTAAGTGGACCTTTTTTATCTATTTCTTCAATATATATTCCTTTTTCTAATTCTATATTTTGACTCAAATATGCTACCGCTTCTTTATCATAACCATATATTCCTATATATGGTTCCTCAAATTTTCCTGTTTCATTTATTTTTTTTATTATTGGTTTTACTATATTTATTGGTATTGCAAATCCTATTCCTTCGCTTTCTTCTATTTTTAGTGTAGTAATTCCTAATACTTCTCCATATTCATTTATTAATGCTCCTCCACTATTTCCTTCGTTTATTGTTGCATCAGTTTGCAATAATCCTTCAAAATATGTCTTTTTATTTTCGTTTTCAACTTTTATTGTTCTATTTATTCCGCTTATTATTCCTGACGTTACCGTTCTTTGTAATTCATATCCTAATGGATTTCCTATTGCATATACTTTACTTCCTAATCGTATTTCATCTGAGTCTCCTAGTTTTGCTACTGGTAGATTTTTTATATTTGTTTTTATTATTGCTAAATCTAAATCTTCGTTTGACCATATTACTGTTCCATTATCTGTTACCCCATTTTTTAATGTTATATAGCATATACTATATATGTCCCCTGCTACATGCGCATTTGTTAATATATATCCTTTATCTGAAATTATTATTCCACTTCCTAAATTTAAATTTTCTATACTATGTTCTAGAAATATAGTTGTTCCTATATCTTTTAACTTTGAAATTCCTACTGTACTTTCTGTTATATTTTCTAATACATCTTCTATGTTAACTTCTTCAACCTTTTCTCTTACTATAGTTTTTGCTGTAACATTTGACAAAGGTTCATATTTTTTATTACTTAATACTAGTGTATATGCAATTATTGTAAAAAAGGCAACTAGTATCATTATTAATAATAATACATATATATTCTTTGATTTTCTTGAATTTAGTTCGTACATCTTATCACCTTTTTTTATTATTTACTTATGTTTTTAAAATATACTTTTATCTGCTTTACTTTTGCTTGTTCATGTGGTTTAATTTATTTACTTTATAAATATTACTTTTTGAAAGGGGATTAAATTATGGATAAAATAGCTATTATTGCTGATATACATGGAAATCTTACAGCTTTGGAAACAGTTTTATCTGACATTAAGTCTAGAGGTATTACACATATTTATTGTTTAGGTGACATTGCAATTAAAGGCGTATCCCCTAATGAAGTTACAAATCTTATTCGTAAAAATTGTGAAGTTGTTGTCAGAGGTAATTGTGATCATTTACTGGCTCATAACTGTGTTGTTAAATTACAAAAATGGACAGTTGAACATATGAGCCCAAAAAATGTAGATTGGTTAGGAAATTTACCTATTTCTTATGACTTTTATTTAAGTGGTCATTTAGTAAGAATTTTTCACGCTTCTCCTTTAAGTATGAAACACATTTTTAACCCTTTACATTCTAATGTTGATAGTAAAGATTATAAAAATTTTGAAATATTAGATCCAATGGAATTATTTAAAAATACTAAATTTATTGGAAAAAATGATAAAGATCCTGTTCCTGATATTATAGGATATGCTCATATTCATTCTCCAAATATGTTTAGGTTTAAAAATAAAACTATATTTAATACTGGAAGTGTCGGTCTTCCTATAGAAATAGATAATGATGATACAGATATAGAATTAGCTCACTTTTCGACAATTTCTTCATACATTATATTAGAGGGAGTTTTAGATTCTAAAGAAATTTCTTCTTATTCTATTAATTTAGTTAGACTGCCTTATAATGTAGAAAAAGAAATTGCAAAATTAGAGAAATCTGATATCCCTGATAAAAAAGTTTTATTAAAAAATTTGTCTAATGCTATGTCGTAATGGAGGTTGTACGATGCCTGATCTCGTCTGTATTCAAGAAACATTAAAAAAATATAATCAAGAACATTTACTTCGCTTTTTTGATGAACTGAGTGATAATAAAAAGTCTAAGCTATTAAATCAATTATCTACTATTGATTTTGAAAAAGTGGACTCTTTATTTAGATCATTAAAAACTATCTCTATTCCTCAAGGTGAAATTCTAGAGCCTCTTGATTATTTTATAAAAAATGAAATATCTGTTAAAGAGCGTAGACTTTTAGAAAATCAAGGTACTGAAATTTTAAAACAAGGTCAATATGCTGTTGTTACAATGGCTGGCGGTCAAGGTACTAGACTTGGACATAAAGGTCCAAAAGGTACTTTTGAATTAAATTTATCTCCTAAAAAATCCTCTCTTTTTGAAATTTTAGCAGATAAAATTAAACAAGCTAATAAACGTTATAATATTCAAATACCTTGGTATATAATGACTAGTGAAACTAATAATAAAGATACAATTAATTATTTTGAGTCAAAAAATTATTTTGATTATGACAAAAATAATATACATTTTTTTATTCAAAATAAATTGCCTTTAATTGATACTTCTGGAAATATTCTTCTACGTGAAACTTATCAAGTTTATGAGGCATCAAATGGTAATGGTAATTTATTTGAATCGTTAGCAACAAATAATATGGTCTCAGACATGAAAAAAAGGGGCATAAAATGGATTTTTGTATCTGGTATAGATAATATACTAGTTAAAGTTGCAGATCCGATATTTTTGGCTTTAACGATTAATAATGGTACAGAGATTGGAGCTAAAACTATTTTTAAAAAAGATCCTTATTCAAAGGATTGGGTTTTTTGTAAAAAAGATTCTAAGCCTGCTATGCTTGGCTATGAACGTATTACTGAAGAAATTACTACTGCTAATATTGATGGTAGATTTTTGTATAGAGAAATAAATATTTTGTGTCATTTATTTTCTATTGATGCTTTAGAAAAAATTTCTAATATTGATTTGCCTTATCATAGGGCAACTAAGAAAAATACTTATATTAATGATGAAGGAATGAAAATTGTTCCTGAGGAACCAAATTCATATAAATTTGAAACTTTTATTTTTGATTCTTTTAGATTTTTTGATAATATTACTCTTTTACGTGTTCAAGAAGAAAAAGAATTCGCTCCTATTAAGGACCCTGCCGGAATTTATAGTCCGGATACAGCCACTAAATTATATCTAAAAGAAGAATTTAATTCTAACTAAGTTTTAATATAATGCGCGAACGCCCCAGAAATCCGGGACGTTCGCTTTCGATTTGTGAGTCTAAAACTTAAAATGTATTGTCGGTATATTCGTCATAAAGTATTCTCAACTGATTTATATATTCTTCAACTTCATCAACTGAAATTGTCTTATCAGCAAACATACCAATTTTTTCTGGTGGTATTACTTCTGATACCTTGCTGTCTAATCCTTTGATGCGTCTTGCAATATATCCTTCTCTATCTCCTGATTCGAAATAGTAATTTAGATACCATACATATCTATTGCCTCTATAGTCCTCCTCTTTGCATACAAGTTCCACTCTTGAGCTGCTTAACGCAGAAACCTCCACTAACCTAGTTGTAAAATCTACTTCTAAATCGTCATCATCTTTTCTATTTCTACCATAATTTTGGCCATAGATTCTTTCTGCCTCTAGATCAGGAAGCTGAGCATATTTTTTATTTCCAATCCTAAGCAGCGCGAAATACATATTATATCCGTCATTATCGAGCATAGTAATGTCTTCTTCTGTTAAGATTTCGTCAACATTTTCTGCTACTTTTGCGAACTTTATCCAGGGATTATTTAAATCTGTACAATAATACACATTATAGCAATCTCCATCAGCGCTTTGTAGGTAGTCATAGTTCCACTGTTTTATCTCACCGCTGCTAAAGTTTTTTGTATATATTTTTTCACCTAATCTATATAAAGAAAACTCTGAACCTTTTCGCGTTAATGTGCAATTGTCGCTGAAATACCTTGCATTATTTATTTCTTCTTCTGATGCATCGGTTCCGTATGTGTCTAATAAATAATTGTCTAGTCGATCCCAATCCATGATTTTGTTGTTCATGGTATATCTATCTATTCTTCTTATGCCGGATTCACCACCATATATTACTAATGTATCACCTTGCTTGTAAAATGATATATTTTCTTTTAGTTCCTCTACGGACATTGAAGAATATGGAGAAACAGCTTCTCTGAAGTAAATTTTGTAGCCATTTTCTCCTTGATCTGAAGCTTCAATCACGATTTGATCTCTTTCATCGTTATAGTAGACTATACTCGCATCTTCGCCCATAGCTAACATCTTATCAATATCTTTTTGTATTACTTTCGGGACATTTGATTGATATGGTGACGCAGTTATGTCTTCTGGCTCATTGTCTAGCTTTCTTAATACTTCGCTGTAATGCCTTAAGATGACATTTTCCTGTTTATCCTCCGGTTCTTTCCAAAGCCAGAAAACGCATATTGCTATAGCAAAAAGAAGAGCAATTAATACCACGTTTTCTGTGATTTTTGCTATGCTTCTTACCATTTTGCTATTTCTAGCCGCTTCAATTGACTGCTTGATCTCTTCAGGATTCTGCGTGATACCATTTCTTTCTTCTGATACTTTTTCATAGTGGATCTTACCTATGTGCTGGTGATAGCTACTTGGGTTATTCTTTATATATTCCCGTTTGCCAAGTGTCTGTTGATGCTTTCTTCTCATGGATTTTCCTCCTATGTTGTGTGGTTTACTAGTTACAATATTAAGTTTTATTCTCTCCTTTCTGGGATACTGTTCTCCCATTATTTTTAATTTAGTGCAGACTTTATTATAACACGTTTTCCTGTAATTGTTAATATGTAAAGCAAAAAAGAGGCTATTCTGAAATAGAATAGCCTCTTTTTTATTATTTTATTTCTGTCATCCATAATCCATGTTTATTGCAGTATGCATATATTTTTGTGCCTTTTTCATAATGGCAACATCTTGCTACTGGTTCATCTCCTGGTTTTAAATATGTTGTTATCTCTTTATTTTCAAATACAACACTTATCCATTCAATGTAGTGTTCTTCGTCCATTGCATGATTTACTTTTACTACTAATTTATCATCTACAATTTCATATGTTGGCATATGTTTTTCTACCGCTGCTTCTTCTGTGTTTGCTTTCATTTCTTTCATAGGTTCTCCACAGCAAACTATTCCGCAACCATTACAATTACAATCTTTTAAAACTTTTACTGTTGCTCCACATTTCAAACATTTTTTTACCAAAATTTCTTGATTTTCCATACTTTTTTCTCCTTTTTATTTATATTTTTTATATACAGTTGTCAAAAACGATATCCCTATTGAGCAACTGATTAATTATGTGTAATAGCATCTTTCATAGATAAACTTACTTTTTGTTTTTCAGTATCTATTCCTATTACCTTTACATCAACTATGTCTCCTACAGATACTACATCTGATGGATTTTTAACAAAGTTATTTGATAATTGAGATATATGTACTAGCCCATCATGCTTTACGCCTATATCTACAAATGCTCCAAAATCTGTTACATTTCTTACTGTCCCTTTAAGAATCATGTCTTCTCTCAAATCTTCAAATTTTAATACATCACTTCTTAAGATTTGTTTTGGCATATCATCTCTAGGATCTCTTCCTGGTTTTGATAGTTCATTTATTATATCTTGCAGTGTTAGTTCACCAACATCTAATTCTTTTGAAAGTTCTTTTACATTTATTCTTTTTAATTTTTCCCTTAATTCACTTAATTTATCATTTTTTAATAAATCATCCACAGAATATCCCATTTTTGTTAATAAATTTTCTGCTTTTTCGTAGCTTTCAGGGTGAACTCCTGTTACTTCTAATGGATTTTTGCCTCCAAATATTCTTAAGAATCCTGCACATTGCTCAAATGCACTTTTACCTAGCTTTGGAACTTTTAGTAATTCTTTTCTTTGTTTTAGACTTCCATTTGAGTCTCTGTATTCTACAATATTTTTAGCTATAGTTTTATTTATTCCTGATACGTATGAAAGTAATGATGGCGTTGCTGTGTTCACATCAACTCCTACACTATTTACGGCATCTTCTACCACTCCTGTTAGGCTTTCTGACAATTTCTTTTGGTTTACATCATGTTGATATTGTCCAACACCTATTGCTTTTGGATCTATTTTTACTAATTCTGCAAGTGGATCTTGAAGTCTTCTGGCTATCGATATTGCTCCTCTTAGTGAAACATTTATATCTGGATATTCTTCTGTTGCAAGTTTTGATGCAGAATATACTGATGCTCCTGCTTCACTTACTATTGCATAATATAGTTCATTTTTATTTTTTGATATTAACTCTGATATGAACATTTCTGATTCTCTTGATGCTGTTCCATTTCCTATAGCTATCATATTTATTTTATATTTTTCTATAAATCCTTCTATTACTTTTGTTGCTCCGGGCTATATCGTTTTGTGGTTCTGTTGGATATACTGTTGCTGTTTCTAATAATTTTCCATTTGAATCTATTACAGCTAATTTGCATCCTGTTCTATATGCAGGGTCAAAACCTAGTACTATTATATCTTTTATTGGTGCTTGTAGTAATAATTGTTTTGCATTTTTCCCAAATACTTTTATTGCTTTTTCTTCAGCTTTTTCTGTTAATTCTGCTCTTATTTCTCTGTCAACTGATGGTTCAATTAGTCTTTTATAAGCATCTTCTATTGTTTCTGTTAATATCATATTATATTGGCTAGTTTTATCTTTTATAATGTCATTTTTTATAAAATCTACTACCTTATCATCTGGTTTTTCAATTTTTACTTTTAAAAATTCTTCTTTTTCTCCTCTATTTATAGCTAGTATTCTATGGCTTGGCAAAGTTTTTACTAATTCATTAAATTCATAATACATTTCATATGGTGATTTTTCTTCTTTTGCAGCTTTAGTCGTCATTACAGCTTCTCTATTACATAATATTTTCATTTTCCTTCTATATTCTGCATTATCAGAAATTATTTCTGCTATTATGTCTTTTGCTCCATTTATTGCATCATCTACTGTTTCTACGCCTTTTTCTGGGTTAATATATTCTTTAGCTATTTCTATAATATCTTTCTTTTCATTTTGAAGATATATTATATTTGCTAATGGTTCTAAACCTTTTTCTTTAGCTATTGTTGCTCTTGTTCTTTTCTTTTGTTTATAGGGTCTATAAATATCTTCTAATTCTGATAATATTTCTGCCTTTGTTATTGCTTGAACTAATTCATCTGTCAATTTGCCTTGTTCATCTATTAATCTTATTATTTCTTCTTTTCTTGCTTCTAAATTTCTTAAATATGTTAATCTTTCTCCAAACTCTCTTAATGTTTCATCACTTAGATTTCCTGTTGCTTCTTTTCTATAACGTGCAATAAAAGGAATTGTATTTCCATCATCTATTAGTTTTATTGTGCTTTCAACTTGTGATTGTTTTATATTTAGCTCTGCTGCTATTTTTTCTGTTATGTTCATAATTTCTCCTTTTCTTTTTAAATCTTTGGTTATTATATCAAATATTTTTTTGTGTTTCAATTTGCATTTTATAATATTTTCTAGTGTTGTCACATTATGTAAAGTATGCTATAATATTGCTTAGCCAATACACTTAATAACCCATACATAAGGAGGATTACAACTATGGAAGCTAACAATTTACGCTGGGTATTTCATGCGTACCATGACAATGTAACCTATTTTCTTGCGGACGAAAACAACAAACCGCTCGGATTTCCTTTTCTCAGGCATCTTTCTACGGATGAGCGTAAGCTCTTAGAGAATTTGGGAATTCGATGCATAGTGGATCCCAATAATTTCTACTATTATGATGTGGAGCTCAAGGAATATAGCGAAAGAGTGGAAATAACCGCTCCGCTTTACATCGAGGTGCGTAGAGGCGACAAGGTCGAGCTTCAAAGAGCTGGAACATACACCGATGAATGGACCAATCTGAGGGATTATCAGTTCGTAAATGAAACTGTTCTTGCAAATATTCCTAAGGATAAAATTCATATCGAAGGTAATTATGTCCCTGTTACCGAATAAGCTCCGACAAAAGGCGGGAACAGTTCTAACTCTGTTCCCGCCTTTATGCATTTAAATATCTAGTATGAATCCCTCTCCTATTCTTTGTATTTCTAGACCTTCTAATAATGTAAACTCTAAGTCTTCTATTTTTCCTAAGCTGTTATCATCAAAATCTTCTGTATATGAATAACTCATATTATTTTCTATATTATATCCTACTATATCTTCATCTGAATTTATTCCACTCAATTTTATTATGTCTGGATAAAAAACATTAAATTCTTTTGTTGCATTTCTTAATAAGATAATACTTTCTGCATTAGGTACAAAGCCCTTTTTAGTATAATAAAATAATATTTGATTATCTTTTTCTTCTATTTTAGTTACTGTTATTTCGCCATTGTTTGAATTTGTTTCTTTGTATTCTCCATCTTCAATTTTAAACCATTCTTTGTTTTGCATTACTGTTTCCATATCATCATTTGCAAAATCATATGAATAATAATATGGTTGAAGTTTTATTTCTTCTTTTGCATCATCTCCTAATATAATTATAGTTTTTATTGTAGCTGTTAAATTATTAGGTATATTATCTTCACTAATTTCTAAATCATTTAGTTCTGTTTCTTCTTCATCTGTTATTTTTATTTGTTGTATTTGATTTACATTAAGTGAATTTCCATCTGCATCTTCTATGTCTATTTTATATAAATAAGGATCGCCTAATAAATCTGATTGTACATCTTCATAATTTACTTGTCTAATAGTTGTTTCTGCAATTACAAATGTTTTAAATGGTGTTTTTATTATTTTTTCATTAGTTATTTCTATGTTATTTTCTTTATAATTTTCATCATTTTCTATTACTGATACATCTTTTATTAATTCTTCTTTATTTGCCTTTGTTGTTATTCTTCCTAGTTCTGAATTTGATAATATTATCTCATCTTCATCTAATTCTTCTTTACCATCATAATATCCTTCTACTTCTTCATATATTTCTTCTTCATCCTCTGTTTCTTCATCTTCCCATTCTTCTGTATATTCATCTTTAATTTCTTCATATTCCTCATCTGTTAGAACTGATTCTCTTTCTTCTGAATTATTTTCGTATTCGTCAGGGTCAATTTCTTTTACTAGTTCTTCATCTGCTTCATCGTCTTGTACATCGTCATCATCTATTTCTTGATCTAATTCTTCATCATTTTCTATGCTCATGTCTGGAGTAATTGTAAAATCATTTTCAAAAAATATAACTTCTAAGTCGAATTTATCTGGCAAATCTTCTATTTCAATAAAATCATATACTTTTGCTTCTGTGTCTGATATTTTATAGCTTATTTGGTCTGAATAGTCCTTTTTAGTCTGTTGAGGCTCCCCATCTATTTTTATTGTTCTATCTATATATAGACCAAATTCATTTTTCTTTGCATAGTTCTCTAAAAAAAATGGCTCCTCAGTATTTTCAGCTATTACATTATAGTCTAAAATTAAGTATTTGTCTGCATATGCTACATTTTCTATTGATATCTTTATTTTTTCACTTTCCGCTGATTTATTTGTTATTTTTATGCTATAGTCTTCTGTTTTTTCTTTTGATATTTCTGTTGATTTCTTTTTATTTCCAATCGTCATAATTCCTGCAACTATTGCTATAGTAGCAATTATTATACTAATTGCTAGGATAATTTTTTTATTATTTTTTTTCATTTGTTCCTCCTAAAAAATGATGTATCTTCCTTTTTATTAGTAAAATCATACTAAATAGAATTAAAAATATCAATATTATTTTTATTATTAATGAAAATGATATATTTTCTGCATAAAATTTGAATTTTTAACATAAATGTTGTATACTTATAACCAGTTTAAATTTTAGGAGGTTTATAATGTTAAATACTATAGGCGTTACAGTTCGCTTTGGTAAAAGAGTATTATTCGAAGATGTTAATATTAAATTTGCTAAAGGAAATTGTTATGGAATTATCGGTGCTAATGGTGCTGGAAAATCTACTTTTTTAAAAGTTCTTTCTGGTGAATTAGAACCTAGTAAAGGTGAAGTTACATTAGACAAAGGTGAGCGTCTATCTGTTTTAAAACAAGACCACTTTGCATATGAAGATTTTAGGGTTCTTGATACTGTTATTATGGGTAATCATGAACTTTATAAGATAATGAAAGATAAAGATGAGCTTTATTCAAAGCCTGATTTTTCAGAAGAAGATGGTATGAAAGCTGCTAAGCTTGAAGAGCGTTTTGCTGAGCTTGATGGTTGGAATGCTGAATCTGACGCAGCTACTCTTTTAAATGAATTAGGAATTGAAACTAGCTTACATGATAAATTAATGAAAGAAATTGACGCTAAAGACAAAGTTAAGGTTTTACTTGCACAAGCATTATTTGGCAATCCTGATGTATTATTACTTGACGAGCCTACTAATGACTTAGATATTAAAACTATTGACTGGCTTCAAGAATTTTTAATTAATTTTGATAATACTGTTTTAGTTGTATCTCACGATAGATATTTTTTAAATAAAGTTTGTACTCATATTGCTGATGTTGATTTTGGTAAAATTAAAGTTTATCCTGGAAACTATGATTTCTGGTATGAATCTAGCCAACTTGCATTAAAACAAATGAGAGAACAAAATAAGAAAAAAGAGGAGAAAATCAAGGAATTACAGGAATTTATTGCTAGATTTAGTGCTAATGCTTCTAAATCTAAACAAGCTACTTCTAGAAAAAAATCTCTTGAAAAAATTGAACTTGATGAAATTAAACCTTCTAACAGAAAATATCCCTATATTGATTTCAAACCAGATAGAGAACCTGGTAAAGAAATTTTAGAGGTTAAAAATATTTCTAAAACTCTTAATGGTGAAAAAGTTTTAGATAATATTTCTTTTACTGTTAAAAAAGATGATAAAATTGCAATTTTATCTGATAGTGAAATTGCTAAAACAACTTTATTCCAAATTATTGCTGGAGAATTAGAACCAGATTCTGGCGAAATATCTTTTGGTACTACTATTTCTCATGATTATTTTCCAAAAGATAATAATTACTTATTTGAAGATGATATGATTCTGGTGGACTGGCTTCGTCAGTATTCAAGTGATCCTGATGAAACTTATGTTAGAAGCTTTTTAGGTAGAATGTTATTTTCTGGTGAAGAAGCTTTGAAAAATGTATCTGTTTTGTCTGGTGGTGAAAAAGTTAGATGTGTTCTTTCTAAGCTTATGCTTTCTGGGGCTAATTTCTTAATTTTTGATGAGCCTACTAACCATTTGGACATGGAAAGTATTACTGCTTTAAATGAGGGTATGACTAAATTTAAAGGTAATTTAATTTTTACTTCTCATGACCATCAATTAACTCAAACTGTTGCAAATAAAATTATTGATTTAAATAATAACAAAGTTGTTATTCGTGAATGCGAATATGATCAATATTTAGAAGAAATTAATAAATAATTTATAATATAGGCAAATATTGTTTGCCTATATTATTTTTATATGCATATGCATTAAAATAGGCAGGTTTATAAATCTGCCTGTATATGTTTTAAATTATATCAACATTTCTTTATCAACCTTACCAGCGAAAATGCTTGGTAAATATTCCATATCATAATCATTTTTCATTTGTGTAAAATCGTAATTTTCAAAATTCATTTTTTATTCTCCTTTTGTTTAGTTTTTCCAACGACATATATATTATACCACGATTTTGTTTTTATGTAAATCTTTGTTAACATTTTTTTACTAATTTGTAAATTTTTTCTAGACAAAATGGGACGCCGGGAAACAAACTTCGTTTCCCGGCGTTTTAATCATTGCATTTTTCGATCGGACAGTTCAGGAACTTTCTTTCTCGCTTTTCTGCATTTTCGCCATGCTTATCTGTTCTCCGTTCTTGCACACGATGTATACCTCTGCCGGATGTTCACTCATATATTTTAACATTTGATCAATAAATATATCAGTTCTTCCGTTAAGTGCCACCCTGTTCAAGAAATTGTCAAACGCGGAGTTGGAGCAGTATAAAGTGACATTATTGACAATAAGGGTTTGCCTTAGCCTCTCATATGCTTCCTTTTCGTGATCCATAAATGCTCCGTAGTAATATTCCTGCATCGGCTTTATTTCTTCGCCTTCGCAGCACATTACATGGCGTGGTTCTTTTTTTGGCTTCCGCCAATTTGTAAAAATACCAAACATGATGTTCTCCCTTCGTGCTAATGTTGTTATGTAACCTTTTTTATTATACTTTATTTACCGCTATTTGTAAACTTTTACATTTTTAACTATTAAAATAATTTCTTGACTTTTCATTATATAGGTATTATAATTTTATCGTTATCAAAATAAGGGCCATTAGCTCAGCTGGTAGAGCAGCAGACTCTTAATCTGAAGGTCCGGGGTTCGATCCCCCGATGGCTCACCAAAAAAGCAATGCTATAAAGCATTGCTTTTTTATTTGTCTTTCTTAAATATTTTAAATTTATTAATTTCTACTGCTGTTATTGGCATTAATATTACTATATATGGAATTATATAGCGTGACTTTGCTTCCCATAATATATGAAATGCAAATCCTCCTATGAAAATTGTTAATAAAAATATTATTTCTAAGGAAAGTTTTTTTCTATTTTGTATTATAATTATTAGAGAGCTTGCAGTTATTAGTAATAAGCTTGCCTTTTGATAAAACATTATTGCATCTTTTCCTTTTTTTAGAACTTCTTTGTCATTTATTTTATTATTAAAAAATGATGAATATGTGTTTTCACTCCACATAGATGTTATCTTTTTAGTATAAAAATCAAAGGTGTAGTCTATATTTTTTGATAAATAATTGATTCTTTCTTTTATCTTTTCATTATATTTCTCTTTTATGTTTGCTTCTTGTTTTAATGCTGGTTCTGCTATTTTTTCATTGTACCATCCGTTACCTCTCCATGATTCTTCCATTGACATAAGAATAAAACTTGATTTTGGGTATACTTTGTTTTTATCTAAATTATATTTTTTAAAATAGCAATTTTCTATTATTGTTGATGGTATAATCGCAATTAATATGTATATTATAATTATTCCAATGCTAATACCTGTTTTTTTTATTTCTTTTTTATTAAATTCTTTTATTGTATTTAACATTAGGTATATTGTTGTTGCTATTACGAATATTAAACTATTCATTCTCATCATATTAGCTATAGATGTTAAAATAGTGGCTATGATTATAAATTTGTACTTTTTACTTTCAATATACTTCATTGTAAAATATACTGCAAATAAGCACAATGCTAAGCTTGGTATATCGCCATATATGAATGTTGTTAACATTATTAATGGCACAAATGTTAGTATTAGTATTAACGGCAGTATTGTATTAGTTTTGTACTGCTTTGATAATTGTTTAGTAATTTTATATATTGCTACTACTATTAATACTGCTGAAATTACATTTACTATTCTTAATACTCCAATTTCATCAAAGAATATTATTCTAAAAATTATACTATATACAAATGATAATGGAATTTGTTGTGGGTATTCTTGCATATATTCTTTTAATGTAATTCCTGCATAAGTTTTGTTATTTAACAATTCACTATTACTTTCTTTATAAAAAACTTGAGCTATATTACCTACATGTACTGAATCTCCTCCAATACCTGGTCTTACGGAAAAAATCCATAATATATTAAGTATAAAATATATTACCAATGCTATTATAAATAGACGTTTTCTTATTTTACTTTCTGAATCATCTTTCTTTAATTTTTCGTTTGCTTTTTTAGTTATTAAATATATTATTACAGCTAGTAATATAGTACAAATGCTATATACAATGTTATTTAAATTAATAGTTATACGCTCTGAACTGCTTAATTTAGATGTAAATAGTACATTTACACTTATTACTACTAATAGAAATATTATCCCTATCACATATATTATTTTTTTCAATTTCTTTCTTCTCCCCTTATATTAATTTTATGAATAAATTATATTATTTTTTTTATAATTTTCAATACGTTGATTAATTATATATACAAATGATATACTTTTGAATAATACATTTTGAGGTGTGAAAATGGTTAAATCAAAAAAGAAATTATTTTTATTTGTAGTATTACTTTTTATTTTATTTTTTACTATACGCTTAATATATTCATATAGCATTAATTTTAGTAATTACATTTCTGAAAAGAAGATTTTAAAATATTTATCTAAAGAATATAAAGATGATAATTTTAAAGATATTGTTTTGTTAAATAATGTTGTTGATGCAAATAGTCGGAAAATTTGATGATTTTGTAATATATAAACATTTCTATAATGATCAATTTTATTATTTTTATAACACATATTCTGAAAAATATGATACTAATTTTGTAGTTACATTTGAAAAAAAGCTTTTTAGTATATCTTTTTCCCACTTTCAGCTTTCTTCTCAACATATTTATAATAATTTAGATAAAGCTGTTAATGATAAAAACTTTTTTGCGCTTATTAGAAAAGATTTATCTTCGTATAATTGTGTTTTTGATAAGGAATATATAATTTCTGGACATATTCCTGTTTTTAATATTTCAATAGTTTTTGATGATGATTTTAATGAATCTTACTATAACATGTTAATTAATTTTAAGCATAAATTTTCTCAATTAGAAAAGAATATTGATACTTCTTCTATTCAAATAGCTATTAAATTTAATGATATGAATTTATCTTATAATTATGGGGGATATATTTATAGAACTGATGCTGATACAGGAGAAATTGAAAATTCTAATTATGAAACTTTTATTGATAAAAAGTCACTATAATAGTGGCTTTTTTAGTGCAAAAAAAAACTCACAAATGAGTGAGAAAAAAAATAATGATTTTTATTTTTTAGGTTGTTTTACTTTAGTTTTTTTGTTTCTACCTCAGGTATGTCTCACCGCCAGCGCTCATGAATTTCCCGAATTTGGTATCATACATGAAACCATGCTCGTTGTTCTTGAAACCGTAATTTTCTTCTTTCAGTTTATCACTGTCAAATTCATATACATATTTTCTGAATGAGACAATTTCATCCTGGAAGTAGATTACTTTACCGGCATCGATGTGTTTTGGCTCTGTTTCATGCATAAACAATCCGATATTATCCGGATCTCCAAATTCTTCGATCTGGATGTATGGACGGAAAACGATGAACTCCTGCCTAACGAAAAGGCTTGCGATGTAAATCGGAGACTTTATATATGCATGTTCTACTTCAAGTTTGTATGCATCATAATTTGTTCCGTCTACCATCATGCATCCATACTCTTCAAAAGAGTTTATCTGCACACCTCCTGTTCTTGCCAGCTTTTTGACTCTTTCTGCCAGCCATTCAAAGTTTACATCTCCTCTTGAGTGAAACCCGTGCGGATATCTTTCCCGAATCTTACTCAAGAGTTCGCTTTCTTCGTCTTTAGGAATCCCAACGAAGTACGGTGCTCCGTCAATTCCTCTAACGCTCGGATTACTGTCCTTATCAAAGTTTATTTCGATAAGTCCATTTCCAGGCGTGAGGTATTGCAGTTTGTTTACGACACAGTCGCACTCTTCATATTGCCATATCATACTGTCACAACCTTTCTTTCTGCCAACATTTTGGCGTGATATTGTTTACTTGTTGACACTATATATTATACCATGTTTACATAACATTGTAAACATTTTCCATAAACTAAACCTAGCATATATACTATGCTAGGTTTAGTTTATGGATTTGTTGATTCTGATGGTGTTGGCTCTGGTGTTGTAGTTGGCGTTGGTGTTGGTTCTGTTGGATCTGGTGTTTGCGTTGGTGTTTCTGTTGGTTCTACGGATGGAGTTGGCGTTGGTGTTGGTGCCACTGGTGTTTGTACTTTTTTAGTTCCTACTTTTACTACTTTTGTTATTGTTGCATATGTATCTGTAGATAATTGAATTTTTTCTACTCTTCCATCTGGATAATATAAATATTTGTATGCCACACTTCTATATCCATTCATTCCTGCTGTTGTCACTACTTGTTTTCCTTCTTCCATTGTAGGATCTTCTATTGTGTTAACTGGACATGGTATAGTTGCTGTAGTTGTTGCAACTATTGATACTCGTGGTTCGTTTTCTTCTTTGATTCCAGATATTGATACTGTGGCTACTCCACCATTTATATATGCTGTTATTTTAATTGGATATTTTCTTGGATTTTTAAATTTAAAATCTAATGATCCATATGATACTGTAGCATCTCTTCCTGGATCAACATACCCTGCACCATATGAATGATTATGTCTTTCTACTATATCTAAATTTGCTAATACTACGGTATTATAAAGTGTTGATGATATTTGACATATTCCTCCACCTAATCCGTCTTCAACTCCTGAACTTGTAAATATATGTGCTTCTCTAAAACCATTTTCAATTGATCTTTTTCCTACGGTTTGATTATATGAAAAAGTTTCTCCTGGTTGTAATACATAATTATTTATTTTTTTACATGCAATTGCCAAATTTGTACTTCTGTTTAAATTTCCTGCATCATATCTTGTTGTAAATGTTGCTAATACATCTGGGAAAGCTCTCGAACCTAAGTCTGCTACTGTAATTCCTGCTTTTGTTACTTTTAGTGGGATTATATATTCTTCTTTTTCTTCTTTTAGTAAATTTTTTGCTTCTTCCATACTAATAGCAAAATCGATTCCATCTTTATCTACTACTACTTGAAAAGGTTCATCTACTATATATGCATCTTGAGGTTCCGCATGTACTTTGTTATAAATATCATCTATATCAATTTCTTTTGCTTTTTGTTCTTTGATGTCTATAGTTCTTTCTTTAGGGAAAGCTTGTGATACATTTGTTATTGATTCTTTTATTTCTTTTGTCATTTTTTCATCGTTTAGAATAATTCCATCTTTTCCTTTAGTTATTATTAATTCTGCTTCCTCTATGCTGTAAGCATATTCTCGTACTACTCCTGGTAATTCTAAACTTGTATCTGATAATATTTTTGCTAAATTTTCTTCATTTAGTTCAATTTCTAAGTCTATATTTTCTTTTTTAAATTTTCTTTTTAGGACTGTAAAGTTATTTTTAAATATGTTACCTTCTCTGCCTTTTTTTACTGCTTCTTCGACTGTTTTTTCTACGTCTGCTTTTATTTCTAATTGCTCTAGTGGTAGCTCTTTTGTGTATTCTTTGTATTTTAGTGTTATTGTTCCTTGCTGTCTTTCTTTAACTTTTTCATTTAATATTTTACATGCTTCTTCCTTAGTTAATCCTGAAACGTCAATTCCGTCAATTTGGATTCCTTTTATTATCTTTGAGTTTGTCATACTAGTAAAGGCAAATCCTGTAAAACATAGTAAAAAAAGTATGATTGCTACTATTGATATTATAGATATTTTTATTGTCTTTTTTCTTTTTTTAATCATCTGATCCATATATTCTTTTGAACTGGATGGTGATTTTTTTATTTTTAGGGTATTTTGAGTGTTTGATTTGGTAACTTTTTTATTTTTTTCTACTATCTCTTTTGAATTTTTTTCTTTCATTTTTCCCTCCACTATTTTTTAGCACTTTTATCATAGCATATTGATTTTTTTTATTCAATACTTTAAATTTCTAAAGTATCTTTACTAGACATTTTATTTTTTTATATATATAATATACATAAATATTATTAAGGAGTGGTATTATGTTAGGGAATTTACTTTCAAATATTAGAGAAAAGAAAGGTTTATCAAAAACTAGTATATCTGAGGTAACTGGAATTAATGTTGGTCATTTAACTCATATTGAAAAAGGTGAACGTAATCCAAGTCAAAAAGCTTTAAGAGATATTTGTAGAGCTTTGGATATTCCTTATCAACCTGTTTCATACACTTATGACAAACAATTAACAGAAGAACAAAAACGTTTTAATTTAATCGATTCAGTTCCTTATAATACTGTTCCATTGGTTACAAGTGTTATGGATATGGTAATTTGTCCTTCTTCTATACCTGATGCTTCAATGGCTTTTATTATGCCTGATGATTCAATGAAGGCATCTATTCCTAGAGGCTCAGTTGCTTTTGTAGAATTAAATACTATTCCAGCTCATCGTGAATTAGGTTTATTTAAATATCATGATTCTATACTTGTTAGAAGAGCAATTTATAGAAAGTATAAAGTTATCTTAAAAGCAGATAACTTATTAACTAAAGATATTATTATTGAAGATGGTTCTCAACTTACTGTTATCGGAAAAATTCATGTCGAAAATTAACATTTCTTTTACAAAAATATAACAATTAAATGTTTTTTAATCTTTTGGATGTAAAACATATTGAAACTATTTTCCATTATGTTTATAATATTTTTAGCAAATGTTAAGGAGTTATTAATTATGGAATTAGTTAAAAATATATTTTTTAATACAGATAAATTGACACCAAATTCAAATATTAAAATTTCATATACAGGAAAATTTTTTCAAGATAATTCAAATGAAGTATATTTTCATTTTGGTTTTGGAGCAGATTGGGAAAATGTTTCTGATGTTAAAATGGAAAGATCTGAACTTGGTTTTCAAATAGAAATAAATCTTCCAGAAAGTGATTCTTTACGTTTTTGCTTAAAAAATGAGAATGATGAATGGGATAATAACAATGGTGAAAATTATGTTTTTCCTATTGAACATATTGAAACTAGTTTAGTTGTACAAGATCAAGATGCTTTTAATTTGGCATCTCCTAGAAAACTTAGAAGATCTTATATAATATCTAAGAAAATTAGATTAGCAATTTATAAAATTATTCATTATTTACCAAAGTTAGTTTCTGGTAATTATAAAAAGAAATCTGAAAATGAAAATAATTAAAAAAGACACATAATGTGTCTTTTTTTTATATCTTATGTTATTACCCATCCTCCGTTTGGTGATATTACTTGTCCTGTTGTATATTCATCTTCAATTAACCAATTTGCTGTTTTAGCAATGTCTATAGGTTTTCCTATTTTTCCTAATGGTATCTGGGCTTCTATTTCTTTTATTTCTTCTTTAGTACAACCAGATATCATGTCAGTATCTATTGAACCTGGTGCTATAGAATTAATTCTTATGTTAGATGGTCCAAGTTCTTTTGCTAGTCCTTTTGTTAATCCATCTATTCCTGCTTTTGTTATTGAATATACTACTTCACATGATGCTCCAACTAATCCCCATATTGAGGAAATATTAATTATGCATCCTGATTTTTCTTGTATCATATATTTTACTGTTTCTTGTGTCATTGCAATTGCTGAATATAAGTTTACATCTATTATTGTTTTTATTTCTTCATCTTTTATGTCTGTAAATGGTCCCCATATTGAAATTCCTGCATTATTTATTAATACATCTATTTTTTGATATTTATTAATTGTATATTCTACTAATTTTTTACATTCTTCTCTTTTAGATACATCTGCTTTAAATATATCTATTTCTATATTTTCTGTTTTTAGTTCTTCTTGCAATTCTTTAGCTTTTTCTTCTGATTTATTATAATTTGCTATAATTTTATGTCCTTGATTTGCTAAATATTTAGCTATTTCTCTACCTATTCCTCTTGATGCTCCTGTTATAATAATTACCTTTGACATTTTCTCTCCTATCATTTTATTTTTATAATCTATTCTTTAATAATTTATATATTTTATATAAAAATAAAAGCCAGCAATTAAGAGATGTTCTCAAAACTGTTGACTTTAAGATGGAGCCACTTGTCCGAATCGAACGGACGACCTACTGATTACAAGTCAGTTGCTCTACCAGCTGAGCTAAAGTGGCATATTTAATTGGTGACCCCTACGGGAATCGAACCCATGTCTCCGCCGTGAAAGGGCGATGTCTTAACCGCTTGACCAAGGGGCCATAAATCTCAGATTTCCATCTGAGATTGGTGAGCTATCCGCGACTCGAACGCGGGACAACTTGATTAAAAGTCAAGTGCTCTACCACCTGAGCTAATAGCCCATAACAATCGTTTTATGCGACTGCTTTTATATGATACAACACTTTTCTTTACTTGTCAACATATTTTCAATATTTTTTAAATATTTTTTAAAAATTATTATAGATAATAATTTTGCATTTATATGATAATTATAATGCAATTTTATTATAATCAATCTTTTCTTTTTCTAAAATTTCACATTCTCTTTCTGAGCATGTAAAAATTAATATTTGTCTATTTTCTTGATTTGCTAAGTATTTCAATATTTCTTGCATTCTTTCATTATCATAATATGAAAAACTTTCATCCATTATTATTGGCATTTTTTCTTCTGATATTTCTTTTGTTGCACTTAGTCTTAATGCTAAGTATATTAAATCTATGGTTCCTGTACTTAATCTTTCTATTGGCATATATTTTCCGTTTTCTATTTCAATTTGTAGATTATTTTCGCTATCTAAATAAATATTAGAATACTTTTCTTTTGTTACGTGTCTTAATATATTTTTTAATTCTTCAAGAAAATCTGGTGTGATATTTTCTTTCATTTCTTGATAAGCTTTTTCTATTTCTGTTTTTACCATTTCGTACATTTCATTTAATTGTGTTAATTCTTCTTTTTTTTCATATAAGCTTTCTAGTTTTTCATCTATTTCTACCAAATAATCTAATTGCTTTAATATATTTTGATTATCTACTTCTATTGTTTTTTCTGTTATTTTGTAATCAGTTAGTTCTTTTTCTTTTTCTCCTATATATTCCACAATATTTTCATATTTTGTGGATAATATATCCTCAATTATTTCTTCTTCTAACTTTTCTATAAATTCTTGTTTTATTTCTTGTTCTACTGATTTTTCTTGTATTTTTATTTTTTCTTCTTTTTCTAATATTTCTTCCTTTTGTTTATTATACTCTTCTTTTATTTTTTCTATTTCTTCTATTATTAAATTTTTTTCTTGATATCTTTTTCTATTATTCCTTTTAATTTGTTGTTTAATTTTTTGCTTTTTATTAAGCATAACTCCAAATATTAATATTGGAATTATATTTAGTGCTAGTGCAATATATTTCTTTAAATAGATGCTTAAAGTTGTTATAGTAATAACAATTAGTATTATTGATAAATATTTAAATTTTGAGCTTTTAAATGCTTCCTGTTTGCTTTCTTCCAAATCTTTTATCTTTTCTTCTAATTCTTTTACTTTATTTTCATCTTTTAATATGTTTTCTTTTAATATTTTTATTTTTTCTTTTTCTAGCTGATTTTTTTCTAAATTTACTTTTTGTTTTCTTAATATTTCTAAAACGGTTTTGCTTTCTTCTAAGTCAATTTGTAAGTTTTCTTTTTGAGTAGCCATTTCATATTTTTGATTTTCATATGTAGATATTTCTTTTCTTTTAGCTTCTTTCTCTTCAATTTCATTTTCGATGATATTTATTGGTCTTCCTGCGCTTCTATTGTTTCCTATCTTTTCTAATTGCTCTTTATTTATTTTGTCTATTGCTTTTTTATATGATGTACTTTCATTTCCTGTTGATACAATATTACTTAATCTTTGTATTATGCTGTTTTTCATTGTGTTTGATAATCTTAGATTTTCTTGTTCTGATACACAACTTGCTAGAAAATTTTCTTCTGTTATTCCTGTTTGCTCGAAGAAAAATAGGCTTTCTTTACTTTTGTCCATACTATATTGTTTAGTAATATCATTTTTGGCTTGATCGTATATTATTGGTGTCTTTTTCTTGAATTCTCTATATATTTCATATTCATTTCCATCATCTAGTGTATAATTTAGCTTTCCTGAATATTCTTCTTTTTCCCATGGTTTATATTTATCAAAGTCTGGTATTGTTTTTCCATTTTTATTTTTTGATATTCCATAAAACATTGATATTATAAACTTTAATAATGTTGATTTTCCTGACTCATTTTTTCCTGAAATTATATTTATATTGTCAGAAAATTCTATTTCTGTATTTTCTAATTTACCAAAACTATTTATTTTTAGTTTCTTTATTTTCATTATAATACCTCTAATCCTATTTCAATTGCCTTTTCAATAAAATCTTTATCTAAGTTCTCTATTTGTTGTTTTTCGAGCATATTTCTTACAAATATTCCTTTTATGTTATTTTCTTTTTGTAATGTTTCAATGTCTACTCCTATTTTTGTTTTGTCTTTCACTTTTATTATGTTTGATATTCCTAATGCTTTTTTTATGTTTTCTATATCTATTTTGAAAAATCTTTTTCCTACTAATACTATTTTATAAAAGTTCTCATCATTTAATTGCATTTCTTCAATTTTTGTTAGTATGTCTTCATTTGAACTTAGATCTGTTACATCAATTTCTTTTTCTTCAAATTCTCTTTTGTCTATTGGTATAAACTCAATATTTATGGAGTCTTTTTTTAGTTCTCCTGCTAGCATTCCTCTTTTGCCTAACTCGTCAAAACCTAAGCTTATTATTGAACCTGGATAAAATATTTGTTGATTTTTTTCTTCGTTATAATATGGTTTATGAATATGTCCTAAAGCAATATAGTTAAATCCTAACTTTTTTAATTTATTACTTTTAAGTGGATTGTATTCTCTTTCTTCTGTGCCTCCATCAAGTGTTCCATGTGTTAGTAATATATTTATGTCTTTAGGCTCTTCAATTTTTATTTCTTCTATTTCTGATTCTTTGCAATAAAAATCAGTAAATCCATATCCATAAATGTGAGTTTTTTCATCTATATCTATTTTTTCTATTTCTTCTTTAAATATATGGACGTTTTTTGCCCAATCGTAAGTAGCATAAAATGAATTTGATATATATGGATCATGATTTCCTGGTGATATGAATATTTTTACATTTGGTATTTCTAAAAACAAATTATTTATATATTCTATACTTGATTTTTTTATGTAATTTTGTTCATATAGATCTCCTGCTATTAACAGTATTTCAACATTATTTTCTTTGATATAATCTATAATATCTCTCATTGCTTTTCTTTGTTCTATTCTTCTTTTAGTTGGTATTCCTTCTATTTGTCCTAAATTGTCGAATTTTGCATCTAAATGAAGGTCTGCAATATGTACGAATTTCATTCTATTCCTCACTTATAATAAAAAAATATTGACTTGATTATATCAAAACGATATTTTCTAGTCAATATTTTCAAAACATTTGTTTTAGTTATTTGTATCATTTAAGCTTCCAAATAGTTCATCAAATTTTGCTTCTAATTCTTTTTGAATATCTACTATTTCCTTTTTAGGTTCTTCTTTTGGCGTCTCTATTGGTTCTAGTGGAAGCTGCATAGGCATATCTAATGGGTCTATATTTTTGTTTTCTTCTTGTTTTGGTGCTTCTGATTTTATTTCTTTTGGTGCCTCTGTTTTTGGTGATTCTTCTTTTGGTTCTTCGTCACTAAATAAATCATCTAGTTGTTCTATTTTTGTTACTTCTTTTTTCTCGTCTTCTTCTACATAAGGATTGTATGGATTATATTTTCTCCATTTTCCTCTATCTACATCTTCTCTAGTGTTATGGTCTACTTGGTAAGGTTTAATTGTTTTTTCTGTTGAATATTTATAATAATAATATTTTTGTGCTTTTATAGGTTTTATACCTTTTTCATATATAATACATTCATCTACGTCCATTCTACGTAGCTCATCTGCTGTTAATAGTGCCCTTGCCATATTTTGATCTGATACACTTTTTCCTTGTTTCCAGTCTTCCCTATCTTTGTTTACTGATTCACTTTCTCTGAATATTGTTTTTTCTCCTAATGCTTTAGAGAAGTATTCAACGGTTTTTTGTGAGTTACTTCCTAAGAAAAGGTGAGTATCACAGTTACCCATAATAGTTTCATAAGATTTATCATAAACTGCTTCTAATTGGTCTAAGTTTTGTAAAATAACGCTAAATGAGATTTTTCTACTTCTAGATGTTGATATTTTCTTATCAAAATCTGGTATTTTACCAATGTTGGCAAACTCGTCAAGTATGAAATATGTAGGTGTTGGAAGTGCTCCTCCACATTCGTCTGCATAATCATATAATTGTTGTATCATTTGTGAGAAGAATATTGTTAATAAGAAATCATATGCAGCATGTGTATCTGATGATATAACGTATACTGCTGTTTTTTCTTTTCCAATTTCTTCGAAATCTATTGTATTTGTTGATGTTAATTCTGCTATCTCTCTGGAATCAAATTTACCTAATTTTGATTGTAGTGATGATAAGATTGATCCATATGTTTTTTCTGGTGCAATTTCGATAGATTTATAGTTCATTCTAGCTGGGTGGTCAAATGGTAATTGGTTCATCAAGTTGGTTAGTAGGTTGTCTCCACCATTGTTATTTGCAGCTCTTACTAGTTCAGCACAACTTGCTAAGTTCTGTTCTTCTACTGGTCTTACTGCTTTTAGATAATATATTAATGCTTTTAATAGCATTTCTGCCATATCATCCCAATAAGGGTCAGAAGATTTTACTGATTCTCCTTGTCCTTTAACTATTGTATTTGCTACAACGTCAACGTCTATTTCGTTTTTTATATGTAATAAAGGGTTATATCCGTCACTTTTTTGCGGTCTTACTAAGTTTAATACTTTTATTTTATATCCTTTTTCTTTTAAATATCCTGCTGTTTTGTCGTATAGCTCGCCTTTAGGGTCTGTAAACACGTATGATCCTAGTAATTGGCATGCGTTTGGAATAACGTATGATGCAGATTTACCAGCACCAGATCCGTCCAACAACTAATACATTTACGTTTCCTCTTTTATCTACTGGTAAGTAATTTTTCTCTGCTAAAATTATTCCTTCTTTATTGTTTAATACTTTATATTGTTCTCCATTTACGCACCAATCACTGGAACCATTTTCTATTCCATCGTACTCATGCTTTGGTAATGCTTTTGTTATTCCCATTATTACGGCTAACATGTATACTAGTGTGAACTTCCAAAGTACTCCAAAAAATTGTCCTTCAGATTCTCCTACTATGCATAATCCCATTGTTTGTAGTGGTGTAACAATATATTCACCTAGGGCAGGAAAAAATACTTCCCAACTTTTATCTCCGCCATGAACCATTTCCTGCTTCGAATCCTTCTTTCATTGACATTCCCATAGGCGCAACAAATACTATGACTAGTATTAGCCATAGTATGAACGATACGATTAATTTTCCTTTTATTTTTTTGATGGCTTTAGCAATTTTTTCACCGAATGTCATGTTACTTCACCCTTTTCTTTAGTTATTATTTCAATTTTTCGTTCTATCTGTCGCCTTCGTTATTTTGTTCGTATTTCTCTGCAGCACTTTTTTCTACTGCTGCTTGTTCTCTAGAAGCTCTTTGAGTTTCATTTTCTGGTACTACAGTTGCTCTTTGTGCTCTTCCAACTTGTCTATCAACTACTATTGTTACTCCATTTTCATGCAATTCTGCGGCTGTAACTGGAATTAATGAATCTCCTTGTTCTCCTGGTTTAATTCCTTCTTTAATTTCTGGTGCTGGTACTACAGTTGCACTTGTAACATCTTTTCTAGTTGTTTCAAATCCTGCTGGTGCTACTTCACGTGCATTCGTTGCTATTACTTTGCATTCTTCAGTTTTATTCATTAATACTTTAGCTTCTTCTGGAGTTAAGCGATCTTTACTTTGAGTTGTATTATTCATTTCCATTTTCCCCTTTCGCTAGTTTCTATCCTTGTTTATCAGTAATTTCGAACATTACGTATGTTTTATTGGCCTGTAATGTGCATTTTCCTTTTACTTCATTTGTTTTTTCATCAAAATATAATTTAGGTTTTATTTCATCTGTAGTATCAGGATCTATTATTGTAATTGGCCTTTTTAAGTTTGGTGTATATTCAAATTCTCTAAATTCTGTTTCATTTTCGTTGTATAGTGTTTCAAATTTCATTGGAACTGGAGTGTTAGAAACTCTTACTATATTTGTACGTGTTTCTAGAAAGCCATTATTTACAACGACTCTATCTTTTCCGAATGAGAATATTACTAGTTCATTTCCTTCTGGTGCAGGATCCATCAAAAAGAATGTTTTCTTTTTGTTTTTTCCTATATATTCTTCCGAATATTTTAGCCTTTCTATTGTAAATTTTGGTGATTTGTCTAAAAATTCTTTTTCTGTTTTGTTTACCTTATATATTACAGTATTTATTGCTTCTGGCTCTGTAATACTAAAGTGTTTTCCAAAAATTTCTTCCATTTTACACCCCTTCTATACAAATAATTGTATTTTATCCTTCGTATAATCAACGTACCCCTTAATTATACTATTTTTTAGTTATTATGTCAACAACTAGAAGTTTTTGACTTTTCTTGGATTGAATTTACTTATTTCTTTTAATTTTCTGAATAATTTTATTTCTTCCTCAGTGGTTGATTTTGGCACCATAATCTTAATTACAGCTATTAGATTACCTCTTCCACCTTTTCCGTCTTTATATCCTCTTCCTTTTATTGTAATTTTATCTCCGCTCTGTATTCCCTTTGGTATCGCTATTTCTAGTTCTTCATCAATTCCTAGTACACTTACTTTAGTACTTAGGGCTGATTCCCATGGAGTTATTAATAAATCTGTATATAAATCTACTCCTTGTAATCTTAAATTTGGATTGTCTTTTATTTTTACTTTTATAAATAGATCTCCATTTTTTCCGCCATTTTTTCCTTGTTTTCCTTGACCTATTATTCTTATTTTTTCGTTATTTCTTATTCCTGCTGGAATTTTTATATCTATTTTTTTGCTTCCGCTTCCTACTGTTTTAAATTCTAAACTTTTCGTAGCTCCGAAAAAACTTTCTGCTATTGTAGTTGTTATTTCTGTATTTATGTCTTCTCCTCTTAATATATTATTTTTTTCAGTAGTTTCTTTTTCATTTTTATTCTTTTTCTCTCCAAAAAATAATCCAAAGAAGTCTTTTATTTTTGCATTTTGATATTTTGCACTTTGTTTTTTTCGTTTTCCTATATAGTAATTCCAAAGTCTATCATATTTTCTTCTTTGTTTGTCATTAGATAATATATTATAGGCTTCTCCAATATCTTTGAATCTTTCCTCTGCTTTTGGATTGTTGCTGTTAACATCTGGATGATACTTTTTGGCTAAATCTCTATAAGCATTTTTTATTTCTTCTATGTGTACTTTATTATTTTCAAATCCCAATATTTTGTAATAATCTTTGATTATCATTTAACATCCTCCAAGATTGGCTAATTTCGTTTGCATTATATCATAGTTTTTTTTAATTGAAAACAGATTTTTACTCTTTTTTCGGACTTTTTAAACTTTTTTCTGTTTTAATTTATATCAATTAAAATTTGAAAGGCAGGGACTGTTTCCCTGCCTTCTTTCAAACTTTTCTGAATCCTTTTCTCCATGTCTCATACCGAATATGATTTTCAAGCTCTGTCAATCCATTATAGTGTTCTATGATGCATTCCCAATCTTCTTCTACATAGTCGTATTCACAGTTTTTTATTTTATCAAACTCATCTAATGCATCTGCTATCCCTAGCTCTAACTGCATAAAAAAACTTTTAGGTTTTTGAGAGTCATATGCAATTATATAATGGTTTACTTGAGTTTCATATTTGTAGGTAATATTTCCTACTTTTACTCCGAATATTTCTTGATATGCTTTTAGAAGATTTTCTACTTTTTCACAGAACCGTATACCTTTTTGGATTTTTTGATTTTGAATTATGTTATATATCCATGAAGCAATTCCTACAACAACTATCAATACTATTATTATTTCGTACCGCATGGTTGTACCTCCAGATTTTTTGTTTGTTTATTATACTGTAATTTTCTTTATTTTGCAAGTGTTATATAAAAATCATCTCTATTATAGAGATGATTTTTGTGATTGTTTTATATATTCATTTCTTGCTTCTAATGTTTTTGGATCAATTGTTTTTTGTTTTTCTATTCTTTCTATGATTGTTCTATCCATACATCGTATTACTGCTGCTTTTATGTTTCGTTTTGCTAATTCGTATGTTTCTTTTGTTCCTTCATATTTTCTATCGGCTCCGCATGAATCTGCAACAAATAATATTTCTGAAAGTAATGACATATTTGCTGTTCCTTTTGTATGGTTTGCTATTGCGTCTAGCATCTCTTCGTCAAAATCAAATTTCTCTTTAGCTAATATTGCTCCTACTTTACCGTGTAGTAGTCCTGGGTATTCTTTTTCTATTTCAGTTATCTCTATATTTTTTTCTTTTAGGATTTTTATTTTTTCTTCATCTGGCATTTCTTTTGCAATATCATGCGCAATTCCTACTAGTCTTGCTTTTTTAGTATCTGCATTATAAATCTTTGCAAATTCTACACATCTTTCTTCTACACATTGTGAATGATAAAATCTTTTTTCTGATAATATATTTTTTATTTCTTTTCTTACTTCTTCGTATTTCTTCATATTTTACCTTTCTATGGCTAGTTCAATTAATCTGTCCATTAGCTCTTGATATGGAATTCCCGCTGCTTCAAAAAGTTTTGGGTACATACTTATTTTCGTAAATCCTGGCATTGTATTTATTTCATTTAATATTAATTCCCCATTTTCTTTCAAAAAGAAATCTACTCTTGATAATCCTTTTCCTTCAACTGCAATAAATGCTTTTTCAGCTAATTCTTTTATTTTTTCTCTTATTTCTGGTTTTATTTTTGCCGGAATTACTGTTCTTGATTGTGGGTTATTGTATTTTGCATCAAATGAATAGAATTCTTCTGCGGCTAATACTTCTCCTACTTCTGATGATATTACTTCTTTGTTTCCTAATACTGCACATTCTAGCTCTCTTCCTTTTATTTCTTCTTCTATTAGCATCTTATCATCAAATTTTTCTGCTATTTTTATTGCTTTTATTAATTCTTCTTTATTCTCTGCCCTACTTACTCCAAATGATGATCCTTCGTTTGTTGGTTTTATAAACATAGGGTATCCTAACTTTTCTTCAGCACTTTTAGCTATTTTAGTTATAGTTTTTTCTTCTTTTTCTATACCTTCTGTGTAATAATTATTTCTTTTGTGAACTGTTATTGATTTTGCTACATTTATTCCTGCAATTGATACAATTTTTTTTGTAAATTCTTTATCCATGCATACTGATGATGCAAGTACTCCGCATCCTACATAAGCTATTTGCTCTGTTTCGAGCATTCCTTGAATGCATCCATCTTCTCCATATTTTCCATGTAAAACTGGAAATACTACATCTTGATTTACTAACGCTTCTGTTAATGTATTTTTAGGTGTTAAATCTGATGATTTCACATTTTCAATTTGTTCAAATTTCCCAGTATATTCATAAATTTTCCCATTTTGTTTTATAAAAATTACTGTTATATCATATTTTTCTTTATTAATATTTTCTAATACAGATTTTCCTGACATTAATGATACACTATGTTCTGATGATTTTCCTCCAACTATCACTACCACTTTAGTTTTAGATAAAAACCCTTCATAAATTTCTCCAAATTTCATGCTATTTGAAGCTTTTAATAAAATTTTATCTCCATCCTTTGCTATTTGTTTTAATTTTTTAGTTGCTTGCAAATTTGTTTTGTATGTATATACATTTTCTTTTTGCATTCCTGATTCTAAAGCAGCTTCTGCAATATATTGTGCTTCTTTTCCTACTGTTATTAATATGTCTATTTTATTTTTTTCTACTTCTTTCCCTACCTTTTCGTGTAATTCTTGCGAAAAGTCTCCTACTTCTTTTATATCACCTAATACCGCTATCTTTTTACCGCCGTCTAATGATGCTAAATATTCTAAACTTGGCTTTATTGATTCAAAGCTAGCATTATAATAGTCCTTTATTATTAATACATTTTTTGTTTTTTCTATTTCCATTCTATTTTTTCCGGAATCTGCTGTACTTATAGCTTTTATCATTTTTTCCATTGGTATGTCATATTGACTTCCAACTGCTATAGCAGATAAAGCGTTTAATATGAATGGTTCTCCAGGTTTATCTGTTTTAAATTGATATTTTTTTCCTCTATATTCGATTTCGAATTCATTTTCTGTTTCTTTCATTTTTATGTTTCTCGCCATGTAGTTGCTTGTTTCGTGAATTCCAAATGTAACTTTTTCTACTTTTTTATCTTTTAAACTCCATTTATGTAATAGGTCATTATCATTATTTATAATGATTTTTCCATTTTCCATTCCTTCTAGTATTTCTAGTTTTGCTTTTAATATATTTTCTCTTGAACCTAAATTTCCTATATGTGATGTTCCTATATTTGATATTACGCATAATGTTGGTTTAGCTACTTTGGTTAGTTCACTTATTTCTCCAAAATGGTTCATTCCCATTTCTACAATTAATGCGTCATGATCTTTTAATCCCATGATCGTTAATGGTACTCCGATTCTATTGTTATGATTTCCTTGTGTTTTTTGCACATTAAATTTTTGTGCCATTACTTCTGCTATAACATTTTTTGTACTTGTTTTTCCTACACTTCCTGTTATTCCTATTACTGGAATGTCGTATAGACTTCTTTTAATTCTTGCTGTTTCTAGTAGTGCATCTTCTACATTTTCTACTAATACTACTGTTGTCGTTTTTGAATATTTTTCAAGTTCTTCTTTTGTAAAAATATTCTCTTGTATGAAGCATATTTTTGCTCCTTTATTTATTGCATCTTTGCAATAAATGCTTCCGTCTACGTTTTCTCCCCTTAGTCCGTAGTATGTGTCTCCTTTTTTGATTGTTCTTGTGTCAATGCTAACTTCTTCTATCTCCTCATTTGCATTTCCACAAAGGATTTCTCCTTTAACTTTTTTTAGTACGTCTTGTACATAAAGTTTTTTCATAAAATCACCTTTTATTTCTCGATAGATTTGCTATATATTAATATTCACAAATACGTAATTATATTACCACTTTTTATTTTTTTTGTAAATTTATATAAAAAAATATATACTTTTTTTAAAAAAGTATATATTTTTTATAAACTTACATTGTTAATATTCCGCCTGGTGTTTCTCTTATTACTAAAATATTCTCTTCCCTACCATTTTGTGCATTGATATAAACTAAAAATTCTGTTTCGTCTATTTTTCCTTTAAATTCATAGCATAATATTTCTGTTTTCCATTCTGTTGGTATTATGCTTAAATTCTCACTTTGAATATTTAAATTTTTATTTAGATTTGCTTTTGCTTCTTCTATACTTATTGTAGGTGTTATATTTGTTCTCTCCGTATGAGAGTTTAAATATCCACTTGTTTCGATACCTAAGACTTCTCCATTATCCATTGCAATTTTAACTTTTATTAAGTCTGGGTATACTGATATTTCTCCTTGTTTGTATAAATAGTTAATTGTTATTATATTTTCTTGTGTTTGAAAATAACTTTCATTCATGTTTTCAAATCCAATTTTGGCTAAGAAATCTTTTCCTATTTGGTTTGCTTCTTCTCTAGATATTTTTTCTTCTACTACATCTCTATCTTTGTTAAGTAGTGCTACTTTCCCACCTTTTTTTGTTATTGATATATTAGATATATTTTTGTTTTTTTCTGTAATCTCAAATTGATATACTTCAATATTATCTAAACTAATTTTTCCTTTTCTAGTTATTTTCTCTATATTATCTTTAAATATTTCTTTTACTTTTTCTTCTGCTTGTTCTTCTGTTATTTCTTCTCCTGTTAATCCTTTTTTCTCTGCTAATTCAATATGTTCAGAAAAAGCTCCATCGTATATTAGTCCTTCAAATTCATTAAAGTTGTTATCTATGTCTGTAAATGAAATATCTGCTATACTTGAAACTTGTTTTACGTAGTCATTATCTGTTCTTCTTAAATCTGCCCATGATATAGTTCCTATATTTATTTCTTCTTCCATTTGATTTAAACCATCTTTTAATTTAACACTATATTCATGTAATTTTTTCAAATTATCTAAGTCTTCTTGTGTTAGCTTTTCTTTATATATATTTTTTCTAGATAAAGAGTAACTATATTCACTTACTTGATTTAAAAATTTGGCTGTTTTATTTAATTGTTCTACATTTAGCGGAATTTGTGATAGATAACTTACTGATATATCTGCTTCTTTCCATACTCTAGTTAAGCTTTCTGCTCCTGCTTCACTACTACTTGAAATTGTTGCTTTTGCTAAAAAGTTTTCCACATTTTGTACATGATCTGTTAATTGGCTTAATGACATTGTATATATATTATTTTTATCATTTTCATGCTCGTTTTTTTGATTATTCATTTTATATATTAAACATCCTATTAATGTTACTGATATTATGCTTATTCCTATTATCAGTCTTGTTTTAATATCATTTTTTCTTTTCATATTCTCACCTTCTTTTCATATTTTCGTCTCAAAATGTAGTTTTTATTCATTTTTATTTAAATTTGTGATATAATTTTTTGTTAGTTTATCTAACTTTTTTGAAAGGAATAAATATGAAAAAAATTCTTATTTTTTATGGTGCATATGGTGGTGGCCATCTTTCTGCTGCTAGGGCTATTAAAAATTATCTAGATACAAATTATCCTGAGTGTGAAACTTTAATGGTTGATTGTGTTGAGTATATTAATAAATATTTAAATAAAGTATCTACTGCTGCATATAAAGAGATGGCTAAAAAAGCTCCTTGGATGTGGAAAAAAGTTTATAATAACTCTGAACATGGCGCTCTTGCTAGAATTTCTACTACTTCTAATAAGCTTATGTCTAGAAAATTAAATCGTATTTTGCAAGAATTTGAACCTGATTTAGTTATTAGTACTCATCCTTTTTCTAATCAAATGTGCACTAATTTAAAAAAACATAAAAAAATTAAATGCAAAATTGCTACTGTTTTAACTGATATGGCTCCACATTCTCAGTGGACAATAGATTCTGAATATATAGATTATTTCTTTGTTTCTAATAAAGAAATGAAAGAAATTTTATCTGATAATGGTATTGCAGATTTTAAAGTTTTTGTTACTGGTATTCCTCTTTCTGAGAGGTTTAAATATAAATTTGATAAAGATTCTATATATAATGATTTTAATTTAGATAAAGATAAGACTACTGTTCTTTTCTTTGCTGGTGGTGAGTTTGGCTTAGGCAGAAAACGTACTAGTTTAGTATTTAGAGCTTTAATTAGACTTTGTAAAAATTATCAAATTATAGCTATTTCTGGTAGAAATAAAAAAATGTATTCAAAATTTAGAAAATTAGTACAAGCTTATGATGTTTCAGATCGTGTTAAGGTTCTTGATTTTACTGATAAAGTTCCTGAACTTATGTCTATTTCTAGTTTTGTTATAACTAAGCCAGGCGGTCTTACTACTACTGAATCATTAGTTTCTGGTGATCCTTTAATTCTTATTAATCCTATTCCTGGTCAGGAAGAATCTAATGCTGATTTTCTTGTTAGACATGGTGTAGCAATTTGGATTAAAAAGGATGACAATATTGCTAGAATTATAAAAAATATTTATCGACATCCTGAGCATTTAGATGATATGAAGTCTAAAATTTCTGATCTTGCAAGGCCTAATTCTACAAAAAATATTTGTGATATTTTAATGGATACAATATAAAAAGCAGAGATTATATTCTCTGCTTTTTATATCTCTCTTCTTCCTTCCATAGCTTTCATAAGAGTTATTTCATCTGTATATTCTAAGTCGCCACCTACTGGAATTCCATGCGCTATTCTTGTAACTTTTATATTGAATGCTTTTATTAATTTTGATATATAAATTGATGTTGCTTCTCCTTCTACTCTAGGGTTTGTTGCAATTATTACTTCTTTTATATCATTATCTTTTATTCTGTCTAATAGCTCTTTTATTTTTATTTCATCTGGTCCTATTCCATTCATTGGAGATATTGTTCCATGCAATACATGATATACTCCTTTGTATTCATGTGTTCTTTCCATTGCCATTATGTCTCTTACATCTTCTACTACGCATATTGTACTTTGATCTCTTTTAGGATTTGAGCATATTGGACAAGGATCTGTATCTGCTATATTAAAACATGTTGAACAATATTTTAATTTTTGTTTTGCTTCTTTTATAGATGATATAAATTCTTCTGTCTCTTCTTTTGACATATCTAACATATGAAAAGCTAATCTAATAGCTGTTTTATGTCCTATACTTGGTAGTTTTTCAAAGCTTTCTATTAATTTTTCTATTGATGGTGAATATGATGACATTTCTTACCTCTTTTTACATTAATCCTGGTATATTATATTTTCCCATACTTTCATTTGCTGCATTATCAGCTTTTAGCATAGCTCCATTTATACATGTTAATATTAAATCTTCTAATGTTTCTACATCTTCTGGATCTACTGCTTCTTTATCAATTTTTATTTCTTTTAATACTTTCTCTCCTGTAATTTTTACAGAAACAGCTCCTCCTCCTACTGAATTTTCGAACTCTTTTAATGCTATTTCTTTTTGTGTTTCTTCCATATCAGCTTGCATTTTTTTAGCTTCTTTCATTAATTTGTTTATATTCATTCCTCCTGGAAATCCTCCCATTCCTCCTGGGAATCCACCTCTTTTTGCCATTTTTATTTCCTCCTTATTCTTCTATTATATTTATTGGTATACCAAAATCACTTTTGGTATTTTTAGATTTTATATTTTGCGCTTCTTCACTTTTTATTTGCATTGTTTTTCCAGTTTCTTGAGCAATTGCTGTTTCTATTGCCATTCTATTATCTGGCTGTTCAATAACTGTTTTTCCAAACTCTGATAACCCTACTATTCCTAATTGTACATCACTTAATTCTACTGCTTTTGTATTCATTAAGTTTGTAAATAGTGTTATTTTGCCTTGAGATTTAAGATTATTTATTACTTTTGGCCAATATTCTTCACTTTTTATATTTGCTATTGTAACTTGTGTTTTTGGCTTTGATTCACTTTTTTTTGATGTTCCTTTTGCTTCTGAATCTGCAGGAGATGGTGTTGTATATTTTTGATTTTTTACTTGTATATCTCCTGATTCTATTTTTTGTTCCAACTTATTTATTCTTTCTTCTATGTCTTCTCCATAGTTTGTTTTTTCTACTGTTAATTTTATTATTTCTGTTTGAAACATAATTGTTTTTTGTGTTGACCATTTAATATCATTTTCTACTTCTGATAATTCTTTTATCAAATAAAAAAGTGCTTCTTTTGTTGATTTTTCGCTTAATTCTTTTATTTTTTCTAACTCTTCTTTATTATATAATTCTAATTTCCCTTTTGATTTTAGTATTAAAATATCTTTTATATATTTGATAATTTCCCATAGGAAGTTATATAAATCTTTTCCTTCATTTATTACTTCTTCAGTAGTTTCAAGTGCTTTTTCTGAATCTTTTTCGATTAAGCTTTTAGTTATTTTATATATATATTCAAACTTAGGTATACCAACTAATTCCTTAATTTTTTCATTAGTTATTTCATTGTCCCCATCTTGTATACATCTTTCTAATATACTTATACCGTCTCTCATTGCTCCTTCTGACAATATACTGATTGTTGTTAATGCGTCTTCGCTTATTTGTACTCCTATTTCATCAGTTATAATTTTTAGCCTCTTTTTAATGTCTTCGTTTGATATTTTTTTAAAATCAAATCTTTGGCATCTTGAAAGTATTGTTGCTGGTAGTTTTTGTGGCTCTGTTGTTGCTAGTATAAATTTTACATGTTCTGGTGGTTCTTCTAATGTTTTTAATAATGCATTAAAAGCTCCTGTTGACAACATGTGTACCTCATCTATTATATATACCCTATACTTAGCTTTTGTTGGTAAAAAATTTACTTCTTCTCTTATTTGTCTTATATCTTCTACGCTGTTATTTGATGCTGCATCCATTTCTACTACATCTGTTAAAGAACCGTTTAAAATTTCTTTACATATTTCACATTCATTACATGGTTCGCCATCTTTTGGATTTAAACAGTTTATTGCTCTTGATAAGACTTTTGCTGCTGATGTTTTTCCAGTTCCTCTTCCTCCATTAAAAAGATATGCATGTCCTACTCTTCCTGCTATTATTTGATTCTTTAGTGTTTTTGTAATATGTTCTTGGCCTACGAATTCACTAAATGTTAGTGGTCTAAATTTTCTATATAGTGCTGTATATGCCAATTTTATTACCCCCAATTTATTAAAAAAATCGGTATAAGCAATAGTTTCTCAGTGGAAAGCATGTTATATCGCACGAATACACTACTTATCGCTGCTTTCTTCCGAATCTGACGAGGTTCATAGCTTTTCATCGAAACATACTCTCCACTCAAAAGCTATTACTTATACCGTTTTAGATTATATAATGAGTTTTGAGTTTTATCAAGTATTTTTATTCACTTCTTTTAAAAATTACATCTGATAAATCTGTTTTTTCTATTCCTAAAATACTTTTTTCATTAAAATCTTCTATTGGTAACTCTAATGTTAGAGTTCCTTTATATTTTTCTTTTTTGCTTATTTCTATTATTATATCCATGCTTGCTGCAATTTTTATATCTTGTTCTGTTATTCCTGCTTTTTGAAGTAATGTACCATCATATTGTAAATCCGCTTCTTCATTAGATATGTACTCTGCTAAGTCTTGATTACTTATTCTAAAAGCTATCATTCCACCATTTTGGCTTATTTCTTGTTTTTCCATATTGTCTACATTGTTTACAGTGTATTCTATTCCTTTTTTAGAATAGTCTTCTGTGCTGTTTTTAAAATTTGTTTTTATATCATTACTTGTTGGTATAAATAGCTTTGTTTGTCCTATTTCTTTATTTCTTTTTATTTTTAAATTTTCTATTCTTATCTTTTGTACTTCTGAATCTAATTTTTCATTTTTCTTAAAATAAATGTATATATCATTGTTTTGTATTATGCTTAAATCCCATATATTTTCACTTTGATTGCTTTTTGTATCTAGTGAACTCTTTATACTTATTTTTTCTATTTCAAATGGTAAATTTTTTTCTCCTTCAACATTATATTTTACAATTAATAATGTTGAAATAATAATAGATAATGCTAAAAATGAAATAAATATGTATTTTTTAATTATCTTTGATTTCTTTTCTTTTTCCACATTTTCCTCCATTATTTTTTCTTCCTTAGTTTTTTAAAAAAATCTTGTAGTATTTCTTTACTTTCTTTTTCCATGATTCCGTATTCTAATTCTACGGTATGATTAAATTTATGATCTTTAAATAAATTTAGAACTGATCCACAAGCTCCTGTTTTTTCATCCATTGTTCCTATATATACTTTTTTTATTCTTGCTTGTATTATTGCACCTGCACACATTGGACATGGCTCTAGTGTTGTATACATTTCGCAGTCTGTTAATCTCCATGAATCTAATTTTTTGCTTGCTTTTTTTATTGCTCTTATTTCTGCATGTTCAGTTGTATCTTTTTTTATTTCTTTTAAATTATGTGCTTTTGCTATTATTTTGTCGTCTTTCACTATCACAACACCTATTGGAACTTCTTCTTTTTCATAAGCTTTTTGTGCTTCTTTTAGTGCCGCTTTCATGAATTTTTCTTTTTCCATTTGAATTCACCTTTATTTTTGATTAATTAACTTGTTCTTTAATCCATCTTCCATATTTATTTTTGTTGGTATAACATATTTTGTTTTTATTTTATGTGATATTACATTTGTAATTGCTTTCATAGCTCTTGATCCGTCAAACCATAAAGGATTGTCACTATTTGCTCTTATTCTATCTAATGATGTAATATATGCATTTTCGTCGTATTTATCACTTGTCTCTATATCTATCATATATTTTTGGTTTTCACTTTTATATAAAGTATTTTCATTTAATCCATATCTTGCATTATTATACCAATATAAATGGTCTCCTCCTGCTAAAATGATTACATCACATTTTGTATTTATTTCACCTATTAGCGAATTTATGTATGTACGAACTTCATCTAAAGTGCAAGTTGGAACATCTTCTTTTAGGCTAGGAAACTTTTTAGTAATATCTACAACTCCAAAGTCTAGATATTTTTTCTCTATTATTTTTCGGTTATTTATTATTAATAATTCTGTTGAACCTCCGCCTCCAATGAAAACACAAATATTTCCGTTATAGTCTGTGTTACTATAGCAACCGTATGCTGTTAGGGCTGCCTCTTCTTCCTGTGATACAACAGATATTTTTAGGTTATATTTTTTATATAAATATTCATCTATTTCTTGTAATTCTTTTTCTGATATATTTCTAAAAATACTGCATCCATATACATATATTTTATCCGTATATTTTGATGCTTTTTCTATTTCTATACATAATTTATTTATATCCTTTTCGTCAATCTTTTTATTGGTTGAATAATTTTTCTTAAATTCAATTGTTGTCGTTGTGTCGTATATATTTTTTTCATTTTCATATATATGTGTTTTAGTATTATTACTTCCTATTTCTATTATTGCAAATGTATTTTCTTTCATAATTATCACCTGATTTAATTTTTATATTTTATATAATATCATTTATCGTTTAGAAACACAATATAATAAAAAAGGAAGGTTTATTCCTTCCTTTTTTGTTATGATATTAACTTTTTAAGTTTACTTACTATTATTTCATAGGCTGGATTTCTTGTAAGTTTATCGATTTCAACCCATTGGTACTCAGATAATTCTTCTTCTGCTATTTTTATTTCTGGATTTTTACTTACTTCAAATAAATATCTATGATCAAAATGATAATGTTCTGGTAAATTCTTTCTTTTATTATACCCTATAATATGAGTATCTATATCTAATGGAATTAGCTTGTTTTCATTTACATTCATATATTCTAGGTTATCTAATCCAGTTTCTTCTTTTACTTCTCTTTTAGCTGTATTTAGTGGATTTTCATCTTCTAAGTCAACATGTCCACCTGGAGATAAATACATATCTAAATCTCTATGATGTACTACTAAAAACTTCTTTGTATTTTTATTATATATAAAACCTGTTGCTACTGTATGTCCATTAAAATTATTCCAATCTGCAACTTCATCTCCTTTTGCTGATTTTAAGTACTTCTTATATTCATTTTGTCTTTCTTTTTCTTCTGGAAAAACTTTTAAGTATTCTTCTAAAATTTTTTCTAATGTTTCTTTCATAATATACCTTCCTTTTATTTAATTAACTTATTTTTTAAACAATATGGTATTACTTCATTCTTTAAAGTGTTGGATAATATTTCATTTCCTAATGAAGAATCATACCATAGAAATTTTTCAATTTCTTGAGATATTTCTAATTCTCCCTTTAGTTTTCCTTTATATTTAAACACATAGAAATGAATAGGTGTTTTTCCGTCACTTGTTGCAATTTCATCAAATTCCATTACCTGTTCAAACGATTTTTCATTTAAGTTTATATTTTTTCCTAGTTCTTCATAACTTTCTCTAATAGCTGCTTGTAGGGGTGTTTCATTTTCTTCTATTTTTCCTCCTACCATTTGATATGTGTTTCTTTTTCGTGGTTTATCAATCAATATTTTATTGTTTTTTAAAAATATGGTTCCTACTACATTCATTTTAATTTTCCTTACTTGTTATTTTTCCAAGTTCTATTTATGTTTAATTTTTCTTTTTCATAAAAAGTTTCATATAAATTTATATTTAATGTATTGCAAATTGATGTTAATATAATAAAAATATCTGCTATTTCACCTTCTATGGGATCATAATTTTTAGCTTTATTTTCATCAATACACATATTTGTTTTTTCTTTTCTAACTGCTTTAGCGAGTTCTCCAATTTCTTCTGTTAAAAGTATCATCTCTTCCTCAATTGGTTGATTTCCAAATCCTCTTATATCTATTACTTTTTTTATGTATTCTTGAATATCATTTAATGTGCAATTATTGTTTAATTCTTCATGCAACTCTTTTTGTTCATTCATTATTTTTATTCCTTTCTTTCGACTCTCTTCATTTTAAAACATTTGTTTGTTGGTGTCAAGTTTTTTATATTTTTAATAATTTATGGTATTTAAGCATTTCTGAAATTATTGTCTATAAAAAAACCTACAAACTTTATAGTTTGTAGGTTTTTTTGGTGCACTTAGAGGGAATCGAACCCCCGGCCTCTCCCTTAGGAGGGGAGCGCTCTATCCTACTGAGCTATAAATGCATATCATAATAATATGTGGGTAACTTTTAATTACCCACATATTATGCGTTTAATTTTTCTACTAATTCATTTACATCTATTCCATGTACGTCACATGCTTCTTCTAATGTTTCATCATGTGCTGCCATGCATCCTAAACAGTGCATTCCAGCTTCTAATAGTATATCTGCTTTATCTGGATATTTTTCTAATAATTCACCAATTTTTGTTGTTTTTTCTATCATTATTGGATTCCTCCTTATCTATAAATTTAGATTATTTTAGCATAAATTTTAAAAAAAGTATAGACAAATCCTATTTTTTGTTGTATTATCTCATCATTCTTTAGGAGGTATGGCATTTGAATTTTTTAATCAATTTATTTTTTATCACTTTTTTATTTTATTTTTTTATTATTTTATCATTTTTATATTCTTTATTTGAATTTTTATTTATTCAATCTAAACAAGGTTTAAAATTAAATTTCAAAAAAATTACTAGTGACAAAACTCATTAAATATATTTTTATTTTATATTTTTCATTTTATTTTTCAGTACTTATTTTAATATTTTTTATTCCTGTCTTAGATGCAAATTCTGTCATTATTCCATTTGCACTTAACACATTTGATATTGTTCAAAAATTCCCTGAATTTTGGTATAATTTCAAAATTTTTTATATTATTTTTTGCTTAATTTCTATGCTTATTTTGATAAATTATTTGTTCTCTTTTTTAAGTTTTTTATTTAACTCTTTTATTTGTAGCAAAAAATCAAATAAAAATAGAGAAGCTAATATTGATTTCTCTGCTTCACATGTTTTTATCGGTTATAATCTTTCAAATAAACCTGTTTTTATTCCTATTTTAGGATTATATCAAAATGTTTTAGTTACTGGTTCTATTGGTTCTGGAAAAACTTCTAGTCTCTTATATCCTTTCACTAAACAATTATTATCGTTTTCTTTTAATTCTTCACATAAATCGGCTTTTTTAATATTAGACGTAAAAGGAAATTATTATAGATATGTTAAAAAAATATGTTTTGAAAAAAATAAATTAAATGATTTGTTTATTATTAGCTTAAATGGAAATGTAACCTACAATCCTCTTGATAAGCCAAATCTTAAACCTCATATTTTAGCTAATAGACTCAAAAATATTTTACTTCTTTTTAGCCCTAAACAAACTGAAGCCTTTTGGCTTGATAAGGCAGAGCAAATTTTAACTGAAGCAATTCGTCTTTGCAGATTATATAATGACAATTATGTTACTTTTATTGAAATTCATAAAATTATTATGTCTAAAGATTATTATCAAAGTAAAGTTGAATTGTTACAAGAAAAATTTTATGCTAATTTGCTTTCTCCTGATGAAATTGCTGATTTTTCTTTTTGTCTTACTTTTTTCGAAGATGAATTCTTTTCTCTCGATGATAGAACTCAATCAATTTTAAAGTCGGAAATTTCAAGAATTACTAATTCTTTTGTATCAGATAGTGATACTTGTAGAGTCTTTTGTCCTGATAAAAAAAATATTTCATTTCCTGGTTTTTCTTATATTCTTAAATATCACAAAATTGTTGTTTTAGATATGAATTTATCCGAATATTCTTCCTTAGCAAAAATTATTGCAGCATATCTAAAATTAGATTTTCAATCTGAAATATTAAGTCAACTTTCTAAAAATGATACTATATTTCCTTCTTGTTTTATTTGTGACGAATATCAAGAATATGTAACTAGCAATGATGCTGCATTTTTAGCACAATCAAGGGAATCAAAGTCTATTAATATTTTAGCTACTCAAAGTTACTCATCCTTACTTGCAGCACTTTCTGATTCAACTCTCACTAAAGTTTTGCTTCAGAATTTAGTTAATAAATTTTGGTTTAGAACTGATGATAATTTTACTATTGATGAAATCATTAAACAGCTAGGGAAAGAAGAAAAGTCTGTTTTAACTAAATCTATTTCGGAAAATGCTCAAAAAACAAATTATAATTTTATGTTTAATTCTTTTTCTTCTAAAGATTCCAACTTGTCTGAAAGTATTAGTACTGCATATCAAAAAGATTTTATTTTTGATTCTAGATTTTTTTCATGTGAACTTGAAACTTTTTCATGTTTAGCTTTTATCTCTACAGGCTCACATATTATCCCTGCTCAAAAATTAATTTTGACTCCATATTTTAAAGAAAGGTCGTGATATATATGAATTTTAAAAAACTTTATATTTCTTTATTTTTTTGTTTATTATTTACTTTTATTTTTTCTACAAAATCTTTTTGTGCATATCCTAAACTCATTTCTACTTTAAATTCTGCTTTTGAAAAAATTGAATCTTGGATTATTTCTTTATCCACTCCTGCAGCTGCCGTAGCTGTTGGTACTGGTGTTTTAATGAAAAAATTTAGCTTTGGAGATGAAGAACGTATCCGTACTGGTAAACGCTTAATTAGGGGTTCTTTGTTTTCTTATGGATTTATCTTATGTATTGACTTGATTTTGTCAACTATTAATTCTTTATTAGGTTAGGAGGTTTTATGGATTTAAACGCTTTGGCTGATTACGAAAAAGTAACTGATATTGTCAATAACTCTTTTTCTTCTTTGGTTAATAATTTGCTTACTTCCGTCGATAATGATGTTTTTTCGGTTTTAGATGAATTAGTTTTTGTTAATTCTTCTAGTATTACTGATAAATATGTAATATCTTTTATTACTAAACGTTTTGGTATGGTTTCTTTATGTCAGGCTTTATTATTTGCTTTTTTGTTATATTATATAATTTCTTATTTTTTCTCTTTGTTTACTTGTTCTAATTTTCAAAAGCCACTTTCTTTTGTCTTTAAACTATTTATTTCTGCTGTACTTATCCACTTTTCTGCATTGATTTGTGAAAAAACTTTAGATTTTTTTGAATTACTTACTAACATTTTAAGAGAATTATCTGCTTTTGTTTTCTCATCTCAGCTTTCATTTTCATTACTTTATTCTAATATACAAGATACTTTTTTTAGTGCCTCCTATCAGACATTCCAATTTTTCTCCTTTAATGGCATTATAAAAACTACCATTTCTTTCTGTTTTATTAATTTACTCTTTACTTATTCTGTTCGCTTTATTTTTATAAAAATTTTAGTTTTAATTTCTCCATTTGCTTTTCTTTCATTGGCTTTAGATCAATCTTCTTGGATTTTTAAAATATGGCTAAAAAATTTTATAGGCCAATTATTTATTCAACTTTTTATTTGCGTAATTTTATTAATAATGTTTTCTTTTTCAGATACTTCTGATTTAGTCATTGTTAAACTTTTATATTTAGCTTCTATTGTTTGTTTAATAAAAGCTAGCTCTTTTATCAAAGACTTTACTTCTGGTTTTACTTCTGATATTTCCTCTAGTATTAGTTCTATTAAATCTTTGTTTTCTTAGAAAGGAGTTTATATGAAATTTATATTTCCAAAAAACTATAATTATTCTTTAAAATTTTTAGGTATTTTTAGCTATTCTTCGATTATTTTTATTTCCATATGGGGATTTTGTGTTTATTCTATTGTTTCATTTCTTTTTACTTCTTTTATAATCAGATTTTACTTTTTTATTTTTCTATTCATACCTATCTTTCTTTTCTCTGCTTTAAATAAATCAAATGAAAATATGTTTTTTATCATAATTTATATTTTAAAATACCTTTATCGTCCTAAAGTTTATTTTTATGACAAAAGATTTTAATTTATTGTAAATATCTTATTTTGATGATATAATTTCATAAACTTTTATTAAGGAGTATTATTATGAAATTAGAGCAAAACGATAAGTCAATGTTATTTTCTAATACTGAAATTCCAGATGTGTTTTTCAGCGAATATCTTTCATCTGCTAACGGAGATTATATTAAAGTTTATTTATATATTTTATTTTTATCTAAGTATGATAAAGATATTAAAATAAATGATTTATCTAAAAAACTTGCTCTTCCTTTAAAAGTCATTCAAGAAGCTTTTAAATATTGGGAGGATGTTGGAGTCTTAGTAAAAAAACATACTGGATATATTTTATCTAATCTACAGGAAATTGAACTTTTGAAATTATATTCACCTAAACTTACGTCTTCTCCTGAAGATATTGAAAAAAATTCTAAAAATCAATATAGGGCAAAGGCTATTGAAAATATTAATAATCAGTTCTTTCAAGGAATCATGTCTCCATCTTGGTATAGTGATATAGATATGTGGTTTAAAAAATACAATTTTGATGAACAAGTAATGCTTGCTTTATTTAATTATTGTTTTGATCATTCTGCTTTACATAGAAATTATATTCAAGTTGTTGCTGATAGCTGGTATAAAAATAATATTAAATCTTTCTCTGATTTAGATAAATACTACGAAAAACAAGAAAAAATATCTTCTTTGAAAAAAGCTATTATTAAAAAACTTGGTTTAGGTAGAAATTTAACTGCATATGAAGACGCTTATGTTGAAAAATGGTCTATTGAATATGGCTATTCTTTAGAAATTATTGAAATTGCATTAAGACGTACTACTTCAAAAACAAATATCAATTTTGAATATTTAAATAAAATCATTTCCGATTGGCATGATAGAAATTTTAAAACTGCTGCGGAAATTCAAGAATATATTAAAAATTCTAAAGAAAAACAAGAAAATATTAAAGATTTGAAAAAACAAACTAATTACAATAATTCTAATCAAAGAGTATATAATAATTTTGATAATTTGTATGCTAATAATTAGAAAGGAATTTATGGATAATACAATTTTAAAACAATTATTAACTGAATATGATGCCAAAAGAATTAAAGCTTTTTCAGAATTAGAACGTAGAAAAAATCTACTGCGTGATTCTTCACCAGAATATGTAGCTTTAGAAAAAGATTTACAATCGCTTTCTTTAGATTCTATTAAGTCTATGTTAAAGCTTTCTTCTGATGAAAAAGAATCTCTTTTGAAATCTCTTGAAAAAAAGACTTTTTTAATTTCAGATCAGAAGAAAAAACTCTTAAAAAAGTTAAATTTACCCGAAAATTATTTGTTGCCTCATTTTGATTGTTTATTATGTCAAGATACAGGGTATCTAGGTAATTCACTATGTTCTTGTATAAAGCAACATATATATGATATTGAATATAATAAATCTAATATTGGCAATGTTACATCTGAGAATTTTGAGTATTTCAATTTTGATTTATATTCTTCTGAAACAAAAGCTGACTATAATTCTCAATATTCACCTAGAGAAAATATCGAAAAAATTGTTGATATTTCAAGAAATTTTATAAAAAATTTCGATTCTCCTGATGAAAAAAATTTAATGTTTTTAGGACCTACTGGACTTGGCAAAACATTTCTTTCAAATTGCATTGCTAAAGAATTACTAGATCAAGGCAAAACTGTTTTATATCAAACTTCGCCTGTCATGCTTGATGAAATTATTAAATCTAAATTTGAAAAAAACTCTTCTGATATTTTAGAACATATTTTAAATGTTGATTTACTTATTATAGATGATTTAGGTACTGAAACTATGAATACTATGAAATTCACAGAATTGTTTACTATTATAAATACTAGGCTATTAAACCAATCTTCTAAAATTACTAAAACTATCATCTCCACAAATATGGATTTAAAAGATATTTTTACTATTTACAATGAGCGTATTGGTTCTAGATTAGTTGGTAATTATAATATTTGCAGGTTTTTTGGCGACGATATTCGATTAAAATCTAAAAAGTAATTTATTTTCTCTTACATTCATTGTAAGAGTTTTTATTTTCTCTTTTCTTTTGCTATAACTGCAAATCTTCCATTTTTAATATGATAGCTGCAAGTAGAAAGAGCTATTATTTTATCACCATATATTGCTTCTACTCCTGTATCATATATAGAATTATTTTTCACATTACTAATAAATTCATTAAATACATTTATATTTGATAAATCATTATAATTATAATATTTAAATGTACTTTCTTCTTCATTAATTTTACTATAAAATGCACCTATAATTTCATATTCTCTTTCTTGTGTTATAGTGTCAAATTGAATTATCGGATGTTCTTTTACAAATTCTTTTGATTTATATTTTTCTAGTGAACTAAACATACTTCCATCTTTCATGTTATGTCCATAAATAACTGTATAATTTTTATCTTCTGAATATTTTTCTGTTATAAATATGCTCCCACTATATGCATATTTTTTATCAAATCCTTTACGTAAATAGTATTTTGAATCATTCTCTCTATACAAAATTGGATAATCTATATTTGTTCCATCTATATGGATCCATCCAATCATATCATTATTTTTTTGCCATAGCTTATCATATTGATATAAAATTCCTGACTCTGTATATATTGAACTTTTATCTTTGTTGTCTTTTTTAATATTTTCTATTTCTTTCTTTGATATGTTAACTATTTGAGCTAATTTTATGTTTGTTTTAATTTCTTTTTTTGATCTTAATAGATCTTTAATTAATAATCCTCCTGATATTATGAATATTATTATAAATATTACTAGAATAGTATTTATTGCTTTTTTGTTCATATACTTTATCTCCTAAAATATATCGTTTCGTCATTTATTTTTATATTTTTTAAATCTGCTTGTACATTGTTTTCTTTATAATTTAAATTTTTTATATTTCCAAGTATTACTACTAAAATAATTACTTTTATTATATTTTTAAATATTTTTTCTATTTTACTTTTTTGCATTATAAATAAAAGTGTAATTATTCCTGTTAAAGATATTATTGTTAATATAACATAAATCTTAGTTTGGCTATTATCACCTGTATCTACTATATCATTATTTTTATTATTCTCTACTTTGTTTATATTTGTATTTTCTTCATTTAGTTTGTTTTCGTTTTCAATTTTTTCGTTTTTTTCTATAATTTCCTCTTGTCCTGGTTTTGGTAGTATTGGTATATCTGGTTCTTCTGTTACATTTTCTTCTTGTATAAAATATAATTTTAATATTGTAGTTCCATCGTCTTTTAAAATTTCTTTAAGTATGTTTTTTGTATTTTTTTCATCAAATATATATCCATTTATAATTTTATCTTCGTCATTTACTTGAACTTCATTTCCAATTATTCCTGTTCTATATTCATCTGATTTTAATTTATTATCATATATGTCATACCATTCTACTTTATAATTTGCATATGTATTATATTCATATCTTAGAGTAATTATATTTTCTTTTGTATTTTCTACTAATATAATATTATTATCTGGATTATTTTTATAGTTGAATTCTATTGTTGTTCCATCTACAGTATAAAATTTCCAGTTAGGATTTTCTTCTGATAATTCATTAGCAGAAATATTTTCTCCAATTATTCCAACTTTCCATCCTCCTGTAACCTCAGCTACTTTTTCTCCATTTATATAGTATTTACGTACTACTTTATATTCTGTATAATTATATTCTTCATCTTTTTCCCACACTGCATATAAAGTTTTGCTTACTGGTTTTTCTGTACTTCCATATCCTTCTTCCCAATTTAATGTTATTTCTTCTCCTGCTTGATATTTTACCTGTATTGAATCTTTAATATCTGTCCAACCCAAAAATGTATGCCCTTCTCTTGTAGGTATTTTTTTACTTATGCTAAATTTAGTTGATGTTTCTGCTACTGTTTTTCTTTCATTTTCTGGTATATTAGTTATGTAATTTTTTTCATATTCGCTAACATTTGCGTCATATATTAAGCGATAATCTGCATTTACTGTTATATTAATAGTTTCATCATTTTGAACCCAGCCATTAAATGAACTACCTTTTGTACTTCCACAATTCTTGCATCTTAGATAAGTATATTTCCAGTAATATTCCTGCCATGTAGGAAATTTTAGTTCTGTAATTCCAGGCTTATTTCCTTTAAATTCTATTTGTATAGATGGATATCCATTATATTCTGTATAATCTTTTGCTATATATTCTTCTAGGCTAAAATTAATATCTTTGATTACTTCTCTGTTAGAATTTATAAAGTATTCTTCTCTACTTTGTACTACTGTTACCCATTCTGGTAAATATTCAAGTAGTCTATTTCCACATTTTGTACATGAATCTGATAAAGTGTGCATCCATTGATAAACATTTTTTTCATTCACTTTAGTAGATATGTAAGCAGCTTTATCTTTATATTTCGCTTTAACATTATTAGGTTTTATATTCATGTATAAATAACATTCTGGCTGACCATTATAATAAAAAATATCATGAGCAGTATAATTAGGTAATGGTTCTGTATAATAGTTATCTGCTTTTAAAGATAGTAATTCTTCTACATTTTCTATAGATTTACTATATGTTATTATAGCTTTTTTAACATCTTCTCTATTTATATATTCTGTATTTAGTAGTTCTTCGTATGTATCTGAACAAATACCATATAATAATTCTGCTACTTGTTCTGCATTTTCTGTAGTGATATTTGTAGGAATTTTACTAACATTATTTAAAAAATCTTGAACACATTGTGGTATTTCTTCTTTATATTTAGTTTCATTATTATTTTCTATTTCTTCTTTGTTTATTATTTCTTTATTTTCTTCCTGATCTTTTGGTATATCTTTTGATATTATTTCTACGTCATCTTTTTCAATATCTTCATCTTTTTGTATTACTTCTTCTGTAATATTTTTTTCTACTTCTTCTTTTACTCCTATAATTTCTTCATTATTTTCTTCTGTATTTTTATTTTCTGATATCATTTCTATATTATTTTCATCTTCACTAATATCTTCTGTTGATGCATATACAACAATAGTAGAAAAATTATTTAATAGCAATATCAAAATAAAAGTACTTACTATTATTTTAAAAAAACTTACTCTTTTTATCATTCTTTTTCTCCTACATATCATATTTAAATTCTTCTATATTTATTTTAGAAGCATTTAGCTATGTATGTAAATGGCAGAACTTTCCTACTTTTTTAAAATTTCTCTGCATCATAGCGGAAATATGTATTTTAGAGTGTAGAATACTATTTATGTTAATTTTTTCCTAGTGTATTTAATTTTAGTAAAAAAAATAACCAAGACATATAATCTTGGTTATCTCTTATTTATTTTATTCGTCCATCATATCTTTGCTTTCTTCGTTTATTACTTCTATACTTACAACTTTACCTTCGTTTGTTCTCATTAATGTAACACCTTGTGTAGGTCTTCCTAATACGCTTATTTCTTTTACATTTAGTCTTATTACTGTTCCTGTATCTGTTATCATCATTATGTCATCATTATCTTTTACTATTCTTATTCCTATAAGTTCTCCTGTTTTTGGTGTTATTTTGTATGTTATAACTCCTTTTCCACCTCTAATTTGAACTCTATATTCGTCTAATTCTGTTCTTTTTCCAAATCCATTTTCTGTTATTGTAAGTAATGTTGCTGAATCTTTTGCTATAACTGATTCCATTCCTATTACTTCGTCATCTGCTCCTACTCTAATTCCTAGAACTCCTTGTGATACTCTTCCTACGGAACGTACATCTTTTTCATCAAATGTTATACACATACCTTTTCTAGTTACTAAAACAACATTATCTTCTCCGTCTGTTAGTCTTACACTTATTAGTTCGTCTCCGTCTTTTAAGTTTATAGCTTGTAATCCTGTTTTTCTAGCTGTATCATATTCTTTTAATGCTGTTTTCTTTATTAATCCAGATTTTGTTGCAAATAACAAGTATTTTCCATCTGCAAAGTTTTGGATTGGCATAATTGCTGAAATTTTTTCATCTGCATCTAAGCTTAATAAATTTACTATAGCTGTTCCTTTTGCAGTTCTTCCTGCTTCTGGAACTTCATATCCTCTTAATCTATAAAGTTTACCTTTATTTGAGAAGAATAGTAAAGTATCGTGTGAAGACGCTGTAAATATTTCTTTTACAAAGTCTTCATCTCTTGTTGTCATTCCTGTAATTCCTTTTCCACCTCTTCTTTGGCTCTTGAATGTATCTATTGGAGCTCTTTTAATATATCCAAATCTTGTTAGGGCAATAACTACTTGCTCTTCTTTGATTAAATCTTCTAGCTCTATCTCGCCTTCAGCAGCAACTATTTTTGTTTTTCTTTCATCACCAAATTTTTTCTTCATTTCTAATAATTCTTCTTTGATTATATCATAAACTAATTGGTCACTTGCTAAAATTGCTTTTAAATGTTCAATTAATTTCATTAATTCTGCATATTCTTCTTCTAGTTTTTCTCTTTGCAATCCTGATAAACGTTTTAATTGCATATCTAATATGGCTTGTGCTTGTATATCAGTAAGTTTAAATCTTTCAATTAATCTTTCTTTTGCATCATCATATGATGACCTAATTATTTGTATTACTTCATCGATGTTATCAATAGCAATAATTAAACCTTCTAATATATGTGCTCTAGCTTCTGCTTTATCTAATTCAAATTTTGTTCTTCTTAAAACTACTGATTTTCTATGATCTATGTAATGTACTAAACAATCTTTTAATGTTAATACTTGTGGTTCTCCATTTACTAAAGCTAACATTATAACACCAAAAGTTATTTGCATTTGAGTATTTTTGTATAATTGATTTAAAACTACTTGTGGATTTGCATCTCTTTTAAGTTCTATAACAATTCTTACTTTATGTTCTCTGTCTGATTCATCTCTTATGTCTGAAATTCCTTCTATTTTCTTATCTCTTACATATATTGCTATCGTTTCAATTAATCTTGCTTTATTTACTTGATATGGTAATGCACTAACTATAATTCTTCTTTTATTTCCAGACATTTCTTCTATTTCAGCTTCTGCTCTTACTGTTATTTTTCCTCTTCCTGTTGTATAAGCTTCTTTTATTCCATCTCTACCTACTATAATTCCTTCTGTTGGGAAGTCTGGTCCTTTTATTACTTGCATTAAGTCTTCGTTAGTTACATCATCTTCTTCTATTACTTTTATTGCTCCATCAACTATTTCTGATAAGTTATGTGGTGGAATATTAGTTGCCATACCTACGGCAATACCAGAAGAACCATTTATTAATAATGCTGGTACTTTAGCTGGTAAAACAACTGGTTCTTGTAATCTGTCATCATAGTTTGGCATGAAATCAACTGTATTCTTTTCAATGTCAACAAGCATTTCTTCTGAAATCTTTTCCATCCTTGCTTCAGTGTATCTCATTGCGGCTGCACCGTCACCATCAATTGAACCAAAGTTTCCATGACCATCAATCATTGTATATCTTTGTGAGAAGTCTTGAGCTAATCTAACCATTGCATCATATACTGATGAATCTCCATGTGGATGGTAACGTCCTAGAACAGATCCAACTGTGTTAGCACATTTTCTGTAAGGCTTATCTGATGTTATTCCATCTTCATACATTGAATAAAGTATTCTTCTGTGTACTGGTTTTAAACCATCTCTAACATCTGGTAATGCTCTTGAAACGATAACACTCATGGCATAATCGACGTACGCCGTTTTCATCTCCGCTTCGATGTCTCTTTCTATTATTTTTTCTTCTTGCTTGTCCATTAAAAAACCTCTTTTCTTTATACGTTTAATTCTCTTGTATTATACTAAACCGTAAGAAAATATGCAAGTTTTTTAGTGCTTATTTTATTTTTTCTAACAACTGTTTTTCTTTCTCAGAAAGATTTTCTATACTTCCCTTTTTTTCTATATATTTCTGCATTTTTTCTATATTTCTGGCTTCATTTATTATATCTTCTACCATTTCACTTTTTTCTAGTCTTTGTTTTATTTTATTTGAACTTTTTTTCATTTCATCATAATTTTTGTTTTTATAATTTTCTTTCCATTCTTCACAATATTTATTTAATTTTTCTAAACTATATGTATTTTCTTGATATGTACTTTTTAAATTGTCTTCTACAATATTTAAGATTTCTTTTTTTCCTGTTTTAATTAAATTATATGTATTTTTATCTATTTTTCCTTTATTCATTAATTTTTTTAATATTTTATCTATTAATTCTGATATACCATCTAATATTCCATCTGTTTGAACTAATCTTTTTATTTGTTCTACTGTTTCAAATCTTCCAGAAAAAATTCCTATTATACTTTTTCCCATATCTTCTAATTTGTCTAGAATTTCTTGAACTCCATCTACAAATCCTTCTTTAATAAAAGCATCTTTAATTTCTATAATATCATTTTCTAAAAAATCTGGTAATATTGCTTTAAGTCCTATATTTAAAACTACATCTACTATTTTTAAAGCATTTATTTCTTTTGTATTTTCTAAATTTGTTTCTATATCCATATATTCTCCTTTAGATTATTTTTATATGGAATTTTCTTTATTTGTTTATTTTTATATTTTTTTGTTATTTTATTTTTTTGTATTTTATTTACTATTATTTCTATTTTTTCTTCTTTTATTTTCCATATATTTATATATATTTTTAATAAATTATTTGCTAATATAATTTCTTTTATATTTTCTTCTACTATTAAATAAATTTTTTCTGCTTTTTTTAATATGCATTTATTTATTTCAAAAAAACTTTCTATTGAATGATTTATAAAAATATAATCATATTCTTTTTTTATTGTATTTATATATTTTTCTATTTTTTCTTTATTATTTTCTTTTGAAAAGAAAAACTTATTTATATTTGCTATTTCTATTTTATTATTTAAAATATTTTTTTCTAATTCTTTATTTAACCAGTCAAAAGAAATTAATAATATTTTTTTATTTTGTTTTAATTTTATTTGATTTAATATAAATAATAATTTGCTTAATGAATTAGTTCCAATTATCGATATTATTTTTTCTTTTTTTATTAATTTATTTTTATTATTTTTTCTAGAATATTTTTTGCTATTTTTTTCTTCAGAATTTTCTTTTATTATTTTTTTCAAATTTTCTATTTCTTCTTCTAATCTTTGGGTATAGTTTTCTTCTTTTATAGTATTTTTTAATTCTTCTATTTCTATTTCTCCATTTGTGTATATTCTATATATTTTTTCATTTAATAATTTTTCCTTATTTTTTGAATTATTTACAAATAATATTATTTTTATATTTTTTATTTTATTTATAAAACTTTCTATTTCTTCTCCAGGTAATTCTTCGTTTATTAATAAAAAATCTATTTCTTCATTTTCTTCAATATATTCTAATACTGCATCTTGGTATAAAAAATCTTCTGCTAATACCTCTATGTTATCATCTTTTTGCAATTCATTATTTATTTGTTCACTTAATAATGCTGTTATAACTTTTTTAATTTTAATCACCTCTAAATTATTTCTTTTTCTGTTTCGGATGAATCTATTTTTACTAAAATATGACTTTGGTCAATAAACATTAAACATTCACCTTTTTTTAATGATCTTATTTCTATTTTTTCTTTTTCAGAAATATTTGTAAATTCTTCTAATATTTTTATATTTTCTTCTTCTAGTGAAAAAAATGCTTTTATACATGAATTATTTAATATACTTTTTCCATATATTCCATTATCTAGGCTAAATAAATCTGATATATCTTGAGTTATAGCAACACTACTTCCACTATATTTTCTAATTGTTTTAAATATTTTATATATAAAACTTGCTACTTCTTTATTTGAGGTTATTCCTATAAGTCTCCATATTTCATCTAAATATATTGATTTTCTTTTATTTCTATCTTCTTTTATTTTATCCCAAAATAATTCTGTAAATATATACATTCCATATTTTAGATTTTCTTCTTCTAATTCATATATGTCTGCAACTATTAGTTTATTTTCTAATTCTATATTTGTATATTGATTAAAAAAACTTAGTGATCCATTAATAAATGGCAATAATTGAAGTTCATATTTTTTCATATTTTTATCTTCTTTTAATATTTCATAAAAATCGCCTAATTTGGGCATTTGTTTTGAATTTTTAAATATTGCTTTTAATTGTATTTTATTTTCTATATTTTTCTGATATAAGCTAGCATCATCAAAAGTTATTTCTTTTCTTCTATATGTTTCTATTATTTTTTCTTCTATTTTTGCTTTTTCTTCTTCATCCAATTCTCCAAAAATTAATCCAAAAAAACCTAATAATTTTTGAATTTTTGTTGATAAATATCCTCTATTTTCCTCAATTGAATTTTCTCTAATATCAAATATATTAATATAGCTTTTCGAAGAAGGTCCTATTGTTAAAAGACTTCCATCTAAGTTTTTGCATATATTTTGATATTCTCTTTCTGGATCAATAACAAATTGTTCTATTCCTATTAACCAATTTCTTATTATTTGTAATTTAGTAAAAAATGATTTTCCAGCGCCACTAGCTCCAAATACACACATATTTCCATTTTTATATTTATCTCGATTAAATTTATCAATAAATACTAATGAATTATTATAAATATTATTTCCTATGTATATACCTTCTTCATCAAAAATAGATGAAGAAACAAACGGATATGTTCCTATTAATCCGCTTGTTAATACATTTCTCTTACTTGCATTTTTAATGTCATATTCATTTTGCATTAATGGTAAACAGGAAAAATATATTTGTTGTTGTCTAAAATTTGCTCTTCTTGTTTGTATTCCATTACTTTGCAAAATTCCCTCTACATTATTTAACTGCATTTCCAATTCTTTAGGACTTTTTGCATAAACATCTATGTATATATACAATAGATATAAGTCTTCATTGTTTATTTGCATTTCTTTTCTAATATATTTTGCGTCATCATACGAATATTGGGCTATATCAATATCTTGTATGTTTTCTTTATTTTTCTTTAAATCTACTCCTACATTTCCTATATGATATGTTAATTCTCTTATTGTTTTATATTTATCTTTTTTTTCATAAAATATTGATATATTCATATTAATATTATTTGATATTATATTTTTTAATATTATTTCTTTATATTCTCTATAATAGTCTATACAAATTAGACCTCCATAAAATACTCCATCTATTTCTATATATTTTGGATTTGTTTCGTTAATGTATGCTGGAGCAATGTAATTTTTTTCTTCTATTTTTTCCTCCTTTACATTTTTTCTTGTTTTCTGTAATTAAAAAATGAATATAATATATCAAGTGTTTCTTTTTTATCTATTTCATAAATAAAATTACCGCATTTTGATAAGCTTTCTTTTATTTTGAAATATTTTTCATTTAAGTTTTCAGTTATTATTTTTTCTATTTCGTTATCGGGATTTTCTTTAAGATTATTGATTTGATCAATAATGATGTAAAAATTTTTTGAAGATGAACTATTTTCTGAATTAATTTTTTTTAAATAATTTATGTGGGCTTGATATAAATTATCTTTATTTTTATTAATTTTTTTCTCTTGTTCTAGAATAAAAAAATGTTTTTTTAGATCTTCTTTGTTGCTTTGAATTAAAATTTGTATATTAAAATTACATGTTTTTAAAAATGATTTATATGAATTTAAAATTGATTTTTTTTCCAATTCTGACTTTAACTCATAATTGATTGGAAAGACTTTAATTATTTTGATATATTTTTCATTTTTTAATTTTATAATTCCTTTTTCTTTTATTTTTTCTATTGGAATTATACTTTGTGTACTGTTTTCTTTTGATATTTTTATTTTTTTATTTTACCTCCTTCTTTTTTCATAATACTCGCAAAGTATTTAAATGTCAACATTTTTCGTATGTCATATATCGACAAAAATCGATTTTATTTTTTATGTATATTTTTTTTATTTTGGCTCATAATAATATTATAAAATTTATATTAATTTAAATCATTTCTATTTTGATTTTCTTTAATATTAAATTTGACTTATTTTTAGGTTATTTTTATATTGATTATATTGTTTGTTTTTTGAGCTATTTTTATATTGTATATGGTTTAAAAAGTAGGCAATGTAGTCTAGATTAAGAGTATATTTATATTCTTACTGGTTGCTATTAGTCTTCATTTTAAGACGAATGCGGTTAGAAAAGAGTGTTTTTATATTCGAGTGGGTGATTAATTTAAGTGGTATAGGGCTTATTTATATAGAAATATATATTAGGTTTGACTATTATTTAAATTAGTCTGAACTTAAATTAATATAAATTTTATTAAAGGAGGAATATGGATATATCCATATTCCTCCTTTATTCTTATTCACTTTTTGTTCTCTTTTTGTGGATAACTTTTATTATATATCAAGATTTTTTACATATTTTGCATTTGCTTGTATAAATTCTCTTCTTGGCTCAACTTCATCACCCATTAATAGTGTAAATATTTCATCTGCTTTCATAGCATCGTCCATTGTTACTTTTACTAATATTCTATTTTCTGGATTCATTGTTGTTTCCCATAATTGTTCAGGATTCATTTCTCCAAGTCCTTTATATCTTTGAAGTCCTAATTGATCTCTTTGAATTCCTTTTTCTTCTAATTCTTTGTAGCTCTTTTGTAGATCTTCGTCTGTATAACAATAAATGTCTTCCATTCCTTTTTTAGATAATTTATATAATGGTGGTTGTGCTAAAAATACATTTCCATTTTCTATTAATGGTCTCATGTATCTAAAAAAGAATGTTAATAATAATGTTCTGATATGTGCACCATCAACGTCAGCATCAGCCATTATAATTACTTTTCCATATCTTATTTTAGTTATATCAAAATCTGCTCCTATTCCTGCGCCAACGGCTATAATAACTGGGTTTAATTTATCATTCCCATATATTTTATCTGCTCTTGCTTTTTCAACATTTAACATTTTACCCCAAAGTGGTAATATTGCTTGATATCGTCTATCTCTACCTTGTTTTGCACTTCCTCCAGCTGAATCTCCTTCGACTATGTATACTTCACATTCTTCTGGGTTTTTGCTACTGCAATCTGCTAATTTTCCAGGAAGAGTTGTTGTTTCTAATGCAGATTTTCTTCTAACAAGTTCTCTTGCTTTTCTTGCGGCTTCCCTTGCTTTAGATGCACTTACACATTTTTCTAATATTGCTTTAGCAACATTTGGATTTTCTTCTAAAAATTCTGCTAATTTTTCATTCATTAATGATTGAACAATTCCTGCAACTTCACTATTCCCTAGTTTTGTTTTAGTTTGTCCTTCAAATTGTGGTTCTTTTACTTTTACAGAAATTACTGCTGTTATACCTTCTCTAATATCGTCTCCTGTAAGGTTACTGTCTTTTTCTTTTAAAATATTGTGTGCCTTTGCATAATCATTAAAAACTTTTGTTAAAGATCTTTTAAATCCTTCTAAGTGTGTTCCACCTTCTATGGTATTTATGTTATTTACAAAACTATACATATTTTCAGAATACGCAGAAGTATATTGTATTGCTATTTCTATTGGAAAATCTCCGTCTTTTTCCATATAAATTGGTGTTGGGTGTAATTTTTCTTTATTTTGGTTTATATATTCTACAAAAGATTTTAATCCACCTTCAAAGCAGAAATCTGATTTTTTAGGAGTTTCTCCTCTTAAATCTTCTATAGAAATTTCTAAACCTTTGGTTAAGAATGCCATTTCTCTAAATCTATTTTCTAATACTTGATATTCATATTCTAATGTTTCAAAAATTGTTCCATCTGCAAAAAATCTAACTGTTGTTCCTGTTTTATCTGAATCACCTATTCTTTTTAATGGCTCTACTACTTTTCCTCTTGCAAATTTCATTTGGAATATTCCGCCATCTCTTTGAATTGTAACTTCTGTCCATTCTGATAATGCATTTACAACTGATGCACCTACTCCGTGCAATCCTCCAGATACTTTATATCCGCTATCTCCACCAAATTTTCCGCCAGCGTGTAGTTTTGTATATACTGTCTCTGCTGCTGATATTTTTGTTTTTGGATGTATATCTACAGGTATTCCTCTTCCATTATCTTCTACTTTTATTATATTTCCTGGTTCTATTGTTACATGTATATTTTTGCAATATCCTGCTAATGCTTCGTCAACAGCATTATCAACAATTTCGTATACTAGATGATGTAATCCTCTTATAGAAACACTTCCTATGTACATACCTGGTCTTTTTCTTACTGCTTCTAGCCCTTCTAATACTTGAATTTGATCTGCATTATATTCATGTTCAAACTTTTCCATGATTATCCTCCTTATTTTTAGTCATTTTTATTTCTTTTTCCTATAGAATTTGAAGAAATATTTGATATTATTCCATATAAATTATCATTTTTCTTATATAATATAAGAGTTTTTTGATCTTCTTTCGAAATATCTTGAATTTTTCTTTCTTCTTTTAATTTATCTATAATTATTTTATATTCTTTTGTTTCTGCTATACTTTCAATATTAAAGATACCTATAATCTCTTCTTTTTTTAAAATTATATCTTTTCCAATGTGTAAATACATTCTTTTAATTTCCTTTTTTTAATTTTGCATTTTCTATATGATATATTGTATTATTTTTTTCTTCTACTAATATTTTGTCAGTGCATGTTATAAATACTTGATTATTTTTTATTGTTTTTACTAAATTATTACGTCTATTTTCGTCTAATTCTGACATAAAATCATCAAGTAATAAAATAGGTTCTTCTTCTAATTCTTCGTAAATTATCTCTAATTCTGTAAGTTTTAAGGATAATACTGATGTTCTTGCTTGACCTTGTGATCCATAAATATTTACTTTTTTATTATTAATTAATATATCAAAATCATCACGATGTATTCCTGTTGATGTATATCCTTTTCTTATATCTTCTTCCCTATTTTTTATTAGGTTTTTGTAAAATTCTTCTTTATTTTTTCCTGAAGAAATAAATTTTATTTCTATTTCTTCTTCTTGATTTCCACAATTTGTTATCTTATTGTGGATTTCTTTTATTTTTTCTTGAATTTTTTTAATAAATTCATTTCTATAAATATATATTTTATCTGAAAGCTCTGCTAATCTCTCATCCCATATTTCTAACATATCTTTGCTTTTATTGTCAAACTTTATTTGTTTTAGATATGTATTTCTTTGTTCTAATGTTTTCAGATATCTATTTAATAAATGTATATAATTTGGTCTTAATTGACTTATCATTATATCTAAAAATTTTCTTCTTTCCGCAGGCCCACCTTTTATTATGTCGATGTTGTCTGGATAAAATAAAACCACATTTATATTTCCTATTATATCACTAACTCTGTTTTGTTTTATATCATTAATATAAAATGTTTTTTTATCAGCAATTTCTATTTTTATTTTACCTTCTCTATCTTTTTTTATATATTCTATTTCTATCTTTGCTTTGTCTTTTCCTATTTTTATAAGTTCATTATCTTTTTTAGTTTGAAAAGATCTTCCAATTGCACTTAAATATATTGATTCTAATATATTTGTTTTTCCTTGAGCATTATCTCCATATATTAAATTAAAATCTTTTTTAAATTCTATTTCTAAGTCATTATAGTTTCTAAAGTTTTCTAATTTAACTTTTTTTATGTACATATTATTCCTTCATTCTTATAGGTAAAATCATATATTTATATTCGTCACTTTCTACTGGACTTATTATACATGGTGAAATGTTTGTACCAAATTCAATATAAACTTCCTCATCTTCTATTACTTTTAATGCATCTAAGAAATATCTTGGATTAAACCCTACTTCTAAGTTCTTTCCTTCAGTTGATACTATAATTTCTTCTTTAGCATCACCTGTTTGATTTGTACAAGAAATTATTACTTTTCCTATTTCTATTGATATTTTTACTGGATATTTTTTCTCTTTTTCTATTGATGATGAAGATATTAATATTATTCTTTCAAAACAATTTTGAATATTATTTTTATTTACTCTTATTCTTGTTTCCCAATTTGCTGGAATTGCATTATTATAATTTAAGAATTCTCCATCTAATAATCTTGTTACAATTTTACAGTTTTCCATTTCAAATAAAGCTTGGTTTTTTGAAATACCTATTTTTATTGTATCAAAAGAATCTACTATTATTTTATTTATTTCATTTAGTGTTTTTCCTGGAATTACTGCATGAAAACTATTTGTATTATTGTTTAGTATATTAGTTTTTAATGCTAGTCTATATCCATCAACAGCAACTACGTTTAATTTATTATCTACTACTTCAAATAAACATCCTGTAAATATTGGTCTATTTTCTTCATTACTTACAGCGAAAATTGTTTTTCTTATCATATTTTTAAGTAAATTTTGTTCTATTTCTATTGAATTATCTATATTTATTTTAGGTAATTCTGGAAATTCATTAGGATCCATTGTTGCTAATTTATATAATGATCCTTCACATTCTATTTCTAATAAATTTTTTTCATTTATAGAAATAGTTATTTCTGTATCAGGAAGTTTTCTTATTATTTCAGTAAACATTGTTGCATTTACTACTGTACTTCCTTCTTCTTTTACATTACATTCAATAATGTATTCGATTCCTATTTCTAAATCATAACTTGTTAATTTTACTTCTTTATCTTTTGTTTGAATAAGTATACCTTCTAATACAGGCATTGTTGTTTTAGATGCAACTCCATTTATTACGGAATTAATACCTTTTAGAAGTTTTTCTTTTTCGCATACTATTTTCATTTTTTCAAACTCCTTTTTTTATAAAATAATATAAATATATATAGTAGTATTAGTATTAGGTGGTGTGGATTCTGTGGAAAAGTCTGTTTATTGTTTATATCCGCAGAAAATTTGATGTTTATAAACCTGTGAATAAAAAATAAATTTATCCACATTATTAAACTTTTTATGTGCATATGTTGATTATAAACAGAAATTTAACACGTTTTAAACACTAATCTGTTGATATCTTTTCTTGCTCTTCCGTAGGAACAAATTGAATTTTTTTGATAATACTTTTGTTCGTAAAACACCTTTTTTTATAAAAAATTCGATAAAATTGATATATAAGTTTTATCAAATTTATTTTTTGTTTGTAATTATTGTTTTAACACTTTCCACAATTAATTTTGTATTTGTGTTTTCTTTTATTTCTTTTTCTATTTTTTTGAAAGCATGCATTACCGTTGTATGATCTCTTCCCCCAAAGTCGTTTCCTATTCTAGGGAAAGACATTTGTCCCACTGTTCTACAAAGGTACATAGCTATTTGTCTTGGATATGCGATGTCATTTGATTTTTTTGCTGATACCATGTCTTTTTTATCTATTTTAAAATAATTTGCTACTACATCTTGAATATAGTCTGCAGAAATAATATTTTCTTTTTGTAAAGTAACATCATTTATTGCTTTTTCTACTACTTCGATTGTTATTGGACTATGAGTTAATGATGTATAGGCTAGTATTTTGTTTAATACTCCTTCTAATTCTCTAATATTTGAATCTATTTTTGTGGCAATTAATGAAAGAATATCGTCATCTATTAAAATGCCTTCCATTTGAGTTTTCTTTCTTAATATTGCTAATCTCATTTCATAATCTGGCATTGATATATCTGCTATTAATCCCCATTCAAAACGAGATTTTAATCTATCTTCTAATAAAGCAATATCTCTTGGTGGTTTATCACTAGAAAGAATTATTTGTTTACCATTTTGATGTAATGTATTAAAAGTATGGAAAAATTCTTCTTGAGCTGTATTTTTTCCAGCAAAAAATTGTATATCATCAATTAATAAAATATCTATATTTCTATATTTATTTCTAAATAATTCGTTTTTATAATTAGCATCTTTAATGGCATTTACTAATTCATTTGTAAATGCTTCGGATGTTACGTATAATACCTTTTTAGAAGAATCCCTTTTTAGTATTTCATTTCCGATTGCTTGCATTAAGTGAGTTTTTCCTAAACCAACTCCCCCATATATAAATAATGGATTATACATAGATGATGGTGCTTCAGAAACTGCTAATGCTGCGGCATGAGCAAATCGGTTATTATTTCCTACTACAAAGGTATCAAAAGTATATTTTGGATTTAAGGAAGTTTTACTATATTCTGGACTAGAAGTTAAAGAATCAAATGAATTATCTAAAGCTTCTTGAGCACTTGTTATATTAGAACTATCAGATGAATCGATAATTTCTAATTGCCAAGATTTATTTGTTAGAAAATTGAAAGTATTAACAATTAAATCACAATATCTAGATTTAATTGCATCTGTTTGCATTGCATTTGTTGTTATTAGTTCAATTTTATTATCATATATGTTTCCTATTTCTAAAGTTTTAATCCATGTTGCATATGATATATTTGTCATCTCATTTTTTAAAAGCTCTTTTGCTTGATTTAAAAGTTCGTTTTTATCTAACAAAATAAATAACCTCCTTAATTATATAAGTAGATAATTCAAAATTAGGGTTGATGAAATACTTCTAATTATTATTTGCGTAGCATAATATCCCTATTGTTTTATCGGCTTTATAATATCAATTTATCTTTCAATAGTCAATAAGATGTTTAAACAAAATATAAATAAAGCTTTAGTATTGACATTTTTGAAGGTTTTGTTGTATAATTTTAATTACTTTTGAGAAATGAAAAATTATATAATAGATATAGGAGGTGCAATATGAAGAGAACATTACAACCAAAAAAGAGACAAAGACAAAAAGAACATGGTTTTATGAAAAGAATGAAAACTAGATCAGGAAGAAATATTTTAAAAGCAAGAAGAGCAAAAGGAAGAAAAGTAATAAGTGCATAATTGAAGTAGGGGCGAAGATGCGCCCTTTTTTGCAATTATGGTAAGTAGGAAAAATGAAAAAAACAGAAATAATTAAAAAAAATTATGAATTTAAATATTTTTTTAAAAAAGGTAAGTTTTTTTCTGGTAAGTTTTTAGAAGTATTTGTATTTGAAAATAATAATATAAAAAATAAGTTAGGAATTGTTGTAAGTAAAAAAGTAGGGGGGAGCGTAACAAGAAATCATATAAAAAGATATATAAGAGAAGCATATACATCAATAGAAAATGAAGTAGATTCGAACTTAAATATTCTTATTATATGGAATAAAAAAGTTAATCCTGAACTTGCAACTTTTTTTGAGACAAAAAATGATTTAACTAATATTTTAAAAAAAGCCGGAAAAATAAAGGAAATTAAATGAAAAAAATTTCTATTTTTTTATTAAATTTTTATAAGAAGAGAATATCTCCAATATTTAGTTTTAGAGGAATACATTGTAAATATTACCCAACATGTTCTGAATATATGAAACAAGCAATCGAAAAATATGGATTTTTAAAAGGCTTTCTTTTAGGCGTTTGGAGATTTTTGAGGTGTAATCCTTTTTCTAAGGGAGGATATGATCCGCTAAAATAATGGAGGTTTTATGGGAACAATTATTAGTTTTTTAGCAGGTATTTTTGGATATTTGTTAAATTTTATTTATTCATATGTAAACAATTATGGAATTGCTATTATTTTATTTACGATTGCTGTACAAATAATTTTATTACCATTTACAATTAGACAACAAAAAACAATGATAAAAAATAATAAAATTCAGGCAAAAGTAAAAGAATTACAAGAAAAATATAAAAATGATCAAGTTAGACTTGGACAGGAAACAATGGATTTATATAAAAGAGAAAAAATGAGTCCATGTTCAGGATGTTTTGAGTCAATTATTCAATTAATTTTATTTATTTCTATATTTTACCTAGTAAGACAACCTCTTACATATATGGAGAATATGGATAAAGCAAAAATAGATGAGTATATTAACAAGTATGAAATAAGTCAGCAGTCTAATTATAAAGAAATTGATATTATTAGAGAAGCTAGAAAAGCAAATGATAATACTATTTCAATAGAAATGGATTTTTTAGGAATTGATTTAAGTAATATTCCATCAAGAAATTGGGGAAATCCAACAGTATATATAATTCCTGGTTTATATGTTATTTCTTCTATAATTTCAATGAAAATTACTACTTCTGCAGGTAAGAAAAAATTATCGAAAGAAGAAAAAGAAGAGGAAGAAAGAAAGAAAAGGGAGAAAAAAGCTCTTATCAAAGCTGGTGAGGAAGAAGATGATTTTGATACAGCTGAAGCTATGAATAAGCAGATGATGATAATGATGCCTATTATGGCAGTTTCAGTTGCAGCAATAGCTCCTTTAGGATTGGCACTATATTGGCTTGTTAATAATATTACAACTACTATTCAAAGAATAATATTAACAAAAGTGATGAAATCTAAGGAGGATGGAGAAAATGAGTAATATATATGAGGGAAGAACAACAAATGAAGCAATAGAAAAAGGATTAAAAGAGTTAAATGTTTCTAGAAAGCAAGTTGATGTAAAGATATTAGAATCTGAAGATAAAAGAAGCTTTTTTAATATATTAACACCTAGAGTAGTAAAAGTGGAATTAATTGTAAAAGAGGGCATTGAAAAAAGTATAAAAAAAGAAAAAATAGATATTTCAGCAGAATCAGAGATAAAAGCAGAAGAAAATATTAGAAAATTTTTAGATGAATTTATTTCTAAATTACCAACGAATGATTTAAAATATGAAATAAAAAATGAAAAAAATGATATATTTGTTGATGTAAAAGGAGAAGATACAGGATATTTAATTGGATATAGAGGAAATGTTTTAAATTCATTGCAAGTTATTTTAAATAATATAGCTAATAATGAATTAAACGAGAGAGCAAGAGTTTTACTTAATATAGGAGGATACAAAGAAAAAAGAGAAAAAGATTTGAAAGACCTCGCAGATAAAATTGCAGGAACAGTTATAAAGAAAAGAAAATCTATTACACTTGAACCAATGACATCATATGAAAGAAAGATAATACATTCTAAATTACAAGAAAATTCAAAAGTGGAGACACATAGTATTGGAGAAGAGCCTAATAGAAAAATAGTAGTTTCATTAAAAAAATAGATATTAATGTGGGGTGTGCTAATATAATAAGTGCATCCCAATTTTAATATTATTTATTTTTAAAATATAAAAAATAATTAAAAATAGCTAAAAATAGAAAAAAAGAGGAAAAATAGCGAAAAACTTAAAAAATAAGCTAAAACGAATAAAAATGATTTTATTTAATAGAAAATGAATTAATTTTATTAAATAAGATTTTTAAAAAGGAGAAAAATATGTCTACAATTGTTGCTATATCAACAGCACCAGGAATTGGCGGAATTGGAATTATAAGGATGAGTGGAAAAGATTGTTTTAAAGTATTAGATAAAATATTTAAACCTATCAATAAGTCTGTTGAAAAAGGATATACTATTAAATATGGAAAAATTTTAGATGGTGAAGAAACAATAGATGAAGTACTTGTTTCATATTTTTTAGAACCTAGAAGTTATACTACCGAAAATATGTGTGAAATAAATTCTCATGGTGGAAATATAATAATGAGAAAAATTTTAGATTTATGTTTGAAAAACGGGGCAGAATTAGCAGAGCCAGGAGAATTTACCAAAAGAGCTTTCTTAAATGGAAGAATTGATTTAACACAGGCAGAGGCTGTTATAGATGTAATTAATAGTAAAAGTGATAAAGAAGCAGAAGCATCAATAAATCAACTAGAAGGAAATTTATCCAAAAAGATAAAAGAAATTAGAGAAGATTTAATTTCAGGATTAGCAGATATTGAAGTTTCTATAGATTATCCAGAATATGATGAGGTAGAAATAACAAATAAAAAAATAATAGATATATTAGAAAAAAATGAAAAAAAATTAATTAAATTAGAAAAATCTTTTATAAATGGAAAAATTTTAAGAGAGGGAGTAAAGACAGCAATAATTGGCAGACCTAATGCGGGGAAATCTTCTTTGCTAAATTTATTCTTAAATGAAGAAAGGGCTATTGTAACTGATATTGAGGGAACAACTCGTGATACTATTGAAGAGTATATGACAATAGGAGGAGTTCCTTTTAAAATAATAGATACAGCAGGAATAAGAGATACAAATGATACTGTAGAAAAAATAGGTGTTAAAAAGGCGATAGACATTGCTAATAAAAGTGATTTAATTATTGCTATTTTTGATATTACTAGAGAAATTAATGACGAAGATAGAAATATTTTACAAATATTAAAAAATAAAAATTCTATAATTCTTTTAAATAAAATTGATTTAAATGATCAAAAAGTTGAAGATAAAATATTTTATGAATATAGTAAAAATATAGTAAAAATATCTACAAAGACGCAAGATGGATTTGAGGATTTAATTAAAATTATGCAAAAATTAACAGAGATGGAAGAAATTAATATTGATGGGGAAAATATTATAATAAATTCTAGACATAGAGCTTTAATAGTTAGAGCAGAAGAATCATTAAAAAAAGCAAAAGAAACTTTAGAAAATGGGATGCCAATTGATGTTATTTCAATTTATATAAAAGAAATATTAGAAGAGTTAGGAAAGATTACAGGAGAGAGTGTTACAGACGATGTGATTTCTGAGATTTTTTCTAAATTCTGTTTAGGAAAATAAAATATTTAATTTAAGAGGGGAAATAAAATGAGTTATAATGCAGGAAAATATGATATAGCAGTTATAGGAGCAGGACATGCTGGGTGCGAAGCAGCATTGGCAGCAGCTAGAATGGGATTTAAAACATTAATATTTTCAATTACTCTTGAATGTGTTGCTAATATGCCATGTAATCCACATATAGGCGGATCATCAAAAGGACATCTAGTAAGAGAAATAGATGCTTTAGGTGGAGAAATGGGGAAAAATATAGACAAAACATTAATACAAATAAAAATGTTAAATACTTCAAAAGGACCAGCAGTACATTCTTTAAGAGCACAAGCAGATAGAAAAAGATATCAAATGGAAATGAAGCATACTTTAGAAAAGCAAGATAATTTGTATTTAAAGCAGGGCGAAATTGTTGATATAAAAGTAGAAAATGGAAAAATTAAGGCTGTTGAAACAGATATGGGAGCAATATATGAAGTAGATAGTGTTATTTTAGCTACAGGAACGTATTTAAAGGGAAAAATATTTGTAGGTGAATATTCATGTGAAAGTGGACCGGATGGAGTTTTTCCGGCAAATAAGCTCTCAGAATGCCTAAAAAAATTAGGAATTAATATTGTTAGATTTAAAACAGGAACACCTGCTAGAATAAATAAAAAAAGTATTGATTTTTCTAAAATGGAATTACAAGAAGGAGATGAGAATGTTCCAGCTTTTTCTTTCGAAGACACATTAGAGAAGAGGGAACAAGAACCTTGTTACTTAACATATACTAACTCTAAGACACATGAAATAATTAAAGAAAATTTACATAGGTCACCTTTATATGCTGGAAAAATAGAGGGAACAGGACCAAGATATTGTCCATCCATAGAAGATAAAGTAGTTAGATTTGCTGATAAAGAAAGACATCAAATTTTTGTAGAACCATTAGGACTAGATACAGATGAAATGTATATTCAAGGAATGAGTTCATCATTACCAGAAGATGTACAAATAGCAATGTATAGAACTTTACCAGGACTAGAGAATTGTGAATTTACGAGACCAGCATATGCTATAGAATATGATTGTATAGAACCTTCTCAATTAAAAAGTTCTTTAGAAATTAAGAATATTGATGGAATGTTTTTTGCTGGACAAATTAATGGTACATCTGGTTATGAAGAAGCTGCTGCACAAGGTATTATTGCAGGAATAAATGCATCTTTAAAATTAAGAGAGGAAGAACCTGTAATATTAGATAGATCAGATGCATATATTGGTGTTTTAATTGATGATATAGTTACTAAAAGTACTAATGAACCATATAGAATGATGACATCAAGGGCAGAATATAGGCTTTTATTAAGACAAGATAATGCAGATATGAGATTAACAGAGATAGGACACAGAGTAGGACTTATTTCAGAAGAAAGATATAAAAAGTTTTTAAAGAAAAAAGAAGAAATATATAAAGAAATTGAAAGACTTCAAAACACTATAATTAAGCCAACTAAAAAAGTAAATGAATTATTAGAAAAAAATGGAACATCTGCATTAAATGGAGGTATTAAATTATCAGAATTACTTAAGAGAACAGAATTGACATATGAAATATTAAAAGATATAGATTCAGAAAGACCTCTTTTATCAGATGAAGTGGTTGAGGAAGTTGAAATTATGGTGAAATATGAAGGATATATCAAAATGCAAGAAGCACAAGTAGAAAGTTTTAAAAAACTAGAAAGAAAAATTTTACCAAAAGATATTGATTATAATGATATAAAGGGTATTCGTATAGAAGGAAGACAAAAATTAAACAAAATACGTCCATATTCAATTGGACAAGCTTCTAGAATATCAGGCGTTTCACCAGCTGATATATCTGTTTTGTTAGTATACTTGGAGCAAAGAAAATACAAAAAAGATGGAGAGTAATATGGAAGATATTAAAGATTTTATTAAAAATGAAGCAAAGAAAAATAATATAAATCTTTCAGAAAAACAAATTGAATTATTTTATTTATATATGAATAATTTGATAGAATGGAATGAAAAAATAAATTTAACTGCAATAAAAGAGAAAAAAGACATTGTTATAAAACATTTTATTGATTCAATAGTTATAAAAGATGAAATTGTAGGAAATAAAATGTTAGATTTAGGTTCGGGAGCAGGATTCCCAGGAATTCCTATAAAAATTGTTAACAATGACATGGATATTACTTTATTGGATGCGGTTAATAAAAAAGTAAATTTTATGAATGACACAATTGAAAAATTAAATTTAAATAATATTATTGCTATTCATAGTAGAGCAGAAGATTTGGCACATGATGAAAAATATAGAGAAAAATATGACATTGTAGTTTCTAGAGCTGTTTCAAATATGACAACTTTAGTGGAATATATGTTACCATTTTTAAAAAAAGGTGGAAAATGTATATGTTTAAAAGGACCAGATGTGGATAAAGAATTAGAAGAATCGAAAAATGCAATTAGGATTTTAGGAGGCAAAATAGAGAAGAAAATACAATATGAATTAAATGGGAATGGACGCAGTATAATAGTTATTTTAAAGGAAAAACATACCGAACAAATATACCCAAGAAAACAAGGAAAACCTATTAAAGAACCATTAAAATGAAAATGAAAAAAATAATGTTCCACAGATAACCTGTTGATAAAATGTTGATAATCTGTGGATAATTTTTTATCATTTTCACATTTTTGTGTATAAATATTTTAAAAAATTTAAAAATCTGAGGATAAAAATATTAAAAAAATAAAAATATGGGTAAAATAATTATAAATTTTATTGACAGAGGATTATAATTTTTATATTATAATAAAGAAAGATTGGAGGGATTATTTTGGGAAAAATTATAGCAATTGCTAATCAAAAAGGAGGAGTCGGAAAGACTACAACATCAGTTAATTTAAGTGCTTTACTTGCTAAAAAAGGCAAAAAAGTTCTTTTATTAGATGCAGATCCTCAAGGAAATGCTACAAGTGGTTTAGGAGTAGAAAAAAATTTCGAAAAATCATTATATGATGTATTAATAAATGAGGACTCCGTAGAAGATACATTACAAAATACTGTAGAAAAAAATTTAAAAATATGCCCTTCAAATGTAAATTTAGCTGGTGCAGAGGTAGAGTTAGTATCACAGATGTCTAGAGAACATAGATTGAAGGAACAATTGGATACAATTAAAAATAAATTTGATTATATATTTATAGATTGTCCACCTTCACTTGGTTTAATAACTTTAAATTCATTTACTGCTGCTGATTCTGTTTTAATACCTGTACAATGTGAATATTATGCATTAGAAGGATTAGGACAACTTATTAATACGATAAATTTAGTTAAAAAACATTTAAATAAAACATTAGAAATTGAAGGTGCTATACTAACAATGTATGATATAAGAACAAATTTATCTAATCAAGTTGTAAAGGAAGTTAAAAAGTATTTTGATAATAAAGTTTATAAAACTGTTATACCAAGAAACGTAAGACTTAGTGAAGCACCAAGTTATGGAATGCCAATAACTACATATGATCCAAAGTCTAAAGGAGCTAAGAGTTATGAGAGATTGGCAAAAGAGTTTTTAAAAATGCAAGAGTCAAAAGATAAACCAAAACATATGAAATAGGAGGAATAAAAATGGCTAAAAAAACAGGTTTAGGAAAAGGTTTAGATGCTCTTTTTTCAACATCTATTGTAGAAGAACCGCAAGAGAATGAGGTTGTACAAAATTTAAAAATTTCAGAAATAGAACCAAATAGAGATCAACCAAGAAGGATATTTGATGAAGAATCCTTAAATGAATTAGCAGAATCTATTAAAAATTATGGTGTTATTCAACCTATAATAGTTTCTAAAAAAGATGATTTTTATCAAATAGTGGCAGGAGAAAGAAGATGGAGAGCTTCTAAAAAAGCAGGTTTAGAGGAAATTCCTGTAATTGTTAGAGAAAATGACGAAAAGAAAAATAGAGAGATTGCACTTATAGAAAATATACAAAGAGAAGATTTAAATCCTATAGAAAAGGCTAGAGGAATCAAGTTATTAATGGATCAATATAATTTAACTCAAGCTCAGGTTGCAGAAGTGATTGGAAAAGGTAGAAGTACAATTACAAACACTTTGAGAATATTAAATTTAGATCCAAGAGTTATTGATTTAGCATTACAAGGAAAGTTGACAGAAGGGCACTGTAAAGCATTACTAGGTTTTGAAAATCCGGACAAACAATATGATATGGCTATTTATATGATACAATCTGGAGATAGTGTAAGGGAAGCAGAAAAGAAAACAAAATCAAGAAAAACAATGCCAAAAAAGAACGAAAAATATGAACCAATTTATAGAGACATAGAGAGTAGCTTTCAAAGTTTCTTTGGTACAAAAGTTAAATTAAATGCAGGACAGAGAAAAGGAAAAATTATCATAGAATATGCATCAAATGATGATTTAGAGCGCATACTAGATTTAATTAAATAAGGAGACATTTGAATGGAAAGTGCTATTTTAATAGGATCAATAGCAGTTAATGTAGTGTTAACTGCTATTATATTATTATTTATTTTTAAGCTAAAAAATATAGAAAAACATTATTCTGAATTTATATCCAAATTTAATTCTGACGAAAATATAGAGAATACGTTTAAAGAAATAGAAAAAATGGTAAATAATGTAAATGAGGAAAACAAAATTATAAAATCAAATTACAAAAGCCTTGAAAAACAGTTAAATGAATGCTTTCAAAATATTGGAATAGTAAAATATGATGCTTTTGATGATGTTGGAAGTAAGTTGAGTTTTGCAATTGCTTTATTAGATAATAAAGATAATGGGTTTATTATAAACTCTGTATATGGCAGATCTTCTAGTAATGTATATGCTAAAAGAATAGAGAATGGTAATTCTTTACAAACTTTATCAGAGGAAGAGATAAGTGCCTTAAATAAAGCAAAAGAGTTGAAAAAAATATAAAAAAGTATATTGACATTTATAGTTTAATGTGTTAAATTATTAATGTTCTTCACGGAGAGGTGGTCGAGTTGGTTTATGGCACCAGTCTTGAAAATTGGCGTAGGTGAATAGCCTACCGTGGGTTCGAATCCCACCCTCTCCGCCAATGCTAGATATGAAATACTATCTAGCTTTATAATTATACGGAGATTTACCCAAGTGGCTGAAGGGGACAGTTTGCTAAACTGTTAGGGTTCGTTTAGGGCCGCGAGGGTTCAAATCCCTCAATCTCCGCCAAAGATAGTACAAGAATGTACTATCTTTTTTTTTATATATTTTGTTTATTATGTATTAATTTTAAAAAATAATATAGAAGCTACGAGAATCCAAAAATAATATAAATATATACTAATATGACATATATTATTTGTTTATATTGAAAATCAAAATATGACGATTTTAGAGGCTTGGAAAATGATATATATTTATCGTAAATTGATATTAAAAAACTAAATATAAAAAAAATAGGAAATAATATTAAAATATAAAATAAATTTTTTATTTAAAATTATTTTATATTTTTTTGTGTATAAAATGTGAATTTTAAAAATAGAAAAGTTAATTTTAAAAATTATTAAAAAATATTTTTTAATAATTTCATGAATAATTAAAAAAATAAAATTAAAATAAATTTTTAAATGTTAATTGTTACATCGTAGAATGCTTTTAAATAAAGGAAAATAAGAGGTATATTACATATTGAAAAGTAAATATTTTAATAATATTAATTAATTAAAAAAATATCGAAAAAATAATTAATAAATAATTTTAAATTAATTTTTTGCTGATATATCAATATTTAAAAAATATAAAAAAATAAAATAAATAAATGAAATTTATTTTGTAATTATAAAATTTAATTAAAAAATAAAGATAAAAGATATGGAAAATATTACATGAAAATTAGAAATTATAATATCAAAAAAGAATAATTAAATAATAGTATGTGAAAAATAGCATAAAAAAAATTGATTAATTTGAGAAGTAGATTAGTAAATTTTTTTATATTTTTTTAGAGGCTTAAAAAAGAAAATTTTTAATAAAATTAATGAAAGATTAAATGAATAAATAAGTTTGGTATAAAAATATTAAGAAAAAATATATAAATAAGTATTAAAGTGTTGATATTAGAGGATTTATATTAAATGCGTTTTTTAATGGCAAAAATTCATTGACAAATAAGTAGAAAGAAAAAAATGGAAAAATATTAAGATAATAGACAATAAAATATAAAAAATGAGCATTAAAAAAAGATATTTTTAATGTTTTAGACAATGTTTTTTTATTAATATAAAAAAACATATTAAATAGATCAATATGATATTTATTAATATAAAATATAAATAATAAATGAAATACATTTAATATTACATTTAAAAAAATAAAAAATAAATATTTTTATTTTTTATTTATAAATGTTTTTATAATCAAATAATAAAATAAACAGTAAAAAATATAATAAATTATTATTTTAGACTATTTACTGATAGAAATTTGGAATATAATTACTTGAAATTTTTATAAAAATCAAAAAAAAAACGAAAATAATGCGTTGAAAAACTTAAATAAGGAAATAAATATCAAAAAATAAAATAAATAATAAAAAATGTTTTTAAATAAAAACTATACAGAATATTTATAAAAGAGAATAGTTTTATCTGAAGAAAAAAATTTTTAATCAAAGATGTATGCGAATACATTTGTTCGCAGTAATGAAATAAAAAATGAATAAGATAAGAATAAATTATTATCAATTTGACTAGGTTGCGTTTTTAATTCGAATAAATGAAAAAACGACAAAAAAAAATTTGAGATTAGAAATATGTTTAAAGTTAGATTAGAAATTTCTTTGCAGTTGTATTAGTAGATTTTTTTTAAAAAGAGAGTTTTTATAATTTATAATTTTAAAATTAATGTAAAAGCATGCTTAAAATAGAAAAAATGGATCATGATTATATTGAGTATACTTATGAAATCTTTATAAATAGGGAGTTATAGAATATTATTAAAGATACTATTTAAAAAATGTTTGACAAAAAAGTAGTTTAGAGAAAATTAAAAAATATAAATTTTTTAGTCAAGAAAATTAGAGTAAGTAACTAATAAAATGGCTAAAGTAAGAAAAAGTAATATATTTAAAAGGGAAATAAGTATAAAAATAGAATGAGGGTAAATAAATTTTATAGAAGTAGTTAAGAAAATATGTTTGGTATTTGTCGACTAACATAAATAAAGTATTAATTATAGTTAGAGAAATATTGACAGAATGACAAGTAAATCTTATATAAATTCATATATATATAACTGGTCAAATTTAAGAAGAATGAGTAGTACAAAATTTGAAACTAAGAAAATAAATGCGTAGTAATTAATTTTTTAAAAAGTATTTAAATTAATAAATATTTTATAAATTGATATAAAAATAAAAAAACAAAAAAATATATTAAAAATTAGGAATAATTATTTATATTTTATAAAAAATGAATTGAATGTTAATATAAAAAAATGGATTTATTAAAAAAATAAAAAAAAATTCTTTAATTATTTTTTTAAAATTGCTGATTATGAAAAAAGATTAGAAAATATCAAATTAAATTTGTAAGAAATAAGTATCTTTATTTAAAAATTTTAGGAAAAAATTTTAAAGTTTTGATTTATAAATTTAAAATAAAGAATAATATGGAAAAAATGAAAAATTTTATATTAGTTGAGGGAATAAAAAAATATATTTTTTTAAAAAATAAAAAATATATTTAAAATAAAGATAAATATAAAAAAAATAATAATAAATAAATAATAAAATATAGAAAAATAAAAATATAATCTATTAGTTTTTATGTATTAAAATAAATATCAAAATATGTTGTTATATTTAATTAAAAAAAGTAATTAATAAGAATATACTATAACATATCAATTTGACTAAAAAATATTAAGAACATATGTACGAATGTGTTTTGAAAACATATACATATGAGATTTTTAATAAAAGATAGAAAGTTTTTAGAAAATTTGAATAATGTGTTTTAAATTTCTTTAAAAATAAATCGAATTTGATTAAGTGTATAATTTATAATTTTAAAAATTATAAATTATTTAATAAAAATTAAGAAAAGGTAGTAATTAAAAAGTATAGTAATAGTTCAAAATACTTTAAATATGGGACTTATATCGAATATATATAATAGGATATTAAAAAATATTTGTCAAAAAAGTAGATTTAAGAAATAAACAAAAATATTTTATATTAGACAAAAAATGAACTAAAAAATATAAAAAATTGAATTATATAAGTTCTGTTATAGAAGAATAAATATACATAAGACAAAATACTCTGAAGTATTGTAGAAAGAATTGTGAAAAAGTGTGAATGAAAATTTAGCCAGAAGAAAACTTCTAAAGTAAAAAAAGTTATGTTATTGAGTATTCAAAGTTGCATAAAATTATGAAATTTATTCCAATAATATTATAAAAATATATTCAAAATTTAATTTATTGATGAAAATAAAAATTAAAATTTATTACAAAAAATATTTTAATTTTTTATAATTTATTATTATTTTTTTAGATATTTTTTTTATTAATAGTAAAATTTATTTTGTATTATTAAAAATCTAAATATAATTTTGCTTTTTTTATAAAAATTTAGTTTAAAAATAAAAAGATATTTTTAAAATTTTAGAAGTTTTATTCCAATATTATAAAAAAAGTATAAATAAATCTTCTTTTATAAATTTTCATATAAGAAAATATTAAAAAAAAGATCAATTTTTGATCTTAAAAATAATTATGTATACAAAAGTATATACAATTTTTAATAAATAAATAATTAATTTAAATTAATTATAAAATAAAGAATAAATATAAATAATAAATAGAAAAATATTAAAAAAATATGAAAAATAAAAATATTAAATTTAAAAAAATGAAATATTAATATAGTAAAAAGATAATTTATATTGTTATAAATTTTGATATAAAAAAGGCCTTAAAATTGGAGAAATTTAGATAGTAAAATTTTATTAAAAAATTCTTAGTAAATTTTCTAAAAATTGTTTTTTAAAACGGAATATTAAGTTTTTAAGAATTTTTATAAATTAAAATATGATGAATATAATAATAGAATTTGAAAAATATATAAATTTTCTAAGATAAAATTCATGAAACTCACAAATTTCAAAGGAAATATGGTGAACACTTAATGTGATGTGAATAAAAATTGTCAAAAAAGTAGATAACAAATATGGTTAAAAAAAATAAATATAAGACAAGAAAATATTATATTTTTATTGAAATATAATATAAAAAAGTTACAATGAGAACAATATATAATTTAAAAGACAAAAATACTAGTTTTTTAAACCGAAATGTTATAGATAATAAATAGTGTATTTTTATTGAAAAGAAGTGAGAAAATTACAGTATCATAAATAATAAATAAATATTATATAAATATAAAATAAAAGATTAATAATTTTATTTTATTATTTTATTTTTAAATAATATTTTAATTAATTATGGAAAAATAATATTAAATATTTTATTATATAAGTTTAATTTTATAATTATATAAAAAATATTATAATAAAAATAAGTTCAATGTTTTAAAGAAATGGAAAAATATATAGAAAAATATAAATATTGATAAAGTATAGTTCAACTTGATCTACTATTTCTATAATTATGAAACTTATTTATAAAAAAATTTTTAAAAGGTATTAAATCAAAGTGCAATTTATTAAATGAGTGAAAATATATTTTAATTAAATAAAAAAATTAAATAAAAAAATAGAATTAATTAATTTATTTTAGAAAAATAATAAAAAAATAAAAATAATTAGTAAAAATATCTTTTTATTTTTGTAATACTTTTATTAATTATTTGATTATTCTTAAAGGTTAGAATAATAGTTTTTTTAATGGCGAAAGTAAAGAAATTTGTGAAAATATGAAATTGAATTTTTTGGAAGGAATTTTCAAAAAATTTTCTTTTTTTTAGGATTAAAAGCTATAAAAGTGAAAAAAATTTTTTAATATAAAATATATTAGGAAGGAAAATTTGAAAATTTTACAAAAAACAAAATCTATTTTAAACATATATGACGTCAAACATCTATATATCAATGAATACATGCATCAATAATAAAAAAACAGTAAAAACTTTTGTCAAAAAAGTAGAATTGTGAAATATTAAAATTATTTCGTAGCTAGACAAAAAAACAGCATTTTTTGACATTAAATGATTAATTGTATGCTCAAAATGTTTATTCAGCTGCCAACTAGACAAAAAAACTATATAAAATAATAATTTAGTACATAATTTTAAAATTTATAGATCTGATCAATAAAATCAATAAAAACATATTTTGATAATATAAAATTTAATATTACGAAAAATTTTCATAAATAAAATAATTATTTTTATTTTTTTATTATTTTTAATTATTTTTTTAATAATTATTGAAAAAATATAAATAATTAATTTAAAAATATATAAATTGAGAGATTAAAATATTTAAAATGATTAGTAATATATGAATTAAAATTTGTATGTGATACTATAGTAAGAGAGAGGTATGAAAAAAATAATATTTAAATTTGGAATTTTATTTTTTATCCGGACTATAAAAAGAGATATAATGTAAAAAAATTTTAGAAAGATTAATATATATAAATTGGAATTAATTTGGAACCAGGGTTTTAATTTTTGAAGTAAAAAATATATAAATTTGTGCATGGAATAAATAAATAAAAATAAATAAATAAAAATAAATAAATAAAAAATAAAAATAAATTAAAAATAATTAATAAAAAATATAAAAAAATAAAAATATATTTGAAATAATTAGAAAAAATATTTTTGATAAGAGAAAACTTGTTTGATATTATCTGTGGATAATTTATTATAATTTTTGTAAAAAAAATACAATTATTTACTAAGTTATTAATACTAAATGATGATAATAAAAAATATTGTTTTTTGAATACAAATTTATATAAGATTATAAGAAAAAAAATTCATTTTTAGGAAATTTTATAAAATAGTGGAAAATAATTAAAAGAAAATGTAGTTTTAAATTTAAAAATCTATAACAATAAATTTGTACGAATATTATATAATGCAGATATATTAATAAATATAGATAATAATCACAAAGCTGAACTTTTAATATTTGTCAAAAAAGTAGAGATAATAATTAATAAAAAAATTTTAATATCAGACAAAAAAATGATCAAATTCATATAAAATTTTCTTAAAAAACAATACTTTTTGCATAAGTTTATATTATATAGACAAAAAATGTGAAATATGTATAGTGTGTTGAAACAGGAAAATGGATACAAATAAAACATTATTATTGACTAATAATTTTAGAATAATTCTATAAAAATTTAATAAATATGATTTAATTTTTATAGAATTAAATGTTAAATATTTATTAAATTAATCAATAATATTTTATTTTAATTATTTAATTATTTTTCATAGTTTAAAAAATGATTATTAATCAATAATTATTTTTACATAATTATATTTTAATAAGCAATTGTTATACAGTTAATTTATAAAATATAATTAAAGTATTGATAATTATGAGAGATGATTTATGTATTTACACATAAATGAGCTTTATTTTATTGTAGAATCCAATTAATTTATGATTTGGGTTCTTTTTTTTATCAATTTTTCATTATAATACGTAAATATCTATTAATAATATTAATATTATTGGTACTTTTTTTTAATAAAATTGATTAAAAACGAAAATAAGGGCTAAAAATTTTCACATGCGTTTCATGCATATAGTTTAAAAAATTTATTTAGGATATCTAGCTATGATTTTTTTTATATTTAAATAAATAATTATTAGATATTTTATTATAAATTAATAATTATTTATAATAATAAATTAAATAATTAAAAATAATTAAAAATAATTAAAAAAAATTAAAAAAAATAGATAAATAATTAAAAAAATAGAAAAAAATATTTTTTAAAAAACTGTGTATTGTAACATTAGAATTATTAATTTTTTTTGATTTAAAGTTAAATAAAACTACTATTTTATTTAACTTTAAAGAGTGGAGAACATATATTCGATACTGAAAAGCATTTTGGGGAATATTTAATCTTTTTTTAGAAAGATTTTGTCTGTTCAATTGAATAATTATTTTAATTAATATATTTTCTTTTAAATTTTTAAATGTTTTTTTGTCCAATTAGTATACATTTTTCTTATATTAGTAATCTCCTTTTTTGACAAGCTATAAAATAAAGTAAATTTTTCATTTTATTTATTAAAACGGCTTTATCACTTATATCCCAACTTTCACAGAAAACAAAAAAAAATAATATTACTGATTTTTACTATTTTTTGTCTTTCAATAAATTTTTTTTAAATGTGTACATTTTTTAAATCTAATTGTAATATTAAAAAAAGTTATTTTTAAAATTTTTAAAACTATATTTAAAAATTTGTGTTGATTATTTGGACACAAAAAAATTAAATAAAAATTTATTAAAATGTTTTGCTAATAATATTAATTTTAGGTTACATAAAATAGGTGATGATTTGTATATAATTTATAAATTTTTAAGTAGTATATTTAAACATCTTTTTGATACTAAAAAAATGGTAATATTTATTTAAAAATAATATTTTTTTTGTAATATTTAATTAATTTTATTTTTTATATTTTTTTGAAAATATCATTTTTTGACTTTTTGTATATATTTTAATTCAAATTAAATTGAAAATATAATTTTAATAGTTTTTTTTTGTAATATTTCATTTTATTACCATTAAATTTATGTTAGATATGAAATTATATGATCTGAATTATAAAAATGAAATAGGGTTAAAATTTTTAGCTAAGATGATTTTATTAATAAATAAATATAAATACTTTGTCTACATTAATTATAATTTATAAAAATGTTTGACATCTTATATGAGAGGAATATAAATTAATTGTCACTATGTTTTATATTTTTTAGCTTTATTTTTATTTTTATTTTTTTGCAAAGAATTTTTTTTGGAGAATTTTTACAAATATATTAAATAGCTCTTTTGGTTGATATTCCGAAGATTTTGCGGTTTTACCCTAAGCTTAAAAAAATTTAAAATAATTAATTTTTGATCTTTTTTTCCTTTGATTTATTAAAATTTAAATTATTATTTTTATGTAAAGAATTATAAAAAATTTTTATCAAATTTATAAATATATAAAATTTATAGAATAAAGAATAAAAATTGATAAAAAATATATTTTGCCTAAATAATAATAATTAGTTTATAAAAATTGGTGATTTTGTATAAATAAATTTTTATAAATTTTTATAAATCTTTATATAATAAAAAGAAAATAAATTGGTCAAAATAGAGTGTAATATTTTATAAAAAGAGTATTTTAAGGAAATATTGGCAATTAGTCTAAAAAATATATTTGCATGAGAGATTAAAAATTGAAGATTAGCTAACTATCTCTTAGAGCGGTAAGCGAAACAAATTAAAAATAATAGATAGCTTAAAGATATTATTTTTCAAAAATAAAAAAATAGAGCAAAAATGAGGAAAATAGATTTTAATAAAAATAAATATAAAAAAATAAATTTTATTTTTTTATATTTATTTTTTGGAAAAAAATTTGTAATTTTTAAATTATGCTTCAAATTTCGATTTTCATTCTTAAAATGATAAAAAGATATATTAAAAAATATTACTGCTTTTTTACAGTTTTTATTTGTCATTTACTTTAATAAGAATAGAAATTAGTTTTGTAACTGAAATGAGATGCTTCTTTTTTTGTCTATTAAAGTTTTAATTCAGTTATAATTTGAAACTTCTTTTTTGACAATAAAATTAAAAAAAATATATATAATAAAAATATACTGTTTTTTGAATTATCTTTATTTCCGCATATTTAATGAATTGAAGTTGGACATTAAAAGTGAAAAAAAGCATAATTTTTTTAAAACTTTTTTTTATAAATAAAATATGTATTTTGCATTTTTAAAAATGAAAACGAGAAAAAAATATTAAAAAATATTTTTTGAAGCATAAAAAGAGGATTGATTAACGTATGACTAAAAAATATATTGTTTTGGTATATAAAAAATTTAATGTAGGTTTATATATTAATGAGTAGTGTTATTTGTATATTTTTAGAAAAATTTTTAAAAATTATCATATTTAGTGTAATACTATATATGAATTTTATAGATTTTTACCAAAAAAAGCAGCTTTTTTTAGTAAGTTTACATTAAAAAAATAAATAAATAAATTATTAATTGAATATTATGCTATATTAGTGTAATATTTAGTATTTTTGAATAAATAGATATAAAAATTAAAAATAAGGTAAAAAGTTAAAGTATTTTTTAATTGGATTATATTTTAAGTTATTTTTGTCATAGGTATGTATTTTAAATAAAAATAATTGCCAATTAATTAAAAAATTTTATTATTGATTGACTCAAAAATAACTAAAAATATTTCTCTGATTTTCATTTTATTTTTTGCAAACAATTTTGAAAAGTTCATTATTACATTTATATAAAAAACGTATACAGCTTGTAAATCCTATATTTGATTGAATATTATAAAAATGAATAAATTTAAAAAATGGATAATTTTGACGTGATTTTTTTAAGAATTATCTTTTTTATAATATTTTTAAATTTGTAGGATAATTTAAAAAAATAGTAAGTATGTCTAAAAATTAAAATTTTTTAAAAATGCATAGAGAAAAATAAAAATTTTAATTTTTAGTCTTTTTTAAAATATATTTTGACTTAATATATGTATATGATAGAGAAGATCGGGTAATCAAAAAAATTGATGTAATTTGATATTATTAAGAATTATGTAAATATAAATGTAGATGAAAGAATATTAAAGTATATAAAATTTGAAATGCTTGGTATAACTAAGGTTGAATTTTTAGATATTTTTTAAAAAATAATAAGTATACATAACATAAATGAAGAATTTAAGGCTATATTTTTAAAAAATATTCAAAAACAAACATACGTTTTTTATAAATATTATTTTATTGTAATTTAAAATTCATGAAAAGTAGAGTTTTTATTTTAAAAAATAAAAATATGCTATTTGTTTTATAAGAGCAATAAAATTTTTATAAAATGTGCATTTTTGATTTGTCATTTCATTTTAATAACAAGATTTCTAAAAAAGTAGATGACTTATTTATCTATTTTAAATTGTCATTTCTATGCTGAATGTAGAGAAAGGAGCACAACTACTTTTTTGGCAATTAATATTATTTTTGAAGCATATCCATAATTATATAAAATCTGCTAGTTTGCTTATTTCCTATAATATAGCGATTATATTTTATTAAGCATTATTTTAGTTTTTCTATTTTGTATATGGTGATATTTTTATATTTTTGATGAGATTTTATAAATTTTAAAATGAATGATTAGAATAATAGCTTTTTTTAAATTAGTAATTTAGATGAGATATATGGGAAAATCATATTGACTAAAAAAATTTCGGATTTTTGATCGAGAAAAAAATTTTTTTTGCTATTTAAGGAAAAAAATTATTTTTTACTGAAATTTGTTTTTAAAAGAGTGAAAATTTGATATTGATAGATGTTCGAATTTAACTGTAATAAATGCTTTAAAAATCGTATTTTTATGCGAAAAAGTAAGAATAATTATTATTTTTTATTATTTAATTATTTTTATAATAATTATTTTATATTTTTTATGTAATAATTGCTATTTTTATTAAATTTTTTAGAGTAAAAGCAATTTTGAAGAAAATAATTACTAATAAAAAATGATAGAGAAAAAATTTTAGAGGATAAAAAAATATAAGCTACACTATTTTTATGATTTGATGAGTTGTCCATAAATTTTTTTGAGATAAAATTATTTGACCTTTTATTTTCCGTTTTAATTGATTTTTGTCAAAAGGTTAATGTTAATTATCATTAAAATATAATATTCGATTTTTGCAAGGATTTTTGTTTGCAACATTTTAAATATTTTTGAAATAATCTTTTTAGCACAAATTTCCCATGTTTACTAGCTTTTAAAGATTAAAAGAATGTTCTTAAATTGAATTATTTAGGGTATTTTTTTTAAAACATTTTGCTTTTTATTTTTTTTAATATAAAGTCACTGATAAAAATTAATTATTTTAAACTTTTAAAAATAATACTTATGTTGAAAAGAAAAATGAAAAATTTTTTTTAGATGCCAATTTTTTATGTAACAAAACAAAAACAGTACGTGAAAGACAAAGATGATATAATGATTGAAGATAAAATTGTTATATATATAAAATTAAGAGTTAAATAGGATAGAAAAAGTGGATGTAATATTTAAATATTTAGGGGATTTTCTATAAAAATGCTTGATGTTTTAAAGATATTTATATAAAATTTATATTTATAATTTTGAAAACAAAAATTTTTATCTAGAATGCGAAAAAAAATGGATAACCTAAGTTATCCATTTTTTTTATTTTTTATTTTGTTCTGTTTTTAAATTATCTTTTGCAACTGTCATTAATAATTTTAATCGATTAGTTTGGTTTGATTCGCTTGCTCCAGGATCATAATCAACTGGTGTAATATTAGCATTTGGATAAGTTTCTCTAATAGTTTTTATTACACCTTTTCCAACAATATGGTTAGGAAGACATGCAAATGGTTGAACACAAACGATATTAGGAATGTCATGTTCTATATATTCTACCATTTCTGCTGTTAGGAACCAACCTTCACCAGTTTGATTTCCAATAGATAGAATATCTTTTACTTTATTTTCTAAATGCCAGATATCGCAAGGTGGCAGGTAGTTTTTATTAGATTTTGATAAGGCAATTTTTAAATCTTTTTCAAAAATATCTATTAATTTTATAGCTGCTCTAAAGATGGTTGCTTTTGTTTTATCTATTTTTAATAGTTTATTAAATGTTATTTTATGAGTTGCTATAAATTTTATAAATCCCATAAAGTCTGGTAATATTACTTCAGCACCTTCTTTTTCTAAAACGTTGGCTACAAAGTTGTTTCCAAAAGGATGATATTTTATTAAGACTTCTCCAACTATACCAACTTTAGGTTTTGGTATACTTGTGTCTAATTCTATTTTTTCAAAATCTTCTACAATATCATAAATGCTTTGTTTAAATTGTTTACTATTTGATTTTTTAACTAATTGTTTACATTTTTGTAACCATTTTTCATATAATTTTTCTGTTTCACCTTTGTTTATTTCGTATGCGCGATTTTTCATTAATAATTTTTGAAGTAAATCACCATAGGTAACACTTTTTAGTAGTCTTTCTGCTAAGCCAATTGTAATTTTAAATCCAGACATTTTTTCCATACCAACCACATTAAATGATATAACTGGTACTTGTGAGAAACCGGCGTCTTTTAGAGCTTTTCTTATAAATCCAATATAGTTAGTTGCTCTACAACCTCCACCAGTTTGAGACATTATTAAGGCTGTTTTATTTGGATCATATTTACCTGACTCTAAGGCTTCAATCATTTGACCCGTAGTTAAAATTGAAGGATAGCATGCATCATTATTTACATATTTCAATCCTGTTTCAACTGTATTTGGTGTGCAATTTCTTAATAACTCTACATTATATCCACAAGATTTAACGGCTGTTTCTATTAATTCAAAATGGATTGGGGCCATTTGAGGAATTAAAATAGTATAGTCTTTTTTCATCTCTTTAGTAAACTCTATAGGGTGAAGTTCATAATCTCCTACGGACTTACAATCTTCACAAGTTTGTCTTTCTGACTTTTCTTTTATTTTCTTATTCATACTAGCTAGTAGTGAACGAATACGTATTCTGACTGCTCCTAAGTTATTAACTTCATCTATTTTGATTAGAGTGTACATATTTTCATAACTTTTTAATATTTCTTCTACTTGGTCTGTTGTTACAGCATCAACGCCACATCCAAAAGAGTTTAATTGTATTAGTTCTAAGTTATCATGTTGACCTGTAAATTCTGCTGCAGCATATAGTCTGGCATGATATACCCATTGATCAACTACTCTGATAGGTCTTTTTGCTTCAGTTTTTTTAGATATACTGTCTTCTGAAAGAACACATAGACCTAAACTAGTTATTAATGTATCAATTCCATGATTTACTTCTGGATCTACGTGATATGGTCTTCCTGCAAGAACAATTCCTCGTAAATCATTTTTGTTCATATAATCTAGTATTTCTTGACCTTTTTTATCGACATCATTTTTGAAATTTTGATACTCTTCTTCTGCTTTTTTTGCTGCTTCAGTTAATTCTTTTTTAGTAAAATTATATTCTTTAAATTCATCACGCTCTAAAATGACTTTTACGAGGTTTTTTATCTCGAAAGGTAAAAATGTATTAATGAATTTAATATTTTCAGATTTAAGGTCTTCTACGTTGTTTTTAAGTACTTCTGAATATGATATTACGATTGGACAATTATAATGGTTATTTGCTTTTTGATATTCTTTTCTTGAATAAGGAATACAAGGATAGAATATTGTTTTAATACCTTTTTCTAGAAGATCCATTATATGTCCATGACTTAATTTAGCAGGGTAACATACTGATTCCGAAGGCATTGATTCCATACCTTTTTCATATGTTTTTCTAGTACTTTTTTCTGAAAGAATTACTCTAAATCCTAAGTTTGTTAGGAAGGTAAACCAAAATGGATAATCTTCATACATATTTAGAACTCTAGGTATTCCAATTGTTCCTCTGAAGGCTTTTTCTTCAGATAATGGCTCATATCCAAATAATCTTTCAAATTTATATTTATACATGTTTGGTAGATTTTTGTTTTCAGTAATTCCACCGCTTCCTTTTTCACAGCGATTTCCAGATATAAATGATTTACTATCATTAAATTTATTTATGGTTAATAGACAATTATTTTCACATTTTCCACAACGTACTTGTGTTGTTTTTATGTTTAGATTATCTAATTCTTCTGTTTTTAGTAATGTTGAAGTATATTCCATATCTAAATTTGCTTCAAATTGTTCTTTAGAAAGTAGTGCAACACCGTATGCACCCATTAATCCAGATATATTTGGTCTAATTACATTTTGTCCTACTAATATTTCAAAACTTCTTAAAACAGCATCATTGTAGAATGTTCCACCTTGTACAACAATGTGTTTTCCAAGAGTTTTCATATCACGGACTTTCATAACTTTTTGAATAGCATTTTTTACTACTGAAAAAGAAAGACCAGCAGAAATATCGCCAACACTGTAACCTTCTTTTTGTGCTTGCTTTATTTTTGAGTTCATAAATACTGTACATCTTGAGCCTAAGTCTACAGGAGCCTTTGAATCAATAGCAGATTTTACGAATTCTTCGATGGTTAAACCTAAACTTTTAGCAAAAGTTTCAATGAAAGATCCACATCCAGAAGAACATGCTTCATTTAGCATTATATTGTCTATAACGTCTTCTTTCATTTTTATGTATTTCATATCTTGTCCACCAATATCAATGATACTAGTAACATTTGGCATAAATTCTTTTGCTGCTGTGTAATGAGCTATTGTTTCAATTTCATTTAAATCAACATTTAAAGCTGTTTGAATTAATTTTTCACCATAGCCAGTTACTCCAGCAAATCTAATTCTAGCAGTTTCAGGTAATTTTTCATACATAGATTTTAGCATTTTTATAACGCTATTTAGTGGATTGCCTTCGTTGCTTTTATAGTCAGAATAAAGTAAATTTTTATCAGTATCTATTAATACTAATTTTGTAGTAGTTGAACCAGCATCAATTCCAACAAAACAGTCACCAGTATATTTTTCTAGGGATTTTGTTTTAATTTTTGCTTTGTCATGTCTTTTTTTGAATTTTTTATATTCTTCTTCGTTAGAAAAAAGAGGATCTAATGGCTTAGTAGTCGTATCTTTAGCAACTTTTAAATCTTTAATTTTTTCTTTTAATTGAGAATTTGAAAATTCTGGTGAATTTAATGAATCTAGAGCTGCTCCTTTAGCTACTAAAAGATGAGCATTTTCAGGAATAAGAATTTCATTATCTTTTAATTCAAGTGTTTCTATAAAACGTTTTCTAAGCTCTGGAAGGTAACTAAGTGGTCCTCCAAGAAAAGCAACCTTTCCTCTAATTGGTCTGCCACAAGCTAAACCACTGATAGTTTGATTAACAACTGCTTGAAAAATTGATGCAGCAATATCTTCTTTTCTAGAACCTTCGTTTAAAAGTGGTTGTACATCAGTTTTAGCAAATACACCGCATCTTGATGCAATTGGATAAATAACTTTATAGCTTTTTGCTAATTCGTTAAGTCCTGCTGTATCGGTATTTAATAATGATGCCATTTGATCTAAAAATGCACCTGTTCCACCAGCGCAAGTTCCGTTCATTCTTTGCTCAATAAATTTATCAAAATATATGATTTTAGCGTCTTCGCCACCTAATTCAATAACGATATCAGTTTCTGGCAAATATTTTTCAACAGCTCGTTTACAAGATATAACTTCTTGTATAAATGGTATTTTTAAAAAATTAGCTGCTGACATGGCTCCAGAACCAGTAAGAGCCATTGTATATGTAGCATCTGGATAATCTTTTGATAGTTGTTCTAAGACATTACATATTGTATTTTTTGTATCTGAAAAGTGTCTAGTATAGTTTGTATATATTGTTTCTTGTTTATCATTCATTACAACGATTTTTACTGTTGTTGAACCTACATCTAATCCTACATGTAATAATTCTGACATTATTTTTCTCCTTGCTTATAATAAATCACGCTTATCTTATAATGAAAAACTGTATTTGTCAATGTATAAAAATGGCTAAAATGCCGTTTTTGACATATATATGGCATATTTTTTGCTTTCTAAAATAAAATGATTTTAGAATTATTAGTTTTTAACTATATTACTTAATAATTAAATAGAAAGGAGAACTTATGAGCAAGAAAAAGATTGTTTATATTGTTGTATTGATTTTATTTGTAGTATTAGTAGGGATAGCTATATTTAATAATATTGAAATTAAAGATAATAACGAGGCAAACACCGTATTAGAGTATGTTCCTGAGCAGGAAATTAGTGATGAGCAGAATAGAATGACAATAGTTACATTATATTTTGTTAATAATAAAACTGGAGAAATAGTACCTGAAGCAAGAAATATTGATGCAAAAGAATTAATTGAAAACCCATATGAGAAAGTAATTAATTTTTTAATCGAAGGATCAGAAGATGAAAATTTAAAAAATACTATTCCGGAAGGAACAGTTTTAAATCTTACAACTCTAAATGGAGAAGAGATAGAGATTGACTTTAATGAGAATTTTGCAAAAGATTGTGATGAAAATCCAGAAATGTTTAAAAATAGAGTTTATTCTGTAGTTGATACTCTTTTAGAATTCAAAGATATTTCAAGTGTTAAAATTCTTATTAATGGTGAGCAAATAGAAGCATTAAAAGATAGCTTTACCAAAAGAGATAATTAATTTTGTTTAGTTTTTTTATTTTTTCTGTGTTTTAATATTTTTAGTATTGAAACAGCATCAGAAAATGTATTATAACTGTTTAAAAAATGTTCAACTTCGTATAATGATGAAATTGTATTTTTAATTGAAAAATTTTTTGATTTTTTGTTCATATTCTCACCTTTTTGCATGTTTTATTTTTTTATTATATAATATGCAAAATTGTATATGAGTGTGAAGGAATTAGATATAAATGAAGAACGTAAAGTGCTTAGAAAATGAACGAATTGATGATTTAGATTACAAAGGAATGAAAATAATTCAAAAAAATGACGGTTTTTGCTTTGGAATGGATAGTGTTTTAATTGCAAATTTTGCAAAAGTGCTGAAAAAAGATTCTATAATTGCTGATTTAGGTACTGGAACAGGAATTATTAGTATTTTAATGGCTGCTAAAAATGAAAAAGTAGATAAGATTTATGGCTTTGATATACAACCAGATATGATAGAAATGGCTAGTCGAAGTGTCCAAATGAATGAACTAGATGACAAAGTAATTCTTGAAAATCTTGATATTGTTGGAATGAGTTCAAAAAAGTATAAAAAATTTTTTGATGTGATAGTGACTAATCCACCATATAAAAAAATTTCAACTGGACTTGTAAATGATAATGAAAAGAAACTAATTTCGAGACATGAAGTAAAATGTACTTTAGAGGATATAATTTATGAAAGTTCTAAGATTTTAAAGGATAACGCTGTTTTTTATATGGTTCATAGACCAGAAAGATTAGTGTCTATTATAGAACTTATGAGAAAAAATAAAATAGAACCTAAAGAGATACAATTAGTATATCCTCACATTAATGATAAGGCTAATTTAGTGTTAGTTAAGGGCGTAAAATGCGGAAAGCCACAATTAGAAATATTAGAACCATTAATTGTGTATAATGAAAAAAATGAATATACAGATGAAATTTTAAAAATGTATAATAAAGAAAGTTAAATGGAGAAAAGATATGGAAGGAAAATTGTATATAGTTGCTACACCAATAGGAAATTTGGATGATATAACATATAGAGCGGTTAAAGTTTTAAATACTGTTGATATAATAGCTGCTGAAGATACTAGACATACTTTAAAATTACTAAATCATTTAAATATTTCTAAACCACTAATAAGTTATTATAAAGAAACAGAAAAGACAAAAGCGAAAATGATTATTAATAAAATAAAAGATGGAAAAGATGTTGCAGTAGTTTCAGATGCTGGAACACCAGGAATTTCTGATCCTGGTGAGGAAGTTATTAAAGAGGCTATAAATGAAAATATTTGTATTATTCCGATTCCAGGAGCTTGTGCAGCTATTAATTCGTTAATATGTTCAGGTTTAGATACAAAGCAGTTTTTGTTTGTTGGATTTTTGTCTACAAAAAAGAAGGAAAAAAGAGAGAAATTAGAGAGTTTAAAAAATAATATATATACTATGATTTTTTATGAAGCGCCACACAAAATAGAAGACACTTTAAGAAGTATGTTAGAAATATTAGGAGATAGAGAGATTTCAATAGGTAGAGAAATAACAAAAATACATGAGGAATTTATTAGAGGAAAAATTTCAAAGATTATAGAACAAATAGAATCTAGAGGAGAAATGGTTATTATTGTTGAAGGTTCTAAAAAATCGGAAGAAGATATGGAAAAAGAAAGTAGAAATGAGATGTCTTTAGAAGAACATTATAAATTTTATGAAAAACAGGGATGTGATAAAAAAGAAATTATAAAAAAAATAGCAAAAGATAGAAATATACCTAAAAATGAAATTTATAAGGAGTTTATAAATAAATAACTTAAAAAGTCACCCATGACTGGGTGACTTTTTAAGTTTCTAGAGATTTGTTAATCTCTTTTAAACAATGTGTACATATTAGCTTACCATTGTAACGAATAGTAGGTTTTAATGCTCCGCAAAAAACACATTTATTTTGATATTTTCTTAATACAATTGATTGACCCTCAATAGATATTTCTATTGGGTCTTTTTGATCAATATTAAGTTCTCGACGCATTTCTTTAGGGATAACAATTCTACCTAATTCGTCTACACGTCTAATGATTCCTGTAGAAAGTTTCATAAATTACCTCCAAGCTACTTTTTGTCCTATAGACATAATATAACATACCTGATAAAAAAAAACAACTATTTTAGAATAAAAATAAATAAATACGAATATTTATTTATAAAGAGGTTAATATGATTAATAAATTGTGGGCTGGTATGTTAATAGTTTCAATTATTTTTGGAGTTTTTGTTGGAAGAATGGATGAAATTAATAGTGCAATTTTTTTAAGTTTTGAAAATACAACTGAAATGATAATTTCTATAACAAGTATAATGTGCTTTTGGTGTGGTGTAATAAAAATAGTAAAAAACACGAAAATTCTGGGCTTTTTTGATAAAATTTTGAGACCTTTTATTAATTATTTTTATAAAAAGACTAGTCAAAATTCTAAAGATTTTATAGTAATAAATGTTTTTTCAAATATGATTGGAATTGGAAATGCAGCAACACCTGCTGGAATAGAAGCTATGAAAGAGATGGATAAAGAATTAAAATCTGAAAAAATGTCTCCAGAAATGAACTTATTTATTCTTATGAATACATTATCAGTTCAAATTATTCCTACAACTGTAATGAGTATAATGATTTCTTATGGAAATGTTAATGTAGGTAAAATTATAATGCCAATTTTACTTACTAGTATAATTACTTTTACTGTTGTAATGTTTTTAGGAAAGTGTATTTTAAGTGAAGAAGAGGAAATTTAATGAGTAGTGCGGTTATTCCAATTATGCTTCTAGGTATTATCGTTATTGGGGTATTAAATAAAGTTAAGGTTTTTGAATTATTTGCTGAAGGAGTGAAAGAAGGACTATATACGATCTTCAATTTATTTCCTGTTTTTTTAGGACTTTTTTTAGCAGTAAGTATATTTAGAGCATCTAGCTTAATTTCTGTATTTTCGAGTATTTTTGAGCCAATTTTGAGCTTTTTTAAAGTTCCTACAGAGCTAGTTGGATTAGTTATGTTAAAACCAGTGTCTGGAAGTGCAAGTTTAGCTCTATTTTCTGAGATGGTGCAAGAATATGGGGCAATGTCTTATATTAGCTTTAATGCAGCAATAATAATGGGTACTATAGAAACTTTAATGTATGCTATAGCAGTATACAGTGGATGTGTCAACAAAAAAATGTCATATAAAGTTATTATTTTAGCTATCTTGGGCAATATTTTTTCAATTATTTTGGGAACTTTTTTTGCAAAAATATTTTTTAATATATAAAAAGTGGATTATGAAAAATAATCCACTTTTTATTGTATTTTTATTAGTTTACTAGGAAAATCTCTAGAAGCTACATTTATAGATATATCTTTAAGAGAAACATTGTTATTTTCTAATTCGTTCGTTACCGTTTTTAATGCTAATTCAGGAAAATTATTTTCTTTACTTAAGTGACCTAACATAGCATTTTTAAGTCCATATTTAATTCTAAGCTCTGTTATTGTTTTTCCAGAAGTTTCGTTTGAAAGATGACCGATTGGACTTAATATACGTTGTTTTAGCTGAAATGGGTATCTACTATATTTTAAAATGTCTGGATCATAATTTGCCTCTAATAATAGGAAAGATGAGTCTTTTAATTTAGATATTAAAGTGTTATCCATATGACCTATATCTGTAGCAATGCTGATTTTTTTATTATCATGAAAGATATTGAAACCACATGGATTAGCTGCATCATGAGGAATATTAAATGGTACTATTTCTAAATCTTGTATCTTAAATTTTTTATTTTCTTTAAATATATTTTGATTATCATCAGATATTTTTTCTTTTTGTGCTGGCATGTTATTTAATGTTTCTATATTACAATATACAGGAATATTATATTTTTTTGATATACTTCCAACATTTTTTACATGATCTGAATGTTCGTGAGTTATAAGAATTGCATCAATATCATTAAAAGTAACATTAAAAGACGCAAGAGCAGTCTCTATTTTTTTTTGACTTACTCCTGCATCTATTAATATTTTAGTTTCATTTGTTTCTACAAATAAACAATTTCCTGTGCTGCCACTATATAAACTACAAAAATTAAACATCTTTTTCTCCATTATTCTTCAGTGTATTTTACTCTTTCTATTTTTGCACCTAATTTTCTAAATTTTTCTTCTATGTTTTCGTATCCTCTATCAATATGATGTAAGTTAAATACTTCTGTTTTTCCACTAGCACTTGTTCCAGCAATAATCAATGCTGCACCAGCACGTAAATCTGTAGCATTAACTGGAGCACCATATAAGTATTCAACACCTTCGAATACGGCTGTTTTGCCAGATGTAGTTATTTTTGCACCCATCTTGTTTAGTTCTTGAGTATATTGGAAGCGTGATTCCCAGATACTTTCGTTAATTATACTTGTTCCGGAAGACATTGCTAAACATACTCCCATTTGAGATTGTAAATCTGTAGGAAATCCAGGATAAGGAAGTGTTTTTACATTTGCTTTTGTAGTTCTTTTTGACCACCAAACACGTACATGATCTCCGTTAGCATCAACATTTCCACCCATTTCTAATATTTTGGCTATTATTGGTTCTAAGTGTTTTGTTATACAGTTATGAATGGTTATATCTCCTTTAGAAGCAATAGCAGCTAGCATAAATGTTCCTGCTTCAATTTGATCTGGAACTATAGAATATGTTGCATTTCCTTTTAATTCTTTTACACCGTTTACTTTTATCACATCAGTTCCAGCACCTCTAATGTCTGCTCCCATTGTATTTAAAAAGTTAGCCAAATCAACTATATGAGGTTCTTTAGCGGCATTATCGATAGTAGTAGTACCTTCTGCTAAAACGCTTGCTAACATTACATTCATAGTTGCACCAACTGATACTATATCCATATATATTGAATTTGCTTTTAATTTTTCACATGTAGCTGTAATATTTCCACTAGAAACATCAACATGAGCACCTAAAGATTCAAAACCTTTTATATGTTGGTCAATAGGTCTAGGACCTAAATTACATCCTCCTGGAAGACCAACTTCTGCTCTTCCGCATCTACCTAATAAAGAACCAATTAAATAATAAGATGCTCTAAACTTTCTAGTAAGTTCTAATGAAGCAGTAGAAGAAGTAATTTTTCTTGAGTCAATTTGTACAGTGTGTCTATTTATCCAAGTTACTTTTACTCCTAAGCTTTCTAGTATTTCACAATACGTTTTAACGTCACTGATATTAGGTAAATTTTCTATTGTACAAATACCATTTATTAATATTGTAGCTGGAATTATTGCAACTGCAGCGTTTTTTGCACCACTAATTTTTACATCTCCACGTAGTGGAGTAGGTCCCGTTATAACTAATTTTTCCATATACATACCCCCAATTTGATATGGACCTCTAAAATACTGTAATACTTGAAAAGCCAATATCTTTGATATTTATAAAAATCTAGTAAGCTAGACATAATTATTCTAATATATCATTTTATAACATAAAAAAAATATGTTGACAAGGGAATAGATAAAATATCTAAATTATAAATTATTAAAAAAATCAATGATTTTAAATTTAAATTTGTAATTAAATTCAGAAGATTGAATAACATTATTAGATTCATTATTTAGATTACTAGATAATAAAGCGTTTGAATCTTCTTCAAGCTTACAAGTTGACGAATCTATAAGACACATTGGCGGGAATAATATGCACCACCAGTTTTGACCAGTAGCTTTTCCAAGTTTTATTTGTAAACCATCATAATTTCCAGAAGGTAAAGTTACTGTATGATATTTTTTAGTAGGATAAAAAGAATTAGATATTTCATATTCAAAAGTGTAGTCGAACCCATTGTCTGTAATGGTTCTTGATATTATATTTTCTATGTCAGATTTATGATTTTGTAGATGTGAAATAGTTTCTGTTTTATTAGAAAAGTTAAATTGTGATAAGTAATTTAAGATATTATTACGTACTTGTATTTTTAAATTTTGATCTATTTCTGAATCACTATTTGCTACAACACGTAATCTAAATAAGTTTTCTTCAAGATTGTTTGATATTGAGCGAGAATATGAAAATGAATTAAAAGTGAAATAAATAATAAATAATAAAAAGATTAAAAGTATTGATTTAAATTTCATAATAGTCTCCTTTGGTTTATTGATTTTGTAAAAGTATTAACATTTTTACAAATAATATTCAGGTTAGTTTTATGTCGAAAATCGGCATACGAAACAGATTGACGAATAATATTATACATGGTAAAATTTACCAAACGAGATACCTAGGAGGGATGATTTATGGTAGAAAACAACAGATATTGTGCTGTTTGTGTGAATGATATGCATCTGGTGGTGATGCTTATGCCATATATTGAAAAGGAGCTAGAAAAAGGAGAAAAAATCGTTACTATATTTGAAGATAGTTTAAAAGAAGAAGTTGATTTATTTTATACAAAAGTTAATTTAGAAAATTCTAAAAAAACAAAATTGAAAAAGATTGAATGGACAGAAAATACAGCATCAGAAGAAGAAATTTTTAATATGAAGAATAAAATTGTTTTAGTAAAAGGAAGTTATGAGTATATTAATAAAATGAATATGTGTTTGAATGATAAAGTAAATAAGGTTATTAATTGTTTTGAATTAGATATTTTTGAAAAAAATTCTAGAGAAATTTTAAAGTGTCATGATTACATTTTAAATACATTAGGTGTAAAAAAAATATCTGATATGTTTCATGCAAAATGGTATAAAAATAGTATATTGACTTAATAAATGTAATAGTATAAGATATGTTTGATTTGATTTGTAATATTTGTAATAAAGGAAGGAGTCTAAAAATATTAATGAACGAAAAATTTGAAAAAGCGCAAAAACTTGTAAAAAAATACAACCAAGAACACTTATTAAAGTTTTATGATGAGAAATCTAATGAAGATAAAGATAAATTATTAGATCAAATTCTTACTATAGATTTTGACTTAATGAATAAACTTTATGAAAAAGTAATAGTTCCGCCAGATTTAGAAGATGTTGTTATAGAACCAATTGATTATGTAGATAAATCTAAATTAACAGCTACAGAAACTAAGGAATATGAGGAAAAAGGAATAAATGCTATTAAAGATAATAAGTTTGCTGTAGTTACAATGGCAGGAGGTCAAGGAACTAGGTTAGGTCATAGTGGACCTAAAGGAACTTTTGATATGGGATTACCTTCTCATAAATCTTTATTTGAGTTATTATGTGATACTTTAAAGAGAGCTAATGATGAATATGGTGTTATTATTCCTTGGTATATTATGACTAGCATGGAAAATAATCCAGCAACAATTGATTTCTTCAAGAAAAACAAATATTTCGGATACCCTAAAGAAAAAATACAATTCTTTATTCAAGGTGAACTACCAATGCTTGATGAAGAAGGAAAAATTTTATTAGATGAAAATAAAATGGTAAAAAAAGCTGCTGATGGTCATGGCGGAACTTTGAAAGCGATGGGAAAAGAAAAAATTATTGCACAAATGAAAAAAGACGGAATTGAATGGATTTTTGTTAGTGGAGTAGACAATGTATTAGTTAAATCTGTGGATCCATTATTAATTGGTATGTCTATTGAAAATAAAGTTTTAGGAGCAGTTAAGACAATTGAAAAAACAGATCCAAAAGAAAACGTTGGTGTATTTTGTAGAAAAAATAAAAAAGTTGGAGTTATAGAATACACTGAAATTTCAGAAGAATTAGCAGAGCAAAGAGATAAATATGGTTCGTTAGTTTATGGAGATGCTAATGCAATATTCCATTTATATAACATAAAAGGTTTAGAGAGAGTTAGCGATTTAAAATTACCTTATCATATTGCACATAAAAAGGCTAAAACAGATAAATTAGGAAATAAAATTGATCCTAAAAAACCAAATGCTTATAAATTTGAATTATTTATATTTGACTCATATGAGATGCTTGATGACGTAGTAGTATTAAGAGTAAAAAGAGAAGAAGAATTTGCACCTATTAAAAATGCTGAGGGTGCGGATAGTCCAGAAACTGCTAGAAAACTTTATACAGATTACTGGAATAAAGTTAAATATATGAAAGAATATGATGCTTGGTGCAAAAATCCAGCAATTGACGATGAAACTAAAAATGAATTATTGAAAATTAGAGGAAATGATGAAGAAATAAAAGATCGTTTCTATAAGAGCTTAGATTTTGGAACAGCTGGACTTAGAGGAGTTATTGGTGCTGGAACTAATAGAATGAATAAATATATTGTTTCTAAGGCAACACAGGGATTGGCAAATTATATATTAAAACAAGGAACAGAGGATAAGGGAGTAGTAATTTCATACGATTCTCGTAGAATGTCAAAAGAATTTAGTGAATATACAGCATTAGTTTTAAATGCAAATGGAATAAAAACATATGTTATGGACGAATTAAGACCAGTTCCAGAACTATCATTTGCAGTTAGAGAATTAGGAGCTACAGCTGGTGTAATGATTACAGCAAGCCATAATCCACCTCAGTATAATGGTTACAAAGTATATTGGGATGATGGAGCTCAAATAGTAGCACCTAGAGATAAGGAAATTATTGAAGAAGTAAATAAAGTTACTGATTATTCAATGGTAAAAACAATTTCAAGAGAAGAAGCGGGAGAAAAGAAGTTATATGTTACTGTTGGAAAATCAATTGATGAAAGATACAATCAAGAATTAAAGTCTTTGTCAATAAATCCAGAAGTTACTCATGAAATGGGTAATGATATAAAAATAGTATATACACCTTTACATGGAGCTGGAAACAAAGCTGTTCAAAGAGTTCTAGCAGAACTTGGATTTAAACATGTATATGTTGTTCCAGAACAAGAATTACCTGATGGAAATTTCCCAACAGTTGATTATCCAAATCCTGAAGATCCAAAGGCATATAAATTAGCTTTAAAATTAGCTGAAAAGGTGGATGCTGATATTATTTTAGCAACAGATCCTGACTCTGATAGATTAGGAATATATGTTAAAGATACAAAAACTGATGAATATATATTCTATACAGGAAATATGACAGCTTTACTAATAGCTGAATATATTTTAGATCAAAGAAAAAATAAAAAGATGTTACCTAAAAATGGAGCAATTATAAAAACTATAGTTTCTTCTAACTTGACAGATGCTATAGCTGAACATTACAAAATGCATTTAATAGAAACTTTAACTGGATTTAAGTACATAGGAGAACAAATTAGGGGATTTGAACAAAATCACGATTATGAATATGTATTTGGATTTGAAGAAAGTTATGGTTGTTTAGTAGGAACACATGCTAGAGATAAAGATGGTATTGTTGCAGTTATGATGCTTTGCGAGGTTGCTGCATATTATAAAAAACAAGGTTTAACTTTATGGGATCAAATGATTAATATTTATGAAAAATATGGATATTATCGTGAAGCTCAAGTTTCAATTGTTTTAAAAGGTGCTGAGGGTGCAGAAAAAATAAAAGAATTGATGGACAATTTAAGAAAAAATCAGCCTAAGACTTTTGGAAAATATAAAGTTGAAGCTATTAGAGATTATACTACAAGTATTAGAAAAGATATGAATACAGGTAAAGAAGAAAAAATTGACTTACCAAAATCTAATGTTTTATATTATGAACTTGCTAATAATGAATGGTGTTGTGCTAGACCATCTGGAACTGAACCAAAAGTGAAGTTCTATATGGGTGTAAAAGCAAAAACAATGAAAGAGGCAGAAAAGAGATTAGAAGAGTTAAAATCAGAATTGTTACATGTAGTTGAATAAAATCATAACATAGCTAAAACTCAAGTTATTATAAATAACTTGAGTTTTTTATTGTATAAAAATCTTTGATTTTTCAGATTTGTTGTTAAATCATTGATTTTTTTTGTAAAGTGTAATAGAATGGGAACACTACTTGACAAAACTTGATGAAAAATATCACAAAAAGTAAATAACTTTTTTAATTTTATAATGATATACGACATCTTTTTTAGTTTGCATATTGTTAAATATTAAAAAAGGTATGAGGTGGTAAGGATGTTTCAAAATTTGACAGATAATATTGCTATAAATAATAAGGATGTTAAAGAAAATAAAAAATATAATTTAGAAAAAATAAAAGATTTAATTAGTATTCAAAATATTATTATTTATATTTTATCTTTTTTAGTTTCTACTGTAGTATTAAGAGAAGGAATAGCACCATTTGCATTTGCTTTTTTTGTAGCTGCGTGTAGTAGTGTTATACCAGCAGGTCCAGTTTTAGTAGCTACTGCATTAGGAGTTTTTATTTCACAAGGAATACCTGGTTTTTTAATGTATTTTTTGAAAGTATTAATCTTTTTATTTACGATAGTGTTTTTTAAGCCATATATTCAAGATGATAGAAATGAAATTGCTAAATTAGGTAAAAATTTAATTATTGCTTGTATAGTAGTACATGCTATAAAATTGTCAACAGATGTGCTACTTGTTTATGATGTAGTAGTAGCAGTTTTAAATATTGTTTTTACATATGTTTTTTATAAAATTTTTGTTAATAGCATAGGTGTGTTAGAGAATTTTGGATTAAAATCAGCTTTTACAATAGAAGAAATTATTGGGGCTACAATGCTTACAGCAATTGCTGCTGTAAGTGTAAATAGCTATAGAATATATGGAATTTCACTTTCAAATGTACTTTCTGTTTTTTTGATTTTAATTTTAGCATGGAAAAATGGATTGCTTGTCGGAAGTACTATAGGTGTTTCTATTGGCTTAATATTAGGAATAATTGGTTCTGCTACACCTATACAAGTTTTAGCATTTGCAATATCAGGTTTATTAGCAGGTGCAGTAAATAGATTAGGACGAATTGGTGTTGTTGCAGGATTTTTAGTAGGAAATGCACTAATATCATATTTAACAACCGGAAATACTATACAAGTATTGTTATATAAGGAATTGTTAATTGCAGGAATTGCTATATTTTTTGTTCCTAAGTATATCCAAATTGATATTGAAGGTTTAATAGGAAAAAATAAATTTTTTGAAGCAAGAGAAGAACATAGATTAGCTGAAAGTGAAGATGCAGGTGCTAAATTGAAACATCTTTCAAAAACAGTTAAAGAAATAGCTAAAACATATGGATTAAAAGATGAAGAAATAGCTCTCGAGATAGAAAATATTAATAGGAGTAAAGAGGCTTTTGTTGAAGACTTATTAAATAACTTAGATAGTTTTCCGAATAATATTTTGTATGAAGATTTAATTGATACTAATAATGATATTATTGAAAAAATATATATGATACTTGCAGAAAAAGAAGAAATTTCAGAAAGAGATATGGTTAGTCTATATGAAGAAAAAAATGAAATTCTTGATATTTATGCAAATCAGGCTATTAGGGAAGATGTAAATCAAGTCGTAAGAATAGTTAATAGAACATATAGAATTAACGAAATGAACTTTCAATGGAAACAACGTTTAAACGAAAATAAAAAATCAATTTCTAAACAATTAAAAGGTGTTTCAAAAGCAATTTCAGATATAGCAGTTGATTTATCAAAAAATAAAGATAATATATTTGAAAAACAAGAAATAGAAATTAAAGAATTGATGAAACAGAAAAGTATTTTAGTAAAGGAAGTCCGTGTTAAGCAAAATAAAAGTAAAAAGTATTTTATAGATATTTTATTTGAAAAGCAAATAAAAGAAAAAGATAAGATAAAATGCATAGAATCAATTTTAACTAAGATATGTAAAGAAAAAATTGTTTTTCAAAAAGATACAGCTCATTTAGATTCTAATTTATATTTGCAAAAATATATTTCGGAGGACAAGTATACTGTACAACTTGGGTTAGCTAGGCTGCCTAAATCAGGAAATGATATTTCTGGTGATAGTTGTATACAATTTAAATTAGATGATAATAAGCATTTAGTGGCATTAAGTGATGGAATGGGAGCTGGTGCAGAAGCTAAAAAATCTAGTCAAATAGTTGCAAAAATGCTTCGACAAACATTAACTGCAGGATTTGAAAAGGAAGATTCTATGGAATTGATAAATTCTACAGTTAAAGTTTCTACAGAAGAGATTTATGCTACTATGGATGTTGCGATATTTGATCTTTATAATGGTGTAGCTGAATTTATTAAGAATGGTGCTTGTAAAACATATATAAAAAATAAGCAAGCGTTAGAGACAATTGATTCTAATTCATTACCGTTAGGAATATTAAATGATGTTGATTTTACGGTTTATGATAGAGATATGAAAGATGGAGACATTTATATTATGTGCAGTGATGGTATTGTAGAGTCTAATCCAGAGCAACAAGATGATAGTTGGCTTATAAAAATGATAAAAGAAATTAATACAAATAATGTTAAAAAAATGGCAGATATTATAATAAATGAAGCTATTGATAATGGATATGGAGTTTTAAAAGACGACATGACAGTTATAGTGGCTAAAGTTAATAAAATTTAAAATAAAGAGACCTATTATTAATAGGTCTTTTGTTATAGTTTAAGTTTATTTAGAAAATATAGTAATAGTATTGAATTTAAAGGTAAAGTTGTGATATATTAACCATGAATTAATGTTTAATCGGAGGACGTAATGAGAAATAATCGAGGAAGAAGGTTTGATGCTGAACCTAAGTTAAATATAAAAAAAGTTATAGCAACAATATTAGCAATAATTGTCTTAGTTATGGTTATTGCTTCAATAATAATGATAATACGCAAAAAAAGTAATCAACAAGTTGTTAATGATGGAGTAACTAAATATTTTTCAGCTTATATTGATTCAAAATGGAGTGTAATTAATAGTAAGGGAGAGCAACTTACTGACATAGTATATGATGAGATGCTTATAATTCCAGATGAGGCTAAAAATATATTTATAGCTACATATGATGTAGATTATACAAATGGAACTTTTAAAACAAAAGCAATTAACGAAAAAAATGAACAATTATTTTCACAATATAATAATGTAGCTGCTGTTGTAAATTATAAGTCTTTAGACGATGTTTGGTATGATAATGAAGTATTAACTTTTGAAAAAGATGGAAAATATGGATTAATTGATTTTGCTGGTAAACAAGTATTACCACCTGAATATGAAAATATTACAGCATTACAGGGAATTACTAAAACAGTGGTTATAAAAAAAGATGGAAAATATGGATTATTTAATAGTGTTTCTAAAACCAAATTTTTAGATGAGAACTATATTTCAATTGAGGCTTTTGGAGATACTTATAATGAAGGGTATATAACTACAGATGTAAATGGAAAAATAGGGCTTGTAGGATCTGAAGGTAAAGTAATTTTAGAAAATAAATATGATGGAATTGATAAAGTTTCTGGTTCTGATATGTATGTAGTATTAGAGGGTGGAAGAAAAGAATTAATTTCTAAAGACGGAACAGTAATATTAAATGCTGGCTTTGAAGAAATTACATCTATTGATGGTGAATATTTACTTATCAAGAATATAGGAAAATATGGAGTTATTGATAAATCTGGAACAGTTATAATAGATGCAGCTTTTGATTCAATGAAGAGTTGCTTTTCAGGGCACTATATTGTTAGTACAGCAGGAAAATATGGAGTTATTGATTTAGCAAAAAATATAAAAGTAGAAGTAAAATATAATAATATTGAATATAGAAGTGATATTGCTTCACTTGTATGTGAAAACGATGATTTTACAACTGATGTATATACACGTGATTTGAAACTAGTATTTACAGGAACAATTAGTCAAGCTAATGCAGATAAGGGATATATAAGAGCAAGAGTTGGTGATGAATATAAGTACTATAATTTACAATATCAAGAAATAAGCAACAGAGATGCTCTTAAAGGAAATACATTATTCTTAGTAAAAGAAAATGGTAAATATGGTTATGTAAATAGCAATAATGAAAAAGTTGTTGAATGTATTTATGATGATGCTAGAGAACAAAATGAATTTGGATTTGCAGCAGTGAATAAGGATGGAAAATGGGGAGCACTACAAAGCAATGGTGCAGTACTACTTGAACCATCAGTTGTATTAGATAATAGTATAAATATTGATTTTATAGGAACATGGCATTTGAATGAAAATGTAGAACTTAATACTTATACAAAATAAAATATAGTATACAAAAGAGGAGAGTAATTTTGGAATTATCATTTAAGTATCAATATACGTATTTTTTATATCCGTATATTATTGAAAGTGAAAAATATGAAAAATATTTGCTTAGATTGCTAAAAGATAAAAAAGTAACTCTTAGAATTTTTGAAAAAGAGAAAGATTTAGACATATACAACTATTTTAGTTCAAACATTAGGCAAAACTTATTTCCAACATTTGAAATAAGAGATAATGATTTAAGGAATTTTAAAGAGTTAAATAATGAGAAAAAAGCAAAAATATTATCTAAACATGGATGTGTTTGTTTTGAATATATGCTAGGACAAACAGTAGAAGGAAATGAACAAGAAAATGGGGTATTTTTTAATATTCCTAAGATAGATATTATTTGCTTTAATACAGGAATTTGTTTTGTTAGTATAAAAACAACAATTGAGCAAAGCGAAAAATTTTCAGATATATTAAATTTCAATTATAAATTTAAAGAAATAAATTCTGAATTTGTAGGACTTAAGCAATATGAAAATATTAATATCCAAACAGAGATGCTAGAAGATGCAAGACAAATTACAGATATTATTAAAGATATAACTGGAAATCAAAAAGAATCTGAAGATATTGAAAATAAATTTTATACATTTGGATATACATGTATACCATCAGAACATTGGAATGATAGAAATGAGTTTGAAAGCTTTGAAAATGAGTTTTTAAAGTATGTAAATACTTTTCCAAGTAATTACATTACTGACTTGAATAAAGAAAATGAAGAGCAAAATTTAAGTATTATATCTAAATTAAAATATTCACGTACAGGAATTACAAAATCAAATTGTAATTTACTTTGTTCAACCGTAGATATGTATAATTATACTAAACTTCCTTATGAATATGAAACAGTAATTTATTACACATATATACTTAGACTATATCAAAAAATATTTTTAAAGCAAGTAAATTTAGAATTTAGAAGCTATGACAGAATTATTCATATTCGTAAAAAATTTATTGAATTTACAAAAACTATGTGGGCAAAAGAAATTACTAATGATGATACAGGAAGTTTATATTATAGAATATTAGGTTCTTCTTTTGAATTAGAGGATTTATTTGAACAAATTAGAAAAAAATACGAAATTATATATAAAGATTTAGATATAGAAAAAAATAATAGAAACTATAGTATTATGGTTATGTTATTGATATTATCTTTAATATTGAATACATTTACGATAATAGCATATATGTTCATGTAGAAAAGGAATGTGGCAAATTGAAAATTTCATGTGGTACTGATATTATTGAAATAGATAGAATAAAAAAGTCAATTGACAGACAAGGAAATAAGTTTATCGAAACTATTTTTACTAAAAAAGAAATTGAATATTGTGAAAATCACAAAGAAAATAAATATCAGCATTATGCTGCACGATTTGCAGTTAAAGAAGCTATATACAAGGCATTATCAGGTATAGTGGAAGAGGATAAGTTGACATGGAAAAATTTTGAAATAATTAACTGTGAACATGGAAAACCAAAGATTGAAATTAATGACGAAAAAATTGAAAGCATGGACGTTTCAATTTCTCATTGTAGAGAATATGCAGTAGCTAATGTAGTGGTTTTATATAAGTAATTAGGAGGTACAAATGAAAAGTGAAAAAGGTATAACGATGTTAATACTAATTCTTACAATTATTATTTTACTAATACTTGCAGGTGTAACAATATCATATATTATGGGAGATGATGGAGCTATTGCTCAATCTTCTGATGGAAGTTTCAAAACTGAAGTTAATCAAATAATTGAACAATTACATGAAAAAGAAACATTATTTGAATTGGAACAGACAGAGTTAAATTCTGATATGGAACTTACTGATTCTGAAAAACAAGCAATTTTAAGTGCAAGATACAATGTATATGATGTAAATAAAAGTTCTATGGATATAGAATGTAGAGAGGAAAATGGTTCTATTAAGCTTGTTTTAAAATATAAACCTTCTGAATTTAATAGTAGGCAAATTGAAATTTTAAAAGAAAATGGTGCAGAAGAAATGAAAGAGGTTCTAAAAAAATAAATTATAGTGATATTTCAGAAAAACAATCATACTTTATAGTATGGTTGTTTTTTTAGATAAAAAAAGAATATGTATGACACTATTAGGAGTGTTTTGCTTTTCTGCTATATTATGCACAAGTGTTAATAATACTAGAGATTCTATAATGGTTTCAGCTACTCCTGTTTCTTCAAAGGTAGTTGTATTAGATGCAGGACATGGCAAACCTGATGGCGGAGCAGAGAGCAAAAATGGAATTACAGAGGAAAAAACTAATTTAGATATAGTATTAAAATTACAAAAATACTTAGAAGAGAGTGGCAGTACAGTTATTCTGACACGATCGGATGAAAATGGTATTTATGACCTAGATAAACAAACTCTTAAAGATAAAAAAGTATCAGATGCCAAAAATCGTGTTAAAATAGGAAATGAATCATCTGCAGATATTTTTGTATCCATTCATTTAAACAAAGGGGACAGTTCTAAGTACAATGGTTGGCAAACTTTTTATAGGGAAGATGATGAAAATGGAAAAAGGCTGGCTAAATGTGTGCAAGATGGTTTAAAAGGTACAATAAAAATTGAAAATAAACGAACTGAAAATGCAATAAGTGGTATATATATAACAGATCATGTAGAAATACCTATAACTATTGTTGAATGTGGTTTTTTATCAAATCCACAAGAGGAACAGAAATTAGTTACAGAAGAATATCAAAACGAATTAGCTTGGGGAATTTATACAGGAATATTAAACTACTTTAATTCAAATTAGAATGGATAATAAAAAGCCAGAGATAGTATATCTGGCTTTTATTTATACTTTTAATTTTTTAATTTGTTTAGCTTCCTGATATAATTTATTTATATGTTCTTTTCTATCTTTGTAAGAAATTTTATATTCATTTAAGGCAGATTCAAAATTATCAATGGTTTCACCATTACTTTTTCTTAAGTACATTTCAACGCCTTGTTTATAATATTCCTTTTTGCTTTCGTTATTTGTTGATAAGTATTTTTTGTAGTAAGCTTCTGCTTGATTTAAGCGTTTTATTTCTTCTTCAATAAATTGTATATATTCAGATCTAACAGTGATTTCGTATTCAGTATCTTCTAAAATTACTTTAAATAATGCTTTTACAATTTTTTTATCAATTTTTCCAACATGGGTATCTTTGATAATCATTTTTATGCCTTCTTTGGGCTTTAAAGGCTCCGAATTTTCAATTAAGATGTTAAGGGTATCAATTATACCAATATGGGTCTTGTATTGCCTTTTGGCGCTTATAGCTTCAAATTCGTCAGCAACACGTATAATCTGGGCTTCATAAGGAATATCTTTTCTAGTTAATCCTTGAGGGTAACCAGATCCATTTAGTGCTTCATGATGGTAATAAGCACCAGCAGCATATGGCCTAAGTTTCAAATCTTTCATACACATATTGTAACCAATAGTAGTATGAGTTTTCATAATTTCATATTCTTCATCAGTAAGCTTAGATGTTTTTTGCAAAACAGATGGAGGAATAAAAAGCTTTCCTAAATCGTGTAAATAAGCGCATATAGTACAATAGATTGTAAAACCTTCTTCACAATGTAAGTGCTCACATAATCTACATGTAATAGTTGCAACATTTTCACAATGTTTTCTAGTATATGCGTCTAAACTATCTAAACAGCCTAATTGATATCTCATGGCTGAATCTAAGTTATATGACTTTAATGATGTTCTGTCATAAAAGTCGAATTCTGGTTCTTTCATTTAATATCTCCAATCTATTAGTAAGTTGTAATTATAATATATCTAAGAAGCAATTTGGTCAAGTGAAAAGCTTGATTAAATTGGAAAATTAAGATATGATATGTGTAGCAATTTTAAAAGAATTAAGAAGAGGAAAGAACATGTATTTAAAGAAAATCGAATTAGAAGGTTTTAAATCATTTGCAGATAAAACAGTATTAGAATTTATGTCAGGAATTACTACGGTTATAGGACCTAATGGTTCAGGAAAAAGTAATATAGCTGATGCCATAAGATGGGTACTTGGTGAACAAAGTATGAAATCTTTAAGAGGTTCTAAGACTGAAGATGTTATTTTTGCTGGTACACAAAACAGAAGATCATTAGGATTTGCTGAAGTATCTATAGTAATGGACAATTCAGACCAAAAGTTACCAATTGAATATAATGAGGTAATAGTAACTAGAAGATTATATAGAAGCGGTGAGTCAGGATATTTTATTAATAAGACACCATGTAGATTAAAAGATGTTCTTGAACTTTTTATGGATACAGGTATAGGTAAAGATGGCTATTCTATAGTTGGACAAGGTAAAATTGATGAAATATTAAGCAATAAATCTGAAGAAAGAAGACATGTTTTTGAAGAAGCTGCGGGTATTGTAAAATATAGAGTTAGAAAACAAGAATCCGAAAAGAAAATGGAGCAATCAAAATTAAATTTATTAAGAATTAATGACATTATTTCAGAAATTGAAGTTAATATTGAACCAACAAGAATACAATCAGAAAAAGCAAAAGAATACTTAAAATTGAGAGATGAGTTAAAAACAATTGAAATAGGCCTTTTTATACATAATATCGATGAATATAAAAAGAAGATAGAAGAAGTTGTTAATAACGAAGATATTTTTAATACACAATTAGTACGTGAAAATGAAAGACTTTCTAATATTCAGGATTTAAAAGAAGAACTTAAAGAAAACTTAGACAAAATTACAGAACAGATTGAAAAAGTACAAAATTTAAGTTTTGAAAATGAAAGAAAAAATGTTCAACTAAAGTCAGACATTAGTTTAAACATAGAAAAAATAAATAATAATAATGAAAACATGCAGCGTTTGGAAAATGAAATTGCAGAAAATAAAGAGAAAATTGCAATATTAGAAGAAGAAATAAATACTAAAAAAGGCAAAAAAGAAGGACTAAACCAAAATAAAGAAAAATTTGTTAAAGAATTAGAAGAAAAAGAAGAAAAATTAAAAAAATTAACTGAAACAATGTCTGAAAAAGAATTAGAAATGGAAAAGAAAAAAAAGAAATTTGATGATAATATTAATGAAAAATTTGAAATTTCTAATACAATTTCAACATTGATTGCTAATTCTGAAAATGCAGAATTGAGAAAAAAAGTTATAAAAGAAGAAATAGATAATAATATTTCAGAATTAGATTCATCAAGATTATCTAAGTCAGAAATTTTACAAAAATTTACTGAAATAGAAGGAAAAAGAGGTAAAATTTTAAGTGAATTATCAAAGCAAACTGATTCTAAAAATGATATAGAAAATAAAGTTAAAGATATAAAATCAAAAATTAATCAATATGAGACTAACATGAGGATAAAAGATTCTAGATTAAAATTTCTTGAAGAGACAGAAAAAGAGAAAGAAGGATATATAAAAAGTGTTAAAGAATTGCTTAAAGAATGTGAAAAAAATGGTAGCTTAAAAAAAGGTGTACATGGAGTAATAGCTAATTTAATTAATGTACCTAAAGAATATGAAGTTGCTATTGAAATGTGTCTAGGTTCAATTATGCAAAATGTTGTAACAGATACAGAAGAAGATGCTAAAAGATTAGTAGAACATTTAAGAAAATATAATTTAGGAAGAGCAAGTTTTTTACCAATAAGTTCTGTAAAAGGGAAAAAAATAGATAAACTAAAAGCTGAAAAAGGTGTAATAGGAATTGCAGCAGATTTAGTTAAATTTGATAAAAAATATGAGCAAATTGTATGTAGTTTATTAGGTCAAACAGTTATTGTTGATAATATGGATAATGCAATTTTAATAGCTAAGAAAAATTCTTATGGTTTTAGAATAGTTACTCTAGAAGGAGATGTTTTAAATTCTTCTGGAAGTATTAGTGGTGGAAGTATTCAAAAGAAAACAGTTAATATATTAGGTAGATCTAGAGAAATAGAAGAATTAAAAAAAGAGCTCAAAGAATTAGAAAAAACAAGATCAGATTTAACTAAAGAAAAAGAAAAACTAGAGAAAGAATTGGAAAAAATTCAAAAAGAGATTTCTGAGTTAGAAAATCAATTGAAAGATACTGAAATTGTTCATGCCACTGAAAAACAGAAGGTTGTAGCTATTGAAGAAACTGTAGAAAAAGTAGAAGCAAGATTAGAAAAATTAAAGCAAGAAGAAAAAGAAATTGAAACAAGAGTAGATGAAAATAGAACAAATCAAGAACAATTAGAAAATAGAAAGTTAGAAATTGACGAGGAAAATAGCAAATTAAATAGAGAAATATTAGAATTTAATAGTAAAAATAAGGACACTCAAAGTATTGTAGATGAATTAAATTTTGATATTACTAATTTAAAAATATCAGTATCTTCTTTTGATGAGAGCGAATTATCATTAGAAGAAATGTTAGAAAGAATAAAACAAGATATTGAAAATCTTGAAAAATCTTCTGAAAATAAAGAAAATCAAAAGCAAAAAATGTCTATAGATAATGAAAAACTAGCAAAACTAAATGTAGAATTAAATGAAAAGGTAGAAAGCCTTGTTATTGATGTTTCAAATAGTGGAAGTAAAATAGATGAATTAAAAAAAGATAGAATTGCTAAAAACAGTAAACTTGAAGAGACAGAAGAAAATTTAACATCACAAATGAGCAAAATAGATGATTTGAAAGATCAAGTAAGTAAATGTGATGTTAAAAAATCAAAATTTGAATTTGAATTAGAACAGATTGTTACAAAAATGTGGGAAGAATATGAACTTACTCCAAATGATCCTGGTGAATATAAAAAGCCACAGAATATTGTTGAAGTTCAAAAACAGGTAAATAATTTACGTAGTAGTATGAAAGAATTGGGAAATGTTAATATAGATGCAATAGAAGAGTATAAAAAATTAAAAGAACGTTATGACTTTATGAATGAACAACGTTTAGATTTAGAAACTACTATGTCAAAATTAAGAAAAATGATAAGTGACATGACAATTATAATGAAAGAACAATTTGCAGAAAGATTTAAAATAATTAATAAAAACTTTTCTGAAATATTTGTTGAATTATTTGGTGGAGGTAAAGCAGAACTAAAACTTACTGATGAAAGTAATTTACTAGAATCAGGAATAGAAATAGAAGTACAACCACCTGGTAAAAAACTTCAAAATATGATGCTTTTATCTGGTGGTGAAAGAGCATTTACTGCTATTGCTTTATTATTTGCAATCCTTAAGATAAATCCTGCACCATTATGTGTATTAGATGAGATTGAAGCGGCTTTGGATGATGTAAATGTTTATAGATTTGCAGAATATTTAAAGAAATTTGCAGGTGATTCACAATTTTTAGTTATTACACATAGAAAAGGTACTATGGAAGCATCAAATACAGTTTATGGAATAACAATGGAGGAAAAAGGTATTTCAAAGTTGTTATCATTAGATTTGAAAAAGTAAGAGGAAATATTATGAATTTTTTTGATTCACATGCACATTATAATGATGAGAGATTTTTAGATATACGTGATGAATTGATAGAAAAAATGTATAACAATGAGATAACTAACATTGTATGTGCTGGCTATAATTTAGAAGCTTCAAGAGATGCAATTGAATTAGCAAAAAAATATCCACATGTTTTTACAACATGTGGAATTTCACCTAATGATATAACTGAAAATGTTGATAAAGAGTTAGTAGAAATTGAGAAAATAGCAACATATGAAAAAAATGTTGCTATAGGTGAAATAGGGCTGGATTATTATTGGAATAAAGAAAATAAAGAGTTGCAGAAAAAAGTATTTATTGAGCAGATAAAATTGGCTAATAAATTGAATTTACCTATTGTGATTCATACGCGTGAGGCAGTTATGGATACAATTGAGATATTGAAAGAGTATCCTGTAATTAATAAAGGTGTATTTCATTGTTGTCCATTAAATCAAGAATTAATTAAAGAAGGATTAAAGCTTGGTTTTTATATATCTTTTAGTGGAAATGTAACTTTTAAAAACGCTAAGTCTGCTGGTTGTATAGAGCTTGTACCTGGGGATAGAATATTAATTGAAACTGATAGTCCATATTTGGCTCCAGAACCTCATAGGGGAGAAACTAATACTTCTTTGTTTGTGAAATATGTTGCACAAAAGATTGCTGAAGTTAAGGGCGTTTCATTAGAAGAAGTGGCAAACCAGACTAAGAAGAATGCGAAAACAATTTTTAAAATTAAATAGATATTGTTAGTTTGCCTTGAAATTATGCTGATTTGAGTATATAATAATTGTGTTAATTTTTAAAAGGAGAAATTTTATGTTTGATAAGTTAGAGGCTGTTGAAAAAAGATACGAGGAATTAAATCAATTAATAAGTGATCCAGAAGTTATTAGTAGACAGAATGAGTGGAAAAACTTAATGAAAGAACACAGCGATATGATAGATATTGTTGAGAAATATAGAGAGTATAAAAAAGTAAAGCAAGCTTTAGATGAAGCCCAAGAAATGCTTTCAGATAAAGATTTAAAAGATTTAGCAGAAATGCAAATGTTAGAATGTAAAGAAAATATTGCTAAAATTGAAGAGGAACTAAAAATATTATTAATTCCTAAAGACAAGGATGATGAAAAAAATATTATTTGTGAAATCCGTGGAGGAGCTGGAGGAGAAGAAGCTGCTTTATTTGCGGGTACATTATTTAGAATGTATTCTATGTATGCAGAAAGAAAAGGATGGAAATTAGAAGTTTTAAATGAAAATGCTACTGAGCTTGGTGGATATAAAGAAATTTCTTTTATGATTACTGGAAATGGAGTTTATAGTAGGTTGAAGTTTGAAAGTGGTGTTCATAGAGTTCAAAGAGTTCCAGATACAGAAAGTAGTGGGAGAATTCATACATCAACATCAACAGTAGCTGTATTGCCAGTTGTTGAGGATGTTGAAATAGAATTAAATCCAGCGGATATTAGAATGGAAGTTTTTAGAGCATCAGGAGCTGGAGGACAACATGTTAATAAAACTTCATCAGCAGTTAGATTGATACATGAACCTACAGGTATAGTTGCTGAATGTCAAACAGAGCGTTCACAAGTTCAAAATAGAGAGTATGCTATGAGGCTTTTAAAATCTAGAATTTATGAAATAGAAAAACAAAAACAAGATGCAGAACTAGCAAGTGAAAGAAAATCGCAAGTTGGTGCAGGTGATAGAAGTGAAAAAATTCGTACTTATAATTATCCTCAGGGACGTATAACAGACCATAGAATAGGATTAAGTATTTATCAAATGGAAGACTTTTTAAATGGAAATTTAGATGAAATGATAGATAGTTTGACAGCATTTGATAGAGCTGAGAAATTAAAAGGTGATCAAGAATAGATAATAAAAAAGGATTGAAAAAATTTTTTTCAATCCTTTTTGTATTATTCTGCATTGTCTTTTTTTACTATTTTGTTATATTGAACTAATGAGAACATTCCAAATACTAAAGCTAGTAAAAGAATTAAAGCAAGATTTAATTCTGCAGAACTAAGACCTGTATTTGGTAGATTTTCTGATACATTTGAGCTATTAATAGTTTTTGATGTATTATTTGTAACAACTGGTGCTGCTGTATTTCCGCTACTTGTATTATTAGTTGTATTGTTACCAATTTCATTATCAGTACTATTATCAGTATTATTTGTATCATTTGATGTATTGTTTGTATCATTAGATGAATTACCGATTACTCTGGCAAATGAACAATTTGTTAGTGTTAAGATAATCAATATTGATAACACAAGGACAACTGCTTTTTTTAAACTTTTCATGGTTTTCCTCCTGTTTTTTAATATTATTAATTGATTATATTGTACAAGTAATAATATTATGATGTCAAGTACGATAGAAAAATGAAATAAAAAGTTAATAATTGTAATAATTAAAAAATAGAAAAAGAAAATTAAACTATTTACAAAAGAAATTATATTTTATATAATGCAAACATAAATTCGTAAAAGATACATTCGAAAGGAAAAATAAAAATGAATGAAATTATAGAAGGACTAAATGATAAGCAAAAAGAAGCGGTTTTGAGTACATCTGGACCATGCTTAGTTATAGCAGGAGCAGGTTCAGGAAAAACAAAGGTGTTAACTCATAAAATCGCTTATTTAATGCAAGAAAAAAATGTAAAACCATGGAATATTTTAGCTATTACATTTACAAATAAAGCAGCAAATGAAATGAAAGAAAGAGTTGAAAAATTAGTTGGTGAAGTCGCAAAAGATATGTGGATAGGTACTTTCCATTCAATATGTGTTCGTATATTAAGAAGATATATTGATAGAATTGGTTTTACGTCTTCTTTTGTTATTTTTGATTCATCTGATCAAAGAACATTAGTAAAACAATGTCTTAAACAATTAAATATAGATGATAAAATGTTTACAGATAGAGCTGTTTTATCAGAAATTAGTAATGCAAAAAATGAAATGCTTGAACCAGACATGTATAAGCTTAGAACAAATAATGAAATAAGAAAAGAAACAGTTGCTAGAGTTTATGAAATGTATCAAAAAAGATTAAGAGAAAATAATGCAATTGATTTTGATGATATTATAAATTATACAATTAAAATTTTATCAGAAAATCCAGATGTCTTAGAATATTATACAGATAAATTTGAATATGTTTTAGTCGATGAGTATCAAGATACAAATAAGGCTCAATTTACATTAGTTTCTATATTAGCAGCAAGACATGGAAATATTACTGTTGTAGGAGATAATGACCAAGGAATTTATTCATTTAGAGGTGCAGATATAACTAATATTTTAAACTTTGAAAGAGATTTTCCAGGTACTCAAATTATTAAACTAGAACAAAATTATAGATGTACTCAAAATATATTAGATGCTGCAAATTCAGTTATAAAAAATAATGAAACAAAGTATGAGAAAAAATTGTGGACTGAAAATGGAAAAGGTGGAAAAATCACAGTATATAGAGGAACTGATGAATATGATGAGGCAAACTTTATTGTAGAAAATATTAATATTCTTCGTAGAGAAGAATATATGACATACAATGATTTTGCTGTTTTGTATAGAATGAACAGCCAATCACGTAGTATAGAAGATATTTTGAGAAGAGAAAATATACCATACAAAATTGTTGGTGGATTAAAATTCTATGAAAGAAAAGAAATAAAAGATATTATCGCATATTTAAGATTAATACAAAATTCATCTGATAATTTGAGTTTAATAAGAATTATAAATGAGCCTAAAAGAGGTATTGGAAAAACAAGTTTGGAAAATGTTGAACAAGTTGCAATTCAAGCAGAAACGTCAATGTATGATGTAATTAAAAGAGCTGATGAATTCGGATTAAATAGAGTATTTGCAAATTCAAGAGAATTTATTTCACAGATAGAAGAATTAAGATCTAAAAAGGATGATATTAAAATATCAGATTTAATAAAAGAAACTTTGAACAAAACTGGTTATACAAAAGCATTAGAAGATGAAAATACTACAGAAGCGGAGACAAGAATTGAAAACTTAGAAGAATTTTTAACTGTTGCAATAGAATTTGAAGAAGAATTAGCAGATAATTCATTAGAAGAATTTTTAGAAGGGATAACACTTTCAAGCGATATTGATGGAACAGATGATAGTGAAGATTCTGTTACATTGATGACACTACATAGTGCAAAAGGACTTGAATTTCCAGCAGTATTTTTAGTTGGAATGGAAGAAGGAATTTTTCCAGGTTATAAATCTATTGGAGAACCAAAAGAGCTTGAAGAAGAGAGACGTTTAGCATATGTTGGAATAACTAGAGCAAAACAAAATTTATTTATAAGTTGTGCTAAACAAAGAACAATTTTTGGTTCAACAAGTTGTAATCAACCTTCAAGATTTGTAAAAGAAATTCCAAAAGAATTATTTGATGGATATGATGAATCATTTGAAGAGACAACTTCTAAATCATATGAAGATTATCAATATGAATGGAAATATGGTGGAAGTCATGTAACATCTTATAAATCTGATGAAATAGCTTCTGTAAAACCAAAAACACAATATGCTTTTAAAACAGCTGAAAGCTTTTTGAATAATTTAAATAAAAAAGTATCTGCTGATAGCATAGATATTAGTATCTATAGAGCTGGACAACGAGTATATCATAAGAAATTTGGAGAAGGTAAAATTAATTACGTTGAAGCAGAAGGTGATGATGCTAAAGTTGATATTACTTTTGATAAGATAGGACATAAACGATTAATGGCAAAATATGCAGGATTAGAAGTGTTAGATTAAAAGAAAAAATCCTTTGATGAAAAGGATTTTTTTTTATAAAATATTTGAAAACAATGATTTCTATGTTATAATTTATAATGAATGAATTTATTTGTAGCAAGAAAGGAAGATAAATATTGAATCAGATATTAGATCGTAGCGGACCAAAACAAGTAAGACCAGGTAAAAATCCTGCAGATACAATAAAAATCATAAAAGTTTATGCAATTTTAATAATGTTTTTTGGTATGTGTTTTTTTGCTAAAGGGGGATATGCATTAGTAAAAAATAAAGCTTATGTGAACAGTCAAAAAAATGTACAAAAATTTGTTGGACCATTAATAGAATTATATGCTGATCAAGACGAACTTTCAATAAATGTTTCATATGATAAAGCTATTGAATCAATTTCATATCAATGGTATAGAGGAATTGCTACACCAGAAGAAATTAATGAATATGAGGAAACAAGAAAAGAAAAAAGTAGCAGTCAACAATCTGATGAAGATGATGACGAATTGCAAGAAGAAAGTGATGAAATAGTTGCATTAGGAGAAGAACAAGTATTAAAATTATCAAATGAAAATGGAAAAGAAATTAAAAAAATAGGTATTCCAAAAGGTGATACAACTATAAGAATAGTAGTAAAGGCTGTTGATAATAATATTGCAGAATATATCCAAAGCTATCATACAGATGTAGGAATAGATAAGATACCACCTAAAATAAGAGTTACTCTTCAAAATACAGTATTAACAGTTACAGCAACTGACGAAACAGAAATTTCAAAGTTGATTTATACTATAGATGGAAGGGAAACAAAAGAAATTACAGATAGAATTGACAAAAATACAATAAAGGCTGAAATTACTTTAGATAAGGTAGAGAGCAATAATATTAATATAAGTGCTGTTGATAAAGCACAAAATACAGGAACATATAATCAAGAAGTTGAATTATATGTAGGAAAACCACAAATAGATTTTGATGCAGAACCAGATTTAAGTAAAATATATGTTATAGCTTCATATCCAAAAGGAATAACAAAAATAGAATATGAATTTAATGGAGAAAAATTTACTGAAGAATATGATGATCCAGAAAACCATAAAGAAGTAGAAATACCACTTAAGACTATAGAGGGATACAACAGAGTAGATGTTAAAGTATATACAGAAGAAGAGCAAGTATTTGCAGAAGACTATGGAGAATGTGACTATAATCCATAAAAGGCTTATAAGGTGGAATTAATGAAATTCCACCTTTTTAATATTTTATAGAGAAAGTTAAAAGAGAATATGTTAAAAGAATTAGTATATTTAATTTCATATTTTTTTGTATATTCTTTTATTGGTTGGTTATTAGAATCAATATATAAAACAATACTGCAAAAAAAGGTTGTTAATAGTGGATTTTTATTAGGTCCATTTTGCCCGATATATGGATTTGGTGCATTAATTATGTATTTATCACTTAGAAATTTAACGAATAATATTTTTGTATTATTTTTGTTTGGACTTATTGTTTTATCTATTTTTGAATATATAGTTGGAGTTTTTTTAGAAGTAGTTTTTAAAACAAAGTATTGGGATTATTCAAAAAATAAATTTAATATTCAAGGAAGAGTATGTTTAAAAAATTCTATATATTGGGGAATTTTAGGTATTATATTTATGAAAATGATTCATCCAAAAGTAGAAAAACTTGTAAATGTAATTCCAATTATTTATCTTGTTATAGGAATTGTAGTATTAATGACAATTATATTTGTAGATACAATAGGAACAGTTATAAAACTTGTTAATATTAATAAGAGACTTAGAAAATGGTCAGAAATTACTGAAAATATTAGAAGTAAAATTGATGCAATTAATTTGCGAAATGCAATTCAATTTGAAAATATCAAGAACTCTAGATTTGAGCATAATTTCAAATTAATGAAAAGAATCGGAGAAACTAAAAATAGAAATGAATTATTAGGAAGTTTAAAAGAGGAGCAACAACGTTTGCAAGAAAAAATTACAAGAAGAATAGAAAGACTAAAAAAAGCGTTTCCAACTATGCAATCTGATAAACTATTGAAATTTTTAAATAATATGAAAAAATCTTGAAATTAAGTTTGATTTAGGATATATATATTATGAGAGGATAACAAAGGAGAAAATTATGATACAAGATATCTATATAATTGATAACACAGAAAGCGTATTAAATGTATTAAATCAAATATTTAAAGATGATGTAGATTATCAATTTCGCTCTGTTAAAACAGAAGAATTGGAGCTAGCACTTAAAAATATTCCTGATATGATTATAATTGATGAAGATACAATTAATGTAGATATTATAGAATTATGCAAAAGTATCAGAGCTAATGAAGATAACAGTATTACTCCGATAGTTGTTATTTCTTCGAATTGGGACAAAGAACATAGAATAAAAATATTAGAAGAATCTGTTGAATATTTCATAATAAAACCAGTAGATAGAGAGTATTTATATTATACAATCAAAAATATGTTAAGATTATTACAAAGTAATAGAACAATCAGTGCTCTTACAGGATTACCAGGAAATATTCAGATACAAGCAGAAATAAAGAAAAGACTTTTGAATAGAGAAACATTTGCTATGTTTTATTTCGATTTAGACAATTTTAAAGCATATAATGATATATATGGATTTTCTAATGGAGATGAAATTATAAAATTTACAGCTAGAACAATAGTAAATAATATTCATAATTTAGGATTAGAAAATAGTTTTATAGGACATATTGGAGGAGACGATTTTATAGCGATATTAGAAGCTACTGATTATGATAAAATATCTAGAGATATTATTTCAGATTTTGATACATATGTTTTAGGATATTATAACGCAGAGGATGTTGCAAGAGGTTTTCTAGAAGTTGCAAACAGAAGAGGAATAATAGAGCAATTTCCACTTACATCAATATCAATCGGTATTGTAGAAGTTACACCTGGAAGATTTAAAAGTACACTAGAGATTGGTGAAGTAGGAGCACAAGTTAAACATCAAGCTAAGTCAGTTATGGGTAGCGCATATGTAGTAAATAGAAGAAAAAAATTTTAGTACAAACAAATTTTAAATGTCAATAAATAGAAAATAAGAAAAAATAAGAAAAAAAGAGATTTTTAAAGCAAAATCTCTTTTTTATTTGAAAATAAATGTGCGAATTAAGTATAAAACAGCAGAAAAAGGGATATGATAAAATATGAAATTTGCTAAAAAAAGCATAGAGTGGTATAATTAATAGTGCGTGACGAAAATTTTTAATAAAAAAGGAGTGAATTTTATAGTAAGTAAGTGTATAAAATATTATGGTAAAAGACTAGTTAAACTTTCTAGTATTATCGCCATAGGTCTTTTTATAATAGCATTGTTCATTTGCGTTAAATATAAACCACTATATAAAGTTACGTTAGATGGTAAAGTAATTGGATATGTTGAAGATAAAGATAGAATGCAAGAAAAAATTGACAAGTTTGCAAATAACTTGGAAGGAAACATCACTTCAATAAAAGTCGAAGTAATGCCAGCTTATGAATTAGAATTAGTAAGTAATGTTAAAGAATCAGAGACTAAAGAACAAGAAGTTTTAGCCTTAATTGAAGAAAATGCAGAAATTAAATGTAGAACTTATGCAATTAAGTTAGATGGAAACGAAAAGGCATGTGTTAATTCAATGGAAGAAGCAGAAGCTATAGTATCTGAAATTAAAGCAAACGTTGTTGAACCTATAGAATTAAACTTAGAAATTGAAGAACAAGAAAGAAATAAAAAAGAAATAACAGAAACAACTATAGATATAGCTAAAGTAGAGTTGAATAAGGATGTTGATGTTAAAGTTCAAGCATATGAAGCTGAGCAAGAGGCAATAAGAAAAGCAGAGGAAGAAGCTAGAAAAGCTGAAAAAGCCAGAAGAGCAAGAGCTGCACAAGTATCTGCAAGAAATAATGTTGCTAGATCAAATTCAACAGCAGGAGCTTCTATACCAGCAACAGGAGCTGCTTTTATGAGACCAGTATCAGGTGGTATGGTAACATCACCATTTGGATATAGAACATCAGGATTTCATAAAGGTGTAGATATAGCTACATCTACAGGAACACCGATTTATGCATCTGCAGAAGGAACAGTAATATTTTCAGGATGGAATTCTACAGGATATGGAAATTTAGTAATTGTAGATCATGGTAATGGATATCAAACATATTATGCACACTGTAGTCAGTTATATGTATCTTATGGACAATATGTTTCTCAAGGACAAAACATTGCTGCAGTAGGTACTACAGGTAACTCTACAGGACCACACGTGCATTTCCAAGTTATGTATTATGGTGCAGTACAAAATCCACAAAATTATATATGGTAAAAATAAAGAAGCTAAATTTAATTTAGCTTCTTTGTTATATTATAAATTTATTGAAAAAAGTTGTAATAATAATTTTTCAATGATATACTATCACTATCTTATTTTATAAGGAGTAATAGATGTTTTTTTTAGGTTCAGATCATAGAGGTTTTGATTTAAAAGAAAAAGTTAAGAATTATTTAGAAAGAGAAAATATAGAATGCATGGATTGTGGAACATATTCTAAAGAAATTGCACATTTTCCACTAATAGCAAAAGAAATCTGTAATAAAATGGACAAGCAGAAAGATAAAGCGATTTTGATTTGCAGTTGTGGAATTGGAATGTCTATGGCAGCAAATAAATTTAGAGGAATTAGAGCAGGAGTATGCTTTAATAAATTATCAGCACAGGATGGAAAAGAACATTCAGATATAAATGTACTAGTTCTTCCAGGAGAATTTCTTTCAGAACAAGAAGCAATAGAAATTATTGAAATATGGCAGAATTCAGAGTTTTTAAATGGAAGATATACAGATAGATTACAAATGATAGAAAAAATTGAAGAAGAGAATATGAAATAAGGAGCAACACTATGTGGGGAGATATTATTATTGCCTTTTTACTAGCTTTTATAACTGCTTTTATGATTACACCAAAAACAATAAAGCTTGCTAAAAAGCTAGGAGCAGTTGATAGTCCAAAAGATGAGAGAAGAATTAATAAAGTAGTTATGCCAAGACTTGGTGGAGTAGCAGTAGTTTGTGGATTTTTAATTTCTATTATTTATTTATTAATTAGTTTAACATTAGAAAAGCAAATAAATCTAGTAGAAGGAAATTATCATTTTAAACTAATTGGTTTCTTTATTGGAATGATGTTGATAGTAATTACTTGTTTTATGGATGATGTTAAAGGATTAGGACCAGTACCAAAGCTAATTGTACAAATTTTGGCAGCTTGTGCAGTGGTTTCATCAGGAACAAGGATAGATATATTAAATATAGAATTTTTTAGAAAATTTAGTGATTCAGTTAATTTTTTAAATACAGTTTCAACTATTATTACGATATGTTGGATAGTAGGTTTAACAAATGCTATTAATTTAATTGATGGACTTGATGGATTATCTTCTGGTATTTCAATTATTTCTTGTGTATCAATGCTTGTTGTATTTGTTTTAAATGGATCACCTATTTTAGCAGTTCTTATAATAACATCTTTAATTGGAGCATTAGTTGGATTTTTACCATATAATATAAATCCTGCTAAAACCTTTATTGGAGATACAGGATCTAACTTTTTAGGTTATACTTTGGGTGTAGTTTCTATTATAGGAGTTGCAAAAACTTATACTGTATTAGTAGTAGTATTACCAATAATTATTTTGGGGTTACCAATTTTTGATACAATGTTTGCAATTCTTAGAAGAATTATTAAAAATAGATCTATAAAAGGAATTATGAAACCAGATGCGGGACATTTACATCACAAATTGTTACGACATGGTTTTTCTCAAAAAGAGTCAGTTTTAATATTGTATTGCGTTAGTGCTTCACTTGGTATGTTTGCTATAGTTTTACTAGAGAGTGGTATTTGGAAAGCGTTATCATTTTTATTAATTGCAATTGCAGTATTTGCCCTAGGATATAAAGAAGTTTTTGATGATTCAAAAGAAGATAAAAAAACAAAAGAAGAAAAATAAAAATATAGAGGTATGTATAATGAAAAAGCTGTTTTCAAAAGAAAAAGGAATAACAATGTTAACTCTTACATTAACTATTGTTGTTATGATAGTTATAATGTCAGTTATTACTTTTTATGTTACAAATTCGATTCAAGCGGAGCAGTTTCAAAAATTGAAAGCCGATGTAAGAGAAATTGAATCTAAAGCTTTAATGTATTACGTACAAGAAGGGGTTGTTCCTGTATATTCAGGAGAAGGTGCTGATAAAAAAACAAGATCAGAGATAAGAGGAAATTCAAAATGTTTTAATCCAAATGATGGAGATGAATATGCGAAAGTAAATTTAGAATTACTTGGTGTTGTTCCAGCATATGATACAACATATTATATAAATACAGAATCTTTGGCAGTATATGCAATTGATCCTGTTAAATTAAAAGGAACAGAATATCCTAGAATGGCAAGTGACTTTTCAAAAATAGCTACAAATGCGACTATTCCTAGTTGGGAAAAAGAATGTTTTGAAAGAACAGATATTGCTCAATGTTATGAATATGATGAAAAAGGGTATATTGTAAAAGGATATGATAGTGCTGTAAAAAATGGAGAACTTATTATTCCAGCAGTTCAGCCAGATGGAATGCCAGTAGTTGGAATAACTGAAAATGCTTTTGCAAAAATGAATTTCAATAATACGAAAATTGTAAAAATTCCAAATACTATAAAGGATGTGCCATCAAATTTATTAGGAACGAGAGGTAATCAAGTAAACTATATATATTGTGATGCATCAGGATTAAAATATGACACATTTAGTGAGTGTAACTTAGTAAAAGAAGTAGTATTAGGTCCATCATGCGTTATTCCAGATGCAGGTGGTACAAAAGGACTATTTAGTAATAACTCTAGTTTAGAAAAAGTGTGGATAGAAACGAAATCATTAGGGAGTAGAGCTTTTTATTCTTGTCGTTCGCTTCAGTTAGTTGTATTAAATAATAGTATAAAAGTTATACCAGATTACTTTTTAGCTAGTAGTCCTAGTACAGTAATAGCGATTAGAGATTCTTATAGTGATGTATGGCCAAATATAGACTCAAATTTTCTAAATTTTCCAAAAGAGATAGAAAGAATAGGAAATGCAGCATTTAATGGAAATAGAAAATATGCTAGTTCAGAATTAGATTTAAGAGGTTATAATAATTTAATTTATATTGGACAAAATGCTTTTCGACTTTTTTTTACAAATGCGGACAAGCGAATAGAGAGAGTTAAAGTAAATGATTCAACTAAATATCAATCAAACTCTTTTCCAGAAGGGGCAGACATAAAATAATAAAAAAACATATGTTAATTAACATATGTTTTTTTGTATTGTAGTACTAAAAACTTGCAAAAAAAAACTAACTATGGTATAATATGAGTGTAGCAATATGCTTTTTAGAAAAAAACAAAAACAGGAGGTACGATATATGAGTATCGTAAGAGTGAACAAGGATCGGAACTATTTGGTAAGGAAGGCAACAGAAGCAGAAGCAGTTGAGCAGGTCCAACTCGGCATCCGTATGGCAGATCAATTCAATGGACAGATCTTGAAAGAGACCAAACTGAAGGAAGGTGCATACCTGATGCTGATGTACTTCATGGATCCCACGCGGGTGAAGGACTGGGAAACCAGGACCGGTATCAGCAATGTGGTTCCTACTGCCGAAACTTTCATCGTGAGCGATGACAATGATTTTATCGCTCAGTCGATGTGCAGTAAGGCGAAGGATCAGGCTACGAAGTGCAGCGGAACAGTGCTGTTGGAGAGACGGCTTGAGGATGGCATCTATCTGCTTAGCCTCTTTTTCCAGGAAGAGTCCCTCAAAGGATTCTGGGAAACCTCCCTGGGAGTAAGGTAAGTAAAACTCCCATAGGCGGGCGGACGAAATTTGTCCGCCCGCCTTGGCATTCATAATTATATTTAATTTTGAGCAGATTTATCAGATCTGTTTTTTTTATGCTAAAAGCATACTCAAAATTAATATTCCAATATTTTTATCATATATATCTTGAAATTGCGAAATAGGAAGAGGGTTTTCTCCAATACCTGATTCAATAGTATATCCAGGAAGATTATAATTTTGGATAAACCAATCTTTGTATCCAGCAAAACCAGAAGAATAAGGAGTTGATTCTAAAAGATAACCACTTACATTACTAAGTTGTCTGCCAATTTCATATGAATTTGGAGGAAGATAGTTTAAAAATTTCCAATATATTGTTTCGCCTTGTGTATGGTAAGCAAGAATTAATGAGAAGTTCTTTCCTAATGTAAAATTATATAATGCTTTTGCTTCTGATGCGTATAAAGGAGAAGGACCGACATAGTCACGAGGACCAGGTTTGGTGTATCCTTGAGCAAATTTATTTTTTCTAGCAGTTTCCCATTCTGCAGGAAATTGCAGATTTAGATCAATCCCGATTTATATTTGCTTTCCAACCATTTGGAAATGGAATCTGTGGATAATTAGCAGATATGGATTTAGCATGAGCATAGATGTTGGGTAAATATTTTTGAGTATTTCCAACAACTAAGTCTACTCCATCAGGATTTGACATAGGTACAACATACAGAGAATAGTTATTAAATAAAGTTCTAGCAGGATATCCCCATATAGTAGAATTATTTAAATAACTAGTAGAAAGATTTTCTAAAAACTTCATTAAGAGTACACTATTTATCCATTCATTTGCATGAATACTGGCGCTATAAAATACTTGTTTTTGCCCAACGCCAAATTTAAGATATTTGAGATTTTTTCCTAATGCAGAGTATCCAATATTACCTTGTTCTAAAAAAGGAAATTTATGGGCAAATCCTTCGAGATTGATAGACAAAATATTTGAACCATATGATATGTCTGTTGGAACTATATAAAAATAGTTTGATAATTTATTCCAAGTTTGATTTCCTACTATTCCATCTTGTGGTATTCCAAAATTTCTTTGAAAAATTATTACGGAATTCTTTGTTTGATTTCCAAATATACCATCGATTTTTCCTTTATGAAATCCTAATGTTTTTAATATACTTTGAAGATATTCTACAATTACTCCGATTAGAGCCAAGTTTTAAAATTTCCATTAAAATCACCTAGTTTATAATATGAAATATAAAAAGATTAGTGAAAAAAAATAAAAATAACCTTGTGAAAAAAAGAGATATATAATATAATGTGAATAAATAAGAAAGGAAGATAAATGAAAACTCTTTTTATTCATTTAAGAAAATCGATTAAATTAATAATAATAGTTGTTATTGCTCTTCTTTTAGCATTAGGGATACTTTACTTTTTGTTTAAACCAATGTATGCTGTAAAACTAAATGGACAAATTATTGGATATACAGATGCAAAAAAACAATTAGAAGATAAGATACAAAAGTATATGAAATCAGGAGATGGTAATAAAATAGCTTTTGTTGAAGTTGATACCATGCCTGAATATGAAATTTGTTATTCTAAAAATGAAGTAAAGGTTAATGAAGAGGAAGTATTTGATACAGTAATTGCTTCAGGTACACCTTATTATAAAAATTATGCTGTTATGCTTAATGGTGAAGAAAAGTATTATGTTGCAACTTATGAAGAAGCTGAAAAAATTATTGCAACTTTAAAAGAAAAGAAAAGTACAAATATTGATTCTATAACATATTCAGCAAAATATTCATCAGAAAATTTATCTGAATCTGTTGTAGATGATGTTGTAGCTGCTTTGTTTGTTGAACCTAAACCAGATCCAGTTCCTGTTGTTAAAAAAAATACAAGGGCTACATATAGTAGTGGTACAGTAACATATTCTTCTGGAACTTCTTATGAATATCAATCAATTGGTATTGCATTGTCTAGACCAATTTCAGGAACAATAACTTCAAGATTTGGTAGAAGAAGTAGTGGAATACATAAAGGTTTAGATATTGCTACGAGTTCAGGAACACCTATAGGAGCTGCCGCTGGCGGAACAGTTACTTTCTCAGGGTGGAGTGGAGGCTATGGAAATTTCATTATCATAGATCATGGCAATGGTATTCAAACAGCATATGCACATTGCAGTGCATTATATGTTTCTGCTGGACAATATGTTAATCAAGGTCAATCAATTGCAGCAGTTGGATCAACAGGGAATTCTACTGGTCCGCATTTACATTTAGAGATTAGAATTAATGGCGTTTGTCAAAATCCACAGAATTATTTATATTAAAAATATTATAAAAGCATGTTTCAATTATTGAAATATGCTTTTTTATGCATAAAAATACTTTAAGTGCTTGAAAAAAATGTGTATAGAATATATAATACGTGTATCTGAAAAACAATAATCCGTAACGAAAGATAAAATTATATTTTAAATGGAGAAGAGAGATGTTAAGGGAAAAAAATGTATGGATACTTTTAATATTTTTATTATCAGGAATAGTAATTGGAGGACTTTTGGCCCATTTTGCTACTAATGTTAGTTGGCTTTCTTGGCTTGCTTTTGGACAAGAATTCGGAACTAATGGACCTGTTGGTATTGATTTAAGTATCTTAAAATTTAGTGTAGAATTGAGATTAAAATTAAATGTAGCTAGTATTGTAGGTATGATTATTGCTGCTTTTATTTATAGCAAATTTTAAAGAGTGGGGCTATAGGAAGGATATTATTTGACAACTAAAATTACTGAATTACCTAAATATGAAAGACCTTACGAAAAACTTGAAATATATGGAGAAAAAGAATTATCAAATTCTGAATTATTAGCCATATTAATAGAAAGTGGAACTAAAGAAGAGTCATCAATTCAATTGGCTCAAAAAGTTTTAGCCCTATGTAAAGAATCCCTTGAAAATGAATTAAGATTCTTACAAAATATTTCTATTGAAGAATTGAAGAAAATTAAGGGAATAGGAAGAGTTAAAGCTATTAGACTAAAAGCAACGTTTGAGTTAGCCAAACGTATGTCACAACCAGTTGCGGAGGACATTTTTGTATATTCTTCGTCGGATGTGGCAAAGATTTTTATGGAAGAATTGATGTATGAAAAACGTGAAATAGTTAAACTTATTATATTAAATAATAAAAATAAAATATTGCGAATTCAAAATATTTCTTTAGGAGGGACAAACTATGCTGTTATTGAACCTAAAGAAGTATTAGCTGAACCAATAAAAATGAACGCAAATAAAATTATTTTATTACATAACCATCCTAGTGGGAATGCAACTCCAAGTAATGAAGATTATGAAGTAAGTAAGAGAATAAGTTTATGTGCAGAGATGTTTGGTATAGAATTTATTGATCATATTGTTATTGGTGATGGTGAATATAGGAGTGCATTAGTCAAAAATAAATGATACAGTTAAAGAAGGGCTGGAAGAATATATGAATTTATTTAAATTACATGGAAAGCATATAGGTATTGATTTAGGAACGTCAACGATTTTGATGGTTTTAAAGGATAAAGGAATAGTAAAAAGCGAACCTTCAATAGTTGCTATTGAAAGTTCAAGCAAAGATATTTTAGCAATTGGCAGAGAAGCTAAAGAAATGCTAGGTAAGACTCCTGAAAAAATATCTTCATTAATGCCGATGCTAAAAGGTGGTATATCTAATTTATCAGCTACTGAAATGATAATTCGAAGACTTATTAAAGAATTACAAGAAAAAGAAGATATAGGAAATCCTAAGGTATTAATTAATGTACATATAGGTATGAATGATGTAGAAAAAAGGGCAATTATTAAGCTATTACAGGATATGGGAGTAAAAGATATTAGTTTTATAGAAGAGACTTTAGCTGCCGCAATTGGGGCTGACTTAGATGTAGATAGTCATGAGGCTACAATGATGCTTAATATTGGTGGCGGAACATCTGAAGTTGCTGTAATTGCTTTTGGAAAAGTTACTGCTTGTAATTATATTAGAATTGCAGGAGATGACTTGGATAATGATATTATTGATTATATAAAAAAGAAAATGCTTATAGTAATTGGAAAAAACACAGCTGAAACATTAAAAATAAACTTAGCTTCAATATCTCCAGTAGTTAATAAAAATTATGAAGTTACTGGCAGAGATTTAAAAACTGGATTACCTAAAACGGTTACAGTCAATGCTTTTCAAGTTAATGAAGCTATTAGAAATTCACTAGAAAAAATTATAGATATGGTTAGAGAAACCCTTGATAGGACACCACCAGAATTATTAAATAATATACAAAATAATGGTTTGGTTATTTCTGGAGGAGGGGCCTGTATAGAAGATATTGATAAATTAATTAGTAATAGATTAAAGATAAATGTTAAAATAGCAGATAAACCTTTAGAATGTACAGCTTTAGGAATTAAAAAAGTTTTAAATGATGATTCTAGATTAAGAGAATTGATGAATAAGAGGAGAATATAGATTATGTATAAAAATAAACGTTCTGGGACAATTGGAACAATAATTACTGTAATCATATTAATTGCATTAGTTATTCTTACAAATGTTAATAGAGACAATTTGTCATATGCAGAAGGATTTGCAACATCTATTATTATGCCAGTTCAAAATGCTTTTACAATGTTTAAGCATAAAATAACTGGAAATACAGAATTTTTTACAAATTTAGATACATTAAAAAAAGAAAATGAAGAATTAAAAAATAAAAACGAAGAACTTGAAACTAAAGTAAGAGAATTAGAAATATTGAAAGCTGAAAATTCAAAATTACAAGAATATGCAAATTTAACTGAGAAATATCAAGAATATGAAACTATACCTGCATATGTAATTGATAGAGATGTTAGTAATTATAGTAGCAATATAATAATAAATGTAGGTTCAAAACAAGGTATAGAAGAGAAAATGACAGTTATTGCAGATAAAGGTTTAGTTGGATATGTAGTTTCTGTAACAGAAAATACTGCAAATGTACAAGTTATTGTGGATAGTGCTTCTTCAGTAAGTAGTATGATAAGTACATCAGAAGAAAGTATTATTTGTAAGGGATCTGTTGAGAATGATAAAACTTTAAATGCTACTTATATTTCTACTTCAGCAGAACTTTTAGTAGGAGACAGTGTAGTAACTTCTGGAATAGGTGGAATTTATCCAAAAGGAATAACTATAGGAACTATTAAACAAATTATTAATACTCAAAATATCACAGATAGATATGCAATTGTGGAAACAGCAGTTGATTTTTCAAAATTATATACAGTTTTGGTTATAAAATAGTGGAAAAAAAGTTTAAAATTTGCTGAAATCTGGGGAAATTTTATTGATTTTTTGGAGGAATAATGAAGAAATTTTTAATAGGAATATTCATGTATATATTTTTTATATTTCTATATTTTTTGCAATCAGATTTTTTTTCTTGGTTTACGATAGCAGGAATTAGTCCAAATATATTTATTATTTTTATATTATTTTTAGGATTATTTACAAATAATAAATTTTCAATAGTGATAGCAGTGCTTACAGGAGTAACATTAGATTTAGTTCTTGGAAGAGCTTTAGGAATAACTGGTTTATTATATGGATTAATTGCAATTATTGCAGGTTATTTTGATAAAAACTTTTCAAAAGAAAACAAATTTACACTTGTTATTATGGTAATTGTTATTACATTAGCGTGTGAAGTGCTTAATTATTTTATAAATGCATGGGCACTTGAAATATCTGTTGAAATTGTGGCTTTTATTAAAATATTAGCCATTGAAACTTTATATAACGTACTGCTTACATTAATTTTTTATCAACTTATATTAAAGGCAGGAATGTTACTTGAAAGGCAGTTTAGACAAAAAAATATACTTACTAGATATTTTTAAGGTGATATATTAAATTTTAAAGGTGAGAAGGTGAAAAATTGTTCAATAAAACAGAAACAGAGAAAACAAATTTTAGATATAATTTATTAAATACCTTTATTTATATATTTGGAATAATACTATTGGTACAGCTTTTTAACTTACAAATTATACATGGAAAAGAATATAGAGAAACTTCCAATACAAAACTTACTAAAGAAGCTACTGTTGAAGCGGCAAGAGGAAAAATTGTATCAAGAACAGGAACAGTTTTAGCTGAAACAGAAATGGGATTTAATGTTGAATTATTTAAGACAAAAGCATCTGAAGATGAAATGAATGATTCGATGATGGTGTTAGCAGAAATTCTAGAAAGAAATGGTGACGATTATATTGATGATTTTCCTATATCAATAGAACCTTTTGAATATCACTTTAATAACGAAGAAAGCTTAAATAAATGGAGAGAAGAGTATGAAATATCAAGTAAGGCAAGTGCAGAAGAAGCTTTTTATGTTATGAAAGATTATTATGGAGTTAAAGTAGAAGATTTAGCAATTGCAAGAAAAATCGTTGGATTGAGATATACTATTGAAAAAAAGGGATATTCTTCTACAACAGCTTTAGAATTAGCTTCAAATGTTTCAAGAAACAGTGCAGTTGAAATAGATGAAAGAGGAGCTGAATTACCAGGAATTTCTATAGAGAAAAAAGCGAATAGAAAATATACCCAAGGATCTTTAGCATCTCATGTTTTAGGATATATTGGGCGTATAAATGAAGATGAATATAAAGCAAATCCTGATAAATATGATAAAAATGACTATATAGGAAAAACTGGAATTGAGTATTTATTTGAAGATTATTTAAGAGGAGAAAATGGTACTAAGCAAATTGATATGACAGTTGATGGAACATCAACTGGTGAATATATTACTAAAGAAGCTGTTGGAGGTTCAAATATTGTATTAACAATAGATGCAAATTTACAATTGATAACAGAAAATGCACTAAAAAACAATATTGAAAAGATTAAAAGCGGTGGATTTGGAGAAGCTTATAATGCATTAGGTGGATCTGTTGTTGTAATGAATGTTAAAACAGGTGAAGTATTAGCAATGGTTAGCTATCCAGATTATGAGCCAGGTGAATTTTTAAATGGTATTTCACAAGCAAAATTAGATGAGTATAATGGTAACTCTGCACTACTTAATAGAGCAATTCAAGGAACTTATGCTCCTGGTTCTATTTTTAAAATGGTAACTTCTATTGCAGGTCTTCAAGAAGGTGTTATTACTACATCAGAAAGAATAAATGATACAGGTATATATCCTAAAGGTTCACAGCCACATTGTTGGATATATGATAGATTCCATTATGGTCATGGATATATTAATGTATCACAGGCTCTTGAAAAATCATGTAATTATTATTTTTATGAAACTGGTAGTAGATTAGGCTTAGATAAATTGTCGGCATATGCAAATTACTTTGGATTAGGAAGAAAAACGGGTATAGAATTACCTTATGAGGCTGCTGGTACACTAGCATCACCACAAACTGCAGAAAAGATGAATGATACAGCACCTGAAAGTACATTATTATCGGCCTCAATTGGACAAAGTTATAACGATTTTTCGCCAATACAAGTTGCAAAATATATTTCAATGATTGCTAATAGAGGAGCAATTGTTAATCCAACAATTGTTAAAAATATAGTAGATTCTGATGGAAAACAAGTGCCAAGAGCAGAGATAGACAATTTTGTTCAGACAAAATTAGGACTAGCTAATAAAGATACAGATAGTCTTCTAATAAGTGATGAAAATATGAATGCCGTTTTAGAAGGAATGAGAGGTGTTACAGATGATAATGGTACAGCGGCAGCAATATTTAATGGTTTTGACATAGCTGTTGGTGGAAAAACCGGTTCAACAGAATCAGGAACATATGACCAAAATGGAAATGAGATTGTAAATGCATGGTTCGTTGGATTTGCGCCATTTGATAATCCAGAAATAGCAGTTGTAGGTATGGTGGAAAATGGATGGCATGGTTCATATGTTGCAGAAGTAGTAAGAGACATTATTAGAGAATATTTTGGAATGAATATTCAAGAAATAAATGAAGATGTAAATGCTTCATTAGAGGTAGAATTTGTAAGATAAAATTTGAAAAGGAGTTATGAGAAAATGAAAAGTTGTATACGTATTTCTCGTACAAAAGAAGAATTAAAAATTGCAGTAAATGCTGCAGCAGAGTTTGACGAAGTTTTAGAAGAGTTTAGTGCTAAATTAGGTTATATCAAAAAATATTATGATAAAGACAAAATTCCTATTCATATAATTGGTAAAGCACTAAAAGAAAATGAACAAACAGCAGTAAGAGCAATTTTGAAACAAGAAATTGATGATAAAATTACTTTTGGAGATACTAGCGAAGTTCTAGGTCTACATGCAATTAAAAGTACTTTTGAAAGTTCTGTTGAAACTTCAGAAACAAAATTCATAAAAGGAAATCTTAGATCTGGACAGCGTGAAGAATTTTCAGGAAGTATTGCCATTTTAGGTGATTTAAATTATGGTGCAGAAGTTATTGCTGGTGAAAATATTATAGTTACCGGAAAAATAAGAGGAATGGCTCATGCTGGTGCTAATGGTAATAAAAAGGCAATTATAACTGCAAATTCTATTGAAGCAACTCAAGTAAGAATTTCTAATATAGTAAGAGAGATCACAGAAAATGAGTATAAATTACCTTTTATATATTTAGATGGTGAAAAGATAGAAATAGAATAAAAACTTTATATGTTAATTAATATAAGTAGTAAAATATATATTATTATATCGTTATTTCCTTGTATATATAGAAGGTAAATAAGACATAACAAAATTAACGTATCAGATTCTTGTATTTCTGAAAAAATATTATCCAGAAGATAATTATTCAGAAATACTTTTTTTTCGTTTTTTGACGATTCTCGCGTGTTGGATGATGAATCTATATTAATATCAGACTTTGAGAATGAATCATTATAATTTTCATTTTTTATTTCTTGAGGTAGAGACTTTTTATTATAATATTTATTAGAAAAAAATGACGGCATAAATGGAGGTACTATTGGATTATAAAAAGTCATTTAAATTTCCTCCCATTTCTTGAAAATTCTCAAACAATTTCATTATATGTAATAGTTTGATATATTGATCAATTTTATCTTTTCTAGATTGTCTCATATATGGTTTTAGTGATTGTAAAAGTTGTTCATCTTTTGAATTTTTATTATTATTCATTAAAGATAAAAGTTTTTGGATTTTTATTATCATTTCGGGATCAATAGAAGATTCGTTAGGAGGATTATTATTTTCAGAAGAACTTTCATTAGTTTGTTTAGACTGATTAAAATTTTCTAATACTTGATTTAAATCTATATTATTTTTTTCTAATATACTTGATAATTGTGCAGCTAAATCTTCATTCATAATTACCCTCCCTTTTAATTAAATTTTGCAAATTTATTTAAAAATTTTTTCAAAATTAATTACTATTATTTTGTCCCTTTTGTTTCAAAATTTCCTGAGCTTTCGCAAGTCCGGCTTCTAAGTCTTTTTTGTCCATTTTAGAAATGATTTTCATAAGTGCATTCATGTCAAGATTATTCATTGCTAACCTCCTTAAAATCAATATATGCGAGATTTTTATATATATTATGTTTTGAAGATAGAAAATGTGAAAATTTTCTAAAAATTAAAAAATTTTAATATAAAAGATATATTTAGCCTGTATTCCTTTATCCGTAAGCCTTTTTTGATATTAATATTAAACAATTAAAAATAGTTTATTGACAGTATTTATTTATTATATTAATAAAAAAGATAGGTGAGACAATAGAAACATTGTATACTTTGAAAAGATTAAGGAGAAAATCGTAATGGAAAAAAGGCTAGGAGCTTATGGAAAAAAATTTATTGTAATTTTGATTATTTTTTCTATGCTGTTACTAAATGGTGGACCAATTTTAACTAACATATCATTTGCAGCAGAAGATGCAGAATCAAACGTAGAAGTGAACGGATATTTTTCAGGAGAAGGAATGGAAAATACAAATTCACTCATTTGTGATGTAAATAATCAAACGATAAAGATTAATTTTGATATTAGTGTTAAAGGAGAAGGATACTTAAAAAATGGAGCAATAAAACTAGGAAATGACTTAAATTTTATTGTTAATCCTGATGAAAGTACATCAATAAGAGATGGTCAATTACGATTACCAGAAGTTAATAATACCGCCAATTTAAATGTTTCTATTCCAATTAGCTTTGAAAGTAAAAAGAACTTTAAAATAGAGGATTTATCAAAAACAAATACAATCATTTTTAAAGGAGAATATATAGATAGTGAAAACATTATTCATCCAATAGAAAAAGAAGTAAATCTTGATCTTACATGGACAGAAACAACATCTTCTAATGTTAAATATGAACTTATTAAAAATCTAGATTTTGAAAAAGATGGTGTAAAAGGTAAAATACTTCAAACAAAAATAAATCTTTCTGCAAATACTGAAAACAATTTACCAATAAAATCTACAGAATTAGTTGTGGATATTCCTATGGCAGAAGGGTTAGAATTAGCAGAAACAACAGTAGATGTAAGTAAACTTTCTTTTACTCAAGGAAAAGAAGATTATAATACAGATTTTACAAAAGCTAACTATAGAGTTGAAAACGGAAAAGTAATAATAAGTGTTAATAATAATGAAGTCGACGGTTTAGTAAATAAAACAATAGGAGAAGATTCATACATTTTAACATTTATTTATAATGGAGAAATTAATACAAGCGTTAATGCTGTATCAGTAGCAACAGTGAAGATAAATAATTTTGGTGGAAATGAAGAAACAGTAACAGGAGAAATGTCATGTGATTTATATGAATCAATAGGTGAAACTGTTCAATATTTTAAAGAAAATAAAGAAACACCAATTTCAAAAGGATATTTAGTAGCAAATAGCAATCAAGAAAAATATGAGATTACATATGTAGAAAAAGATATCTTAAATGTAAATAGAGCTGATTTAGTAACAGGTCTTGAGATTGTTGATGTAGACGAGTATTTTACAAATGAAAACGAAACAACTAAATATGACTTAAATGAAAGTATTGCATATAAAAAGACAGAATTCTCAAGAGAAAATTTATTAAATATATTAGGTGAAAATGGTAAAGTTGAAATATTAAACATGTCAGATGAAGTTATTGGAACAGTAACACTTGACATGGAAACAGAAGACGGAATGTATGTAGTAGAATATGGTGATTTAATTTCAGCTATAAAATTAAGATTTAGTGCGCCAATTTCAGATGGAAATATTACTGTTGTAAGCACAAAATCTATTAAAAAATTAGATTATTCTAGAGAAACTATAAGAAACTTTAGTAAATTAATTAGTCATTCACAAGGATATGCAACATATGAAGGAGATATAAAAACAGACTTAGAATTAGTTGAAACAAGTATAGGTGTTTCAACAACACAATCAAGTGCTACTTTAGAAATGATACCTACAGAACTTTCAACAACTTCTCTAAATGAAGATGTTACATTTATGATTAAATTAAACAATAACAGCGATGAATCTGACTTATATGAAAATCCTGTTTTTGAGGTGAAGTTACCACAAGCAATCAGAGGTGTAAATGTTAAAAATATAGATTTATTCTATGCAAATGGAGAACTAGCAGTAGCTGGCGTAGAAACATTTTTAGGAGGAGATAACCAAATAATTAGAGTTGCTTTAAGTGGATTACAATCTTCTTATAATGTAAATAAAGAAACTAATGGTACAGTTATTTCATTAAGTGCTGATATAACATTAGATGAAATGACAGGAAATATGACAGAAGCAATAGAAATGAACTATTATAATGAAGGTTCTGCTCAATATACTAATGAAAAAGACTGGAGTATGTTTATAGATAATAGTGATATTGCATATTTAAAAAATGGATATGATGCAATAAATGTTTCTTATAAAGGTCCAGAAGGATTAGTTAATGGACAAACTACAGAAACAAAAGAAGAACAAGAAGAACAACCAGTAGAAAATAATGAAGAGAATGAAGAAAATAATGAAGAAGATCAAAATAACAATAATAAAGTAGTTTCTTTAAATCAAGGAGCAGAGTCAGACTTATTAGAAGAAGGTGTTGAAGCTAAACTTGCAACAATGTATATTTCAGTATTAAACAATACAGCAAGAAATTATAATAATTTTAAAATCTTAGGAAGAATACCTTTTATAGGAAATAAGGAAATTACAACAGGAAAAGACTTAGGAACAACAGTTGATACAATATTAGATACTGTTATAACTTCAAGCTATAGTGATGTTCCTTATACTGTTTATTATTCAGAAAATGGAGAAGCAACAGATGATTTATATGACGAAAACAATGGATGGGTAACAGACTTTTATAAAGGTGGAGCTGTTAAATCATATTTAATTGTTTTAAATGAGGAATATGTTTTAGAAAGAAATGGTAAACTTGAATTTACATACGATTATGTAATACCAGCTAATTTACAAGCAGGTGATGCTTTTTATGGAACATATGCAACATATTTTACAGAAACATCAACACAACTTTCTACAAAATCTTCAGCAGATAAAATTGGATATGAAATAGAAAGTAAAACAGATATACAAGCAACAATTAATTTAGTAAAAGATATTAAAGAACTTTCTGAAACTGAGTATGAAATTTTATTAACAAATAATAGTGATGTTGATGCTAAAAATGTAGTAGTTAATCTTGAAGTTCCAATGGAATTTATGGCTAATAATTCAAATTCATTAAGTATTAGTAAAACAGATACTACAAAAACAGTTACTTTAGAAGAAGTAGATGTACCAGCACATTCAGAAAAAATTATAAAAGCTAGTTTCTATGTACGTAAATTTAATGCAGAAGAAGTTTCAGTAAAAGTTTTAGGGAATGTTGAAGGAAAGAATTTAAATACTTCTGTAGCTATTGAAAGTGTAGAAAATCCTGTAGAAAAAACTAAAATAGAAGTGACAGATAATTATTATAGTTCATTAATGGTAGCAGGATCAGAATATAAAAATGACTTTTATATTAGAAATGTTTCTAATGAAGATTATCATAATTTAACAATTACAAAAAAATTAGATGATTCATTTGAATTTAGAGCAAGTGAAATAAGAGGAACTGTATATAATGCAGAAGCAAGAGAAGCTATATATGCTGAGTATATGACAAATGAAGATGGTTCAACAAATCCAGAAGTTATGGAAGAAATGTATAATAAAATAGATGCTATAGAGAAAAAAGATTTACAAGTTTCAGAAACATATGACAGAAACACTAATACTATAACATGGACTATAGAAGAATTTAAGTATGGAGATACTTTAAAGGTTGATTATAGCTTGTTTATTAAAACTAAAGCAGGAGCTGAAGGAATTAATATTAAACCAATTGAAACAACATATGATTTAAATGATGGAAAAACTGTTTTAACTTCAAAAAATGATATTAAATTTAATCAATCTGATGTTAATGTACAAATGATTAATGCAAATGAAATTGGTTATGGAAATCAGGGAGAAGAAGTTGTATATATGTGGGAAATAACAAACAACAACCCATATGCAATTACAGACTGTGCAATTACACCAAATATTTCAGAAGATGCAGATATTACGCTTTTAAGACTAGAAAGACCAAATATTCAAAAAGATTATCATGCTGATAGTACAAGACATGTTTTAACAACATTAGAACCAAATGAAACAGCTAGATTTATAATGAAAACTAAGATAAAGAAATATATTACTAGTGAGCAAGTAAATGCTTCTATTGATGTAAAATACGATGATACATATAAAGATAAATTAGAAGCGGTTACTGTATTAGAAAATAAAATTAATACAGGAAATCAAATGTGTGGAACAGCATATATAGATAATAATAGTAATCAAATGTTTGATGATGGAGATACTGTATTATCAGGAGTAATAGCAAATTTGTATAATTCTGAAACAAATGAGCTAGTAGCATCACAAATTACAGATATTCAAGGAAGATATGAATTTAAAAACTTAGATAATTCTATATATTATGTTAAATTTAATTATGATAGCACACAATATGCTATTAGTGCAGAAAAGAATTTAACAACAAATAATGCAAGTATATTAAATTTAAATAATGGAACAGTAACTGACAACATTACAATTGCAGAAAAAAGTGTATCTGGTGTAGATGTTCCGCTACAAAATGATAATATATTTGATATGAAATTAGATGCACAAGTAGAAAAAATAACAGTACAAAATTCAGCTGAAAAATCAGAATATGTACCAGAAAATAAAGATTTAGGTAAAGTAGATATTGATCCAGACTTAGTATCTGATACAAAAGTATTTATTGAATATAAAGTTATAGTAAAAAATCAAGGAACAATACCAGGTAAAGTAACAAAAATTGTTGATTATACAACAGATGGAATTGAATTTGATTCTACATTAAATAGTGATTGGTATGTAGAGGCTGATGGAAATATAGCAACAATATCATTGAAAAATGATGAAATACAACCAGGCGAAAGTCGCGAATTGAAACTAGTTTTAGCTAAGAAGCTAACAGAAGATAGTACAGGAATAGTTTATAATAGTTTTGAAATTGCGGGAGCAACAAATGATAAAGGTATGACAGATATAGATTCTGTACCGGGTAATAAGTTAAATGAAGATGACTTAGCTATGGCAAATACAATTATTGGTGTTAAAACAGGTATGACTGCTAGAAAAGCTACGACTGTAGCATTATACATCGTTTTAGCAATATTAGTAATTATCCTTCTATACAGATATATTGATAGAAGGAGACTAGTATAGTATGAAAAAAAGTATAAAAATTATATTATTTATTAGTATATCTATTATTATTTCATGTATTTTTGCATGTATTCCAGTTAAATCAGCTAATTTAGATAAACCAGATGGTTTAAATGATGGTTGGGATAAAGTAACATATAATTATAGGGAATTTACTGGTTTACCTTCAGGGGCAGAAGGGTTTAATTTATATTATGATGATATGATTAATACAGCTGCATATTTATGTGCATGGCATGGAGGACATTTCTTTTATAGACAACCAGTAGTTTTAGACTATACAGCAACGTTTATAAGTGTTTTTTAGTTTTAATTTTAAGAAAAAATATGAATATCTGGCAAAAAAATGCAAATTGGTTTCCATAAAAACAATATGTAAACTAACTTTAAATGTTTTTGAGAAGTTATGTCAAATTTAACATAATTGTAAAATACCTTATAAAGCTGTTTTATCCGTAATTACATAATCTTTGAAAATTGGATAAATTGAATTTTCGCGATTGACAGAATTATATTTAAATTTAAAATAAAATTAACTGAAAATATGTAGTATGGGAGAATAATCTTTTACTATAGATTTATAATGATTATCTTATGCCAAGAGCAAAGATATATGAATACAAAGGAGGAAAACATGAAAAAAATTATTAAGTTTGTAATGTTAATTGTACTAGCTATTTTAATTTCATGTATTTTTGCGTGTGTGCCAGTTAAATCAGCTGAACAAGGTAAGTTTAATGATGGATTGGACAAAAATAAATATAATTATAGAGAATTTGTTGGAAGAGAACCCGCAGCACAGGGGTTAAATTTATATTTTAAGGATTTAGTGGCAGAGCCTTCATATTTGTGTGCTTGGCATGGTGGAATATTTTTTAATAGGCAACCGATTGTTATAAAATGGGATGCTGAGATTTTTGGTCATAAATATACAGGAACATATACTTCAACAGAGACATGGGAACATTTTGTTGTTGGGGGAAAAGAAGTTCCTAAAGTTCGTGTATTTCATATGACAAGAGGAATTGGACATCCAGATGGAGATTATGAATATGATCCCATTAATGCAGCTATAGACACTAAAACAGCATGGGCTTCTTTTAAGTTAACAATGATAGCAGAAAAATATAGTGGAAATAGATATATAGAATCTATAGCTACTGCATATGGATATGTTGATGGAAAAAGAGAAGAGGCAACAGTAACTTCAACGGGTTGGACAAGATTTTGGGTAACAGAAAGACATTATGAGAAAAATACTCCTATGGCTTATTTATTAGCTGATTGCGAAGATAATGGAAATGTTATTCCGCGTGCTTCTTATGTAAATATTGCTTTTTGGGCACATTTGAATGATACTTCTACACAAAAAAATGGTGTGAGTAAGCCTGGTGATGATATTGGTACATGGGAAAGTATGGGAAAGATTCCAAAAGGGGAAGGTACTCCGTCTACGCCAGATTCAAGTGTTGCACAAAATAATTTAAATAGTATAGGTTCATCAGCTAATATTGAATCTATAGGAGGGGTAAGTGCATCAAGTATATCAGCAGAAGTTGCATCTACAAAAGCAATATTAAAAGAAGTTGAGTGGTATTTACAAGCACTGGAAGAAGGAAAAAAATTAACAAACGATCAGTGTGATATATTATATAATACTTCTTTAGCAGAACAAGAAGATCAAGTAGCATACCAATTGTTTTTAATAGTAGAACAATATAAAGCAGGAGATAAAAACGATAAGGAATTAATTGAGAAATTAAAAAATGTAATAAAATCATTAATAGAGGATATGAATAAAAATTCTAAATATGATGATAAAAAAGAAGAAAATCAGCAAAATACTCAAGACTTTGGAGATATGTGGGAAGAAATCGGAGATAATTATGAGAAGACAATTTCTGATAAAACTAAACAAGATGAAGTAACGGTTGAATATAATGCTACTACTCAAAAATATTTGATAGGTCCATTTCAAATAGAATATGTTGAAAAATATACAAGTGATTGGTCTTTAGCAAGTATGACAGGAGATCCAGATTTAATAGTAAATAAAAATGGTTCAATTGAAACAATTAAAAGAAGTAGTGGAAAATGGAATTTTTATTATTTAAATGGACTAAGAGTTGATGGAATTCCTGGTACTGGAAATGGTCAAGATAAGTATGGATATAATGAGTATCCACATAATAATGAACCATTTTATATTCAACTTGACTATGAAGATGGTATAAATGCGATACTTGGATTGGAACTATATTTTAGATATATGCAAGCAGAGGCTGAATGGAGTAAATCAGAAGGAGAAATTGAAGATGTTAATTGGAATGGATATTATGGATCAGGAGAATGCCGTTATGGTGGAAATGATGATGTAGGAAAATGTGATGGTGGAGCACCTGATATTGAAGGAGTAATGCATGAAGATAAAGAAGGTGGGCATAAACATTGGCATGGTGAAGATAAAGAAGGTGGAGATCACGATATAGGAACCTATAATTGTGGACATGCTAGGGCTCATAGAAGTTGTGATCATAGTTGTGATAGTGATCATTGTACTCATGATTGTTCTGGAAATCCAATAGGTTGTGCAGGTTATTATGAATGTTTAGGTCATACATGTGGTACTAATGAAGCTTGGGGAGCACATAAATGTCCACATGGGTATTATGCTAATCACTATTCTTTTATTAATCTTTGGTTTAATGGTCAATTTGCTGGTTCATGTGAACCAATTCAATTTATAGGTACTTGTCATTGGGCTTGGAGACTATATTTTGATGTAACTAAAAAATTTGAATGGAACATAGATATAACTACAGGCCTAGCTGGCGATGTATGGCTAGATATAGATGCACAAAAAGATGAAGAACATGCTAATGCTACTGATGGTGATAAAGAAAGTATAGAACATGGTGTAGATAATGTTTTAGTTACTATTAAGTTATATCAAGATGGAGCAGAAGTAGGAGATGCGATTTTTCATGATGATGAGGGAAAAGCATTATCATGGCCAATAATTACAGAAAATGGTGGACATTATCAAGTAGATAGAATAGAAGCTCCAGGAAGAGCTGGAGGAAGAAACTGCTATTATGTGGCTCAGTTTGAGTATGACGGACAAGTATATGAAAGTACAGTATTTTTACAAAATGGAGGAGGAGACGATACAGCCGATCAATATACTAAGGCTAAAGGAGAAGGATATTTTGATAAATCAATGGCAGTAGAAAGATCACCAGAAAGACGTATGTTTGACGAAACTTTTTCACAGATTAAGGGTGATTCAGAAATGAATAGTGACCATTCTACAACAGGAACAACATCAACTGGAAAACAAATTGACTATAAAGGAGAATCTGAAGCTAATGGTAGTGCTAGTATGATTAAATCCGAATTTATTTCAGGAGCTACAGCAGATCATGAAAACATGCAATCTGGTTGGGAAAAAACATATTATGATAGATACTGTATGAAAGCATATACATATTATTCAAAGGGTACAGGTATTACTACAGGGGCAAATGCAGCAGATTATCAAATATATTATCCATTTGATGATGAAGGAAAATCATATACATCTGGTGGAGAAATTAGATACATAATGAATAAAAATAGAACTGGAGCATCAGGTGGAAACAGATATATTGATGAATATATGCTTCATATTAATTTAGGCTTAAGAAAAAGAAAAGAAACAGATATAAGTTTAATTAAAGATTTATATAAAATGTCAGTGGTAGTAAATGAACAAGAAATAGTTCAAAACTTTAATTGCTTAGTTGATTCTAGTAATGAAAATGGCGAAATCAAGATAAAATATAATGGTTCATTTGAAGCTTTAAAAAAGGAATTAGAAAGAAGAAGAGCGGCTGAAGAAACATCAGTTAATAATTTAGGATTATTTAGTACAGATGTTGCTTATAATGCTACAGCTAGATATAAAAATGCTATAGATAAAGTACAAGAAATAAAATCAGGAACAGAACTTAGAGTTTTTGCAACATATGCTATCAGAATTTATAATAATTCTGATACAAATGATGTTCAAATAAATGAACTTACAGATTATTACGATGATGCATATACTGTAGTTGATTCAGAAAATATGATAGGAATGGAAGAAGACGGTATATATGCAAAAGTAGTAAATGACGATATGGAACGTAATTATAAACTCGTAGCAAATAAACCATATTATAGAATTTTAAGTACAACAGAAGAATATGAAGATATTTCATGGAAGCCAACTAAAGAGGAAAACTTAAAAGGTATAGATGATAATCATAAAGGAACTTTAACATGGAGTAGGGCAAATGATAATGTACCTGGAATGCAGAAATCAACAACCGCTTCATTAGAAAATATTAAATTGAAAGTAAATGAATATATAGAGATATTTACAACATATGAAATTGACTATGAAGGATATGAAAGAATATCTGATCCTGATAATGATAGTGATGATATAAATCAAAGAGGTATATTATATGCAAATGATGAAAAAGATAATATAGCTGAAATTTCTAATTATTCTACTTTCTACAGTGAAAGAGATGTTGAAATAGATGGTTCACCAATTAATTTCTATAGGGCATATGAAGAAGGACAGAATTCAGGAAAAATAGACAAAGATTCGGCTCCAAATAATATAATAAAAGGCGATATAACTAATATAGCTAATTATGAGGATGATACTTGTAGGGCTTTACCATTAAAAATATCTTTAGAGGCACATGAAAGAGACATGTATGGTTATGTATTTGAAGATATGCGTACTGACAATACAAGTAATGGTGTAAAAGTAAAAACGGGTGATGGAATTTATGGAGGATCTGATAAATTAATTCCAAAAGTTAAAGTATCTATGTATGAAGTTATTAGTTTGGCTGATATAAATGAGACAAATATTAAATTTAATGATTTAGAATACTATTATGAAGTTCCGCTAAAATATTATAATATAGGTGAGTCTAGCACGACAGGTATAGCTACTGGCGATAATTCAATAGTTACTAGTGAAAATCCTGTTACTGGTAAAGAAGGGAATTACTGTATATATGGATATTTGCCTGGAGATTATGTTTTAAGATTTGATTATGGTACACAAACAGATAGTAATAAAGTGATATATTCTATTAATGAAGATGGCTCTGAACATCCTGAAAATAAGGCAATTATAAAATATAATGGACAAGATTATGAAAATACAAGTTTCTTAGCTGATATTAAATATTCAGAAGATGGAAAAGAATATAGTGCAATCAATGATAAGTTTTTAAATTTACGTACAGAAGATATGAAAACTGCAGATGGAAGAGAAAATGGAATAAAAGCTGTAACTCAAAAAGACAATGCTCCACAATATTCTGTATCTAGAGATAATGAAGCTAGAAGAATGGTTGTAGATGCATATTCTAGAACTATTGAAAATGATAGAGGCGAAATATTAAGAGACAGAATCGATGATAATTCGCAAGAAAATGGTAGATATGTTGAAGCTACGGCAATGTTTGCAGAAACTCCAATTATGCAGATTGAGATTAATGAACCAAAGAAACTTAATGAAGATGATACTGATTACAAAGATGATACAAAACAACTTGAACCAGTTAAGACAATAGATAATGGAATCACTACAGGAGATGCTAACAAAAAAATAAATGTTACTAAACAAGAATACCATATTAAAAATATTAATTTAGGTTTAGAGGAAAGAGCTAGAACAGATATTAGATTAGAGCAATATATTGAAGGTATTTATCTAATGAAAGAAGATGATGTAATTTTCTCAGCGGCACTTGATGAAAATGGAAAAGTTATTACAAATAATGAGGCTAATAGTCATTTAGATAAATTAACATACTTAGCTCATGTTGAAGCAGATAATTCAAATCAACAAGGATTTTATGCTATATCAGTTGAAGATGATTATTTAAATGGATTGTCAATGAGTATTGAGTACAAGATTAAGATAATTAACAATTCTGAAACTGATTTCACAGGAGATCTTTCAAAATATTATGTGGCAAAGGATATTATAGAAAAAGCGAAGTTTGCTCCAACAACAGAAGCATATACTAGCGATATAGCAAAATTATTAGAAGAAAATAATGAAACAGGTATGGCAACAAATGCTACCTTAAAAGAAATACTTAGATTAGGACAAGATAGTGATGCAACTTTAAGTAGTTTATTATCTCAGTCAGATAAGACTAATATTGGAAATGGAACAATTTCAGAAAATGATACTTTAAGACCTGACATAATAGTTTATGGTAAGTATGTAGGTAGATTCTATTATGAGAATGAGGTAGATGAAGCTCCTAAAGCTTATGTAATTAAGCAATATAAGTGGTCAGATAGTCCTGATGTAGAAATTACATATCAAAGTGATAAGATTGTTAAAACAACGGTTGACCAATTAATAGACTATATTGATCCAAATGCAAGCTATGATTTAAGTACACAAAATTTTGAAAACTATGCATGGGATTTATCAGGAAATATAGAAAATACTGGAGAAAGAAGAACTATTCCAACATTAAATGAACTTGTTTCAGAATCTTCATATAGAACGATTGTAGATAACAATGGTGTATCTAAGTCTAATATATATGATAGAAAAGGTAATGCTCTAGTTACAGATGTTTCATCAAATATAGTTATAGCTAAAAATAATAAGATGACAAAATTTGATACTTTATCTGGAAATGTTGCAAATTCAGGATCATATTTAACAGAGGAAATTAATAATAATTGGGTTGAATATAGAGATGACTATAAACAAGTAAAATCTAAAGATAATGGAGCTTTGAATATAGAGCTTGAGCCTCAAGAATATGATAGAACAAATGAAAAAGAAAATAGTAGAGTAACAATGTGGATAATGACAGCTAAAACAACGGCGTCTGATACAGATGCTAATAATATGAAATTTGACAACCTAGTTGAAGTATTGGTGTATTCAAATCCAACAGGTAGACGAGATTATTATTCTGTACCAGGAAATGCTATGGCACTTGCGACACAAGAAGATGTAGGATTCTGGAAAGCTGGATATAATAGTAAAAAGTGGTGGAATGCAAATGATTCTGCTACATCAAGTGATGATAAAGCATTCGCTGAATTAGCATCTGAAAAATGGCATCTATATCCTGAAGATGATGCATATGCTCCAGAATTTGTTACAATAATTGCACCAACAGGTATAACATTACGTGAATATGTGAGAAATGTTATAATACCAATTGCAATATTAATTACTATAATAATGATTATGCTAGGAATATTTGGAGTAAAACAGATTAAAATTTATAAAGAGCATAAAGCTGATAAATAAAATTTATAGAAAACACTTACTATAATGAAAATTATAGTAAGTGTTTTTTTAATAACATTATGTAATGAGAATATTGATATATAATTTAAAACGATTTTTTAAAATTATATATCAAGGATTATAAATGTTATCCACAAACATTTTTTAAAACTGTGGATAATATTTGTTAAAAAACGGCAAACTGGTTTACATATTATTGTTATGTAAACTCACTGCAAAAGTTTACATTTTAAGACAAAAAATTTAATATAAATGTAAAATAGCTGATATAGCTGCTTTTTCCGTAATCGTAGATTCTTATTATTAATTATAATTTATATATTAGTACATTGACATATATATATATGCTTTTAAAATAGAACTTAGATAACTATAAGTCTAAAACTTTGTGGAGGTAAATTATGCAAATGAAAAAAGATTTTACTAGAAGATTTGTCGCTTGCTTAATTGTTTTTATGCTTACTTTTACTAATTTTGCGACTCTTGGTTCAGCTCTAGTATATGCTGCTGATAGCGAAAATGCTGATGCAGTTAACTTTGCTGCTCAATTTGTTATGATTGAGAATAGTGAAGAAAGTACTGAAGAGCCTGAACAAACTGAACCTACTCAACCAGTTGAGCAGGAACCAGTGGTCGAACAGGAACCAGTAGAACCTGTAGTAGAGGGACAACCAGAAGAACAACCAGAGCAGCAAGATGAAAATGAAGGAGAGGAAAATCAAGAGACTCAAATTGGTTCAATATCTCATAGTTTTAAAGAATATGAGGAAAGTCAAAATTCAGAAAATCAAGCAGAATCTGATGAAGAAAATTCTTCTGAAGAGGATCAGGTCAATGAAGATAATTCTGAAGTAGAAGAACCAGAAGAAAATGGACCTGAGACTTCAGAGAATCCTGTAGTAGTTGAACCTGAAGAACCTGTTGTAGAGGAACAACCAGGGGAACCTGAAAAACAAGTGCTTCGTAATGGTTTGGCTATTGAAATCACTGTTGGAGTTAAAGATTCTGGATATTTGAAAAATGCTAGAGTTGATATTAAGGATTTAGCTAATCAAATGTTTACTCTTGAAGAAAATATTTCGCTTGGCGAATATATTCAATCAATTGAGGATAATAAAATTAAGCTTAAACAGATAAATAATGGTACAGAAGTTAAAGTGTATATCCCAATCAAAATTAAAGATGAAGAATATGTTAATATCAAGAAACTTCAAGAAGGTGTTGAATTAGTTTTAACTACTACTTATGTTGATAAAGAAGGTGCCGAGGAAATTTTAACTAAAACTGTTAAACCTGTTTTAGAAATCCAAAATAATTTGAACTTAGTTGTTGGAAGTGAAATTGAAAAGTTTATTCCATATACAAAAGATGGTGTAAATGAAGCTTTAGTTCAAATTAGAGTAACTATTGGAACTGATTCAAAAAATGATTTACCAGTTAAAGATACTTCTACTATGGTAACAATTCCTGAAATAGAAGGTGCTGAAATTAAAGATGTAACTGTAGATGCTATTAGTACAGGCTTTACAAATGGATTAACTAATGGTGAAGCTGTATTTACAACACAAAACTGGAATTATCAAGATGCAGTTGTTAACATACGTGTAGATAATGTGGAAAGAGATAGTTTATATAAGAGAAATAGTGGAAATGATGAATACATAATTTCTTATAAATATTCTAATCTTGGTGATACATCAAACATGATGGTTAATTCAACTGTAGAAGTAATCTCAAATGTATTCACAAGTGCAGGTACTAATGAAATCTCAAATCAAATTAATAAAGAATATAATTTATCAGAAGCAAATCAAAATATAATTACTTATGATTTAACAAGAAAAACTGGAAGTATAAGTAAAGGATATTTATATGGTAATGCTAATTCAGAAAATCCAGAGTATGAATTAGAATATGATAATACTGTTGATATAAATATTTCTAGAGTTGAACTTGTTAATACTATAGAAGTAAGAGAAACTGATGAATATTTTATAGACATGAATGGAAATAGATATACTGCTGAAGGAAATACATATTATAAATCAGTTAAAGTAAATAGAGAAAAACTACTTTCAATAATAGGAGAAAACGGAAATTTAGAACTATTATTAGAAGATGGAACTTCTTTAATAACTGTAGATAAATCTACAGAGTCAGAGAGCGATGGAAATATCACAATTAGTTTTGGGGAGAACAAAATTGGAAAGATATTAATAAGAATAAATAATCCAGAGGCAGAAGGAATATTAGATATTGTTACTATAAAGGCAATACAAAAATCAACATATGAGAAAATGGATATTATGCAATTCGAGGGAATGCAATCAGATTATATAGCAGCAGCTGAGTTGATAGAAGGAATAGTAACAGAGATGGGTACTAAATCTGTATATACAGAATTATTAAGTACAATTACTAATCCAAGTATAGTTTTAAGTAGAAAAGATTTAAGTACATTAGTTGAAAATAAAGATATAGAGATAGAATTATCTTTAAATAATGGTTTAGATATAAGTGATATGTACAAAAATCCAGTATTTGAGCTTACATTTCCAAAAGAAGTAACAGCTATAAATATCCAAGATGTTAACTTACTATATGGTAATGATGAATTAACAATAGGAAATATTGAAACATTTGAAAATGAAAATGGAAATGTAGTATTAAGAATAATCTTAAATGGAACACAAACAAAATATGCATTAGGAGAATCAGACAAAGGTACAACAGTTATATTAAAATCAGATATTACGGTAGACATGTATACAGCATCAAGAAAATCTGAGATAGAAATGAATTACTATAATGAAGATGCTACAAACTATGGTATTGGTTCAGATTGGAAAATGCTTACAGATCCAAGTCCATATATCTTATTAGGAAGACATGGTGAAGATAGAGCAGAGTTAAACATAGTAGCACCTGAAGGACTAGTAAATGCACAAATGATAACAGGCTATAAAGACAATGGATCAATAATATCAGTAAACCAAGGAAGAAAAGAAGATACAGTAGGAACATTCAAAGAAGCAAGACAAGCAGAAATGAAAATGATAGTAATCAACAACACAGATGAAGACATGAAAAATGTAAGCATATTAGGAAGAACAATATTTAATGGAAATAAGGCAATAACAGAAGATGTGGCTTTAGGTACAAATATTACAGCTCCAATGACAACTAGAATTGCAACTGAAAATGCTGAGGTTCCAGTAAGAATTTATTATTCAGAAAAAGAAGATGCTACTAGAGATTTAGATGATAGAGAAAATGGTTGGACAGAAGATGTAACTGATATTGGAATAATCAAATCATATTTAATTGTTTTGGATGAAGATTTAAAAGTAGGAAGCATGATGACTTATAAATATGGTTTCAATATTCCTGAAAAATTAGTAAACAATATTGATTTAGCTGGTACATTTGCTACATATTATGAAGATCAAGAATCATCTAAAGTAAGAGAAGCAGATAGAGTTGTTTTAACAACAGGTGATGCACCAGTTCTTACTACAGAGATTGTTTCTGATTGCGAAGATGCCACAGCAGTACCAGGACAACGTATTAAGTATACTGTTAAAGTAAAAAATGAAGGAAGATCAGTTTCTAAAGATACAGTTGTTAACAGCTTAATTCCAGAAGGAACATCATATGTTAATGAAAATGGGGAAGTTGATAGAGATACTACTGAACTTAGAATTGACTTAGGGGATGTTGATCCAGGAAAAACTGAAGAAATTACATATGAAGTAGAAGTTAATAGTGGTGCTTCTGTTAGTACAGAAATAGAACCTGCAAATAATGTTGAGGCGGATGGATTAGAAACTCCTATATATGTTCCAACAGAAAAGAAACAAGTTGATAAAGCTGAATTAAGTATAAGCTTAAGTCAGATAGATGAAAATAGGGTAGTCGACCAAGGTGTTGAACTTTGGTATGATATTAATTTAGTAAATTACTTAAATAGTTCAATTGAAGATTGTACAATTAGGTTAACTCTACCAGAAGGATTAGAATTTATAGATGCTTATATTACAGGTTTTGATGAAAATATGAGAGAGTATGCAGTTTCACCTGCTGAATATGATAATAATAGAAATGTAACTTGGAAATTAAGTAGATTAAATAGAAGTGAAAGTTTAAAATTAAAAGTTAAAACTATGGAAATTCCTGAAAGCCAAAGAGAGTTAATAACGTTTGCTCAAATTGAATCACCAAATTTAAAAAGAATTTATAAATCAAATGAAATCAAACATATTTTAGCTAGACCCGTTATTGAATGTTCTTATGATACAAATATCAATAATAGATATTTAAAAGAGGGTGACACTGTAAAATATATATTAAACTTAAAGAATACAGGATTAGCGGAGGCTCAGAATATAAGAATTTCTAATGAATTACCAAAAGATTTAAGAGTGCTTAGTGCTTCTATAACAAAAAATGGTGCAACTAATAGTGCATTAATAGGAAAAAATATAGAATGTAAAGTTACTTTGGGAAGCAATGAGGAAGCAAAAATAGTTTTAGACTGTACTGCAAAGGACTTAGAAAATGTAGTTGAAGAGTCTGTTGCAAAAAATTCATGGACTATAAGCGGAAAAAATATTCATACTTTTACGACATCATCAGTTGAAAATATAGTTCAACAAAATCCAGCAAGAGAAAATAAAATAGCAACTAATGATGTAAAAATTGAACAAAATACACAGGAAGAAAGCTCAGAAAATGGATATACAGCTGTAATAAATAAATCAGATGCAAAACAAAATGATTCTAGAGGATACAGAATTATAGGTAGAGTATTTAATGATGCAAATAAAAATGGTCAAAGAGATGATAGTGAAGATGGTATTGAAAATATAGTTGCTAAATTATGTGATGTATCATCTCAGAAAATAGTTGCTCAAACAGTAACAAATGCTGGCGGTGAGTATGTATTTGACAATATTCCTGTTGGCGATTACTATGTTAAATTTGAATATGATTCATCTAAATATCAAGTAACAGATTATAAGAAAGAAGGAGTTAACTCAGATAGAAATTCTGATGCAATTGTTTCTAACTATAAAGCTGTTACAGATAAAATTAGTATAACTGATTCAAGTATTTCTGATATAGATGTTGGATTATACAGAGCAGGTATATTTGACTTTAGTATAGATGCAAATGTAAATAGACTTACAGTACAAAATGAAAAAGGAACAACAACATATGAAATGGAAAATAGTAAACTTGCAAAAGTTGATATAGATCCAAAAGAAACCTCAACTTCAAAAATATTTGTAGAATATACAATAGATGTGTCAAATAAAGGTGAGATAGCAGGATATGCAAAATCAATAATGAGTTATTTACCAGAAGAATTAGAATTAGATACAAGTTTAAATGCAAACTGGTATGTAGATTCAAATAGAGTTGCACACACAAGAGAATTAGAAAATGAAATAATACAACCAGGAGAGACAAAAACAATAACACTTTTATTAACAAAACAAATGACAGACGATGGAACAGGTTTAATAAATAATGTATTTGAAATAGAAAATACATTTAATGAATATGCAATATCAGATATAGACTCGGTAGAAGGAAATCATGCAGACGGTGAAGACGATATGAGTAGTGCAGATGTGATAATAGGTATCAAAACAGGTGGAAGCATGATAAATGTAATGATAATAACAACAACACTTATTACATTGATAGTAGTTTTATATGTAATAAAACTGTACACGGATAATAAGGGTAAGGAGGTGATTATATGATAGGCAATATAAGTAAAAAAATAGTAAAAGCAATAATTGGTATATTTGCAGTTTTAATTATTACTGTGATATTGTTTACAAATAGTTCTTTAGCAGCTAATAGCCCAAATATAGTCACTCAATTATCATATCCATCAATATTTGACATATTAAGTAGTCAAGTTGATGGTGACGAAGTATATATTAGACATGAAGATTTATTATCAATACCAAGTTTGTTTTGTTCTGCCAAGGGAACTGCACTTCCTGGATATGCAAGTACAGTAGTAACAAGTGGTGGTAAAAGTACAGATGTTACTGATCAGGGAATTAGTACAGGGGTACTAACAGAAGCTAATAGAAATAATGCTACTGTTTTTAAAACGGGTTCTCCATGGACAACAGATACAACAAATCCTTATACAGAGACTAAAAGTAAAACTTATGGTAGATTTCATTTGGTAGAAAACAGAATTGCTACTCCAGCAGAAGCATGGGTATTATCAGAAATGGACAAAAATGATCCATCAGTAAATTCTCTAACTTTTGAATTGACAGATCGAGAATATACAGGAGAAATTAATGACAATAATAAAACAGTAACAGCAGCAGGTGATGAATTATGGTCTGTTGCATGGGATAGTAGTTCACTAGAACCTACAGAATATGTTACATCAAAAAATGGAAAATATTATTATGTAACGATGGATAGTTATGCGCCATATACATATGTTCAACATGCTTGGTGGAAAGTAAAAACAGTAGGTACATCTAATAAGTCAGGTGTTAAAGATACCGATTTAGGATACGAAGCAGAAGCTTTTGAAGAATATATAAAAAGGATTTCTCCAACAGGAGATAATTGGCAATATAATTCTGACAACACATTGGTTGTAGATTATAAAAAATATATTTCAGAAGATGGCACTCAAAAAGAAATTGGATATGATTCAGATGATGCAGAAGTAAGATTTAATTCTGAAACTAATAAATATATTGTAGGACCTTTTTCTTTAGATTATTTAAGGGCAGGTACAAAGCAAGGTACACGTGAAAAAGTAAGTTTTGCTGGTATTTCAAATACTACATTGACAGGTTTAGATGCCGAAGACAACCCAATAGACTTAGAATTGGGTACAGATTATAGATTTGTATTTAGTCATAACCATGAAGATTATATTCCATTAATTACAGATAATGGAGAACAAATTCCATTAGATACAGAGGAAGATTATCCATATCCATATGATGGTGAAGAATTTTATCTAGAAATTAGTTACTTAGATGATTTAGTAGCAATAGAATCATTAGATTTTGATTTTCAATATATGAATGCAGGTGCATCTTATGAATATTTAGAGGGAACATATTTGATTATTACATGGTCACCATGGTATAATTCAAGACCAGCATCAAGCAACACACCACAGACAACACCTACTACTGCATCATCAAAAGTGATTAATAATGAGATCAAGTTAGCGATGAATATATCTTCTAGAGCTTATCCATCAGATAGAGGTAGTAGTGGTGGAAAAGCAGTACCATTCGAAGAAGTGATAACATTAGATTCAAATAGTTTTGATCAAAATTCAGAAGATACTAAAGGAAAGATAGCTTGTTCACGATCTAGTGATAAAATAAACATTGAATATACAATTCCAAGTAAGGAAAACACTACAAGTTCTGATTATAGTATGGCTAGAGCAGGGAAAGTATCAACATCAACTACTACATATAGCATGCCTACAAGTGTAGAGGTATATGTAGATGGTACAAAAATAAATTCTTCAATTAGTAATGGTAAGGTTACTGCAAGTTATGATAGAAATTATAGTGCACCAATTGCTCAAAGTAAAATAGAAATTAAATATAAATATTCATATACAACATCAACAACAACTACTACAGTGGTAAATGGAAAATCATCTACAAGTGAATCCACAACAACGGGTACAACTGCAGAACAGAATATTAGTAAAACATATTATTACGAAAATGATATAGTAGAAAAAATTAGATTTACTTCAACAGATTATACTTACTTAAAAGGAGATACTATTTATCTAAGAAAATTAGGTGTAGTAAATGGTTTTAATCTTGATGTAAATACTAAATTAAAAGAAAGTAAAATAGAGAATGGTTATATAAGATGGTCATACTTTAATGGATCTGATTTTGTATATAATAATGGAGATTCTACAACATTGACATTTACAAAACCAAGTAGAAGAGAAATTATTATAACAGTAGAGGTTTATTCAAATGTTGGTGCTACAGCACTAGATGCTCCAGTACAACGATTCCAATTTAAAGTTATGTATGAACCAATGTATGTTAGTTTTAATGATGATATTAAAAAAGACGGGTATAAAACATTAACTATTAATAATTTTAGTAATACAGCTACTACAGGTACAGTATATTTCTTTAATGGATATAACTATATATCTGCTGGTTCAATGTCTGGTGTGCCAGATAATCAAAACCCAATAATAACTGAAGGTGATGATTCTGATTTAGATGCAGGAAAAGTAGTTTATAGAAGTGCTCCAGACAATGTAGAATATATCACTACGAGCGGTGCTTTATGGTGGAAGAAGACAAATAAAGAAAATGTTGCAGATGGATATCTAATTCAAAATATTTCTTACGAATATTATGATGGTTTTGTTGAAGAAGTAACTGTTAATGTGAATGGAAAAATATATTCTACAGAAGGATATAAAAAAGATTTAAATGATAGAATTAATGATTATTTAAATAAAGATGAGAGTCTATATGATTTAGATGAATTAAATAGTTTTATAATACAAGCCAAAAATTATGGTATACCTCAAGAAACAATAAATCAATTAGAAAGAGCACGAGATCATTTACAAGCAGGACAAGGTGGAGGTTCACAAGGCGGAGGTTCACAAGGTGGAGGCTCACAAGGTGGAGATTCACAAGGTGGAGGCTCACAAGATGAAGGTTCACAAGGTGGAGGCTCACAAGGTGGAGGTTCACAAGGCGGAGGCTCACAAGGTGGAGGTTCACAAGGTGGAGGCTCACAAGGTGGAGGCTCACAAGGCGGAGGTTCACAAGGTGGAGGTTCACAAGGTGGAGGCTCACAAGGTGGAGGTTCACAAGGTGGAGGTTCACAAGGTGGAGATTCACAAGAAGGAAATGAAGGAGAACCTACACAAGGTGGTATAAATAGTGGTTTACAGTCAAATGGTGCTAGATATTATCAATATTATTTGCGATATACAAATCAATCTGAGCATATAGCGCAGCATCAAATAAATGGTAAAGATTCTGTAAAGAAAGATATTGATGCACAAAATGGTGGAGGATTTCCAGAAGAAGAAACTATTAGTTTACAGATAATTCCTAAACCAATTGATTTAAGAACTTCATTATCAGGTATGGTTTGGATAGATAATGATGAACAAAAAGATAAATCAGAGTATGGAAATCTTGGTATTTATGATGAAGGAACAAAAGATAAACCAGCTGAAAAAAATAGTGTTGAAATAATAGTATGGAAAGTTAAATATGAAGTAGCAACAGGAAAAGAAGTTGAAAGAGAAAAAGCTTTAGGGTGGGATGACAGTGAAAAAGAAATAGATTTTGATAAGACAAGAATTTATGTTGATGAAAATGGGCAATATAAAATACCAAAAATGCAAGTTCCAGCAGAAGAAGGATTAGACGGAACAAAATATGTTATGTCTTATGATGTTGAATTTATATATGATGGACAAACATACGAAGCTACTGAATACTTAGTTCCTTCAAGTGGTGAAGATAAAACATCTGTTAAAGATAAATTAGATGCATTTAAGAAAACTGCTGATGAAACTAAAGGACCAGAAAAAGATTATGCGGATTATGCAAATTCATCATATATAGTTGAAAATGCGGAAGAAAGAAAAAAATTTGATAGTTACTTTACAGAAGTTTATGGAAAAGATGTAATGGACAACGATGGAAATACAGAAGGATTGGCAACAGGTGGTATTAATGATGGTAAATATTATCATGATTATGATGTAGATCCAACTAGAGGCATTAAAGAGACTGACTTAGAATATACATCAGAAAAAGTTGGAGAAGGAGATTATGAAAAACGTAAATCTAACTTAGTTACAAATGATGAAGAAGGATATGTTTTAGACCAATATAGATTTGCTGCTAGAACATCTGAGGCAGGATTATTATTACCTTATGAGAGACTGTATCATGTAGAAGAAAAATTCTATGATAATTATGAATTCCAAGCAAATCAATATAAACCAATAGATGAATATTTTCATCAAATCAATTTAGGATTACTTGAAAGATATCATTCTGATTTAGGTGTGAAAAAAGATTTATATACAGCAAATGTTGTTGTTAACGGTAATTCAAACTTGACAACTTATAATAGCTTAATGCCATTAACTGAAGAAGCATTGAATTTACAAGTAAAACCAGAATATAGACAACATACATATAAAATAGATTTATATAATTCAGATTATATGTATAGATCAGGTGCTTATAGCTCTATTCAAGATGAAATAACTAAAACTATTATTGAAGCTATAAAAGAGGGAACTGAATTACGTCTATTTGTAACTTATAAATTAGAATTTATTAATGAATCAGTATTTACAGATGTGTCTATTAATGAATTTGTTGATTATTATGATAAAACATTTACTAGAGTTGATGAAGATGTTAAAGCTCAAATTGAAGATCAAACAGCAGATGATGATGAGCCATCAAGAGTAGAAAAAATAGTTGCATATGCACCTTATTATAGAAAATTGACAACTGTAGCTGGAGCTAGTGCATATAACTATAACAAGGCAGAAGATTTAAATGAGTCTTTAGATGAATCTGGTAATGTTAGAAATACAGTTGTAAATAGTGCAGGAGAGTTAATACTAGATAAGACAGGAGATAAATTTGCAACGGGTTCAGTTGAATTTGAAGACATAGAAGAAACTAATGCTGAAAGAAAAAATTCAAATTATAAAAGATCTGTAAGTAAAAGTTTAAATGGATTGAATGGAAGCGGACCAAATGAAGACTTAACTCTTGAACCTGGTGAAGTATTAGAAGTATTTGTTACTTATGAAGTTGATGAAGATGGATATAAAAAGGTACAACAAGAAACTGAAGCAAATGCTGATACAAGAAAAGATACTTTATTAGGAAAGAAAAATAATATAGTTGAAATTTCAAAATATTCAACTTTCTATACAGAAGAGTCTTGTCAAAGACACAAAACAACAAGCTATTTACCAAAACAAGTTTCTGGTAGAGTTGATCAAGATTCAGCTCCAAATAACATTAGGATGAAAGATAGAGGAGACTCTATAGATACAAAAATGTTAGAAGATGATACCGAATTTGCTCCTTGTGTTACAGTAGAAGTAAGAGAGGGAGAACCTAGAACTTTAGATGGTGTTGTTTGGGAAGATTTACGAAGTGATAATACTGTAGGAAATGGTAAATATGATGAAGGTACAGAATCTGGTATAAAAGGTATTGATGTTACAATGGTTGAAAAAATCAGAGTGACAAAAGAGGATTTAGATAGAATTAGGAAATATGCTCAAGAAAATAATTCTAGTGTGGCTGAAAGTCTTAATGATTTAAATACTTTATGCCATGAATTTGAGTATATTTGGAAAACAGATGATTTTCCAGGTTTTGAAAATGAAATAAAATCTGGAGATGATGGTAAATATACATTTAAAAACTTTGTTACTGGTACTTATGTTGTAAGATTTGAGTATGGTAATGACGCAGATGAAAATGTTGATATGAAGTATAATGGTCAAGATTATAAAAATACAGCTTATCAAGTAGCTAAAGATGGTTCAATAAGGTTAAACCCAACTAAAGTTGCTATGGCAGGAGAAAATCAAGATGTACCAATAGATACTACTGATATATTACATTTACCAGGAAAAGCAACTCTTAATAATGAATGGCATGACTTAAGTGCTAATGAAAATGCAAAAGCATTAGAAGAAGATAGAGTATCTGATGCTAGAGATTATGAACCACAAAGATTAAGAACAATTGCATATTCAAGAACGATTGCTAATGAAAATGCAGAAGTTTTAGCTGCAGCATTTAATGAAACAAAGGATGTTACTGGAGAAGATACTAAAGATCATATTTCAGAAGATTACAAGAAAATATTAGAAAATAACAAACAAAAATTAGTTGAAAACACAAGAATGGTAGCTAATACAGCTAAGTTATTTGTAGATATTGAAAAACAAGACACTATTGCTTATAAAAAGGTAGTAACACCAGATGGTGAGGATATTATAAAAACAACTGAAGCTAAAGATGGAAAGCATGAATACTATATTAAAAATATAGACTTTGGTTTAGTTGAAAGACCTGAAACTAGAATGAATATTAGAAAAGAAATTTCTAAAATTGAACTTTACAAAGAAGACGGTGGAGAGGTAATTCTTTCTGTTAGATGTGATGAAAATGGTAATATTATCAAAGAAGGTGCAGATAACATAAGAGTAGACAAAATCTCAGAAATTCATAAAGAAAGTTTAGGAGATGGTCAAGGCTTCAAGTATATAGCAATGGAAAGTAGTTTATTAAATGGTTTACAAGTAAGGCTAACTTACACTATTGATATAATTAATAATTCAGAAGAAGACTATGTAAGTGCAACATTAGCTAACTATAAAGGGATGAATGAAATTTATAAACTTGCAAATCATTTTGAAAATGTTTCTGAAGAGAGATTATATTCTGAAGAAAACTTACAAGGAACAGTTCCATTTAATGCAGGTAAAGCAATAATTTATGGTAGATTCTTAGGAACATACTATTATACTAATAAAGATATTGCTGATTCAGAGGATATAAATAAAACTTATGCAGCAATTGATGAAGATGGTAAGACAATTAATAAATATGATGACGAAGTTATCGTTAAGACAACAATTGATCAAGTAGTTGATTATATTGATAATGATTTAAGTATAAGTTTAGATGACATTAATTATGAAAATATGTCTTGGGTTGCTTCTTCTGATGCTGATATTCAACATAAATTATCAGAAATTGCATTTAGAAAAGGCGAAGATGGAAAATATGTAAAAGATATTACTAAATTACAAGATGATAAAGAAAGAGCATATATTTCTAAGTCAAACGATAAAACAACTAAAAATAATATATATCTTTCTACAAATAATACAATGGTAGAAAAACCAACTAAAATTGAATATAAAGTTGCAGAGATTGATGATAAAAAACAACCAGTAATGGAAATAGACAATAATAAATTACAACCATCAATAATTACAGAAGAGTTTGATGCGTATACTTCTAAAGAAAATGTAAATTCTATAGATAATTCAAACACTTCAATAACTACTCAGTTGGTACCAGATAGTTATAAAGCAAAAACTAATGCTGGTAATGTTACTTCAACTGCTACTATTTCAATAGTAACTACAGCTCAAGCTAACGAAGAATCTGTAAACAATATGAATTATGATAACTTAATTGAGGTAGCTATGTATAGTAACTCTGTTGGTAGACGTGATATGCAAACAATACCAGGTAATGCTAATATGATAGCTAAAGATAATAAAGCTTACTTAGCAGGTTATATTAAGGCTTATGATTCAAATAGTCAAAGCTATGTATTTAAAACACAAACAGTAAATGGTGTAAATACTGAAAGAGACGCATATGCTGCTAGAGATACTGTTACATTCTCAGAGCCTACTGGTTTAAGTTTAGCTAGACAACAGGCAAATAAAACAATTAGAATATTATTAGCATCATTGATAATTTCTGCTATTGCAGTGGTTGCTGCAATAATAGTTACTGCTATAAGAAGAAATAAATATGATGATGGTGATATTTTAAAGAATAAAAGTTAATATCAGATATTAAAAGGATAACTCTAAAAGGAGTTATCCTTTTTTAAATTTAACGTTGAAATATATGGTAAAAAAATATATAATGTAGCCGAAAGAGTAAGGTGAAGATGAGAGATTTAACAAATAGTAATGTAATTCAATTTAATAAAAATGGAATGAATTATTTACAATTTAGAATTTTGAATGATTTAGGGATTAAGCATGCATATTCACTAAAAACCGAAGGTATTAATTTTAGACATAGTGGAGGAGATTTAGTTACAGAAAGAAATAGTTATAAAAGGCTTTGTGATGCTGTTGGACTGGACGTAAGCAATGTAACTAAACCTAAACAAAAGCATACTAATAAAATTAAAAGAGTAGATAAAGTATATTTACCAGAAGAAATTGGAGAAATAGATGGACTTATTACGAACAAACAAAATCTTGTTTTAGCGACTACTAATGCAGATTGTATATTGTATTTATTGTATGATAGAAAAAATAATGCTATTGCTAATGTTCATTCTGGTTGGAAAGGTTCATATCAAAGAATTATTGAAAATGCAATTGATGAAATGATAAATGAATTTGGAACTAATCCAAAAGATTTAATTGTTTGCATTTGTCCTAGTATTAGAAAATGCTGCTTTGAAGTAGGCTTAGATGTTAGAGATATGTTTTATGAAAAATTTTCTTTTTTAGAAGATATAAATAAATTTATTTTAAATGGATTTGAGGAAAATAAATTTTATATTGATACAGTAGGAATTAATAATTGTTTGCTAGTTCAAAAAGGTGTTAGAAAAGAAAATATTTATGATTCAGGTATTTGTAGTATGTGTCATGATGATATGATTCATTCTTATAGATCAGAAGGAAAAGAATTTAAATTGGCAACTGCTATTATTAGTTTATAGATAGGATGTAAAAATGTTTGAAAGTTTTGAAGAATTAGAAAAGGGAATAGAGAATTGTAACAAATGTAAACTTTGCAATAATCGAAATAATATTGTTATTGGTTGTGGCAATCGAGAAGCTAAGGTTATGTTTATTGGAGAGGGTCCTGGAGCTGACGAGGATGCTCAAGGAGTGCCTTTTGTTGGTAAGGCAGGCAAACTTATGAATCAAGCGTTAAAGGGGTTAGGAATCGAAAGAGATGAGATTTACATAGCTAATGTTGTAAAATGTAGACCACCGATGAATAGAAATCCTGAACCAGATGAGGTAAATAGTTGTTTAGATTATTTACGTAGTCAGGTTATGCTTGTTAAACCAGAAATTATAGTACTTTTAGGAAATGTTGCATTAAAGGCAATTTTAGGAAGTGAGTATTCAATAACTAGGTCTAGAGGAATGTGGATTGAGAAAAAAGGAATTAGATATATGCCAACTTTTCATCCAGCTGCATTACTTAGAAATGAGCAACTTAAAATTAATTTTTGGAATGATTTGAAAGAAGTTAAAAAATATATGTAATGGAGAAATAATGGAATTTAAAATTGTTTATGGAAGAAGTGGCTCTGGAAAGACCACTTATATTTTTAATAGTATACGTGAAAAGATTAAGGGAAAAAACAAGATTTATATTGTTGTTCCTGAACAATTTTCTTTTTCAGCAGAAAATCATTTATTAGATATTATTGATGGAAATAGTAGTGTTAATGCAGAAGTTTTAACGCTAAGCAGAATGGCTGATAGAGTTATAGAAAACACTGTTGGTAATGGTAAAAGTCATTTGTCTGCAATTGGTAAATCTATAATTATCTATGATGTTATTGATTCTTTAAAAAATAACATGAATTTTTTATCAAATAGTGATAAAAATTTAGAGTTAGCTACTAGGATGATTACAGAATTTAAAAAGCATAATGTTAAATCAGAAGATTTTGATTTATTAGAAGATAAAATTGATGATAAATATTTAAAATTAAAATTAGAAGATAGTAAAAAAATTTTAGAAAAATATCAGAGCAGAATCTCCGAAAATTATATTGATGAAGCGGATTCCTTAGAAATTTTGGCTGATAACATTGAAAAGTCAAATTTATTTAATGATGCGATATTTTATATAGATGAGTTTGCAGGTTTTACGCCAAGTGAATATCAAGTTATTGATAAATTGTGTAGAATTGCTAGCGAAATGACTATTACGTTATGCACAGATTCTTTAGAAAATGTGGAAAACGTAGAAGAAAATTTATTTTATTTTAATAATATTACTGGAGAAAAATTATTAGATATTGCTAAAAGAAATGGATGTTTTATTGATAAGGTTAATTTAGAGGAATCTAAAAGATTTAAAAGTAAAGAGCTACAGATTTTAGAAAAAAATATTTATAAAGTTGATAATGAAAAATTTTTAGAACTTACATCAGATATTAATTTATTTATAGCTAAAAATTTAGAATCAGAAGTAGAAAATGTTGCTAGAAATATTGTGAATTTAGTACGTAAAAAATCTTATAGATTTAGAGATATAGCAGTTGTTTGTAATAATATTGATACTTATTCAAGTGACATTAAAGCAGTTTTTAACAAATATGAAATTCCTGTTTTTATAGATGAGAAGAAAGATATTAATAATAATATTTTAATGAAATATATAATATCTCTTTTGAATATTTTGACTACTAATTTTTCATATGAATCAATGTTTTCATATATAAAATCTGGAATGTTAGATTTAGATGAAGAGGATATTTATATTTTAGAAAACTATGTTAATAAATGGGGAATTCGTGGTTCAAAGTGGCATAAAGAAGAATTTGTATATGAAGAAAAAAACAATCTACAAGATAAGTTAAATGAAATTAGAAAGAAAATTGTTTTTCCAATATTAGAATTTAAAGAGAATTTAAGTGGTGAAAAAACTGCAAAAAATATTTGTGAATATTTATATAACTTCATAGAAGAAAATGAAGTTCAAAAAAATATTTTAAGCAAAGCTAAGTTATTAGAAGAGCAAGGATTAGTAGAGATAGCAGAAGAATATAGAAATGGTATTAAATTATTTTTTGATGTATTAGATGAAATTGTTTTAATTTTTAATGACGAAAAAATGAGTTTTGATAGGTTTAATAAAATCTTGCAAATAGGTATTTCTAAGTCAGAATTTGGTAGTATTCCTACGTTTTTTGATCAAGTTTTATTTGGTGATATTGGTCGTTCAAAGACTAAAGATATTAAAGTATTATTTTTAATTGGGCTTAATGATGGTGTAATTCCTAATATTGTTAAAGATGAAGGATTTTTAAATGATAAAGATAGGGCGTTATTAAAAGAAAATAATATAGAGCTTGCTAAAAATTCTATAGAAATTTTGTATGAAGACCAGTTTAATATTTATAAAGTGTTATCTATGCCTAAGTGTAAGTTATATTTATCATATGGAATTTCAGATAAAGAGGGAAAATCTCTAAGACAGTCTATTTTAATTACTCAAATTAAAAAAATTTTTCCTAATATTACTGAAGATAGTGACGTTATAAATGCTAAGTTTGAAATTACTACTAAAGAAGGTACTTTGGATTATGCTATTGAAAAGTATCAGAAATTTTTAGATGAAGAAGTAGTAAAAGGTGAAGAATTAGATATTATAGCTTGGTATCAAAAGTATGAGAAAGAACGAGTTGCTAGAATTTTTAGAGCTGCAAAATTTACTAACGTTCCAGAGGTTATATCGGCAGATAATATTAAAAAATTATATGGAAATAGTTTGCGTACTAGTGTTTCTAGATTAGAACAGTATAGAAGATGTCCGTTCGCTTTTCATATGAAGTATGGACTTAAATTACTTGAAGAAGATGAGTTTAGGATACGTGCTTTAGATACAGGTAATTTCATGCATGAAGTTATTGATGAAGTTTTTACTAGAATTGAGGATAAGGACTTAAATATTAAAGAAATAACAAAAGAGGATTTATACAATATTATTTCAGAGATTATTTCTAAAAAACTCGGGATGAGTAGAAATTATATATTTTCAAGCACACCTAAATTTATTGCACTTACTAAAAGGCTAAAAAAGGTTGTTTATCAGTCTATTGATTATATTATTGAACAGCTTAAAAATTCCAAATTTGAATTATATGGACATGAACTTGAATTTAGTGAAAAATCTGAATTCAAGCCGATGAAATTAGAACTAGAAGATGGAAATAATATAGTAGTTACAGGAAAAATTGATAGAGTAGATGTAGCTAAAGTAGATGATAAGAAATATGTTAGAATTATTGATTATAAATCTTCAGTTAAAGATGTTGATTTGAACCAAATAGTTGCGGGAATACAAATACAGCTATTAACTTATTTAGATGAAGTTTCAGAACAAAAAGATTTGGAATCTAGCGGTGTGTTGTACTTTAATTTGATTGACACAATTGTTAAAGCTGATAAAAATATGAGTGATGAAGATATAAAAAAAGAGCTTAATAAAAAATTTAGAATGAAAGGTTTAGTTATATCTGATTTAGATATTATAAAAATGATGGATTCACGTATTAGTCCTTCAAATTATTCTGAGTCAGTTCCTGTTTATTTAGATAAAGATGGAAATATTAGTAAATCAAAATCAAGAGTTTTAGAAAAAGAACAGTTTGAAAAATTGCAAAAGTATACTAAACATATTATTAAAGAAATTTCTAAAGAAATTTTTAGTGGAAAAATTGATATTAAGCCATTTTATATGAATAAGAAAACTCCCTGTGAATATTGCGAATATAAGTCTATTTGTAATTTTGATCCAAAGTTTAAGGATAACAATTATAATTATATAAAAAATTATTCTAAGGATTATATTATGGATGAAATCTTGAAAAGATAGTAATATAAAGAAGAGGTAGAAAAAATGTTTTTAAATATACAAGAATTAGTACAAGAAATTGAATCTGGAAAATCAACAGAAGAAATTGTTGAAGAAAGATTAGCATATTTAAACTCAAAAGAATATCAAAAAAATATGCAGAGAAGTGAACAAGCAGATTTTATACAAGGTTTTATAAGTGATGATGAAAAGATTGGATTTGGTTTGGTTGATACTACTTGCTATTGGATGGATGAGAAGCAGATTTTTAAAGATGTGATAGATTCACTAATAAGAAAAAATATATCTGAAGTTAAAAAATATAATGCATTAAATGTAAAGGCTTTGATGAATGGAATACAATATTATTTTTTAAGGGCACAACCAGATAAAAATGGATTAGAAGTATATAAACAGTTAAGTCTAGAGGGGAAAACTAGAAGTGATATAAGAGAAGAGTTTGGAGAACGATTTAAAAATTATTTACTTTCAAGAAAAGGTGATATAGAAAAAGAAGAACTGTTGGTTGAAATAAATGATAGAGAAAATGAGGGAAATATAATACCAATACCTATAAGTGCTATTAAAGGTTTAGGTATTGGGGAATGTACAGAAATGGCATTGATGTCTCAGAACTTGTTATCTTTTTTAGGATATAATACTTTTATGATAGAAGGTAAAACGATTAATAGTCTTGGAAATCAAGAAAGTCATCATTTCAATTTTATTGAAAAGGGTGGAAATTATACTGTATTTGATGCTGCTACAGAGTTTTTTGCAGCGGCTCCTGAAATAAAAACACCTGAAGATCTTTTAATTTTTGATGAGATGGACTTAGAAAATAAGCAACAAAGTAGAGTATATTTCTCAAGTAGAAAAGCTAAAATATATAGTAACCCAGAAGCTAAAATAGCATTATTAGCTAAAAGAGGAAATAATTTTAGAAATTCTGTTATGAGTGATTTGCATGGAATAAAACTTTCTAAAAAGATTACTGAAAAAACAGATGAAAGAGATTAGAAGAATGAATAAAGAAAATTATAAAAAAGCATTAAAACAAGTATATATGATATTAAAATCTCTAGGAAAAGATATAATAGATAAAATTCCTATAGATATGTTAAATTTTATAGAAGAAAATATGGATAAAGATTATTTCTTTGTTTTAGATGAAAATATTGAGTTAGAAGAACAAGAGCTTATGGATGAGACTCTTGGAATAATTTCACTTATATGGAGAGATTATTTGTGTTCAGATGAAGAAAGAAAAAAGTTGCAAGCTGAGGATAGTGAAAGACAAAAACAATTTGAAAATGAGCAGAGAAAGAAGTATAATCCAGATAATATATTTAAAAGAATGGACGAAAATGTTTAAGTTTTCGTCCATTTTTTATTCTCCCCAGATAAAATCTTTTAATGTAGTTATAATTTCTTGAAGTTTTGATATTTTTTTAGTTGTAGTAACTACTGGAAGGTAGCTACTATATTCTTTTGGTATATCAATTACTTTTCCATATTTGATGATTTGATTCTTTTTAAAAGCAATGTCTTGTGCCATTTTGTCGCAAAATTTTATATAGAAATCATAATTATCAGATATTATTAATAGGTCTTGAAACTCTCTTAAATCATTTTCAAAATCTCTAATATCATCAAAAGTTTCTACTTTCATAAATTTTCTTTTAAAACAATTTTCTATTATTTTGTTCTGAATTTTTAAGCATAAATTAGTAATGATTTTTTTCTTTGATTCTATTTGCATTTGTAAGATTTTTGACTTATCAAATGAGATTGATTGAAGTCTTTGAGATAGTTCTATTAAATCAGTTTCAATATTTAATAATTTATCAAATAAATTTTCTATTTCGTAAAAAGTGTTTTCGTTGGAACTGTTTATAAAAGCTCTTTTAAACATTGGTGAACCATATAGTGTACTAAAATATAATGGCTCATCTCCTGTGAAAAACATCATTTGAGATAATAGAGCGCATTCCAAAGGATAATATTCAGGACTTTCTGATACAAATGACATGCCATAATATGTAACAGTGTCAAAAGTGCTAGTTCTAGAAGTTCTTGATGCTAATAATTGAACTGCAGCTTCATTAATTGCTAATCCAGTTTCTTGGGTTAAATCATACAAACCTAATTTTGTAAGTTTTCCTTTTTGATCTTTATATTCTTGAAGATAGTGTATGCATTCATGTATTGCAGTAATATCCATATTAGATAAATCAAGGTTTTCGTTAAAATAGATTGAGTTATTTCCATATACATATTTTGCGCTACTTCCGTCTGGCATAGTAGCTATGTACATGTCTAATCTTGATATTTGGATAAATAGTGCACTTTGTGATAAGTGTAATTCGGGAAATGATTTGCATAATTTGTCGGCTATATATGATGCAATTTTATTTATTTGTAAAGTATTTAATTTTCGAATGTTTTCTAATCCTTCTTTTCTTAATAATAAATTAATACCCATTATATCCCCTTTAAATCGTTCGTGTAATAAAATTATACTAAGTTTTAAAATTAAAAGATATAACATTATTGTTAAAGAAAAATTACAAAAATGTTACAGAAATTGGACGAGTTTTAAAAGTGTTGAATACCTAAGAATTAAGCAAATTTTGTCGAATTTTGTTAATAAAAAGATATAATAAAAAAATATTTGAACATTTTGTTTTAAAAAGCATGAAATCCGTAGAAAATAATATATATTAATATATGTAATATATATATTAATATACTTGAAATTTAAGAATAAAGTATTAAAATTGAGGTGTATGATTAAAAAAATATTGTTTATAAAATACATTATTTGGAATAAAAAGCTAAAAAAGGTTGACGTAACAACAAAAAGCGGTTATAATGTATAAAATAAAGGAGATTTAAAGAATGAAAAACAAGAAGTTTGTAATTACATTATTAGTATTTATATTTATGATATTGTCAGTATGCAAAGTATATGCAGCAAATTCATTTTCAGCTAATTTAGTTCTTGACTCAACAAGGGTAACAAAAGGATCTGAATTTAAAGTTACTCTTAAGTTAGTAAGAGTTTCTGTTGAAGGTGGATTAAGTGAATTAACAGGTGTTTTGGAATATGATGATAATGTTTTATCAATTTCAAAAGATGATGTTAAAGAGTTAAATGATTGGTCTGTAAATTTTGATGAAAATACAGGAAAGATTTCATTAGAAAAGCAAGATCCAATAGAAGATGATGAAGAAGCAGTAACATTCACATTTAAAGTTGCAGAAAATGTTTCAACATCAAATACAATGATCAAATTAAGAGATATTGAAGGTGGAAACTCATCATTAGAGAAAAAAGTACAAATTTCATCAGCTATTCAAACAGTAAATATTTCTAGTGGTACAGGAAGTAGTCCTTCAGCAACAGTAACATCAAGTTCAACACCAAGTACTACAAATACACCAAGCTCAACACCAAGTGCTACACAGCCTTCATCAACTCCATCAACAACACCAACTAGTACAACTAATAATGGAACAATGCCTGATACTGGAGCAGAGCAATCATATGTTTTACCTTTACTAGCAGCAATCGCTGTTTTAGGTATCATTGCATTTTTAAATTACAAAAAACTTGATAATAAATAATGATATATATTTAAAGCAACTCAAAGTTATGAGTTGCTTTTTTTGTTGGAATAAATGCGTAGGAATTAATTTTGTTCTTGAAATACATATATAAAATAGATATAATGTGTATCAAGAAAGAAAAATAAAGGATTTTGATGATGGCTAAAAAATTATTGATTACAGAAAAGCCAAGTGTAGCGATGGAATTTGCTAAGGCACTTAAAATAAATACAACTAGAAAAAATGGTTATCTAGAATCAGAGGAATGGATTATTACGTGGTGTGTTGGTCATTTGGTTACAATGTCATATCCAGAAAAATATGATGAAAATTTAAAGAAATGGAGATTGGATACATTACCTTTTATTCCTAAAGAGTGGAAATATGAGATTATTCCTCAAGTAGAAAAGCAATTTAATATTATTAAAGACCTTATGCATAGAGATGATATTACAGAAATTTATAATGCAGGTGACTCTGGACGTGAAGGAGAATATATACAAAGATTAGTTTTTATGATGGCAAAGCCGAATCCAAATGCTGAAATGAAGAGAGTATGGATTGACTCTCAAACAGAGGAAGAAATTTTAAAAGGTATTAAAGAAGCAAAAGAGCTTTCCTATTATGATAGTTTATCTGATTCTGCTTATTTGAGAGCAAAAGAAGATTATTTAATAGGTATTAATTTTTCTAGATTACTTTCGATTATTTTTGGTAGGCGTGTTGCTAGTAAAATAAATGAAGAACATGTATCTATTTCTGTAGGACGAGTTATGACTTGTGTTTTAGGAATGATTGTTTCTAGAGAAAGAGAAATTAGAAATTTTAAGAAAACAAAGTATTATAAAATATCTGGTGAATTTGGAGAAGGTGAGTTTTTTAGAGCTGAATGGAAATCAACAGAGGGGTCTAGTATGTTTGAATCTCCACTTTTATATAACGAAACCGGCTTTAAAAAAGAGGATGAAGCCAAAAAGTTTATAGATTCAATAAAAGATAAAGACGCTATTGTTGAGAGTATAAAAAAGACTAAACAAAAAGAAAATCCACCATTACTTTTTAATTTAGCTGAAGTTCAAAATGAGTGTACTAAAAAATTTAAAATAAAGCCTGACGAAACATTAGAGATTATTCAAGAATTGTATGAAAAGAAGTTAGTTACATATCCTAGAACTGATGCAAGGGTTTTATCTACAGCTATTGCAAAAGTAATTACTAAAAATTTAAATGGATTATCTAAAGGTTGTAAAAATGAAGAGGTTCAAGATATTTTAAAGAAAATGTCTGAAGAAAAATATTCTACAAATTTAGTTAAAACTAAGTTTGTTAATGATTCTAAAATTACTGATCACTATGCTATTATTCCTACAGGACAAGGATTTGAAAATTTTGATAATTTATCAGATTTAAAGAAAAATGTGTATTTATTAATAGTAAAAAGATTTCTTGCAATTTTCTATCCACCAGCAGAATATAATAAGCTTGCATTAACGATTAAAGTGGGTGATGAAGAATTTTTTGCAAACGAGAAGGTATGTACTAGCAGAGGATATTTAGATGTCTTAAAAGGCGATTCTGAGGAGAAAGAGAATAATATTGAATTATTGTCTAAACTAAAAAAAGGTGAGAAGTTAAAAATTAATTTAATGGAAACTAAGGAAGCTGAGACATCTCCACCTACAAGGTATAATTCTGGTTCAATAATTTTAGCAATGGAGAATGCAGGAAAACTTATTGAAGATGAGGCTTTAAGAGAACAGATAAAAGGTGCTGGAATAGGAACTAGTGCTACTAGAGCGGAGATTATGAAAAAGCTTGAAAGAATAGGATATATTGCTATTAATTCTAAAACACAGATTATTACTCCTACTGATAAAGGAGAAGTTATTTATGATGTTGTATTTTCTTCAATGCCAGATATGCTAAATCCTGAATTGACGGCTAGTTGGGAAAAGGGATTAGATATGGTAGCTAAAAAGGAAATAGAACCAGTAGTGTTTATGGAAAAACTTGAAAAATATATTCGCAATAAGATTGGTAAATTAGTTGTACCGATGTAAAATATAATACAAAAGAGGGAATTAATAATATGGATAAAAGTATTATTGGATTAAAAATTTCTAAATTAATGAATTCAGATTTTATTTTAAATCAGTATGCAAAAATTGCAGAAGGAAAGCCTGAGGTTGATAAAGAAAAATATTTTGCTAAATTATTTAATTTGAGTTTGATATTTTTTCAAATTTGTCCAGATGAAGAAAAATGTAAAAAGTTTATAAATACTTATATGTATGCAGATTCTTCAAATTCCGAATATCCAGATATAGAAATTATGGGATTACTGTTAGAAGCAGATACAGAATTAACAGAAGAAGAGATGGCAGAGGCATTAAAACATGGTGTTGTGGTTCATTTTACTACACCTAAGATTGCTGAAAAGATTAAATCAGATGGAAAGATGAGTACATTATTTTCTGATGAAGACAGAGAGCTATTGTATAAAGGAATATCTCAGACTGATCCTAATTCTAAATATGTTTTTACTACTGGTTTTGGAATGAAAAAAGGAATTTGTGCAGGTAGTATAACAACTGGTTTTTACATGTTTCATACTCCTGAAACTTTATCATTTATTTATGGAGGAAACTTTTTGACAGGGGATAGAGAAAAGGCAATGGAACATTTATATAAGTCTACTGAAAATATGAATCTAGAAACTAGAGATGCTTTGAGAAAAAAATTAGAGAGATTATGGGATTCTACTGCTTCTAAGTCAAAAAGGACAGCAGTTTTGATTGATAGAGATAAATTAGAATATAAGAAAAATAATTATTATGGTAGTAATGGAGAAATTTCTAGAGTAGAAGAGGTTAGACCATATATGCATGGCGATTTATATGATATGCATAATATTGAAATGAATCTAATAGAAGAGGAGGTACCTACTAGTTCCTTATTTTTTGTAGATGTTCCCACTATTGCTGAATTAGATAGAAGAGTAGAGGAGAAGAAAAAAGAAAAAGATAATCAAATTAAATAAAAGTTGTTAATAAAGGACGTTATTTTGACAACAAAAAAGCATCTCTTTTTTGAGATGCTTTTTTCTATCTTATTCAGCTTTATTTGTCATTTCTTCTAGGTCTAATAATTCTTGCCAACGTCTATCAACTTCTTTTTGGAATTCTTCAATCATCCATTCGTTACCTGGTTTAAACATGTGTTTAAAACGTTTTTGAGGACGTAAAAATTCTTCGATAGGTAATTTCTTTGGTGGTTTGTATGTTACATGATATACACCATCTACAACTTCATATAAAGGCCAATAACATGTGTCGGCAGCTAATTTATTTATTTGCATTAAATCTTCTGTATTATATCCCCATCCACGTGGACATGGAGCTAATACATTTAAGAATGCTGGACCTTCTGTATATATAGCTTTTTCTGATTTTTCATATAAATCTTTGAAGTTCATCATTGCTAATGTTTGAGCAACATATGGTAAATGATGTTCTGCCATGATTTTTGTTAAATCTTTTCTGTTTTGCATTTTTCCAGGAACTACTGAACCAGCAGGAGAAGTAGTAGTGTCTGCAAATCTTGGTGTTGCAGATGAACGCTGTATACCTGTGTTCATGTATGCACCGTTGTCATAACATACATATACCATGTCATGACCTCTTTCCATTGCTCCTGATAAACTTTGAAGTCCTATATCATAAGTTCCACCATCACCACCAAATGCGATAAATTTTGTATCTACATCTTGTGGTAATTTTCCTTGTTTTTTCATTGATTGATATGCTGCTTCTGCCCCTGATAGAGTAGCACCAGCACATTCAAAAGCTGTATGTATAAATGAATCTGTCCAAGCTGTATATGGATATATAAATGTAGAAACCTCCATACATCCTGTAGCATTTGCTATTACAGCATGGTCTTCTGGTTTTAAGGCTCTTAGTATCATTCTAGCTACACCAGGTGCTCCACATCCTGCGCACATTCTGTGTCCTGATGTTAGTCTTGAAGGTTTATTTGCCATTACTTCTTGTAAATTGTATGCCATTATTTATCCCCCCTTAATCCTAAATATCTATATGGGTTTGCTGGTTTGTCTTCTAGTTTCATTAAATCATTATAAACTGTTCTTATATCTTTTGTTGTAGTATCTCTACCACCGATACCATATACGTAATTTACTGTTGGTATGCTTAATTTTTCATTGTACATTCCTGATACAACATCTTCATAAAGAGCTCCACCCTGTCCATTTAATGAATCAGCTTTATCTAATACAGCTATTGCTTTAGCTTTTGATACTGCTTTAGCAATTTCTTCACCAGGGAATGGTCTGAATACTCTAACTTTAAGTACACCAGCTTTAATTCCTTCATTTCTTAATTCATCTGCTGTTGCTTTTGCTGTTCCAGCAGTTGAGTTCATACATATTATTACATATTCTGCATCATCTAATTTGTATTCTTCAAATAGTCCATATTTTCTTCCTGTCATTTTTTCAAATTCTTCTGATACTTCTAATATAACTTTTTTAGCATTTTTCATAGCTATTGCTTGTTGAGTTTTATGTTCGAATAGGTAAGCTTGTAGGTCTAGTGGACCAACAGCTATCGGATTTTCTTTATCTAATAAATAATGTTCTGGATTGTATGTTCCAACAAAGTTTTTTACTTTGTCATCTTCAATTAATTCTATATTTTCAATAGAGTGTGAAGTGATAAATCCATCTTGGCATACCATTAAAGGTAGCTGAACATCTTTATGTTCTGCAATTCTGTTTGCCATTATTGTGTTATCATATGCTTCTTGATTGTTTTCTGAGAAAAGTTGTATCCAACCACTGTCACGAGCTCCCATTGCATCTGAATGGTCGTTATGAATATTTAAAGGTCCTGATACAGCTCTGTTTACAAGTGACATTACTATTGGTAATCTTAAACTTGATGCTATATAAATCATTTCCCACATTAATGATAAACCGTTTGCTGATGTAGCTGTCATTGTTCTAGCTCCAGCTGATTCTGAGCCTATACAAGCGCTCATTGCACTATGTTCACTTTCAACAGCTACGAAGTTTGTATCTACTTGACCGTTACTTACGAAAGTAGAGAAGTATTGAGGTATTTCTGTTGATGGAGTGATAGGGAAGGCTGCTACTACGTCTGGGTTTATTTGTTTCATAGCTGTTGCTACAGCTTCGTTTCCACTTAATCTTTCACGAATTCCCATATTAAACCTCCTTTTCTATTGCTTTGAAAGGACATACTTTTGCACATACCATGCATCCTTTACAAGCATCATAATTGAAATCTGTTCTTTTTTTATCTTTTGTTACTGGTATTGCGTCATCTGGACATACTGGCCAGCATAGACCGCATTGTTTACATTTTTCTGATATCCATACAGGTTTTTGACTACGCCAATCACCAGTTTTAAATTCTTTAGCATTTCCTGCAGTATATATGTTTCCACCAATTGTTAGGTCTTGATATGGTGTTTTTGGATTTAGTGTTTCTTCTGTTTTTGACATATTAAGCCTCCTTTTAATTTACTTTTTCAATTTGTTTTAAAGCCATTTCTAAAGCTTTCATGTTTCCTTCGATTACTTCAGGCTTTTTAGCAAATTTATGTTTAAATGATCCTATCATATCATTTAAGAATTCTTCATCAGTCATAATTTTACTTACTTTTACTATTGCTGCAAGCATAGGAGTATTAGGAAAATATTTTCCTAGTGCGTCTGTAGATATTTGTCTTGCATCAATTTTGTAGATTTCACCATTGTAATTTTTTAAGACTTTTTTTAGATAGTCATTATCTTTTGTAGTATTGATTACAATTGCACCTGTTGATTTAAGCCCAGCTGCAACGTCTACAGTTTCTAATAGAGTATCATCAACTACAACAACATAATCTGGTTCATAAATGTTACTATGTATTGTTATTGGAGTATTGCTTATTCTATTATAAGCTGTGATTGGTGCTCCCATTCTTTCTGGTCCATATTCAGGGAAACCTTGAATATATTTACCAGTATTGAAAGCTGCGTCAGCAAGTAGAAGTGAAGCCGTTTTAGCACCTTGACCGCCTCTACCATGCCATCTGATTTCAATTAAGTTCTCCATTTTAGTATTCCTCCTTTTATAAAATGAAATATATATAAAGCTTTTGCCAATGTTTTATAGATTAGTGTGAAACATTGACAATTGTTCTTATAAGTTATTTTCCTATCATATTTAATGTGAATTCATATCCTTGGCCGTCTGTTCCAACTAAAATTGCTGAAGAATAAGATTCTCCGTTTTCTTCTACAGTAGTTTCATATATTTTTTCTATTTCTGGTATTCCAGAAAGTCTTCCAGTTACGGCAAAGTTACCTGTTTTATATCCTTCTTCAGTATTAACATATGTAACAGTACCATTTTGAGAAAGTAGTAGTAAAATAGGATAATCATATCCAGCTACATTAAAGCAATAAGCTGCTTTTAAATCTGATTCGATTCCTTGAACAGTATATTCTGCGCCAATTTGAAGTGGAGAAGTTTCAGTTATTAGTTTAGCTGAGTCATTTCCTATTAATAATGTAACTTCATTATTAGCTAATATTGAAATTAAATATTTATCAGAATTTCCTGTTGATGGTTTATAAGTTTTATTAGTATCTGGTGTTTGTTCAGAACTTGTATTATCTACGGAGTAGATGTTTTCGGGAAGTTCTATTTCTTTTGGTGTTCCATTTACTGGTACTAATTCTATAGGTTTGTCTGCTTGATTTTTTGTATCTGTAGTGTCAATTTTTTTCTTTTGCTTGAAGAAAGCAAAGTATATTATGACAGCAATACCAACAACAACTATTATTTTTAGTAGGTTTAAAAGTATTTTCTTTTTTCTACGCATAAATTTTCCTCCTTATAATTTAAGTTTATTGTGAACCTATTATATAAGAAGAAATAATAATAATCAATAATAATCAATTTATATTTTTAAAGACTATTTTATGAAAAGAATTTGTTAAATTTGGAACTTATATTATGAAGTAATTTTTTTTCTAAAGCTGGAATTGATTAGGGAGATAAGAAAAATAAAATATTACAAAAATATTACAATATTCATTGACTTTTTACTCAAAAAAATATAAGATATAAAAGTAAAAAAGAGATAAATATTGCTCATGAAATTAAGTTGAAAATAAGAATAGAAATGGAGGATTTTATGGGAGAAGTTATAGTTATAACATCTGGGAAAGGTGGAGTTGGAAAGACTACAACTACAGCTAATTTAGGATCAGCATTAGCTTTAGCAGGGAAAAAAGTTGCTTTAGTAGATACTGATATTGGTTTAAGAAACCTAGATGTTGTTATGGGGTTAGAAAATAGAATAGTTTACGATATAGTTGATGTTATAGAAGAAAAATGTAAAGTAAGACAAGCTTTAATTAAAGATAAACGTTTCAAAGAATTATTTTTACTTCCAGCTGCTCAAACTAGAGATAAAACAGCTATAAATGAAGAGCAAATGAAAGAGTTAGTTGTAAAATTAAAAGAAGAATTTGATTATATTTTAATAGATTGTCCTGCAGGTATAGAACAAGGATTTAAAAATGCGATTGTTGGCGCAGATAGAGCAATTGTTGTTACTACTGCAGAAATTTCAGCTATTAGGGATGCTGATAGAATTATAGGATTATTAGAATCATCTGATATTAAAAATCCAGAATTAATTGTTAATAGATTACGTCCAGGAATGGTAAAAAAAGGTGAGATGATGGATGTTGATGATATAGTTGATTTACTTTCAATTGATCTTATCGGTGTTGTTCCAGATGATGAATTTATTATTACACAAACAAATAAAGGTGAACCTGTTATTTCAAATAAAAAAGCACCTTCAGGAAAAGCATATATTGAAATTTCAAGAAGAATTTTAGGAGAAAATATAGAAGTTAGTGTACCAGGAAAAGAAACTGGTTTCTTTGCTAAGTTTAAAAGAATATTTAGCAAAAAATAAAAACTGGAGGTAATAGAATGTTTGAAGGATTAACAACTTTCTTTAAGAGGGTTTTAAAACAAGGACCAACTGCAGATGAAAGTTCTAAAGATACAGCTAAAGAAAGATTACATTTAGTTTTGATGCAAGATAGAGCTAATGTATCTGCTGATTTTTTAGATTTAATGAAACAAGAAATTATAGATGTTATTAAAAAATATATAGAAGTTGATGAAAAAGAGATAGATGTTAGATTAACTAATAAAGCTAATGAAGATGGGACTACTGGAGCTCCAGCTTTATATGCTAATATTCCTATAGTTAATATTAAAAATGAGCTTAAAGCTGAGAAAATATTAGAACAAGAAGAAATGGAAAATCAAGAAGAAAAAGAGACAGAGCAAGAAAATTCTGAAGAGTCAAAAGATGTAGCAGAAGATGAGTCTGAAGAAAGCGAAGAGAACGAAAAAATAGAAGATAATGGCGAATCAGAAGACGATGAGCAAGAGGAAGAACAAGATGACGATGAAGAAGATGATGATAAATAATATAAAACTACACTTATGATGAGGTTTTAGATGAGAAAAAAATTATTTAAGAATTTAGATTGGGGAGTGCTTATTTGTGTACTGATTCTTTTAGGAATCGGAATGGTGGCACTCTTTTCTACTAGTCAGAATTATGAGCATGAAGAGTTTTTTAAACAAATACAATGGATTATTATAAGTATACCATTTTTTATTTTGGCGTTTGTAATTGATTATGATAAGATTTTAAAAATAGCGCCAGTTTTTTATGGTGCATGTGTTTTTCTATTGATATTAGTTTTATTTACAGAAGCAATTAATGGAGCTAGCAGTTGGTTTAATATAGCAGGTTTTTCATTTCAACCTTCTGAGTTAGGGAAGATTGCTACAATTTTATTTATGGCATATGCTCTTAATTTATTGCAAGCACGAAATAGAAAAGAAATTAACAAATTTTATAAATTATTTGCAGTTCTTTTAATAGCGGGAGTGCCAATTATATTAATTGTTGCTGAACCTGATTTAGGAACAGCGAGTAGTTATATTTTTGCTACAATTTTTATTTTATTTGTTTCAGGAATTAGCAAGAAGTATATCATAGCAGCTATAGCAATAATTGCAGTTTTAGTGCCTGTAATTTATATGAATTTGCCACCACATGCTCTTTCTAGAATAGAGGTTTATTTACATCCAGAAAGCGATCCTCGTGGTGCAGGATATAATATAATTCAATCCAAACTTGCTATTGGTGCAGGCCAGATTTTAGGTATGGGAGTTCTTCAAGGAAACCAGACTCAATTAGGGTACTTACATCCTAAGACCACAGATTTTATTTTCTCAGCTATTGGTGAAGAAATGGGATTTGTTTTTGCAGGTATGATTATTATTACGTATGTTATTTTAATTACTAGAATTGTATATATTGCCAAAACTGCAAAAGATAATATCGGTTCATATATTACAATTGGTATTGCAGGAATTTTATGTTTCCATATGCTTGAAAATATTGGTATGACTATGGGACTATTACCTATTACTGGTGTTCCTTTGCCTTTTGTTAGTTATGGTGGTAGCTCATTACTTACTAATTTTATTTGTATTGGGCTTGTGCTTAATGTTAGTGCTAGGCGTCAGAAGGCTATATTTATTGAATAGCGTTAAGAAGATAAGCGTCATTTCACGTCGTTAAAATTCCATTTTAAAATCCTCAGGTACACTCGTACATTCCGGTTTTAAAATAAAATTTTGCCTAGTGATATAACGCTTCTTTTCTTAACCTAATGACGAGTGTTATAAAAATAATAATTCTTTTTTTAGCCTGTTGGCGGAGAAAACAATAATTTTCACCCTGATGACGGAAAAGAATATAGAAAGGAGAAAGTTGATGTATTTAAAAAAATTGAAAATCGGAAATGTAGAATTAGATAATAATATATTACTTGCTCCTATGGCAGGAATTACAGATTTACCTTTTAGAAAATTATGTAAGGAAAATGGTGCTGGACTTGTTGAAACTGAGATGGTTAGTTCTCGTGCTATTGTTTATAATGATGAAAAAACTTTAAAAATGATTAATACTGAGAATGAAAAACGTCCTGTTTCTATGCAAATTTTCGGAAATGATCCTGATATTATGGCTGAGTCTGCTAAATTTTTAAATGATAAGGCTGACATTATTGATATTAATATGGGGTGTCCTGCTCCAAAGGTTGTTAAAAATGGAGATGGTAGTAAGCTTTTATTAGATTTGGATTTAGTATCTAGAATTGTTAAAAAAGTTGTTAGTGTATCGAGTGTCCCAGTTACAGTTAAGATTCGTAAGGGGTGGGATGCAGAAAATATTGTTGCAGTTGAAGCGGCTAAAGTAATAGAAGAAGCGGGAGCAAGTGCAATCGTTGTTCACGGAAGAACAAGAACACAATTTTATTCAGGAGAAGCTGATTGGGAAATTATTAAAAAAGTTAAAGAGGCGGTTAGTATTCCTGTTATCGGTAATGGTGATGTTGTTAATGGTGATACAGCTAAAAAAATGTTTGAGCAAACTAATTGTGATGGGATAATGATAGGGAGAGCAACATTAGGGAATCCATGGATTTTTAAGGAAGTTGATTCTTATTTAAAAGGAGAAGAGTTTGTAAAACCGGATAATGAAGAAATATTAAAAACAATTATTTTGCATTATAACATGTTAATAGATGAAAAAGGAGAATATACGGCAATTAGAGAAATGCGTAAACACGTAGCTTGGTATGTAAAAGGAATGAAGAATGCTACTATTATTAGAAATGAGATAAATACTTATGAGACTTATGATGAATGTGAGAAATTTTTAAGGAAAATTTTTATGTAATAATTAAATATAAAATAATTTTAAAAATATGTCGCTTTTTGTTGATTTTTGAAAGAAAGTATTATATAGTAATAATCGATTTATGAAATTTTTATTACAAAAGGGTTACAAAAGGATTACAAAAACGTGACGTTTTCTATTGACTTTTTGCGAAAATTGTAATATCCTTAGACATATTAAAGAAAGAGAAATATTGGAGGAATTATCTTGGCAATCGGTGATATAATTGTTGGCATTGACATCGGTACTTCTAAGGTCAGTACGGTTGTTGGTGAAGTTAATAATTTCAAACAGATTGAGATAATTTGTAACACTTGCAGTAAATGCACTCGGTATTTCACGAGGACAAATCATTGATGAAGAAGCTATATCAGTAGCAATTGCAAAAACAATTAGGGAAGCTGAAGAAATAGCTGATTTTAAGATTAGTTCTGCTTATATAACGATTTCTGGAAAATATACTACAATTGTTCAAAATAGTGTAGTAAGGGATGTTAAAGATAGAATAGAGGGTGTTTCTCAAAAGGATGTAAATGGAGCGCTTTCAGCTGTTAGAGATATAGATATTCCTGATAGTGAAACTTGTATTGATGTTATTCCTGATAAATTTGTTTTAGAAGATGGAACTAATATGGAAGATCCAACTGGAAGTCATTGCTCAAGTTTTACATTATATGCTCAAATAGTTTTAGCAGACAAAGTTTATATTAAAAAGATAACTAGTATTTGCAAAAAAGCAGGTATTGAAATAGATGGTATAGTTCCAATAACACTTGCAGAAAGAAATCTTGTTTTAGATGTCGCAGAATTGACAGATAATGTTATGATTCTTGACATGGGGGCAGGAAATACAGAAATAGGGGTTTTTAGAGGAAATACATTTTTATATAATGCTACGCTTCCATTAGGAGGAGACAATATTACAAGTGATATTGCATATGTACTTAATATTTCTAAAGAAGAAGCTGATAAATTAAAACGTCAATATGGACTTGCTTTAAAATCATTTATTGATAATGATACTAATATTAGTTTAACTACATATACTTCAGAAGATGGGAAAAATAAAACTATTAAAAGTTCTGATCTTGTAGAAATTATAGAAGCTAGAGTTGAAGAAATATTTTCTTTAGTTAATAAAGAGATTATTGCACAAGGATTAAAAAATAATATTAACAATGTTATTTTAACTGGTGATGGTATAACTAATATTAACAAAAGTGATATGGCAGGAAAAATTATTTTAAATATACCAGTTAAAAATTCAACATCTAGACTAATTACTACAATTAAATCAACATATAGAACAAGTTATGCACTTGTAAGATATATATCTTCTAGATCTTTTTCAAAAACTGTGTCTAGTACGATAGATACTAATTCAGAAAAATCTGGATTAAAAAAAATAATAGGAAAAGTTAGAGACTTTTTTTATTCATAATTAGTTTTTTAGTTTACATAGTATAAATTAAAATTATATATATATTTAAAGGAGGAATTACCTTATGATAATGGAAAATGAGGATAACAATAACAACTACATGATGGATGGCACAGCCACAATCAAAGTAATTGGTGTTGGAGGAGCAGGAAACAATGCTGTTAACAGAATGATTGATGCAGGAATTAAAAATGTAGAATTTATTTCAGTTAATACAGATAGACAAGCTCTTCAATTGTCAAAGGCATCTACAAAAATTCAAATAGGAGAAAAACTTACTCGAGGTTTGGGAGCTGGTGCAAACCCTGATATAGGAGCACAGGCTGCAGAAGAAAGTCGTACAGAAGTAGCTGAAGCATTACGTGGAGCTGATATGGTTTTTGTTACTGCTGGTATGGGGGGTGGAACAGGAACTGGTGCTGCACCAATAGTTGCTGGAACTGCTAAAGAAATGGGAATATTAACAATAGGTGTTGTTACAAAACCATTCACTTTTGAAGGTAAAAAAAGACTTGCTCAAGCTGAAAGAGGTATTGAGAGTTTAAAAGGTAAGGTTGATACTTTAGTTGTAATTCCAAATGATAAATTATTACAAATAATTGATAGAAAAACATCTATTATTGAAGCATTTAGAATGGCAGATGATGTTCTAAGACAAGGTGTTCAAGGTATATCAGATTTAATTGCTGTACCTGGATTAATTAACTTAGACTTTGCTGATGTTAAAACTATAATGTTAGATAGAGGAATGGCTCACATGGGTGTAGGTAGAGCTTCAGGAGAAAATAGAGCAGAAGATGCTGCTAAAGAAGCTATCCAATCTCCATTATTAGAAACATCTATTGAAGGAGCTAGAGGAGTTATTATTAACATTACTGGTGGTAGTGATGTTGGATTACATGAAGCTAATACAGCTGCTGAACTTGTTCAACGTAGTGCTGATCCAGAAGCTAATATCATCTTCGGTTCTGTAACAGATGATTCAATGGGAGACGAAATTCAAATTACAGTTATTGCAACTGGATTTGAAAATGAAGATGAAAAGGCTCAAAAAGCTACTGATATAGTAAATAAAGCCTGGGAAAAAATGAATCCTAAATCTACAGAGCCTACTAATCCAAATGAATTAGATATTCCTACATTTTTAAGAAAAAATAAAAACATGAAATAAATTATCCATTATTGTCAGATAAAAAATATATATAGAAAAATTACAAGAAATAATCTACTTGTTGTAGATTATTTCTTTTTTTCTGCAATAAAAAATGACATGTTTTTTGAAATTAACTTGATAAGATAAGCACAAGTAATCTGAAAATAAAAATTTGGGAGTGAGTATTTTGACAATATATATTGATGTAATTTTTATAGAGAATGTAATTATGAATTTGTCAATAGTGTTGTCTGAATCGATAATCTTGAATTTAAAAACAGGATTTTTAAGAAAGTTAATAGCTAGTATTATAGGAACATTATTTTATCTTTTGCAGTTATTCTTTTCGGTAAGATATTTACAAATTATTATTTCTTTATTAGTAATATGGATTGCATTTAAACCAAACAAAATTAAAATTTTTTTAAAGGAATTGTTAGTATTTTATTTTATTAGTTTTTTATTTGGAGGAATTTCTTTTGCACTTATGAATCTTAAAAATGATGGAATATTTAAGATAGTTGGAGGAGTTTTAGTTGGCAATTTTAGTTTGATTTTTGTTTTTAGTTCTGCTTTTATAGGTTTTGCAATATTGTATTTTATTTTGAAAGAGAGAAATAAAAAGGTTTTTAAAGAAATTATTATTGGTATTGATAATTTAGAGTTTAAAGTAAATGTTTTTTTAGATACTGGAAATTTACTTAAAGAACCATACACAGATAGGCCTGTGATAATTGTGGAAAAAGAAGCGTTAAATGAGCTGATTTGTGAAAAGTGTGGCGAAAATTTTGAAATGATAATTAGAGGAGAAGCAGAAATTCCATTAGGTATGTTTTTAATTCCTTATAGGTCTCTTGGAAATAGTAGTGGATTTTTATTAGGAATAAAACCTTCATATGTCCAAGATGTAGAGACTAAAAAACTCTATAATGATTTAGTTATTGGAATATGCAGTGAAAATATTAGTGATAACAATAATTATTCTGGTATTTTTGGATTAGAAACTTTAGATGAAAGGGTATGTAGCTTATGAATATAATTGAAATATTAAAAGATTTTTATAGGAAAATTACTAAAAAGGATGTTGATAAATTACCAGTTTTTTATATTAATGGAAGCCAAACATTGCCGCCTCCACTTTCTGCTGATGAAGAAATGGATGTGCTTTCTAAAATAGATGAAGAAGATAGTAATTCAAAACAAATTTTAGTAGAGAGAAACTTAAGATTAGTAGTATATATTGCTAAAAAGTTTGAAAATACAGGGATTGATTTAGAAGATTTAATTTCAATTGGAACGATTGGATTAATGAAAGCAATAAATACGTTTAATACAGGGAAAAATATTAAGCTGGCTACATATGCTTCACGTTGTATAGAAAACGAAATTTTAATGTATTTAAGACGAAATAACAAGATAAAAGGAGAACTATCTATTGATGAACCATTAAATCAAGATAGAGATGGAAATGAACTTTTACTTTCTGATGTTTTAGGTACAGATGAAGATATTATATATAAAAATTTAGAAGAAGAAGTTGACCATAAACTTTTAAAAATAGCTATATCAAAGCTTACAGACAAAGAAAAGTATATTATGAATTTGCGCTTTGGTATGGAGGGGCATAAAGAGAAGACTCAAAAAGAAGTTGCAGATATGCTTGGAATTTCTCAAAGTTATATTTCACGTTTGGAAAAAAAGATTATGCTTAAAATGAGAAAAGAAATTTCTAGTAAGGTTGGATAATTTAAAAAAAATATGATATAGTAGTGATAGTAAATGAACTATAGGAGAAGTAGTATATGAAAGATTTATTGAAGACAAATTGTTTTGATGTTCCAGAAGTAATGATTGTAGTAGGTAGTTGTTTAAAGGCTATGCAACCTAAAGCATATGAAGAATTAGAAAAAATATCTTCTGATATATATGAAGTTTGCTTAGAAAGAGATCATTTAAATATGGTTGTAACTAAAATGGTTGGAATGGTAGCAAGAAAAGGTATTAAAAAATTGGTTTTTGCTACTGTAGATAAATCACCACATTGTGTGCAATTACACTATATCGTAAAAGAATTAGAAAATGCGATGGATTTGTCAGATATAGAAATAGTTGATTATGTGGCAGTAGATAATAAATTGATTGAGATTCCACTAGATGTTATAAGCTTATCTAAAAATTTGGCAAAGTTAAAAGACAAAATTGAAAAATAAAGAAAGTTTCTTGAAAAGATATTATTAGAGTTAAAACTAATAATATCTTTCTTTTTTGGGGAAATATTGTAATAGCATAATATAATATTTTTTTCTTTAAAGAATATAGTTTATAAGAGGTGGGGCTATGAAGAAAAAAATATTTATTGTTGCTATTATTTTTATTTTAGTAATTTCTATTTTTTATTGTTATAAATTTTTCATTCCTGGAAATAATAAAACTATCAAAGATGTAAATGAATTAGATGAGTATATTTTAGGCATGAAGAATTATACTTTAGAAGCAAAAATTACGGTAAATAGCAATAAAAATACTAATACATATTTGCTTAAAGAAACAAATGAAAATGGTAAATCTATTCAAGAAATTATTAGTGAAGGTACTAATAGTGGAGTTGTTTTAGAATACGAGGATGAGAAGTTAACAATTAAAAATACAGAACTTGGTTTACCTAGAATTTTTGCTGATTATAAAGAGTTATTTAATAATCCAATTGATTTTATGACTTTTGTTCAAGATTATAAATCAGATGATAAAAAAGATGTGAAAATTAAGGATGATTATTATATAGTTTCTGTAAAAACATTGAATTCTAATAAATATACTACTCATAAAGTATTGTATTTTAGTCGTAGTAAAAATCAGATTGAGAGAATAGAAATAAAGGATATAAACAATAACCAGACAATTATCATAGAATATAGTAGTTTCAAATTATTGTAAGTAAAAAATTAAATATATAGTAATTTACAAATTTGATATATAGAACTAGTAGGAGTGATTATATGGTAATTAAAAGAGGGGATATGTTTTATGCTGATTTAAGCCCCGTTGTAGGGTCAGAACAAGGAGGGATACGACCTGTTTTAATAGTTCAAAATGATACTGGAAACAAATATAGTCCAACTGTTATAGCTGCAGCAATTACTTCTCAAATTGGAAAAAATAAATTGCCTACACATATTGAAATTGATTCAAAAGAAGTTGGATTAAAAACGGATTCTATTGTACTTGCTGAGCAAATTAGAACAATAGACAAAAGTAGATTAAAAGAAAAAATTGGACATATTGATGATGAGCAAGTTATGGGAAAAATTAATAGTGCTATAGGAATTAGCTTTGGATTAGGAGAATAGAGAATGTGTATAAAAAATAGAGGAGTAGCTTTAGTTTACAGATTACTTGCTTTTATTGTAGGAAGTATTGCTTTAATTTATGATTTTGGGTTATTTAATGGAGAGTTTAAACGAGCAAATTTATTATATTTTACAATAATAAGCAATTTATTTTGTATTGTATTTTTTGGATGTTTAGTAGTAAAAACTGTTGCTGATATTAGAAATGATGGATTATATGGTTCAACTACTTTTTTGACACATATAAGAGGTGAAATACTTATTTCGATTTTGCTTACAATGTCTGTGTATCATTTTATTTTGATACCATATGCTTTAAAAATTAATCCATATCAAACATTAAAATTAGTTGATATTATTTTTCATTATATTATACCTGTTTTTACATTGTTTGATTGGGTTTTATTTGATGAAAAAGGAAAATTCAAATGGTATGATCCTTTGTACTGGACTATTGGACCGTATTTATATTTGGGATTTATTTTTGCTCAATCTGGAGTGGATAATATTGATAGAATTAATGCACATATTAGTAAGTATGTTTATGCTTTTATAGATGTTGAGTTGATTGGGTTTTCACAAGTTGCTATGAATATTATTTCTTTGACGGCTGTTTTTATTGTGATTGGGTATTTTATTTATTGGTTTGATAGAATAAAAATAAGTGAGTAGTATTACTCACTTATTTTTATATATTAACTTTTATGTTAGCAGCTTTTCCAGGTTCTAATTCGAATAAATTTTCTTCTTTAAAATTGAATACACTTGATATTATATTTGTAGGGAAGGTTTGTAATGATGTATTGTATGCAGTTACGTCAATGTTGTACAAACGTCTAGCTGCTTGAAGTTGATCTTCCATTTTAGTTAGTGTTTTTTGTAAGTGTAAAAAGTTTTCACTTGATTTTAATTCTGGGTAATTTTCACCAATTAATAGAATTTTATCTATTTGGCTATTTAATAATGAAGCCTTAGATAAGTCTTTTGTTTGATTATATTCAGTTCTTAGTTTTGTTATTGATTCAAAAATTTCTTTTTCATGAGATGCATAACCTTTAACTGTTTCAATAAGATTTGGAATTAAATCAAATCTTTGTGTTAAGTATACGTCTATTGATGAACGTGATTGCTTAACTGCATTTCTTTTCCTTACTAAACCGTTATATGTTAGTAGTATGAATAATAGTATAAATATTACTATGCAAGTTATTATAGTTGGCATTTCGTGTTTCTCCTTTTTATTAATATATAAATATTATATCAAAAACTAAAAGTTAATGATAGTGGTTATATATCTTTTTCTTGTATAGAATAATATATCTTTTTGTTCAGTTCACAGATGGTTGATATGAAATTGTAGTCGTTATAAAGTATGTCATAATTAATACAATGGTTTTGGTCTAAACCTTCTAAGACTTTTTCTTGTGAATAAAGTCTGATATATATAAAATTCTTTTTAATAGTCATTTCAAATCTAAAGTTTTCACTAAGTTCAATAAGATAATTCATTATATCAGAAGTTAAAATTCTCATAGCTAAGTTTTGATCTATTGTATACACATCAAAATAGTCTTCAAATTTTTCGGAGTCCATTTGCAAATCACCTTTATCAAAATTTTGGTGTATTTTTAAAACATTTTCAGTATCAACAGGTAATTTTACAACTGAAAATAATCCTTGAAAAATACCATAATGGCCGTTAGACATTTCTTTTTCTATATTTTTATTTTGAGCGAAAGTATAACCAAATTGAATAGGAATAACATTATCTAAAAATCCAAAGGCATGTTCAGTTGAGTTATAAACATCATATCTTCCGAATTCAGCATTGCTATATAGTTCTTTGTTCATTCCTTTTGTAGATGAAAATTGTAATGAGCTGTCATATATAGATAGTAAAGTATTTAAGACATTTGCTTTATAATCTAAATTGTTGTATTTTTTTTTAGTCTTAACAGATAATGTAGAAGGAACCATAGCTAATCCAAATAGAATGGAATTTAATAGGAATCCTATTAAATTATGTTGCCCCATAAAATACATACATAGTAAACTGCATAAACCCATTAAAAAAATGAAAAGTAAGTAGCTTTATCTATTTTTTCATTTTGATCTATTTCTAATTTTTTCATATATTTTTCGTATGATTTATTAACACATTTAGAATATACTTTTTTATAAATTTTATCAAAATCTTTTGAATCCATGTTAGATATCCTTTTCTTGTATTACGTTATATATTTTTTCGTTTAGTTCACACATAAAGTTAAGAAATCTATAGTATTTATGTAGTGTTTCAAAATCAAGAGCACTTTTAGAAAGTTTACCTTCAAACATATCATCACAGTGAATTCTAAGGTACATAGAGCGATTTTTAATAGTCAATTCAAAAGTTACTTTGTTTTGTAATTTAAAGTCTATCATATAATTCATGATGTCTGAAGTTAAAATTCTTACGGCTAAGATTTTATCAGTTGTAAACACATCAAAATATTTTTCAAATTGTTGTGAATCCATTTCAACTTGCGTTTTATTAGAAAGTAATTTTCCTAACATTCCTTTATCAGATCTTATTTTTATAGTACTTAGTAAATTTTTGGGAAGTGTAATTTCAGAGAATAATCCTCTAAAAACTGTTGTATAAGTAGTGTGCCCATCACTGTCCGTGTGTACATTTTCAGTATGAATATCACCTAATTGAATAGGGATTATACCGTTTATTTTTCCATAGATGTAGTCATTTGAGTGAAATCTATCATAAAATTCAAATTCTGCCTTATTATATATTGAACTAGAAATGGATTGAGTTAAATCAAAATGCAAATTTTCATCATAAGTACTTACAAGAGATGTAATAATTTTACCCTTATAATCTTTTTGGTAATCTTTTGATTTATAAGTTGAAGCTATAAGTAGGATAATTATTCCTGAGAATATTACAAATGGTAATAAAAAAGTTAGATTTGATCCTAGAACTATAAAAGTTATTATTGTTAAAATTACAATTGCTATTAACGTTCTTTGACGTGATTGTTTTAAATATACCTTTCTATTTTCTTCGATATGGATGTTTTCTTGGTAAATTTTTTGATAAATATCATTAAAATTTTTCATAATTTTTCTTCCTTTTTAAAATTCCTTTTTTTAGATTAAATTCATTATCTTATAAAAAATATAGAGTGTCAACAAATTTGTAAGTTCTGAATATAATGAACTATAAGGAGGAAGTGATACGTGGGACTTACTAAAAATTCAACCGGGAATAAACTGGCGGTGGATACTAATATTTTGGTTAATGAAGATTTTGATTTTATAATTGGTATGACAGGTAATCCAAATGTAGGGAAGAGTAGCATTTTTAATGGACTTACTGGAATGCATCAACATACTGGAAATTGGACGGGAAAGACGATTGAGAGTAGTTTTGGAGTATGTAATTATAAAGATAAAAAGATTTTGATTGCTGATTTGCCTGGTACATACTCGCTTAGTTCATATTCAAAAGAAGAGGATGTTACATATGATTTTATTGCTAGTAAAAATTATGATGGATTAGTAATAGTAGTAGATGCTACTGCTTTAGAGAGAAACTTAAATTTAGTTTTGCAGATTTTAGAACTTACATCTAAAGTTGTTGTTTGTGTTAATTTGTTAGATGAAGCGGAAAAGAAGAAAATAAAAATTGATTTAGATAAATTGTCTGAAATGTTAGGAGTTCCAGTTATAGGAACTGTTGCAATGAAAAAAGATACTTTAGAAAAAGTAAAGCTTAAAATGTGTGAAATTACTGAGAATGAAGAGGCAATTAGAAAATTTAATAATAGTGAAGAGATAGTTGAAGAGGCGTCAAGAATAGCAGAAGAAGTTGTTTCAAAAGAGGATATGAGCTTAGAAAGAAATTTGAAATTTGATAAAATTTTGACTTCTAAAAAATGGGGCATTCCTATAATGATTGGGATGTTGGGTGTTGTATTTTGGATTACAATTGTTTTAGCAAATTATCCATCAAAGTTTTTATCGTGGCTATTTGAACTGGGAAGAGATCCGTTAATATACTTTTTTGAGTTTATGAATATTCCTATGTGGATTAGTAATTTATTAGTTGATGGTGTTTATCAAACGGTTACATGGATTGTTAGTGTAATGCTACCTCCAATGGCTATATTTTTTCCTATGTTTACTTTGTTAGAGGATGTAGGTGTTTTGCCTAGAATTGCTTTTAATTTGGATAATTTTTTTAGAAAAGCTGGTACTTCAGGAAAACAGGCACTTACTATGTGTATGGGATTTGGTTGCAATGCTGCTGGAGTTGTGGGATGCAGAATAATGACTTCTACACGTGAAAGATTGATAGCTATTGTTACTAATTGTTTTGTTCCATGTAATGGAAGATTTCCTATTTTAATTACAATTGCAACTATATTTTTTGCAGGATCTGTTGGTGGATTTACTGGAAGTATTATTTCTACTTTTGCTGTTATGTTAACTATTTTAATGGGAATATTTTTTTCAATAATGGTTTCTAAAATATTATCAAAGACATTGCTTAAAGGAGAAAGTGGAGGATTTTTCTTAGAGTTACCTCCATATAGAAAGCCTAATGTTTCTAGTATAATTGTTAGATCTATTTTAGATAGAACGCTATTTGTATTAGGAAGAGCAATTTTAAGTGCTGTTCCTGCAGGTATTATTATTTGGTTATTGGCTAATATTGATGTTAATGGTTTTTCAATGCTTTATCATATTGCAAGCTTTTTTGACCCTTTTGCAAAGCTTATGGGACTTGATGGATATATATTGACTGCTTTTATTTTTGGAATTCCTGCAAATGAAATTGTTTTGCCTATTGTTCTTATGATGTATATGAATAAAGGGGTTATGGTGAATATTGAAAGTGCTCTAGAAATAGGGAAGGTATTGATGGCAAATGGTTGGACGATACTTACAGCTATTAATGTTATGATTTTTACTATTTTACATTTTCCATGCATGACTACATTACTTACTATTAGAAAGGAATCTGGTAGCAATAAATGGGTTTGGGTTTCATTTTTGATTCCAACAGTTTTAGGAGTATTAGTTTGTATGTGTACTAATTTAGTGTATCATTTAGCTTTGATGATATAGAATTAAATAAAAAGCGGCACTGCTTCGGAAGTCCGAAGCAGTGCCTTAGGTTTTGCTTATTTGCTATGAATTCAGTTGTTGCATAACCGTGCGAGAAGCTCGTTGTAGCCTTTCTCAGGATCCTTCATGTCCTCGCGGAAGCGATCCTTGTCCAGTTTTTCACCAGTCTCAAGGTCAATCAGCCGGCAGGTGTCAGGAGAGATCTCATCACAAAGAACAATCTCGCCATTTTCCAGCCGACCGTATTCAACCTTAAAGTCGATGATCTCCACGCCGAAGTGGAGCCAGAACTCCTGTAGCAGCTCAGCAATACGGCTGGTGTAAAACTCCAGAAGAGCAATCTCTCTTTCGTTTTCCAGCTGCATCTGATCCAGAAGGGCTGCGATGGTCTTGCGGTCGATGGGCGGATCACCAGAGGTATCACTCTTATAGGTGAACTCGACAAATGGTTCATCGAATTCGATGCCCTCAGGGCACTCATACCTCTTGCAGAAGCTGCCTGCGGTCTTGAGTCTGCCAATCACCTCCAGAGGGATCATATCGGCGGCCAGTACGAACTTGGAAGCCGGCGTAGTCCCGTCGCCCACAAAGTGGGTAGGAATGCCGTGATCCGCAAGGTACTTGAAGATGGCTGTGGAGATGGTGTTGTTGGAAACACCTTTTCCGGGGATCACATCCTTCTTGGCGCCGTTGCTGGCAGAGACGCGGTCGGTGGACTCAATCTCGTAGATGAAGGCGTTGCTGGTGGCGAAGACATCGTTGGCTTTTCCAGAGTGGATTAAATCAAGCCGCTTGATGCCTTCGAGGTTTAATACTTCGTTCGGTTTGCTATACATAGTCAAAAACTCCTTGTTTTATTTCGAAGAAAAATCTTCGTGACAGAGATTATATCATATAATGTTAACATAATCAAATAAATAAAAGTTTTATGTAATTTTGAAAGATGAGAATGAGACAGTGAGGCACTTCTGAATTTGTCAAGTCGATTTGAGCGTAAAAACGAGAAAAAACGAGATAAAAAGAGGTATCTGGTTAAGCAAATGAAATACTAAATCAAAATTTTTTCAAAATTTTGACAAAAACAAGAAAAATTTGAATTTTTTTACAGATTGCTTTTAGACCGTAACCCTTGTACAATTATAGTGTATTGGTAAATATACTCCTGAAAAGCCCTATTTTAGGACTATATATATTATTTACGAATATTATAAAAGAGGAGAATTTTTCGATGAAAAAGAAAGATAAGGTGAAACCCCGAACGCAGATTTTTGGGTCAAGCCTTAAAGAAAGAACATTTAATTATTATATTAGAGAAACGGAGGAGGATACAAAAAGTTTTAACGAAAGTTTATTTAACAAAACTAACTTAGATAACGTTGACTTTTATTTGTTTCAATCAATTAACAATGAAGAAAAAATGAGAGACATGTTATTTGGATTAGCATATTTTTATGACACAAACTTTACAGGTAATAGAGATTTTATTCATATACCTAATATTAGTACAATTACTGATAATGCAGTACAGTATCCAGTGATAATTGCTACTAAAAAAGATGAATTAGGTAATGATGCAATTATTGGAGCTACTACAGTTAAAATGGAAAACAACAGCTCAATATCTGATAACCCATATTTTCCAACTAAAAATGAAAATGTTTTATCTATAACTGGTGTTTTATCAAGTTGTGATGCTACATTTAGAGACGGAAGTAGGGTTAGAGGTGTTGGAAAACAGCTATTTAAATCTGCAATAAAAGGTGCATATGAGATTAATAAAAATGAAAATATTAGATTGATATGTGAAATAGATTGTAGAAATAAAAATAGTATGAATTCAGTTTGCAAGGCTGTTAGAGAATTAAATGATGAGGCAATTAATGTTCAATTAGGAATAGTTGGATATTATGAAGTTCTTGATAAGAAAAACAAAATGGTGGAAGCACCAACTTTTGTTTTAGAAATTGATTTATCAGGAGAAAAAGATATTAATCATCAAGAAAAAGTTTTTGATTTTAATGGTTGTGGAACTGCTTACAATGAATTAAATGAAGAACTATTAGAAGTTATTAGAAATAATACTAAAGAATATAGGAGATTTATTAATTCAAAAGAAGGAAACATGATTGTATATCATAGAATAAAAGCTATTGATGCTCTTCAAGTTACTTTAAATATTGGCGATACAGTTGAAGGTAATGAAAGAGTTCCAGTATTACAAAGTATTAATGTGGAATATGCGTAAAAATAACGTGGAAAGTTGAGTGAATTATATGAAACAAGGAAAGTATATAATAGGTATCGAAAGAGATGCGATAAGATGTTCTTTTAGTGGAAGAAAGTCCACAAAAGCATTTCCTAAAGCATTTGGGAATAAAGAAAAAAATATATTTATAAGTACAATTGATGAAGATGATGATTCTGTTTTAAGATTAAAAGTTTCATCTTCAAATTATAAAGATGCATATATAAAAATGCAGGAAGTAACAAATGTTGTTGTAAATGAACTTCATTTGTTAGGTGAAATGATTTATGCTTCATCATTTTATAATGATGAAGTGTTGGCAAAAGGAAAAATTAGCTTACAAATTGATAAAGAATTTTATGAAGAATTGAAAGAAGACTATGATTTACCAGAAAGTTTAGAAGAAGCATATTTGAAAATAAAAGAAAATATGGAAGTTGTGGCTGATTTAGCTGAGAGAAACTATGGTAAAATTAAGGTTAAAGCAAATAAAAAAGATGTTGTTATAAGCAATATCAGATTAAATATATTTGACGGATATGGGATAAGTCAAAATGATTTAATGTTTTTTGTTTCTTCAATTTTTATGTGTTTGAGAGACAAAGAAATCAAGAATTTAAAAGATTTACAAAAGGCTTTATTAGAAACTGATAAAAAATTGAACTTAAAATGCAACGGAGGAATTGAAGCTATTGTAGAAGAGTTAAAAGAAAAGGTTTCTAGAGAAGAAAAAGAGAAAGGATACTCAAAAGAGACAATATTAAAATTGTCTGAAAAATATAATGAGTATGCTTATAATCAAAGATATTGTATGCAAAAGCATAAAAAATTAGTTGCAGAATCTGTTGCAATTATTAAAGATGCGATTGCAAATGGTATTGATTTTGAAGTATTAAATGAAAATAAAAGTACGGTTGAGTTTAGAGGTCATGGTAATATTGAGTTTGTAATTGAAGGAAATAAAACTGATAGGGACAATTATATTTTTCCAATTATTACTGATGACAAGTATATTTCTAAACAAGAAATGAAGGAAGCTGGTTTATCAGTTCCTGAAGCTATACTTTTAGATAGTGATATGGATAGACAAGACATTGAAGAGCTTGTTTCAGAGTATTATAATAAAAAATTAGTTGTTAAACCAAGAAATACTAACTATGGTACTGGTATAACAGTTTTTAGTAAGAAAGCTACTAAAGCTCAAATTTTAAATGCTATTGATTATGCATTTAAGTTTGATAATAATGTTCTTATTGAAGAATATAAAAAGGGTATGGAATATAGATTTTTAGTTATTAATGGTAAGGTTTTAAGTGTTTGCCATAGACGTATTGCGTCTGTTGTTGGTGATGGAAAATCTACTATTAAACAATTAATTCAAGCTAAAAATAAAGAACCTTGGCATGCTCTTACAGGAACTCCTGTTAAGATGGATCAGCCAGTGGTTGAGTTTTTAAAACTTCAAGATTTAACTTATGACTCAGTTGTTTCAGCTAATAGAAGAATTTTCTTAAGAACTAATTCAAACTGTTCTACTGGTGGTGAAAGTGTTGACTATACTGACATAATGCCTACTAAGTTTAAGAAAATTGCTGAAAAGGCTGCTAGGGTTTTTGACGCAAAAATCTGTGGTGTTGATATTATTATCGATGACATGGAGAAGGATGAGTATTCTATTATCGAGATTAACGATAATCCTGGATATTCTATTAATGAGTGGCCTTATGAGGGTAGAGGAGAAAAAATTGGTGTGGCTATTTTGAAGTTGTTGAATTTGATGGCGTAGGTTAAAATATAGAGTGCCGACGATTAGTTGGCACTTATTATATTGTTTGTGAAAGGAATTTTAGAGTAATGAAAAATATTTTTATAGAATATCCAAAATGTTCTACATGTCAGAAGGCTAAAAAATGGTTAGAGAAAAATAATATTGAATTTATAGATAGAAATATTGCCCAAGATACGCCGACTGCTAAAGAATTGACTGAATGGATACAAAGAGGTGGATATGACTTGAAAAAGTGGTTTAATACAAGCGGATTAAAGTATAAAGAGCTAAATCTGAAGGATAAATTATTGACCATGACAGATAAAGAAAAAATAGAATTGCTAGCAAGTGATGGAATGCTTATAAAAAGACCACTATTAATTTCAGATAAAGGTATTTTTATAGGATTTAAAGAAGATATTTGGAAAGCATTATAATAAATTGGTGAAAGTAACTATTAAATAAGTAGTTACTTTTTTTATGTAATCATCAAGATCTTAATAAAGACAATTTTATTAATGTGTAATTTTATTCGATATTATTTGACAGTTGACATAAGTCAGAGTATAATATGAACTGGATACTTTGTTATCTAGAAATATGTGTTGTTCTGACAGTTAGAATAATACATAAAAAAAGAATGAGGTGAAAGGCAATGTTAAGACAAGAAGACATTGTAAATGACATATTGCGGATTGTCGCAGTACCGTCGTTTACAGACAACGCGGAAGACGTTGTCAAATGCCAGACAGAGTACAAAGCAATTGCTGAAGAGATGGGATTTGTAACCCGTTTTGAAGCAGGACGCAAGGTACTTGTGGTCGAGCCCAAAGAGGCATGTAGAGTTCCGGAAATTGGGATTGTTGTTCATTTGGACACAGTACCTTTTGCAAAATCGGAATGGTCGCATAATCCTTTAGGCGAAGTCACAGATGGCAGGATTTACGGACGTGGGGTTGTTGACGACAAGGCAGCAGCTATCATGGTTCTGCATGCTGTCAAAGAACTGGAAGGCAAGATTGCAGACTCGTGGCAAATCATTGTCGGAAGTTGTGAGGAAGGCGATTGGTCGGACATGGAGAGCTATATGCATAGCAATCCTAAGCTGCCTAAGTTCTTGTTCACGATTGACGGAGATGGAGTGCAGAACGGCTGCAGAGGCTATGCGGACATTGAGGTTGAATTTCGGCGTAAAGCTTTGGTACCTGGAATTAAGGTGCTTAAGCAATTGCACGTACCGAATGCAACCAACAATGTGGTTCCTGGAAAAGCAGTGGCAATGGTGTGGCAGAAGGCATATCAGCAGGAGGGTAAGGCAGTGCATTCTTCTATTCCTGAGACAGGAGAGAACGCGCTGATGAAGCTTGTTGATGACCTGAGAAACATCAAGGAAGTTGTTCAGGAGTTTCCGAACTTTTTTGAACTGATGAGCAGAATTGAAAACTCTACGGTTCAGGAGAGTGTTGGATTTCCAGCAGATGAGATTGACTGTAAAGAAGGGTGTGAGACGATTGTTACCCCCGTGGGGTGCAGTCTCGATGGCGATGAACTGACGTTGACTTTGAATGTCAGGTTGTGCGTGCACTCTTGCAGTTCGATGATTTCCAAGATGCTTATGCACATTTGCATGAAGTATGATTGCAATTGCTATCTCAGGGAAATGAAGTTGCCCGCATATGTGGACGCTGATTCGGCTTATATCCAGAAGATGCTGGAAAGCTATGAGGAGGTGCTCGGGATCGAGACGAAGCCGAATGTAGCGATGGGAACTGGATACAATTCTATGTTGCCCAACTGCGTTATTTTTGGACCGCGGTTTGCTGTCGAGCATGATGAAGAGGACTACTGCCATGCTGTGGACGAGAGCCGGAAGATTTCTGATGTGATGAAGTTTACGGAGATTCTGGTGAGTTACTTGGAAAATGTTTTGGCATAACAAAACTGAATATTCTGAGCCATCCTTCCCGAGTGCGGGAAGGATGGTATTTTTTGTCAAATTAATTGGAAAAATGTTGAAAAATGGTAAAATTTGTGATATATCTATGTAAAGTAAATAGATAGGAGATATATTGTTATGGCCAATTTGAATATGTGGAAAACAGTTTATCAAAGAAATTTAAAATTATTTGATAAATATTATCCTGAATATGTGAATTTACCTGAAATTAAAAGATCTAGGTATGGATTATACTTATTTATTTTATCATCAATGTTTGATATTGATGATAAAGCTGAATTTGAGAAGTATATTATTGATTATGATTATAATCAAACAATATTGAAAACTGCGGGAAATGATAATAAGATTGATTTAATATACATAGATAATGATGATGCTAGAATATATATAATGAATTTTAAATATAGAGAAAAATATAAAGAAGGAAAAGGTTTTGAATCAACAGAAATCGATTCAACAATAAATTTTTTAACATTATTGGAAGATGAAAACTATAATAAAAGAGATTTGAACAATGAGAAGTTAGCTGAATATTTTGAAGAAATAAGAGAAATATTTGCAAATACTTCACAGATCTATGATGTTTACTTTTATTTTATTTCTAATGAAGAAAATGGTTTTTCAGAAGAATTAAAGTCAAGATTGGAAAGTATTAAAAGAGAAAAAGGAATTCATATAGAACAAATAACATTAGATGATTTATATAATATTGGTAATGAAGAATACATTAATACAGATGCAAATCTTTTTATAGAGACAGATAAATTATCATTATTTAAAAATGATAATTATTCAACTAATACGTCATATATAATGAATATTAGTTTATTTGAATTATTACGTATAACATGCAATAACGAACAATATCGTAAGGACACTAATTTAAAGAAAGATGATAATTTTGATTTAAAAAATTTTGTTCAAGAAAAATCACAATTAAGAGATAATGTTAGAAGCTATTTAGGATTGACTAATTATAATAAAAATATTAAAGAAACGTTAAAAAATGATGAGAATAACTTTTTTTATTATAATAATGGAATTACAATGGTATGTAATCAAATAAATTCCAAAAATATTAAAACTAATAATGTATATTCTATTGAATTAAATGATATACAAATTGTTAATGGAGGACAAACGATATCTACGTTATTTAAAATAATTGAAGATAATAATATCGAAGATTTGTTATATAAATTAAAAAATACGTATATATTACTAAGAGTTTTTAATATATCAAATGATGATGAGTTGAGATTAAATATAGCTCAATATACAAATAGCCAAAATTCTATAGATAATATTGATTTGAAATCTGTAGATAAGGTTCAAGTAGATATAGAAAATTATTTAAAAACTTTTGGTATAGATTATTTGAGAAAAAGAAGTATAGTTTCTGAAAATAACGAATCAATAAAAATGATCATGTTAGCACAATTAATATATGCTTTTAAAGGATTTCCAGATAGAGCAACTAACCAAAAGAAGAGATTATTTAGCGATTATTATGATTATATATTTGTAGAGGATTTTGATATAGATTCTTGTAAAAGAATATATGATTTATATAAGATTATTAAAAGTGCTGATTTAAATTTAGAATTTTCTGAAATATATTATATTATTTATATTATTTCAAAGAAATATACTAATTTTGTTGAATTATCAGAAAAAGGTATAGATTGGGTTACAAATGAAAAGATAACTGAAATTTATAGTGAAATAAGAAATATAGCAATTGAGTTTACAGAATTGCAAGGAAATGTATTTGCTGTTAGTAGAGCGTATATTAAAAAGGGATTTAAAGAGAAGGTGGATGAGGAAGAGTGGGATCTTTAACTCATAACCCGAAGGTCGATGGTTCGAGTCCATCCTCCGCAACCAAACTCAAGTCACTAGAACTGTAACGGTTTTAGTGATTTTTTATTGTCTCAAATTTGTTTACAATAATGCCATTTTTAGGCACTATTATGTCAAATTGGGTAAAAGTTGGGTAAAATAATCGCCTCAAACTACCTAAATTCTAACAAAAAATCATTAAAATTTTATACTTTTTTATAAAATAAAAGGCAATGGGAAATCTATTTTTTTTACTTAGTTGCCTTTTATTTTTATATCGTGAAAATTGTAACGGCTTTTCTTTCCGTTTGTGAAAATTAGAAAAAAGCTAAAATTAAGACCTTGTTGGTAATAACAGGTTTTCTAGTGCATATCCAGCTTTTCTATTATGAGAAAGCAGTGGATGTACATAAAAATCTAATGTTGTGCTAATTTGTGCATGACCAAGTCTTGCAGAAACAACTGCAATATCAACATTTTGTGCTACTAGTAAACTTGCATTTGTATGTCTTAATCCGTGAAAATTAATTACAGGTAATCCAATTGTACTTACATATCTAACAAACCATTTGCTAATTGAAGAAGGATGCATAGGTTTGCCATCAGCTTGTACAAATAACCTATCAGAATTAGTCCATAATTCGCCGTAAATGGATTTTTGCTCTTCATAGCATAATTTATATTCCTCGAGTAAAGAAATGATAAATTCGGGTATTGCAATCTCTCTAATAGAACTTTCTGTTTTAGGTGTTTTTGTAAAAACTCCCATATCAGATAGATATTGACTAGAACGATTAATACTAATAATTCCATTTTTAAAATCAACATCTTGCCACTCTAGTCCCATTAACTCGCCTAAACGAACGCCAGTAAAGATTGTTAGAATAATAGCAACTTTATACTTAGTATCTTCTACAGAAAGTAATTCTAGATTTTCTAATAGTATTTTAGTTTGCTCATCATCATAAGATCTTCTTTTAGGTTTTTTAGCTTTAGGTGCTTGAACACGCTCTGCAGGATTTGCCACTATCAATTGCCAATAAACTGCTTTATGAAGCATCGCTCTTAATAATCTATGATGTTCTAAAATCGTTTTACCAGATAAAGGCTTTTTAGTCTTTGAACCATTGTTGCCTTTTTTTCTAACTAACTGAGTATCTTTTTCAAGTAAGTCATAAAACTTCATAATGTCAGTTGGTCTAATTTTATTGATGTAGAAATGTCCGAAGTATGGTAAAATTCTTGTTTCTAACATTCTACAATAACGCTTGTATGTAGTAGGAGCAAGTTCTTTTGAACCATAATCTCTTTTCCATATATCAGTAAATTCAGAAAATCTAAGAGACTTACCATCAACAACTAATCCATTTTGTACTTCAGTAACAAACTTTGCGAGTTCAACTTCTGCATCTTTTTTAGTTCCATGTACTGTCTTTCTGTGTATCATAGGTTTTCCGTTTAAGTCGAATCCTTCAGCTACTGTTAGCCTGTAACTATTTTTTCCTCTTTTTTCTATACTCCCAGCCATTACTTAATTCACCTCCTTTCAAGTATTCCTATGGGTGGGAGGAGTATGTAATTGTGTTGTTAACAAATATATTATATAATAATAGTTAACAAAATGCAATAGTTTTCAAAAAGAAACTTAAAAATTTACATGTATAATAAAATGTAGGAAATTGTCGAAACTTGTAATATCAATGAATTGCTAGACTTTTTGCAGAAAATGTGATATGATTTGACAAAATATTAGGAGGACTTTTCTAAATATGAAAGATGCAAATAAAATAAAGATAAAAATAAATTTATATAAATATAGGTATTTAATCTATTTAATTCTTTTAGTAATAGTTTTATTATTATTTGTAAAAGTATTACCATACATAAATATTCCAACTGATGCAGCAACCATTGGAGTGGTAGGGACTCTTTTAGGAGCTATTGTAGGTGGAATATTTACACTTATAGGATCAATATATGTGAATAATAAACAATTAACAGCAAATTTCGAAATTAAAAGAAAAAATATTATATACAGACCATTATATGATGAGTTGTTAGATGTGAATAAGATAATAGTAGAAGAAAATCCATATCCTACATATATTGTATTTGAAAAGAGAACGCAAACTATTGTGAGACATCCACAGTTCGATGCATGGAATAGGATAAAAAGTGATAGCCGTATTTTAGAAACACCAAAATGTTTAAAGGAACAATATAACAAGTTAATAGATAGTATTAAAGAATATGAGAAAATACGAAGTTCTGTTAATGAACCTATTAAGATTGTGTTGAATGAAGAATTGAAAAATAAATTTGGTACAAGTTGTTCGATATCAAATATAGGAGATGTAATATCAAGTGAGATACTGGAAAATAGGACTGATAAACATTTTTTAGGATTTTACATAACTAATCCAATGAATCGTGAGGAAAATCTTTCAGATATACAAATTGCAGAATTAGAGCAATCACTATACAATAAATGCAATGAACTACAAGAAATAAAAGATGTTAGAAATGCATATAACATATGGCTAAAAGAACAAAATAAAACAATTGAATTACTAGAAAATTTGATTATTGAAGTAGGAATAAAATATGAAAAGCAAAGGAGTTAATTATGGTACATTATGGATTAGATAAATATGATGCAGAAAAAATATTAAAAGAACATTTAGATAAAGAACCAGTTTTAAAATATTATATTGATAATGATTATATAGAAAAACTAGTTGATACCCTAATTGAGGGTATTGCAAAAGTAATAGAAAAAAACAACGAAAAAGTTGAAGAAGATATAAAAAGAGAATTAAGAGGTTTTTGAATCTCTTAATTCTCTTTTTGTTATGAGAAAAAAAGGCTAATTTAATGACTTTTATCTAGCCAGTTATCAAACTCTTCATAAGTTTTCTTTTCATTTCTTATATCATCCATAAATTCTTTAGCTTCTTTCTTCCAATTTTCATAATCTTTTTTATAAACATCTATATCAGGATTACGTTTAACTAGCATAGCTTTTTTAGAATATATTTTACGATATTTACCATAGACCTTGTCATTCTCCTGTTTTATTCTTTGGGCAATTTGATTGCCTATATCTTTACAAGTCTGAGTACCTTTAAATAAATTATCACAATAATTAACTCTAGGATTGGCTGTTATAAAGTATTTATCACAATTCTTGCATTTTTTTATTATAAAATTGTTTTCTTCCACAAATTGAAAGAGTGTAATATAAAGTATAGTGTAAACACTAGAGCTAGTTGCACCAATATCAGAATATACATCAGCAAAATGTAGACCTGTTGTAAAAAACTCTAATAGTTTTTCTTCACTAGTTTCAAGATATTCAGGAAAGATTTTATAATTAAAAGCATTATCTATTTGAAAATCAGTAACATATGGCTTTAATGTTTTAAAATGTGATGTGTAATAAATGTAAAATCTCATTTTATTAGTCATTGTCCTTGAATTTTCAAGAGGATGTTTAGTGAATATGTAGTCAACAAATTCAGAGTAAATCTTTTGAACTTTTATAGCCTCTTTTTTTATTGATTTGAAATATTTTTTTCCTAAATTTTCAATTTCACCATAACTATAAGACTTATCAACTTTTAAATCCTCTATATCATTTTTTTCAAAGAATTTTATATAAGAGGTAAAAAATTTAGTAAACCAAACAAAATACTCATCAAAATTAGAAAAATTTGTATTTAAAAAATTAACTAAATTTGTTCCGCTGTCATCAATAGAGAAATGATCTTTTATAAAGAAATGACAATTTGAGAGCTCACCTAGTTCATAGTAATGTAGCTTTTTGGGTATATCTAAATAATCTATTTTTCTTTTTATTTCATTTGTAAAAGGTTTATTTTTTACATGTTTAGTAAATAATTCTTCATACTCTTTATATTCATCTTCAGTTAAGCAATCTTTTATAATATCTAAAATTGAAACACCTTCAGGTAATTTACGATCTGGATCGCCATACAATAAAGCTATATGATTAAGGTTTTCTCTAGTATTAATAGAAATATGTAGTTTACTATTAATCTTATTCATAATTCCTCCGTTAACAGTATATAAAATTGTTAAAAGTTAACTTGCTATCAAAATAACCTATAAAGTATTTACAAAGTTAACTATACACAATATAATACATTTGCTAACAAAAGTCAATACATAATAACAAGAAAACTGGAGGTGATACTATGGAATTACAAAAAGTTCAAAGAACTACACTAACAATGAAAGAAGCAGCAGAGTATTTAGGTATATCCTATTGGTTAGTAAATCAATTAGTAAGAAGAAAACAAATACCATGCTCAAAAGTTGGTGGAAAATATTTATTTAGAGTGCAAGCACTAGAGGAATATTTAGAAAAAATGGAACAACAATCTATAAGCTAGATTGCAAGGAAAGAGGGGAAAGGAGGATATGTATAATTTACAATGGTTAAAATTAGAAATTAAAATATTTTCAAACAGAAAAATTCAAATATTACTAAAAGAAACTGATGGAGACACATATTTTAGAATATGGATTCAGTTAATAACCATTGCTATGGAATGTAATAGTGAAGGAAAGTTAGTAATAGGAAAAAATACACCAATGACAATAGAAAATTTTTCAAAGATTATGGGAAAGTCTAAGAAAAAAATGGAGAAAATTATTAAAAAATTTCAAGAATTAAATATGCTAATTATAGAAGAAGGAGCATACAAAATTAAAAATTGGAGTAAATACCAAAGCGTTGAAACAAACGAAAAATATCAGGAACAAAATAGAATAAGACAACAAAGACATCGTGAAAAATTGAAAAGTGAAAAAGAAAAAAGTAACGTTACAATAACGGAAAATAACGCAATAGAAGATAATACAGTAGAAGAAAATTTAGAAAAGAGCAGAAAGGAGAATGAGAATAACAGTGGATTTAGAGAATACAAAATATGAAAATTGTCAAAAAAATTCCCACAATAAATGCAAATTTTGTGGAAAAGATTTAAAGCCAATAGGATTAGACTACTTATATACTAATGTATCTTCAGAATTAATTGAATATGAAAGATGCACTTGTAAAGAATCAAAAGACTATTGGAAAGATGTAGACTTTAGAATTCAAGAGCAGAAAAAGAAAGAACATTATAGAGAAATGATTAGTCAATTTTATTCTCAAAATTATATTAGTAAAAGGCTAAAGGATTATAATTTTAAGAATTTTAAAGTAACAGATGTTAATAAAAAAGAAGTAGCAATTGCAAAAGATTATGCTAATAAATGTATTAATAATGAACAAGAAAATGGACTTATTATTACTGGAAATTCTGGAGTAGGAAAGACACATTTAGCAGCATCAATTTCGAATGAACTTATAAGAAAAAATAAACTCGTTTTAATGGGAAGACTTACATCATTGTTAGATATGATAAAGGAGACTTTTAAAGATAATTCAAAGTCAGAAAATGAGTTAATAGAACTATTTTCTAATGTAGATATGGTTGTAATAGATGATTTAGGAACAGAAAAAATAAGTAGTTGGGCATTGGACAAGCTATATACAATTATAGAAAATAGAAATGAAAATAAGTTACCAATTATAATAACAACTAAGTTTGATAAAGAAGGTTTATTACATAGATTTGAGCAAAGCGATGACAAAGAATTATCGGATGCAATTATTCAAAAATTATATCAAATGTGTTATGGAATTGAACTAAAAAGATATGATGAAAATCAAAAAGAAAAAGCTAGCATAAGCGACAAAACTAAATGCTAACTTAATCCAAAATCTAAATTTATTATAGTATATTTTGCTATAAAAGTAAAGCAAAAAAGTTCAAATTTTTAGTTTAGAAATTTGAACTTTTTTGAAAATATTTTTATAAAAATTAATAAAATTTTTACCTAAAAAAATCCCTCGGAGAGCAAAAAGGGTATTAGGGCATTTTGCCCTAAACAGCGAAAACGGTGTCAAGACACCTAGCTGGCGAATATTAGGTACTAAAAAATACTACCTAAATTCGAGCAAAATTAATTTTGCTAAATCTTAATGCTTCGTAAACTAGCATTAAGATATTTGCACAGAAAGGAAATGATTAAATATGTATACAGATTCACAGCAGACTTTAGATAGTATTTTTCTATCATATAATAAAATTTTAAATCGATTACATGCATTAGGAATAACAACTAAGCATGGAAAAGAAATATTACATATGGATTTAAGAAAAGCTATAGATGTTATGGTAGAAAAACATCCAACTTGTAGATGGAGAAGTGAAAAAATAAGAAGTAGAAAATATTTTGTTTTAATTGAAGGGTATTACTGGATAACTCAAGTATATTTTCAAAAAGAAAAATCTTTAATAGATGCTGATATAGATTTCTTTAAACTTAGAATTAAACAATATGAAGAGTTGCTAAAAATAGAACATAATGAAAACTGGTGGAATGAAAATATGAACATAAAACAGCTATCTAGATATTTCAATAGAAAAGATATTACTGTTAGAAAAGCAATAAAGAAAATGTGTGATAGTGGGGTAGGAGAATATAAATTTTTAGTTAATAATAAAGTTGTAATTTCTAGTAAAGGTGTTGAGTGGATTTGCAAAAATGTATTTAAACAGAAGTATTTAGGATTACTAGAAAAGTATAAAATGGAGTTAACAAAGTTGTATATCAAAGCGGGGTATCCTTATGATTATTTCTTTGGAAAAAATTAATCGTAATAATAAAGATAAATATAGCAAATTTTGTTGAGAAAAAAGAAATTCTATGATATAAGATAATATAGAATAATTATATAAAATAGTAAGGAGGAGAATATGAAAAAAGATGCAGATATAAAAGAAAATATATTATTAAAGAAAAACTATGAATTAATGAATATTCTCCTTAAAGATCATACAACGAATAAAAATATAATTTGGGCCACTGATAATTATAAAGATAGAGGTATAGGTTTTAATATTAAAGATAATATAAGAATTGAAAGTGTAACAGGATATAATGGTAACATAATTAAACCAAGAGTAAAAAAAAGCAAAAAAGAGCAAGAAAAGAGAATAAGAGATAATGCAGAAGTTTTTACACCGTCATGGATTTGCAATTCACAAAACAATCTAATTGATAGCGCATGGTCAGGAGAAGAAAACTTTTTTAATATAGAGAATGATAAAAGTTGGATTTCGAAGAAAGAAAAAATAAATTTTCCAACCAAGACAAATAAGACTTGGTCAGATTATGTAAAAGATACTAGATTAGAAGTGTCCTGCGGTGAAGCACCATACTTAGTAAGTAGATATGACAATGTTTCAGGAAATATTATAGAAATAAATGATAGGATAGGATTATTAGATAGAAAAATAAGAGTTATAAATGAAAATGTAGATGATAAATCAGAATGGATATATTGGGTAAAAGAGGCATATAAAAATATTTATGGTTTTGAATTCCAAGGAGATAATTTGTTAATTGCAAGAGAAAATTTATTATATACATTTATAGATAATTATTTATACAAATTTAAAGAAGAACCAATTATTAATGATATTATAGAAATTGCAATAATTATTTCTTGGAATGTATGGCAAATGGATGGTGTGAAATTTGTAGTTCCATATAGTTGTAAAAAAGATGAAGTGATTAATATGTCATTATTTGGAGATGTACCACAAAAAATGAATTGTATAGGTTGTGAAAAAAATAATTATAGAAAACATAATGGAGTATATTGTAAAATAATGAATTGGGAAACTAATAGAACAATAAAATATACTACATTATTGAATAGGAGCAGAAAAAATGGAAACAAATAAATTTACTTCTACATTTAGTTATAAATTAATTTATATTTTTAGAATTAATGATAAAATTCATAGTGGAAAATTAAAAATTGGAGAGGCAACAGTTCATACTAATAGAAAATTGGGAGAACTGCAACCTAATTCAGAAGAATTAAATAAAGCTGCAAAAGACAGAATTAATAGTTATACATCAACAGCTGGAATAAAATATGAATTGTTGCATACAGAACTAGCAATTAACAATAAAGGAGAGGCATTTAAAGATAAAAAAGTTCATAATGTTTTATTAAGATCTGGATTAGAAAGGTACTATTTTGATACTGAAAATAAACAAAATGAATGGTTTATTGTAGATTTAGAAACTGCAAAACAAGCTATTAAAGCTGTTAAAGAAGATAGACAAGCTTTAAATTCAAATCAGATTTCTTGTGATAAAGATCCAATTGTGTTCCGACCAGAACAGGAAGAAGCTATAAAGAAAACAATAGAAAATTTTAAGAAAAGTGATGTTATGCTTTGGAATGCAAAAATGCGTTTTGGTAAAACATTAACAGCATTAGAAATTGTAAGAAGGCAAAAATATAAAAGAACGATAATAATTACCCATAGACCAGTTGTAAATAATGGATGGTTTGAAGATTTTAATAAGATTTTTTCTGAAAACAGCAATTACAAATATGGATCTAAAACTTTTGGAGAAAATATAGAAAATTTAATTAATGGAGATAAACCGTTTGTATATTTTGCTTCTATTCAAGATTTAAGAGGATCATCAGAAGTAGGAGGTAACTTTGATAAAGATGAACTGATCTTCAATAATAATTGGGATTTAGTAGTAATTGACGAAGCACATGAAGGAACGAGAACAAGTCTTGGTGAGAAAACAATTGAAGGCGTTGTAAAGATACATGATGATTATAAAACTAAAGTGCTAATGTTATCTGGGACACCATTTAATTTGTTGAGTGATTTTAAAGAAGAAGAAATTTATACATGGGATTACATTATGGAACAATCAGCTAAATTAGAATGGGATGTATGTGCAGAACGTTTTGGGGATTCTAATCCATATAGTGATCTTCCACAACTTAATATTTATACATATTATTTAGATAAATTGATGCCAAAGTATATAGATATATCAGATAATGCTTTTAACTTTAGAGAATTTTTTAGAACTTGGACAGGAGAGCTGGAAGTCGACAGAAAACCTATTCCGAAGGGATATGAAAAGGGAGATTTTGTACATAAAGATGATGTAAATAAGTTTTTAGATTTATTATCTAAACAAGATGCAAATTCTAATTATCCATATTCGACTAAAGAATATATTGAATATTTTAGACATTCACTATGGATGGTACCAGGAGTTAAAGAGGCAAAAGCTTTAAGCAAATTGTTAAAAGAGCATATAGTATTTGGTTCTGGAATGTTTCAGATAGTTAATGTAGCTGGGAATGGTGATGAAGAAGAAAAATATGAAGAGGCTCTAAAAAAGGTAAGAACGGCAATAACAGATAAGCCAGAAGAAACTAATACCATCACAATTTCATGTGGAAGATTAACTACTGGAGTTAGTATACCAGAATGGACAGCTGTTTTTATGCTTTCTGGCTCATATTCTACATCAGCATCAAATTATTTACAAACAATATTTAGAGTTCAAACACCAGCTAAAATTGGTGGCAAAATTAAAGAAAAATGTTATGTATTTGACTTTGCTCCAGATAGAACATTAAAAATGGCTGCACAAGCAGGTCAATTGTCTGTAAGACCGGGTTCAATTCAATCACAAGAAATTATGAGTCATTTTCTAAACTTTTGCCCAATTATTGGAATTGATGGTTCTAAAATGATTAAATATGATGTTACTCAAATGCTAAGAGAATTGAAGAAGGCGGTTGCACAAAGAGTAGTAAGTAATGGATTCGATGACAAAAATATTTATAATGATAATCTACTCAAATTAGATGAAATAGACTTGAAAGAATTCGACGATTTAAAGAAAATTGTAGGGGTAAGTAAACAAACAAAAAGAATAGATAATATAGATATCAATAATCAGGGATTTAATAATGAACAATATGAAAAATTAGAAGAAGCAAAAAAGAAACCTAAAAATGAACTTACAGAAGAAGAAAAGAGATTAATTGAAGAAGAAAAAGAAAAGAAGAAACAAGCTTCAACTGCAATGTCAATATTGAGAGGAATATCAATAAGGATACCATTATTAATATATGGAGCAGATATTGAAATAAGTAAAGATATTGATAGTCAAAATTTTATTGAATTAGTAGATGATAAATCATGGAGTGAGTTTATGCCAAATGGCGTAACAAAGGATGTATTTAGGAGATTTTCTAAATATTATGATAATGAAATATTTATAGAGGCAGGAAGACAAATTAGAAATTCAACACTATATGCAGATTCGTTACCAATAAAAGAAAGAATACAAAAGTTAGCAGAAATATTTTCAATGTTCAGAAATCCTGATAAGGAGACAGTACTTACACCATGGAAAACAGTTAATATGCATTTAGGAGACTGTATAGGCGGATATAATTTTAATTATCCAGATAATGAACCAAGATTTATAAATAAAGGAAATATTACAAAAGATTTATTTGCGAATAATGAAGTCAAAATATTGGAAATAAATTCAAAAACAGGTTTATATGCATTATACTGTTCTTATAGTATATACATGAATAGAATGTTGAATTATAACAAACAAGATTATATAGAAGAAAAAAATGAGGATTTTTGGAAAGAAACCTTAGAAAAAAATATTTTTATAATTTGTAAAACTAAGATGGCAATGCAAATTGTTAAAAGAACCTTAGCAGGTTATAAGAAGTATAAAGTAAATGCCATGCTAATAGAAGATATTGCTACTAGATTAGATGAAAATATGACAGAAGTTGTTAATTATGTAATAAATTCTAAGAATTGGAACAAGGAAGGAGCTAAAATGAAATTTGATGCAGTAGTTGGAAATCCTCCATATCAAGAAATGACAGGAGGATATGGAACACAGGCTAAACCAATATATAATTTATTTGTAAATATGTCAAAATCAATAGATTCTAAATATATAAGCATGATTACTCCATCAAGATGGTTTTCTGGAGGAATGGGATTAAATGAATTTAGAAAAGATATGTTAAATGATAAATGTTTAACAAAGATTATTGATTATCCTAATACTAAAGATGTTTTTGATTCAGCTGATATTGCAGGTGGTGTCAATTATTTCTTATGGGATAAAGATAATAAAGCAGAATGTGAAGTTACTAATGTTATAAATGAAGTTAAATATTCTTCATCAAGAAATTTAAATGAATTTAATACATTTGTAAGATTCAATCAGGCTATTCCGATTATTAGAAAAGTTTTTGTTGTGCAAAAAAATGGCAAAACACTAGAAAATGTAGTGTCACCACAAAAACCATTTGGACTACCAACAAATTATAAACCTAAAGATAAAGGAGTTCCTTGTTGGTTTATACAAAGGATTGGAAAAAAATATGCAGATGTAAAAGATATACATAATGAAAATAAATTATTAGATAAATGGAAGTTAATAGTTCCTAGATCTCCAATTGCTGGACAAACTGATTTTACTAAGCCAGTTGGATTTTATTATGATGGTAATACCAATATTGCAAAACCCGGTGAATGTTGTACAGAGTCATTCATTGTAGCAGGAGCTTTTGATACAGAAGAAGAAGTTAAGAACTTTAAGTCATATTTATTTACTAAAACAGTAAGATTTTTACTTTTACAAGCTGTTGTTTCGCAAGATGTATTAAGAAATAAATTTTGTTTTGTACCTGATTTAGGAAACTACGATAGAATTTATACAGATAAGTATCTTTGTGAAAAATGGAATATAACAGATGACGAATGGAAATATATTGATTCTAAAATAAAATAGGCAAAAATGGAAGAAAACAAGAATAAAATAAATATAATAACTAGTCTATA
>CANBHY010000001.1 GCA_947368535.1 uncultured Clostridium sp. | reverse complement strand
AACAGTAATAATATTACAACAAATTGATTCTAATATCATTAATCCCAAAATTTTAGGAGATGGATTAAAGATTAGCCCAGTACTAGTTATATTTGCAGTAACAGTTGGTGGAGAATTCTTTGGAATAATAGGAATGTTCTTATCAGTACCAATTGTAGCAATAATAAAAGTTTTAATAATGGACTTTATAGAAATACGAATAAAGATTAAATCATATAGAAAAAAATTAGAAGAAAATAGCAAAATAGAAATAGAATAATTATAAAATAAAAGATAAAAAACAGCTAAATTTCAAGGAAATTGGCTGTTTTTTTATTGCATTTATATTTGAAATTATATAACTGAAACAACTGCTCCTGTTGCAAATAAAACTATAAAACCTGCTACAGCAACTCCAAGGGCAAGAGGAGGAAAAGCTTTCTTTAAAGGTAAATCTAGAAAGTTTGCTACTAGAGAACCAACCCATGCACCAGTAGTAGGCAATGGAATTGCCACAAAAATAAATAAAGCAAATCCAACAGCAGTTTGCAATTTTGGATTTTCTTTTATTTTTCTAGTTGCTTTATCAGAAGCCCAATCGATAATTTTTTTAAATATTTTCCATCTTCCAAAAAAATCAAATAACGGTCTAATATATTTAACAATAAAAAATATAGGAATAATATTTCCAATAAAACTACATATATAAGCAGGCCAATAATCTAAGCCCATAGCCACACCTAAAGGTATAGCACCTCTAATCTCTATAATTGGAGCCATTCCAACTATACAAGTTAATAAATATTTACAAATAAGAGGAATACCCCTTAAAGTAGCAAAAAATGATACCATAATACCTCCTAATTTAATTTCAAAGAATTTATAATTTCACTAATATGAGAAGACATATCATTTACTTCAGTGTCAATATTGAAATCTATAGTATAAAAAAATGAGTCTTTTAAAATCCAATAAACATCTACATACATAGTATCCTTATATTTAAAATGATAATTATATGTATCAAGTCCATTAATCTTCTTTTGTTCAATATTAGATACCTCACTAATGTTAGAAAATTTAGAAATATAATCATTTTTATCATATTCGATAAACTTATTTTTATCTCTAATATTTTTAGTAGAAACTTTTGAAAAATATATAGATGACCTAGAAATATCAGATTTTAAAACAAGTTCATAAGTACCCTTTTCAGATGGTGAAAATTTATATTCACCAGGAAGAACTATACTTATATCACCAGATTTAGACATAAACGTAGTATTAGTAGCTTTTGATACAACAGAATTTTGATGCACAAAAAGTGCAAATAAAAGCGAAGCAACAACAACTAAAACTAGAACTATTATTATAAGAATAATATGTTTTTTTGTTAAAAATTTATGATTTACAATAAAATTTTCCACAAAACTAAATCTCCCTTAAAATTACAAAACGAATTATATATCAACAAAATAAAAAAAACAAGTATAAGGCAATAATATAAAATATGGGAAAAATGGCAAAAAGTACAATTGAAGCTGAAAACTAAATCTGATAACATAGATTATATAAAACATGTAACTAAAAAGGAGAGAGAATATGCAAAACATTATAAAGAAGATAAAGAAAATGGATAAAAAAATAGTAAAGATGATTAATATTGGACAATGGATATTCTTTTTAATTAGTTTAATGGGAGTGGCTATACTACTTATTCACTACAAACTATACATATCAGCAGAATTATATTATGTAGGAATAGAAGTATTTAAATTAGGAATAATTGGAGTCGTATCAGTTATTGCCTGTAGTTGTACGCTATGGTTAATAAAAGAAAAAAATAGAACTTAGACTTATCTAAGCTCTATTTTTTTTATTTCATTTCATTCAATTTTTTTGCTAAGTTTGATTTTTTTCTAGATGCTGTATTTTTTTTGATAACACCTTTGCTGCAAGCTTGATCTATTTTTTTAACAGCAGCTGTGAAATTTGCTGTAGCTTCTTCTTTATTTCCAGCTTCTACAGATGCTTCAAACTTTTTAACAGCTGTTCTGTATCCAGTTTTAATCATATTATTTTGAAGAGTTTTCTTTTCAATAACACTAACTCTTTTTATTGCTGATTTAATGTTTGGCATATCTATTGCACCTCCTCTTGCGATATAAGTAAATTTTACTTTTAATATTTTAACACGCAAAACCTAAAATAGCAAGACTTTTTATAAAAAAAATAATTAACAAAGGAAGATTGTGAAAATACTATATAAATTTTTATCAAAAATCAATTTAACTTGATAATTTTTTTAAAATGTAATAGACTAATTTTAAAATATATACTAGACTACAAATATTAAAAAAAGTTAATCCAAAGGAGAAGAAATATGCAGATCTTAATAATTGTAATTTTAATATTATTAAATGCTTTTTTTGCATCAGCAGAAATAGCTTTCATATCATTAAACGACGCCAAAATTGATAAACAAGCTAAAGAAGGAAACAAAAAAGCTAAAAAAATAAAAGATATGCTAGTAAACCCAAGCAAATTTCTAGCAACAATACAAATAGGAATAACATTAGCAGGATTTTTATCTAGTGCTTTTGCAGCAGAAACATTTGCAAGCGAATTAGCACCAATATTAAATGATAAAATTCCACAAATAGGTTTAGCAGCGTGGAATAATATATCAATTATATTAATAACAATTATACTTTCATACTTTACCTTAATTTTTGGAGAATTAGTACCAAAAAGACTAGCTATGAAAAACTGTGAAAAAATAGCATTTGCATCAATAGGAATTATAAAAACCATATCAGTAGTTACAGCACCATTTGTAAAATTTTTAACATTTTCAACTAATATAGTTTCAAAATTATTTGGAGTTTCTGAAAATGAAGAGGAAACAGTAACAGAAGAAGAAATAAGGATGATGGTAGACGTAGGAGAAGAAAAAGGAACTATAGATAAATCAGAAAAAAATATGATTAATAGAGTATTTGAGTTTAATGACAAAGTAGTTTCAGAAATAATGATACCAAGAACAGATATATTTGCTTTAGATATGAATATGTCAATATCAGAAGTAATTGAAGAATTATCAGAAGATTTAAGATATAGTAGAGTACCAGTATATGAAGAAAATGTAGATAATATAAAAGGAATTGTATATATAAAAGACATACTATTATCAAAAAAAGACAAAAAAACAAGAATAAGAAATCTTATGAAAGAAGCATATTTTGTACCAGAAACAAAAAGAATAAATGAACTATTTGACGAATTAAGAAAACATAGAAGACAAATTGCTATCGTAGTAGATGAATATGGAGGAACATCTGGAATAGTAACAATAGAAGATATATTAGAAGAAATAGTTGGAGAAATCTATGACGAATATGATGAAGTAGAGAAAACAGTAGAAAAAATAGATGAAACAACATACCTGCTAAATGGAAATATAGCAATTTATGAAGTAGAAGATTATTTAAATATAAGCATAGAAGAAGGAGAATATGATACTCTTTCTGGTTATTTAGTAGAAAAATTAGGAAGAATCCCAAATGAAAAAGATAAAGGAAAACTAATAGAAACAGAAAAAGTTATCTACAAGCTTGAAAAAATTGAGGATAAACATATTGAAAAAGTTAAAGCTTGTATAATAGAAAAACCAGAGGAAGAAGAAATTTCAGAAGAATAATTTGTATTTAATAGCAATTTATAAAATCGTAATGCTCTTATCTTGCATTACGATTTTTAATATATTTTGAAAAACACAAAAAAACACAAATTATTTCCTGAAAAACTGTTGACCCTTAGGGAAAGCTATGATATACTAATTGGGACAAAAAATAATATAAAAAGGAAAGAGGAATTAAATTTCAGAGGAACTATTTTTAAAATGTTTTTTTAGCAGGGAACATATTTTGAAAATAACAACCTGTTATTTAAGAAGGACTTTCTTTAAAATATATCACATTACCTGCTGTAATTTAAAAGTTTGTATTAACCAACAAACAAGAAAATAGGGGTGATTTTTTTTGGTTAAAGTTAAAGACATTAAACATGAGAAATGTACAAGAAAAACCTTTTCAAAAATAGGTGACAGCATAGAAATGCCTAACCTTATAAAGGTTCAAAAAGATTCTTATGAATGGTTCATTAAAGAAGGTCTAGGAGAAGTATTAAAAGATATTTCACCAATAATAGATTATTCTGGAAACCTAGTATTAGAATTTTTTGACTACTACATGGAAGAAAAAACAAAATATACACTAGAAGAAGCAAAAGAAAGAGATGCTACATATTCAACAAGATTACACGTTAAAGTAAGACTTATAAACAGAGAAACAGGAGAAATTAAAGAACAAGAAATCTATCTAGGAGATTTCCCACTTATGACAGATAGTGCTACATTCGTAATAAATGGAGCTGAAAGAGTTGTTGTAAGCCAATTAGTTCGTTCTCCAGGATGTTATTATGATTCGACATATGACAAAACAGGAAAGAAAATATATACATCAACAGTTATGCCAATAAGAGGTGCATGGTTAGAATATGAAACAGATAGTAATGATGTATTCTGGGTTAGAATAGACAGAACTAGAAAATTACCAGTAACATCACTATTAAGAGCAATAGGACTATTAACTGATGACCAAATAATAGACTTCTTTGGTGAAGAAGAAAAATTAATTGCAACAATAGCAAAAGATTCTATAAAAACACAAGAAGATGCATTAATAGAAATCTATAAAAAACTAAGACCAGGAGAATTACCTACAGTAGATGCTGCTAGAAACTTATTTAACGGATTATTCTTTGATGATAGAAGATATGACTTAGCTAGAGTAGGTAGATACAAATATAATAAAAAATTAAGTTTAGCTACAAGAATTACAAATAGAGTTTCATATGATGATATTATAAACCAAGAAACAGGAGAACTTTTCGTAGGAAAAGATGAAGTAATATCTAAAGAAGTAGCGGAAGAAATACAAAATTCAGGAATAAATGTTGTAGATGTTAAAGTAGAAGATAAAAAAGTAAGAATTATTGGTAACGGAACAGTTGACATTAGAGCATTTGTTACAGAAAAAATCCTAAAAGATGTTAAAGTTAAAGAATTAGTTAATTATGAAGTATTGAAAAATATATTAGACAATACTGAAGAAAAAGATTTAGCAAAAGTTCTTAACGAAAGAATGGATGAATTAGTTCCAAAACATGTTACAACTGAAGATATATTAGGATCAATAAGTTATCTATTAAACTTAGACCATGGATTAGGAAAAATAGATGATATCGACCACTTAGGAAACAGACGTATTAGATGTGTTGGTGAATTATTACAAAATCAATTTAGAATTGGTTTAACAAGACTTGAAAGAGTTGTTCGTGAAAGAATGACAATACAAGACTTAGACGTTGTAACACCACAAACATTAATAAACACAAAACCAATAACATCATCAATTAGAGAGTTCTTTGGAAGTTCACAATTATCACAATTTATGGATCAATCAAACCCACTATCAGAATTAACACATAAAAGAAGAATTTCTGCATTAGGACCTGGTGGATTATCTAGAGAAAGAGCCGGATTCGAAGTACGTGATGTTCACTATACTCACTATGGTAGATTATGTCCAATAGAATCTCCAGAAGGACCAAACATTGGTCTTATATCAGCTCTTACTACATTTGCTATAATAAACGAATATGGATTTGTTGAAACACCATATAGAAAAGTTGATAAAGCAACAGGAAAATTAACAGATGAAGTAGAATATATGACAGCAGATGAAGAAGACAATTATATAGTAGCCCAAGCATCTGAACCATTAGACGAAGAAAATAGATTTGTAAATGACAGAATTAGAGTTAGATACTTAAATGAAATCATAGAAGTTGAAAAAGAAAAGGTTGACTATGTTGACGTATCACCAAAACAATTAGTTTCTGTTGCAGCCGCAATGATACCTTTCTTAGAACACGATGATGCTAACCGTGCTTTAATGGGTGCAAACATGCAACGTCAAGCAGTACCATTAATGATTACAGATTCACCTAGAGTTGGAACAGGAATTGAATATAGAGCTGCAAAAGACTCAGGAGTAGTTGTAGTAGCTGAAGATGATGGAGAAGTTACAAGAGTTGTAGCTGATGAAATCAAGATAAAAAATAAAAAAGGTGAAGAAAAAGTATATCACCTACGCAAATTCAAAAGAACAAATGGTGCAACATGTATAAACCAAAGACCAATTGTAAAAACAGGTGAGAAAGTTAAAAAAGGAGACATTATCGCTGACGGACCTGCTACAGATAAAGGTGAAATGGCTCTTGGTAAAAACTTACTTATCGCATTTACAACTTGGGAAGGTTATAACTATGAGGACGCTATTTTATTAAATGAAAGACTTGTAAAAGAAGATGTATTAACATCTATACATATAGAAGATTATGATTGCGAATGTCGTGATACAAAATTAGGACCAGAAGAAATTACAAGAGACATCCCAAATGTTGGAGAAGACAGCTTAAGAGACCTAGATGAAGATGGTGTAATCAGAGTAGGTGCTGAAGTTAGACCTGGAGATATATTAGTAGGTAAGGTTACTCCAAAAGGAGAAACAGAACTAACAGCAGAAGAAAGATTACTAAGAGCAATATTTGGTGAAAAAGCTAGAGAAGTAAGAGATACTTCACTACGTGTACCTCATGGAGAAGCTGGAACAATAGTTGATGTTAAAGTATTCACTAGAGAAAATTCAGATGAATTAGGACCTGGTGTAAATAAAGTAATAAGAGTATATATAGCTCAAAAAAGAAAAATATCAGTTGGTGATAAGATGGCTGGACGTCACGGAAATAAAGGTGTTATTTCAAGAATTATGCCAGAAGAAGATATGCCATTCTTACCAGATGGAACACCAGTTGATGTAGTTCTTAATCCACTAGGTGTACCTTCTCGTATGAACTTAGGACAGGTGCTTGAAGTTCATTTAGGTGCAGCTGCAAGATTATTAGATTGGAAAATAGCTACACCAGTATTTGACGGTGCATCAGAAGAAGATATTGAAGAATGCTTAAAATTAGCAGGACTTGAAACAAATGGAAAAACAATACTATATGATGGTAGAACAGGTGAACCATTCGATCATCCAATTACAGTTGGTGTAATGTATATGCTAAAACTTCACCACTTAGTAGATGATAAAATACATGCTCGTTCAACTGGACCATACTCATTAGTTACACAACAACCACTTGGAGGTAAAGCGCAATTTGGTGGACAACGTTTTGGAGAGATGGAAGTTTGGGCACTAGAGGCATATGGTGCTGCTTACACATTACAAGAAATATTAACTGTAAAATCAGACGATGTTGTAGGTAGAGTAAAAACTTATGAAGCTATTGTTAAGGGTGAAAATATTCCAGAACCAGGAATACCAGAATCATTCAAAGTAATGGTAAAAGAACTTCAATCATTAGGTTTAGATGTAAAATTATATTCTGACACAGACGAAGAACTTGAATTAAAAGAACATGTTGAAGAAGGAATAGAACTTACAGAAGAACAAGGAAGACAAATGATGGAAGAAGAATTACTAGAAGAACAAAACTTAACAGAAGTTTCAGAAGATGAATTAGAAAGCGACTTAGATGATGAAATGGATATAGATAACCTAGAAGCAGATGAATTATTTGACGGATTATTAGGAGATGAAGAATTAGATCCAAATGCAATCTTAGGAGATATTGATTCAGAAGAATAAATAATTATTAGTAGTTTCTAAAATAAGAGATAAATCTTATTTTAGAAACAGCTATAAAATAGAAAACTAATTGAATATTTATCTACAAATTTTAATAAAATTTCAGAAAAAATTGTTCAGCAGTGTATATTTTATTAAAATAACAGATAGCCAAGAAAAATAATTTAAGGAGGCTACCAATCAAGTATGGAAGAATTGGAAGTGTTTAACAAAATCAAAATTGGATTAGCATCAGATGAAAAAATCAGAGAATGGTCTCATGGCGAAGTAAAAAAACCAGAAACAATTAACTATAGAACTTTAAAACCAGAAAAAGATGGACTTTTCTGTGAAAAAATATTTGGACCAACAAAAGACTGGGAATGTCATTGTGGTAAATATAAAAGAGTAAGATATAAAGGAATAGTCTGCGATAGATGTGGTGTTGAAGTTACTAAAGCAAAAGTTAGACGTGAAAGAATGGGACACATTGAACTTGCTGCACCAGTAGCACATATTTGGTATTTCAAAGGAATACCAAGCAGAATAGCATTATTATTAGATATCTCACCAAGAGAACTAGAAAAAGTAATTTATTTTGCATCATATATCGTAACAGATAAAGGAACATCAGGATTATTAAAAAATCAAATAATAAATGAAAAAGAATACCATGAAGCAGTAGAAAAATACGGAAAAGGTTCTTTTAAAGCAGAAATGGGAGCAGAAGCTATTAAAAAACTTTTAGCAGAAATTGATATAGAAAAATTAGCTACAAAATTAAAGAAAGAATTAGAAAAAGCTTCTGAACAGAAAAAAGCTAAAGTAGCTAAAAGATTAGATACAGTAGAAAGCTTTAGATTATCAGAAAACAAACCAGAATGGATGGTTATGAATGTTATTCCTGTACTTCCACCAGAGATAAGACCAATGGTACAATTAGATGGTGGTAGATTTGCTACATCAGACTTAAATGACTTATACAGAAGAGTAATAAACAGAAATAACAGATTAAAAAGATTATTAGAACTAGGTGCACCAGAAATAATTGTAAGAAATGAAAAAAGAATGTTACAAGAATCTGTAGATGCCTTAATTGATAACGGAAGACGTGGAAGACCTGTAACAGGTGCTGGAAATAGACCATTAAAATCTATATCAGACATGTTAAAAGGAAAACAAGGTAGATTCCGTCAAAACTTATTAGGAAAGAGAGTTGACTACTCTGGACGTTCAGTTATCGTTGTAGGTCCAGAATTAAAAATATATCAATGCGGACTTCCTAAAGAAATGGCAATTGAGCTTTTCAAACCTTTTGTAATGAAAGAATTAGTTGGAAGAGGAATTGCACACAATATTAAAAATGCAAAGAGAATGGTAGAAAAACTAAGACCAGAAGTATGGGATATACTAGAAGATGTTATAAAAGATCATCCAGTATTATTAAATCGTGCTCCTACACTACATAGACTTGGTATTCAAGCATTTGAGCCAATATTAGTTGAAGGTAGAGCAATAAAACTTCACCCATTAGTATGTACAGCTTTCAATGCTGACTTCGACGGTGATCAGATGGCCGTTCACGTACCACTAACACCAGAAGCACAAGCAGAAGCAAGATATTTAATGTTATCAGTAAATAACCTTTTGAAACCACAAGATGGTAAACCAGTTACAGTGCCTACACAAGATATGATATTAGGTGCATATTACTTAACTGTTCAAATAGACGGAGAAAAAGGAGAAGGAATGTACTTCTCAAATAAAGAAGAAGCATTAATGGCATATCAAAATGGAGACGTAGGATTACATTGCAAAATCAAAGTTAAACTAAGTAAAGAAATTGATGGAGAAATGAAATCAAAAACAATAGAAACAACAGTAGGTAGAATCATTTACAATGAAGGAATACCACAAGATTTAGGATTCGTAGATAGAACAGATCCAGAAAAAGCTTTTGATTTAGAAATTGATTTCCCTGTTATAAAGAAAAACTTAGGAACAATTATAGCAAAATGTATAAATGTACATGGATTATCAAAATCAGCAGAGGTTCTTGATTACATAAAAGCTACAGGATACAAATATTCAACAAAAGGTGCTATAACAGTATCTGTTGATGATGTTGCTGTACCAGAAGCTAAAAAAGAAATATTAGCAAAATCAGAACAAGAAGTTGAAAATATTAGAAAACAATTTAAACGTGGTTTAATAACTGATGATGAAAGATATGAAGCAGTTATTAAAGTTTGGGAAAAAGCAACAAAAGACGTTACAGAAGCTATGAAAGATAACTTCGATGATTTAAACCCAATTTATATGATGGCACAATCAGGAGCCAGAGGTAACATGAATCAGTTAAGACAAATTGCTGGTATGCGTGGACTTATGGCAGATACATCAGGTAAAGCAGTTGAAATTCCAATCAAATCTTGTTTCCGTGAAGGACTAGATGCCTTAGAATATTTCATTTCATCACATGGTGCTAGAAAAGGTCTAGCAGATACAGCTCTAAGAACAGCCGACTCTGGATACTTAACAAGAAGATTAGTTGATGTTTCACAAGATTTAATTATAAGAGAAGATGATTGCGGAACACATGATGGAATTGAAGTAGAAGAAATTAGAGAAGGAAATCAAGTACTAGAAAAACTAGATGAAAGACTAGTAGGTAGATATTTAATAGAAGACTTATATCATCCAGAAACAAAAGAATTACTATGTGATACAAATACAATGATTACAGATGATTTAGCTAAAAAGATTATGGAGAGTGGAATAACTAAAGTAAAAGTTAGATCAATATTAGGATGTAGAAGTAAATATGGAGCATGTAGTAAATGTTATGGTATGGGACTTGCAACAAGACAAAGAGTTGCAATTGGTGAATCAGTAGGTATTATAGCTGCTCAATCAATTGGTGAGCCTGGTACACAGCTTACAATGAGAACTTTCCATACTGGTGGTGTAGCTGGTGGAGATATTACACAAGGTCTTCCTAGAGTTGAAGAGTTATTTGAAGCTAGAAACCCTAAAGGTTTAGCTACAATAACTGAAATAGCTGGTAAAGTTACTATAAATGATGAAAAGAAGAGAAAAGAAGTAACTGTTGTAGGTAAAGACGATGCTAAAACATATGTAATACCATTTGGATCAAAAGTAAAAGTAAAAGAAGGAGAAGAAGTAGAAGCTGGAGCTCCTCTAACAGAAGGAAGTATAAATCCAAATGACATTTTAGCAATCAATGGACCAGAAGGAGTTTACAAATATATAATTTCTGAAGTTCAAAAAGTTTATAGAAATCAAGGTGTTGATATCAACGATAAACATATTGAAGCTATCACAAAACAAATGCTAAACAAAGTAAGAGTTGAAGATAGCGGAGATACAGGATTATTTACAGCTTCATTAGTTGATATGTACGAATTTGAAGAAGCAAATAATAAAGCTATTGAAGAAGGAAAGAGACCAGCAAAAGGAAAGAGAGTACTACTTGGAATTACAAAAGCATCTTTAGCAACAGACTCATTCTTATCAGCAGCATCATTCCAAGAGACAACAAAAGTATTAACAGATGCAGCAATCAAAGGTAAAACAGATGAATTACTAGGATTAAAAGAAAATGTTATCATTGGTAAATTAATCCCTGCTGGAACTGGATTAAAGAAATACAAAAACTTAAAAATTAATACAGAAATGCCAGAAATCAATACAGATGAACAAATATCAGATGAAACAGCAGAAACAAAAGAATAATAAATAAAACAAATATACTCTGACAAAATTAGTCAGAGTATATTTGTTTCTATGCATATTGAAAAAAACACCTAAAACAGCTATAATAATAAAAGTTTATAATTATAGGAGAAAAAAATGAGTGATAAAATAAAAAAATATTTGGCATATAATCAAAAAGTTTTAATAACAGTAATAGAATCTACAGAACTAGTAGAAGAAGCAAGAAAAATACACGATTTGACGCCAACTACAACAGCGGCACTAGGAAGATTATTAACTGCAGTAGCATTAATGGGAGTAGAATTAAAAAATGAAAATGACAGCATCAGTGCACAAATAAAAGGAAATGGACCAATAGGTTCAATGATAGCTGTATCAGATAAAACACCAAAAGTTAGAGCATATATACAAAATCCACATATCGAATTACCATTAAATGAACAAGGGAAAATAGATGTAGGAGGAGCTGTAGGAAAACAAGGATACTTGAACATAATAAAAGATATAGGATTAAAAGAACCATATATAGGAATAGTACCATTAACTAGTGGAGAAATAGCAGAAGATTTTGCAAGATATTTTGTAGAATCAGAACAAAAAAATTCAGCAGTTAGTCTAGGAGTTTTAGTAAATAAAGAAGGAGTTTTACGAGCTGGAGGATATTCAATTGCTTTAATGCCAGACGCTACAGACGAAATTGCAACAAAACTAGAAGAAAACATCAAAAATATGCCTTCAATAAGTAAAATGTTAGATAAAAATGCAAATTTAGATGAAATTGCACAACAAATTACAGGTGATAGTAAGTTAGAGACAATAGAAGAAAATATAAAACCAAAGTATGAGTGTAATTGTAGCAGTGAGAAATTTGAAAAAGGATTAATTTCTTTAGGGAAAACAGAATTAGAAGAACTAATAAAAACCGAACAAAGTATCGAAACAGTATGTAGTTTTTGCAACAAAAAATACATATTTGACAAACAAAAAATAGAAGAATTGATAAAAGAAATGTAAAAATGGACACTTTGTTACTAAATTGAAAATTTGTTGTAATTGACTTACAATAAACAGAAAAATATAATTACCTCACTTTCAAATGAGAGGGGTACAAAAGTGGAAGAGAATATAGAAACAAAATTTAAATTAAATGCAAGAGAAGAAGTTGATAATGTAATAAGTAAAACAATTTTAGAATTTCAAGGAACAATAGAAAATTTTGAATTAAGCAAAGTAAAAGCGCTTATAGCTAAAGATGAGAAAAGAACAGTTAATTTATTATTCTATGGAAATGATTTTATAGCCATAAACAGAGTAAATTTTAGAAACGGATATGAATATAATTCAAAAAAAGATTCAGAAGTAATATCAGAGAATCTAAATTATAGAATAAAAAAGATACCAAATGTAGCAAAAACAAGAAAAGTATTAAATATAGATAATATTGAAACTAGAATCTATGATATAAGAGAATATATTGTTTTATTAAATAAAGAAGAAATAAAACTTCTAAAAGTAAATGGACAAGAAGATATTTCAGAATTAACATATGCAGAATACAAAATAAATACGGCAAAGTTAAAAGAAGAAATAGAAGAATATGAATATAAGTTAATAGAAGAGAATAGTTTTAAAAATAAAGTAAAGAAAATGGCACAAACTGCAAAATCTATCGCATTAATAATTAAAAATAAGTTATTAAAAACAAATCAAGTAAAAATGTTATCAGATGGAAAAGATAGTGTATTTGATAAATAATAAAAAGATTGAAACCCGCACACAGTAGCGGGTCTTTTCGTTGAAAAATAAAGAGTACTATCCTAAGTATGTAGAAAAAGAGAAGTTCTACATAGTAATGGAAAAAGTGGCACTTATCTTCAACTATATGGAGAATTTCAAAGCCAAATATGAACCGCCCAAAAAGATTGAGAAAATGCGCATCACAAACGCAAGTCTGGACATTTATATAAGTAGCTGATCATTTTTTGTAAACAAAGTGTTGTTTGCAAGCATACAAAAAAGATGGGCTGAAAGGTTCGTCTTGTGTGCTTTTTATGTCATAAAAGTATTAAATTCATAAAATATAATATAAAAAAATTATGGAGGTATTTTATGAATTACATTATTAAAAATTTATTAGAGAAAGAACTTGTTTATGATGGAGAGATAATTTTAAAATACCATATTGAATATCCAAGTATAGAGAGTAATTCATCTGAAAATATAAATTTTAATTACTATAACAAAAACTTAGCATTAGAATTACAAAATAAAAGTGAAAATGAATTATATAAAGAAGCAATAGAAACGTATAAATATAATAAAGAAAATGGATATCCTATTATGGTATATGAAGTATATAGGAACTTTGAAATAACTTTTAATACAAATAACATTATTAGCTTATACGCAGATGAATATATTTTTCAGGGAGGAGCACATGGAAATACGATAAGAACATCACAAACTTGGAATATGATAGCTGGATGTATGATAAATTTGGAAAGTTTTTTCAAAAATCAATCATATTTTATAATTGAAATACTAAAAGAAATAAATAGGCAAATAGCTAAAAATCCAGAGATATACTTTGAAAATACATGTAACTTAGTATTGAATACATTTAACCCTAAAAACTTTTATTTAACTTACAATGGAATTGCAATATACTTTCAGCAGTATGATATAGCACCATATTCATCAGGAATACGTGTATTTATCATATAAATATAAGACAAGTCACAAAAGACTTGTCTTATATGCTTTACAAGGCACAAAACTATTGATTTTTTTTAGTATAAGGTATATAATTTACAAATATTGAAAGGAGAGAAAAATATGCAGATAAAAGATGAAGAAGTACTACATATAGCTAAACTTGCGAGATTAAGCTTACAAGAAAATGAAATTCAAGATTACAAAAAAAATCTTGAAGAAATACTTGAATTTGCAGATACAATTAACAAAGTAGATACAGATAATATAGATGAAACGATCGGAATAAATGAAAATTACAATGTATTTAGAAAAGACGAAATAATAAGTGAAAGTGACAAAGATGAATTATTAGCAAATGCGCCAAGTCAAGATGAGGGAATGTTCAGAATACCAAAAGTAATCAACTAGGAGGAAATATGAATATAGGAATCGACATAGACGACACAATCTCAAACAGCTACGAAACAATAATTCCATACGCTCAAAAATATCAAATAGAAGAATTACACAAAAGTCCAATTTTAGATAGAAGTGGAGAATTTTCAACACATAAATATACAAAAGCTCTACATAATTGGAATGAAGAAGAAGAAAATATATTTTGGGAAAAATATTATACATCAATGTTGCCTAAAATGTCAGCTAAAGCTTTAGCAAGTGAGAGTATAAAAGAATTATCAAAAAATAATAAGATATATTTAATAACAGCAAGATGGGATACTGAGAAAAAGGAAGTTGAAAAAATAACTATAAAATGGTTAGCCGATAATGAAATTGTATATGATAAATTAATATTAAATGCAGGAACAAAACTAGAATCATGCAAAAAATATAATATAGATCTATTCATAGATGATAGTTTTAAAAATTGCAAAGAATTAACAGAAAACGGAATAAGAACATTTATAATGGATTCACAAGTAAACCAAAAATGTAATGATGAAAAGATAAAGAGAGTATATTCATGGCCACATATATGCCAAGAAGTTTCAAAAATAGAGAAAGGAGAAATCTAGAGTGGAGATTTTCGAACTTACAGTCCATGAATTAATGGATAAATTAGATAAAAAAGAGATTACATCAGAAGAAATAACAAAAAGTTATTTATCAAGAATAGAAGAAAAAGAAAAAGATGTACAAGCCTTTGTTACTAAAACAGGAGAAAAAGCATTAGAACAAGCAAAGAAAATTGATGAGAAAATAAAAAAAGAAGGAAAAAGAGCAAAATTAGAAGGAATTCCAATTGGACTAAAAGATAATATGTGCACAAAAGGAATAAAAACAACATGCAGCTCAAAAATGCTTGAGAACTTTGTTTCACCATATGATGGAACAGTTGTTAAAAAAGTAGAAGATGAAGGGATGATTAGCTTAGGAAAGCTAAATATGGATGAATTTGCAATGGGAGGTTCAACAGAATATTCATATTTCCACAAAACACATAATCCATGGAATTTAAATAAAGTACCAGGTGGCTCATCAGGAGGAAGTGCAGCGGCAGTTGCAGCAAATATGGTTCCTTGGGCTTTAGGAAGTGATACAGGAGGATCAATACGCCAGCCATCATCATTATGCGGAGTAGTAGGATTAAAACCTACATATGGATTAGTTTCAAGATACGGACTAGTAGCATTTGCATCATCATTAGACCAAATAGGCCCAATTACAAAAGACGTAGAAGATAACGCAATATTACTAAATGCTATAACAGGATATGATCCAAAAGATTCAACATCAATGAATATAGAGAAAAAAGACTATACTAAGAGTTTAATAAAAGATGTAAAAGGCTTAAAAATAGGAATGCCAAAAGAATTTTTAGGCGAAGGAATAAATAGCGAAGTAAAAAATGCAATATTAGATACAGCAAAAAAATATGAAAAATTAGGAGCAACAGTTGAAGAATGCAGTTTAGATATAGGAAAAGAAGCTTTAGCGGTATATTATATAATTGCTTGTGCAGAAGCTAGTTCAAACCTAGGAAGATTTGATGGAATTAGATATGGATACAGATCAGAAAAATTTGATAATCTAAGAGAAATCTATATTAATTCAAGAACAGAAGGTTTCGGAGCAGAAGTAAAAAGAAGAATAATGCTTGGAACATATGTTTTATCATCAGGATATTATGATGCATATTACAAAAAAGCTCAAAAAGTAAGAACTGTAATAAGAAATGAATATCAAAAGTTATTTGAAAAATATGATATTATATTGACTCCAACATCACCAACAGTAGCATTTAACATAGGAGAAAAGTCGAATAATCCATTAGAGATGTATTTAGCAGATATATGTACTGTACCAGTAAACATTGCAGGATTACCAGGAATGAGTTTACCTGTATCAGCTGACAAAGAAGGAATGCCAATAGGAGTACAACTAATATCAAAACATTTTGACGAAGAAACAATATATAGAGCTGCATATACATTAGAGCAAGAAGTAAAATTTAGAGATAACTATAAACCAGAGTTCAAAAAATAAGGAGGAAAGCAAATGTCAATAGAAGATTATGAAGTTGTTATAGGTCTTGAAGTTCACTGCGAATTATCAACTAAAACAAAAATATTCTGTTCTTGTCCTACAGAATTCGGAGGAGAACCAAATACACATTGCTGTCCTATATGTATGGCAATGCCAGGAACACTACCAGTATTAAATGAAAAAGTTGTCGAATATGCAGTAAAGGCAGGGTTAGCAACAAATTGTAAAATATCACAAAATAGTAAAAATGATAGAAAAAATTACTTTTATCCAGATCTTCCAAAAGCTTATCAGATATCACAATTTGATCAACCGTTATGCTATGAAGGAAATGTAGAAATAGAAAATGAAGCTGGAGAAAAGAAAACTATAAGAATTTTAAGAATTCATATAGAAGAAGATGCAGGAAAATTAAATCATGATGACTATGGAAGAGGAAGTTTTGTAGATTTAAATAGAGCAGGAGTTCCTTTAATAGAAGTAGTTTCAGAGCCTGATTTAAGAAGCGCAGAAGAAGCGGAAAGCTATTTAAGAAAATTAAAATCAATATTTGAATATATTCAAGTATCAGACTGTAAGATGCAAGAAGGATCTTTAAGAGCTGATGTTAACGTATCAGTAAGAAAAAAAGGAGCTAAAGAATTTGGAACTAGAACTGAAATGAAAAATATGAACTCTTTTAGATCAATAGTAAGAGCTATAAAATACGAAGCGGAAAGACAAGTAGAAGTAATTGAAAATGGAGGAACAATTACACAAGAAACATTAAGATGGGATGATATATCAGGAAAAACATTTCCAATGAGAGATAAAGAAGATGCACAAGATTATAGATATTTTCCAGATCCAGATTTAGTAGCAATAAAATTATCAGACGAGTATATAGAAAATATAAGAAAAAATCTACCAGAACTACCAGAAGTTAAAAAAGAAAGATACCTAAAAGACTATGAATTATCAGAAAAAGCAGCAAATTTTGTTACCTCATCAAAATATTATTCTGATATATTTGATGAAGCAACAGAAAAATCTAAAAATCCTAAAGCAGTTAGCAACTGGTTAATGTCAGATATAGCTAGAATTTTAAATGAAAAGGAAGAAGAAGCTGACAAGATTCCATTTACAGGAAAAGAACTAGGAGAATTAGTAGAGTTAATAGATAAAGGAACAATTAGTAACAACATAGGTAAAAAAGTATTAGACGAGCTATTTGAAAATCCTAAATCACCAAGCAAAATAATAGAAGAAAAAGGATGGGTTCAAATTTCAGATGAAGGTGCAATTAAAGATGTTGTACTAAAAATAATTGAAAATAATCCACAATCAGTAGCTGATTATAAAGGTGGAAAAGATAGAGCACTTGGTTTCTTAGTAGGACAAGCAATGAAAGAAACAAAAGGAAAAGCAAATCCACAAATGCTTAACAAAATGTTTATAGAAGAATTAAAAAAATAAAGAAAAGCCCTAAATAAAATGATATTTAGGGCTTTTAAATATAAGATTAAAAAAATAAAGCTCTCTATTAATAGAGAGCTTTATTTTTAAAATGAAACTTTTACATTTTGTTTAATTTCTTCATTCTCAACTTTAAATAATTCTTCTGATTTAAAATTAAACATTCCAGCAATTATACTATTTGGAAATATCTCTAATTTTGTATTATAATTAGTAACCATCATATTATAAGCATTTCTAGAAGAAGCTAATTTTGATTCAGTATTTGAAAGTTCCTCTTGTAAGCTTAAGAAATTTGTATTTGATTTCAACTCTGGATATTGCTCTGCTACAGCATAAACTGAAGTTAAAGCGCCAGAAAGCTGATTTTCTAAATTTGCTTTTTCAGAAATAGATTTAGAATTAGTCCAAGCAGAACGAAGTTCAGCTATTTGAGTTAAAACAGATTCTTCATGATTCATATATCCTTTAACAGTTTCTACAAGATTTGGAATTAAATCAAATCTTCTTTGTAATTCAACATCTATTTGTGACCAAGCATTACGAACTTGATTTCTTGTAGATACTAAGCCATTATAAACTGAAATAACAAATATAGCGAAAGCTACAAGTATAAGAATAAGAACAATTATTGCAACTGACATAATAATTCCCCCCTTTTATATATTAGGATAATAGCATATATATTGTTAAAATACAATAAAAAAAATAAAAGTAATAAAAATGAAAAACAAACATATAATATAAAAAACACATAACGATTTGGGCAAGCTATCAACATCAAAATTTGACAAAAAAAAACAAAAATAGTATAATTTAGTTGTTATATCTAAAGGAGGAATATATGAAAACAGATGAAAACTTATCCATTGGGATAATCAAAAGAATTGTTTTTATAGCTTTAGTATTAATCATTTTATTAGGAATAGGAGTTTTCGCAGGAAATCAATCAGTAAATAATGTAACTATAAAATTTTCTGACGGAACAGAATTAAATGTTATTACATCAAAATCAAATGTAAATGAAATATTAAAAGAAAACAACATTTATATTCTTGAATCAGAAGTTGTAACACCAGACTTTTCTGAAAATGTTGATTCAAATAAAACAATAACAATTGAAAGAAAAGACAAAATAAAAGAAGTTAAAGAAGAATCAGTAGTATCAGAAATAGTTGAAAGTAATGAAATCTTGAATGATCAAGGTGAAAAAATAGTTGAAAAAATAGTAAAAGAAACAGTAGAAATTCCTTTTGAAACTATAACAAAAGAAGTATCAGGATCATCAGAAGGAGAAAAAGTTAACAGAGTACTTCAAGAAGGTCAAAATGGAATAAAAGAAATAACATATAAAGTTAAATATCAAAATGATGTTGAAATAGATAGAACTCAAGTATCAGAAGTTGTAATCCAAGAACCTGTAAATAAAATAGTTCAAGTATCAGTACAAGTTAGTAGCAGAGCATCAGCTGCAAATAGAATTCAAAGTGGAGCTAGTGCAGAGGCTGCTACATGCCAAGCTTATGCAAAACAAAGATGTAGTGACTATGGATGGAGCGATGAAGACTTTTACAATTTAGTTGTTTTATGGGAAAAAGAAAGTCATTGGAATATGTATGCACAAAATAGATATTCAGGTGCATATGGAATACCACAAGCATTGCCAGCAAGTAAAATGGCTAGCGAAGGAAGTGATTATTTAACAAATTATGAAACACAAATCAATTGGGGACTAAACTATATTCAAAGAAGATATGGAAACCCAACAAAAGCTTTATCACATTCAAATTCTACAGGTTGGTATTAATAATAGATATAATAAAAGACTAGTTTTATAACTAGTCTTTTTTGATTTATATATAACTTAAAAAAGACTAAATATAGCTTTAAAAAATGAACTAATTAAATTGACTATAACTCTAATAACAACATTCTCCTCATATAGTCCAACAAAATATTCATGAATGGGAGGAATAAAGAAAAGAACAGTAAAAATGGCAATAGCAATAATAATAGCCAGAACAACCTGCATAACTCTTTTAAAAGTCCATTTATATTTTAATTTATAACCATGCTGACGAAGATATGCATCATATGCTTCTAAATATTTTTCCTGAAGCTTACTTTGAAGTTTCTGTTTAGTTTTGTCATCCATATTATGAGTATTAACATAAAAATTACCATCTCTATCAGTATAATAGCCATTATTCGAATATGAAATTTTATTAGCTTCTGCAATATTAGCAGGTCGAGTAGCAGTAAAATTAGATTCCGCAGTATTATAAAATGTATTCTGCTGTTTCTTTTGAGCTTCCAATTCACGCTTTTTAGCAAGGATATTGTCAAAATTAGCTCTTTTAGAATCATCAATAAGAACATCAAAAGCCTCATTTAATTGTTTCATCTTAGCTTCAGCTTCTTTAGGTTTGTCATGATTTAAATCAGGATGATATTTCTTAGCAAGAGCTTTATATGCTTTTTCAATTACCTCCTTAGAAGCTTTTTCACTTACTTCTAAAATTTCATAATAATTAATCATATTTTCTCCTTAGTAAAATAAAACTAAACAATATTAATTGTTTATAAGTATAAAAATTATAACATTACAATATAAATAAAACAACAAAGTATATTGACTAAAACTATAAAAAAATATAAGATAATATATATTAACCAATAGGAGATAAATATGAATATAAAAAACCAAAGAGGAATAACGTTACTAATGCTAGTAATAACTATAGTAGTAATTTTAATTATAGCAACAGTCCTAATTAGCTATAGTATAGGAGATGGTTCCATACTAGAAACAGCAAAAAAAGTTAAAATTGAAGAAGAATTAAGATCAATAAAAAGTAGAGTTGATAGTGAAGTAAAGGCAAAACAAGAAATAGAAGGAAGAACAGAAGGAGTAACATTAACAAAAGAAGAGCAAAAAGAAATATTAGGAAAATATTTCTACGAAAAAAAATTAATAGTAGATAAAAATGGTACACTATGTAGTCACTATCTAGATAACTGGAAAGAATATATTGATATATTAGAAAAAATACGGAATACCACAAATAAATGATAATGATTATGTAGATGGAACAAGATATAATGACATATAAATATAATAAATTAAAATTGAAAGGAAGTAGAAAATGAAAAAAATTAGAGGATTTGAAGTAGCAAAAGGATTTGAAAACATGGAAATTAACTTACCAGAAAGAAAAACAAAATATTCAGCAGGATATGATGTAGAAGCAGCTGAAGACTGTATAATACCAGCATATAAATTTGGACAAAAACCAACTCTAGTAAAAACAGGAATAAAAGCATACATGCCTGAAGATGAATTTTTAATGCTATGTAATAGAAGCTCAAATCCAGGAAAAAAAGGATTAGTAATGGCAAATAGTGTAGGAATAATAGATTGCGATTTCTATGGCAATCCAGATAATGATGGAGCTTTTATGTATGCGTTTTATAATTTCTTTGATAAAGACTTAGAGATAAAAAAAGGTGATGTAATCGGACAAGCAATATTCCAAAAATACTATATTTCAGATGATGATAATGCTGAAGGAACAAGAACAGGTGGATTTGGATCTACAAACAAATAATTAAAAAAGCTTCAAACAAAATATTTTGTTTGAAGCTTTTTTATGTCAAAATTATAATCTAAAAAGGAAAAAGTTTACAGAAAAAATAAACTAATAACACAAAAATAATCAAATACTACAACCATAAAAGAGAAAATAAAAAAATATTAAAAAAAAGAAAAAATTATGTGAATTAATTGTAACAAACTCTTTGACTTTTGGCAAAAATTAGTGTATAATAAATATGTGCTAAAAAATAAAATTTACCTGAAAGGAGTGACTCGTACATGTTTAATGTAGGTGACAAAGTTGTTTATCCAATGCATGGCGCTGGAGTAATAGAATCAATAGAGGAGAAAGCAATTCTTGATGAAAAACAATCATATTACATCATCAAGATGCCAGGCGAGGTAAAGGTTATGGTTCCTACTGCAAAAGCAGAAGAAATCGGAGTAAGAAACATCATAGATAAAGTTCAAGCTCAAAAAGTTATTGAAGTTTTGGAACATGAAAGCACAGAAATGTCTATGAATTGGAACAAAAGATATAGAGATAATATGGAGAAAATGAAGACAGGAAACATTTATGAAGTAGCAGATATTGTTAGAAATTTAAGTTTTAAACAAAAAGAAAAAGGCTTATCAACTGGTGAGAAAAAAATGCTATTAAATGCAAAACAAATATTAGTAAGTGAATTAGTTTTAGCAGAACAAAAGGAACTTACAGAAATAGAATCAATGGTTGAAAATAAAATAAATGCTTCTTATGCCGATCATATGGCATCATTAGAACAAAACACAATAGAAGAAAATGTTGTGAAAAAATTTATACCATTAAATTAAACAATATATTAAGAATAAACGAAAAGAGGCTATACCTCTTTTTTTCCATATAAAGAATATAAAAATTTTAAATGATTTTTACATTTATTTTACATATATATACAAAGAAAAAGCAACATGCTATAATAAAATTGATAGAAAGGAAGAACTGGATGAATCAAATTCTTATAACCGAGAAATTGTATATAACACCAGAATTAAAAAGACAGAAAAAGTTATATAAAATTGACTTTATAATTTCTGTTTTTTTGTTGTGCCTTCTATTTTCTTATTATGTATATGCAGAGCTAGATAAATATTCAGGAGAGAAAAAAGCCCAAGAAATATTAGCTAATATGGATGTAGAGCCAACAGAAATACAAAGTACATATGTATATGATGATACAACAATTAGAATTGAAGATAATGAAAAAATGGTAGTTATTTTAAGTGAGGAAGACGCTGAAACAACAATTGATCCATCAAATCTAGAACAAGATGCATTAACTACTACGACTCCAAGTACGTCGGGTGGATATGTTCCTAGAAATGTATTAACATCAGAAAGTGGAGATCAGTATTATTCAATAGCCAAAATAAATATACCTAAAATAGATTTATCATACCCAATATTAGATCACTGGTCAGATGAATTATTAAAAATTTCTCCATGTAAATTTCATGGAGCAGATCCAAATGAAGTTGGTAATTTCTGTATAGTAGGACACAATTATAGAAATTCTATGTTCTTTAGTAAAGTACCAACTCTAGAAAATGGAGATATAATTGAAATTGCAGATAATTATGGAAGAAAAATAAATTATGTAATATATGATAAACATGTAGTTAGTGAAGATAATACAAAAGATACTTCACAAATAACACATGGTAAAAAAGAAATAACAGTTATAACATGTACAAATGATAACAAAAACAGAGTAATTGTAAAAGCAAGAGAACAATAAAAATTAACATAGCAAATAAAAAAGTATTCTATGAAATAAAAATATAGAATACTTTTTTGTTCTATTGAAAAAAGTTTTTATATAATATATAATACAAACGTCTAAAACAAAAGAAAGTGAGAAGATCTATGTCAGGTGCAATGACCTCTTTAAACGTAAATAGTACAATTACATATGCAACCGCATTAGCAATAATATTGGGTGCAAGACTAATAAGTCCGATAATTGCACACATAATTATTTATATTTTTCACAAATTATTTAAAGTTGATAATAAAATAGTAAATAGTGGCTTTTATGAGCCAATAAAATTTATTTTTACTGTACTAGGATTTGGAGTAGCGATATATTATCTTCAATTACCAAAAGGAGTAATAAATCTTTATAACAAAATATTTACATCATTACTAGTATTAGCCACGGCCAAAGCTTTATCAAATTGCTTAAATCCAGATTCAACTTTTTTTACCAAGCTAGAAAGTAGTACAAAATTTAATGGTAATGAAGCACTAAATTCATTCTTAGGAAAAATACTAAAAGCTTTGATATATATAACAGCAGCATTTATAATACTAAAGGATTTTGGATATGATTTAGGCGGATTAGCAACTGGTTTAGGAATAGGAAGTGCTGTAGTAGCATTAGCCTTCCAAGACTTTGTTAAAAGCTTAATTGGAGGTTTTACTATACTAACAGATAAACCTTTTGAAATTGGAGATTATATCGAAGTAGGAGTATTCCAAGGAACGGTAATAAACATAACATTCAGAAGTACAAGAATAAGAGCAACTAATAACGCAATTATTTCATTACCAAACTCAGTAATAGTTTCAGAATATGTTAAAAACTGGAGTAGGCTAGAAAATAGAAGGCTAGAAATGCGTTTAAGATTAAGTTTGAACTCAAATACAGAAACAATACAAAGATGTATTTCAAAATTAAAAACAGTATTAAAAGCAAATAACAATGTTATTGAAGATACTGTTATGGTTCATTTAGATAGTATTGAAAATGATGCTAATATAATTTGGATAGTAGCATATATAAATACAGCAGATTATAGTGAATTCTGTCAAATGAAAGAAGAAATAAATTGTGACATTTTATCAGTACTAGAAAGAGAAAATATAGAATTAGTATATCCAACACAAAAAGTATATACAAAGACGTTATAAAAAGGGGATAAAAAAATGAAAATAGGAGTAGCTCTAGCAGGTGGAGGACTTAAAGGAGTAGCACATATAGGAGCACTTAAGGCTTTAGAAGAATTAGGAATAAACATTGAATACATTTCAGGAACTAGTTCAGGCGCTGCAATGGCAACTTTATATGCTCTAGGATATACACCTGATGAAATGGAAACAATAACAGAAGAATCATATAAAAAGATAGTAAAAATCAAGAAAAGAACGATAGCTAAATATGTAGCACAAAGTATGTGGCATAAAAAAATAGAGCTAAAAGGAATAATAAAAGGCGAAACAGTAGAAAAAATCGTTGAAGAATATGCAAGCAAAAAACAAGTATATGATATGACTGATATAAAAAAGAATTTTGCAATGATAACAGCAGATGCAAAGACAACTAAAAAATGTGTATTTGCATCAAAAAATATAAATAAAACAAAGGATGTCGAATATGTATCTAATATTCCAATAGGAAAAGCTGTACGAGCTAGTATGGCTTTTCCTGCAATATTTACACCTTGCGAATATGAAGATTATTGCTTTATAGACGGAGGAACAGTAGATAATATGCCAGTAAAAGAATTAACAGACATGGGAGCAGATAAAACAATTGCAATCTCTTTTACATTAGATGAATTTACTGGAGAAGAAAATCTATTTTCCGTTATACTAAGAGCATGTGATATTTTTTCTTTAAAAGATGTAAAAAAAGGACAAGATATAAGTGACATAAGTATTGAAATTGATATGAGAAATGCAAAATTACTAAGCATCGATAATATTAAGTCAAGTATCAAAATAGGATATGACACAGTAATGAAAAACAAAGAAAAAATATTAAGAATGGTGGAAGTTGAATGAAAGCATTAATAACAGGAGCCTCTTCAGGAATAGGAAGAGAAATAGCATTATATTTAAGCGATTTAGGATATGACATTATAGTAGTAGCTAGAAATGAACGAGCATTAAGAGATATACAAAGAGAAATAAAAACAAAAGTAGAAGTAGTTGCTATGGATTTAACAGATAGAGAAAATGCATGGAAACTACATGAAATGTATAAAGATGAACCAATAGAAGTATTAGTTAATAATGCAGGATTTGGAGTACATGGATTAGTTACAGAAACAAATTTAGAAAAAGATTTAGAATTAATAGATTTAAACATTACAGCTCTTCATATATTAACAAAATTATTTTTATCAGATATGAAAAAAAGAAATTTAGGATACATATTAAATGTATCTTCAATAGCTGGATTTATGCCAGGACCATTAATGGCAGAATATTATGCCTCAAAAAATTTTGTACTTTCATATACAAAAGCAATATATACTGAATTAAAAAAAGAAGGATCGGAAGTTCATATAAGTGCATTATGTCCTGGACCAACAAAAACTAATTTTAATAAAGTAGCTAATGTTGATTTTAAAATGAAATCATATAGTGCAGAATATGTTGCAGAATATGGTATAAACAAAATGTTTGAAGAAAAGTTAGTAATAGTACCAGGAATAAAAATGAAATTAACACACATGGCTTCAAGAATATTACCAAGTAAATTAATGAGCAATTTTGCATATGAAATACAAAAAAGAAAAAGAAGATAAATTACGTACGATAAGAATGAAGGAGAGTGAAAATGAAGGTTACTTGTTTAGGAACAGGAACAATGGGATCAATAACAAGAGGAAGTCAAAGTATATTAGTAGATGACGACATATTAGTTGATGTAGGTTCAGGTGTAGTAAAAAAAATAGAAGCTATGCAAATATACACCAAAAAACTTAATTATTTACTAATAACACATGCACATGCAGATCATTTTGTGGATATACCTAACTTGTTAATTGGAAGAAGTGTAAGAAAAGAAAATAAAGAAACTTTAAAAATAATTTGCGGAAAAGGAATAAAAGAAAAAACAATAAAGTTATTTGAATTATGTTTTGCAGATGGAAATAAAGATAAATATAAAAATTTTGAAGAAAATTATAATGTTAAATTTATAGAATTAGATAATGAAGAAACTTATGAAGATAAAGAAGTAAAAATAACAGTATATGATTTAGAACATGGAACATGTAAGCCAATGTTGGGATTTACAATAGAAAAAAAAGGTAAAATAATAGGATATGCAACAGATACAACATTGTGCAAAAACGTTAAAAAAATATGTGAAAAATCAAATTATGCATTTATAGATGCAACAAATACAGTTCCAACAAGAATGCATATGGGAGTAGAAGAAGTTGAATATCTAGCAAAAGAATATCCTAATACAAAAATATATGCTATTCATAGAAGTGATTATATACATAATCACATAAAAACAATAGAATTTCCAGAAGACGAAGATATTATAAATTTATAAGAATAAAAATAAATTCACCTCATACTTTTAAGTAGAGGTGAAATTTTTTATGTTGAAATTTACTAAAATGCAGGGATTAGGTAACGACTTTGTTTGTGTAGATTATGAACAAGTTAATAAATACAGTTTAAATATATTTGCGAAATATATTTGCGATAGACATTTTGGAATAGGAGCAGATGGAGTTATATTATATTCTAAAAGTAAAATAGCTGATTGTAAGATGAGAATATTCAATAGCGATGGAACAGAAGCTGGAATGTGCGGAAATGGAATAAGATGTTTAGCAAGACTAATGTATGAAAAAGGATTTGTTAACAAAGATAAAATGAAAATTGAGACCCTAGCAGGAATTAAAGAAGTAGAATGTAATACTCAAAATGAAAAGGTAATGTCAGTTAAGGTGAATATGGGGAAGCCACAAATGGATATAAACAGATTACCGATTTATATTCCAAGAAATTATAAATACCACCCTAATAAATGTAAATTAATGTTCAAAGTAGGAGATAGAGAAGTAGAAGGAATATTTCTAAGTGTAGGAAATCCACATACAGTAATAGAATACAAAGAAATAACAGATAATCAAGTCACAAAATATGGAAGAATTGTGGAAAACTATAAGTATTTTCCTCAAAAAACGAATGTTGAATTTGTTGAAATAATAGATAGAAGAAATATAATAATGAAAGTTTGGGAACGAGGAGCAGGCAGAACATTAGCCTGTGGAACAGGTGCAGTAGCGTCAAGCTATGCAATGTATAAAGAAGAAAAAGTTGATAATGAAGTAAATGTAAAATTAGATGGAGGAGACTTAAAAATATATATATCAGAAAATGAAGAAGTGTACATGGAAGGAAACGCTTTAAAAGTATTTGAAGGAGAAATTGATTTATAAAGAATAAATTAAATGTTTAAGCAATATAAAGTGCGCCACAATCTTTTTACGGATTGTGGCGCACACTTTCACCTCCTAAGAAGAAAGTTTAGCAGGACCATGCGAGTCTTAACGCTGCTAACTGCAGCCCCTCCTGTTTAATCGGATCAAGCCCATCAGTAAAACGGGAATTTTTGCCGGGGGAAATCAGTGCTCCGAAAGCGTCAGCCATAACCTCCAACAGAAAAGTACGATCACAGGTGGAAAGTACACTGGAAGCGAAGGCTATCGCTTTGTCAGTCGATTCAGTCCCACGGAAATGCATAATACGATGACCGAGCTCATGACCGTATATGAATTGGCCAGAACTTCCGTAAGCACCGAGATTAAGCGCGTTAGCATCGATAATTACCAGATCATCATAGGGATCGTATGCGGCACGACTGTCTTCCCAAATCGGAATAGAACCGACAAGAACACGGTGACCACGCAGGAAATATTCTGGAAGATCTGAGGCGAGGTAAGCCAGCACCGCTGTTCGTAAAGCACGAACATACTGTGGAAAGAAAATTTCCGACAGAAATTGATCGATGCTCTCACTCTTCTCAGAAAGCGAATTTCCCATAGCACGAGCCTGGTCAGGATCAGCCGAAAGGTCAGGGACAGAAAGCCTGCAGATGCAGTTTACGCCGGGGTGGATGTAAAAACTCCGTTCTTCTGTTTTGTAGATCATTTTGTAGTCCTCCTTATAATGCAACATTTTTGGTTAACATAATAATTATATAACAAAATATAGAGAAAATCAATAAAACACAAGAATAAAAAACCAAATTTAGGAAATACTGAATACAAACAATTCTAAAGGAGGTTTTTTATTTGATTAATAAGGTTGAAATATGTGGAGTAAACACTTCAAAGCTACCAATATTATCAAATGAAGAAAAAAAAGAACTATTAGTTAAAATAAAACAAGGAGATAAAGATGCAAGAGAAAAATTTATTCAGGGAAATCTAAGACTAGTTTTAAGTGTAGTACAAAGATTTTCAGGAAGAAATGAGAGCGCAGATGATTTATTCCAAATAGGATGTATAGGATTAATAAAAGCAATAGATAATTTTGATATAAACCAAGAAGTTCAATTTAGTACGTATGGAGTGCCAATGATAATTGGAGAAATAAGAAGATATTTAAGAGATAATAATATAGTTAGAGTAAGTAGATCAATAAGAGATTTAGCATATAAAACTATACAAGTAAGAGAAAGATTAACAAAAGAAACAGGAAAAGAACCTAGTATTGAAATAATTGCAAAAGAGTTAGAAGTAGAACCAGAAGAAATAGCATTTAGTTTAGATGCAATACAAGATCCAGTATCACTACAAGAACCAGTATATAATGATGGAGCAGACAGTATATATATAATGGATCAAGTAAAAGATGTAAAAAATACAGATGAACTATGGGCAGAAAATATAACTATTTTAGAAGCAATGAAAAAACTAAATGATAAGGAAAAAACAATATTAAATAAACGATTTTTTGATGGAAGAACACAAATGGAAGTTGCAGAAGAAATAGGAATATCACAAGCACAGGTGTCAAGATTAGAAAAGAGCGCAATAGCACATATTAAGCGAATATGGAAGTAAAATTACAGATCAACCAAAATAACATCATCACCAATACATTTAATAGCAGACCAAGGAATAATCATAGAATTATCACTACTAAAAAAGTTAAAAAAATTAGAAGAACCAGGTACAACAATAGAGGTAATTATGCCAGAACCAAGTTCAGCATTAACATCTTGAACAAAACCAAGTCTGCGTCCATCAGAAACATTAATAACCTCTTTATGTTTAAAATCTAAACCATTATTTTTCATTACAAAACCCTACCTTTTGTAATAGTATATGAGATAAAAAATAAAAGGTTCCAATATAAACTTAATTCTAAAAGAAAAAAACATGCATATACTTTAGAAAAAAGAAAAAAGAGGTATAGCATATGATAACAGAAGAAGATAAAATACGAAAAGCCCATGAAATATATTATCGAAGAAATGGAATGAAGTATCGATCAGAAGATACAGAACAAAGTAGCACTGGTATAGGAAAAATTTTAATAATGATAATACTGATAGGAGCAATAGTTATTTATCAAAATCCAAAAGAAATATTAAATCAGAAATGGATAGGAGAAATAAAAACAATATTAAATACAAAAATAAATTTTAAAGAAATATTTAAAAATAATGAACAACCTAAAGAGACACCTATAACAGAAAATACCGTACAAGAAATTGTACCAGAACCAGAGGTACAAGAAACTAGTCAATTAAAAGAGACTAATGAAATAATACAAGAATATGAAATAATATGGCCATATAAAGGAGAAATAACATCAGGATTTGGAAATAGAGTATCAGAAAACGAAAATATAAATGGAAATCATACTGGAATAGATATTGCTGGAAATTATGGAGATGATATAGTTTCAGCAATAAATGGACATGTAATTGAAGTATCAGAAGAAGGAAATTTAGGAAAACACATAAAAATACAAAATGAAAATTATATAACAGTATATGCACATTGCAGTGAAATATCAAAAATAGTAGGAGATGAAGTAAAACAAGGAGAGATAATAGCTAAAATCGGAAGTACAGGAAATTCAACACGGTAATCATTTACATTTTGAAACAATAATAAATAATGAACACATAGATCCAATTACTGTAATAGAGAAGTAGGTGATAAATTGAAAGCAAAAGTAGATTTAAAAATATTTTTCATATTACTACTATATACACTAACTCAAAAAGTGGAAATATTTACAATAACGTTCATTTTTATAATATTACATGAAATAGGACATATTGTAAGCGGAATATTATTAGGACTTAAAATAAACAAATTACAATTAAATATTGCAGGAATTTCTTTAGAATTTAAGAATTATGGAAAAGAAAGAAAAATAAATAATATAATAATAGATTTAGCAGGTCCATTAATAAATCTTATATCAGCAATAATAGGGATTTTTATAAAATTAGAAATTATAATATATGTAAATGCAATGCTCTTTATTATAAATATGTTACCAATATATCCTTTAGATGGAGGAAGAATACTAAAAAATATATTGTTATACAAAAACACATATAAACAAACTATAAAAACAATGGAAACTATATCAAAATATACGTTAATAATCTTAAGCATATTTGCCAGCATATTAATCTTAAGCTTTAAAAATATCAGCATATTTATATTAGTAATATACCTATGGGGAATATACATCAAAGAAAGACATAAAAATCAATTAATAAAAAGAGTATATCAAACAATAGAAAATAACACATAGAAACATCCAAAAAGATGTTTCTATTTTTATGAAAAATGTCAAAAATATTGACAAATCAGGAACTTCATGGTATTTTATCTAAAAATAAATAAAGGAGAAAAATATTATGAAAAAATTATGCTCTGTAATATTAATATTACTAATGATAATTTACTTATGTTCTGTTAATGTATATGCTGCTGATTTAAACTTAGCTTTATATACTAGCGAAACATTAGAAGAAGCATTTTTAGATGAAAACATTCAAGGATATGATCTTACAAATTATAATCAAAATGATACAAATAGGGTACCTGTATATGTTTTCAGAAAAAAAGGATGTGGAAATTGTAAAAACTTTTTAAACTACGTTGCTCAAAATTTATTACCAACACATGGAGATAAATTTAGAATAGTAAGTTATGAAGTAGGAAACACACCAGCAAATTTCGGACTAATAAATAAAATTCAAAGCTACTTATTAGGAAATACAACAAATACAGTTGCTACACCATACATAATAATAGGAGATAAGATATTTTCTGGATTTATTGATATATCAAAACAACAACAAATAGAAAATACAATATTAGATTTATACAATTCTAATAAATATGATGTACTAGCAGATATGCAAATAAATGAAAGAAATTTTTATAACAATATTACTAATATATCAATGAGAAGTAGCAAAGGAATAAATAAAAACTATTTACTAAAAACAGTTGAAGTAGATAAATCTACTGAAAATTATGTTGATACATATGAATATATAAAAGCATTTGATATATATATAACTGATAACACTGGTACAGAAGTAACAGTAAATGATGGAGAATATAAAATTAGTATTCCAATAAGTACTACATATGACATGTACAAAGTAGCACATGTAAAAAATGGTAAAATAGTAGGTACACTAGATACAATATATAATAATGGATATATTCAATTTACAACGCCAAACTTCTCAGATTTCGTAATATATGGTAAAAACAATGCTGTAACGCCACCAGTAATTACACCAAGTACAGTTCCAGATGCTAATCCAAGTGCAGAGCCAACTAGCAATCAAAGTACTGTGATACAAAATAAAGGTGAAAAAAATCCAAAAACCGCAGATAAAATAAATCTATACATAGCAATGATGTTAATAGGAATTTTTACACTTTTAGCAAGCTCAAAATATATAACAAAAAAAGTAAAATAAAATCTAAAAGAGCTATGCAGATTGCATAGCTCTTTTAAGAGGTATATATGAATGAATTAATAGAAATAAAAAAGAAAAACAAAATAGCTATAATGATAACAATCATAGCAATAATAATTATTATATTTAGCTTAATAAATATCTGTATTTGGGCTTGGGAAAATAGTAAAAGTAAAAAAGTAAAAAATAAAATTGATAATATGGCCATAATTATTGAAAAATCAGGAAATGATGAAGAAAAGATACAAGAAGAAAAAGAAATTTTACCTACTGACCCATATTGGGACTTTATAAAAATGAATTATGTAGAAGTAGATTTTCAAAAATTATTAAAAGAAAATCAAGAAACAGTATCATGGATAACAGTAAATGGGACTAATATTAATTATCCAGTAGTACAACACTCTGATAATGAATATTATCTCAACCATTCATTTGATGGTAGCGAAAATAGTGCAGGATGGATATTTTTAGATTATAGAAATAATATTGAAAATACAGAAAAAAATACTATAATATATGGACATTCACGAGAAAATGGTACAATGTTTGGAAGCCTTAAAAATATAATTAATAATGATTGGTATAATAATTCTCAAAATTATGTAATTAAAATGTCAACAATAAAAGAAAATACATTATGGCAAGTATTTAGCATATATAAAACACCATATACTAATGATTATATTCAAACAGAGTTTTCAAATAATAATGAGTTTTCAAAATTTATTAATAGCATAAAAAATAGAAGTATATATGACTTTAAAACAAATATAGGGATAAATGATAATATTTTAACATTATCCACATGTTATGGACTAAATGATAGAGTAGTAATGCATGCAAAACTTATAAAAAAACAAGAAAGATAAAATAACTTAGTAAATAAAAAACTAAGTTATTTTTTATTTAAATTGAAAAAAAATCAAAAAATGATATAATAAAGAAACTATTAAAGATAATAATTTATTTTTAGTAAAACAACTAATCATATATAGGAGGCTATAATGATTAAAATAAATGAAAATTTTTTAGAACTACAAGAAAGCTATCTTTTTGCCACAATAGCCAAAAAAGTAGCAGAATTTACAAAAGAAAATCCAGACAAAAAAGTTATTAAACTAGGAATTGGAGATGTAACAAGACCAATACCGCAAGCTGTTTTAAAAGCAATGCATGAAGCAACAGACGAATTTCAAAAAACAGAAACATTTAGAGGATATGGACCAGAACAAGGATATGAATTTTTAAGAGAAAAAATAAGAGACAATGACTACAAAACAAGAGGAATACAAATAGATACAGACGAAATATTTGTATCAGATGGGGCAAAATGTGATTGTGGAAATATAGTAGATATATTTGCTCAAAACAACAAGGTAGCAATTACAGACCCAGTATATCCAGTATATTTAGACACAAATGTTATGACAGGAAGAAGCGGAAAATATAACAAAGAAAAAGGAAAATATGAAAATATTATATACATACCAGCAACATCAAAAAATAATTTTGTTCCAGAACTACCAAAAGAAAAAGTAGACATGATCTACTTATGTTATCCAAACAATCCAACAGGAACAACATTAACTAAAGAACAATTAAAAGCATGGGTAGACTACGCAAAGGAAAATAAAGCAATAATATTATTTGACGCAGCATATGAAGCATTTATATCAGACAAAGACGTACCACACAGCATTTATGAAATAGAAGGCGCGAAAGAAGTAGCAATAGAATTCAGAAGCTTCTCAAAAACAGCAGGATTTACAGGAATAAGATGCGCATTTACAGTAATTCCAAAAGAATTAGAAGGATACACTGAATCAGGAGAAAAAATAGAATTAAATAAATTATGGAATAGAAGACAATGTACTAAATTCAATGGAGTATCATACGTAACACAAAGAGCAGCAGAAGCAATATATTCAGAAGAAGGAAAAAAACAAGTAAAAGAAAATATTAACTACTACAAAGAAAACGCAAAAATAATCAAACAAGGATTAGAAGAAGCTGGATATACAGTATATGGAGGAGTAAACTCACCATATGTATGGCTTAAATTACCAGAAGAAATAAAATCATGGGAGTTCTTCGATAAATTACTTAAAGAAGCTAATGTGGTTGGAACACCGGGAGTAGGATTTGGACCAAGTGGAGAAGGCTACTTCAGATTAACAGGATTTGGAACAAAAGAAAATACAATAGAAGCGATAGAAAGAATTAAAAAAATGAAATAAAATTTTAGCAAGTATATCAATTTATACTTGCTTTTTTCTAAGCCTGTTAGAGCTCTGCTCGTTACAGGCTTAGAAGTTAATTTAAAACTTGTTTTTAAATTAACTTCATTAGCATCGAAGTGCGAAGAGCACAATTTATCAAAATAATTATTATTGCTTAAGATAAAATAGTGAGTAAGAAGTATTAAAAATATACCTACAAAATACCTGTAAAACCTTGTAAAACTTGACTTTTTAAGCTAGATAAAGTAAAATATTACCGTTAAGGGGAATTAATTTATGAGTAATGATAAAAAAACAATAGAAAAGCTCACATCAAGAGTAAAAATATACCTAGTAATAATTGCTTTACTATTTATTTTAATATGTATATATGATCAAACATGGATAATACCATCAATACTTTTTTACGCACTAATAATAGGATACACAATCTGGTCAAACACAAAAAAGAAAACAGAAATCGAAACACACATCGAAGAAGTAGCATGGGGACTAAATTCAACAGTAAGAAATACAGTTAATAAATCATCAATTCCAATATTAGTAGTTGAAACAGATGGAGACATATTATACAAAAGTCCAAAATTTAATAAAGAATTTAAGGACATTGATATAATAACATATGTAGAAAGCTTAATAAAAGAAATTAAACTAGAAATAGAAAATAACAAAGAAAAAAAAGAATTAAGCAAACAAATAACAATAGACAATAAAGTATACAAAGTATTATGCGAGTATGGAATAAGCAAAAAAAGAGATAAAAGAAGACAAAAAGAATACGTATTAACCTTAACATTTATAGATGAAACAAAATATAATACGTTATTTGACGAATATATAAACGAAAAAATGTGCATATGCATTGCAATGATAGATAACTATGAAGAACTATTACAAAAATTATCACCAGAAGAAAAAACTATAGTGCTTGCTAAAATAGATAAAGCGTTATATGATTGGACTTCATCAGCAGGCGGATTAGTAATTAAAAATGAAAGAGATGCGTATGTTATCTTATTTAAACAAAAATTCTTACCAGAAATAGAAAAAAATAAAATAGCAGTACTTGATTTAGTAAAAGAAATAGAATCTAGTATGCCTATAACACTAAGTATGTCAATATCAAATGAAGAGAAAAATTACTATGAAAGATATAAATCAGCACAAGACGGAATAGAATTAGTTCTTGGTAGAGGTGGAGATCAATGCATAGTAAGAAAAGAAGGAAAATATAAGTTCTATGGAGGAACTTCATTAGAAGTAGAAAAGAGAACAAAAGTAAAAGCTAGAATAGTAGCACATACTGTTGAAGAATTAGTGCAAGACTCAAAAAATGTAATAATAATGGGACATCAAAATATTGATATAGATGCACTTGGTTCATCAATGGGAATGTATAGATTAGCAAAAACAATCGGAAAACCAGCATATATAGTAGCTCAAGATTTAGGAATGAATCTAGGAAAATTCATAGACACATTAGAAGATACTGAATATGAACAAGCAATTATAGACAAAAAAGAAGCATTAACATTAATAGATAAAGATACCCTTTTAATAGTAGTAGATACACACAAAAAGTCATTTGTTCAAGCACCAGAACTATTAAACAAAACAGAAAAAATAGTTGTAATAGATCACCACAGAAAAAGTACAGATTTTATTGACAATGCAACATTATCATTCCATGAAGTGTATGCATCTTCTGCAGCAGAATTAGTAACAGAGATAATTCAATATGTAGACAGAAAAATAGAATTAAAACCTATAGAAATTGAGAGCTTATATGGTGGAATCATGGTAGACACTAAAAACTTTACTTTTAAAACAGGTGTTAGAACATTTGAAGCAGCAGCATATTTAAGGAAATTCGGAGTAGATATTATAAAAGTTAAAAAGTGGTTCCAAGCAGATTTAGAAAGCTATAATGTTATAGCTGAAATTGTAAAAAATGCTGACATGATTTCAGATACAATAGCTATTTCAACATATGAAGAAATAGGAAAAGATTCAAATACAATATGTGCAAAAGCAGCAGATGAATTATTAACAATAAGCAATATCACAGCATCTTTCGTATTAGGAAATACAGGTGAAAATATTTGCATAAGCGGAAGATCAATTGGAGATATAAATGTACAAGTAATTCTTGAAAAATTAGGAGGAGGAGGTCATATAACACTAGCAGGAGCACAACTAGAGAATATGACTATCGAAGAAGCAAAAGAAGAACTAATAAATAGAATTAACGAATACTTCTCAGAAATAAGTGATTAAAAAGGAGGAAAGAATGAAAGTAATACTATTAGCAGACATCAAAGGAGTAGGGAAAAAAGATGAAGTTATAAACGCAAGTGATGGATACGCAAGAAACTTTTTATTCCCTAAAAATTTAGCATTAGAAGCAAACAAAGAGAATATGGCAAAATTAAAATCAAAAAATGATGCTAAAGCATACCAAAAAGAAATGGACATAAAAGCAGCAAAAGAAGTAGCTGAAAAAATAAACTCAATAACAATGAAATTAGAAGTAAAAGCAGGAGAAAATGGAAAAATATTTGGTGGTGTAACAGCAAAAGAGATTGCAGAAAATTTAAAAAAAGAATATAAAATAGACATAGACAAAAAGAAAGTTTTATTATCAGAAACAATCAAAACAATAGGAGTACATAACATAGAAATAAAACTATATGAAGGAATAATTGCTAAATTAAAATTAAATGTAGTTTCATAATATAGAAAGGGTGCCATAAAATGGAATTAGGAAAAATCCCACCACATGATGTAGAAGCAGAACAAGCAATATTAGGATGCATGCTAACTGATAAAGATTCTGTAATAGCTGCAATAGAAGTATTAAAAGATAATGACTTTTATCGTGAAGATAATAAAGCAATATATGAAGCAATGCTTTCACTTTATGGAAGAGGAGAACCGATAGATATCATAACAGTAAAAGCAGAACTTGTAGAAAATGGAAAATTTGACCAAGTAGGTGGACTAGAATACTTAGCTATGCTACCAGAAAAAGTTCCAACAACAACAAATGTAGACAAGTATATAAAAATAGTTGAAGAAAAATCATTACTAAGAAATTTAATAAAAACAGCAAACGAAATGATAGCAGCAGGTTATGATCAAACTGAAGATGTAGAAGACATTATGAACATAGCTGAGAAAAAAATATTTGATATTATGCAAAATAAAGGAGCAAAAGGATATACACCAATAAAAGATGTATTAGTAGGAACATTTGCTGAATTAGAGAAACTATACAATCAAAAAGGATATATTACAGGTGTAGAAACAGGATTTACAGACTTAGATTACAAAACATCAGGATTTCACAAATCAGATTTAATAATAATAGCAGCCCGTCCTGCTATGGGAAAATCAGCATTTGCAATAAATCTGGCAACACATGCAGCTACAAATAGTAATACACCAGTAGTAATTTTTAACCTAGAGATGTCAAAAGAACAAGTAGCAAACAGAATTCTATGTAGCGAAGCTATGGTTGATAGTAATAAAATTAGAACTGGAAAAATAGATGATAATGAATGGATAAAGCTAGCTAATGCATCTGGAAGACTAGCAGAAGCACCAATATATATAGACGATACACCAGGAATTTCTATAATGGAAATACGAGCAAGATGTAGAAAACTAAAATTAGAAAGAGACATTGGTTTAGTAGTAATTGACTATTTGCAATTAGTACAAGGTAGTGGAAAAAAGAACGCTAGCCGTGAACAAGAGATTTCAGAAATAAGTCGTTCATTAAAGATATTAGCAAAAGAATTAGACATACCAGTCATAGCACTATCACAGCTATCTCGTGGTGCTGAAAAAAGAGATGATAAAAGACCAATGCTTTCAGACTTGAGAGAATCTGGAGCAATAGAGCAAGATGCTGACATAGTAATGTTCTTATATAGAGATGATTACTATAATGAAGATAGCGAAAAGAAAAATATTGCAGAAGTAATATTGGCAAAACATAGAGGCGGTTCAACAGGTACAGTAGAACTTTTATGGTTAGGAAATTACACTAAATTTGCAAATATAGAAAAATACAGAAATGAAAATGAATAAAACGATAATGGATTGAAAATAAAATTTTCAATCCATGTTTAATATTTGTTAAAACTAAATAAGGAGAAAAAATGTTACAAGAAAAAGTAAGAAATTGCATAACTAAATATGAATTACTTCAAAAAAGTGACTCTGTTGTAGTAGGTGTATCAGGAGGACCAGACTCGATAACTTTACTAAACATACTACTTACATTAAAAGAAGAATATAATTTAAAAATATATGTAGCACACATTAATCATATGATTAGAGAAAATGCTATAAAAGATGAAGAATATGTAAAAGATTTTTGCAACAAAAATAATATTGAAGTATTTATAAAAAAAGCGAATATTATAGAAAAATCTAAACAAGATAAAAAGGGATTAGAAGAAACAGGTAGAGAAGTAAGATATGAATTTTTTGAAGAAGTACTAAAAAATACAAATTCAAATAAGATAGCAATAGCACATAATTTAAATGATAAAATAGAAACGATAATAATGAACTTAACTAGAGGCACAGGACTATCAGGACTTAAAGGAATAGAAGCGAAAAGAGGAAAATATATAAGACCTTTGATAGAAATAGAAAGAACTGAAATTGAAAAATATTGTGATGAAGAAAATTTGCATCCTAGAATAGATGAATCAAATCAAGATAATACATATACAAGAAACAAAATAAGAAATATAATAATACCATATATAAAGAAGGAATTAAATTCAAATATAATAAATAACTTAGATAGATTATCTGAAATAGTAAAAGAAAATGAAGAATATATAGAACAAGTAACACAAAAAGAATACAAAGAAATATTAATAGATAAAAGCGAAGAAAAATTAGAATTTGACACAAAAAAATTTAATAAACAAGAAAAGTTAATTCAAAAAAAGCTAGTATTAAAAGCAATAAAAGAATTAGTAAAAAGTACACAAGGAATAGAAAAGATAAATATAGAAGACATATTAAAACTACTAAATAATAATATAGGTAATAAATATTTAACACCAACCAAAAAAATAAAAGTAGGCATCAAAGATAAAAAAATATATTTTCAAAAAATAGAAAAATAACGAAAAAAAATGGTTTTGTAAAACAAAGATTACAAACATGTTTCAATTTATAAAACTATGTTGTAAATAAAAAATAGTTATGCTATATTAAAGTAGATATATTAGTACGCATACTAAGGAGGAATATAATTTGAAAAAGGGAATTAAAAAAGTTGCCATGTGGCTAATATTACTAATAATTTTTATAATGGTAATATCAGCAATCAGTGGAAATATGTATAAAAAAATGTCATACTCAGAATTGTTAACTAACATTCAAAATGAGAAAGTAGAATCAATTCAAATAGGTGATGATAACAAAACTGCTAGTGTAAAATTAAAAGATGATGATGTTGAAAAAACAGTAACAATACCAAGTATAGAAAACTTTATGAATCAAGTATCAGAAGAATTAACAAATAAAGATTCAAAAACAAATACTAGTGAAACAATAGAAGAAAAAATAAAACTTTCACAAACTGAAGAATCTAAATTTTTAAGCATCTTAGAAGCTTTTGGACCAACAATACTTTTAATGGTGTTTATATTCTTTATCTGGGTAATGTTTATGAATCCAAATGCACAAAGTGGAAATAAAACAATGTCATTTGGAAAATCAAAAGCTAGAATGATGACACCAGCAGATAAAAACAAATTAACTTTTGCGGATGTAGCAGGAATAGAAGAAGAAAAACAAGAATTAGAAGAAGTAGTAGAATTTTTAAAGAATCCAAAGAAATTTACAGATATGGGAGCTAGAATTCCAAAAGGAGTGTTATTAGTAGGACACCCTGGAACAGGTAAAACTTTATTAGCAAAAGCAGTAGCAGGAGAAGCTGGAGTACCATTTTTTATAATAAGTGGTTCAGATTTCGTAGAAATGTTTGTTGGTGTTGGTGCATCAAGAGTTAGAGATTTATTCGCAGAAGCTAAGAAAAATGCACCATGTATAGTATTCATAGACGAAATTGATGCAGTAGGACGTCAAAGAGGAGCAGGACTTGGAGGAGGACATGATGAAAGAGAACAAACATTAAACCAATTACTTGTTGAAATGGACGGATTTGCACCAAATGAAGGTGTTATAGTGCTAGCAGCTACAAATAGACCAGATGTATTAGATAAAGCATTACTAAGAGCAGGAAGATTTGATAGACAAATAGTAGTAGCACCACCAGATGTTAAAGCAAGAGAACAAATATTAAATGTTCATGCTAAAAAGAAAAGACTAGCAGAAGACGTTGATTTAGGAACAATAGCTAAAAATACAGCAGGATTTGTAGGAGCAGATTTAGAAAATATTTTAAATGAAGCAGCATTAGTTGCAGCAAAACAAGATAAAAAAGAAATTAATATGCAAGATATAGAAGATGCTATGATTAAAGTAACAATGGGACCAGAGAAAAAGTCAAAAGTTATAAGTGACAAAGAAAGAAAATTAGTAGCATTCCACGAAGCTGGCCATGCAGTTGTAAGCAAATTCTTACCAACACAAGATCAAGTACATCAAATATCAATTGTTCCAAGAGGAATGGCTGGTGGATATACTATGTATAGACCAACTGAAGATAAATCATTTATGTCAAAAACAGAAATGGAAGAGAACATTGTATCATTACTAGGAGGAAGAGTAGCTGAACAATTAGTTCTTGGAGATATATCTACAGGAGCAAGCAATGATATAGAAAGAGCTTCAAAAATAGCAAGAGATATGGTTACTAGATATGGTATGAGTAGCAAAATTGGAACAATAACATTTGGAACAGGTCAAGAAGAAGTATTCTTAGGAAGAGACTTTGGACATACTAAAAATTATAGTGAAGCAACATCTTCTGAAATTGATGTAGAAGTAAAAGCAATTATAGACAAAGCATATAGAACAGCTGAACAAATTTTAAATATGAATATGGATAAATTAACACAAGTAGCTAATATACTAATGGATAAAGAAAAAATCGAAGGCGAAGAATTTAGCGAAATATTTAATCAATAAAATAAAACGTATTTAAGAAAATACACCTTGAATTTTCAAGGTGTATTTCTTTATGTATTATAAATAAAAATACAAAATTAAAGGTAAATAAGTCGAAATAAATATATAAAAAAACAAATAAGAAATAAAAAACAAAAATAAAAATCATTTTTTGAAAAATAGAAAAAATAAAAAATAATTTTAAAATAAAAAAGTTAATAAAATACGTAAAATAGAAAGAAAAAAGTAAAAAAGATATTTTGAAAAGGAAAAATAAAAAACAAAAAATGAAAAAAATAAAAAAATGATTTTTTGAAAAATACAAAAATGTAAAACATTTGTAATATGAAATTACCTACTCTTAGAGGTATATACAATAACACAAAACGCAACCGAACACTTTAAATGTAACAATATTAGAGCAATCACATGCTAGTAGTGAAATAGATGAAAGAGATTACATAAATTCTACCTGTTTGACATTATATTTTTGAATGGTAAAATACATTCATCGAACGAAAGAAAAAACAATGTCACCAAAAAAGATGTTGCAATTGAAATACTAAAATAGGGGGAAAAACAATGAAAGTAATCAAAAGAGATGGAACTATAGTTGAATTTGATGATGAAAAAATCAGACTAGCAGTCGGAAAGGCAAATGAAGAGGTAAGTAAAAAAGAAAGAGCTACTGAAGAAGATATTGAAATGATTGCAACATATGTAAGAGAACTAAGAAAAAATAGAATTTTAGTTGAAGATATTCAAGATATAATCGAAGAAAAATTAATGGAGTTAGGAAAATATAACCTAGCAAGAAAATATATCACATATAGATATAATAGAGCGCTAGTTAGAAAATCTAATACAACAGATCAATCAATTAAAGAATTAATTGATGGAGAAAGTGAATATTGGAATAATGAAAATTCAAATAAAAATGCAAGAGTAGTTACAACTCAAAGAGATTACTTAGCAGGAATAACAAGTACAGACATTACAAGAAGATTTTTATTACCAGAAGAAGTAGTAAAAGCACATGACGAAGGAATAATCCATTTCCACGATGCAGATTACTTTGCACAAAATGCATTACATAACTGTGAATTAATTAACTTAGAAGACATGTTACAAAATGGAACAATAATAAATGATGTTATGATAGAAAAACCACATAGATTTATCACAGCAGCAACAATAGCAACACAAATTATATTAGCAGTAACATCTTCAAGTTATGGAGGAGCAACAGTTTCAGTAAGTCATTTAGCCCCATTTGTTAGAGATAGTTACGAAAGATATTATAAAAAATATAAAGAAAGAAAATTATCAGAAAAAGATTGTGAGAAATTTGCAAAAGAAGATACTAAAAAAGAAGTTGCAGACGGTGTTCAAACATTCAACTATCAAGTAAACAGTATGACTAATACTAATGGACAAGCACCATTCTTAAGTGTATGCATGTATCTTGGCGAATCAGAAGAATACAAAGAAGAAGTTGCAATGATAATAGAAGAATTTCTAAAACAAAGAATGTTAGGTTTCAAAAACAAAAAAGGAATTTATATAACACCAGCATTTCCAAAATTACTTTATGTTCTAGAAGAAGACAATATATCAAAAGGGAGCAAATATTGGTATCTAACAGAACTAGCAGCTAAATGTACAGCTAAAAGAATGGTTCCAGACTACATAAGCGAAAAAGTAATGAAAGAACTAAAAATAAATCAATATGGAGATGGAGATGCATATCCATGTATGGGATGCAGATCTTTCTTAACACCAGATAGAATAAAAGGAAACATAGCAAATGCTAAAAACTATGTTGAAGGAAAAGGAAAATATTATGGAAGATTCAATCAAGGGGTTGTAACAATAAACCTTCCAGATGTTGCTTTAACCTCAGGAAAAGACATGAAAAAATTCTGGAAAATCTTTGACGAAAGAGTAGAACTTTGCCATAAAGCATTACAAATAAGACATGAAAGATTAGCTCAAGCAGTTAGTGATGTAGCACCAATTGTCTGGAGATATGGAGCACTAGCTAGATTAGAGCAAGGAGAATCTATCCACAAATTACTACATGGAGGATATTCAACAATATCATTAGGATATGCAGGACTATATGAATGTGTTAAATATATGACAGGAAATAGCCACACAGATGGTGGAGAAGGTGAAAAATTCGGATTAGAAGTAATGCAAAAACTTAATGATAAATGTGCAGAATGGAAAGAAAAAGAAGATATAGATTACAGTATATATGGAACGCCTATAGAATCAACAACATATAAATTTGCTAAATGCTTACAAAAGAGATTTGGTAAAGTTAAAGGAATTACAGATAGAAGCTACATAACAAACTCTTACCATGTGCCTGTATTTGAAGAAATAGATGCATTTACAAAATTAAAATTAGAAAGCAAATTCCAAAAATTAAGTCCAGGTGGAGCAATATCATATGTTGAAACACCAAACTTACAAAACAATATACCAGCAGTATTAGAGTTAATTAAATTCATATATGATAACATTATGTATGCAGAATTAAATACAAAATCAGATTACTGTCAAGAATGCGGATTCTCAGGGGAAATATTGATTGATGATAATTGCGAATGGTACTGTCCAAACTGTGGAAATAGAGATCACAATACATTAAACGTAGCAAGAAGAACATGTGGATATATAGGAAGTAATTTCTGGAATAAAGGAAGAACAGAAGAAATTAAAGAAAGAGTATTACACATTGATAATAAAGATGCGTAAAAGTAATACATATGAGGATGCTATTATGAGATATAATAAAATCAGAAAAATGGATATAGCAGATGGACCTGGAGTTAGAGTTTCAATATTTATGCAAGGATGTGCATTTAATTGCAAAAATTGCTTTAATCCAGAAACACATGATTTTGAAAAAGGTGAAGAATTCACAGATGAAACAATAGAAAAAGTATTAAATTTAAGTAACTATGAACATATTGCAGGGTTATCTATTTTAGGAGGAGAACCAATGCATCCAAAAAATATAGAAGGAACAACAAAATTAGCAAAAGCATTTAAAGAGAGATTTCCAGATAAGACTGTATGGGCATGGACAGGATTTAACTTTGAACAAAATTTGCAAGATAAAGAAGCTATGAAATATATAGATGTTTTAGTAGACGGACAATATAATGACGAAAAGAGAAATCCTATGTTAGAATGGAGAGGATCAGAAAACCAAAGAGTAATTGATGTTCCTAAGACTTTAGCAACACATCAAATAATAAGTTTTAATTCAAAAAAATAAATAACCAAAGATACCTAATTTGTAATGATTAGGTATCTTTTTTGTAGTATAAATGAAATATTTTTGTAAAAAATTATGTAACCTTAGAAGGATTTGAATACTTTATGTCGAATATTATAAAAAGAAAGGAACAAAATGGTACGATATAGTGATGAATTAATTGATGAAATTAGATCTTCAAATGATATAGTAGACACAATATCCCAATATGTAACATTAAAAAGAAGTGGAAGAAACTTTTTCGGATTATGCCCATTTCATAAAGAAAAATCTCCTTCTTTTTCTGTCTCACCAGATAAACAAATATTTCATTGCTTTGGATGCGGTGTTGGAGGAAATGTTATACATTTTGTAAGTAAAATAGAAAATTTAGATTTTAGAGAAACGTTAGAATTTTTAGCTGAGAAATCAGGTATTGAACTACCAAGCTCAGAAAATGATCAATATAGTAAACGTCAATTTCTAAAAGATAAAGTATTCCAAATAAATGAAGAAACTGCTAGATTTTATCATGAAAATCTATACAAGCCAACTGCTAAACCAGCACAGGAATATGTTAAAACAAGAAAATTAAATAATAGTACATTAAAATCATTTTTGATAGGATACTCAGGAACCTATAACGAACTATATAAACATTTAAAACAAAAAGGTTTTAATGATGAGGAAATATTGGCATCAAGTCTAGTAAATAAAAACGAAAGAGGTCAGTTTATTGACAGATTCAGAAATAGATTAATGATACCAATTATGGATATAAGAGGAAAGGTGATAGCATTTGGTGGGAGAGTATTAGACAAATCATTACCAAAATATATCAATTCGCCAGAAAATATTGTTTATTCTAAAGGAAGAAACTTATTTGGACTAAATATAGCTAAAAAAGGCAATTTAGATAAAATAGTTATAGTCGAAGGATATATGGATGCAATTTCATTATATCAAAGAGGAATAACAAATGTTGTAGCATCATTAGGAACAGCGCTAACAGAGGCACAGGGAAGATTATTAAGAAAATATGCTGGACAAGTAATAATAAGTTATGATTCAGATGCAGCAGGACAAGCTGCAACAATGAGAGGTCTAGAAATCTTAAAAAATCTAGGATGCGATGTGCGAATATTACAAATGGAAGGTGCAAAAGATCCCGATGAATATGTTATCAAATATGGAAGTGGTGGATTTAATCTACTAATAGAAAAAGCAATATCACTTGTAGAATTCAGAATCAAAGTATTAAAAAATAAATTTAATTTAGAAAATACTAATGATAAAATTAAATTTTTACAAGAAATAGCCAAAATATTAGTAAGCATAGATAGCCAAATAGAATTAGAAATTCAAATAGATAATATATCAAGAGACTATAATATTTCAAAAGAAGCAATTTATGCAGAAGTAAATAAAATTAAATACACAAATAAAGCTAAAGATGCTGAAAATGAAAAAAAGCCAAAAGCTAATATAGAGCGAAAAAAAGAATCAAAAATAGATGAGGCAACTATAAAAAAAGAAAATGTAATAATATATCTATTAATAAATGGTAACATGCAAGATAGAGAAAAAATAAAAAATAATATAAAAAAAGAAGACTTGAAATATTCATTAAACCAACAATTAATAGAAAAAATATATGGAGCAATTGATCAAAATAAAGAAATAAATAATATTTTAGATTCAATGGAAGATAAAGACTTAATAAGTCATTTTACAAGTTTAATGGCAGATGATTATGAAATTTCAGATAATAATAAGTGCATAGAAGATATAATTACTAGTTATAATAAAGAAAGAATAATAGAAAGAAGAAATGAAATTCTAACTAAATTGGAAGACAAAAATAATACAAAAGAAGAAATAGCTAGTTTCGAAAAAGAGCTAAGCGAAATTATTTTACAATTAGCTAAAATGAAATAGGAGGAAATATGGGTAGAACTAAAAAAGAAGAAAAAGAAAATGAAGAAATAAAAAAAGTTCAAAAAACAAATAAAAAAACTTCTCCAAAGACTGAAAATAAAGAAAAAACAGAAACAAAAAAAGTAGAAAAACAAAAAGATAAAGAAAAGACAGTAGAAGCCAAAAAAGAAAATGATAAAAAAGTAACTTCAAAAAGGGCAGAACAAAAAAATAAAGAAACAGAAAGCAAAAAAATAGAAGATAAAAAAGAACTTACAGAAGTAGCAGAAGAAAATAAATCTGAAAAAGAAGAAAAAACTTCAAAAAAGAAAGTAAAAGAAATCAAGAAAATTGAAAATCCACAAACAGAAGAAGATATCGCAAATAATAAAGTATACAGTATATTAAAAACAGCAAAAGAAAGTGGAAAAATTACTTATGGCGAACTAGCAAGCCAATTAGGAGATGTTACACCAGACCAAATCGATAAAGTATTTGATGTATTTGAAGAGCTAGGTGTAGATGTTTTAAAAGACGATACAGACGATGAACCAGACATAGAAGACTTAGAAGAAGTAGAAGAAATAAAACTAGAAGATATGAATGCAACTTCTATGGAAGGTATAAGTGTTGATGATCCAGTAAGAATGTATCTAAGAGAAATTGGTAGAATACCACTTTTAACATTTGAAGAAGAATTAGAACTTGCTAAAAAGATATTAGAAGACGATGAAGAAGCAAAACAAAAATTAGCAGAATCAAACCTAAGACTAGTTGTAAGTATAGCTAAAAAATATGTTGGAAGAGGAATGCTATTCTTAGACTTAATTCAAGAAGGAAATATGGGTCTAATCAAAGCAGTAGAAAAATTTGATTATACAAAAGGATTTAAATTTAGTACTTATGCTACTTGGTGGATAAGACAAGCTATAACTAGAGCAATAGCAGATCAAGCAAGAACAATAAGAATACCAGTTCACATGGTAGAAACAATAAATAAATTAATAAGAACTTCAAGACACTTACTACAACAACTAGGAAGAGAGCCTACTCCAGAGGAAATAGCACAAGAAATGGAAATAACAGTTGAAAAAGTTATGGAAATACAAAAAATAGCTCAAGATCCAGTATCTTTAGAAACACCTATAGGTGAAGAAGATGATAGTCATTTAGGAGACTTTATCCCAGATGATGAATCACCAGCTCCTCAAGATTCAGCAGCATATACTCTACTAAAAGAACAATTAGAAGAAGTAATGGAAACATTAACACCTAGAGAAGCAAAGGTATTAAAATTAAGATTTGGATTAGAAGATGGAAAAGCTAGAACACTTGAAGAAGTAGGTAGAGAATTCCAAGTAACACGTGAAAGAATTAGACAAATAGAAGCCAAAGCCCTTAGAAAATTAAGACACCCAAGTAGAAGTAAACGACTAAAAGATTATATGAGTTAAAATAAAAGGAGTGATTAAAGTTATGGGAAAAAGAAATATACAAATAGTTCCAGGTGATGGAAATATAGAAATATCACCAGCTGAAGATCACATTAATGATATAGTAGATAACGATAGAAAAAAACCTAAAAAGGAAGATATCGTTGTACCAACACCAAAGAAAAAATTAACAGAGTAATTCAATAATAATAAAAGCACAGAACTCTCAATTCGTCGAAATTGAGAGTTCTATGCTTTTCTAATATGTAATTTTTCTTCATCAAATACCAATTCCGTATTTGGAGGATACTCTACGCCATTGATAGTGATACTAACAATCTCTCCATTCCGCGAATATCGATATATGATGTACACCATGTGAACAAGGTACGTCTCAGATTTTAAAGTACCAGTGTTCTCATAGTAGTCCCGAAGAGGGACATAATTCTTGCTTAGATAGTCGGATTTCATAAGCATGACCCCCTTATAGTATTTAAGCATATATGTCATTATACCATATTATGTAAATCTTTTCAAGAGGTATAAATATAATGAATTGACAAATATGAGAATAGGTGCTAATATATTAACATAAAAACAAAAGGAGAAAGAAAATGCTAAAATTAAATGATGTTTTTAATTCAATAAGACATCATGTATGGCTTAAAACTAGTCATACATTTTTAGCATGTGAAAAATTATAATTTAAACTAAAATTAATTATAAGAAATGCAAGTATATGTATGAGTAGTAGAAATATTACATCAGACATATACTTTTTTGTTTTATATAAAAAAATTTAAGGAGGAAAAAAGATGGATATAAGATACAAAATTTATAATCCAGCAGGAAATATAACTGCACTAGTAATAGGAGATAATTATACTACAGAAGAAAAAAGAAAGATAAATAGCAAAATAATGGAAAAAGAAAAAACAGTAGAACAAGTAGGATTTATTTCAGAAACAGAAGAAAGGGTAACAATGGCAGGAGGAGAGTTTTGTGGAAATGCAACAAGAAGTGCTGTAAAATACTACTTAGAAAAGCAGAAAACCACAAATATAGATATAAAAATAAATAATTATAATATAACTAGTGGAATTAAAAATAATAAGATTTGGTGCGAAATTCCACTACCACAAGATAGTACATTAATCGAAAAAAGAACAAATGAAATAACGCAAGTAAATTTGTCAGGAATAACAATAATTTTACTAGACCACGAAAATAATATGAAATTAAAAGAAAAAGCAATTGAACTAATAGAAAAATTAGAATTGCGAGAAAAAGAAGCAGTAGGTATAATTTTTAAAGAAAAAAGTGATAAAATAATACCAGTAGTATGGGTAAAAGAAATCAATACATTATTTGAAGAAAATTCATGTGGTTCAGGAAGCATAGCATATGCACTAGCAGAAGCATCTAAAAGCAATAGAAAAAAATTTGAAATTATGCAACCATCAGGAAAGACTTTGATAGTAGAAATAACTAAAGAAGGAAAAGTAATATTATCAGGAGAAATAACTGAAGAAAAAGAAGATATATTAACATGTTAAGGAGGAAATATGGAAACTTTAGAAAAACTAGTTAGATATAACACAATAAAAGACAAAGAAAATAAAGAAATACTAAAGTATATAGAAGAAAAGCTATTAAACCTAGGATTCAAAACAAACTATAAAGGAAAATATCTAATAATGCAATATGGCGAAAATTCTAAAGTAGGCTTTTTAGGACACACCGACACAGTAGAATATATAGAAGGCTGGAAAACAGATCCATTTAAACTAATAGAAAAAGACGGAAACTTGTATGGATTAGGAAGCTGTGATATGAAAGGTGGAATAGCAGCATTTATAGAAAGTATATCAAAAATAGATTTAAAAAAATTAAAATATGGAATAAAAGCATATTTTACCTATGACGAAGAAATAGGATTTTCAGGAATGTATGATATAGTAAATTCAAATGAAGAATTTCCAGAACTAATGATTTTTGGAGAACCAACTAATAATGACTATTTAGTAGGAGGCAAAGGTCTATTAGAATGCGAATTATACTTTAAAGGAATAAAAGCACATTCAAGTAATCCAGAAAAAGGAAAAAGTGCAAACATAAATGCAATTAAAGCTTTAAACGAATTAAATATTTTTTATGAAAATCAAATAAAAAATGAAAAAGAAAATTATTTTGAAATACCATATACAACAATGAACATAGGAATATTAGAAGGAGGAAGTGCTAAAAACTCAATACCAGCATCAGCAAAAGCATGCTTAGACTTTAGAACAATAAAGGATATTCATGCAAAAAAAATAAAAGATAAACTTACAGAATTATCTTCAAAATATGATTTTAAAGTAAATATAATAGAAGAAATAAAACCATTTTTTAATGAAATAGAATTCATAAAAGAAAGAAAAACAGCAAACTTTATGACAGAGGCAAGTCTAATAAAAGAAAATAAAGTCAAAAAAGTTATATTAGGACCAGGACCAGTCACAGCACATGAAATAGATGAACATATAAGTATAGAAAGCTATCAAAAAACAATAAATCAATATAAAGAAATAATTGAAAAGTTATGCAATTAATAATTAGCATATTTTTCAAATAAAAGTTTTACTTTTACTTTAATTTCATTATCATAGTTGAAATAAGAAAAAATTAACTATAAAATATATAAAAAAGGGGAAAATAAAATGAATGTAATATTTCTAGATTTTGATGGAGTAATAAATACAAGTCGTGGATATGATGTAGACGGAAGCTATAGAGAAGATTACAACAATCCGAAAGATGGAAAAGTAAACAATTATGACGCTATAAAATTATTAAACAAGTTATGCAAAGAAAAGAAAATGGCTGTTGTTGTAGATTGCAAAAGGTGGAGAAATACACAGGAAAAAGATGAAAATGGAGAATACATATTAAGGGCATATAAAAGAATATTATATGATAGTGGTTTAGATGACTATACATACATATATGGACATACACCAGCAACAGATTTTAATAAAGATATGGAAATAAAAATATATCTAGAAAAACATAAGGAAATAGAAAAATTTATAATATTAGAAGATAATCCATCAGAAATAAGTAGAGAATTACAAAATTTTATGGTAATATGCAATAAGGATAAAGGATTTACAGAAAGAGAATACAGTTATGCAATACGATTATTAAATAATCAACCAAGTATTAATAGAGGAAACTCATATATAGAATAGAGGGAAAAATGCATACAGAATATGAAGTAAGAGTTTTAGAAATAGATGAATCAAAAGTAACTTCAATAGATGTACAAGGAGTTTTTAAAAAATTTTATAACATAGATATAGCAAAAGTAGAAAAAGTAAGTTTTAATGTTCCATTAGAAGAAAAATATTATATAAAACAAGAAAAAGCTAGAGGAAAGTGATTCTCTAGCTTTTAAAAGTTGAAAAAGGTCTGAAATTATGTTAAAATAGCAGTATTAATAAAAAGGAGAAAATATATGCAAGAAAAATCAGAATTTAAAGCTTTTAATCCAGATGAATACGAAGTAGTAATGCAAGCTTTTGGACCGGAAAGAGATAAACATTACGTACTACACAATAAAAAGACTGAAAAATATGGATTATTATATAATAAAAGATCAACAGAAGATGCCAGCTTTTATACACCATATTTAATGCACGTTATAGGGAAAAAATGTGGAATAAATGTACCAGAAACAGAGTTAGGGTTTTATTTAATAAATGATATAAATAAAACAACCTATAGAGATTCATTTTTTGAGTCATCATTAGTATATACTGGTATAGATCCAATATTCGGAAGAAATGTATCACATGCATCAGAAGATGTTATAGAAGGTACATACTTAACTGAAAATGAACAAGCAGCAAAAAGAAGAAGAGAACAAGATAGAGGTAGAGTTCAAAAAATGAACTTTGAAGAATATGTAGAATCAAATGTATATTATCTAGTTAGTAGAGGAAGTAAACCAAAACACGAGTATTCAAAAACAGAAGTAGATAAAATGAGACAAGAGCTTGTAGATAGAGCAATGTTTGGACTAAAACTAGGAATACATGGTAAAACAAATATAGATTTGTATGACCACAAAAATGCAACACTATCACCATATTATTTAGCATCACACAACATGTTTTTAATGGGAATCAATAATGAATGGATAGAAAAGACATTAGAAAAACCAGATGAAGAATTTAAACAAAGTATGGCATATGAACTAAAAACACAATATGGAGTTCCTTATAATCACACTGTACCAACAGCGGAACAGTTATTAAATCATATATTTGAAAGATATCCAGATCAAGCAGAAAGAGCATATAAGAAAGTTACAGCATTTACATTAGAAGACTTAGAAGCAGAACTAGCAACATATACACACTTAGACGAAGCACATAAGAAAATGGCACTAAGAATTTTTGAAATGAGAGAAAAAGAATTCCAAAAAGTATATAAAGAATATCAAAAAAGTAAATCAAAAGAATAAAAATATATAAATAAAAGCTAGCAGTCGCGGAATACTATACTTCCGTGACTGCTAGCTTCATTCATCCGTGATAATAATCTTTCCAAGGACTGGAGGACCAATCGATAAGGTCCCACTGCTGTTCAGACGTGTCTTGACGTTTTAAAAGCTCGTGAAGCTTTTGCCCTGTTGGACAGTATCTGCACATCGAAGGACTAAATTCAATATCGTCCTTCTGAAAACTTCTTTGGCATGCCCGACACTCATCATTGCATTCTTCGATAAGCTCTTCTGTAGACATAGAGCACCTCCACTAAAATTATTTGCAAGATGTATTTTACTCCCTTTAATTAAACATGTCAATACAAAAAAGTTTACATAATTGAAAAGAAATAGATAATATGATATAATCAAATAGTTAAAAATTTTAGGAGGTATATATGGAAAAAAGTTCTAATATTAGCATGGAAGAAGTTTTTAAATATAGAACAGGATTAATAGAAAATGGTAAAAAGGTTACTATAGAAAATCCAGATAATTTAAGTATAGATGAACTACAAGCATTAACAGCTAAGATATTTGAAGAATTGGACAAGTTAGATATGTCAATGGGGTATCCACACCATGATACAGGAGTTAGAAGACCAGCGAGTATAGACGACTTAAGAGAACAAGAAATTTGGATAGACTTTTTAGATTGGTATAATGTAGTACCAACACAAAGTAATATTATTTTAGGATATGTACGAAAAAATTATCCTAAATCAAAATATCCAAAAGTGCTTTGCATAGGAGATGGAGAACACTGTCATCTAGGAAGAAAATTAGCAGCATTAGGATATACAGTTGTAGTAGTTGATACAGTTTCTAAAAAAGAATTTACAATACCAAAACAAGAAAACGGAGGAATGCTCAGAGTAGTTCAAGGAGAATTTCACGAAACATCAGAAGATATGATGGATTGGGCAAATCTTATAGTAGGAGCAAAAGTTCCACAATGTGCAGAAATTTTAACTAAAACAAAAAAGCCAACAATTTTTAATATTAGTGGTAATGCAGAAATATATCATATGAGATTTAATGGTAAAGAAATTCATTCTTCAGAAGAACTTGAAAAAGAAATAGAGAAATTAAAAAATGTAAAAAAGATAATGCATACAGATTCATTTGGAAGAAAAAATTATATATATGTATGCAATGAAAGAGAATATGAAGAAAGATAAAAGATTATATAACCGCTAAAGGGTCGCAACGTGTGCGACCCTTTAGTGTTGAACATGGATATTACTGAATATTAAGTGGAAAAACCAGTTGATCATTGTCGAGATCGACATAGGCGCCAATGCCCTTGTAGCTCAAAGCCCTAAGAAATGGCGTAAGGAGCTCAATCTCTTCACCCTGAAAACCGAGAATCTCCTCATTTTTGTAGTCACCGCTGTCGATAAATTTGCGGTACGAGGGAATCTCAGGGTAATCACCATGAAAAGTGTGACCAAAGTGCATAGGATAGGCGTCCAAAATTCCAATCTCAAATGTCTTGAAGTCGCGGCTAACCTTTCTGAGAGCAATCCCAAGCTGCGTGACCCCAATCATCATGCTCCACTGACCGCTGTTGTAGATATCCTCCAAATTGTTCCGGATATTGGAAAGCAACAGGTCTGCGCTGTGATCGAAGATCTCTGCCTCATGGGAATTGTACTCCTTGATCTGACTTACTAAATCCTTGGCATGCATAAAAGTACCTCCTATAAAATGTATTTACCAAACGTTCAAATTTCTGAGAAATGTCTATATAAATTATACTATAATTTACATAATACTTCAAATTAGAGTTATACGATTCAAAAGTATATATAAATATATACAAAGCATTAGAGCGAAAAATTGTAAAAATTGCTTTTTTGTGATATTATATACAAAATTGTTGGTACCAGATAGCTTTAGTCAGTCACTATCTTAAACCATATAATTAATAATTTGATTGGGTGTATGCAAATGGAAAAGCAAGAATTCTACGAGCGGGCACAGAAACTAAGAAATCTTTACAGCAAGAATGTATTCGAGAATACATTGATTTCCTTTATTGTCTATATCGTGTTTAAAAACAATGAAAAGTTACCTGAAAAAATTGAATTTGAATATGATATTGCATATTGGGAAAGAGATGAGTATCGAAAAAAGGTAGAAAAGTTGGTTGATGAGCTAGGCATTGTTTGTGAGTATGCAGCATGTGCTCTAAAGCAAGTCTTGATTATTAAACCAAAATTCAAGTAATATCAACGCTTGACTGACTAACAGTCTGCTATTTCGAAAGAAAAAGCAGGCTTGTTTTATGTTTTAAAATATAAAATATTACAAAACCACCCCAGTCTAATTTTGACTGGGGTGGTTTTAGCTTAATTTAGCTTGTATTCACAATGAACGATAAAAAAAGATTCTTTCGTCTGAACCGATAACGCCGCCTACCCGCATAGAGCTAACAGTCTGAGTAATATCAGAAATCTGCTCAAAGCCCATTTTTCTTGCGAGATAGTACATAGAGGATTGACGACTGGTGCGAAGGTAAACCGAGGAAAAATTGCGATTTTTCATATCCTCCAACGTGTAAGCAAACAACTGCTTTTGCACTCCTTTTTTCTGATAGCCCAAACAGGTTATAGAATCAGAAATATAGGCAACACGCTTAGGATCTGGAAAATGAACCGGATGATCACCTTCAACCATAGGATGCCAAGACATCAACGCCACAGGTACCCACATTCCCTTCTGAATTTCGATTTCCATATGATTGATACCACCATTAGCAAATTCGTTAAAGTAGCCAATCAGTTTATCTGTATCGAAAAACTCATTGAATGGGGGATAGGCGAAAAATTGTTGCAGCATCCACCAAGTTGACAGATCAGTTTCATTTATCCGAGTAATACATCCATCCAAGGTAAAATTCTTCAGCTTTTTCATCATGGTAACTCCTCTCAATGTTATAGATTGTTCATGGGTAAAAAAGCGTATAATTAAGTATACAACAAAAACAAAGAAAAGTAAACATAATTCGTTTATATACATATCTATAAAAACGTTTTACAAAAAGATATGATATGTATATAATAATCATATAAAAAAGAAAGGTTGAAAGGGAGAAAAAATGAAAAAAAACAAAAAAATAATATTAATTTTTATATCAGTAATTACGCTAATAATTATAGTTACAGCAGCAGTTCTAATCATAAAACCAAATAACGAAAAATATAAGAAACATTACAAAATAACTTATTCAGCAAGTTACAATACAGCAAAGGTATTAGAAAATGATAAACAATATGAAATAGTGTCAGATCAAGACAGATTTCAAGAAATAATGGATGAAGTAAAAAATAAAGAATATAATGAAAAATTTGATAAAGGATTTTTCAAAAATAAAAAATTATTAGTAGTAGAAGGAGAAATAGATCCTGAAATTAAGAAAATAAAAATTGATGAAACAAGTGCAGACATTACAATATATTATGCAACACCACTTACAACGCAAGATGAAATATTTGATTTTAATTTATATCTTATACCTATTGATAAAGAAGTAGAAGATATTAATGTAGAAGTATCACCATATCCAGACAGAGTATATTAATAATAATTAGCAATATGCTTTTTATAGCTTTTTTCATAAATAATTCCGTTCAGTTTTTTGATTCACTTTATTCTTAAGTAAGATATAGTATATATTTAATAAAAAAGATATAAAAATAAATGTAATAGAGTATAAGGGAAGCTAAAATTTGAATAAAATATTGAAAAATGGTATAATTATGTTAAGTATCGTTATTAATGCCATATCCACCATGAGGTGGTTATTTCTAGAAAGAGAAACAGGAGGAAGAAGAAAATGGCCAAAAGAAGATGCAAACATCGATCAGCTTTTATGATGAAGCGGAAGTGCTTGCACTGCAAACACAGAAGAGAGTGCTACTTAAAAGTAAAGCGAAACAGAAGGAGGTTCACCGTAATGGTGAGTGTAGCGCTCGTAATTATGATTATAGTTACAATCTGTGCCATTGCTGTAATCACAAAGCAGAAAAAAGAGGAAGAAATTGAAGCAATCAAAACTGTGGAGATGAAACCTCAGCAAGAAATGTCGAGCTATCCCGCCGAAGAAGATCTGCCCGAAATCAAAACTATCAGCAAAGAAGAGAATGAAGAATCAAAAGTTACAGCGAATCAAATTGTAGAAGTAACTGATGAGGTTCCACTCATATTTTCTGAAGCAGAGAGGATTGCTATGGGCAAAACAGTCTACAAAGAGGCAAGAGGTGAATGCGAAAAAGGCAGAATAGCCATTGTCGCAGTAATCTTAAACAGACTGATCACGGGAAAAGTAGAGTATGGAGCAGAAAATGGAAACGTTATGGAAGTCATTACATATTCGGGAGCATTCGCTTATCCGAAAGATATGACAGACGAATTTTTCCTGAATTGCCCAGAGTACGAACTCTGCATGGAAGCGGTAGAAAAAGCTTTGAATGGTGAAGATCCAACACGGGAGTATTTTCCTGAAGGAGCATGTCACTTCTATTCCCTGGTTGAACCATTGTCGGAAAAAGAGGCAGCGAGACGCGAAGGCATCGACATCTATGTAATCGGTAACCAAGCATTTCACAATGATCTGAACTGATCGAAAAGGAAGGCAAGCGGTGGTGTTCCACTGCTTGCTTTTGCAATTTAATTGATAAGTGTAATAAAGTGTGATAATATACTTAAAATATTATGAGTGAGGAAAAAGTGGAATTCATAAAAGCAAAAACAATATTGTCAAAAATTAAATATGGAAATCAATGGTATGGAATAGATTATAATATGAATCTATATAGAGGATGCTCACATGGATGTATATATTGTGATAGTAGAAGCAATTGTTATCATATAGAAAACTTTGATACAGTAAAAGGAAAAGATAAAGCACTAGAAATATTAGAAGAGGAACTAATAAGAAAAAGAGATAAAGGAATTATTGGAATTGGAGCGATGTCAGACACTTATAATCCGCAAGAAATCAAATATGAATTAACAAGAGGTGCGTTAAAGCTAATATCTAAATATAATTATGGAGTATCGATAGATACAAAAAGTGACCTAATTATAAGAGATATAGATTTATTAAAGGAAATTAATAAAAAAAACAATGTGATTATCAAATTTACAATTACTACACCAAGAGACGAAATAGCTAAAATAATAGAGCCACATGTATGTACATCTTCTAAAAGATTAGAAGCGATTAAAAAGCTTAGTGAGAATGGTATTTTTACTGGAATTATGATGAATCCAACATTACCATTCATAACAGACAGCGAAGAAGACATAAAAAGATTAGTTAAATTGGCACATGAAAATGGAGCTAAATTTATACACACATATATGGGGATGACATTAAGAGAAAATCAAAGAGATTATTACTTTAAGCAGTTAGACAAAAACTTTAAAGGTTTAAAAGAAAAATATATTAAATATTATGGAAATAAATATCATTGTGCAACACCGAAATGTAAAGAACTATACAAAATATTTAAAGAAGAATGCGATAGATATGGAATTTTATATAACATGAAAGATATAATTAAAGCATACAAAAAAGAAATACCAGAAGATGAACAAATGACATTATTTATATAAATGATAATTGCCAGGTAATCTAAATTTCAGACCACCTGGCAAATTCTTTTGCGTGTTATTGTTACTTCTGATGACGGAATCGAACCGTTTTTTCAAACACAGAGTTACTTTTGTACTTAAGCGTAAAACCAAGCTTTTTCCAAAATTCGCGAGAACCCGCGAAAGGTGGGGGAGCTGAGAGCTCAATTAAGCGGGTGTTGTGAGGGCGCATTTTTTCCAGCGCCAAAGAGTACAATTCTGTGCCAAGACCTTTGCCACGATCAAATACAGCAAATTCAGCAATGTAGCAGCTTTTCTCTGAAAAAACCAGAGTGAGAACGCCAATAATTTCTTCTGCATCATTCTTGAAAAAGTATAACTCGTATTTTTCAGGCTTTGCCATGATGTCGAGGAAATCACCTTTTCCAATGATGCCGTCAAGAAAATGATTGGAAAATTCTCTGACCTCTTCTTCAGATACTTGTGCTGGTTCACCATGCTTATTCATACTGTAAGTAATCTTAGAATAGCTGCGGCGATAATCCCGATAGTCTTGGTCTGTTATCCGGACCAAATGATTAGGCATAAATAACACTCCTTCCAAAATATTATGTATACTATTATAACATACAATACCAACAACTTCAAATATAGAAAAGAAATCGATACAAAAAAAGGGAAAAGACTAACAAAAGTTAGTCTAAAAATCGCACAAAGAATCTTCAATAATATAAGAAACTTGTAACATATCTTCATTATCAGCTTTGATAAAGAAGAAAGGCAATCGAGTATTAGAATCTTTATACATAGATACATGAACAGAACCTACTTTTTCACCCTCGATTTTTGTACTATCATTTGTATCGACAAATTTTTTCATATCCTCCCCCTTTTAAAATAGTGTCTACAAAATAATATCATAAAAAGCAAAATCAAAACTAGATGCACCTTTACAATATTTTACATTTTTCATTGAGTCAATATATAATTAGAAAAGAATATATATAAATATATGAAATATAATAAACATAAACTGAAGTCTCACTTCGTGGACAATGGTTGTATATTACTTCTAAGGAGGTAATATATATGAAAAAATTTGTAATAAGAAAAAGGGGCAATTATGTGCAAAGAACTTGTAGAATAGAAGAGGAGATATTAGATAAAATTGATCAAATCGTATTAGATTATAATTTACAATCAGCTAATAGTTTTATAAATGATGCACTAAGATTTGCAATAGAAAATATGAAGATTGAGGAATGAAAATCAAAGGCAAAATAAAAAAACTACCAATTTCTTGGAAGTTTTGGTAGCGAGAGACAGAAGGCTCTCGCTATTTTTATGAAAAAAATGGATATTTTGATATGTATTTGGCGTTGTAAGCATAGAAAAATTAAGAATATAATGAAAATTTAACTAATTAGAAAACAATGCAAATAAAGTTACAAAGAATAAAAGCTAATATAAATTATAACAAAAGTTCAGCAAAGAAACTGAATTATAAAAATATATATTGCGAAGGTAATATATTTTATAGTATAATTTTTTTACATTTTATACCATAAATATTAATATTCAATGGAGATAAAGAATGAAAATTAAAAAGATATTAAAAATTATATACATTATTATATTTATTTATATTTGTTTATTTACTATTAATTTATTCAAAAAAGCATATATTTTCAGAAAATTTTCAAAAGAAAATTATCAATATTATAAAGAAAATACTAATTTCTACAAAAAAATATATACAGACAATTCAGAAGTAGAAATATGGAGAAAAGAAAATAAAGCTGTAATTAAGGAAAAAAATTTTCAAGAACAAGAAATAAAAACAACATATTATGATGAAAATTATAAATATATAATTAGTAACAATACAGTTACTAAAAATAATACTGATTTTTTACCAACAGTAGATGTATGTCCATTATATGCTAATAGTTATTTTCAAGCATTAATTGCTTCTTTATTTTTAAAAATTCAAAATGAAAAAATAAATGACATGAACTGTTATAAACTGTATACAAATAAAGATAGTTTCTTGTATAAATTAACTATAATTGGTGATAATACTATTTCTGACGATAAACTTTATATAGATAAAGATACATGGTTATTGATAAAAAAAGAATCAGAAAATTTGACACAATTTTTTGAATATAAAATGAATGTTGTTACAGAAAAAGATGTAGAAATGCCTAAAATATATAAATATATTTTAGTTGATGAAACATAAAGGAAAATATTTACAAATATGTAAATATTTGCTAATATATTCAAGAGTGCATTGCATCTTTATCCTAAGGGGATTGTTTGTAAAAAATGGAGGAAAGCAATCATGAAAAGTATAAGACGGATTTTAGCAACAATGTTAACTGCCATATTTATGGTATCTATGATTTCTACATCTGCATATGCTGCTGGAGCAGATAATATTTCATCAGATTATAATATCAACGAAGATAATTTAAATGATGAAACGCCATCAACTTATAAGGATTATACGGCAGTTAGTGGAGTTATTTACAATAACAATCTTTCGGGTAGCTTAAAACTTTATCCTTCTTGCAATCAAGGCGGATTATTCGTTAAGCTTCATCTTTCTACATATTTTTGACACATTTCCAATTAAAACATTATTAAAATAATAAAAAAAGAGGATAATGATTTAAAAACATTGTTCTCTTTTTTGTTATACAAAAAATAATAGGGATAAATACCATAAATAATCCATAATAAACTATATTTTATATTAATAAAAGTAAATAATATATAATTTAAAATGTAGGAGGAAATTATGGAAAAAGAAGCGATAAAAATATTTAACAAGATTTCATATATGTATAGTACTGTTGTTACAACATTTGTATCTATATTTGGTGGTGAAAAATTTTTATTTTTAGGATATTTAATTTTAAATGTCTTGGACTATGTAACCGGAATAATAAAAGCTAGAGTTACTAAAACTGAAAAATCTAATATGGGAATTATAGGAATAATAAAAAAAGTATGTTACTGGATTTTGATTTTTATATCTTTTCTTATATCTTTTTTATTAGTAGAAATAGGGATAAAAATAAATATAAATTTAAATTTTATAATGTTTTTTGGTTGGTTTACATTAGTTTGTTTAATAATTAATGAGACAAGAAGTATAATAGAAAATTTAGTAGAAATTGGGATAAATGTTCCTAGCTTTTTAATAAAAGGTTTAGAAATATATGAAAAGATTATAGAAACAGCAATAGAAGATAATACTAAAAAATGAAATATCAAAAATAAAAACCATAAAACACTATTTTAATCGATATAATAAAAAAAATATCTAAAAGTAATTATAATAATAACAAGTTTATTATAAAAACTGATCAGAAATAATAAATTAATAAAAAAGAAAAGAGGTATTTTTATGAGTATTGGAGATCCGTGGGTTGAAAAAACACAACAATGGCTTAATCAGACTTATGGTGGAAAAACAGGTTATGGTGAAAATATACCAGTCAATGGTAAGACTGGATGGACTACAATTAATGCTCTTATTAGAGCGTTCCAAATTGAATTAGGAATAACGTCAACAGCTAATAATTTTGGTCCATCTACAATTGCAAAATTTAATGCAAGATTCCCAAATGGAATACAACAACAGGCTTCAGATGATGAAACGGAAAGTAATATTTATGGCATTATACAAGGAGCATGTTTGTGTAAAGGTTACCCTACTGGCTCAACTGAAATTACGAAACACTTTTATAGTGGGACGGGTAATGCAATAAAAAAATTAAAAAAAGATGCAGGTTGTGCAGAAATTAATTCAACAGTAACTCTTAACATTATGAAAGCTTTATTATCAATGAATCAATTTGTTGTAACTAAAACTTATGGCGGAAATGAAACAATAAGAAAAGTACAACAAAAATTAAACAATAAATATGAAGATTATATTGGATTAATTCCATGTGACGGTGTATATGGTAGAGAAATGAATAAAGCATTAATAATAGCATTGCAAAAGGTAGAAGGATATAGTAAATCAGAAGCAACAGGAAATTTTGGGACAGGAACTAAAAGTAAACTTCCAATAATTCCTACACTTGGGCAAATTAGTGAACAAACAGAGAAAGAAGCAATAGAATTAGTTAGATATGCACTTTGTTGTAATGGATATTCAATAGATATAGAATCTAATGAATGGACTATAAATATAAATACTACATTAGGAAAATTTCAGAGTGATATGTGTATAGAAGTAACTGGAATATGCGATACTAACACATGGATGGCATTGCTATTAAGTACAGGAAATCCAGATAGAAATTGTAATGCTTGTGATACAGCATATAATATGTTAAGAATAGGAAGGCTAGATGCTTTAAAAAATACAGATATTGAAGTAATTGCTAGGTACATATGGGGACCTTCAAAAGAATTAGATCCAGGTGAACTTGATAAGATATTAGAAGAAGGTAGATTTAAATTTGCACCAATTTATCAAGAGGATGGAACACCCGGTGAACATCATTTTACGACTACAATGGCATATAATGCTGCAAAAATAGCAAGAATTAAGGCGAAATCATTTAAAATACCCGAAAATTCAATTATATATTTTGCGGTAGATTTTGATGCACTTGATAGCCAAATCAAAGATATTATTTTACCATATTTTAAAATATTAAAGGATAATTTAGAAGGATATCAAGTCGGAATATATGGAACAAGAAATGTTTGTACTCAGGTTATGGATGCTGGTTATGCAGTAACATGCTTTGTTAGCGATTTGTCAACTGGATATAGTGGAAATATGGGACTTAAAATGCCTAAAAACTGGAATTTTGATCAATTTAATGAGATTAGTTTACCGGCTACAGGAGGAAATGGATATTTTGGAATTGATAAGGTAATATATTCTGGAAGATATCCTGTTGTTACTAAGATGGCTCCGGAGGAAATACTAAGTGGTACTATTGATGATGTTAATTTTTCAGGGTACTATAAAGGTGTAAATCATAAATTTAGTGGAAATAGATTAAAATTGCATGTAACTGCGAATAGCAAAAATTCAGATATACCAAATAATGCATATTTAATTGTATCTATTAAACCAGATTCTTCAAATCAAACAGCAATAAAAGAAATGGTTGTAAGTCTAAACGGTATAGTTCATTCTTCTGATTATTTAACTATTAAACCTGAATTAAATTACTATTTTGATTGTCGTGTTATCTGTAAGGGAGAACAAATTAACAATGGAGAAGTTAATGCACGAGTTTTAATAGAAACTAAAAACTATGATGAAGCTAGTTTGAAATCAGAAATTGTGAGCTATGTTAGTGAAAATATGGGAGCAGCAAGTATAAAAGCTGTAAGGAGTAGAGAACAAGCAGCAGATGATACTTTATCACATAATTCAACATTTGAAGAATTGAGTAATAGATTTAAAATGAAAAAATCATTAATTCAAACAGTTGCAATGTGGGAAAGAGCTTGTGAAGGACAAGATGATCCTGTTGCAGATTATGCAGTAGAAAATTATTATCTACATCAAGAGCAAGTAGAAGTTTGGAATAACTTAAGCGTTTTGGAACAGGCTATTGTCCCATATCCTGATCCAATTCTTCCTAGTAAGGAAGATTCTAGTACAGGTTTTGCACAAATATTTGCTCAAACCGCTATTAAAGCTAGAAATTGGGCAGCAAATAAAAAGCTTATTTCAGATAGACAATACAATTATGAAAATTGGAAAGAAAGAAAAGAAGTTTGGGAAAAATTAAAAAATAATGTTCAATATAATTTGGAAACATGTGCTTTAACATTACTTTGGGGAGCAGCAGAGATAGGTTATGACAATGTTAATCCATATAATTATACTCAAAAACAAATAAAAGAGATTTTGGCTAGATATAATGGTAGTGGTGATAGTGCAGAAGAATATGGAATAAAAAATCTTAAATTGTATAATATTTTTGATAAATACTAAAAATGACTAAATGTTGATGTATTTATATATAAAAAATAATACCAAATATACAATACTTAGTTATTACACATTAAAAAATAGTTTACTGTATAATAACAAAACATAATGTCTATTATCAGTAGTAAAATAATATGCAGATTTTTAGTTTTTTTATTAAGCAATAAATAAATTATATTTAAAGCGTTTAAAATCAATATTTCCATAGTATTTATAATTCCTTGAGCTTTATGAAGAAAAATTGCAAATATGATACCAAGAACAAAACTGATTATTAAATAGAATATTTTTTTTCTAATTGTTTTGTCTCTTATAAAAGTAATATTACTAGTTATTAGTAAAAATAAATAATCACCTATAGTTATTATAGCTAAAGATGTACCAATATCAACTTCTTCACTGCAAGCATAGAATGAAAAAGATAGCTTAAAAGCAAATAACGTCCAAAAACCCAATAAAAAATCATAAATTAATTGTTCACATAACTTTATATATTTAATCATAATTAAATTTTCCTTTCATAACTTTAAAAATATTGAAATAGTATTAATTTACTTTATTATAATTAAGTAGTAAATATTATTTAAGTCTATAAAAAATAGGTATGATAAGTTTTAGACATAAACATTGTAAGTGTTACAAAATATAGAAGAAACTTAAAAATATATGTTATGACTTCAACAGAAAAAGTAGAAAAGGATAAAATTACAGCAGTTACAGTTATAGTAAAAGTATAATAAGATAAAAAACATAACTTCAAAATGAAGTTGTGTTTTTTTAATTTAGTTCCATAGAAATTATAGAAATATCAGGTATAGTAATATCATAAATGTTTAATTTTATATTTTTAATAGAATTATGTACACTTAGTTGTCCAGATATATTAGAAATATCAGAATAGTACATTTTTTCTATAAATGACAAAGTATATTTTTCTCCTAAATTTGTAATATATTCGAGATTAAATTCTATATACATATAATTAGAAAAAATACTATGTATTGTTATTGATGAACAACTAGTTAAATTATTTAAAATAGCATTATTTTTTATTTTATCTAAGTCAGATTTTTTAAAAAACATAATTTTATTATCTTTTGTGTCAAATCCATAAAAATGACCAGATTTTTCAATTAATGTGCCATTACAAATTAATAAATCTCCTTCATTAATATAACTAATATCATATTCTTTTCCTGTAATGCAATCAACAAAAGTTTGATTTTTGTTTTCAACATATGCAGAGGTATAGCCTTTTACTTCTAAACCCAATTCGCCTTCGTGTCTACCTTTAAATATAACAATATAATCATCTTCAATATTTTCAACTAAACCTTTAATTTCAGCATTATCAATAGTCTTAATAGCAGAAGAATAAATAGAAAAGTTAGAAGATTTAGATACTTTATTATCAGAAGTTGATTTTAATGAGTTTAAAAGATTATTAATGTCAATTTTTCCTATTAGTAATATTGCCAACATTATTGATAGTAATATTACTAATAAATAAAATAAAATTTTATAAATAGTTTTTTTCATATATTACACTCCAAACAAATAAGTTTATAAATATTATAACATAAGTATTGATTATGTCATAGAGAATATAAAAAAAGAGCCGCCGATAGTATAAGCTGCTCTCAAAAAAAGGAGGGGGAAGAGGTTATTGGTTACAGAATAGCAATTACCAGTCGGATAGTATGCTGGGCGGGATTATCATAAGTTCCGCCGTAGCCATAATACTTCCAGTAGTAAGTGCCACCGTAGTAGATTTTGAACCAGGTTGTATATAATGTATCATATTCTCCCGGTGTCAAATCCATAGTTTCATAACCGTTGGGAACGTCATAGGAACAACGCACAACAGAAGCCATAGTGCCGTTTGTGGAAATAAGGCGAGCCGCCCATTTCATTTTGTTGCCGTTAAACTTTCTGTCCAGTCCACGATTATATCTGTGGAATGTTAAGTCATAAGGCTTTACATCTCCGGCGTTCAGAACTTCAATAGAGCGTGTCGTTACGCTGTCAGAGGAGTCGCTACTAATCTCACATGTGTACAGCTGTACTTCTTTTGCTTCCTCGGGCGTTAGTCCCAGCATTGAGATAGCCTCTTCACGACTCATGACACTTTCGTCCAGAACTTCGAACTGACTCATATCAACGGCAAAGGTTTCGCCGTAATATTCATCAGTATCTGTAGCTTTCTGGGCAAAGGCTGTGATCGGAAATGTGGTTACGAACATGAGACATGCCATAATAATGGCGAAAAATGATTTTTTTGTTTTCATAAAAAGGTCCTCCTATAGATGAAAATCATTTTTCCCCCTCCTAATTTTACAACTTAATAAAATTGAGAAGACTCGTATTACTAGTTGTGATATCCTAACAGACATCTTCCAAATTATACCAACCAAATAATGGAAAGTCAATATTTTTAAGCTATATTTATCAAAAAAATATAATATTATGTAAAAAAGGCAAGAAATTGACAAAATCTAACAATGTTTTTTAAAAAAAAGTATAAAATAAATAGAAAAAAATGGTAAAAAATGTTTGTTAGAGTATGAAAATGAAAATAAATATATACATATTAAAGACAGAAGGCATATTATTATGTTTTTTTTTGTAAAAAAATTAGTAGTAAGTGTCAAATACGAGCACCTCCAAAACTATAAAAAATAAAAATTTTGGAGGTTAAAATGAAAAGAAGAAAAGATAGATATAATCCATATAAAATATTTAAAATAGAAGATAAATATATTTTAGAATTTAAAAATTATTATAATAGAAAACAAAAGATAGAAATAACAAAAGAAATATATGATGTTTTTGATGAATATGAGTTAATTGATATATCTCAAATGAATAAATTTGATAGACATATTGAACATAGCATATTGACAGAGAACAATTTAAATAAAAGAAAAGTTAATAAAGAAATTACAGTAGAAAATTATGTAATTAATAATATAAAACATCAATTATTGCATAAAGCAATTTTACAATTACCAAAATTACAAAAGAAAAGAGTTTTTTTGTATTATTTTGAAGAATTGACACAAAAAGAAATTGCAGAAAAAGAAGGATGTTCGGTAAGAGCGGTGCAATACAGTTTGAATATAGCATTAAAAAATTTGAAAAATTTTCTTAATTAGACTTCGTAAATAATCTTTTTAGTGAGGAAATAAGTGAAAACTATTTTTTGAAAGGAGATAAAAATGGACTTAAAAAAAATATATAATTCACTAAGCAGTAAAAAATATAATATTCAGGAAGTATATTATTGTTATGAAATAACATTAGATAAAATTAAAAGAGAGGGTTTAAAATGCAATTTGCATGAAATTATTATAATATTGATATTAAATCTTAAAAATGAGATATATCAAAATAAAACAAAATTTTATAAAAGCTCTTTTGCTTGGAAATTATCTGCCGAGCAAGCAATTATATATGCAATACTTATATTTTATGATTTAAGAGAAATAAGTAAATCAAATTTTTTAAAACAGTTTGAAAAAGAAATGAGATTATATTCTACTGATAATGCTAGACGAAGAATTAATAATTTAATAAGAAATTTTTAATTAAAACTAGAACAGAAAAAAATATTAAAATAAGGAGAGAAAATGGAAACAGAAGAAAAGAAAATAAGAAATTTTGTTTATAAAGAGTTGTCTAAATTAAATTTTAGAAGATATACGAAAGGATTTAAATATTTATTAGAGGCAATTTATATTTGTATTGAAGATGAGAATTGTATTGAAAATTTGAGTAAAAATGTTTTTCCAAAAATTTTAGAAAAATATAATGAAAAATCAATATATAATGTAAAATGGTGTATAGATCAAGTAATAAAAACAATGTATAATAATACAGATATAAAAGTCCTAGGTGAATATTTTAATCTTGATAAAGATTTAAAACCAAGTTTGAAATTTATAGTATATTGTATAGTATGCAAATACTATTCAATGTAAAAAAAGCTATTTAAAAGAAAATGACGAGTTAGAAGAATAATAAATTACATAAAATACCCATAATAAAAAAAGTATATCAACCTTTCTCAGCATTGTATAGTTTTTACAAAATAAAAAAACTTCCAATTTCTTGGAAGTTTTGGTAGCGAGAGGGAGATTCGAACTCTCGACCCACTGGGTATGAACCAGTTGCTCTAGCCAACTGAGCTACCTCGCCATAACGAATTATATTATACTTGCTAAATTTCGATTTGTCAACACATTTTAATAGAAAATAGGGAAGAAAAAAGCATATACATGAAGTATATGCTTTTTTAGTTAATATTATTCAGCAGCTTCTTCTACTGGATGAACACTAACTTGTTTTTTATCTCTACCTAATTTTTCAAATTTAACTGTACCATTTGATAAAGCAAATAATGTATCATCACTACCTTTACCAACATTCATACCTGGATGAATATGAGTACCTCTTTGTCTAACTAATATATTTCCTGCTAAAACATATTGTCCGTCAGCTCTTTTTACACCAAGTCTCTTTGACTCACTGTCTCTACCGTTCTTAACACTACCTTGACCTTTTTTATGTGCCACTTAAATTCACTCCTTTCACATAAAGATTTGTATATGTTACACATTAAATCTAATCTAAAATTATTCTGCAGCTTCAGCTGTAGCTTCTTTTTTAGCTGCTGGTAACTTGATTCCAGTAATTTCTACTTTTGTATATGGTTGTCTATGACCTTGTGTTCTTCTGTAATTCTTTTTAGCTTTGTATTTGAATACAAGGATTTTTTTACCTTTACCATGAGAAACTACTTTTCCTTCAACTTTAATACCTTTAACATAAGGATTTCCTACTTGAACTTTTTTGTCATCAGATACTAAAATAACTTTATCGAAAGTAACTTTTTTACCTTCTTCATTATCTAATTTTTCAAAAAATACAACATCTCCTTGTGCTACTTTGTATTGTTTTCCACATGCTTCAATAATTGCGTACATTTAAGTACACCTCCCTTTTTTGTATACTCGCTAATCCTTACAAATAGGTAGCCAGGTTAAACCTAACATTTATGGAACCTTAATTAAGCGGATTACAGTTACATATTCTAACACAGAAGGTATATTTTGTCAACAAAAAAGCGGAAAATATGGCACATTAAAAAGATGAAAAATAATAAAAACAAAATTGACAATAAAAAATATTTAATATATTATTTTTAAAGCAGATTTTGCTAAATCGAAAGAAAAGGAGAAGATGATTTTGGAAAACAAAACAACGTATATCATTATAGGAGGAATAGCAATAATAACATTCATTATAATAGCAGCAGTAATTCTTCTAGATGATGGATCAAAAAAAGGGGAAGAAAATGTAAATACTACTAAAACTGGAAACAGTGCAACAACAAATCAAACATCAAATACAGTAGAACAAAAAGAAGAAGAAAATTTTGACTATGTTGCAGCCGCAGAAAAACAAATGGCAGAACCAGCAGCAGGTGAAACTATTGCAGTAATGCATGTAAAAAATTATGGAGATATTACACTTAAATTTTTTGCAGACAAAGCACCAAAAGCAGTCGAGAATTTCTTAACACACGCAAAAGATGGATACTATAATGGTGTAAAATTTCACAGAGTTATAGAAGAATTTATGATTCAAGGTGGAGATCCTAAAGGAGATGGAACAGGCGGAGAAAGTATCTGGGGAAAAGGTTTTGCAGAAGAATTTGATCAAGGTCTAGTACCTTATAGAGGAGCTTTATGTATGGCAAGTGCAGGAACAGGTACATCAAGTTTAGGAAGCCAGTTCTTTATTGTACAAGCTAATCCAGATGAAAAACAATTAAGTAGTATACAACTAATGTATTCTCAAAGTTTTGCAGAAGCATATTCTAAATATGGAGGATATCCAAGCTTATATAATAGTTACACAGTATTTGGACAAGTAGTAAGTGGAATGGATATAGTAGATAAAATAGCGGCAGTTGAAAAAACAATGTCTGCAAGTGGGGAAGTATCAGTACCTACAACAGATGTAATAATAGAATCAATTGATGTAACAACAAAATAAATAAAATGAGAAGCTTAGGAGGCTTCTCATTTTTGTTATCATAACTTTACATAATATTGACGTAAAAGAGAATATGTGTTAATATAAAGAATACAACAAAACTTTGGAGGCTTGATTATGAACCATGAAACTATATTCCGGAAATTTGACGTAATGGATATTCCGAAAGGTAGTATTGTACTTCTATGTGGAGTGCAGAATTGTGGAAAAAGCACCTGGAGTAAAAAACACTTTAAAGAAGAGTGTATAATAAATACAGACGACGTTTTTTATTCGATATTGGAAAAGTATTCTCCAGCCGAAAAAACATTCGAAGAAATCGAAATGTTAACAAGCTTGGAGATAAAACGACTGATTGACGAATCAAAAACAAAAAACGAATATACAGTAGTAGATGCAGTACCGACAGAATATGAAGAACGGATATCTTGGATTGAGGATTTTTGCACAGAGTTTAAAAATGTAATTTTGATTGCATTTAAAAGCAACATTCTTGAAGTTCTATCAAATCCAAGAAAACCAGCATCACATCTTGACAAAAAGTGGAGTATCACATTTCCACCACAAGACTATATCGTCATGATGAACCACGCTCTGTTACAAGAGATAAAAAGCGACATAATCGGAATAGGAGCGACTGGCACGTATATTCTCACAACAGAAAACAAAAACTCAATAAAGTGTGAAATTAACTGATAGATAAAAATCCCTTGGCGAAAGTCAGGGGATTCCACATTTTATAAAGAATAATAATATTTTATATAGATACTTGATTATTTTAATAAACTGTGTTAAAATAATCACCGTTAACCTTACTCATATCAAAAGGTATGGGTTATAATCCAAAAGGAGGTGGAAATAATGAATAAATATGAAAGCGTTATCATTATTAATCCAAGTTTAGAAGAACAAGGAATGAAAGACGTAATAACAAAATTCACAGACTTAATTAGCAAAGACGGAAAAGTTGAAAACGTTGAAGAAGTAGGTAGAAAAAAATTAGCTTACGAAATCAAAAAAAATACAGAAGGTTATTATGTTGTAATTACATTTGAAGCTAACCCAGAATTCATTACTGAACTTGAAAGAATCTACAGAATAACAGATGACATCATGAAATTTATAACAATAAGAAAAGAAGATTAATTGTATTTAAAGAAAACCTTTAAATAGAAAGGTGGAAAAATGAACAAAGTTGTATTAATGGGAAGATTAACAAGAGACCCAGAAACAAGATATACACAAACAAACAATACTCTAGTAGCATCATTTACATTAGCTATAAACAGAAGATTTACAAGACAAGGTGAAGAAAGACAAGCTGATTTTATACCAGTAGTTGCTTGGAGTAAAACTGGAGAATTCTGTAGTAAATACTTCAAAAAAGGTCAACAAGTTGGAGTAATCGGAAGAATCCAAACAAGAAATTGGGATGATGATCAAGGACAAAAACACTATGTTACAGAAGTAATTGCTGAAGAAGCATACTTTGCAGATAGTAGAAGAGATGGAGCAGGAGATAATTTTGAAAATACATTTGGAACAGCAGTTTCAGAAAGTCAAGAATTCCAGGTTTCATCTGATGATGATTTACCATTCTAAAATTTGAGAAGATTGGGGGTTATAGAAATGGCTGATAAGAAAAATAAAAGAAATAATAATAGAAATAATATGGATGATGATTTCAATCCTAAATTCAGAAAAGTTAGAAAAAAAGTTTGCCCACTATGTGCAGACAAAAACTTAGAATTAGATTACAAAAATGCAGAACAATTAAAGAAATTCATCAACGATAAAGGTAAAATATTACCAAGAAGAGCAACAGGAGCTTGCGCTAAACATCAAAGAGCTATTACATTAGCTGTTAAAAGAGCAAGACATATTGCTATATTACCATATGCACAAGATTAATAATCTTTAAATCCTAGAGGTATCAATACTTCTAGGATTTCTTAATGCAATTTTAATGCAACTGGCTTATATAATTAACAAAATTATCAACATGAATACTTTTATATTTATCAAAAATAGTAGTATAAGTATTAATTGTTGTAGCAATATTTTTATGACCTAATAATTTTTGCAATACTTCAGCTGGCATTCCTGACTCAATACATCTAGTAGCATAAGTATGCCTTAGTACATGAGTTCCAAAATCATGAAGATTATATTTTTTAAGAGATCTTTTTAAATAAGAGTTAACATTTGGAACCGATAAAATTAGACCGTTACTGGTGGTAAAAATCAATTTTTGTGGATTAGGTACCATATTATCTATAGCATTAATAATATTTGATTTTAAAAGCGACGTAATAGGAATATCACGTTTTGAAGTTTCTGTTTTAGGTGCTTGACTTAATATTAATTGATTGTTTTTATTTCTAGTTACAGTTTTTGTTATATGAATAATATTATTTTTAAAATCAACATCGTCTAGTGTTAGTGCAAGTATTTCTCCACACCTCATGCCAGAATATAATTCTATTAAAAATACATTTTCAAATAAATTTCCTTTTATAATTTGTACAAATTTTAATTGCTCTTCAATGGAAAGAGCTTCTACTTTTTTATCAATCTTTTTTGATACAGGTTTCATAATGCCAAGCATAGGAGTTTTATAAATAAGATTTTGCTTAAGCGCTTCGTTAAAAACTTGGTTTAGTAATATAATGATTTTCTCAATATATGAATTAGAAAGATCAGTTAAAGTAGATATATAACTTTGAATAAAGAAATAAGTTGCTTTTTGTACTTTTATATTTTCAATAGGATCTATTTTACTCAAAATATTATTATACAAATTCAAAGTATTGTCAGAAATAATATTTGAAGCATATTTTAATTCAACAATGTATTTAGCTAATTCACCGATAGTAACATCACTATTATCAATAAAAGTATTAGTTTGAACTTCAGATAGGGCTTTTGTTATTTTTTCTTTAACTTCTTTTCTAGTATTTCCATAAACAGATTTACGATTTATTTGACCATTGACTTTTCGTCCAGCAGTAAATTGTCCAACCCATTTATTTAATTTTTCAGAATAATATATTGTTCCTTCGCCATTTCCTTTTCTAGCCATAAAATACCTCCTACAATACGAATAAATGTTCTTTTTGCAAAATTAAAAATATAAGTAGTTGTTTTAACTACTTTTCTTTAGTATCTAAGGAAAATAAATGTCAAGTGTGGTAATCTTAACATCTATTTTACTTTTCTTTTTTGCTTTCTTCAATTATAAGAATTTCTGCTATTGTTCTGCAGAAATCATTTACAAATTCTTCTTCTGTTCCCATATAAGTTCCTTTAATTATCCTATTTTATTTAGTTTTTTGTATAATCTAGCCATTCTTCCTGGAATTTGACCATCAGTGCCATCTTTATAAAAACCTATATCAATAGATTTTTGACAAACATCAAGTGCTTTTTGATATTCTTTTCGTTTTTCATAGATAATTGCCAATCGCTTAAAACTTTCATAATTTGGAATATAGTCTTCTAGAGGTTGATTATCAAGCTTTGCTTTCTCCATATAATAATTATATACTTCTTTCGCTATCGAAATATCTCTTTTACAATCCTCAATAACAGATTCCATTTGAGGGCTAAATTCGTCTCCAAGGTTCATAACAACTGTGTAATTCATTTTAATCTTTTCTAATAATTTAAAATGCATATTTAAAACTTTATCATATTTGTCATCAAGTTCTAACGATTTTTTAAAATTTTCTGGATATTCATAATATTCACTATTTTTATCAGTACAAATATTTTTATTTGTAGATGGTTTAAATAAAAAATTAAATAATCCCAATTACTTTTCTCCTTTGCTTTATTTTTTTCTTCTTAATTCAACTACTTTACCTATAATACGAATGGGTAGTTTTTCAATTTGTTCATTAGTATATACCATAGGTTGAAATTCTGGATTTAAAGGTTGAAGAATAATACCACTTTCATTTTTAAATAATCTTTTGAAAGTACCATCATTTCCATTAACCATAACAACAACATCTTGACCACTTTCACAGTCATTTACCTTTTCTAATATAATTGTATCTCCATCAAGATATTCAGGATACATAGAATTACCTTTAATTTTTAATCCAAAATATTGTTTATTACCTTTTAGCATATCAGAAGATATTTCTTCAGTATCTATTATTTCCTCAATACATTCCATAGGAATACCAGCAGGAATAGTACCATAAATGAGTACAACGGCTGAATTTTGTTCATTATTAAAATTATTAACTATAAATTCTTGCTCATCATCTAATACTTTTAATAATTCATCAATAGATATATTTAATCCTTTTGATATGCTTTTAACAGCTTCTAGAGTAGGAGCAATAGGTTTTCCAGTACGTGAATCAATATTTTTTTCTAAGGCAGCTATATAAGTATGACTAAGGTTACATCTTTTAGCAAAATCTCTCATAGATAATTTATTTTTTTCTCTATACTCTTTAATAACATCTCCTAAAAACATATAAGCTCCTTTCAATTAGTATAACTATATTGTACAACAAGATGAACGAAAAGTCAAAAAAAAATTAAAAATATTTGTACAACATACTTGACAACACAAAATATTAATGATAATATCTGTACAACAAGTTGAACAGAAAGGAGAAAAAAATGAACAATATCTTAAAGCAAATCAGAGAAGAAGAAAATATGACACAAGAAGAATTATCAAAAAAATCTGGAGTATCAAGAACAACTATTTCTGAATTAGAAACACAAAAAACAGAGAGAATAACTAATATTACATTAGAAAATTTAGCCAAAGCATTAAACAGAAAAGTCACAGAAATTTTTTTTACAGAATAAGTACAACATGATAAACAAAAATTGATAGCAACTTAATAATATAGGAGGAGAGTATGAATTTATTTAGAATAGTTTTAGGCATGGCAATTATGATTATTATTGGAACATTAAGTTTGATTTATTGGCATAAAAAAATAGATTCCTCAACAACATGGATATATGGAATCTATATAGTAGTAATAATTATTCTTTTTCAATTTGCTTTGATAAAACTTGAACTATTTTATTTAATTCACTAAAAAGTTCAGGCGATCCACGTAATTTAGATAATTGATCAATATCCGATGGAACATTCTCAAAATAGATATATAACAAATTTATTGATTTTTGAAAATTATCATATCCACCAAGTGAATAATTTTCATGAATATTAACAGTATTTTCAATAAAAGTTTTTAAAATTTCGCGTTTAGAGTTTTCATATATATCTAATTTTTTTAAAGCTAACTGATGTTTATTATTTATTATAGCAGTAACAATAGGAGAAGCAACAGCGGAGATACCTACACTAATAGCAATTACCCAAGAAAACCATTCCACAAAAATTCACCACCTTTCAAAAGCATTATAGCATAGGTGGTAAAAATAAACAAAATAGGAGGAGAGTATGGTTAGACCAAGAGGAACAGATAAAGCAGAAGTAATACAAGTTATAAAAACAACATCCTTGCTAGGAGAAGGAACAGAAAAAGACCCAGTAAGGCAGATATATCAATACTGGGACTTTAAAGGTAATTTATTAGCTAATCACGATACATTAGAAGATGCTGAAGATTGATTAGATTTCTTTGTGGAAACCTTAGCATTGCCAATAGTTTCAATACTAGAAAATAATTCTTCTTCATCATGACGAGCAATATACCATTTGTCAATTAATAATTCTATAAGCTTTAATAATTTTTCAGCTTCACCAGAGTCAACATCAACAATGGTATTTATATCTTTTTCCATATGAGCACCAATATTCCCAATAGAACGGAGAGCATCAATTGCTTTCCATTGAGAAGCAGGTACAAGAGATTTAAGAGCATTTATCTCATCAACTAATCTACTTTTAGTAATACCATGAAAATCTCTAATCATACCTTGTAAGCAACGACGAGCAAGAGTTGCAGAAGCTTTAGGACTTAAATTAACAATAGAGTAAGCTTCTTCATAATCTTGACGAATTGGCTCAGGTACATATTCTGGAAATTGTTTTGCATGAGAATTTGGAATTAATGGAATATTAAGACCTTTTGTATAAGAACCTCCTTCAAGAGCAAATATGGAATACTTACCACATTTTGGACATTTATAAAATGCAATTTTTATACAAGATTCATCTATACGATGATTTCCAACAACATAATAATCACCCTTATCATAATTGAATGAAGGATATCTTATAGAATGAGTAGCATCTGTTATTGGCATATCTACATTACAAAAAGGACAATGAAAACTATTCATATATAATTCACCTCACTTTCGAGGTTATTATACAAAAATTAACAAAATAAGTAAAGAAAGGAGAAAAAAATGAAAAAAACAACACCAACAAAAAGATACGAAGAACTGCCAGATACAATAGGAGTTGAAGACTATATGGAATGGAGAGGATGTGGAAGACCAATAGCAGATGCAGTATTTCATCAAGAAGGATTTCCGAGAATAAAACAAACAGGTTCTAAGTTAATGGCAGATAAAAGAGCAGTATTACTTTATGAATTAGGACTTAAAAATGAAGAAAAACAAGAAGTGCTAAAAGAAATAGCAAGAAACATTATTTGAAGGAGGTGAGTTAAATGATACTTGATGCAATCGCATGTGGATTAGTAATACTGTGGCAACTAAGTAAAGTCGTTATAACAGGAGTATTACTACAAGGATTAATTTATAGGCTAACAGGAATTAGCTTATATAACACGATGAAAACGGGCATAGAAAAAGAGATAGCACCGACCAAAGTATTATCTCTTAAAAAATAATGATTATATGTAAATCACTTTTCAACAGTATAGCATTATTTGTGGAAAAGTGCAAGGAAAGGAAAGAAAATGAGTTTAAATTTATATCAAATAACAAGTGCATTTCCAGTAGCAATGGATCAAACGGAAATGTCAGAAGAAGACAAACAGAAAGTAATGGATGAATTAAATACGTTACTAGCAAATAAAAGCCAAAATATAATTGCATACATAAGAAACATAGAATTAACTATTGGAGCTATGAAAGAGGAAGAAAAACGAATTTCAGAGCAAAGAAAGGCATTAGAAAATAAAGTAGAAAACTTTAAGAAATATGTAAAAGAATGTATGGAAAATGGAAACATTACGAAAATTGAAACAGAACTAGGGACACTAAGTATAGCCAAAAGTCCAATATCTATAGAGATTACTAACGAAGATGAAATCCCAGCAGAATTTAAGCAAGAAGTAATAACAGTAAAGATAGATAAAAAAGCAATAGCAGATAACTTTAAATCAACAGGTGAATTAATAGATGGAGTGATAATTCATACAGATAATACAAGTTTGAGGGTGAAATAGGAGGTAAGCATGGGAATACCAGTATTAATAATAGGTAAATCAGGTTCTGGAAAAAGTACAAGCTTACGTAATTTTAATGAAAGAGAATTAGCACTAGTAAATGTACTATCTAAACCATTACCTTTTAGAAAAAAATTTGAAAGTACAATGGATACTGACGATTATGGAAAAATAATAAAATCAATTCAGCTAACTAAAAAGAAATCAATTGTAATAGATGATGCAGGATATTTAATTACAAACCACTTTATGAGTAAACATAGTACATGTGGCGGAGGAAATGGGGTCTTTAATTTATACAACGAATTAGGCGATTATTTTTGGAACTTAATTGAATATGTAAAAAATAAATTAGAAAAAGATAAAATTGTTTATTTTATAATGCACGAAAATACAGATGAAAACGGAGATACAAAGCCAAAAACAATAGGAAAACTATTAGACGAAAAAGTATGTATAGAAGGAATGTTTACAATTGCTTTGAGATGTATGTCAGACAATACTAGACACTTTTTTAGAACTCAAAGTGATGGAAGTGATATTTGCAAGACACCGTTAGAAATGTTTGAAGAAAAAGAAATAGACAATGATTTAAAAATAGTAGATGTAAAAATAAGAGAATATTACGGATTAAACCAAGGAGGTGAACAGCAATGAGAGATAGAAAAAATAGACGATTAGAAGCTAAAGAAGAGTGGAAGAAAAGCGGTAAAAAAGTAAGTTTTACAGAATATTGGAGGGAAAAGAATAAATGGAAAGATTAAATTTAGATAGTACACTTTTAAAACCAGTAAAAGAAGCAATTGAAATAAGTGTAGATACATTAATACCATCAGTTTTAAAAGAAAATAAAGAAGCAGAAATAACATTAAAAATTAATTTAAACCATTCAACACAACGTGAATTTGATAATGGAAAAGTAACTAAAGAATGGCTTGAACCAGAAATAGGTTTCAAACTAACAGAAAAACTAAAAGAAAATAAAAATACAAGAGAAGGTATACTTGGCCGAGATTATGAAATTGCATTAGGTAATGATAATAAATCTTATATCAAGAAAGTAAATGAGCAAATGAGTTTACTGGAGTTGGAGGAAGGCCAAGATGAGTAAAAAAGAAAGAGCAAAAGAGTCAGCAAGATTAATTATAAAAATAATAGTTCAAGGAATGTTGAACGAAGATAAAAATATTGTAGGAGGATTTTAATATGGAAAAAATACAAGGATATGACGAAGCAGTAACTTTAACAGGAGAATACGAGGTTTTAGAACCAGGAGGCTACATATGTAAAGTAGTAAGTGCTAAAGAAGAAACTAGTTCAAACGGAAATAAAATGTTAGTAATAGCATTTGATGTTGAAAGTGGAGAACATAAAGGAATTTATAAAAGAAGATTTGATGAGGCAGTAAAAGCAAATAATGATCCCAACACCAAAGTAAAATGGCCAAACAATGGTATTCACAGAATAATGTTAAACAATGAGAAAGCAGCAGGATTTTTAAAAGGATTTATAACATCTATAGAAGCATCTAATCCAAAATTTAAATGGGATTGGGATGAGAAAAAATTAAAGGACAAGTTATTCGGAGGAATATTTGGTGAAGAAGAATACGAAAAAAATGATGGAAGCATAGGAACATCAACAAAACTTAGATGGATTAGAAGTATAGACGCCATTGAAGATGGTAAATACAAAATACCAGATCCAAAAAGACTTAATAAATCAAATAGTAATAATCCATTTAATGAAGTTAACGATGATGATGACGATTTACCTTTTTAGAGTAAGCAAAAAGCTTACTCTAAGTAAAGAAAAGAGGTGAAAAAGTGGAAGATAATTTTGACAATTTAAGTAAAGACGAATTACTAAATAGAGAAGTTATAGAATCAGTTATCGAAATCAAAGATATAGAAATTAGAGAAAGAATGTTAGCGAAACTGGAGAGCAGAGCTAAAGAATTAAAAGTTTATCAAAATTTTAAACGATTACACAAGAGCATTCAAGCTGAAATTATTCAAAGTAAAAAGCAAATTAATAGTTATGAAACGCAATTTACAAATGCACCTATAAAACTAAAATGTAAAAGCTATAGATGTGACGATTTAGGAGTAGTTAAAACTGATTATAATCAAACCTTAATGCAAAGTATTGACATTATAGTTTGTAGTCATCCAATTTTACCAGTCGAGCGACTTATAAATGTTGATACTAACACAGAAAAAGTAAAGTTAGGATTTTATAAGGATAAGAAGTGGCAATATGTTATAGCAGAAAAAAATACCTTAGCTAGCAAAAACAAAATACTACAACTTGCGAATACAGGAATTGAAGTTAATGAAAGTAATGCTAAAGAATTAATAATTTATATATCCGAGCTATTAGCTTTAAATACAGAAATAATTCCAGTAAACAAAGCAATTACTCACTTAGGATGGATAAAAGAAGGATTTGTTCCATATACAAAAGACTATAAGTTTGATGGAGATAGAAGCTTTGAAAGTATTTTTAAAGATGTAAAAGAAAAAGGTGACGTTGAGATATGGACCAATACTTTAAAAGAACTCAGACAAAACGAAGTAGTACACTTTATAATTGCCTCTAGCTTTGCAAGTATACTGATAGAGAAACTACATATAAATCCATTTATAGTTCATCTTTGGGGAAGTTCAGGAACAGGAAAGTCAGTTAGTTTGATTGTGGCTATGTCTGTATGGGGAAATCCAGCAATAGGACATTTAGTTAAAAATTTAAATAGTACAAATGTTGGATTTGAAAGAATTAGTGCATTTCTAAATAACTTACCATTTGCTTGTGACGAACTTCAAGCAGTTAAAAGTAAATATTCAAACTTTAATGAATTGATCTATTCTTTAACACAAGGTGAAGGAAAATCAAGAGGAACAGCTGAAGGAGGAATACAAGAACAATTAAAATGGAGTTGTGCATTTTTAACAACAGGAGAAGAACCTATAACATCAGAAACTTCTAAAGAAGGTGTTAAAAACAGAGTAATTGAAATTGAAGAAAATAAAACTTTAATTGAAAATGGCAAAGAAGTAGTAAATACATTAATTAATAATTATGGGTTTGGTGGAAAAATATTTTTGGAAAAGATGCCAACAGATGAAGAACTACAGAAAAGACATTCAGAAATTTTCAAACAATTAGATAAAAAATATAGTAGTACAGGAAAACAAACAAATGCAATAGCAACAATAATATTAGCTGATGAGATTGTCAGTAAATATATTTTTGAAGATAAACCATTGACAATAGAAAATTGTATTAAATATTTTAGCAAAGATATAGATGAAGCTGATAGAATATATAACTTAATCGTAGATTGGTTATTTGCCAATATTAATAAATTTAAAGAAAAAACAGAATACGGCGAAAACTGGGGAAAATATGAAACATTTGAAGAACGAGTAACACAGTTTTATATAAATGGAAAAGTATTAAAAGATTTTCTTTCAAACAACAGCATTAGTTTCAATGGAATAAAAAACAAATTATTTGAAAAAGGGGTACTAGAAAAAAACTCACAAGGAAGATTTACTCATCAAACAAGTGTAGATGGAAATATGCAAAACTTAATTAAATTCAATATCTTAGAAAATGATAAAAAAATAGAAAAAGAATTACCTTTTTAATAAAAAAATGTAAGATGTAAGGACTTTGTAAGGAAAATGTAAGGACGGCAAAAATGCTATTTATATATACTTATATAAAAATACCTTACATACTTACATAAAAATAAATATAAGTTATATATGCAAAAAGTAAAAGAAATATATATTTCTCTCTTCTCTATTATATATATAGCTCCTATTTCAAAAATAACGTAAGTTTGTAAGGAAAATAAACAAAAACCAAGAAACATAAGAGATACACGCCCTTACATTTTACAAAAATGAAGAAAAATAAATGTAAGGCACAATAAAAATGTAAGAGAGGTAAAAATATGAACCGAACAGATAAATATAATTTAATTTGGTCTTTAATAATTTTTACATTCATTATAGCTCTAGTAATCATATTCAGAAAAATAGGCTTTTGTTGGCTATTAGCTATATGGTTTTTAGGTTGGAAATGGGATGAGAGCTAGTGATCAAATAATAAAAGATGCTTCAAATAAAGAAAGTGTAGAAGATTATTTATTACTAGAATTACATTTATATTTAACTATTAAACAAATTTTGAAAATGTATTTTAATAATCAGCTTTCTAAAGAAGAAGCAAACCATTATAAACAAATAGCTGTAAAAGACTATGAAACTAAAGTAAAAGAATATGAATATCAACGACAGATGTATCAAGATCATGTGAAAAATATTAAAGATACCGAATTTTTAAGAATAAATTTAAGAAAAAAGTTAAAAGATAATGAACCAGTAACAGAAACAAAACTGGGAGAAACAATCAATTTATGTTTAGAAATTATTTCTAAAACATATAAAGAACCATTTTAAGGAGGAAAAACAGATGAAGAAAATATGTGTAAGTCCAGAATGCACGAAAAGATGCAAAAGACATATAGCAAACAATAACTTAGAAGATGGAAAGACATATGTCATGGATGACTTTTTTAGGGGGTGCAAGAAGAGTGAAAGAAATAAAACTTAGAGATTATCAACAAGATTGTATAGAAATTATAGACAAGCTTGAACCAGGATCTTACTTAATTCAGATGGCGACTGGATGTGGTAAGACAGCAACATTTACAAATATAAAAAGAAAAGGTCGTGTATTAGTCTTAGCACACAGAGAAGAACTAATAACACAACCAGTCAAATACTACGATTGTTCCGTTGGAATTGAAATGGCGAATTACAGCTCTAACGGAGAAGAGGTCGTAATAGCCTCAGTCATGAGTTTAACACACAGATTAGAAAAATTCAAGGAAGATGAATTTGACATGATAATTATAGATGAAGCACATCATGCAGCTGCTACATCATATAAAAAGATAATAAATCATTTCAAACCAAGATTATTATTAGGTTTTACAGCAACGCCAAACAGAGGCGATAAAGTTAGACTAGATGATGTGTTTTCAAAAATTATATTTCAAAAAGATTTAAAGTGGGCCATAAAAAATAAATATTTAACAGACATTGATTGCATCAGAGTAAATATAGGTTATGACATTTCAAAGGTTTCGAGAAGAATGGGAGATTTTGCACCAGGAGAACTTGAAGATGTAATGAATACTGATTTACTTAATGGAGCTATAAAAGAAGCATATGAGAAACACGCAAAAGGTCAAACATTAATATTTGCAACATCAGTTAGTCACGCTGAGAATATAGCAAAGTTAATACCAGGAGCAGTAGCAGTAACAGCAGAAACTAAAAATAGAGAAGAACTGATTAGAAAATTTACAAATAGAGAAATACCAGTATTAGTTAATTGTATGATTTTTACAGAAGGAACAGATATGCCACTTGTTGAAACAGTAATGATAGCAAGGCCGACAAGCAATAGTTCTTTATATACACAAATGGTAGGTAGAGGATTAAGACTTTATCCAGGAAAAGAAAAATTAAAACTAATAGATTTAGTAGGAACTACAGGAAAAGCTAACCTTTGTACAGCTCCAACATTAATAGGTATTGATTTAAATATAGTACCTGCAAACAAACAAGATGAAATACAAGGAGATTTATTTGATTTACCAGAGATTATACAAAAAATATCAGATGTTCCAGAAAGTTGGATTAGAAATATTGAATATGTAAATCTTTGGGCCAAAGAGCAACAGTATGATACGCACGATGTTAACTATTTCAAAATGCCAAACGGAGATATGGTAGTAACAATTCCTAAAAAGAGAATAGTTATACCTGCACAAGACGAACTTGGAGAAACAACAATTAAAGGAAAGAAAATGAAAATGCAAGAAGCTTTAGACTTAGTATATTCATATTTAATCGAAAATCATTCAGACGAGCAGTACATTTGGGATACTAAAAAAATAAAAAGATGGGGAAAATCTGAAGCTACAGACAAACAAAAAAATATGATTAAAAGAATGTACAAAGGAAATTTAGATGTATCAGAACTTAATAAAAGTGAAGCAAGTTTGATCTTAAATAGATTAATGTACAAAGGAGCATAGAAAATGATACTAATGTTAGTTTTTTAATAGTTTCAAGTATTGCATTAGGATTTGCAATATTTGGAATATACAAAATTTTAGAAGGAGAGAACAATGAGAGAAGTAATAATAAAAACTCAAGAAGAGTGGGATAAATTAGATAAAGATTTTGATGGAATAGTTTATTTTGAAAATGGTCAAAATTGGATAACTATTAGAGAAAATAAAGGTTATAGAAGAATAGTAAAAGCTTCAAAAGTAGAAGCCTGGGAAAATAGTTCAGTAGAAGCCTGGGAAAATAGTTCAGTAGAAGCCTGGGGAAATAGTTCAGTAGTAGCCAGGGGAAATAGTTCAGTAGTAGCCTGGGAAAATAGTTCAGTAGTAGCCTGGGGAAATACTCAAATAGTAGACATTACAGAAACACATGATATTAATATTACAGGCAATGCAAGAATAGTTTATATGCCAAAAACAATTCAAGAATTTATGGATTTTTATGGAATAAAAAAAGTAGGAAGAACAAAAGCAATATTTTATAAAGCTGTAAAAAAAGATACAAATGGAATTTATAGAAGCGCTTGGAATTGTAATTTTACATATGAAATTGGAAAAACAAAAACAGAAAATTGTGATCCAAATACAGAAGATAGTTGTAGCTTTGGCATAAATATAAGCTATTTAGACTGGGCTTTAAGATATGGAAGTGATTGGAGAGATTTAGCTATTTTAGAAGTTGAAACTAGAATTGATGATATTGTACTTCCAAAACGAACAGATGGAAAAGTTAGAACATCAAAAGTAAAAGTTTTAAGAGAAGTACCATTAGAAGAATGTGGAATATATGGAAAGATACTAGCAAAAAGGAGTAAAAGCAATGGTTAAAGTAAAAAAAGGAAATCTCTTAAAAGCTAGAACAGATATTATAGTACATCAAGTAAATGTTCAAGGAGTTATGGGAGGAGGAGTTGCTAGACAACTCTCTCTCAAATATCCTGGACTGGAAAAGTTCTATGCTAATCATTGTAAGAAGTATAAGAATGATTATGATTTATTAAAAGGACATGTTTTAACATTTACAACTAAAACAGATCATAAATTAATATTTAATATTTTTTCACAAACTCCAGATTTTAAAACTGATTATGAAATGTTTAGACACTGTATAAGAGAAGTTAGATATATAGCTCAAAAGTTTAAATTAAAAGTAGCTATGCCATATGGAATAGGTTGTGGAATTGCTAACGGAGATTGGAATAAAATCATGAACATTATTATAGAAGAATTTAGAGGAAGCGAAGTTACTTTGTATATATTGGAGGATAAAAAATGCAAAAAGGGAGAGAGTTTGAAAAGCAAATTGAAAAAGTTATTGAGTATGTGGAAAAATTAGGCTTTCATGGGCATAAAAATTATGCTAAAAGGCTTATAGATGGAACTTATATTGAAGGAGAAAAGTTTGATTATGAAATTTTAGTACCAGGAAGACATGATATGTTTGATGCAAAGCAGGCACAGACAGATACATATAAGATAGTAAAAAAAGACATAAATCAAATAAATTTTTTAAAGCAATGTAAAAATGCAGGGTGCAACGCATATCTTCTTATTTGTTTTGAAGGTAAAGATGTACGAATGATAGATGTTGACGCAGTAATAAAACTTTTAAATAGTAATATAAAAAATATAAAAAAAGAAGGTTGGCCAGAATGGGATTTAATAAATTATTTAAAAGAGAAAAAATATACAACTTAGTTGTGTTTAAACATTTTCAATATATGACCAATACATAATGATTACAGACTATATGAAAAATGAAAGAACTGTTATTTATAACAGAGAGATAGAAAGGATTGAAGATAGTGGAACGATTAATAATAATAGCGAACATATTTATAGTAATGCAGATATTAGTTGCAGTAGGAATAACTTCATTTACGATACTAGTGATTGCAGCTATAGTAGATAAAATAAAGGAATGGAGAAGTAAAAAAATGAAAAATGAAAAAGGATTTGGAGAAATATTATTTTGTGTAATTGCAGGAGCAATAATAATAGGATCGATAATGGGGATATTTATATGGGATTATAAGATTACATATGGAAATGTAAAAAATCTAGAAATAACAGTAAAAGATAAATATATAAAAAGAAGTGGTAGTGAAGAAGATAAGTATTTAGTAGTAGATACAGATGGAAATACATATCAAGTTACAGATTTAGCCTTTAAAGGAAAATGGAACAGTACAGATTTATACAATCAATTAGAGATAGGAAAAACTTATAAAGTAGAAACGTCAGGAATAAGAAATGGATTTATGAGTTTATACCCCAATATTAATAGAATAGAAAATGTGGAGAAATAATGGAAGAAGATATAAAGATATTAGAAGAATATTTAGATAAACAAGATAGAAAAAATGTAAGTTGGAATAGGTTTAAATTTTTAACTGCAATAGAAAATGTAACAAATAGACTAAAAGAAAATGAAACAGTAATAAAAGAAAAAGATAATTATAAACATTTATATTGTTTTGATCATTGTAAAAAATTAGAAGGAGGTACAAAAGAGTGCGAAAAAAATATAAAGTTCCACAGCACATAAAAGAATACATAGAAAAAGAACTTTACAACTATATTGATAACCAGAATTTAATTAAAGAACTAAAAGAAGATATATACTATAATAGCATAGAAAATGATGGACAACCTAGAGGAAATCAAACATCAAATCCGACTGAACAAAAAGCTACTAAACTAGTAGATACTAGATCAATATTAATTGCAGAAAAGAAAATAAAACAAATAGATAAAGCCTTAAATAGACTAATACCTGAAGAACAAGAAATTGCAAAATCAATTTTCTTTAAAGGGCATACTCAAATATTTGCTCAAATGCACGAAAATATAAGCAAAGACACATATTATCATGTAAGAAATAAAACGATATATTATACAGCTATTGAGTATGGACAAATTTAAAAAGGTACGAAAAAAGTACGGAAATAGAAACGAAAAAATATGTTATTATAAGTATAGTGAAAATTAAATAAAAGAAATAGCAGAGCTTGAAAGAGCTTTGCTATTTTAGTTTTAAGGTGATTATATGAACTATAAAGAATGTATGAAAAGAACTTGTGATAACTGTAGATACGAAGAAAGTTGTTTTAAAGAAGAATATAAGCAAAATACGAGGTGAGGTGAGTGGCAAATGAACAAAATTTAATACCTTTTACTAGTGATCAAAACCGAGAAGAAGCCAAGAAAAATGGTAGGAAAGGTGGAATAAAATCTGGAGAAGTAAGACGTCAAAGAAAAGCAATGAAAGAGCAAATGGAATTATTATTATCATTACCATTTAATCTTACAGACAGTAAAGGAAATGCTGTAGTTGACACTTTAGAATTTCTTGGTATTGATAAAGATCAAATAGATAATCAAATGGCAATGAATATTGCTTTATGGCAAACTGCAATAAATAGTAACAATAGACAACAAGTTCAAGCAATTAAAGAAATACGAGATATAACTAAAGATAATAAGGAAAATCAAACAGATTTAAATTCAGTAAAAGAAGTTCTTGTAAAGATAAGAGAGGTGGCAAAAAATGACGCTAACACCGACTAAAACTATTGAGCTTAGCACTAAACAAGCAGAATATGTAAGAAATGCCACTCATAGATGGAATTTTAAAATCGGAGCAACTCAATGTGGAAAAACGCATTTAGATACTTTATTTTTAATACCAGATAGAATAATAGAAAGAATAGGTAAGCCAGGACTTATTTTTATAGTAGGTGTTTCAAAAGGAACTATACAAAGAAATGTTATAGAGCCTCTTCAAGAGCTTTGGGGAGATTTAGTAAGCGATATAAGTAGTGATAATACAGCAACAATGTTTGGAGAAAAAGTTTATTGTATTGGTGCAGAAAATATTGGAATGGTTAGAAAATTCAGAGGACCAAGAGTAAAATATCTTTATATAGATGAAGTTGTAGATATTAACAAAGAGGTATTTGAACTATTAAAATCAAGATTAAGTTTTGAATATAGTTTAGGCGAAGGAAGTGGAAATCCACAAGGCAAAAATCATTGGTTTAAAAAGTTTTTAGAAAGTGATGCAGATATATATGTTCAAAAATATACAATCTTTGATAATCCATTTTTACCTAAAAAATATGTAGATGATTTATGCAAGGAATATCAAGGAACAGTTTATTATAATAGATATATATTAGGTCAATGGTGTAATGCAGAAGGACTAATATTTCAACAAATTGCAAATGATTATAAAAGATACATTGCAAAGGAGATACAATTTAATTCTGTTATTAGTATTGGTATTGACTGGGGAGGCAATAAATCAAAACATAGTATAACAGCAACTAAAATTAGTAGAAGTTTTAAAAGCATCCAATGTCTAAAATCAGATACAATGAAGGCTACAGGAACAAACACAAAACAAGTTTTTAGATGGATTATAAATTTTATAAAAGAGATACAGGATTTGTATGGAACTGTATCTTTTATTTTTGCAGATAGTGCAGAGCAAGTATTAAATAATTCTTTACAAGGAGAATTAATAGCAAATGGATTGAATATTCAAGTTCAAGATAGTCTGAAAATATCAATAAAAGACAGAATTGAATTATGGAACAGATTATTAAATTTAGAGCAAATGAGTTTTATTGATAATCAAACTAAAACAATTATAGAAGCTTTACAAACAGCTTTATATGACGAAAAAGCTAAAGATGATAGATGGATTGATGATGGAGAAACATCAGATATAGATAGTTTAGATAGTTTTAATTATTCTTTTGAGTTTTGGTTTGAAGAAATATCTTATAGTTTAAGAGAGGTAGCATATAATGAATGATGTAGTTTTAAAATATTTAAAAAATAAGGGATATAATTCAATTTCAACTAATTATTATAATTGGATTGAATTATGGGAAAATTGGTGGAGAAATGAAGTAGAATTTCATAAATATCATGATCAGACTGGAATGGAAAGAGAAATGTATTCTTTAGGAATGGCAAAAAAAATTACAGAAGATTGGTCAAGCATTCTTTTTACAGAAAGAGATGAAATAAAATGTGTTGCTGATAATAAAGAAATGACAGAAAAAAATAATAAATATTTAGAAGATCAAATAAAAAAAATAAAACTTTATGATGAATTGCCATCAACAATAGAAAGAGCTATGGCCACTGGGACAGCAGCTGCAGTATTAAGAATAAAAAATGTTAACTGTGATAAAAACTATAACTTAATAGCAGACGTAAGAACAAAATTAGATATTATATACATAGGAGCTAATCAAATTATACCACTGAAAGTCGAACATGGAAAAATAATTGATATAGCGATAGTAAGTGAAAATTATAATTCTGAGAATAAGAAAGAGTTTTATATTGAAATACATAAATTAAAATATGATAAGAAATTAGAAAAAGATACATATGAGATAACTAATACATATTTAAATGAGCAAGGCCAAGAAATTAAAAAAACAGGAATAGCAGAAAATTATACAATCAGTTCTGACATTCCTTTATTTAGTATTTTAAAACCTGCAATAGCTAATCCATTAAATAATAGTCAAAATAATACAAATGGTTTAGGATTTAGCATTTATGGAACAGCACTAGATCAATTAAAAGTTTGTGATATTACTTATCATAATTTTGCAATGGACTTTTATCTGGGTGGAAAGAAAGTATTTTATAATAAAAAGATTGTTAAAACAAAAACAATTAAAGTGAAAGATGAAAAGGGAAATATAAAAGAAGAAAACAAAGAAATTTATCCAGATGATATAATGAGGCAGCAGTGGGTAACATATGGCGACGAAATGGGCAATTTTAAAGATAATCCTGCTGTAACTGAATACAATCCTGAATTGAGAGTAGAAGATGATGTAAAAGGAATACAGTTTGCTTTAAATACACTTAGCTTTAAATGTGGATTAGGAACTGATTATTATAGATTTGATGGAAGCAAAGGAATAGTTACAGCTACTCAATATTTAGGTGATAGACAAGATTTAATGGATAATGCAAATAAACATAGAAACAATGTAAATGCTTTTGTAGAGAATATCTGCAAAGGCATTTTACTATTAGGAAGAATATTATTTAAAGAAGAAGTAACTGAAGAATGTGAAATATCTGTTACTGATAAAGATGGATTTTTAGTAGATACAGAAACAGAAAAGAAAGAGTTTAGACAAGATATTGCACAAGGAATTAGAAAGCCTTGGGAATATAGAGTTAAATTCTTAGGAGAAGATGAAGCAACAGCAAAAGCTAGAATAGCAGATGAAGAAATAGATAATATAGACGAAGAATAGAGGTGTTGAATATTGTTAACACCTGAATATTTAAATTTAATAGAATTTAATGATGTAGTTAATATATATGAAAAATTAAATATCGATATAACTACAGATATAATAAAAAGACTACTAAAAACACAAGAAATTACAGAAGTGAGCAGAAAACAATTAGAAATTTTAAAAGAAACAAATGGAACTGACATATTTCTTGAAACTTTAGAGAATACATCAATGCTATCAGCAGAAACTAAAAAAGCAGTAAAAGATTTATATTTAAATATGGCAAAAGAGGATATAAAAGGATATAAAGAACTTTATGAATACAGAAATAAGCCTTTTAAATTAAGTGATAAGCAATATAAAATATTAAATCAAGGGCTAAAACAAACAAATAAAGTTCTAAAAAATTTTACAAACACAATCGCATTTCAAAGTAAACAAGCTTATGTAGAAGCAATCGATATGGCATATATAAAAGTAACAACAGGAGCTTACGACTATCAATCAGCAATAAATGATGCAGTTAAAGAACTTGCTAAAAAAGGTGTTACTTTAAAAGATAAACTAGGAAGAAACATACAATTAGAAGCAGCAGTTAGAAGAAATGTACTAAGTGGCATCCAAGAAACGGCCAACAATATAAATCGAGATGTTGAAGATTATCTTGGTTGTGATGGATATGAAGTTACAGCTCATATAGGGGCTAGGCCAACGCATGCAGAAGCACAAGGAAAACAATATGCAGTAAAAAAAGAAGATAGTAAAAAATATGTAGTTGACTTGTGGAAAGATGTTGAAGGCTTATGGAAAGAATATAACTGTAGACATAGTTATTTTGGTATTATATTAGGTATTTCAGAGCCAATATATTCAAAAGCAGAATTGAAAGAATATAAAGATGCTAAAGTAATATATAAAGGCAAAGAAATTCCATATTACGAAGCTATTCAAAAACAAAGGCAGCTTGAAAATGCAATAAGAAGAGAAAAAAGAACTATACAAATATTAGAAAAATCAGAGATAGATGCAACTAATGAAAGAAGCAGATTAAAACAATTACAACAAAAACATACAGCATTCTGCAAAGAAACAGGACTTGAAAAAGACTATAATAGAATGAAAGTAGTGACAAATAAAGAAAAACACAGTATAATAGAAATACCCCAATTTTATAAAAAAATTACTAAAAATAAGGAGCAATTATATTCGAAAAATGAAATTAAAGAAATTGCTAAAAGTACATCTAGAATAGCCAATAAATATACTAAAAATATAAGTAAGTGGAGTGGAAATATAATAGAAAGTAATAGATTTATAACTGCAAAATTATGGAGTTGTGATATAGAAGTAGAAAACTATACTTCCCCACATGCAATATTACATGAACATTTACATGCACATTCTATAAGCTATTATAATGAAGAGGTATATAAGAAATACAGAAAAATTGAAGAAACAACAGTAGAATTGCTAGCAAAGGAAATATCTAAAAAAGAGAATATTATTGATGTAAAATCTGATTATGACGATTGGGTAGAAAATTTGACAAAAATAAATGAAAAAATACAAATTGAAAAAGATAATTTAAAATTTGCACAAAAATTATTTAATATTCCAGTTACATATAGATTAGAATTTTTAGAAAATAAAATACAAAATTATCTAGTTGGCAAATCAATAGATGAAGCTATTGAAATAAATAAATTAATGGAGGTATTGTATGACTAACAAAGATTATATATATAGCTTGATATATCAAACTATATATTGTCCTGATGGAAAAGAAGATGAAGTATTAAAAAAATTGTATGATGAAATTCAAAATGTTTTTAATAGTGATAAATATACAGCAGAAGAAAAAGCAATGTTACACGAAAAAGCACACTTAGAAAGTTTAGTAATGATGTTAGGAATATAAATAAGTTATCAATTTTATAAAATATATACAAGAAGCTGACGAGCTTCTTTTTTTATTGTCTTTTTTCAGTTAGACAATAAAGAAACTGTAGTTGGGCATACGACGTTAAAAATAGCAAATATTATCAAGTTCATGGGAAGAAAAACCCGTAGAAAATCGTAGGAGGAGAAATATTATGAAAAGAAGTTTTTTAGAAGGATTGTTCAAAGATTTAGAAATTGAGGATAATGTTAAGAAAAATATTATTGACAGTATTATGACTGAAAATGGTAATGATGTTAATGCTGAAAAAACTAAGACTGAGAGCTTGAAGAATGATTTAAAGGTAAAAGAAGGAGTAATCGAAGAATTAAACACAAAAATAAAAGAAGCAGGTTCTGTCGATATAGAAGAAATCAAAAAACAAGCTAAGCAAGAAGGTTTTGAAGAAGGTTCTAAAGAAGTTGAAGAGTTCAAAAAAACAAATGCTTTAAAAGCTTCTATAAAAGGAGCAAAAGACTTTGATCTAGTTTGTAGTAAATTAGATAAAGAAAAAATTAAATACGAAAAAGACGATAAAGGAGAATACAAAGTATCTGGTATTGATGAGCAAATCAAAGATGTCAAAGAAAAGTATTCTTTTTTATTTGATGAAGAAAATGATGATGGATCTAATAATAGTGAAATCAATTTAGGTGGAGAACATAAAGAACCATCTAAAGGTGACGACTTAGAAGAATTAGAAGAAGTCATGGGAATTAAACAAGAAAAATAAAGAAAAGGAGAAAAAATATGGGAAATTCAATAGCATTATTTAAAAAACATGCACCAGAACTATTAGATAAAATTTATAAAGCGGAGTCAACTACAAGTGATTTTGATATGAATGGTGCTTTAGTACAAGCTGGAAAAAACGCAAATGAAATAATTGTTCCAGTATTAGAAATGGATGGTTTGGGAGATTATGACAGAAATAGTGGATATATAGATGGAGATGTTTCATTAACAAATGAGACAAAGAAATTCAACTATGAAAGAGGAAGAAAACTAAAAACAGATACAATAGACAACGAAGAAACAGGAGGAGTAATATTAGGAAATCTATCAGCAGAGTTTTTAAGGACTAAAGTTATTCCAGAAGTAGATGCTGTAAGATATGCCACTTATGCTGCTGTACCAGGTATTTCAAAAGTTACAGAAGGAGTAACATTAGAAACAGGAGAAGCAGTCTATAAAGCAATTGCAAAAGCATGGGATGATATGACAAATGATGAAGTACCAGAAGAAAATAGACATTTAAGAATAACATCTGTATTACTTGGATTAGTAAGAGATATGGATAACTATAAATCAAAGGAATTATTAAAGAAATTTGCTAGTATAAAAGTAGTTCCACAATCAAGATTTCAAACTGAAATTGAGTTGTTAAGTGGTAAAGATGCAGATGGAGAAAGAAAAGGTGGATTTAAAAAAGGTGTAAATTCTAAAGATATTAACTTTATGATTATACATAAACCTGCATTATTACAATATACAAAACATAATAAAATGAAAATATTTACTCCTGAACAAGATCAAGAGGGAGATAACTACAAGTGGCTATACAGATTATATGGATTAAATGAATATTATGCTAATAAAGTAGCTGGTATTTATTTATCTCACAAATAATAGGAGGTGAAAGTAATGAGTAAAAAAATAGGTATAGGACATTCTTTTAAAGAAAAGAATGTAGGCAAAGAAAACGAAAAATTAAAAGGTGAAAATACTAAAATAAAAGGTGAAATTGAAGAATTAAAAAAAGAGAATGAAACACTAAAAGAAAATAACACTAATCTTCAAAAGGAAGTAACGACACTAAAAGCAGAAAACGAAAAATTAAAAGGTGAAATAAAAACAGACAAGAAATAGGAGTTGATAAAATGGTATACGCAAAATTTGAAAATTATCGTATAGACTACAAAGGAAAATTGACACAAGACTCTTTTGATTCACTAATACTAGAAGCAAGTAGAGAAATCGATAAAAACATTAATACCAGGTTAACTCAAGGAAAAATAAATAATTTGCCTAAAGAAGCACAGGAACAGTTGCAATATACTGCCTGTGCTTTAGTTGATTTAATAGAAAGAAAAAAGAAAAGAGAGAATAGAAAGCTAAGTTCATTCTCAATAGATGGTGTTAGTAAAAATTTCAATGATATTTCAATAGAAGAATACAATCAAACTAAAAAAGACATTTTAGCTAATTTACCAGATGAATTAACTGCTTATCTATAGGAGGATTTATGGAAGATTTTCCAACAAGAAAAATAACGATATATCATAAAAATAAAGATAAATATGAAAGATATGTGAAAGAAGCTAGCTATCGAAATACATCAGTTGTAAATCATAATAAAAATGGTTCTAATTCTGTCGAAAATGCTTTAATAAGAATTTTTGATTTAAAAGGATATAACAAGTCATGGTTTATAGCAAAAGAAGATATTATTGTAAATTTTGAAGTTGAAGATAAAATTGAAGGAACTGTTCCAATAACTCAATTAAGTAATAAATATGGAAAAGATAATGTTCATAAAGTAACTTCTATAGATAAATTTATATTCAATGATCCAGATACAGAAGAATTAGAACATATTAAGGTAGGTTGTATTTAATGAATATAAAATTAGAAACTAAATCGTTGCAAACAATATATAAAAAATTGGGATTAGAAGATAAAGGAAAAGTTCAATTATTTTTAGATAAAACAACAGCAGATAATTTAAAAAAATATGTTTCTAAGAAAACTGGTACACAAGAAAGATCAATATTAATAAGCCCACAATGCAAAAGTGGTGAAGTAGTAATAAATGTGCCATATGCACATTTTCAAGCAGAAGGTAAAGTAATGATTGGAACTAAGAGCCATAGTCCTTGGGCAAAATTAGGAGAAAAAAAGATATATACAGGGAAAGCTTTAACATATCATGGTGGAAATATAAGAGGAGCACATCCTTTTGAAAGAATGAAAGCAGATAAAGGTCAGAGTATATTAAATCAAACAGCAAATTATGCAAGGAGGCTAGATAATGGATGATACAGAAAAAAGTATTGATACATCAATAAAAAAATGGTTATCTGAAAATGAAAAAATAAATGAGATAGCTGAAGTAATTCATTCAGAAGAACTACCAGATAATACAAATGAATTAGCACTACAAAGAACAGGAGTTGAAAGATTGCCACTAAAATACATAACGGATATAGGATGGTACAGACAATATCAATATGCATTGCTTTTAAAAAGTAATAGTGAAGATGATAAACAGAGATTAACCAACTTAGATTGGTTAGATGAGTTGAGCGATTGGATAGATGCTCAAAATAAAAATAAAAATTATCCAATATTACAAGAAAAACAAGTAAAAGAAGTAAGTTGTGCGAATGCGATAACTTATGAAACAACTGAGGATGGTTCTATAAGTACGTATTATCTACAGCTTTATTTTAATATAAGAGGAGGTATATAACATGGAAAAACCATTAAAAGATATAATGACATATGATCAAGCTCATTATTTTGGATTTAACGATAAAATTGTGTTAGGTGGAGTAATAACAGATTTAACAGAAAGTTCAAATCCAAAAGAAAGTGAAAAACAATATATACATCAAAAATCTTCAAATAATAAAATAACAGGTTTTGCAAATGAATTTCCATTAACTATGGATATGGTTAAAGGTGATGAAGTTTTTGAATATATGTATGAGCTATTTTACAGAAGAAAAGTAAGTCCAGATATAGATATAGATCATTATATTGTTGACTTATGGAGAGAAGTTGAAGGAAAGCAAAATACATATTATGCAAGAAAAATTAGACAAATGACTTCTATTACAGAATGTAATGGAGCTGCAGGAGAACAAAAACAAATAGCGGGTTCTTTAAAGGGTGGAGAATTTATTTATGGTGAGTTTAACGTAGCAACAAAAACATTTACAGAAGAAACAACATCAGAAGTAGCACCTGCAAGTATTTCAGCAAAAAGTACATCAAGCAAATAAAATAAGTAATTATTAAATATAAGAATATTAATATTAGAAAGGTTAAAAATATGAGTGATTTAGAAAAAAAGAAAATATTAAGTTTTGGATATGAAGATACAGATAAGAAAATAGAAATTGAATTATATGGAATAGTGTTTGAAATTAATAATTTTGAAAGCATAGAGAAATTAGAAAATATAAATAAGAACGATATGAATAGTATAGAAACTCAAATAGAAGAAATTTTAGGTAGTGGAGCTATTGAAAAAATAAATAAAAAAAGAAATCAAGATGGATATAAAGATATGGATATAAAAGTAGCATTAAATGTTTTGGGATGCATTTTTGAAGTTTATGGTAAGTCAATAATAGGTGAAGTTACAAGTAAAGTATCAAATACAGTCGACGAAATAGAAAACAATGTAAATAATTTTACTAATAAATTTGAGAATAGAGAACAAAGAAGAAAACAAAGAAATAATTACAATAGAGGATATAGAAAAGGATATAGAAGATATTAATATGAATATGTTTAATAAATTGCCTTATTTTGTAGTTTTAAAAAATATAAAATATAAAATAAATGTAGATTTTAGAAAAATGATATCTTTAGAAAAAAAGTTAGAGGATAAAAGTATAGATGATACAGAAAAAATTATGTATGCATTAAGAAACTTTTATCCTTTTTTTTATGAATTAAAAAATTATCAACAATTACTAGCAGATCAAGAATTATTTAAAGAAGCATGCTCCAAAATGCTTTGGTTTTACAAGTGTGGCAGAGAAAACTATCATAAATCAACATCAACTTCAAATAGTAATAAAAAGAAATATTCATATGACTATGATGATGAATATATTTGGGGAGCTTTTTATTATTTGTTTAATATTGATTTAACTAAAGATAAGGTGCATTGGTGGAAATTTAAAGCTATAATGAACTCATTACCAGAAAATACTGAATTTGTCAAAATTATAAGATATAGATCTTATAGTGGAAAAGATAAAGATATGTTAGAGTTAAAACAATATTGGGAATTACCACAAGCACCAGAAGAACAAGAAAGATTAAACAAATTATATGATCTTCTAAAATAATTTGACAAAATATGCCAGATGATTTATACTCTTTTTATAAAATAAAAGGAGAGAATGTATGGGATTTTTTGATTTAAAAGTAAATTGCTCAGTATGTGGAGAGAAAACTGGACTAAATAGATTTCAACTTAAAAAAGATGTATGGATTTGCCCAGAATGCTTAAAGGAGATTGGTGGAACTAAAGAATTTAATAATGTGAGACAAATGGAACCAGACGAAATAAAAAAAATAATAGATACCAATAAGGATAGATTAAGTAAATTTAATCCAACAAAAAAAATAGAAAATTATTTTTATATAGATGAAAATTTAAAACAATGGGGAATACCACAAACTAATATTTTAGGTAAAGTTACTAATGTAAGAATATACAAATATAATGATATTGTTGATTTTGAACTGCTAGAAGATGGAAATAGTATAACTAAAGGTGGAACGGGAAGAGCTTTAGCAGGAGGAATTTTATTTGGAGATACTGGTGCTGTTGTAGGAGGAGTTACTGGAAATAGAAAATCAAAATCAACATGTTCAAAATTGCAAATAAAAATAACACTAAATGATTTAAGTAATCCAGTAGTATATATAAACTTTATAGAAACAGAATTTAAGAAAGATGGTATAGTATATAAGGAAGCATACAATTCGGCACAAAAAGTATTATCTCTTTTACAAATAATATGCACTTCTAATAATAAAGGAAACGAAGAGAATACTGATTATTCAAGAGCAGAGGAAATAAAGGAGTTCAAAGAATTGCTTGATATTGGAGCGATAACTCAAGAAGAGTATGATAAAAAGAAAAAAGAATTGTTAAATTAAAAGAAAAAAGATATCAAAAAACACATAGAGAAATCTAGGTGTTTTTATTTTGCCTACATTTTAGGAAGGAAAAATAATGGCAGTAGCAGGAAGTTTAACATATAAAACAGATATAGATAAAAAACGGATTTGAGAGTGGACTAGAAGAATTAAAAGCAAGTACTATTGCAGTAGGAAATATAATGGCAGATGCAATAAAAGGTGTCATTAGTAAAACTATAGAGTTAGGAAAATCAGCAATTAGTTCTTATGCAGATTTAGAACAAAATATAGGTGGAGTTGAAACTCTTTTTAAGAACAGTTCACAAAAAGTAATTGATAATGCTAATAAAGCTTATAAAACCGCAGGTATGAGTGCAAATAATTACATGTCAACTGTTACAGGATTTTCAGCAAGTTTATTACAAAGTTTAAGTGGAGATACCGAAAAAGCAGCAGACGTTGCAGATATGGCATTAATAGATATGGCCGATAATGCTAACAAAATGGGAACATCTATGGAGTCAATACAATTTGCATATCAAGGCTTTGCTAAACAAAACTACACTATGCTTGACAATCTTAAACTAGGTTATGGTGGAACTAAAGAAGAGATGCAACGTTTATTAGAAGACGCTCAAAAAATTACTGGTGTAAAATATGATATTACAAACTTGAACGATGTATTCCAAGCAATTCATGTTATACAAGGTGAATTAGGAATTACAGGAACTACAGCAAAAGAAGCAGAAGAAACAATTAGTGGTAGTGTTGCTTCTATGAAAGCTGCATGGGACAATTTCTTAAATGGTAGTGGAAGTTTAGATGAATTTATTGAAACTGCTAAAATTGCTTTTAATAATATAGTTGAAGCTGCTAAAAAGATATTGCCAAGAATATGGAATGAAGTAATTGATGCTTTACCAGAAGAATTAGTAACTACATTAAAAATTCTTACACCTATACTAATTTCGTTAGGAACAGCGTTAGGAGTTATTTGGGGATATTTTAAAGCAAAATCAGCAATAGAAAATGTTACAAAAAGTTTTAAAAAATTAAATCTGATATTAAGAGCTAATCCAGTATTATTAATTGTAGCAGCAATAGCAGCATTAGTAGCAGGTTTTATTTACTTATGGAATACATCAGAAGAATTTAGGAATTTTTGGATTGGATTATGGGAAGGAATTAAGAATGCAGTTTCTGCAGTTGTTGAAGGAATAAAAAACTTTTTTAGTAGTTTAATTGAAAATATTAAAAAAATATTTAATGGAATAGGAAGTTGGTTTTCAAACAAGTTTAACGAAATAAAAAATGCAATAACAAAAGTGTTTGGGACAGTAGCTAAATGGTTTTTAGATAACGTAATAGAACCTATTAAAAATTTCTTTCAACCATTAGTAGACTGGTTTACAGAACTATTTACTAGTATATGGAACACAATATCTAGTGTTTTCGAAGTAATTATTGGATTAGTTAGTGGATGTGTTGAGTCAATAAAAATAATCTGGGGAATTATAACAGACTGGTTTAGTGAAAATATAATTACACCTATTGCCGAGTTTTTTACAGGATTATGGGAATGTATTAGTGGAGCAGCACAAACAGCATGGGATTTTATTGCAGGAATATGGGAAACAGTAAGTACATGGTTTAGTGAAAAGATTATCGAACCAATATCTAGCTTTTTTGAAGAAATGTGGAATAAATTAAAAGATGGAGCATCTAAAGCTTGGGAAGGAATAAAGAACATATTTTCAAACGTAACAAATTGGTTTAAAAATGTATTTACAAATGCATGGAATGGTGTAAAAAATGTATTTTCAACAGGTGGAAAGATTTTTTCAGGCATAAAAGAAGGAATTGAAAATACTTTTAAAACTGTTGTAAATGGAATTATTAGAGGTATCAACAAAGTTGTTAAAGTACCATTTGATGCGATTAATGGAGCTTTAAAAAGATTAAAAGATATAGAATTATTAAATAGACATCCTTTTAGCTTTTTACCAACAATTTCAGTTCCACAGATTCCAGAACTAGAACGTGGTATTGGTTTGGCCGAAAAAGGAAAACAATATTTATTAGAAGGTAATGGAAATGAAGCTGTTATTCCACTAGATAAAAACCAATATTGGGTTAAAGCGGTAGCAAAAGATATGGTACAAGCTATAAATCGACAAAGAAATATTTTAAGCAATACATTAGGAACAAAAGGAATTAATCAAAATCAGCCAATTGTAATTCACCAACATGTAGAAGGACTTGTAAATATGGATGGTAATGTAGTAGGAAGAATGGTCGCACCTAGTGTTATGAAAACTATTAGAGTAGGAGGCGGTAATCGATAAATGATAATAAGATTAATTTATAATAATATAGCATTTAAAATTATAAATGAATATTCAATAAAAATATCAAATAGTGATGTTTCTTTTAGTGACATAGTTATAGATTTTACAGGTTATTCTATACTAGACATTCCATTTAAATATCAAGAAATAAAAATAGTAGAAGCTGAAAAAGAAGAGGATATTCTTGAAGGAAAAGTAATTTTTACTGGTTTTTTAGATGAAGTCAATTTATCAGAAATGAAAAATAAAGATGAAGATAGAGAATTGACCTTAACATTATTAAGTCCGTTAGCTATGGCTACTAGAAGATATGTTTCATTAATTGGAACATATCAAAAAGAAGAAGCTATAAAAAGAGTATTACAGCCGTTAATTGATGATGGATTTTATATAGCTGAAATGAATATAGAAAATGGTCAAATTACAAATAATTTTGCTTTAGATACAGTTGAAAATTGTATGAATAATATGTGCTGCAAATTAAACTTATTATGGTATATAGATCAAAATAAAGGCATTTTTGTAAACAGCATAGATTATTTAATGCAATTAAATCCTAAATTGACAATCAAAGAAGGAGAGAATACTTCTAATGTTATAAGAATACAACCTAAAATTGAAAATATAGATTATGCTAATGTAATTAACTTTAAGAATATTAGATTATATTACGAAGCTAGTACATCAGTTTATAATAGTCAATATAACTTAGATTATCCACTATTGAATTTACCTAGAACAGTAAAAAAAGGTGATACAGTACAATTTTTAAATCCAATAGTTATAGATGAAAGAACTTTAAGAATGCTAATAGATGAAAATAAGTCACTTAAACTTGGAGATGCGTTTGCTTTTTTTATGTCAGCAGGGCCTAAAAGCTATTCATGTAAAATAGATAGAGTAAATTCAAATAGTGGCACATACGATAAATTTACAATAAGTGATAATATAAGTTTTAGTGACGATGAAGGCGAAGAAAAAGAATTAGTATTTCAAAGAGATAGTTTTTTTTCAAATCTTATAACAGGATTTAAATATAATGGAGAAAATCCTATAGAAATTGAGAATATACAATCTATGAGTGCTTTAAGATACACTACTATGAGATTTATGCATTCTAACGAAATAAACAAATTAAAAGGAATTATTTCTAATACTGGAATAGTAGAGAAAACAGTTGATTATCAAGAAAAATGGACTACAACAAGCGAATTAGTGGAATATGCAAGAAGTTTAATGTCTGCAAACAGCAAGACAATAAATCAAGTGGATTTAGAGAGTGATGAAAAATTAAATTTAAAAATAGGAGATCTGGTTTATATATATGAACCAGATTTTTTCATTGATGGAAAATTCGCAGTAAAAGAAATCAACTATATATATATAAATTTAATGGATCAAACGTGGAAGTTTGTATTAAAAAATTCTGATCTAAATTCTAGTTATATCGACTTATTTAGAAATACACAAACACAAGAGGAAAGTTCTAAGTTGGATACAGTAATGCTGGCCGAATATATAGAAGAGAATACTAGTGAAACGCATATTGTGGAGGTGGCTAATGAAGATATGTAATGATTTAGTTGAAATAAAAATAGGAAGAAAAAAATATGAATTTAAAAATCTGATATTAAATGAATATCTAAAAAGATTTGCAGAAAGACAGCTTGATATGTTTGGGGTTAGAACTGTAAATAAAAGAACAGAATTAACATATTGTTTGTTAAAATTTGATGAACCAATTAGTAATTTAAATATAAATAGTGAATTAAAATATGATGACTTCGATATATGTGCAGTAGACGGAGCTAAAAATATAGTTCAAGATCTTGCAGAAAATGGGGCTAATATTAAATATACATATGAATTTGATTGGTTAATGTGGGATTATACTAGAAAGACAGCTAACAATAATTTCATATCCAATTATTATGGCAAAAAAATAACTGCCATAGGATTTGCCACATTTTGGATAGCTAACGATAACAATAGAGTGTGTGCAGTTTTAGATACTTCAAATTATAATATATATCTTCAAGAAAACCAAGAACTTACAATTACTAGAAAAGATATTATTACAAGCGATGCTTTATTTTGGAGCAGTAATAAAGCAATAACAGGACCATTACATTTAGCACCAATAGGAGGAACACCACTTTTGGAACAAAAAGAAAAATGGGATGTAGGATATACAATAACAACAAAACCTCAAAGAACCTATGGGATTTTAGATACTATAGGTTTTTCAAATTTTATTAATGAAATAAATGAAGAGATTACTGTAGGTTTATTAAATCCTACAATTTCAGAAGAAAATGAATTGAGCCTTGACAGTATAGAAAATTATTATAATGAAAATAGCATATATACTTCAGATACATTATATCCAGGAGAAATATATTCAGAAAGAGAAAATTATAAATATATAGTTTTTAAATACAAAGTTTATCAAGAAATTATTTATGTTGGAAAAAACGAAAACGGAGAATATGAAGAGTATTATAGTGTAACAGATACAGGAGCTTATTATTTGCAATCAATAGAGATAAAAAAATATGGATTGTCAAATTTGAAAATTAAATACGAAAGGAGTTTAAACAATGTTTAATTGGGAAGATGGAATCTTAATAGAACCAGCATATATAGAGATAGATGGACAAAAGCATTATGTTACACCCGCAAAATATCGAGGAAATACACCTATATCAGCAGCAAATTTAAAGAAGATGCAAACTGATATGATAGGAGATATAAAAACAATAGGAACTTTAGAAATTAATGAGGGAATAGATCCAAGCACTTATTTACCTGGAAGCTGGGAGAAACAAAAAATGTTCTTAGGTGGAGAATTAATTGCTTTTGGAAGTGTGAAAAATGGTAGTACAAATATTCCAGCTATTGCAGATGGAAAAGTATTTGCAATATCCGATAGTCAAATCCCATCTAAAATTCATAATGTTACTAACTACATAGATGGAATTTTAGAATATAATTCAGGAACTTTATCAGTAAAGCCTAAAAATATAGTGGGAATGATTGAAGCAGAACTTTGTATATCAGGGCTTCCAGGAGCAGGATGCACAGGATTATGGTTTAAGGGAAATCGAAATGAATTACCAGAAGGGGTAACTCTTGTAGCAGGAGATGGTCCTTTATTAAGCATAGTAAATAACTATAGCGGAGCTTTAAATAAATATATATATAAAATTGATGAAGAAAAAGTTTTTAGTGATAATGAGTCATTTTTTATTAATCCTGGAGTTGCTCCATATAATGGTACATTTTCACCTGCAAATGGTGGAGTAAAGTGTTATTTAACTGCGAAGGTTTTTGCTAAAAAAGGTGCAACTGTATGGAAAAGAATATCTTAGAAAGGAGTAAATATGATAAATACAATAAAAATAAACTGTGAAAATAGATTTTATTCGCATAAAGATAAAGATTTTATTGGTGTATCTAATGAGAATGAAGTCGAAAAGCTAAGAATAGAACTAGACGAAGAAAAAATAATTGAAAATACAATACCATACTTAGAAATAGAATTTCCTGATATGACTAAGAAAATCATTCAAATGAATAGAAAATCCGACACTGAAGCAGAAATAGAAATAAAAAACAGCCTTCTTAAACAAGAGGGCTGTTTAAAATTGCAATTCGTTCTAATTAATAATGATAATACAGTTTTCAAAAGTGAAATCTTTGAGCTTAAAGTTTTAGAAGCTATTAATGCTACAGAAAATTTAGAAGACGATTATCCAGGAATACTTACAAGAATAGATGAGTTAGAAAAAAAGGTTGATAATATGCAATTTGATACATTTAATTATGATAATTTACAAAATAAGCCACAAATTAATCAAGTTGAATTAGACGGAAATAAAGAATTAAGTGAATTAGGTCTTAAAGAAATGACTAATTCAGAAATAGAAAAATTATTGGAAATGGAGGATTAAAATATGGCAGAAATTAAAATTGTAACAAAAGAAAACTTATTATATGTATGGCAAAAAATAAAATTGAAGTTAAGTGGAAAAGTCGATAAAGTAGAAGGTATGGGTTTATCTCATAACGATTTAACAGATGAATTAAAACAAAAAATATTAACAGCAGGAGATAGTTCATTTTCAGGAAACTATAACGACTTAACTAATAAACCTGATTTAGCTGTATTTGCTAAAATTACAGATATGAATACAGCGATTAATAACGCAGTAGCAAATATTAATAAAAAAGAAATAGTAACATCTATTTCAGAAATGACAGATACAAACACAATATATTTAATTGCAAACGAAGGAACAGGAAACAACATATATGATGAATATATAGTAGTAAATGGAACAGCTGAAAAAGTTGGAACAACAGAAGTGGATTTAACAGGATATGCTAAAATAACTGATTTTGTAGCAGTAACAAATAGTGAAATTGACGAAATGTTTGTTGACTAGGAGGTGTAATATGCAATATGTAGATAAAGCAGGATTAGAAAGAACAGTCCAAAAAATGAAAGATTATACAGATAATAAAATTGGTGATATAGAACAAATCCTCGACCAAATAAATGGGGAGGTGATTTAATTGGTAATAGCAGATAAATTAAATTATCTTCAAGATACAAAAAATCAAATAAAAGAAGCAATAAAAGGAAAAGGAATAGAAGTTTCCGATATTGATACTTTTAGAAGTTACGCTGATAAAATATCAGAAATACCAAGCGGTGGAAGTCAAGAAGAGACTTTTGGAAGAAGTTTTGAAACTTCTAACAATAATAATTATATACTCCAGAAGCTAGTAAAAACTATTCCAAATGATGTGTTAATAGAAGCGTTTAATAGTACAGATGTAGTATACTTACAAAACTCTTTTGGAATTTGTCAGAATTTAGAAGAATTAGATTTGAGTAATTGCAACACTTCCAGTGTAATAAGTCTTGCAAATATGTGTTCAAGCTCAACTAACTTAAAAAAAGTAATTATGCAAAACTTAGATTTTAGAAATGCTAATAATATTGGTTCTGCATTTTCTAGTTTAAAAAAATTAGAAGAGATAGACTTTACAAACACAGATACTGGCCATATTAGTAATTTTTTAAATTTTTGCAATACTTGCTCAGCTCTTGTAAGGTTTAAAGGCATTTTAGATGTAAAAAGCAATACTGCTAATATTGCCAATATTTTTGGAAAATGTCCAAATTTGGAGGAAGTTTACATTAAAAACTTAAATAGTTCAGGATTAAACTTAAGTGGCTCACCAAAATTAAAGAAAGAGTGCTTAGTATTTTTATTAGAAAATGCAATAGCATCAGAAGAAACTAGAGCTTTAATATTAGGTTCAACCAATCTTACAAAACTAACTGATGAAGAAAAAGCAATCGCAACTAATAAAGGTTGGACTTTATCATAGAAAGGAAAAATTATGGAATTAAAAGAAGAACAAGTAATGTTAAGAAGATTAATACCTGATAAAGGAAAAGTTATTATATCAAAAGAAACTAAAATTGATGAAGAAACTGGAGAAGAAGTACAAGTTGTAAGGTCAAAAGAAATCTATTTGGGGAAATATGATAGTGAAGATAATTATATAGAGATTGATGAAAGAGAGGAAAAATAAAAGTGGAATCAATTATAGTAGCTTTAATAACTGGAGGACTATCCTTAATAGGGGTAGTCTTTTCCAATATGTCGAGTAATAAGAAAATGGAAACTACATTAAAAATACAACAAGCAGTAACAGATACAAAAATAGAAAATCTTACAACAGAAGTGCGAGAACATAACAATTTTGCTAAAAGAATGCCAGTAGTAGAAGAAAAAATAAAAGTGATAAATCATAGAATAGATGATTTAGAGAAGAAAATTAATGATTAGGAGGAAGAATATGAAAAAGAGAATTTTAATCGGATTGACTTGTGCATTAGCTGTACTAATTAGCTTATGTACAATTTTTTTGCCTCAAAATAAAGAGGTAACAGACTCATTAAAAACAATTCAAAACGTTGTGATTAATGAAATTGCAACTTATGAAATGACAGATAAGGAAGTTGAAGAACTTCCAACAACTGAAATTGTTGAGCAAACAGAGGAAGACGAAAAAAATATTGAAGAGCAAGAAGTAGAAGACGAAGCTTTTGAGCTTCAAGGCGAAATTGCTTACGAAGGCGATAGGGCCAGAACATGGGATATAACGCTTGGAGATTATAAAGGGCTTACATATTACAGTCAGATTGATAGCAGATGGAAGAATAATCTATATACAAGTGTAGGAAATACGAGTCAGACAATAGGTACAAGTGGTTGTGGTCCTACAAGTGCAGCGATGGTAGTTACTGCTTGCAAAGGAGCTATAACGCCTGATACTATGTCAAATTTATTTGTTAGATATGGTTATCGTTCTGCCAATAATGGAACGTATTGGAGTGCTTTTAGAGCTGTAGCAGATGAGTTTGATATAGAATATCAAGAAACTATCTATTTAAACACAGTAGTTGAACTATTGAAGAACAATCATATAATAGTTGCAAGTTGTGGAAACGGTTTATTTACAACAGGAGGACACTTTATAGTTTTAACTGGAGTAGAAGGCAACTACATAAAAGTATACGATCCATATTTATATAGTGGAAAATTTGATTTATCAAGTCGTAGAGGTAAAGCCGAGGTTCGAGGAAATATAGTATATGTAACTATTGATAACTTTAGAAACTATGCAAATTACTCAAATTTCTTCTGCTATAAATATGATGAAACGCCTCAAGTAAATGATGCAAAACCTGTAGTTACATCAACGTATACTAGGTATGTTAAAGTTAACACATCTTTAAACGTTAGAAATGGACCAGGTACAAATTTTAATATTGTGGCCAGCTTAAAAAATAATCAACAAGTAACTGTCTATGAAACTATTGGAAACTGGTCGAGAATAGGTACTAATCAGTGGGTTTGTTCAGACTATTTAGTTAGTTCAACGATTTCAGCTGTGTCAACCATTTCAAATAATACAGTAGGTCAATATAGAAAATTGTCAAGAAATTGTTTATTGTATGTAAATGCGAGTTTAACTGGAAGATATTATAACTATCTTGCAAATACTCAAGTAGTAATATTATCAAATATATCAAACAATGTTGATAGAGTTCGAGTAACTGCAACAGGTAGAGTGGCTTATATTAATACTAATAACTATACTAATGTAGCAACTCGAGCATCTACAGTAAATCAATATAGAACTTTAAAAAGTAATTGTACTTTGTACTCTAATAGTAATTTAAATGGTACAAGATACAGTTACTTAGCTAATACAAAAGTTCAAATTTTAAATCATGAATCAAGTACAGTTGATTATATTTATATTCCAGCGACGGGCAGATATGCATATGTTAATAATAGTTTTTATAAATAATTAATAAACATACTGTGGAAACAGTATATCTAGTAAAATCCATATTAAAATAATTTTTAAAAGTATTTTTAATATTTTTGTTAGTAGTTTAAAAATTTTATCCATTTTATTTTCCTCCTTAAAAAAGAAAAAGCAATCGATAAAGTGAAATAAATTAGCTCACTTTATCGATTGCTCTTTTATAATTCTAATAATAACTTATTAAAAATATAAAAACAAGGCTTCATTTTTACCAGTTCATGTATGTTTGCAACTTAATAACAAAATTCAACAAATTTCGCACAGTAGACATGCTATAATCTTTTTGAGGTGGTTAAGAAAGATATATATTTAAAATTAGAAAAACAAAAGAAGAAATTAAATGATATGATTGATAAAGGAGAGAAAACACAAAAGATACTAAAGCAAAGTCAGAAAGTGGACAAGTTAGTAAATAAAATTATGTTTAGAGGGCTGTAACAAGCCCTCTTTTTTTGTTTTATATTACTTCTAGGAGGTAATATATATGAAAGAATTTATAATAAGAAAAAGAGGAAATTACATACAAAGGACCTGTAGAATTGAAGAGGAATTATTGGATAAGTTAGAAGAACTATCATATGCAAATAATCAATCAGTCAATTCAATTATTAATGCTTGTATACGATTTGCTTTAGAAAATATAGCAAAAGAAGAGTAAAATTTTAATGCAATTTTTAATGCAACGCCAAGTAAAAAGCACTAAAAAAGAAGAAAAAAGACTAAAAACAGCTTTCAAAGATAATCAATATAATCATTGAAAACAGCAGAATAGAAGAAATGAACAAAAAAGAAGAAAAAAGGCTAAAAGCCCAGTATCTCCCATATGCACAAGATTAATAAATGTTAAAACCTAGGAATATTAATGTTCCTAGGTTCTTTGTTATATAAATAAAAACTTAATACAATTAAAATTACATCCAAAATAAGAATTTTATTGATAATACAAGAGATCTGTGCTATACTAATCACATTACCATCATGGTATATCAAGCATGATTATTGTCATGAAAGAGAGGAGGGTTGTTCATGACTCCTGCAAAACGGCGTGAGATAAGAGCAAAAGCCGAGCAGAAGAAGGCTGTTGACAAGAAAAAACGTTTCGATGTCAACGTGAAGACCAACGATGCTCAGAGGAAGCTCGACCGGGACAGAAAGTCCTAAGGAGAGGAACAGAACAACCAACATGGCAGCTTAACTTTTAGCTACCGAAGCAAACAGGAGAGGCGTAACAACCTTTCCTGTTTTGTTGTATAAGTAAATAAAAAAAAGTTAAAACTATAATTGATAATCCAAAACTATTATGATATATATTCTTAAGAGGTAGTATAAATGAAAAAAATAATAATAGCTATTCTAGTAATTAGTATAATTGTTAGTGCTGGTATATTTGGATTCTATAAATATAAAGAATCAAAAAAAGAAATAAATACTACAAAAAAAGAAGAAGTTTCACAAGTAAATAACGAAGTAGAACTAAAAGAACCTGAAGAAATTAAAGATCCAGAAATTTTTGATGAGTTCTATGATCAAGCAGAAGAAAAACTAGAAACACTTACACTAGATGAAAAAATAGGTCAGATGCTTTTAGTACGTTTGCCAGATCAAGGAGCAATAACAGAATTACAAAAATATAATTTTGGAGGATATTTACTTTTTGCAAAAGATTTTAAAAATAAATCAGAACAAACTGTAAAAAATGAAATAGCATCATATCAAGAAGCGTCAAAAATTCCATTGTTAATAGCAGCAGATGAAGAAGGAGGAACTGTTGTAAGAATTAGTTCTAATCCCAACTTAGTATCTCAGAAATTTAAGTCACCAAGCAAATTATATGGATTAGGTGGATTTGATAGGATAAGAGAGGATACAATAGAAAAAAGCAATATATTATCAAACTTAGGAGTAAATTTGAATTTAGCACCAGTAGTAGATGTATCAACAAATTCAAGAGATTTTATGTATCAAAGAGCATTAGGACAAAATGCAGAATTGACAGCTGAATATGCTAAAACAGTAATCGAAGCAAGTAAAGGATATAATGTATCATATACATTAAAGCATTTTCCTGGCTATGGAAACAATGCAGACACACATACAGGAGCTGCAATAGATAGTAGAACTTATGAAAATATCATGAATAATGACATAGTGCCATTCAAAAATGGAATTGAATCAGGTGCAGAAGCAGTACTTGTAAGTCATAACATTGTAACAAGTATAGACGGAGATAACGCAGCATCAATATCTGAAAGCGTTCATAAGTTATTAAGAGAAGATTTAAAATTTTCAGGAATTATAATTACAGATGACTTATATATGGGAGCAGTATCAAATGATCCGGATGTAGCTGCAAAAGCTGTTATAGCAGGAAATGATATGCTTATAGTAACAGATTATGAAAAAGCAATTAACAATATAAAAAGTGCAATAGAAGAAGAACGAATAACAGAAGAACAAATAGATACAGTAGTCAGAAGAATAATTGCATGGAAATACTATAAAAAATTAATGTAAATAAAAAAGCTCCGTGGTTAGCCAGAGCTTTTTTTGCATCAAAGAATAAAATGTCTTGCGATGTCTGACAGAATAGTAACCGGGTTCATCCAGTAGCAATGCTGGGTAAAAGAATAAACCAAATCACTATCCATAGGTGTAAAGCGGAATTCCACATCGCAGATGGACTCGAACTTGTCGTCAAGATAGCAGGAGCCCGATGATAAACAACATTCGTCATAAAGAGCTTCAGCCAACTCATACAGCGACACTTTTTCCAGAGCTCTGACAGAAACCGTAGTTCGGTTCAAATTATCCAAGCATTCAAATTGAAATTTATTAGACATTAACAAAATTCTCCTTTCGGATAGTTGCTAACCCAACTAATATAAATACAAGTATATCAGAAAATCAACTTCAAAATAACATTATGTTGACAAGAAAAAGCAAAAATGCTATACTAAACATATTGAGAGAGGTGCAATTTTTAAGAGTAATAATTTAGTAAATCAGATTATCGCTGAATTATGAAAGGAAAAATTGCCGAAATTTAAAAAGTTTATCTGAAGCTTTTTAAATTGGGCTAATGCAAAACATGTATTAGACTGTCACAAGAAAAACTTGTGGAGTGCTGTCAATATTATTGAAGTGAAATTTGCTTTGTAATAAATGGTCGCACACGCTGCAGACCATTTTTGTTTTGTTCAAAAATATGTAGCAAGGCTTAAATACAATTTTTAGTTTCATTTTATATAGTATTATTGCGCAGCAAGATTTTATTTACTAGAGGTGTATATTATGGAAAAAGGAAAATTTTTAAGTATTTTAAACAAGCTACAAAATATTTGTAATCAAGTAAACTATGAAGAGTCATATAGTGATGTAATATATGAAGTATTACAATTTTCAAAACTAGCAAATAGCTGGGATAGTGTTTATCGCATAGCTAATTTTTATAATCACAATTGGCTGGGAAATGTTGACTTTATGCATATTCCAGATTTTTATCAAACACTACATAACTGTCTAAATTATCCAATAATAGTAGCTAGAAAAAAAGAAACAGGAGAATTAGTTGGAATTTCTACAATCAAATATGACGAAAATACCGATGAGCATGTAGATCCATATTTTCCAGAAAAAGACGCAAAATATTTTTCTATTACAGGAATATTAACTAAAAAGAATAATCCACATAAAGGAATAGGAAAAAAAATATATGAAATTGCAATAAGAGGAGCATATGAGTTTGAAAAAGAATATCCAGGAACTCAAATTATGTGTGTAATAGATTGTAGAAATAGACAAAGTTTAAATGCTTTAGCAAGTGCAGTAGAAAATATTAGGAAAAATAACAGAATAGGAGAAGGAAAGGAACTGCCAGCGCATATTCTGGGATATTATGAATTAAGAGATACAGAAAATAAACAACTGCTAGAAGCGCCAACTTTAGTTATGGAAGTTGAATTGCAAGAAAGAAAAAACTCAGAGAAAAATGATAAAATGGTAATAGAATTCAGTAATAAAGAAGGAGAAAATGAGTTACTTAACCAATTATTAGCAGAACTTAAGAACAAATTTATGACATATGGAATAAATCCACCAATCATAGAAGAAGATTCTGAATGTGGAATAGTATATTTTTATTCATTAAAGGATAAAGAAAAAAGTAGATTACAAAACATTACTATAGTACCTAATGATACAGAAAAAGGTAACGAAAGAATTCCTAGAGATGATGAAGAAATTTCAAGAATTATGGGACCAATTCAATCTATTTCAGTAGAGGAGGAAAGATAGTATATGAACAAAACAATTGAATTTTTTTACGAAATAGCAAACATTCCAAGAGAAAGTGGAAATGAAGAAAATATAGCAAATTACTTATGCGAATTCGCCCAAAAAAGAAATTTATATTATACAAAAGATCAATATAATAATGTAATTATTAAGAAAAAAAATAATAATAAAACTCCAATTATTTTGCAAGCGCATATGGATATGGTATGCGAAAAAGATAACAATATAGAATTTGACTTTAAAAAAGACAGTATAAAAGTTATAGAAGAAAATGGATATTTAAGAGCAGAAGGAACAACATTAGGAGCTGATAATGGAATAGGAATAGCACAGATTTTAAATATATTAGATAGCAATTTAAACTATAATATTGAAGCAATATTTACAGTATCAGAAGAAACTTCAATGATAGGAGCTGACAAAATTGATTTATCAAATATAGAAGGAAAACAATTAATAAATTTAGACGGGTTCGAAAGAAATACTATAATTATTGAAAGTGCAAGCTTTTTCGATATCATACTAAAAAGTAAATACCTTTTAAAAAATACTAATGAAAAAACTTTTTATAAAATAAGATTAAGCGGACTACAAGGAGGACATTCAGGTTTCGATATAAATAAGAATAGGGGAAATAGTAGTATATTATTATCAGAATTCTTAAAAGAAGTGAATGACATACAATTGCAAAACTTCATTGGAGGAACAAAATTTAATGTAATACCATCAAGCGCAGAAGCAATATTTAGGTCAAAAGAGAAAATAGAAGAATTACAAGAAAAAGTAAATAAATTTATAGAAATCAAAAGAAAAAAATATACAAAGTTAAAAATAGAACTAGAAACTATAAAAATGGAAACTACCCAAATATTAGATCATAAAGAAAGCTTAAAGTTTATTGATTCAATAATAAAATTTAAACATGGTGTTTTTAATACAAATAATCGAAATGAAGTAACAACATCAATTAATCTAGGTGTTGTGAATTTAGAAGAACAAACGATAAAAATAGGAATGAGAAGTTCAAAAAAATGCGAAGAAATAGAATGTTTAGAGCATATCAAAGAATATGCGAAATCTAAAAACTTAGAATTTAATATTTTAGGTTCACAACCAGGATTTGAAACAAATGAGAAATCAGAGTTAATAAAAAAAATAAGAAAAGCATACAAAATAATAGATAAACAAGAAAAACTAGATATAAAATCACTACATATTACAGTAGAAGCAGGATTTTTTAAAGAAAAGATACCAGAATTAGAAGTAGCTATAATATCACCAGAAATTTTAAATGCACATACAACTAAAGAGTGTGTGAATATAGAGTCAATACATAATTGTGATAAATGGTTAGAAGAAATATTAAAATAATATAAAAAGAAAAGAGCACAGCATACAAATTATTGCGTATGCCGTGCTCTTCTGTTTGCAGTAAATATCTGCACATCTAGGTATCAGTTACGAAAAACTATTTCAGGTATGAATTAGGAATCTTTCTCCGCACTATCCACGAGGTTTTCATCAGGAAAACGTCCATCAACAGGGATTATGATATCTCCGAAAAAGGTGCGTATAAAACTTGCAACAGCATCCGGCATATCATCAGGAACGTAATCACGATAGATGTTCAGCATAAATTCATTGCTATACATTTCAACCAATGTTGCACAAATATCGTTTATGTCCATCATACCTTTCCGGGGAATCACGGTTTTAACAGAGTCTATCAGCAGAGGACGCAACGTATCATCGGTCATGTCCGAGATAAGATGCAGAGCGCTGGAGAAACTGACCTTAAACGTAGATAAAATGTCTTCTACAAAACTGGCATGATCTGATTCAAAATCAGTGCGAGCCTCCAGAGCAAGACCTCTAATCTCATCATTTGGTGCATCATCCTCCATTTTCTGCAGGTTGGTAATCAGCTGTGCGGATGCCTCTTCGACCCTATTGGTCACCTCCTCTGAGTGGATAAAAGCTTCAACAGCTTCATATACCCCACACTGTTGAAAGAAGTCATCAACCTCTTTCAAAATTTCAATCATTTTCCGTCTTTCTTCAGTCATGAAGATACCTCTCTTTCATAGGTTGATAATTAATGTTGACTTATCAATTATATCACCACAGACAAAATTATGTCAACCAAATAAAAGATACAAATAATATTGTAGAAACAAAAAAGAAAAGATATAATTTATTGCAAGATAAATTAAAAGGAGAAAAAAGTGAAAGCACTGAAAATAAGTATAGATAAATTTAGAATCATAGCTGCAATTTTAATAATAGCAATACACATATTTCCATTTGCATCAATTAATGAAACAGTAGATTTTGTGTTTACGCATGTGATATGCAGAATAGGAGTACCGTTTTTCTTTATGGTAACAGGCTATTTTGTACTACCAAAAGCAATAGAAGATAAAAATAAATTAATTAAATACACATTAAAAATTATAAAAATATATGCTATATGCATATTAATATACTTGCCAATTAACTTATATGCTGGGCAATTAAATAACATTACAATAATAGAAGCAATAAAAAATATCTGTATAAATGGAACGTTCTATCATTTATGGTATTTTCCAGCAGTAATTTTAGGAATATGGGTTACATATTTTTTTATAAAACATCTAAATAAAACTTCAAGCATAATTAGCATAGTGATTTTATATATAATAGGAATTTTTGGAGATAGTTATTTTGGAATTAGCAAACAAAGCATCATAATTTCAAAAACATATGATGCAATATTTATGATTGCAGATTATACAAGAAACGGATTATTTTTTGCTCCAATATTTATAAGTTTGGGATATAGTTTTAATAATATGAAAAACAAAATAAGTCAAAATAAAAGTGCAATTTTTGCGATAATATCCATGTTTTTTATGATTTTTGAAGGAATAATTTTAAAACATTTTAACTTACAAAAACATGATAGTATGTATTTTATGTTAGTGCCAACAATGTTTTTTATATTTAATATTCTGGTACAAATAAATAATGAAAATAATAAAAAATTAAGAAATATAGCAACAATAATTTATATAATGCATCCAATGTTTATAATTTTTATTAGAGGAGCAGCTAAAGTAATCAGTTTAGAAAATATCATGATAAACAATAGCTTAATTAACTATATTTTAGTAGCAACATCCACATTAATATTCAGCATACTGTTTGAAAATATTAAAGAAAAGATAGTAAAGAAGAAAAATCATAAAATTGAAAAAGTTATGTAAACATGGCATAATAAAAGAAGGTTCATTACACATATTCTGCACATGTACATTAGTATGCAAATCTTTTAGTTTTAGTAGTGGAAAAAGGCGAAACATTTGACCTCTATCTGGTGAATGAAGAAGAAAACAAAGCTCCGTATTTATTTCATTCATTAGAAAACGTGGTCGACTACCGATATGACACTACAAACAGGCCAATAATACTTGCAAAAATCGTGAGCAATAGATACGATGGGGTATATTGGTTGGCTTTTCAGGTAGCAGCGATGACCAGAAAGTTTCCAAATAAGGTTTACGAACCCAGACCGTTTTCACCATTTTTAACGGTAAGCAAATGCAGATGGGATTCAGAAGCAAAGTTCTTAAAAGGCTTCGAGTATCTCGAAAATTGCACAAGAGTAAATTATGAGTGGAATATAAAATTCGAGAAACCACTAAAAGAAGTTAAGTTTATACGGCGGGATTTCGAAAGAACAGACTCAGAAACGAAATATGCGGCAACTGATGTATGGAAGCTGGAATATGCAGACGGTTCAAGAGCTATCATGTTCAATTCAATAGGAAGAGAAGATTATCCTAAATATGATGGCTACTGGGTTTATGAAGAAAAGCAAAGAGACTATGATCCAGCAGAAAGCAAGTTCAAATGTTTCATTATTTCGGAAGATTACATCAAAGAAATTTTTAACGCAAAATAATAAAATTCATACCTAATAAATGATATATTATATGTGAAAAAATTGGAGAAAATTGGGATGAAGAAAAGAAAAATCAAAATAATATTAATAGTATTAATGATAATATTTATAATTGGATTAATATTTTCAAAAAATAAATCACTATCTTATATAACAAGGTACTGTCCAGAATGTAATACGAGAATGAATATTTATAGAGATGATATTGAACATATATATGAATGCCCAAAAGATGGATATGAAATGTATGAAAGACATTACGGAGGAGAAGATCATTACAATGATGGACGATGTAGAATCTGTGATGAGAGATATATAGACCATAGAATTTGAAAGATATGAAGTAAATGAAAATACTCATACAAGAATAGAAAGATGTAATATGTATGAGAGATATAGTAATAGAAAAATTGGTGTATGTAAAGAAGATGTAGTTTGGTCTGAAAAACATACAGGAGGAACACATGAAAATGCTGGAATATGTGTAGACTGTAAGACTAAATATCAAACACACGAAAAATCAGAAGAACTAGATAGTTACGAATCAAATAATTCAACCCATACACCTACATACAAATGCACATTTTCAGATTGTGAATTTACACATACGGGAGAAAGCAAAGAACATAGACTAGTAAAATGGAATGATAAATGCAAAGAATGTGATGCAATAGAAAAGAAAAGTGAATGCAGTCACATACATGTAAAAAAGGAAAATAGTACACAACATTGGGAAGAATGTAAAAAATGTGGAGAAGTAAAAGCAGGAACACTAAAAAATCATGAGTTTAAAGATTATAAAGACAACAAAGATGGAACACATAGTGCGACATGCTCAGAATGTAATTATAAATTAACTGAAAAACATTCAAACGATAGTAGTATTTGCCAATATTGCAAAGTAAATACATCTAGCAACGGTGGAAATAGTAGTGGAAACAAACATTTATATCCATAATTAAGCTAAGAAAATATAGAGATGTAAAATAAAAAATAAACCTCAAATTTAATTGAGGTTTATTTTTTATTTATATTATTGGGCACCGCCAACCATTTCATCTTTCAATGTTAAATTTACAACAGTACCTTCTTCGACTTCAGTTCCAGCAACAATATCCTGAGAAACAACAACACCAGAACCCTGAACAGACATATTTAAATTAAGAGCTTGCAAAGAATTACGAGCCTGATCAGCAGATTTACCTTTTAAATCTGGAACTTGCTTCATTGTTTTTTCAGCACCTTCAGTATATAAACAAACTATAGAACCAGTCTGTAGAGCTGTACCTGATTTAGGATATTGCGAAACTACAGTAGTGGATGCATCTGAAGAAGCTTTTAAAACAATTTTAAAACCAGAAGCCTCTAAAATACTTCTAGCATCAGAAAGTGATTTAGAAGAAACATCAGATAAAGTAATCAAAGAATCTTTTTGTTCATCAGTAGCTGTTGAAGCTATACCCAAGTGAGGTAATATATCAGATAAAATCTGAGAAGCAACAGGAGCGGCAATTGCACCACCTTGATGGCTTCCAGAACCATCTGGATTTGGATTATACAAAGCTACTAAAACAACTGCTTCAGGATTTTCAATAGGAGATATAGCTAAAAATGAAGCTACATAACCTTCTTCTGGTTTGTTTGGATCTGGTTCAGAAGTACCACTTTTTCCACCAACAGAATATCCATTAACTGCTGCATATTTACCAGTACCAGTAGTAACAACAGATTCCATCATACTTTTTATTTTAGAAGATGTTGATTCAGAAATAACTTGTCTAACCTTTACAGGAGCAAGTTCAGTTTCAACACCAGTATCTGTATTAACAACTTTACTAACAATTCTTGGTTGCATTAAGTCACCACCATTAACACAAGCCGAAATAGCTGCGACTAATTGAAGAGGAGTAATTTTAAAACGTTGCCCAAAAGACATTGTAGCAAGTTCAACTTCGTGACAGTTATCTTTACTAACGAAAATACTATTTGCTTCACCAGACATTCTAACACCAGTTTTTTGAAGTAATCCAAAAGCTTGCAAGTATTTATAAAATCTATCTGTACCAATACGTTGACCTAATTGAATAAAAGAAGGGTTACAAGATTTTTCAACTGCTTTTCTAAGAGACAACGCACCATGAGCATTGTCAGCCCAACAATTAATATCATAATTAGCAACTTTATAAACTTTATTACAATAGAAATCACCAGGAGTATCAGTTTCAACTAGATTTTCTTCTAATCCAATTGCTGAAGTAATAAGTTTAAAAACAGAACCAGGTTCGTATCCATCGGAAATAGGTTTGTTTCTCCACATATTATTAAGTTCAGCAGATCTTTGTTCATTTGTCATTGTTTCCCAAGCTTCTTGCAACTCTGGAGTATTTGGAGTAAAAGGAGTATTTAGATTATAAGTAGGATAACTAGCTAGAGCTAAAATATCTCCATTAGAAGGTCTCATAATTACTACACAACCACCAGCAGCCTTATTTTCTAAAATTGCTTGATTCAAATATTTTTCAGCAACTGACTGAATATTAACATCAATAGTTAAATAAATATCACTACCATTTTGAGCTGGAATATATTGTTCGTTTTCATCTGAAATAGCTTCTCTATTAACATTAGCAGAAGTAACGATTCTACCAGGAGTACCACTTAATTCATCCTCCCAAGCAGCTTCAACTCCTTCCAAACCTTTATCATTACCAAAAAAACCAATAACGTTAGAAGCTAATGCACCATAAGGATATGTTCTTTTAGAATCACCATCTATATTAATTCCAGTAGAAATATTATTTTCTTCCATCCACTTATTTAATTTATCAACAGAAGCTTTATCAACTCTTTTTGCTATAGTAATAAGGGATTGTTCAGAATTTAATTTTGCTAAAGTTTCTTCATAATCAAGAGAAAAGATTTCAGCAAATCCAGAAGCTAAAGTTTCTTTAGGAACTTTAGAACCATTTAAATAGAGAACTTCATTGTTATTAATAGATATAGTATCAACAGCAGAGCTGATAGCCAATATTTTATTAGTAGAATCGTAAATAGTACCTCTTTTGCTTGCAATTGTTTGACTAGTAACTTGATTTTTATAAGCAGCTGTTTTATATTCAGCTCCTTTTACAAATTGAATATATCCAATTCTACCAAGCAAACCAATAAAACAAAGTGTAAATAAAACAAGCAATAAAAGGGAACGAGTAGCAAATTTATGCTTAGACTTAAAACTAGTACCGATTCCGAGTCTTTTATTAACTAAATTTTTTCCTATGTAAATCAGTCCTTTCAATAAATAAAATTGAAAGTATATTATCAACAAATATACACAAATATTTTATATTATAGAAAAATAAAAATCAATATGATATAATGGAAAAGGTGAGAGAAATGAATTTGTATGAAGAAACTAAATTTATAATGAAACAAAATAATATATTTGCAAATAAAAATTTAGGTCAAAATTTTTTAATAGATGAAAATGTAGTAAATGGAATCATTGATTATTCAAATATTACAAAAGAAGATTTAGTAATCGAAATTGGACCAGGTTTGGGAACATTAACAAGTAAGTTATTAGAAAAGGCTGGAAAAGTAATATGTATAGAACTTGATCCAAAAATGGTAAAGATAATAACAGAAAGATTTAAACTATACGAAAATATTGAGATCATAAATGAAGATGTATTAAAAATCAATCTTAATAAATTAATAACCGAGAATAAAACTAGTACTATAAAATCAGCAAAAGTAGTAGCAAATTTACCATACTATATAACAACACCAATAATTATGAAATTATTAGAAGAAAAGTTAGAAATAGAGAGTATCACAGTTATGATTCAAAAAGAAGTAGCCCAAAGATTAGCGAACATACCAGGAGGTAAAGATACAGGAAGCATAACTTATACAATATGGTATTACACTGAACCAAAAATTGTATTAGAAGTTCCACGAAACTCATTTATTCCAGAACCTGAAGTTACATCAAGTGTAATAAAATTTGATATTTTAAAAATGCCAAGAATAGATGTATTAGATGAAAAAATGTTTTTCAAAATAATTAAAGTAGCATTTATGCAGAAAAGAAAAACTTTAGTAAATGCACTAACAAATGGAAAAATTTTCGAAACAAGAGAAAAAGCAGAAGAGGCTCTAAAAAATTTAAATATAGATACAAAAATTAGAGGAGAAAAGCTTACGATAGAAGAATATCAAAAACTTTCAGATTACATAACAAAAAAATAGTATAAAAAACTTGAATTGGATTTTCAATTCAAGTTTTTTTAAATTTTAAGTAGAAAAAAGATACTAAAAAAAGGCTTGTATAATATATATATTATAATAAGTAACAAAAAAGTAAAAAAAATGTAATATTTTAGTAATAAACTATTGAAAAAACCCCTTGTTCCGTAGTATAATATTTATGTAGGACTGCAAAAAAAGTCTATATTTGAGAAAAAACATAGGAGGATGTTTAATTATGTTAAAAGAGAAGAGTGGCTATAAGAAAATAATAGCAACATGTTTAATCTTTTGCTTTGTATTTGCAAATGCATTTACAATATTCGCAAATATCAGCTATGCTGAATCTAAGGAAATAGGAAAACAAGATTCAGAATATACATCAAAAAATGTAAATTATGATGTGAACTTTATAAAAGCTGAAGAAAAACAAGGATACGAATTTGAAGGAACTATCGATGAAGAAAATCTAGCTTTACAATTAGAAATTGAAGTGAAAAAAGAAGGATATTTAAAAAATGCTCAAATACTAATTGAATCAGAAAATGGATTATCTTTTGAAATAGAAGAATCAGCTAATAGTGAATACAGTGTTGAAAAAAATAAAGTATCACTTTCAAATATAAGCGCTGATGGAAAAACAACTATAGTGTTACCTATAAAATATAAAGAAAGCGAAAAAATAGACAACTTAAACAAAAAGATAAACGCAAAGCTAATAGGTACATATGTAGATAATCAAGGAGAAGAAAACAGTATTTCTGAAAACATAGTATTAAGACTAGTATGGAATACAAATACAGAATTTAATATTACATCAGAATTAAAAAAATATATTCCTTACGAATCACAAAATAGTAAAGGAATTATTCTTCAAACCGAAATAAAATCATGGATACCAGAAAAGAATAGTTTTGTCGCTAAAGAAGAATTAGAAGTAGAAGCGATAAAATTAGATGGTTACAAAGTAGATAAAATAATTGTGGCAAACAAAAACGGAGAAACATTAAATAATGACGACTGGTCATATGATGAAGACGGAAAAATAAAAGTTAAAATAGAAAAAGCAGAAGAAACAATAAAAACAAATGAGTTTTTAATTACATATGTTTTTTCTGGAGATAAAGAGATTGAAAAACCATTTAAAATAAATAATAAAATAAATGGTTCTGTTTTCATGTTTGGAACAGATGAAAAATCTGATTACGAACTAATAGCAGAATATGAATTAAATGAAAGTTTAGGAAGTATTATTTCAATAGAAAGCGAAGCTCAAGAAACTCTTGAATTAGGAAATATACTAACAAACTCATTATCAGAAGAAAATGAATACAAAACAGAATATCAAACTACATTAAAAGTTGATATATCATCAACAGAAATGGTTGAAAATATTATAATAAAAGATGAAAAAGAAAGTTTTGAAAATGAAGAAGAAATTTTCGAAACAAATACATCTAAAATAAAAAATATATCTGTTTCAAAAGAAAATTTTGAAAATATTTTAGGACTAGACGGAAAAATTGAAATATATAATGAAAACAATGAGCTAGTTTCTACAATATCAAAAGATAATTACTCAGTAGATGTAGATATAAATGAAGCAACAATAAAAACAACAAAACCAGTTAAAGAAGGTATATTAGTAATAAACACTAAAAAAGAAATTACTAATACAGAATATTCTTATGAACAAATTAAAACATTCTCAAATTTAAATATAAATTATATAGGAAGCTATATTCTAAGCCAAGGTGTAGAAAACAATATTGGAAATGCAGAAGTTAAAATAGATTTAGAAAAACCAGAAACAAATGCAGAATTAACAATATCAAGAAAAACACTAAGCACAATAGCAGAAAACAGAGACATAGAATTAGACATTAAATTAAACAATAACAGTATAGAAAACGATTTATATAAAAATCCAGAATTTAAAGTAACTTTCCCAGAATATGTGGAAAATGTAGAGATAACAAACATAGCAATAGCAAACTCTGAAGAAGTATTTAATATAAAAGAGTCTACTATTGATAAAAACGAAGAAGGAAGAACAGTATTAAATATAAAAGTAGATGGAGAACAAACAAGATATAATACAAATAATATAGCAAAAGGTACAAACATAATAATAAACTCAAATATAACATTAGATTTATATGCTCCATCAAAAGCAGAAAAAATAATTTTAGAATATAAAAATGAAAATGCTACAAAATATAAAAACGTAGCTGAAAACGGGCTAGGAACTGCAAGCACAGAAGTAGAAATAAAAGCACCAGTAGGAATGGTAAGTATAAATAAAACATCAGGTTATGAAGAGACAGGAAAATCTATAACATCAGTTGAACAAGGTGTTGTTACAGATAAAATTGAAATATTTGATGAAGAAAAAATTGCAACAATGGACATTATTGTGATGAATAATAATGAAAACAAATGTGATGATATTAAAATTTTAGGAAGAATTCCATTCAAAGGAAATAAAGATTTTGAAACAGGAAAAGATTTAGGAACAACAATAGACACAAATCTTTATGGAAGCATTTCACAAAATACAAATAATAAAGTAGATGCAAAAGTTTATTACTCAGAAAACGAAGAAGCAACAGAAGATCTTGAAAATGAAGAAAATGGATGGACAACAGATTCAAGCGACATAGATGCAAAATCATATTTAATAGTACCAAACGAATATGAAATGGAATCAGGAGATGTATTAAAATATACATATCAATATGAAATTCCAGCAGATCTAGAACACAACACAGATATATATAGTTCTTTTGAAACTATATATAACAATCAAGATGAAGTAGCAGCTAAAAAAGAAATTTCTACATCAGATATTATAGGATTAACAACAGGTGTAGGACCACAAATAGAAGTAGAAACAACAACAAACTTAAAAGAAAAATCAATTAAAGAATATGAAAAAATTAAATATATTATTAAAATAAAAAATACAGGAACAGATACGGCAGAAAATGTAGTAGTAAAAACTAAAATACCACAATGGGCAACTTTAGCTGTACATACAAGTTCACAATCAGTTGAAGAAGCAAAAGGATGGAAGCTAAAAGCAGATAAAGAAGTAATAGCAAAAATAGATGAAATTAAACCAGAAGAAACAAAAAATGTAGAATTCTATGTTCAAGCAAATAAATTACCAAGCATAGAAGAATACTATGCAAATACAGAAGGATTTACAAAAAATGAAGATGGAACATACAGTATAAATCAAAGCTATGTAGATGAAAATGGTGAAGAAAAGTATGAAACAAAAACAGTTGAAAATATACCAGAAGTAAAATTAGTATGTGAATCAAACATATCAGCTACAGATTTAGCAAAAGAAATATCAACAGTAAATGATTCAATAACAGTAACAAAATCAAATCTAGTTGCAGAAGAAACAGTTGAAACAGAAGAAACAATAGCTAGAGTAAACGAAACAATAGAATCAAAAATTAAAATTAAAAATAATAGTAATGAAACAATGAAAAATATAAAAGTAACTAAAATTTTACCACAAGGTTTAAAATATAGTGAAAGTTATATAACAGGATATGAAGAAGATGGAATTACTATAAAGAAAATAAAAGCAACAACATACAACGAACAAAAAAGAGAAGTAACATGGACAATAGATGAATTAAATCCAGGAAGAACAATACTAGTTATAGGAAAATTTGTTACAGCAGAAATGAAAGACGGAATATATAAAGATACAATATCTACAATATCAAACATAGAAGTAAATGGAGAAAAATATCAAGCAGGACAAGTAGATATAGAAGTAGGAAGACCAAACTTAGAAATAACACAAAAAACAGACAAAACAAATGAGTACATCAAAGTTGGAGATGAAATAGAATATACATTCAATGTAAAAAATACAGGAGCTGTAAGAGCAAACAACGTCACTTTTAAAGATACATTACCAGAAGAAGTAACAATTAAAAAATTGCAATATAAAGTAGATGATGTAGAAGTATCAAAAGTAGTTGCCAAAAATGAAGATGCAACAATTTATACTAATATCTTACCAGAAGGAACTTTAGAAGCTAAAATTACAGCAAAAGTAAATGATATCCAAACAAAGCAAAAAACAATATCAAATATAGGTGATGTTGAAGCGATAGAGATTTCAAAATTAAAATCTAATCAAGTATCACATATTATAGAAAAAACAGCAGAAACACAAAAAGAACCAGATACAGAAAATGATAATACAAACAAATTGGTTGTTAAAACAGACCAAAACGACGTAAAAACAACTTACGAAATAAAAGGAACAGTATGGTTAGAGTCAGAAAAAGATGGAGAAAGAGAAGCTTCAGAGAAAAAAGTATCTGGAATAGAAGTAAAACTTGTAAATGCTGAAACAGGAAAACAAATAGAAAAAACAGTAACAACAGCAGACGGAGAATACATATTTAAAAACTTATCAAATGGAAAATATACAGTAGTATTTTCTTATGATAGTAGCAGATATGGATTAACAGAATATAAAAAGCAAGGTGTTAGTGAAGACAGAAATTCAGATGTTATTTCAGGAAAAGAAGAAAACAAAACAGTAGCAATAACAGATGTTATAACAATAAACAATGGAAGTAAATCAAATATAGATATGGGATTAATAGAAGCAAAAATATTTGATCTAGCACTAACAAAAAGAATAACAAAAGTTACAGTTCAAAATAGTAAAGGAACAAAATCATACGATTTTGATAATACAGAATTAGCTAAAGTTGATATAAACGGAAAAAACTTAAGCGGATCAAGTGTTATTGTAGAATATGCAATAACAGTTAAAAATGAAGGTGAAGTAGAAGGATATGCCAAAAAGATAGTAGACTATATGCCAAAAGAATTAGAATTCAGTACAGAATTAAATAATTCATGGTATAAAGGAAATGATGGAAATCTTTATACAGAAGCTTTTGCAGATAACTCAATAGCAGTAGGAGAATCAAAAACTATCAAATTAGTATTAACAAAAACAATGACAGATACTAATACAGGTATCGTAAATAATCAAGCAGAAATAGCAGAAGATTATAATAAAGCAGGAGTCTCAGATAAAGATTCTACACCAAATGATAAAAATCAAAAAGACGACGATATGTCATCAGCAGATTTAATTATAGGTGTACAAACAGGAAATACATTAATATACATATCATTACTAATAACAATAATCTTAGCAGGAATAGTTGCAACAATAGCTATTCGTAAGAGTAAAATAATATATAAAATTCAAGTTAAAATTGGAAAGGGGGTTTAGTCTAATGAATAACAAAAAAAGATTTTTAGTAACAGCAATATTAATATTAGTATTAATGGCATTAGTATATTCAGGATATAAAATATTAGCGAGATCTACAAATGAAATGTTATCAGAAGGTGACGGACTACCATCAGGATTTCCATATATAACATATGATGACTTGATAAATGAAAAAGATACACTATGCAGTGGACATGGTATTGCATTAAATGGATATTCAAGAACAATTGTAAGAGCAGGAGACAGAAGTCAAAGCGAACCATATCTTACAATGAATGATATTGGAAAACAATTATTTAGGGAAACACAAATGGCATCAGGAGATGTAACATCAGATAATTTCCAGAATCCATATTCTGCAACAACTAGCCGTACATACGGATATTATGTAGAATCAGAAAAAAGAATAGCAACTCCAGAAGAAGCATACATACTAGCTGAAATATCAGAAAACGTTCCTTCACAAGGAAATGATTTCTATAATGTAACAAATGAAGAATTTACAGGAGATATATCAGATGCATATTTCTATAACATATATGGAACTGTATTATATGGTGTAGACATAGATGAAGACTCAGCAGAGCCAACTAGATTCGTAACTAAGGACGAAGAATCAGGAAAATACTTTTATGTAGAAGTATCAAATAGTGGTGAATTCTTCCCATATACATATGTACAATATGCTTGGTGGAAAACAGATGCTGGAGGAAATGCAAGCGATATAGCATCAACACCATTCTCACAAGAAGCAAAAGCATTTGCAGAATACATAAATAAAGTAGCAAAAAGAGAAAATGGAAAAATAATAACAGAACAAAAAACAGTAACAGTACATGGAAAAACAGCTACAGTTACAGCACCAGTAATAGATTTTAAAGTATCACATGAAGACGAAAATGCAGAAGTACAATATGACAGAGAAAATGAAAGATACTTAATTGGACCATTTAAATTACATTATTACGAAGAATCAGTAACAACTGAAAGAGGAACAGTAGATTTCTCATGCATAACAGACGCTGTATTATATACAAACTTAGGAAAAGTTGATGATTCAAAATGGTTCTTTAAATATAATGATAGAACATCAGATGACAAAGCAACATTCCCACATAACGGAGAAGAATTCTATGTTGTATTAGATTATGAAGAGGATGCAAGATTTATTGCAGACTTAGAATTTAGCTTTAAATACATGAACGCAGGAGGAGAATATACAAGATTAGATGGTAAATACTTTGATGCAACTTGGGAACCAAAATCAGAAGCAATCTGGTGTAATGAAGGAGCTAAAACTTGTTCATGTGGAGGAACACATACAAGTGCACAATATAACAGTAAAGGACACAAAACATGTTCAGGAGGAGCAAAAAAATGCTCTCATGGATATTACCATAACCATATTGTAAAATGGAATTACTGGTTAGAATTAACAGACCTAGATCCAAAAACATCTCAACCATTAGCACAAGTATATGTTGGTGCAAGATGGTACGAAAAAGCTGAATATTCATTTGGAATAGAAGGTGAAGGAGAATTAATCAGATTAACTATTCCTATGGAAGGTGAAGTTTGGATTGATAAAAAAGCAGACAAAAAGAATCCAGGATTTAAAGAAGGAACTAGAGAAGCAGGAGACACAGGATACAAAAATGCAGAAGTATATATTTATAAAGTATTAAGAGATAGATCAGGCAATGTAGTAAGTAGAAAATTACAAAACATATATGATGAATCAAACAAAAAGAAATTATCATATCCAATATATACTGATGAAAACGGACACTATGAAATTCCAAATATAAACGTTCCAGGAACGGGAGATGTTATTTACTTAAAACAAAATGGATATACAGTTTCATATGATGTTGAATTCAAATATGATGGTCAACATTATGAAGCTTCAAGTCCATTACCAACAGCAGGAGGAGATGCAAATAAATATATATCAGCATCAAAAAGAGAAAAAGTAAAATATGAAAATGACTCCATCGCATCAGAAGATGCTAAAGTTAGAGATACTTATAATAAGAAATTCACTGAAGTATATGGTGGAAATGCAATGGAAAGAAATGGAGATACAACAGGATACTCAACTAATGGAAAAGATACTCTAACATTAGAATATACTTCAAAAGAATTCTCACTACCAAATAACACAAATACAAGAAGATTATCAACATTAACAGTTTTAGACAAAAATGAACATATAATCGATCAATATAAAATGACAGCAACTACAGGAAATACAGGAGTTTACTATCCAGTAAATAACAAAATTTCAGTAAGCGAAGCTGACGATGTTGTAGAGTTAAGCGTTATAGAAGGAGAAACAGGAAGAACAACAACTTACAAAACAATATATGATTATATGTTACACATAAACTTAGGTGTAAAAGAAAGAGAAAAAGCAGACTTATCAGTATTCAAAGACTTATATAAAGCCGAAATATTAGTAAACGAAAAAGAAGTTACAAAAACATACAATAAATATGTAGATGTTGAAGATGAAGCAAACAAAGAAGCTCTAGAAATTCAAATAGAAGCATGTAAAATAGGAAGATATACTATAGATTTACATAGCTCAGATTATGAATATCGTTCAACAGTATATAACACAAGTGCAGAAGCTGTAAGAAAAATAAAAGCAGACACAGATTTAAAAGTATATTTAACATATAGAATAGCAGTTAATAACGAAAGTGCAGCAGAAAAAGACTTATTAGCAACAATAAATCAATTAAATGATTACTATGATAAAACATTTACACTAGTAAATGAAGATATTAAAGCAAATGTATTAAATAATGACCAAGAAAGAATTAATAAGGTAGTTGCAGAACAACCTTACTATAGAATAGTAAAAGCTGATGAAATAGCTAAATATACATATTGGTCAGAGGGAATGAACAAATTTAAATGTAATGATACAAACAGAAAAGTAAATAATGATTACAAAAAATTAACAATAACAGCATTTAAAGATACAAAATTATCTGCTGGAGATCAATTAGAAATGTTTATAACATTTGAAGTAGATCAAAACGGATATAAAGGAACATCAGACAGACCAAACTTATTAGGTGAAAAGAACAATGTAGCAGAAATTGCAAACTATTCTACATACTATCCAAATGGAAAAGTTGCAGGTATCATAGATAGAGATTCAGCACCAGACAATATTGATTTAAAGAGAAATGTTAAAGAGTGGTATGAAGATGATACAGAATCTGCACCAGCAACAGACATAAAATTATATGGATATAATAGAGAAATAAACGGAAACGTTTGGGAAGATCAAGAAACAATCAATTTATTATATAACCAAAAAGTTGCAAATGGTACAATGGATGATGGAGAACTAAAAGTTAAAGACATCGACGTACAAGTAGTTGAAAAAATACAAATAGATGGAATCGAATACGAAAAAATTTGGACAGAAGATGATTTCCCAGATTTAACAGATAAAGAAAAACAACTATACAGATTAAAGAATGTAGTAACAGATGCAAATGGATACTATGACTTAAAAGGTATGGTAGCAGGAAATTATGTAGTAAGATTCAAATATGGAAATAAAGAATCAAACATATATTACAATGGTCAAGACTACAAAAATACAGCATATCAAGTAAATATGCTAAATGAAGACGGAACATCTACATTAGATAATGAATGGCAAGATTTAAGAACATCAACATTAAATGATGTAAGAATATCTGATGCAAGAGACTATGAATTACAAAGAATGAAAGTAATAGCATATTCAAAAAATATTGATAACCAAATTGGTAGTGTATTAGAAAGTGCTGATCAATCTGGCAACCATTCAAAATTAATAGAAAATACTCAAATGGTTGCAAATACAGCAAAATTAAATATTGAAATTGAACATCAAGATTATATAGACTATGGAACAGTTAAAATAGTAGATGGACTAAAAGAATATACTTATATAGTTAAAAACATAGACTTTGGATTAGAAAGAAGATCTAAAACAGTAATTGATCTTGATAAGAAAATATCAAAGATTTCATTATATAAAGAAGATGGAAATGAATTACTATTAAGTGTATCATACAAAGAAGATGGAACTGTAGACAAAGAAAATAAAAACAACAAATACATAGATAAAGTAGTTCACGTAGATACAAAAGGAAATGTTCAAGGTTTCGAATATATTCCAATGGAAAGTGATTTCAAAACAGGAACATTATTAAAGATTGAATATCAAATTAAAGTAACAAATAACTCAGAAGTTGATTGGACAGGAAAATTAGCATCATATGAAACATCACAAGAAGTATTAGATAAAGTACTTGAACTAGAAAAATCCACACCATATGTATCAGGAGAATTAATTACATACGGAGATTATGTAGGATTAAACTACTATAATAACCAAAACAATGATGGAGATAAAATAGTAACAACAAAAGTAGAGCAAATTATTGACTATATAGATAATGACGCATCATCAGACAAAGACTCTAATACATTAGTAGAAAATAGTAGCTGGGATGAAACAACATTAGAATATTTAAAAGATAACAAAATATTAGCTGATGAAGTATACATAAATAAAAATGGTGATAAATTATTATTAGATTCAAAAGAAAGAGCATATATCACAGGTGAAAAGAAAAATGTTCTATTATCAAAATCAGAAGATGAAAATCCATCAGCAATAACAAAACTAGTACCAAGTGCTGCGGCAGAAGGAGAAGGAAAGAATTCAACTGGAAAAATCAGAGTTGTTATAACAAAAACATTAACAGAAGAAAACTCTAACAATGACTTATATAACAATGTTGCTGAAATTGTAAAATATTCAAACACAGTAGGAAGAAGAGACGAATTATCAGTTCCAGGAAATGCACAAGTATCTAGAGGAGAATTTATAGCAGCAACAGGATACAAAGATGGAAATTTAGTTACAGATTATCAAGGTGCAAAAGAAGTGGTTGTTGGTTCAAATACATTACATTTAAACGGAGAAAGAGATACAGACTCACCAAGTTATGTAACATTAACAGAACCTACAGGTATTTCAATAAGAGAATATAACAAGAAAAATAGCTATATTTTAATAGTAGCAACAGGAATGATATTAGCAGCAGGAATAATAGTTATAAAAAGAAAACCACATTACAAAAAAGAAAAAATAAAATTATTAAACAAATAATGAAAAAGTTTTTCATAAAATAGAGATTACAATTTGTAATCTCTATTTTTTTCTGAAAATAAACGTAATCAAAGTGAATATATATTGAAAAACTGGAAAAAATATCAACTGAGAAAAAATAATTCAAGAGGAGATATTTCGATGAATAACTATAAGTATCTGAATATAAAAGGTACTTCATTAGAAGAAAGCCAATTAGAAAAATATTTGAAACAACGTGCAGAAGAACACGTAATAAAAGAAAAATCAGAAAGCGACACATATCCAATTCAAAAACTAAAAGAAAATTTTGAAAATATACTAAAAACATATGAACTATTAAATGAGCATTTAAAGTTAGGAATAAAAATACATTCAGCAGGAGAATGGTTATTAGATAATTTTTATATTATTGAAGAAACAGTAAAAAGTATAGAAAAATCTTTAAATAAAAAAGAATATATAGAATTACCAGGAATTGCAAATGGAAAATACCAAGGATTTAGTAGAATATACGTATTAGCTAGCGAAATAGTAGCATTTGGAGAAGAAAATATATCAGAAAGTAAAATTATAAATGCAATACAAAGTTATCAAACAAGAAAAGTATTATCAATGAAAGAAATTTGGAAAATTGGCGAATTTATGCAAATAGCGTTAATTCAAGAAATATCAGAAGTATGTAAAAAAATATACTATTCACAAATTCAAAAATATAAAGTCGAAAATATCTATGAAAGATTAATAGAATTAAAATCATATAAAGACAGAACATTTGTCAAAAATATGAAAAATAAAGTCTCAAACAATGATATAAATCAAACATTCATTGAATATATGACCTATAAGCTAAGAAGAATAGGAACAAAAGGAGCACCATATTTAGAAGTATTAGAAAAGCAAGTTAAAAAAATAGGAATAGATTTAGACGAAATTGTAAAAAGTGAACATTTATATGTAGCTACTCTAAAAATAAAAATGGGTTCATATATAACATCAATTAAAAAAATAAATAGAATAAATTTAAAAGAAGTTTTCAATCAGACTAATAAAGTGGAAGAATTATTAAATAATGATCCAAGTCAAGTATTTAGAAAACAAACTGAAGAAACAAAAGAAATGTATCGAAAAGAGATACAAAAAATATCAGACAAAACTAAAATTTCAGAAATATATATATCAGAAGAAATAATTAAACTAGCCTCAAGATACAAAGATGATAAAGAAAATAAAAAATCACATGTTGGATATTACTTAATAGATGAAGGAAAATACGAATTAAAAGAACAAATATTAGAAAAAAAGGTTAACAGAATTAATAAAAAAAGAATATCAAGACTATATTTAATTCAGATGTTTATAATTCCGTTAATTATAGATTTTGCAATAACGATCAAAATAAATGTAAGTGAAATATTAAAATTAATTTTAACAATAATTATGTACGTACCAATATATGAAATATGGAAAAGTAGCTTAAACAACATATTAAGGCATATTATCAAACAAAGTAAAATTCCTAAAATAAATTACGAAAATGGAATAGATGATCAAAATAAAACAATGGTAGTAATTCCATGTATACTAGATAATGAAGCAAAAGTAAAAGAAATGTTTAAAAAAATAGAAGTGTACTATTTAGCAAATGAAGATAAAAATATATTTTTTACATTACTAGGAGATTGCACAACATCTGAAAGAGAAGTGGAAAAAGAAGACAAAAAAATAATAGAAAGTGGAAAAGAAGAAGCAGAAAAATTAAATCAAAAATATAATCAAAATAATAAATTCAATTTTTTATATAGAAAAAGAATATGGAATCCAAAAGAAACATGTTACATGGGATGGGAAAGAAAAAGAGGACTATTAATAGAATTTAATAGAAGTATATTAAAACAAACAAAAGAAACATTTTTAGTAAATACATTAGAGAATTTTAACGAAAAAATTAAATATGTAATAACATTAGATTCTGATACAAACTTAATAATAGATTCAGCTCAAAAAATGGTTGGAGCAATGTCACATATTCTAAACAAACCAGTTATAGAAGATAAAGTAGTAACAGAAGGATATGGAATAATGCAACCTAGAATAGGGATAAGTTTAGAAGACTCAAAGAAAACTATATATACAAAAATATTCTCAACAACACCAGGAATAGATTTTTATACCAACAATATATCAGATATATACCAAGATTGTTTTAAAGAAGGAATCTATACTGGAAAAGGAATTTATGACTTAGAAGTATATCAAAAAATAATTGAAAAAAGATTCCCGGAAAATAGAATATTAAGCCATGATCTAATAGAAGGAAGCTACCTAAGATGCGGACTATTAACAGATGTAGTATTACTAGATACTTTCCCAAAAAGATATTTGTCAAGTTTAGAAAGAGAACATAGATGGATTAGAGGAGACTGGCAAATAGCAACATGGTCAGAAAATAAAAAAATAAATGGAATAAATAGATTTAAAATATTTGATAATTTAATAAGAAGTACATTAGTACCACTTAATTTAATCTTACTAATTATATCTATATTCAAATTTAATATACCAATATTCATAATATCAATGATTACAATATTTATAGGAAGCATATTAGAAATAATAAATAAAGTTATATTCAAAAAAAGTATGTCAGAAGAAAAAATCTATGCAGATAAAATGTTTAGCAAAAACTTTTCAGGAATTCCAGGAAATATATTAAGAAACAGTATAGAACTAAGTTTAATGCCAACAAATGCATATAATAATTTATCAGCAATATTTAAAAGTTTATATAGATTAAAAGTCAAAAGAAAATTACTAGAGTGGAAAACATCAGAAAGCGTTGATAGAAGTTTAGAAAACACACTAGAAAATCATTGCAAAAAAATGATACCAAACATAATAGTAGGAATAATAATGTTTGGAACATTGAATCCAGTAGGTATGGTACTAGGAACATTATGGATTTTAGCACCATATATAGCTTGGAAAATAAGCAAAGAAGACAAAAGAAAAACACTAGTATCAGGAGAAGAAAGAATATATCTAGAAAACCTTGCACTAGAAACATGGAAATACTTTGACGATACAATAATAAAAGAAAATAACTATTTAGTACCAGACAACTTCCAATTAGGAAGAAAAGAAAAATTTGTAAATAGAACTTCATCAACAAATATAGGATTAGAAATATTATCAATTATATCAGCTTATGATATGAAATTTATAACTTTAGAAGAGAGCATTGATAAAATAGAAAAAGTACTTCAAACAATAGAAAAATTAAAAAAATGGAATGGGCATTTATATAATTGGTATAACATAAAAACCTTAGTGCCATTAAAACCAGAATATGTATCAACAGTAGATAGTGGAAATTTTATTGGTTATATGTATGTTTTAAAAAGCTTCCTAGAAGAAAAAAATGCAAAAAAGGAATTGAAATTGCTAGTTGACAAAATTATAAAAGAAACAGATTTTAGTTATTTATATAGTAAAAAGAATAGACTATTTTCAATAGGATTTGACATTACAAATAATATATTAAATGACTCATATTACGATTTTTTAGCATCTGAAGCAAGACAATCAAGCTTAATAGCAATAGCAAAAAAAGATGTTAAATATAAGCACTGGATAAATTTAAGCAGAACATTGACATCAATAAACGGATACAAAGGATTAATATCTTGGTCAGGTACTGCTTTTGAATATCTAATGCCAAATTTAATTATGGATATACCAGAAGGAAGTTTAATAGACGAATCATGCGAATTCGCAAAAGAAATTCAAAAAAAGTATGCAAATAGAATGCAAGTTCCTTGGGGAATTTCAGAATCCGCATATTGTTTAAAAGACTTACAGGGAAATTATCAGTATAAAGCTTTTGGAATACCAGGACTAGGGTTAAAAAGAGGATTAGAAGATGAACTAGTAGTTTCACCATATTCTAGTATACTATTTCTAGAATATGAACCAACAGAAGTAATAAACAATTTAAAACAATTAGAAAAATATAAAATGAGATGGAAATATGGGTTTTTTGATTCATTAGATTTTACTAAAGAAAGAATATTAAATAAAAAAGAATATGAGCCAGTTCAGACATATATGGCGCATCATCAAGGATTAATACTAAATAGTATAAATAATGTTATAAATAAAAATAAACTAAAACATAGATTTTTAGAAAATCCAGAAATAGAATCAGTAAAAATATTATTAGATGAAAGAATGCCAGAAACAGTAGTGCTATCAAAAGAAACAAGAAACAAAGTAATGAAAGGGAAATATACAAATATATATGAAGACAAAGAAATAGAATATACTAAAAAAGAAAAAATTAAAAGATTTAATGCAATATCAAGTGAAAATTATACAAATATAACAAACGCTCAAGGAGAAGGATATAGCGTATATAAAGATATACAAGTAAACAGATATAAATTTAGAAATGATATAAATCAAGGAATAGGAATATATTTTAAACGTAAAGATAACAACAAAATATGGAGTTCATATTCAAATGAAAAAACAATATTTACACAATATAAAAATGAGTTTATACAACAGGAAGAAGGAATAGAAACAACAGTAACATCTTTTTTATCAACAGATGAACCAGCAGAAATTAAAAAAATAATTCTATCTAATAAGGCAAATAAACAATGTGAAATAGAAACATATATGTATTTTGAGCCAATTCTATCAAGAATACAAGAAGATATAGCTCATCCAACGTACAATAATATGTTTTTAGAATTTGAATATTTAGAAAAAGAAAAAATATTGATATGCTCAAGAAAAAACAAAGGAATATATTTAGGAATAAAGATTGTAGAGGAAGATAATTTTGAATTTGAAATAGAAAAAGAAAAATTTATAGGAAGAAATCAAAATATACCTAAAGGAATAGAAGAATCAAAAAAATTAGAAAGCAAAATAAAGCAAACAGTAGAACCAATAATAGCCCTAAAAATAAACAAAACAGTCAAAAAAGAATCAAAAGAAGAAATAAATATAATTATTCAAGTATCAGAAGAAAAAGAAGAAATTGTAAATTATTTAAGCAATATCTCAAAAGAAAAGATAGAAAACATGCTAGAAGTAGCCAAAGCTAAAAGCGAAGAAGAAATAAAATTCTTAGAGGTAACATCAGATACTATAGAAAACAATCAAAAATTAATTGGACATCTAATACAAAAAGATATACCAAAACAAAATACAAAATCATTTTATATAGAAGACATTTGGAAATTTGGAATATCTGGAGATCATCCAATTATCTTATTAAAAATAAAAAGAATTGAAGAACTATATGTATTAGATGAACTATTAGAAACAATAGAATTTTTTAAAGTTAAAAATATAAAAATAGATTTAATTATATTAAATGAAGAAAAAATAAGTTATGAAACATTTATAAAAGACGGAATAAACGAAAGTATTGAAAATCATAGAATAGACTATTTAAGAAATAATCAAATTTATTTACTAAACAAAAGCGAAATAACACAAGAGGATATAGAAAATATAAAAGCAATAGCAGATATAACAATAAAAGCAAACATAGGCGGAATAAAAGAAAATTTAGAAGAAATTGAAAAACAAATACAAAGAAAAAGCGAAAAAAATGAAAAATATAAAACTGTAAAGACAGAAGAAAATATACAAAAAGAAGAAACAAAGTATTATAACGATTATGGAGGATTTACAGAAAACGAATATATAATAGATATAGATGGTAGACATGTTCCACCAAGGGCATGGAGCAATATAATGGCAAATAAGGAAATTGGAACAGTTGTAACAGAAAATAGCGGAGGATATACGTGGTATAAAAACAGTAGATTACGTAGAATAACACATTGGGAAAACGACAGCTATCAAGATTTTAGTCCTGAAAAAGTTGTAATAAAAGATTTAGATAAAAAAGAATATTGGTACTTAGGAATGGCAACTCCACTAAATAAGTATCAAGTAAAATATGGACTAGGATATAGTACTTTTAAGCAAATAAACAATGGATTGATACAAGAAAATAAAATTTTTATACCAGTAGAAGATGCCGTAAAAATAAATAGTATAAGTTTAAAAAATAGAGAAAAACAGTCAAAAAGAGTAAAAATACAATATATATTAAACATGTGCTTAGGAGAAAACAAAACTAACACATTAGGAAGAATAAAGGCAACTCAAAAAGAAAATACAATATATGTAGAAAATATTTGCAAAACAAATTTCGAGGAAATAATAGAAATAACATCAAATGAACAAATAGAATTATTAATTGACAAAGAAAAAAATATTTTAGAAGACAACATCTTAATTGCAGAAATAACAACTGAATTAAAGCCATTTGAAAGAAAAACTATTAATATTATATTGGGAAAAAATGTAGTAAAATATGCAATCAATGAACAAGTAGAAGAAGCATTTAAAGAAGTAGAAGAATATTGGAATCAAAAGACATCAATAATAAAAGTACAGACCCCATCAGAAAAGATAAACCTTTATATGAATAAATGGTTGATATATCAAACTTTAACAAGTAGATTAAGAGGAAAAAGTGGATTCTATCAATCAGGAGGAGCTTTAGGATTCAGAGATCAGTTACAAGATGCATTAGGAATGAAATGGATAGATGAAAGAATATTATATAAGCAGATTTTAGAAGCGGCAAAACACCAATTTATAGAAGGAGATGTTATGCACTGGTGGCATAATACTAATCAAACAGGAATAAGAACTAAAATATCAGATGATTTACTATGGTTACCATACAGCGTATTAGAATATATAGAATTTACAGAAGATATTTCAATATTAGATGAGCAAGTAGAATATGTAACAGGAATAGATATACAAGATGAAAAAGAAAAATATGACAAATATAGATATACAGAAGAAAAAGACAGTATATACAATCATTGCATGAAAGCAATTTTTAGAAGTCTAGAATTTGGAAAAAATGGATTTCCTAAAATAGGAACAGGAGATTGGAATGACGGACTAAATAGAATAGGACAAAAAGGCGAAGGGGAAAGCGTATGGCTAGGATTTTTCTTATATGATATTCTAAACAAATGGGAAAAAATATTAGAATTAAAAAATGAAAAAGAAATAATAAATAAATTTAAAAAAATAAAAGATGACCTAAAAGAAAAACTAAATACTAATGGTTGGGATGGAAGATGGTATAAAAGAGCAATTACAGATGATGGACAAGAACTAGGAAGCTCTACTAGTGATGAATGCAAAATAGACAGTATAGCACAAAGCTGGTCAGTAATATCAGAAGCTGGAGAAAAAGAAAAACAACAAGAAGCAATGGATTCAGTAATAGAGCACTTAGTAGATAAAGAAAATAAAATAATAAAATTATTAACACCAGCCTTTACAGGTAAAAAATATGATCCCGGATATATAAGTCATTATCCAATAGGAGTAAGGGAAAACGGAGGACAATATACACACAGTAGCATATGGACAATATTAGCGTTAGGCAAATTAAATAGAATTGACGAAGCATTAGAATATTTAGAAATGATTAATCCAATAACTCATACAGAAAGTAAAGAAAAAAGTGATAAATACAAAATAGAAGGATATGTAATAGCAGGAGATGTATATTCAAATCCTGACATGTTAGGAAGAGGAGGCTGGAGCTGGTATACAGGATCAAGTAGTTGGTATTATAAAGTATGCTTAGAAGAAATTATAGGGATAAAAAGAAAAGGTGATAAACTATATTTGCCAAATAAAATTCCTAGAAGTTGGAACGAATATAAAATACAATACAGATACAAGACTAATATATATAATATTACAATAAAACAAAATGAAGGAGAGAAATCCATATATTTAAACGGAGAAAAATATGACAAAAAATATGTAATTTTAAAAGATGAAAACAAAATAGAAAATGTTGAAATAAAAATGTAAAAAAAATGAAAAAAAACTTGTACAAATAATTTCTTTATGATATAAATTAAAATATAGATTAATGAGAAAGGGGTATCCTTGTGGAAGAATTAGATATTGGAAGAGATTTTAATAAAAAAACTATTCTAGTAGTTGATGATGAAGAAAGTATAGTAGATTTATTAGTATATCATTTACAAAAAGAAGGATATAACACATTACAAGCATATGATGGAGCGGCAGCAGTTGAAATAGCTTTAAAAGAAAAGCCAGACCTTATTTTACTAGATGTAATGTTACCAAAGATGGACGGAATAAGTGTATGTAAAAGAATTAGATATTCATTAAACGTACCAATCCTAATGATATCTGCCAAAGATACAGAACTAGATAAAGTAGTTGGATTAGAAATGGGAGCTGACGACTATATAACAAAACCATTCCAACATAGAGAGGTAATGGCAAGAATAAAAGCTAATCTACGTAAAGCTGAACTTGTAGCACAAGCAGAACTAAAAACAGAGTCACAAGAAAGCGAAGAAAATATTATTACTGTTGGAGACTTAAGCTTAGACTTAAAGAAAGTAGAAGCTAGAGTTAAAGGTGAAGTAGTAGATTTAACTATAAAGGAATTTGAAGTACTAAAATATTTATCTACACAACCTGGAGAAGTTGTAACAAGAGAAATGCTATTAAAGAAAGTATGGGGATATGACGACTATGTTGGAGCTATTAGAACAGTAGACGTTACAGTAAACAGAATTAGAGATAAAATAGAAAAAGATAAGGCAAATCCAAAAATCTTAATAACAAAAAGAGGCGTTGGATATTACGTTGTTGGAAATAAATAATTATGAGGAACACAATAAAATGTGTTCCCTTTTTTATTTCTTAAAAAAATATTACATAAAAATAAAATTATGAAAATTGTGTTACAGCTAAGTTACAAGTAATAAAAGTACTTGAATATTTGCAAAGTAATGATATAATAAGGGAAACACTTGCGTAGGAGCGGAAAATGTTAAAAAGCGTACAAATAAAAATCGTTCTAATATTTATGATACTAGGAGTATTAATAATTGGACTACAAGGAACTTTATTTCTAACAGAACTACATCGAATATCATCAGAAATAGCAAACAATGGAGATGTTCAAGAATTATTAGGAACATTAACAACACAAGTAAAACAGCTAACAGCATTTTTAATAGTAGTGTTTGGAATTATATCTGTAATAGTTGGGATTTTCGTAGCGAAAGCTATTATTAGCCCAATGTCAAAATTAACTAAAAGTGCAGAAAGTGTCGCAAAAGGTGGAAAATTTTTAGCAGAAGGAAAAAATAAAACAGAAGTAGATAATTTAACAAAAGCTTTTGAATTAATGCATATAGAATTAAATGAAAATTTAAAAGAAGTATCAAGACAAAAGAAACAAATGGAAACAATCCTATTACACATGAATGATGGAATATTAGCATTTAACAAAGAAGGAGAAATAATACAAAAAAACAATGCAGCAGACAAATTAATGGGATTAACAGGTCAAGAGAAAAACTTCAAAGAAATTTTTGATAAAATAGATTCTAATATGAATCTAGAAAAAATAATATATTTAGAAGACTGGACGTCAACACAAGAAAAAGTAACCATTGGAGAAAAGTCTTTAAACCTATTTTTCGCAGCATTTAAAGATGAAGAAAATAGACCAGAAGGAGCACTAGTAGTTATACAAGACATAACAGAACATATAAAACTAGACACTATGAGAACAGAATTTGTGGCAGATGTATCACACGAATTAAAAACACCTATAACATCAATAATGGGATATTCAGATACATTATTAGAAGATGATTGCGACAAAGAAACTTCACAAAAATTTTTAAAGAATATATCATCACAAGCAAAAAGAATGGGTGAACTAGTAAGTGATCTTCTAACATTATCTAGATATGATTCAGATATGGTAGGAAATAGAAATGAAGAATTTAACTTAGGTGAATTAGTAAAAAATATTTATGAAAGTTTAAGCTTCGAAATAGACAAAAAAAATCAAAAAGCAGAATGCTTTGTTACAGCAGATGTGCCAAATGTAGTGGCTGACAAAGCTGGAATAGAAAGAGTTGTAACAAACATATTAACAAATGCAATAAAATATACACCAGAAGATGGAGAAATAAAAATCTATGTTGGCTTCGTATATAATGATGCATATATAAAAGTAATAGATACAGGAATAGGAATACCAGAAGAAGATATAGAAAAAGTATTTGAAAGATTTTATAGAGTAGATAAAGCACGTACTAGAGAAATGGGTGGAACAGGATTAGGATTATCTATTGCAAAAGAAATATTAGAAAAAAACAATTCAAAAATAAATATAAAAAGTGAACTTGGCAAAGGAACAGAAGTAGTAATAAGAATTCCAGCCAAGAAAGATAAAAAAGAGGATGTAGAAGTAAAATAAGAAGAGGTGAAAAAAATGGAAAGTTTTTTTGAAGAAATAACTTTAAAATCTTCAGACAAATTAATATTAGTAATAGCAGCAATAATTATAATACTACTAGTACTAGTAATAATGTACAAACTAGATAATATTCCTGAAGAAGATAAGAAAAGAAAAAAACACAACTTTGAATCTGACGATGAATCAGAAGATGAAGATTTTGAAAATCAAGTAGAAAAATATGAAGAACCAGCAGAAGAGCAAATGGAAGCATTATTCCAAGAAGCTATTGTGGAGCAACAAAAACCACTAAAGCCAACTGCACCAGTGCAAAATGACGTAAGCTTTGGAAATAATTTTTCAGATGAAAATACATTTGGAAACGATGAACCTGAAGAAGATGATGAATATTCATCAGAAAATACTAATTATGAATATGATGAAGTAACAGAAAAAACAAACACACCACAAGAAGATAATGATATAGACATTTATAATTACGAAGATACAGAAGATAGTGAAACAGAAAATAATGAAGTAGAAGAATATGACGAAGAAGAGCCAGAAGAAGAACCAATTAACACAGGAAAAAAAGAAGTAGAAATAAACATATTTGGAGACACAGATATGTTTGGAAATAGTGCAGAAACAGAACCACAAGAAGAAATTATTTCAGAAGAATCATTATCAGATCAAATAGATGAAATAGAAGAATCAGAAGAACAAACAGAAGATGAATATTCAATGTTCACAGATAATAGTTTTACAAATGATGAGCCAGTAGTAAAAAAAGAAGTAGTAAAAAAACCAGCAACAAAAACAACTACTAAAAAAACTACTACAACAGCAAAGAAAACCACAGCAACAAAAAAGCCAGCAGCTAAAAAAACTACTACAAAAACTACAAAAAAAACAACGAAAAAATAAAATAATAAGGAAGGCGAAAAATTGAATCCAAACGTTAAAACTATTTTAGAATGGGTATATTGTATACTGATAGCAATTATACTAGCATTATTAGTTAGAAACTTTGTAGGAACACCAACAATAGTAAAACAAGAATCAATGTATCCAACATTAAAACCAAATCAAAGACTAATACTTAATAGATTACCAATAACATTTAAATCAGATTTAAAAAGAGGAGACATCATTACTTTTGAAGCACCAAGTGTAACAAGAGTAAGTATAGAAGACGCAGATATGTCTAATCCAGTAGCAATATATAATCAAGAACCAAAAGGATTATTCAAAAAATTCTTATATTACGGATTAGAATGGGGAAAAACAACATACATAAAAAGAGTAATCGCATTACCAGGAGAGCATTTAGAAATAAAAGATAATAAAGTATATATTAATGGTGAAGAATATAAAGAGCCATATTTAGATTCATCAGTTGTCACAACATCATTAGACGGAGCATTTACAGATTTAATCGTTCCAGAAGGATATGTATACGCAATGGGAGATAACAGACCAAAAAGTACAGACTGCAGAGCATTTGGATGTGTACCAATAGAAAAAGTAGAAGGCAAAGTAGCACTTAGATTTTGGCCATTAAATACATGGGGGAATCCTGACAAAAAATAAAGAGTGGTGTGATAATGAATTTAAAAATTAAAGGCAATATAAAAAATCAAAAAGATTTAGAAAAAATTGTGCAAAGCAAAAATGTTTTGCACAGTTACTTATTCTTAGGAAAAGAAGGAATTGGAAAAAAGCAAATAGCCAAAGAATTTGCAAAAAAGATTTTATGTATTGAAAGTAAAGAAGATGATTGTAAATGCAAATCTTGTACATGCTTTATAACAAATAATCATCCAGATGTACAAATTATTAATGAAGAATCAGAAACTATAAAAATTGCAACAATAAGGGAATTTATAAAATCAGTATATGAAAAGCCAATACTATCTGAAAAAAAGATATTTATAATAAATGACGCAGATAAGATGACTAAAGAAGCTCAAAATAGTTTATTAAAAACATTAGAAGAGCCACCAGAATATATAGTAATAATATTAATTGCATCAAATGCTGATATGTTGCTCACAACAATAAAATCAAGATGTACTAAAATAGCATTTGAAAAACTAACTACAAATGAAATTAAAGAAATATTAGCAGAAAAAAATATACCAGTAGATAACATACCAGAAAAGATGTACAACCTCTTTGACGGTAGCATAGAAAGAGCCATAAAAATACTAGAGAACAAAGAAATATACGAAAAGATTGAAAAGTTAGTAAACTCATTAACAGAAAAAACAGATAAAATAGACTTCTTAACAAAAAACAAAGAAATATTCATAAAAGAAGAAATTTATGGAATATTAGAATACTTATCAGTAAATCTATTTTATTTAGGAAAAACTCAAAAAAGCACAAGATATTTAAACTGTGTGAAACATGTTCAAGAAACAATCAATCATTTAAAATCAAATAGTAATTTTGATATGAGCATTGATTATATGCTATTCGAAATATGGGAGGAAGTAAATGAAGACAATAGTAGGAGTTAAATTCAAAAAGCCAGGAAAAACATATTATTTTGATCCTCAAAATCTTAAATTAGAACCAGGAACAAAAGTTATTGTAGAAACAGCTTTAGGAGATGAATACGGAGAAATAATAATAGGAAATAAAGAAATACAAGAAGAAAGCTTAAATAGCCCGTTAAAAAAGGTTATAAGAGTTGCGACATATAAAGATACAAAATCATACGAAGAATATAAACAAAAAGAACCAGAGGCATTAAAAAAATGTCAAGAAAAAATAGAAAAACATGAACTGGATATGAAACTAGTTGATGCAGAATATAAATTTGATGGAAGTAAGTTAATTTTTTATTTCACAGCAGAAGGAAGAATAGACTTTAGAGAATTAGTAAAAGATTTAGCAGCAATATTTAGAACAAGAATTGAATTAAGACAAATAGGCGTTAGAGATGAAATAAGAAGAATTGGCGGAAATGGAGCTTGTGGAAGAGAATTATGTTGTTGCTCATTTTTAGGAAATTTTGAAACAGTATCAATCAAAATGGCAAAAGAACAAAATATTTCACTAAATCCATCAAAAATATCAGGATGTTGCGGAAGATTAATGTGTTGCTTAAAGTATGAGCAAAATGTATATGAAGAAAAATTAAGCAGATTACCAAGAATAGGAGCCATAGTAAAAACAGAAGAAGGAACAGGCGAAGTTTGCGGTATAGAAACATTAAAAGAAATCATTAAAGTTAAACTAAATGATGGCGAAGAAACTTATTTTAAAAAGTTCGAAGCAAAAGATGTAGAAATAATAAAAAATGCGGAAGATGAAGAAAAGTTAAATGTTGAAAATCAAGAAGATTTAAAAGAATTAGAAGCACTAGAAAAATTAGAGGAGATTGATAGTAAAAATTCAAATGATGACATTTAGCCTTTTAAGGAGAAGAAAAAATGAAAACACTAATAAAAAATGCAACATTACTAGATATGGTTGGAAATGAGCCAAATATAAGAAAAACAGATATACTAATAGAAGAAAATAAAATTGTAAAAATCGAAGAAAATATAGATGAAACAAAGGCTGAAATAATAGATGCTAAAGAAAAGGTAGTAATGCCAGGGTTCGTAAATACACATACTCACTTAGCTATGAGCATTTTTAGAGGATACAAAGATGATCAAAAGCTAATGGATTGGCTAGAAAACGCTATTTTTCCAGTAGAAGATAAATTAAGACCAGATGATATATATTGGAATTCTTTCTTATCCTGCATAGAATTAATAAAGACAGGAACAACAACTTTCAATGACATGTATTTTAGAATGGATAAAACGATAGAAGCAGTAGAAGAATCAGGTCTTAGAGGAGTAATAGCTTGGAGTATAACAGATACATCTATTAAAGACAAAATTACAAGAACACGCGAGTATCATGAAAAATACAATCATGAAAATAGCAGAATAAAAGTATACGTATCAGCACATGCACCTTATTCTTGTAGCCCAGATACAATCCAATTATGCGTTGACTTAGCAAAAGAATTAGATACTGGAATACATATACATTTATCAGAAACACTACAAGAAGATAAATTGATTAAGAAAAAATATAATAAAACAGGAACAGAATATTTAAATGATTTACATGTATTTGATGTCCCAGTTGTATTAGCACACGGAATATACATATCAGATTCGGACTTAGAAATACTAAAAAATATAAAAGGTGGAATATCACACAATCCTATAAGCAATTGTAAATTATCATCAGGAATATGTAATGTAGGAAAATTAAGAAAAAATGGAATTAATGTAGGTTTAGGAACAGACGGAATAGGAAGTACAACTACATTAGACATGTTTGAAGAAATGAAAACAGCAGCATACTTACAAAAAGTAAACACAATGGATCCAACAGCAATAAAAGCTTATGACTTGTTAAAAATGGCAACAATTGAAGGAGCAAGAGTATTAGGATTAGAAGACGAAATAGGAACAATTGAAGTAGGAAAAAAAGCGGACATGATATTCATAAACACAAATAAAACACATCTATATCCAGAAAATGATTTGTGTACTAATTTGGTATATTCTGCAAATGGCGCAGATGTTGATACTGTTATGGTTGATGGAAAAATACTAATGCAAAATAGAAAACTTTTAAACATAAATGAAAAACATGTGAAAAAAAATATTGCAAAAGTAGTAAAAAGGCTGTTATAATATAATAAATTTGAAAGGAGTGATACATATGGCATATAAAATAAGTGACGAATGTATTAGCTGTGGAGCATGTGCAGGAGCTTGCCCAGTAGGATGCATAGAACAAGGTTCAGAACATTATGAAATAAATAAAGACGCATGTATAGAATGCGGAACATGTCAAGGAGTTTGCCCAGTAGGTGCACCTAAAGCTGAATAATATTAAAACAAAAGAGATTATAGTAGATAATCTCTTTTTTAGTGAAATATAAATTGATTCTAATATTTTGAATATTATGTAAATTTATGTTATAATATTATAGAAAAAAATTAGGAGGTCAGATAAGACTATGGACAGTAAAAAAACTATTCTTGAGGCACGGTCTAAAAGAAATGGAATAGTCTTCTATTCCAACAAAAATCCATTCATATGTTATGAAGTGTATATCAACGAAAAGGGGGAGATACAAAAAGAGCAAATACCACGTGGACTAAGTGAAATTAAAGATGAAGATTTAAGCGAGGCAAAATATTCGGAAAAGATGAAAGTAACCGAAAAAAGAATAAAGATTGCAATGGCGATATTGGGAATAATAAGCATATTCTTGACTCGGAAAATCACCATTGCCTTTGGTCTTATGTACTTTGCAATGATTGCCTTAAAAGATCTGATATACTTCACTGAATCATCATATCAGATGAAATGTGGAAGAATGCAAGATTTAGCAAGATTTCACTCAGCCGAACATATGGTATCAAATGCATATACAAAAGTGCAACGGATTCCGACAATTGAAGAAATAAAAAAATCCTCACGGTTTGACAGATATTGCAGCAGTAGAATATACATAAACAAGATTTTAATATTCGGAATGCTAAGCATAGTAATCTGTTTATCAGGATTTGTACCAGTGCACATTTATATTATGCTCGCAGCAGCCCTTCTCATCTTCACAGTCATTCAGCAGAAGTATAACATCTTCAGATTTCTTCAAATATTTTGCACCCAAAAGCCAACCGATAAAGAATTAAAGGTGGCGCAGGAAGGGATCAAATTCTTTGAGGAGATGGAAGAACAAACTCCCAGCTTTTTTGGAGGTGGAGGAATACTCTTATGCTTCAGGCACGTAGATAACGACAAAGAATAATGGAGGAAAACTGACGAAAAAATATACAGCCATCAGAAGGAAACTTCTGATGGCTGTTTTTTTAAATAAGAGATAAAATAATTACCACATCAAGTTTACATAATCAATAAAAAGTGTTATAATTAAAGAGTATGTAAAGGAGAAATTATTGTATGAAAAAAGATTTATCAAAAATGGGAATAGATGAGGCTATAGTGACAATAGGAGCATATATATCAATAACTGATTTGATAGAATGTTTTGATGACGAAAAGAAAGCAAATGAATTTATGGAAAACGAAGGAAACTTAAATGAACAAGCAATTCTACAATTTATAAAAAACAATCAAAGATACTTTAATATGAATAAATTTTTCTTTATAAATTATTTAGTAATAAGTGGAAAAAAGCCAATAGAAGGATATGATTTAACAGGAAAAGTTTCAGGAAGACAAGAAAAAATAAAAATGTTAGAAGAATATCTAGAAAAACATCCAGCAATAATAGTTAATACAAACTATACAAAACTACAATCAGAAGTATATGATTCAAGAGATTACTCATCATTAGAACAGAGAAAAAAACATTTTGCAGAAATGAAAAAAGGCTTAGAAAGAATCAAAAGAATAGATAGCAAAATGGAATTTCAAAGCTTCTTAATGATACAAATTTTAACAGATTTAGAAAGAGTATATTGTAAAGTTCCAGATTTAGGAGAAGGAATGAGAAGCAATATAATAATAAATACACATAGAAATGATGAAGGAATGACAAAAGAAAAATTAGTTGATTTGCTTAACAGAAGAGTAATTAGTGGAAAAAGTTTTGTTGAATATTTGCCACATTTTGAAGAAGAATTAGCAAAAAATGCAGAATATATAGATTGGGATAAATTTTTAATACTATCAGCATATAGAGCGAGAAGCGTATTAGAAAGAACAAGACATGAAGAATATCCTGAAAATAATCAAGAAATTTTAATTAATATAATGCAAGTAGCGCTAGAAGAAATAGAAAATAACAAGGCAAGAATATCAGGAAGATTGGAATTAATAAGCGGAGAATTAGAGGATGTAAAATATTCTGTAAAAGATATAGAAAAAGATTTAAAAGAAAAAGTAATAGACGGTAAATACTATGGAAAAGCAGAAATAGACAGATTAAGAAAAGATTTACTATCAGGAAAAATAAAAATATCAGATATATATAGCAAAAAAACATTACAGCTAATGAATTTAAATAAAAAACAAAAAGAAGAATGTATGAATCAATCATATGAAAACGCAATAGACTTATACAGAAATGGCTTTATTTCCGATGAAGAATTTAAAAATTATCTATCAAGTACAACATTTGAAAAACAAGCAGTTATAACAATAGCAAATTTGAAAAAAGATGAAGGAGATCAAGTAGTAACAGATCAAGAATTATTAGAACTATATTTGAAAGGTAATATAGAATTAGAAAGCATTAAAGAAATAGAACGAGTAAGAAAAATAATTACAGAAACAGAATTAATAAGAAATTACAAAAAATTAAAAAAATGTACACCAGAAGAAAAAAAGAAAATAGAAAGATATTTCAGTATATATAGAGAAGTAAGAATAAGCGGAAAAAGTAGTGAAGAAAAAGATCAAATAGGAAATGATATAATTCTAGAATTAGGAGATGACATGCAAGAAGAAGACTTTATAGAATTATATACAAGAAACATAATAACATTAGAAACAATAATAGATTGGAATACAGAAGAATTTGCCTTACAAATGTTTAAAAGAGGACTATTAAAGCCAACAGATAGCAAAAAACTATTAAATAGCGGAAAAGTTGATATAAATCAAATAAAAGCAGGATTATTAAATGGATTATCAGACGAAGAAAAAATATCAACAATAATAACTATGTTTGATGGTGAAGAAAGTGAAGCTATAAGAGGAGAGCTATTCCAAACATTAAGAATATCAGAAGAAAGACCAGAAACTCAAAATAAATCAACTAATAGAACAAGGGGAAATATATCTAAACCAAGAGGAAATGAATATGAATTAGACCCATGCTACAAATTTCAACTATTAGCTCAAATAGACAGAGATTATCGTAGTAAATTAACAAGAGATGGACATATGATATTTGAATTACCAAACTTAAATAAAGTTATAATAGAAAAAATGTTTAAAAGAACAAAAAGTGGAATATCAAATGCAAATGGAGCAGCAACATATATATTAGACTTAGATACACTAAATTCAGAAGATATAGTAACAGTAGAAGAAACAACAAATAGAAGTAAATTATATGAATTAGCTAAACAAGGAAAAGTAATTAGATCTTACCATACTAAAAATTGGGGAGACGCAATTAAAGAAATATTTGATATCGAACATTCAAGCAGACATACAGAAGAAGATAAGAAAAAAATAGACGACATTATAGATAAAACAAAAAGAACAAGAAAATTAAGAACAATTTAGAAAAAAATAATGTTGACATTTTTATACATATTAAGGTATAATATGTAACATCGGAGATACATATAGCCGGTAAGAGAAGAAAAGTTAAATCCCACAAGATGGTTTAAGCTTCGGAAGGAGGGGAATAAAATGTCAGAGATTAAAGTTAATAATGGTAATATAGAAGATGCTCTAAAAAGATTTAAGAGACAATGCGCAAGAAATGGAGTTCTACAAGAAGTTAGAAAAAGAGAGCATTATGAAAAACCAAGCGTAAAGAGAAAGAAAAAATCAGAGGCTGCAAGAAAAAGAAAATTTTAATAAAAATGGAACACGTTTATTATACGTGTTCTTTTTAATTATAAGAATTTCTTTGCAATTATCATTGCTTAGAAATTCTTAAAATTAGTATCTCGTTGAAACTAAATCAGAAATATGATAATATAAACCAAATAAAAAGGAGGAGACTATTATGAAAAAAAGATTATTAGATGACCTAAAAGAAGCAATGAAAGAAAAAAATGAAATAAAGAAAAATGCAATTCAAATGACTAGAGCAGGAATATTGCAAATAGAAAAAGATAAAGGAATAGAATTAGACAATAATCAAATAATAGAAATAATTGCAAAAGAAGTTAAAAAGAGAAAAGATTCAATAGCAGATTATGAACGTGGAGGAAGAGAAGATCTAGTAGCTCAAATAAAAGAAGAAATAAGCTATTTAGAAGTATATTTACCAAAACAATTAAGCAAAGAAGAAATAACAGAAATCGTAAAAGAAGTTATAAAAGATACAGAAGCAACATCAATAAAAGACATGGGAAAAGTTATGAAAGCAGCAAAAGAAAAAATGGGAGCATCAGCAGATGGAAAAACAATAAATGAAGTAGTAAAAGAATTACTAGCATAAACTTAAAAAAACAGGATATACTAACAAAAAGCTAAGGAGAGAAAAGTGAAATATATAAAACAAAATATAAAAGATGGAGTAACTCTCCATCTTATTATTAATGAAAATTTCAAAACAGATTTTAGTGTAGTATTTATAAGTATACCATTAGAAAAAGAAGACATAACTAAAAATGCACTAATACCAGCAGTTATAAAAAACGGAAGCAAAAAATATAACAATTATCAACTAATAAATGAAGAGCTAGAAATGCTATATGGAGCATCATTTGACTGCGGTTTAGATAAAACAGGAGATAATCTAGTATTAAAATTTTATGTAGAAAGTATAAACGATAATTTTCTACCAGAAAAAAATGAAAATTTAGAACAAGTATTAAATTTATTATTAGAAATAGTATTTAACCCATTAGTAGAAAATGAAAGTTTTAAAAATCAATATGTAGAATTAGAAAAGAAAAATTTAGAACTATTAATAAACTCAGTAAAAGATGATAAAGATATATACTCATATGAAAAATGTATTAACATAATGTACAAAAACAGTGGATACGGACTAAGTAAATATGGAAACATAGAGGATTTAAAAACAATAAATTCAAAAAATCTTTATAGTAGATATAAAGAAATAATATCAAAAGGGAAAATAGATATTATAGTTAGTGGAAATTACGAAAAAGAAAAAATACAAAGGCAAATAGAAGAAAATCAATTTATAAAAAATTTAAATTCAAGAGAAGATATTTTAAACATCAATAATTTTAAAACAGAACTGAAAGAAAAAATAGATAATCCAGAAACAGTAAAAGAAGAAATGGATGTAACACAAGGAAAACTAGTAATCGGATTAGATATATTACCAAATAATTTAGAAGACTTTAGATTTATAGCAATAATGTATAATGCAATCTTTGGAAATGGAGTAAATTCAAAACTATTTCAAATAGTAAGAGAAAAAGAAAGCTTAGCATATACAGCAAAATCAGAATATGTAGTACAAAAAAACAACATATTTATAAGATGTGGAATAGAATGTGAGAAATACGATAAAACAGTTGAGTTAATAAAAGTATTATTAGAGCAAATGAAAAATGGAGAATTTACAGAAGAAGACATAAACAAAACAAAAGAATATATTATTTCAGGGATAGACTCAATAAACGAAGAACAAGATACACAAATTCTTTATTTATTTGGACAAGAATTATCAAAATTACCATTAAAAACAGAAGAATATAAAGAAAAAATAAAAGCAGTAACAAAAGAGCAAATCACAGAATTTGCACAAAGTATACAACTAAACACAATTTACTTTTTAAAAAGCGGAGGAGAAAATGCAGATAATTGAGAATAAATTGATAAAAGAAAAAGTATATATAGAAAAATTAAATTCTGGATTTACGATTATGTGCATTCCAAAAAGCAATACAAGAAAAAAATATGCAATATGTGGAGTGGGTTATGGTTCAAATGATAATCGATTTATAAAGGCAAATGAGAGAAATGAAACGGTAATACCTGATGGAGTAGCACACTATCTAGAACATAAAATGTTTGAACAAGAAAGTGGAGTAAACAGCTTAGACACATTATCATCATTAGGCGTTGAAGCTAATGCATATACAACAAATGATCATACAGCATATTTATTTGAATGCACAAATAATTTTGATAAAGCTATAGATGAATTACTAAACTATGTACAAAATCCATATTTTACAGATCAAAATGTAGAAAAAGAAAAAGATATAATATCACAAGAAATAAAAATGTACGAAGATGAACCAGAATGGAAAGTATATATAAATAGTATGAAAGCATTATATCAAAAAAATCCAATAAGAATAGATGTAGCAGGAAGTGTTGAAAGCATACAAAAAATTACTAAAGAGACTTTGTACGAATGTTATAACAACTTTTATATACCAGAAAACATGATATTAATCCTAGTAGGAAACTTTGAACCTGAGAAAACTATTGAAGAAATGAAATCTAAACTAACAATGGAAAGCAAGATAAAAGCTAAAACAATAGAAGAAAAAGAAGAAAATGCAGTCAATCAAAAAGAAATAATAGAAAACATGGATATTTCAGTACCAATATTTGCAATAGGGTACAAAATAAATCCAGACGAAAAAGAAAAAGTAAAAAGAAGTTTATCTATAGAAATATTATTAGAAATACTATTTGGAGAAAGCACAGAATTCTACAAAAAAATATATGAAAAAGGATTAGTATATGAACCATTAACAACTTCATTTGAGTGGAGTAGAAACTATGCACATGTATTAATCCAAGGAAAAAGTGAAAATGTTGACGAAATAGAAAAAATAATAAAAGAAAGAATAAATCAAACTATAAAGAATGGAATAGATGAAAAAGCATTTGAAAGAGCCAAAAGAAAAATATATGGACTATATGTAAAAGAATTTAATAATGTAGATCAAGAAGCTATATTATTTGTTTCAAATTATTTCAAAAAAATAAATCCTTTTGAATATATCGAAAACTATAAAATAATATCGAAAGAATACCTAGAAAAAGTGCTAAAAGAAGCCTTTAAAGACGAAAATTCAATAAAATCTTGCATAAAACCGCAAAAAAATAGCTAGTAATGCGTATTTTGTCGTACGAAACTTCGCTAAATAAGCATAAATACGTTGACGTAACTGTAAAAATATGGTATTTTAAGATAAATAAAGTAATAGTTTTGTAGAATAAAAGGAGTGATTGGCTTGATAAACGAAAAAATTTGTAAATTGAGAGAAAAATTAAATAAAAGTATACAAAATGGAGAAAATTACGATAAAATATATGAAATAAGTATTGAACTAGATGAACTAATAACAGAATACTATAAAGATACAGAATAAAAAGGAGAAAATATATGTCAGAATTAGACGGAGTATATGTTTTAAAACATAGCAGTATAAAAATAGTAAAAAACGTAACTATTTATATAGATCCATTCCAAATAGATATACCTGAACATGATGCAGATATAGTACTATGTACACATTCTCATTATGATCATTTTTCAGCAGAAGACATAAAAAAAGTATCAAATGAATCTACAATAATAGTAACAACAGAAGACTGTAAAAATGAAATATATAAAATAGGATACTTAGAAGATAATATTTACTATTGCAAACCATATGATGAATTTGAATTTGAAGGAATAAAAATTTCAACAATTCCGGCATATAATAAACATAAAGAATTTCATCCAAAAAGCCAAAATTGGGTAGGTTATATAATAGAGATAAATGGAACTAAATATTATATTGCAGGAGATACAGACGATACAAAAGAAGCAAGCAGTGTTGAATGTGATGTAGCATTCTTACCAGTTGGTGGAACATATACTATGGATTATATAGAAGCGGCAAACTTGGCAAGAAAAATTAAGCCAGAGTATGTTATACCAACACATTATGGAACAATTGTAGGAGAGCCAGAAGATGGAATACAATTTAAAAGTTTAATAGACGAAAAAGAAAGTAAATGTGAAATATATATATAATAGAACTGATATGTTTTAATATCAGTTTTTTTATGTCAAAAAAAAATAAATCCAATATTATATAAAGAGGTGATTTATTTTGGCGAAAATTTTAATATATAATAACCAAAACAATAGAATGGAAACATATTACAAAGGTGAAGAAGAAGCAATGCCATACAACAACGGAACTTTAAAAATAAAAGAATTCAGAGGATCAAGCAAAAGTAATTTATTATGGACAGATAGAAGAACAATGCAAAGTTGGAATAATTTTAGAACATTGTATGGAAGACCAATTTATGTAGGATTTGCTTTTAAAAGATGCTGGGAAGGTGGCCATGGATTACAAAGTCAACATTATGCAGGAGTGGCTTTTGATGTCGCACAAAACTTAGATGAAAATGGAAGAAATTATATGAGAGTACTGGCTAAAAATTCAGGATATTGGAGATACGTAGAACCAGCATCACTAACTCCAAGATGGGTACACTTTGATAATAGATGGATAGCAAGTGGTTACCCATTAACTCAATCGGGAAGCAGAGGAATATATGTATTAATTGCACAAGATGCATTAAATACACTAGGACAGCAAACAGGTGGATTAGACGGAGTATTTGGAAGTAGAACAAGGCAAGCAGTAATTAATTTTCAAGGAAATAACGGATTATCACAAGACGGAAAAATTGGACCAATCACATGGAATAGCTTAATGAGCCAAGTGGTTGGAAAAGGTGCAAGCAATACAACAATTCTAGAATAACAATTTTAGAACTAAATATTAAAAAAGCAAAGCCCCGACTCTAAATTTCAGAATCGGGGCAAGCCTTTGCCATTCGTCGCCAAAAGCGACACCTCCTATTTAGGCATACCTAAGTAACAGCTGTATCCAATGCGGAATGGTAGGACCGCCGGGTCGGCCAGCGTCTCTCCGAATGATAGTGGAAATTTCACGCTTAATGTGGTAAGTAGCGATAATCGCAAGCACAACAGCGGAAAGTATCTCTACCATGGCAATGTGTTGAGCCAGAAGCTCAATAGCCACCATACCGAAAAGGCAGAGAATAGCCGGAGTCCAAGCCTGGCGCACATGGGCAAAGATAGCCAGAGCGCCACAGCACAGTGTTGCTAGTGCTAAAAAGGTCATGACCGCCGATGCTTCAAGGACGATGGCGTCCAAGAACATGGCGAGGATGCAATAGCATCCGTAAAACAGTGCGATGAAAGTGATCATAATGTTTACCTCCTGTTTTTTATTCAAATCACTTTGGTACATACTTATTATATCATAAAAACACGATAAATACAAGAAAATAGGCATTAGCTCATAGTTTATAAAGCATAATAAAACATTATTGAGATAAAAAAAGAATTGTGATAAAATCAAAACGAATATAAAAGATAATATAGAGAAACACTAAAATATAGAAAGAAGGAAAAAATGTTAAAAATAGGATGTCACTTATCAATATCAAAAGGTTTTTATGAAATGGGAAAAGAAGCAGTAAGTATAAATGCAAATACAATTCAATTTTTTACGAGAAATCCAAGAGGAGGAGCTGCAAAAGAAATAGATGAAGAGGACGTTAAAAAATTTAAAGAACTAGCCAAACAAAACAAAATCGAAAACTTATTAGCACATGCACCATATACACTAAACGCAGCAGCTGCAAAGCCAGAGCTAAGAAAGTTTGCAAAAGAAACGATGATAGATGATTTAAAAAGAATGGAGTATTTTCCAGGTAATATGTATAATTTTCATCCTGGAAGTCATGTAGGACAAGGAGTAGAAGTTGGAACAGAATATATTATAGAAATGCTAAATGAAATTATAAAACCAGAACAAACAACGAAAGTACTATTAGAAACAATGGCAGGAAAAGGCTCAGAAATAGGAAAAGACTTTGAAGAAATCAAAAATATCATGAATAAAATAAAACTGAAAGATCATATAGGAGTATGCTTAGATACATGTCACATATTTGATGGAGGATATGACATTGTAAATGAACTAGACAAAGTGGTAGAAGAATTTGATAAAATAATAGGATTAGATAAGCTATATGCAATCCATTTAAATGACAGTATGAATGAATGCAACTCACATAAAGATAGACATGCTAAAATAGGAGAAGGAAATATTGGATTAGATGCATTAGTAAAAGTAATAAATCATCCAAAATTAAAACATCTTCCATTTTTCTTAGAAACTCCAAATGATTTAGAAGGATACGGAAAAGAAATTAAAATATTAAGAGAAAATTATAATAACTAAATAAAAAAGAAAGTATCAAAATTTGATACTTTCTTTTATTGCTCAGTCTCTTCAACTGGAGCATTTATATTAGCTGTAGAAGAATTACCATCTAAAGCAGTAAAAAACGTTTGAATATTATAAGTTTTTCCATCACTAGTAAGTAAAATAGTTCCAACTTCATCAGTTCTATAAACTTTTGCACCAGCCTTATTAAGCACATCTAAAGTACTTTTAGCTGGATGTGAATAAGAATTATTTTTTCCTACAGAAATAATAGCTGACTCTGGTTTTACTGTATTAATAAATTTTTCAGTAGAACTTGTATCAGAACCATGATGACCAACTTTTAAAACATCAACTTTTGACCAAGCTATTTTAGACTCAATTTCTTTTTCGGCATCGCCCATAAATAAAAATGTTTTATCTCCATAGGCCAAGTGAATAACTATAGAATTTAAATTTAAATTAGATTGCTCCTCATTCTCAACAGACATTATAGTACAAATACCGTCGCCTATACCAAAAGTACTTCCAATTTCGCAACGAGTAATTGAAAGACCTCTTTGAGAAATAGCTGACAATACAGATTGGAAAGTAGAAGTTGTGGTAGTTGCATCAGGCATATATATTTTTCCAATTGTAAAGTTATTTATTATATCATCCAAACCACCGATATGATCCTCATGAGGATGAGTACCAACTAAATAATCTATTTTAGTAATACCAAGACCTTGAAGATATCCAACTAAAAGAGGACCATCTTCATTATTACCCGCATCTATAAGCATTGTTTGATCATCAGCCATAACTAAAATAGAATCTGCTTGACCTACATCGAAATAATATATTTGTAATTTTGAATCAGCAGACACAACAGTATTTCCAACAGTATTTACTGAAATTGTAGTATTTTCTTCAGCAGGAATATTTAAATTTTCTTCAATAAGATTATTTACTTCATCCGGAAATTGATTACTAATAACCGCACCGATTATTAATATGACTCCGAAAAATAGAGTAATACAGAAACTTCTAAGAGTATTATTTCTCTTATTAGTATTTCCCATATAAACCTCCCATATAATCGCATATTGATTATAAATATATAGTTGTAAAAAATCAAGATGAAAGTTTAAAAATATAAAAATAAATTTTTATATTACAATTATATTAAAAAATTAAATTTAATTTAAAAAATACTTGCATTTAAAATTAATATATATTACAATTTAACCACAAAGTGGAGGAAAGTGGTAGAAAGTGGTTTGATACCAGAAAGGACGTGAACGCATGTTAATTGGCGAGTTTGAGCACTCTTTAGATGCCAAAGGAAGATTAATAATGCCAGCTAAATTAAAAAGTGCAATAGGCGACAGATTTATTGTAACTAAAGGTTTAGATGGTTGTTTGTTTGCGTTTTCACAAGAAGAATGGAAAAACTTCGAAGAAAAATTAAAAGCCCTTCCACTTTCAAATAGAAATTCTAGAGAATTTACAAGATTCTTTTTATCAGGAGCAACAGAATGTGAAATAGACAAACAAGGAAGATTCTTAATACCAAATAATTTAAGAGAATCAGCAGAGTTAAAGAAAGAAGCTGTAATTATTGGTGTAGGAACTAGAATTGAAATTTGGGATAAAGAAAAATGGAACTCATATAACAGTGCAGAAAATATCTCAGTTGAAGATATTGCTGAAAATATGACAATGTTAGGTATATAACTTGTAAAAGTTTATATAAAATACTAAAGAAAAAAACAAAAAAATACAAAAGAAAAAGGGCAGCTCTAGCTGCCAAAAGAAAATTATTACAAAAGATAATAAGATACAAAAGATTTTTAAAATACAAAAGATTTTAAAATACAAAAGAAAAAAAGAACAAAAGAAAAAATCTTCTGAGGCTGAAAATGCCTCAGAAGACAAAGAATATTAATACTTAAATAATTTAAGACAGTTGGTATGAAACATATACCAACTTTTTAGCAATTAAAAGCAAAGAGGTTCAAATGGATTTTGTTCATAAATCAGTGCTACTGTATGAATGCATAGAAGGACTAAACATAAAAGAAAATGGGGTATATGTAGATGGTACTTTAGGAGGAGCAGGACATAGTAGTGAAATTATAAAAAGGTTATCTAAAACTGGAAGATTAATTGGAATTGATAGAGACACAGATGCACTAAAAGCAGCAAAAGAAAAATTAAAAGATTTTGAAAATGTAACATACTATCATGGAAATCATGACAATATAAAAGAAATATTAAGTAACTTAAAAATTGATAAAGTAGATGGTATATTATTAGACTTAGGTGTGTCATCATACCAGTTAGATGAAAGAAATAGAGGATTTAGTTATCTAGGTGAAAATATCCTAGATATGAGAATGGACAAAACACAAGAGTTAGATGCAAAATTTGTTATAAACAATTATAAAGAAGAAGATTTAGCAAAAATAATTTTTGAATATGGAGAAGAAAGATTTTCTAGACAAATAGCAAAAAATATATGTACAGAAAGAAAAACAAAAGAAATAAAAACAACTAAGCAACTAGTAGAAATAATAGAAAAATCAATTCCAGCTAAATTCAAAAATAAAGATTCACATCCAGCTAAAAGAACATTCCAAGCAATAAGAATAGAAGTAAATGATGAAATAAAACCATTATATCAAACAGTCGTAGATTCGATAGACTGTTTAAAATCAGGTGGAAGACTATGTATAATAACATTTCATTCGCTAGAAGATAGAGCAGTAAAAAATGCATATAATGATCAAGAAGGAAAATGTATATGTCCACCAGGACTGCCATATTGTGCATGTGGAGCAGTAAAAAAAGGAAAAAATATAACAAAGAAACCAATCATACCAACAAAAGAAGAGATGAAAGAGAATTCGAGAAGCAAAAGTGCTAAATTAAGGATTTTTGAAAAAATATAAAAAGGAGGTGCGTTTGATTTGGCTATGCAAAGATTCAATAAATATCAATATGAAACAAGTCCAAGAAAGCTAGAACCAGAGTATAGAACACAACAGAAAAAATATCCTAAAAAATCAACTGCACCTAAAATTAATAAGCAAGTAAAAAAAGAAAAAATAGCAAAAGGAAATAATATTAGAAAAAGAGATAGGGCAAAATTGGTTATAGCATTAGGTTTAGTATTTGCAGCAATATTTGCAATAAGCTATAGAAATTCACAAATAGATGAATCATTTACAAAGAATGAAGAAATGAAGAAACAGTATATCTCTATGGAAAAAGAAAATGATCAAATGAAAGTTGATATTGAAAACAACTTAAATCTTAATAATGTAGAGCAACAGGCAAAAGAATTGTTAGGAATGCAAAGACTAACAAATAAACAAACAGTCTATATAAGCTTACCTAAAAAAGATTATATTCAACCAGCAGTTGAAAGTGTAATTATTGAGGAAGACGAGGGAATTGTTGAAAAAATATTAAACAAAATTAAAAATATATTTTAAAAAAGAAATAATTACAAAAAATTATTTCTTTTTTTATTTATAACAAAACAGAGAATTTATAATAGTTTATAACAGGTATGAATTCTTTGTTCTGTTTTTTTGTCCCATGAATATTTTTTTATAAAGGAGAATGTTTATGGGATCTTTAAATATAAAAAAACGATTAAGAATAATGTTTTTTATAATGCTATTAATCTTTATATTGTTAATTATAAAAGTAGGATGGATTCAATTTATAAAAGGAAATGAATATAAAGCTATGGCAATAAAGCAACAACATTTAGACAGAGAAATATCAGCTAAAAGAGGGATAATATATGATAGAAATGGCGAAATACTTGCAATGAGCGCATCTACAGAAATGATAACTATAAATCCAAATAACATAGAAGAATCAAAAAAAGAACAAGTGGCAAAGAAAATGTCAGAAATATTAGAAATAGACTATGAAAAAACTTTAAAAAAAGTAAAAAGAAATAGCTCTATTGAAATCATAAGCAAAAAAGTAGAAAAAGAAAAAAGCAATATCTTAAGACAATGGTTAATTGAAAATAATATAGATACAGGAATTAATATAGATGAAGACACAAAAAGATATTATCCTAATAATACTTTAGCATCACAGATAATTGGCTTTTGTGGTAGTGATAATCAAGGACTAAACGGAATAGAAGCATACTATGATAATATTCTGCAAGGCCAAAAAGGAAGTATCGGTCAAAAAACAGATGCCAAGGGAAAAAATTTAGAAAATGAAATGGAACTATATGAAGAAGCAATAGAAGGGAAAAGCATAGAACTAACAATAGATAAAAATATACAATCAATTGCAGAAAAATATTTAGAAGAAGCTTGTATAGACAATGAGTGTACAGATGGTGGAAATGTAGTAATAATGAATCCTAAAAATGGGGATATTTTATGTATGGCAACATATCCAAGTTACAATTTAAACGAACCATTCAAAATAAATAACAGTGACTTAGAAAATGTATGGGAACAATTATCACCAGAAGAGAGAAACAATAATTTACAAGCAATGTGGAGAAACAAAGCAATAGCAGATACATATGAGCCAGGTTCAACATTTAAATTAGTAACAGCATCAGCAGCACTAGAAGAAGGAATGACAGATACAGACAGAGCAGGAGAATTTTCTTGTAGTGGTGGAATTGAAATAGCAGGAGTAAGAATAAAATGCTGGAGATATTATAGACCACATGGAAGTCAAAGTTTAAGAGATGCATTAATGAATTCATGTAATCCTGTATTTATAGGAATAGGACAGAAAATAGGAGTAGAAAAATACTATCAATATTTAGAAAAATTTGGCTTTTTAAAAAGAACAGGAATAGATATACCAGGAGAAGCAAAAAGCATATTTTTAGCAAAAGAAAAGGTAGGACCTGTAGAATTAGCTACAATAAGTTTTGGACAGAGATTTGAAGTAACACCAATTCATATGGTAACAATGCTATCGACTATTGCAAATAAAGGTAAGTATGTAAAACCAAGATTAGTTAAAACTGTAATAGACCCAGAGACAGGAAGAAGAGAAGAAAAAGAACCTGAATATGGAGATCAAGTAATTAAAGAAGAAACATCAGAAAAAATATTAAGTATGATGGAATCTGTTGTAGCAGAAGGAACAGGAAAAGGATCAAAAGTAGAAGGATATCATATAGGAGGAAAAACAGGGACTTCAGAAGACGGAGTAAATACAGGAAAATACGTAGCTTCATTTATAGGGGTAGCACCAATAGAAGACCCAGAAATAGTAATATTAGTAACATTATATAATCCAACAGGAGAAGGAGGACACCAAGGAGGAGGGGTTGCATCACCAGTTTCAGGAAATATTTTATCAGAAGTATTACCATACCTGGAATTGCAAAAAGAAAAAGAAGAATTGGCAGATATAAAAGTGCCAAATCTAATTGGAAAAACAATTCGGAGAAGCAGAAGAAGTATTAAAAGAAAATAATTTATTAATAAAATGTGAGGAATCAGACAAAAACAAAATAGTTACAAAACAAATTCCCGATGAAAATGTAGTAGTAAAAGAAAATACAGAAATAATTGTTCACAGCTACTAAAAAGTAAATACCGTTTTATTTTTCAATTTTACCACAAGCAATTTTTGTACCAGAATTACCACTAGGTTGGCTGTTAAAATCATCAGGCATATCATGAATAATAACAACTTTTCCTATAATGTCTTGAATTTTAAATTTGTTTATTAAAACAGACATATACGCATAACCATCATTTTCAATTAAAGGAGGTAAATCTCCAATATGAAAAGGATGAGGGCAATTAGTAGAATTTAAATGCGATTTAGCATTTGCAAATTCATCAGTTACATTTCCAGTACATGAAGTCCCCTCATGTATATGAAAACCAAAAAAGCGACCTAAACAAGAAGTATCAGACTGAGGTAAACCATTAATTTTAGCAGTTACTAATACACCATTTGAAACTTCTTTAAAAGTAACTATACCAGCAAGTTCAGGAAAATCTTTTCCACCTTTAACATGTGCTTTAAGTTTATTAGAAAACATCAATATCACTCCTAAGTATTAATTATATTAACATAATATGAAGAAGGATAATAAAATGTTAATAGAAAGTAATAAGAAAGAGTGATTAGATGAGTAAAGAAAAATATAATAGAAAAAAAGTATATGAATATGCAAAAAAATGGGCATACGACAGGAATCCAAAATATTATAATTATGATCAAATAGGAGGAGATTGTACGAATTTTATATCACAATGTATATTAGCAGGATGCAAAGAAATGAACTATGATAAAAATAATGGTTGGTATTATGTAAATGGAAATAATAAAGCACCTTCTTGGACAGGAGTAGAATTTCTATATAAATTTTTACTAACCAATAAAGGAAAAGGACCAATTGGAATAGAAACTACAATTGATAATTTAGAAATAGGAGATATTATTCAATTAAGTTTTGATGGAAAAAAGTTTTCACATAGTTTAATAGTAGTGGAAAGAGGAAGCAGTATTAATGATACTCTAGTAGCAACACATAGTTTTGATACTTTTGGAAAAAAAGTTATAAAATACAAATTTAATAATTATAGATGTTTACATATTGAATCAAAATATAGAGAAATAACAAAAGAAACAAAAGAAGCAATAGAAAAATGCATAAAAAAGGTATAAAAATAATTTTAGCATCTGGAAGATCGAGAAAAGAAGCAATAGACTATCAAAAAGAATTTAATACAAGTCCATATATTATTTCATCAAATGGATCATCATGCTATGATCAAGAAAAAAAACAAGAAATATATAATGAAAATATTAAAAAAGGAATAGTATTAGAGCTGTTAAAATATTGCCAAGAAAATCAATATAGAATAAGACTTAACTACAAAGACAGATTGGTTTTAAACAGAGCAACATATCCAGATGAAAAAGATAAAGAAGTATCTAATGAAGAACTAGAAAAAATAGCTCAACTAGAAAAAATAGTTCAAGTAAGTGTTTCAGATTCAGATTTAGAAAAGATGAAGAAATTTAAAGAATATTTAAAAAATAATTTCAAAGATATAAAAATAGAAAATGAATCAAAAAAATTAAAAAATCCAGAATTAAAACCAAGCAAAAATTATTATTGTGACATAACATCAAAAAAAGTATCAAAAGGGAATGCTGTAAAAAGTATATGTGAATATTTAAAAATCAATACAAATGAAATAATAGCAATAGGAGATGGAGAAAATGATATATCAATGTTTGAAATAACACCTAATTCAATAGCTATGGAAAATGCAGTACCATTAGCAAAAGAAAAAGCAAAATATCAAACATTATCAAATAATGAAAACGGTGTAGCACATGTGCTAAAAAACATATAAAGTCAAATGACTGTTAGCTTAGAGCTAACAGTCATTTGATGTTCTGTGATCCATAAGCTAAGGACACAGACATTTCATAGCCCCGATGCAACCAGAATAAGGGTCGAATGATGAACGAGCTATTGTAAGATTCTTTAAGAAATGCGGATATGCGTGACTCTCAATAAATTGCTTTGTAAGATCGAGAAATCCCGCAAAGTTAAATCCTCCACCAGAACAATAGACAACATCAGGGTTAAATGAATGTATAAGGGACACAAGAGTAGCTCCCATATACTGTGATGCATCATCAATAATAGATATGTTTGTGTCAGCATCTGCTTTGGAATTCATCTGGTTCAATATTTTAGAGCCAGAACACAGTTTCCCAACCTTTGTAGAATTAAGTGCGTCATCAAGTACCGGATTGCCGTATATTTCGCCAGCAAATCCAGAACTACCAGTAAATAGTGAGCCATTAGCATAGATTCCGCAACCAATACCAGTACCACTAGTAATTCCCAATAAAACCTTAGAATCAGGATATTCTACTGTACCAGCAAGAGTCGCTGCATTAGAATCGTTAATTAGACGAACATTACCGCTGAGATGACTAAAATCATTTGCACTCAAATACTCAAGGCAGGGAAGAGAAGTGTGGCAGACAGTATACCCATCGACAGTACACCCAGAAAAAGCAATTCCTAATCCCGAAAAATCATAATCAAATGAATTATAGAAATCAGAAATAACTTTTATAAGGGAGTCACGAGAAAAATCATCTCCTGAGGAGACCCTCCGAACAATAAGTTTCTCGTCGATGACAGCAGCCATCTTAATGTTAGTACACCCAACATCAATACCACAAAGATTGTTCAATTGCCTAATCTCTTCCATAAAGATACCTCCTTGTTGTGGTATCAAATATTATAACATGACTTTATGTGAACGACAACAAAAATATATATTTCTATTTTTATATTAATAATAAATTGTATTTTAAAAAGTTTTTTGGTAAAATAATGAAAATAAAAGAAGAATGGAGAAAACTATGAAAGATATAACAGAATCAATAAGCTATATAGGTGTAGACGACAAAACAATCGATCTTTTTGAAAGCCAATATGTAGTGCCAAACGGAGTTTCATATAATTCATATATAATACATGATGAAAAAACAACAGTTATGGATACAGTAGATAAAAGAGCTACAGAAGAATGGCTAAAAAATGTAGAAGAAGATTTAAAAAATGAAAGACCATATTATTTAGTAGTTTCACACTTAGAATCAGATCACTCTGCAAATATAGAAAAATTATCTGATAAATATCCAGAAATGAAGATAATATTAAGTCAAAGAGCAGCAGCAATGCTACCACAATTCATAAACAAAGACTTAACTGAAAAATTAGTAATAGTAAAAGAAGCAGAAGAAATAAACTTAGGAAAACATACATTACAATTTTTCATGGCACCTATGGTACATTGGCCAGAAGTAATGGTAACATATGAAAAAACAGAAAAAATACTATTCTCTGCAGACGGTTTTGGAAAGTTCGGAACATTGGACACAGACGAAGAATGGGACTGCGAAGCAAGAAGATATTATTTTAATATAGTAGGAAAATATGGAGCACAAGTACAAGCTTTGCTAAAAAAAGCCTCAACATTAGATATACAAAAAATTTGTCCATTACATGGACCAATTTTAACAGAAGATTTAGGACACTACATAGAAAAATATGACATATGGAGTAGCTACAAGCCAGAAAAAGACGGAGTTTTAGTAGCATATAATTCAATACATGGAAACACAAAAGAAGCCGTATTAGAATTAGAAAAAATATTAAAAGAAAATGGAGCAAAAAAAGTAGTTTTAAGTGATTTATCAAGAGATGACATGGCAGAAACAATAGAAGATGCCTTCAAATATGATAAATTAATAATTGCATCACCAACATACGATGCAGGGTTATTCCCAACAACAGAAAAATTTTTAAGACACTTAAAACATAAGAACTATCAAAATAGAAAAATAGCATTAATAGAAAATGGATCATGGGCACCAATGGCAGCAAAATGTATGAAAGAAATAATAAGCGAGTTAAAAGATATAACACTAGTAGAAAAAGTAGTAACAATAAAAACAAAAATGACAGAAGAAGACAAAAAAGAAATGATAGAATTAGCAAAAGAAATATTAATATAATTTATAATAAAAGGAGGAAAATATGAAATACGAATGTATAGTTTGTGGACATATTTATGATGAATCAGTAGAAGGAGTTAAATTCGAAGACTTACCAGAAGATTGGGTTTGCCCTCTATGTGGAGTAGGAAAAGATATGTTCAAAAAAGTAGAAGAATAAAAAGTTACAAATAAAAAATCACTCTTTTTAGACTCTGGTTGTAGGATAAAAAGAGTGATTTTTTATTTGCATTTAAAAAATTATGCAAGTTTAATTAAAGTAAACATAGATTAAAATTAAGACTATACAAAAAAATTTTTTAAGTATATAATAAAAAGAGATTTTAGAAATAGGAGAGGTCTAAAGTGAAATTAAGTGAGATTTTAAGCGGTATAAGCGATTTGAAAGCTAAAGGAAATGTTGATATAGACATAGCTAACATAGCATATGATTCAAGAAAAGTTACACCAGAAAGTCTATTTGTGGCAGTAACAGGATATGACAGTGATGGTCATGATTATATTCAAGAAGCAATTCAAAGAGGAGCAGCAGCTATTCTTCTAGAAAACGTTAATAAAATAAGAGACATAGTTTTACCAGAAGATGTAACATTTATAGTAACTACAAATACAAGATATGCACTAGCAATAGCATCATGCAACTTTTATAAAAATCCATCAAGAAGATTTAAATTAATAGGTGTTACAGGGACAAAAGGAAAAACAACAACAACATACATGATTAAAACTCTATTAGAAGCCCAAAATAAAAAAGTTGGTTTAATAGGAACAATTGAAAACTACATAGGAGAAGAAAGCCTAGGAGAAAGCGAAAGAACTACACCAGAAAGTCTAGAACTTCAAAGAATGTTTGCACAAATGGTAGAAGAAAAAGTTGAATATGTAGTAATGGAAGTATCATCACAAGCCTTAAAATTAAACAGAGTAGCAGGATGTCATTTCGATGTTGGAGTATTCACAAACTTTTCAAAAGAACATATCAGTCAAAAAGAACACAGTGATATGGAAGAATATTTTAACTCTAAAATGAAATTATTTGAAATGTGCCAAATGGGATTTATAAATATAGATGACTTTAGAGGAGCTAGAGTAAAAAGAGAAGCAAAATGTCAAGTAAAAACCTATGGTATAGATAATACATGCGACTTATTAGCAAAAGACATAACAATAACTAATATAGGTGTTGATTTTAAAGCTAAATTAACAGACAAAAACGAAAGAATCAAAGTAGATATACCAGGAAGATTCAGTGTATATAATTCATTAGCTGCAATATCAGTAGCTTTGTATTATGGATGTTCACCAGAAATAATAAAAACAGCATTAGAAACAATAAAAATTCCTGGAAGAAGTGAACTAGTTCCAAACAAAAAAGAATTAAGCATAATGATAGATTATGCACATTCACCAGAAAGTTTAGAAAACATATTACAAGCAGTTAAGACATATACTAAAGGAAGAGTAATTGTTGTATTTGGATGCGGAGGAGACAGAGATAAAACAAAAAGACCTATAATGGGAGAAATAGCAGGAAGAATAGCAGACTATAGCATAGTAACATCAGATAATCCAAGAACAGAAGATCCAGAAGCAATTACAAAAGATATAGAAGAAGGAATTTCAAAAACAAAAGGAAAATATGAAGTAATAGTAGACAGAACACAAGCAATAGAAAAAGCTATATCAATGGCAAACAAAAAAGACATAGTAATATTAGCAGGAAAAGGACATGAACCATATCAAGAAATAAATCATCAAAAATATCCTTTTGATGAAAGAATCATAGTAAAAGATATAATAAACAATATGAAATAAGGAGAGAGGAACGTGGAATTTCAACTAAAAATATTGCTAGTATCGTTTGTCGCAACTATTGTACTAGGAATATTCGCAATACCAATCTTACAAAGAATGAAAATAGGTCAATCAGAAAGAGAAGATGGACCAAAGTCACACCTTAAAAAAAGTGGAACACCAACAATGGGTGGAATAATAATGGCAATTTCAATCATAGGAGCATCAATAGTAGCCTTTATACACTATATAGGAAAAGAGCCAGAAGTTGGAAAAAAATTAATACCACTAATAATGGCAACAATAGGATTTGGAATAATAGGATTCATAGACGACTACAAAAAAGTAGTACTACAAAATACAGATGGACTAAAACCAAGACATAAAATGTTAGGATTACTAATAATATCAGTATTATTTGTATTTTATATAGAAAAAGTGTTAGGAATAGGAACAAGTATAATAATTCCATTCTTTAAAACAACAATTAATTTACCAGCATTAGTATATATACCATTTACAATTTTCGTAATACTTGCAACAACAAATGCAATAAATTTAACAGACGGAGTAGATGGATTAGCAACATGTGTAACATTAACAATAGTAACAACATTAACAGTATTATCAATAATATATGACGTAAAAGAAGTTATAATATTAGGAAGTATAGTTTGTGGAACATGCTTAGGTTTCCTAATATTCAATTTAAATAAAGCAAAAGTATTTATGGGAGACACAGGTTCACTATTACTAGGTGGAGTTGTTGCATGTAGTGCAATATATCTAAGAATGCCACTAATAATATTAATAATAGCTTTAGTACCAGTAATGGAAACCTTATCAGTAATAATTCAAGTAGTATATTTTAAGAAAACAAGAAAAAGATTTTTCAAAATGACTCCAATTCACCATCATTTCGAATTATGTGGATGGAGAGAAAATAAGATTGTAACAGTATTCAGCTTTGCAACAATCTTATTATGTATAATCGGATTATTTTCCGTTATATAAAAAGGAGAGAAAATGGCAAGGAAGAAAAAGAAAAGTGTAGTAATTTTAAAAAATCCACTTGACTTTACATTACTAATAACAGTATTTATTCTGCTAGGATTAGGAATAATAACAGTATTATCAGCTAGCTCACCAACAGCACTAGCAGAAACAGGAAATAGCTATAAATATGTAGGTAAGCAAATATTTTCAGCGATTATAGGAATAATTTTAATGTTTACACTATCAAAAGTAGATTATAAAATATGGCAAAGAAAATATATGCTAATATATTTAGTTTGTATTGTATTATTAATAAGCGTTGTAATAGCAGGAGCTGCAGCAGGTGGTGCTACTAGATGGCTAGATTTAGGATTTATTTCTTTTCAACCATCAGAAGTAGCTAAAATAGGAATAATAATATTTTATTCAGCATTACTTACACGAAATAGAGATAAATTAAAATCAATAACAGATGGGTTTTTTAAACCATTATTATGGTTGCTACCTATAATTGGAATAGTTTTAATACTTCAAAACCACTTTAGTGCTACATTAGTACTATGTGCTTTAGCAGTAATCTTAATGCTATTAGCAGGGTGCAGATTAAGATATTTCATAATAATAGGAGCACCAATTGTAGCAGTAGGAATATCAGCATTATTATTCAAAGGTCAAGGATTCAGACTTCAAAGATTTATAACTTTCTTAGATCCATGGCAAGATGCATCAGGAGATGGATGGCAAATTATCCAAAGTCTATATGCTATTGGTTCAGGAGGATTATTTGGTGTAGGACTAGGAGAAAGTAAACAAAAGTACTTATACATACCAGAACCACATAATGACTTTATATTCGCAGTTTTAGCAGAAGAATTAGGATTTATAGGATGCGCATTAGTAATTGCGCTATTTGCGGTATTAGTTTGGAGAGGAATTACAATTGCAATGAAAGCGCCAGATATGTTTGGTAACTTGTTAGCAGCAGGTATAACATCAATGATAGCTCTGCAAGTTCTGATAAATATCGCGGTTGTTACCTCATCAATGCCGGTAACAGGAATGCCACTACCATTTTTTAGTTATGGTGGAACAGCATTAATGATAATTTTAGCGGCAGTAGGAATACTGCTTAGTGTATCAAGAGCTGGTAATCGAGAATAAAGGGCAATATTTTATACTTTAATGGAGGAAAAATGAAAGTAATTATAGCCGCCGCTGGAACAGGAGGACATATAAATCCTGGAATAGCAATAGCAAATAAAATAAAAGAAAAAGAACCAGATTCAGAAATTATATTTATAGGAACAGAAAGAGGAATAGAAAATGATCTAGTTCCAAGAGCAGGATACAAATTAAAAACAGTAGATGCATATGGAATTAGTAAAAAAATTTCAGTAAAAACAATAAAAAATAATATCAAAACAATAAAAGGATTTAGTCAAGCAAAAAAAATAATAAAAGAATTCAGCCCCGATATAGTAATAGGAACTGGGGGATACATTTGTGGTGGAGCAATAAGTAGTGCATATAAATTGGGAATACCAACAGTTATTCACGAAAGTAATGCATATCCAGGAAAAGCAACTAAATTTTTAAATAAAAAACTAACAAAAATTTTACTTGGATTTAAAGATGCAGAAAAATTTTTTGATGATAAATCAAAATTAGTGGTAACAGGAAATCCAACAAAAGTAAAAGAAGAAAAAATATCAGAAGAAGAAAAAAGAAAAATATTGCAAGAATTAGGTTTAACTACAACCCTTCCTACAATATTAGTATTTGGAGGAAGTCAAGGAGCTAAAGCTATTAATGATGCAATGATACCGCTTATAAAAGAAAAGAAAAATGATAAATATCAAATAATATGGTCAGTAGGACCAAAACAATATGACATAATAAAAGAAGAATTTTTAAAAGACGATATAGATGTTGATAAAATTAAAAATACTAAAATAGTCCCATATATATATAATATGAGTGAAATAATGAACTCTATAGATGTAATAGTTTCAAGAAGTGGAGCAATGACAATTACAGAAATAAGTTTAGTAGGAAAACCAGCAATTTTTATACCACTTCCAAGTATGTCAGCAAATAGACAAGTAGATAATGCAAAAGTATTAGAAAAATTAGGAGCTGCCAAAATAATACTAAATGAGGAAGTAAATTCAAAAAATCTATCAAATGCAATTGATGAACTATTACAAAATCCAGAAGAGCTAAAGCAAATGGGAAAAAGAGCAAAACAAATTGCTACATACAATGTTGAAGAAAAAATATATGATGAAATAAAGAAAGTCGTTAAGTAGCTAGGCCACTTAACGACTTTTTGAAAGGATGAAGAACCCTTTCGTGAGAGTGTGAGTTGCATTCAATCAACAAAGTTTACTTAAGATTCACATAGATTCTCGAATGCCCAATTGTGCCACCAGAAATTAAGCCGTTAAACCGCAGTCCGCGAAATATGACTTAATATATCCAGCAGTTGATCCGCATGCCGACAGTCGTATAGGCAGAATACTTGATGGTGTAAGTGCCTGTGGAGGCAAAAAGCATCGTGTATTTCTTCTCCTGCGTTCCACTAAGGCACAAACCACTCTGAAACTCAGAACCGTTGGGTCTAAGCACAGTGATATAAGCAATAGAATCATTAGATGACGATTCTGTGCTAATCGTTATGCCGACTGTTCCACTGTTATCAGAGTAGACACCAAAGCTACCATTGGAACTGGAGCCAACCCATTGACCGTTGTAACAGGTGGAAAGCGGAGATATCCCGCCAGCTGCTGCCGAAGACTCGATGATCATCACCTCATCATCCTGATAGACGACTGTTTCATCTTCAGTCAGAACGACATCAGAAAAGGCATCAGCCTTGGGCTCAGCCGCAAATGCGACAGCGGAAAAAGAAAAAGCCATAACCATGGCCAGACAGAGTGCTACAAAAGATCTGAATTTTTTCATAATAAAGTTCCTTTCTAGCAACTCACACACTCTATACCAAAGGCGTTAAGCCTAGGTACCAATTAATATGCAAATAAAATAGCAAAATTATTAGCAAAAGTCAAAATGAAAAGCCACTTATCTTAAAAATTAACCTGATATGTCGAAAAAAGTCATAAAATGTCGTATATGTTAAAATACAACAAAAGAGGTAAAAATGAAATTTAAAATATTTACAAAGAAAAATCCAAAATTAGAAAATAAAATTAATATAATTGTAGAATATAAAGAACAGGATGAAGAATATAATAAACTTATAAAATATATTAAAAGATACACAGAAAATACCAAAATAATAGTAAGAAAAGATTATGATGAAATTATTATAAACAAAGAAGATATAATTTATTATTTTAGTGATAAGAAAAATAATTACTGTAAAACTAAAGATGAAACTTATAGAATAAGAAGTAAACTGTATGAAATAGAAAAAGAAAATTCTGAATGTTTGCGAATTTCTAAAAGCTGCATCATAAATACATACAAACTACAAAAATTTGATATGAGTATCAGTGGAAAAATTTTAGCAGTAATGGAAGATGGATCAAGATTACAAGTATCAAGACGAAAAGTATGCGACATAAAAGACTTTTTAGATGAAAGGAGCATTTAGAATGAAAATATTAAAAAACATATTTTTAATACTATTTGGTTATATAATGTTTGTTTTAATAACAGCTGGATTAGAATCAATAATTGTAAGTAATTTAGGTGTCGAACGTTCTGTAGTACTAGGTATTCAAAAAAATACGAAATATACCTTGATTATTTATATAGGTATTAATATACTATTCTGGGGAATGAATTATATATTAAATTATAAAACAGTAAAAAAATTAAATAAATCATTAAAAATAATAAATAAGGAAGGAAAAAAAGATGAAAAATAAAAAAGTAGCAATAATATTTATAATAATTGTAATAATAGTAGCTATATTAGCAGGTATATACAAAGTCATGAGTTCATATCTATTTACTGAAGACTGGAAAATTGAGGATGGTCATAAAGAACTAGTAGAAAAAATTAAAAATATAGAAGATTATGATACAAAGAAAAAGCAGGTTAATTTTTTTCGAGAAAGTAATAAAATAAATGAACAAGATGCGAAAGAAATATTAGGAGAATAAAATACAAAAAAACGTTAATTAGTTTAACTAATTAACGTTTTTTATTAAGGAAAATAAATGTGTGTGAGCTATTATTAATTGGATTTCTAGGACAATACTTGTAGTAAAGAAACTATTTCAATGTAAAATGCTCACACACCAATACCATAAATAAATATGGCAACCAATTAAATTACATATACTTTAACAAATAAAAATATAAAAGTCAAAACGATTACCGATTATCACCAAAAAAGACCTTATATACAAAAAATATATTACTAATAATATTTATTATGATAGAATAAAAATGGAAAATGAATATAAACAGAATGTATAAAAACTATAAAATATTAGAGTTTAATATTCAAATATTCCAGAGGTATAAAATGAAAGGTATTAAAAAGGCTACTTTAATAATAATAGGATATATTATTTTAATATTAATAGTAGCTGGAATAGAAAGTATAATTACAAGTAATTTAGGAATTAAACCATCTATTACACAAAATTTAAAAAGAAACCAAGTATCACTAATAAAATTATACGTAGTGCTTAATTTTATTTTTTGGGGAATAGAATACATTATAAATAAAAACAAAAAATAAAGACACAAAAGAGAGGAGAAAATATGTCAAAGAAAACAACAATAGCTATAATAGTAATATTAATAGTAGCATCAATTTTAGGAGTAGCAGGATATTACATATTAAGTACAAATCTATGGACAGCGGATGGAAGAATAGAAGATGGTCATGCAGAAGCGATAAATCACCTAAAAAATATAGAAGATTCACAGGAAAAAGAAAATCAAGTAAATTTCTTTTTAAATTCAAATAAAATAACACAAGAAGAAGCAGATGAAATATTAGGTAAATAAGTCTAATCATATAAACCTTATGATATAGAAAAAGAAAAGAAGTATCACAAACTAAAAGATACTTCTTTTCTTTTAGTTTTAATATTTTAAAAAGTTGATATAATAAAAATATACTTGCAAAATAAAAGAAAATAATTTACAATACAAAAAGATTATATAAAGGAGGTCAAAAAGAAAATGACCGATAAATTAATAATAGTTGAGTCTCCAGCAAAAGCAAATACTATCAAGAAGTTCCTAGGAGGAAATACAAAAGTAGTTGCATCAATGGGACATATAAGAGACTTACCTAAATCTAAGCTAGCGATTGACACAGAACATGATTTTGAACCAGAATATATAAATATACGTGGAAAAGCAAGCTTAATAAATTCATTAAAAAAGGATGCTAAAAATTCAAAGCAAGTGTACCTCGCAACTGACCCTGACCGTGAAGGAGAAGCAATAGCGTGGCACTTGGCATACATTCTAGGAATACCACAAGATTCTATTTGTAGAATAACTTTTAATGAAATAACTAAAGAAGCAGTTAAAGAAGCTGTTAAAAAACCAAGAAAAATAGATTTAAATTTAACAGATGCTCAACAAGCAAGAAGAGTATTAGATAGAATAGTTGGATACAAAATAAGTCCAGTACTTTGGAAAAAAGTAAAAAGAGGCTTATCAGCAGGAAGAGTACAATCAGTAGCAGTTAAGCTTATATGTGATAGAGAAGAAGAAATCGAACATTTTGTACCAGAAGAATATTGGAATATAACAGCAATACTTTCAGATACAAAAACTAAAAAATCTTTTGAGTCAAAATTCTTAGGAAAAAATAAAGAAAAAATAGAACTTCATTCAAAAGAAGAAGTGGATAAAATATTACAAGACTTAGAAAAAGCAAAATTTATTGTAGAAGATGTAACAACAGGAGAAAAGAAAAGAAATCCAGCTCCACCATTTACAACTAGTACAATGCAACAAGAAGCTTCAAGAAAATTAGGATTTGCAATTAGAAAAACAATGTCAGTAGCTCAAGGATTATATGAAGGAGTAAAAATCCCAGAAAGAGGAACAACAGGTTTAATAACATACATGAGAACTGACTCTACAAGAATTTCTGATGAAGCAAGAAGTATGGCAAAAGAAGTAATAGAAAAAAACTTCGGAGAACAATACTATGAAAATAGATTCTATAAAGTAAAAAATGATTCACAAGATGCCCATGAAGCAATAAGACCATCATATCCAGATTTATCACCAGAACAAATAAAAGAGTATCTAACACCAGATCAATATAAACTATATAGATTAATATATAATAGATTCATAGCTAGCCAAATGACATCAGCAGTATATGACACAATAACAATAGATATAAATGCAAATGAATATAATTTCAGAACAACAGGACAATCAATAAAATTCAGAGGATTCATGACATTATATGTAGAAGATACAGATGATGAAAAAGAATCAGAAGAATTAGGAATAGCAAATATTCCATACTTAAATAAAAAAGATGAAGTAAAAAAAGAAGAAATTCAAACTAAACAAAGTTTTTCAGAGCCACCACCAAGATACACAGAAGCAAGTTTAGTAAAAACATTAGAAGAAAAAGGCATAGGAAGACCTAGTACTTATGCACCAACAATAACAACTATATTAGCAAGAAACTATATTGAAAAAGTACAAAAAACAATATTCCCAACAGAACTGGGAAAAATTGTTAATAAACTATTAGTAGAAAACTTTGAAGGTGTAATCAATGTAGAATTTACTGCTGAAATGGAAAAACAGTTCGACAGTATAGCAGAAGGAAATAAAAACTGGAGAGAAACAATAAGAGAATTCTATGGACCATTTGAAACAGTAGTAGAAAAAGTTGAAAAAGAATTAGAACATGTACAACTAGTATATGAAGAATCAGACGTTAAATGCGAAAAATGCGGAAGAAACATGGTAATAAAAATGGGTAAATACGGTAAGTTTTTAGCTTGCCCAGGATACCCAGAATGCAGAAACGCCAAACCTATAATAGAAGAAATTGATGTACCATGTCCAAAATGTGGAGCAAAAGTACAAATAAGAAAAACCAAAAAAAGAAGAAACTATTATATATGTGAAAACAATCCAAGCTCATGTGACTATATTTCATGGAACAAACCAAAGCTTGGAGAAATAATAGAAGATAGTGATGAAGAATTAGAAAAAGAAGTTAAAAAGAAAAAAACAACAACTAAGAAATCAGCAACTAAAAAGAGTACTACAAAAAAGAAAACTACAACAAAAAGAAAAACAACTAAGAAATAGGAAATATCTAAAGTGAACTATATAAAAATAGTTCACTTTTTAAATTTGAATAAGTATATAAATGATAAAAATAAAAAAAGTTTAAAACTTTTTTAAAAAAGTAGTTGACATTGATAAAAAATGGTGCTAGAATACAGGACAGTTGACAACAGAATACATAAAAAATCGACAGAAAATTATACCAGTTTTTTAGCAAATTTTGAAAGAAAAAATCTTTTCAAAAAAACTTTTAAAAACTTGAAAAAATCTGTTGACAAAATATATTCAGTTGTGCTAAAATTAAAAACGTCCTCAGAAGTTATACGAGGATAATAAATTAAGAATTATAAACAAATATAACAAGAAAACGAGAAAGAAATTGTTAGATAGTATGTTTATACATCGAACAATTTATGCCGAAGTTTGACGCAGTTAGATTTGAATTTGAATTCTTAAGAAAAAAGTACATTGAAAAGTAAACAATATCCTTTAAGAACCAAGCGGTAGTAATTAGTACTACCAAATTGTAAAAATAATCCAAGAGTCAAAAAACTCAAACTTGAAAAAAACAAGTATAAAAATTAATTAGATTTATATTTTATAATATAGATACAATAACATGAGAGTTTGATCCTGGCTCAGGATAAACGCTGGCGGCGCACATAAGACATGCAAGTCGAACGGACTTAACTCATTCTTTTAGATTGAGAGCGGTTAGTGGCGGACTGGTGAGTAACACGTAAGCAACCTGCCTATCAGAGGGGAATAACAGTGAGAAATCATTGCTAATACCGCATAAGCTAGTAGTATCGCATGATATAGCTAGAAAAGGAGCAATCCGCTGATAGATGGGCTTGCGTCTGATTAGCTAGTTGGTGGGGTAACGGCCTACCAAGGCGACGATCAGTAGCCGGACTGAGAGGTTGAACGGCCACATTGGGACTGAGATACGGCCCAGACTCCTACGGGAGGCAGCAGTCGGGAATATTGCGCAATGGAGGAAACTCTGACGCAGTGACGCCGCGTATAGGAAGAAGGTTTTCGGATTGTAAACTATTGTCGTGAGGGAAGAAATTGACAGTACCTCAGGAGGAAGCTCCGGCTAACTATGTGCCAGCAGCCGCGGTAATACATAGGGAGCAAGCGTTATCCGGATTTATTGGGTGTAAAGGGTGCGTAGACGGGAAATTAAGTTAGTTGTGAAATCCCTCGGCTTAACTGAGGAACTGCAACTAAAACTGATTTTCTTGAGTACTGGAGAGGAAAGTGGAATTCCTAGTGTAGCGGTGAAATGCGTAGATATTAGGAGGAACACCAGTGGCGAAGGCGACTTTCTGGACAGTAACTGACGTTGAGGCACGAAAGTGTGGGGAGCAAACAGGATTAGATACCCTGGTAGTCCACACTGTAAACGATGGATACTAGGTGTAGGATGTATTAAGCATTCTGTGCCGCCGCTAACGCATTAAGTATCCCACCTGGGGAGTACGACCGCAAGGTTGAAACTCAAAGGAATTGACGGGGGCCCGCACAAGCAGTGGAGTATGTGGTTTAATTCGAAGCAACGCGAAGAACCTTACCAGGGCTTGACATAAACAGGAATAAGCTAGAGATAGCTTAGCTCTTCGGAGTCTGTTTACAGGTGGTGCATGGTTGTCGTCAGCTCGTGTCGTGAGATGTTGGGTTAAGTCCCGCAACGAGCGCAACCCCTGCTTTTAGTTGCCAGCACGTAATGGTGGGAACTCTAGAAGGACTGCCGGTGATAAATCGGAGGAAGGTGGGGACGACGTCAAATCATCATGCCCTTTATGTCCTGGGCTACACACGTACTACAATGGCCGCAACAGAGGGAAGCAAAATAGTGATATGGAGCAAAACCCTAAAAACGGTCTCAGTTCGGATTGAAGGCTGAAATTCGCCTTCATGAAGCTGGAATTGCTAGTAATGGCAGGTCAGCATACTGCCGTGAATACGTTCCCGGGCCTTGTACACACCGCCCGTCACACCATGAGAGTTGGGAATACCCGAAGCCTGTGAGCTAACTTTTAGAGGCAGCAGTCGAAGGTAGAATCAATGATTGGGGTGAAGTCGTAACAAGGTAGCCGTATCGGAAGGTGCGGCTGGATCACCTCCTTTCTAAGGAGAATTTAAATCTTAAATGATATTGTTTATTTTTCAATGTACTTTAAAACTGTAAATAACATTACAGTTTTTTATACGTTAAGTACATTGTAAATTAAAATCTTTTATTAAGTATCAATATGGGGGTATAGCTCAGTTTGGCTAGAGCGCCTGCCTTGCAAGCAGGAGGTCAGGAGTTCGACTCTCCTTACCTCCACCAGCTGATATTTAATATCAGAATTGCTTATTATAAACAAGTAATGCAAGGAAGACGAGGAGGAATTTGTGAAATAATACATATGTATATCGAACAAATTATGACAAAGTCTGACGCAGCAGTACGAAGTTTAGAATATGCAAGAAAGTACATTGAAAAATATATAGATAAATATGATGAAATTAAGGTAAACTAGCATACGAAAGTATGCACAATTGAACCAAAACAAAGTTGTAAAGTTGCAAAACTAAACAATGATGGACAATTAACCGAAAGGTTAAGCTACTAAGAGCGTAGGGTGAATGCCTTGGCACCAAGAGCCGATGAAGGACGTGATAAGCTGCGATAAGCTATGGGTAGGAGCAAATATCCGATAATCCATAGATTTCCGAATGAGGGAACTCAACTAGTGGAAGAATACTAGTTATCCATGTGTAAGTAAAGTAGCACATGTGAGGGGAACGTGGGGAACTGAAACATCTCAGTACCCACAGGAAAAGAAAGAAAAATCGATTCCTTGAGTAGTGGCGAGCGAAAGAGGAAGAGCCTAAACCTATCGTAGTAATATGATAGGGGTTTGGACTACATAATTGATTCATGAAGATTAGCAGAATTACTTGGAAAAGTAGACCATAGATAGTGAAAGTCTAGTATGTGAAAATCTGATTGACATGGTAGTATCCAGAGTAGTGCGAGACACGTGAAATCTCGTATGAACACGCGGGGACCATCCCGTAAGGCTAAATACTACTTGGTGACCGATAGTGGAGCAGTACCGTGAGGGAAAGGTGAAAAGGACCCCGGGAGGGGAGTGAAATAGAACCTGAAACCCTATGTTTACAAGCAGACAAAGCACGTTAAAGTGCGATGTCGTACTTTTTGTAGAACGGTCCGGCGAGTTATTATATATGGCAAGGTTAAGTAATAAGTAAGTTACGAAGCCGAAGAGAAATCGAGTCTGAATAGGGCGAATTAAGTCATATATAATAGACCCGAAACCGAGTGACCTATCCATGGTCAGGGTGAAGCTAGAGTAAAATCTAGTGGAGGCCCGAACTGATTGTCGTTAAAAAGGCACCGGATGAACTGTGGATAGCGGAGAAATTCCAATCGAACTCGGAGATAGCTGGTTCTCCTCGAAATAGCTTTAGGGCTAGCCTTGATGAAAGAATAGTGGAGGTAGAGCACTGAAGGAGCTAGGGGCCTAACCAGGTTACTGAACTCTATCAAACTCCGAATGCCATTATTTAGTAGTCAGGAGTCAGACTGCGGGAGCTAAGTTCCGTGGTCAAAAGGGAAAGAGCCCAGATCGTCAATTAAGGTCCCAAAGATATAGTTAAGTGGAAAACGATGTGATTTTGCGTAAACAACCAGGATGTTGGCTTAGAAGCAGCCATACATTTAAAGAGTGCGTAATAGCTCACTGGTCGAGTGAAGTTGCGCGGAAAATTACCGGGGCTAAACTATACACCGAAATTGCGGATTCATGAGTAATCATGAGTGGTAGAGGAGCATTCTATAGTAGGTTGAAGCATGATCGAAAGGACATGTGGACGAGATAGAAGAGAGAATGCCGGAATAAGTAGCGAGAGCAAAGTGAGAATCTTTGCCGTCGAAAGTCTAAGGTTTCCTAGGGAAGGTTCGTCCGCCTAGGGTAAGTCGGGACCTAAGGTGAGGCCGAAAGGCGTAGCCGATGGATAGCAGGTTGAAATTCCTGCACTACAGGTATACTTAAAAAGCGTAAGGGACGCAGGAGAGGAAGATAAGCGAGGAAGAGGAAAAACTCGTATCGAAAGATATAGTGAAATTTAAAGTAACGAATTATCAAGAATCACACTGACAAGAAAAGCTTACGAGTCTTGTATATCAGTACCCGTACCGCAAACCGACACAGGTAGATGAGGAGAGGATCCTAAGACGAGCGGGAGAAGCATTGTTAAGGAACTCGGCAAATTGACCCCGTAACTTCGGGAGAAGGGGTGCCTATGTAAAAGTAGGCCGCAGAGAAGAGGCCCAAGCAACTGTTTAACAAAAACACAGGTTTCTGCTAAATCGAAAGATGAAGTATAGGAGCTGACGCCTGCCCAGTGCTGGAAGGTCAAGGGGAAAGGTTATCCTTCGGGAGAAGCTTTGAACCAAAGCCCCAGTGAACGGCGGCCGTAACTATAACGGTCCTAAGGTAGCGAAATTCCTTGTCAGGTAAGTTCTGACCCGCACGAAAGGCGTAATGATTTGGGCGCTGTCTCAACAATGTACCCGGCGAAATTGTAGTACTAGTGAAGATGCTAGTTACCTGCGACAAGACAGAAAGACCCCATGGAGCTTTACTGCAGCTTGATACTGGGTTTCGGTAATTTATGTACAGGATAGGTGGGAGGCTATGAAAGTTAGGCGTCAGCTTAACTGGAGCCACTGTTGGGATACCACCCTTAAGTTACTGAAATTCTAACCATGAATCATTAACTGGTTCGGGGACAATGTCAGGCGGGCAGTTTGACTGGGGCGGTCGCCTCCTAAAGAGTAACGGAGGCGCCCAAAGGTTTCCTCAGCGCGGACAGAAATCGCGCGAAAGAGTGTAAAGGCAGAAGGAAGCTTAACTGAAAGACAGACATGTCGACCAGATACGAAAGTAGGGCTTAGTGATCCGGCGGTAGTGAATGGAAATGCCGTCGCTCAACGGACAAAAGTTACCCTGGGGATAACAGGCTTATCTCTCCCAAGAGTTCACATCGACGGGGAGGTTTGGCACCTCGATGTCGGCTCATCGCATCCTGGAGCGGAAGTACGTTCCAAGGGTTGGGCTGTTCGCCCATTAAAGCGGTACGCGAGCTGGGTTCAGAACGTCGTGAGACAGTTCGGTCCTTATCTGTCGCAGGCGTAGGATATTTGAAAGGAGCTGTCCTTAGTACGAGAGGACCAGGATGGACATACCGATGGTGTATCAGTTGTCACACCAGTGGCACGGCTGAGTAGCTAAGTATGGACGGGATAAACGCTGAAAGCATCTAAGTGTGAAGCCCACCTTAAGATAAGATATCCCATACTGTAAAGTAGTAAGATTCCAGGAAGACGACCTGGTTGATAGGCTGGAGGTGTAAGTGTAGTGATACATGTAGCTGACCAGTACTAATAGATCGAGGGCTTAACCACAAAATGGTTTACCTCAAAAAGGAAATATTTATCTATGTATTTTTGAGTGTACTAAAAAGTGTATTGAAAAATACATAAAGTATACAAAACATTTCTGGTGATTATGACTTAAAGGGAAATACCTGTACCCATGCCGAACACAGAAGTCAAGCCTTTAAGTGCCGAAAATACTTACGAGTTACCTTGTTGGGAAGATAGGTTGTTGCCAGATTTTTTTTATTTTATAAAAAAGAAGAAATCAGAAAGCAAATAAAAATTTGTTTTGTGATTTCTTTTTTTGTGTAAAAACATTACTAAAAAGGCAAAAAATGTAATCAATATTTAACATAAAACTTATTGAATTTAATACTTCATATGATAAAATATAATAACTAGAATAAGCGAAGGAGAAAAAATGTCCATAGAACTAGACTTTGTAAAGCAATTAACAACAACTAAAGCAGTAAAAGAAGAAGCTAAAGTTATTGATAAAAGACATATTAAAGAAACATATAACTCTTTAATAGATTCAGCGTTCCTATTTGGAAAAAGCAGACCAGAGATAGAAAAATTAAATGACAAAATTAAATTAAAATTTTCATATATATGTTTAATAAAAATATTAGAAGATTATAGTGATGATTACGAAGTAGAAAAAGACGACTTAAGAGATAAAGCCAATCAAATATTGCAAAGTGCGGAAAGCTACAAAGAAGTATTAAGAGAAAAAAATAAAAATAAATGCAGTTATATAAATCCATATCAAAATTTGCTATTAGGAAATTCAGCAACTCAAATTGAAATAGTAAGAGGATATAGTAGGCAGTTAGAGGTAATAAGTAAAATGTTTGATGTACAACTAACAAAATTGATAATGGATCCGAGAGAAATAATAGAAACTTTTTCAACATATCTTTTACAAAATCAATCATATGAAATGTTATCTAATCCAATAGAAAAAAGAAAAATAGACGAAGAAATACTAATAAATTTTGAAACAAATAGAAGTGATTTATACTCTAAAATTGGAATAAATGGGATTTCTTATGCTCCAGAAGAAGATAACGATATATATAAAATGACAAATAGATTTAATGACATAATAATGTTCCAAAAAATAGGAACATTAGGGTATGAAAAATTTAAAGGAAAAACTTCATATAGAGATAATTATACATTACAACATTATAGAATAAAAAAAGAATATAAGAGTATGGAAATTTCAAAATATAAAAGTGAAGTTCCTGAAAAAGAATTTAGTATATTTACTGATTTAAACTTATCAGAATTAACAAGTAATCCAGATTTTACTTCATTACATGCTGATATATTATTTTCAGATTTAAATTTAACAGAAGCAGAAAAATATAATGGAGGATATGTTGGTGAAATAATAAAAAATAACAATGGAAAGTTTGATGTATATTATAGTCAAGATAAATTATGTGCATGTATAGAATATAAAAAATATTCAAAATAAGGAGTAGTTATGACAAAAATAAACTATGTAACTCAATTATTAATTAGTAGAAGCAACACTGCAAAAAATCATACAATGATAACAATAGACACAATTAATGCGAATTTTCAAAATTGCCTAGCAAGAGTAACTGGAGATAATGGGTATAAAGATAAGGCTTTAGAAGAAGAAGCAAAAGCCTTAATAAAATTAGCTTATATTAGCATAATGGCCAAAATTCAAGAAATGAATACTGAACAAATGCTAGGAACATTTGAAGAATTTGATAAAACAGAATTAAAACAACAAGTAGAAGAAGAACAAAAAAATATAAAGAAAGAATTATTAGTAATACAACAAGAAAATGCAGAAAACGGAAGAACTAATAATGAATACCGAACATTATTGATTCCTCAAAGAATTCCAATATCAGATGTGACTAAAAAGTATATAGAGCTATTACGTGCTTGGAATGATGATTTAGACAGACAAATAACAAAAGGTGAATATGACCTAGAAGAAAACAGAAAACAAGAAAGAATAATAAGAGAAAAAGTAAAGGCCTATGATATGCTTTGTGATCCTGATTACAAAATGAAGTTAGATGAGCTACTATTATTTAATTTTTCTCCAAATCAAGAAAAAAGATATATTCCAAATAATGCAGCTGAGGTAACATACTTACCTGAAAGACCACGTGAAAGAAAAGACCCAACCACAGGTAGAATATATAAAGGATTAAAAGGGTTATCTTTTGGATCAATATATCAAGGAGATCCAGTAGAAACAGTTGTATATCATATAGGTAATATAGGCTTAGGAAGATTTAGAAGAAATGGAAAAATCACTTATAGAGAAGAAAGCCTTGCTAAAAAATATAAAGTTATAAAATTTTACAAAGATAAAGAATTAGCTTCTAGAAGAAGACAAGTAGCTATGAGAGAAGGTTCTATAAGTCAATGGGATGATAAAATTGGAGCTGAGATATTTTTAGTTTCAGGAGAACTAAATGAATCAAAATTAGAAAATCCAAACATTGACCCAGAATTTATTAGATACACACAAGAAGTATTATTATCAACTACAAATTTAGAACAAGCAACAATATATAATGGTGGATACATAGGACGAGTAAGTGTGACTCCAGATAAAAGAGAATATATAGTTGCACATGATACAGATCCTCTATGTGTATCAAAAGAGCTTCAAAAAGCAACCAGTATGCTTAGAAAAAAAGAAGATATTGAGTCAATGGCTGTTATATACAAAATAGATGAAGAAATAATAGAACTATATAGTAGAGATGATGCAACTGGGAAGATTTTTAGAGAAACAGTACCAGCAATTCCAGAATTACCTAAAATGCTGAATACAGATAAAAATAAAAGTCACACGAATTTATCTTCAACAATGCAACATCGAAAAGCTGTTGGGGAAAGTAATGGAGAAAGATAAAATGTCAAAAAAAATATGGAAATCAGGAACATTTATATATCCAATACCAGCAGTTATGGTATCATGTGGAGATATGGAAAAATCTAATATTATAACTGTAGCATGGACAGGCATATTAAATACAAATCCAGCAAAAGTATATATATCTATAAGACCAGAAAGATATTCTTATAACATAATAAAAGAAAAAGGCGAGTTTGTAATAAATCTAACAACTAAAAAACTAGCATTTGCTACAGATTGGTGTGGAGTAAAAACAGGTGCAAAAGTAGACAAATTTAAAGAAATGAAATTAACTAAACAGAAATGTGAATTTATACAAGCACCGGCAATAGCAGAATCACCAGTATCTATAGAGTGCAAAGTAACTGACATAAAAGAAATGGGATCACATCATATGTTTATAGCAGATGTTTTATCAATCGATAGCGATGAAAAATATATTGATGAAAATGGTGCATTTGATATAAGTAAGTGCAATTTAATAGCATATGCTAATGGAGGATATTACGAATTAGGAAACAAAATAGGAAAATTTGGATACTCAGTTCAAAAAAAGAAAAAAAGTACTAAAAAATAGCGGAAAAGATTGACAATATAAACGTTTTGTGATAAAGTATTAAAGCATGATTTATCATGCATCACATCGTTAAAATAAAATATAAAAAACTTCACAAAAATAAAACGGAGGTGTAGTAGATGGCTGCAAAAGGACCTAGAGAATCTATAACATTAGAATGCACAGAATGTAAAAGAAGAAATTACATGACACAAAAAAACAAGAGAAATAATACAGATAGATTAGAAATAGTAAAATATTGCAAATTCTGTAAAAAACGTACAACACACAAAGAAACAAAATAGTCCTTTAAGGAGGAAAAATAATGGCTAAAGACACAAAAAATAATAAAGTAAAAAATGAAAAAGAAAGAAAAACTTTCTTTAAAGATTTTAAAGCAGAATTAAAAAAAGTTACTTGGCCAACAGCTAAACAATTAGCTGTAAAAACAGTAACAGTAATTGCTGTTGTAATAATAATAGCTGCGATAGTATTTGTTCTTGATATAGGATTTGAAAAAGGTTATGAATTTGTTATAACTAAAACTTCAAATGCAATTCAAAAAGATGAAAATAAAAATCAAGCTACAAATGAAACTACAAACGAAACTCCAGTTGAAGAAGTAAATGTTGAAGGAACTGAGAATGTAGTTTTAAATCAAGAAAATCAATAAGCTAATACAACAGGAGAAAATGCTAAATAAAATCTAAAATAAAGGAGGCTACACAAATGTCTCAAGTTGACAATAGCTTAGAGCCAAAATGGTATGTGGTTCATACATATTCTGGATACGAAAATAAAGTAAAAACAGACCTAGAAAAAACTATAAAAAATAGAGAACTAGAAGATTTCTTCTTTAATATTATTGTTCCAATGGAAGAGCAAGTTGAGATTAAAGAAGGAAAAAGAAAGACAAATCTAAAAAAAGTTTTTCCTGGATATGTTTTAGTAAAAATGATTGTAACAGAAGAATCTTGGTATATCGTTAGAAACACAAGAGGTGTTACAGGTTTCGTAGGTTCAGGAACAGATCCTATTCCACTTACAGATGATGAAATAAGAAATATGGGATTTGATGATGTACCAGTTAACATTGACTATGATGTTAATGATAACGTAAGAGTGCTAAATGGACCATTAGAAAACTTTATTGGTGTAGTACAAGAAATTAATAAAGAAAAGCACAAAGTAAAAGTTTTAGTATCTATGTTCGGTAGAGAAACACCAGTAGAACTTGAATTTGCACAAGTGCAAAAAATTGATTAATATATTTCATTTTGAAGGAGGTGCTAGATAATGGCAGAGAAAGAAGTAGTTAATGTTATTAAATTACAAATTGAAGCAGGAAAAGCAACACCAGCTCCACCAGTTGGACCAGCTTTAGGATCTAGCGGTGTTAATATCATGCAATTCGTTAAAGAATTCAATGATAGAACAGCTAATCAACCAGGTATGACAATACCAGTTGTTATTTCTGTTTATAAAGATAAATCATTCACATTTATAACAAAAGTTCCACCAGTTGCAGTTTTAATTAAAAAAGCTTTAAAAATCCAAAAAGGATCTGGAAAGCCAAATACAGAAAAAGTTGCAAAAATAACAAAGGAACAAGTTAAAGCAATAGCTGAGCAAAAAATGGAAGATTTAAATGCAGCATCAGTAGAAGCAGCTATGAGAATGGTTGAAGGAACAGCAAGATCTATGGGTGTTGTTGTTACAGAATAGTTATTAAAAATTGGGAGGGGAAATATTACCCCGTTAAAACCAAAGGAGGAATAAAAATGAAACAAGGAAAAAGATATCAAGAATCTGCTAAATTAGTAGATAGTACAAAAGTTTATGAAGCTGCAGAAGCTTTAGAAATAATTGAAAAAATGCCAAAAACAAAATTTGACCAAACAGTTGAATTACATGTTAAATTAGGAGTTGATTCAAAACATGCTGATCAACAAGTTAGAGGTACAGTAGTATTACCACACGGAACAGGTAAAACTCAAAAAGTTTTAGTATTTGCTAAAGGTGATAAAGCCAAAGAAGCTGAAGAAGCTGGAGCAGATTTTGTGGGAGCTGAAGAATTAGTTCCAAAAATAGAAAAAGAAAACTGGTTTGACTATGATGTTATAGTTGCTACACCTGATATGATGGGTGTAATTGGAAGATTAGGTAAAGTATTAGGTCCAAAAGGATTAATGCCAAATCCAAAATCAGGAACAGTTACAATGGACGTTAAAAAAGCAATAGCTGAAATCAAATCTGGTAAAGTTGAATATAGATTAGACAAAACTAATATTATTCACTTAGGATTTGGAAAAGTTTCATTTGGAGCTGATAAATTATTAGAAAACTATACAACAATTATAGAAGCAATAATCAAAGCAAAACCAGCAGCAGCAAAAGGACAATACATTAGAAGTGTATCAATGTCTACTACAATGGGACCTGGTTTATTCATAAACCAAAAATAATATAATATAGAGCCAAAGACAGTAGGTAAAAAAGTAAATCCTACCGAGGTAAAATTGTGAAGTATAAAATATATAACTTCAATTTGCCTCGAGAGTTGGCAGATTGAAGTTTTTTAATTTAAATTAAATAAATAAACAAAACATGGGAGGTGTAGAAAAAGTGGCTAGCGAAACAATCTTAAAACAAAAAGAAGAAGAAGTAAAAAAATTAGCTGAAAAAATGCAAAAATCATCTTTAATTCTTTTAACAGACTATAGAGGAATAAATGTAGAAGATGTAACAGCATTAAGAAAAACATTAAGAAATGCTAATGGAAATTATGCAGTTATTAAAAATAACATAACAAAAAGAGCATTAGCAGAATGCAAAATCGAAGGATTAGAAGAATTCTTAGTTGGACCTACAGCAGTTATAACAGCAGAAGACAGCTATTTAGATTCATTAAAGGCAGTATATGAATATGCTAAAAATAATGATTTCTATAAAATCAAAGCAGGTGTAATTGACGGAAAAGTAGTATCTAAAGAAGATTTAATAACACTTGCAAAACTTCCATCAAGAGAAGTACTTATTGCAAAACTTGCTGGAGCATTACTTGGAAATATTTCAAAACTTGCAGTTGCTCTTGATCAAGTAGCAAAACAAAAAGAAGCAGCAGAATAATAAAAAGAAGTGAACTTTAGAAATCACAAAATAAATAAAAAATAAAATTTTAGGAGGATTTTTATAATGGAAAAAATAGAAAAATTATTAGAAGAAATCGATAGCTTAACAGTTATTGAATTATCAGAATTAGTAAAAGGAATTGAAGAAAAATACGGAGTAACTGCAGCAGCAGTTGCAGCACCAGCAGCAGGAGCAGCAGGAGCCGCAGCAGCTGAAGAAAAATCAGAATTCAACATCGTATTAAAAGATGCTGGATCAAACAAAATAGCTGTAATCAAAGTTGTTAGAGATGTAACAGGATTAGGATTAAAAGAAGCTAAAGACTTAGTTGAAGGAGCACCAAAAACAGTTAAAGAAGGAGCTGCTAAAGAAGAAGCAGAAGAAATCAAAGCTAAATTTGTTGAAGCTGGAGCAGTTGTTGAATTACAATAATTCACATTTAATGATAAAAAAGAATGGATGTATAATCCATTCTTTTTTTATGTGAAATATACAATAAAATATTGATAATTAATTATTTATAATATATTATATTATAGAGGTGAAAAAATGAAATCAGAAAAAGGTGTAACTTTAATTAGTTTACTTACATATATAGCATTGTTGCTAACTATAATGGTAATAGTAGGAAGGATAACAGGTTTCTTTACTAAAGGATTAGATAATGTTGATGAAGGAACACAAGCATCAGCAGACTTTAGTAAAGTGAATTATTGCTTGTTAAAAGAAACTAAAACAACTCAAGAAAAAAGTAATATAACTGCAGCAATTGCTAATATGGAATTGACTAGTATAGGATATGAATTTCCAAATGTAGATACACCAACAGATGTCGACAAAGATGGAACTGCAATTAAATTCATGGAATCTGGAAATATATTATCATATGTCAATGAAGGCATATATTATAATAAAATAAAAGTGTGTGACAAAGTTACATATTTTAAAATAAAATATGAAGCTGAAGAAAAGGCTATAAAAGTTGATATGAAAATAGATGGTAATGATTTTAGCCAAACATATACTTTTAGATAAAAGTTATCAATATTTTATAATACAAAATATGTATTATATATTAAATATAAATTTTATAGGGGGAAAATATGAAAAACAGCAATAAAGTAAAGAAAATCATAATTGCTATAATAGCAGTTATAATTATTGCAGCAATAACAGTAGGAATTTTACTTGCAACAGGCGTTTGGGATGTAAACCTAAGCAAAAAAAGCAAAATGTCAGCAGGAATTGAAAAATTAGGAGAATCTTTTACAGAGCCATTAAAAAATCTATTTGAACAAAATGAAGAAAATGGAAATGAATTAAAAGTTTTAAATAATTACGAATCAAGCTCTGCTTTTGAAGTATCTACTGAATTATCTACCAAAATTGATAAACTAGAGATTGAAGATGCTTCAACAGATCAATCTGATATTGATGATATAGTAGATTTATTAAATCAAACAAAATTAAAATTAACAGCAAAATATGATGGAGATAAATCTGCATATGTAAAACTTGATGGAGAAGTTGAAGATGTAGAATTATCAGGAGAAGCAGTATATGATGGTTCTCAATTAGGAATACGTTCAGAAACAATAAACTCAAAATGGTTAACTCTAAGTGAAAAAGATATTGAAGATATATTAAAACAAGAAGGCGTATCATTAGACGAAATAAAAGAAATGATAACTACAGGAATGGAAAGTGCTAACAAAGTAAGCGAGTCTGTAGATATAGATGAAAAGACACAAGAAGAAATATCAGAAAGATACGAAAAAGTATTTAAAGACTTTATAAATTCAAAATCAAAAGAAATAGAATCAAAAAAAGACAAAGTAGAAGTTAATGGAAAAGATAAAAGTTGTCAAAAACTTACTTTAGAATTAGATGATAATGATTTAAAAGAATTACTAAAAGAATACGTAGAAACATTTAAAGATGATGAACAACTAAAAGAAATATTACAAAATACAATGAATACTTTTGCTGAAATGGCAACAGAACTTGATGAAGATTCAGCAGAAGAATTTAAAAATGTAGTTGATGAAATATACAATAATATAGATGAAATAAATGATGCTATAGATGAATTAGAATTTGATGGTTCATTAAAATTAATTGTTTATGCAACATCAACAAAAGTATATAGAACAGACATAGTATTAGAAATTCAAGATACAAAAGTAAGTGTAGAAACAACATTTAATAAAGAAACAACAGATATAAATATCGCTGCAAAATTTCAAGGAGTTTCTATAGATATAGCTAATATTACTTTAACAGAAAAAGAAAATGGAATAAACTTAAAAGTTACACCATCAAAAACAATTGCTAAAGAATTAGGAACAGACTTCTCTTTTGAAATAGATTATGTTCAAGAAGAATCAAAAAATGAAGCGAGCATAAAGGTTAATGCTGGTGAATATGGAAATGGAACAATAACTGTAAAATCAGAAATCACAAAAAATGATGACAAAGAATATGAAGATACAACAACATTATCTATAGATGTAAATATTCCAGACTATATAGTTGCAAAAATGGATTTAATAGCAAAATCAAATATAAAAGTTGGAGAAGCTTCAATACCAACAATACCAAAGAAAGAATCTATAGACATGAATGATCAAACAGCAGTTCAAAATTATTTAACTGAATCACAAGAAAAGATAAATGATTTAGTAGAAAAATTTGAGGATATAGAAGTATTAGAGTCACTAGTAGAAGAAATGCAATAATTTTTAATAGACAGATATTTCTATCTGTCTATTTTTTTTGTTTTCAACATAGTAAAAAATAATATAATGTGATATAATTTTTTCAAAATAATACGAAAGATGGTAATAAGTATGAATGAAAAATTTGAAAAAATTTATGAATGGACAAACGAAAAGCTTGAAAAAGAAAGAAAAAACGTTAGCGAATATAAAAAAGATATCAGACAGTCAGAGGGCTTAATAATAGGAATAATAGTAGTTTGTTTAATTATATCATTTATAACAGGAGAACCTAATTCAAAGTACATTTTTTTAACAGTAGCAGCAATGATGTTTATATTTTGCACTTTCTACACTTTTAAAGGTGAAAGAAAAATAATCGAAAAACAAAATAAATATAGTGAATTTGCATTATCAGAATTAGCTGTACACATTGAAGATGGATTTATTTATGAAAAAGATGAAGAACTATCAGGAAGCTATTATAGAAAATCAGGTTTTAATAGAATGTATAGAAGATTAGAGTCTAAAGGTGTAATTTCAGGATCAAAAGAAAATCATAATATTTCACTTTCAAATATAATAGTAAAAGGAAGCAATAAAGAATTATTTAGAGGAATTTTTATATATGGAACTCTAGCAAAATCAATTGATGAAATAGATGTAATGAAAGTAAATAGTAAGAACAATAAAAAAGAGAAATTCGAAATTCCAGGTCAAGGACTATATATGTATGCAGAATCAATAGAAGAAGCAAGAAAAGTTTTAACAGATGAAGTATTAGAATATATTGTAAAATTTCAAGAAGAAACAAAATATAAATATGAATACATGATTCACAAAAATATGGTATTTTTTAGATTCTTTGATAATGAAGTTTTAACTAAGCCAATTACCAATGACAATGAAACAAAAGCATATTTGTACAAATATTATAGAATTATCGAGTTTATGACAGGATTATTAACATTATTAGAAAAATAGGAGGAAGAAAATTGGGATTAAAAATTGAAAATGTAACAAAAACATTTATTGACAAAAAAGCAGTAGATGATATTTCATTTGAAATATCAAAACCAGGAGTTTTTGCTCTACTAGGAACAAATGGAGCAGGAAAAACAACAACTATAAGAATGATGCTTGGTATAATAAAAAAAGACACAGGTAATATAACATGGAATGGAAAAGCTGTAGATAGAAAATCTGTAAACTTTGGCTATCTACCAGAAGAAAGAGGATTATACCCTAAAAGTAAAATTGTTGATCAACTTATGTATTTTGCAAAATTAAAAGGAATGAAGAAAGCTGATGCAGAAAAAAATATAGATTATTGGCTAGAAAGATTAAAGATGACAGAATATAAAAACAGTTTAGCTGAAAAATTATCAAAAGGAAATCAACAAAAAATACAATTTATAATAGCAGTAATGCATAATCCAGATTTAGTAGTTTTAGACGAACCATTTAGTGGACTAGATCCAGTAAATACAGACCTTTTAAAAGATGTCATATTAGAATTAGTAGAAAAAGGAAAATATATAGTAATGTCCAGTCATCAAATGAATTCAGTAGAAGAGTTTTGTGATGATATTGTTATTTTAAGTAGAGGTAAGACAGTATTAAAAGGTAATTTAAACGAAATAAAATCAGTATATCCTAAAAATAAACTTGAAATAGATACAAAAGAAGATATTACAAAAGTTATCGATAATCTAAAAGTAAAAGAACATAATAGAAATAAATATATAATACAAATCGAAAATGAAAAACAGGCAGAAGAGATATTAGAAACACTAGTTGCCAAAAAAGTTAAAGTAGAAAAATATGAAATATTAAAACCTACATTACACGAAATTTTTATAGAAAAGGTAGGTGAATAAAATGAAAGACTTATTTACAGTAATGGAATTTACTATAAAAGAGACAATAAAAAGAAAATCTTTTATAATATCAATGTTAATAATTATAGGAATAATAATTATAGGATTTAATGTACCTAATATCATCGAAGCATTTTCAAAATCTTCTGATGACGAAAAAGCAAAAATATTAATTGTAGATGAAGAAAATATTTTTGGAAAAGAATTAATAAAATTAGATACAGACAATGAAGAATACGAATATACAATAACTAAAGAAAAAACGTCACAAGATGAAATAAAAGAAAAAATTAACAATGAAGAATATAATTCATGTTTTATATTTAAAAAAGAAGAAAATACAATAAAAATAGACTATGTAGTAAGTAGCCTATCAATGGGAGAAAGCATACCAGAAGATTTATTAGAAAGTTTTCAAACACAATATACGGCTGTTCAAATTCAAAAGGCAGGCATAACGCAAGAACAACTACAAGCAATGTTTACACAATTTGATGTAAATGTAATCCAAACAGATGAAAATGCTGCTTCTGGAAATATATTTATATCAATGATGATAAGTATAGCATTATTCTTTGCAATATATTTCTGTGCATATCAAGTATCAACTTCAATTACAACAGAAAAAACATCTAAAATAATGGAAACATTAGTAACATCAACATCACCTAGAACAATAGTATTAGGAAAAACATTAGGAATAGGAATAGTTGGAATAGCGCAAGTAATAATAATTGTAGGAGTAACAGTATTATCTGCTAACTTATTCTTAGATGCAGAATTATTAAAAACGGTATTTGATATGTCAAGCCTAACACCAGTTTTCTATATCGCAACTCTAGCATACTTTTTACTAGGATATTTTATGTATGCATTCTTATATGCTTTAACAGGATCAATGGTTACAAAGCCAGAAGATATTCAATCAGCAAATGGACCAATAGCCATGATTGTTATGATAGGATTTTATTTAGCATATTTTTCAATGATGAATCCTGCAAGCGATATTAATTTATTTGCAGCAGTATTCCCATTTTCATCACCATTCTGTATGCCACTTAGAATCCTAGTAGGCAGTGCGAAAACAGGAGAAATAGTATCATCAGCTGCTATACTAATTATATCAATTATAATAATTGCCAAAATATCTATAAAAATATATTCATCAGCAATATTAAACACTGGAACAAAAATGAACTTTAAAAGTGCTTTAAAAATATTAAAATCAAAAGAAAATTAAAAGAAAAAAGGTGATAACAAATGAAAATTTATCCTAAAACTAGTTTACAAGATATGAGTGAAGAAATGAACGAAATAAATAGAAATAGTGAAGGAATGGAATTACAGTTTTTTCACGAAAAAAATATTGCAGATAAATTCGATTTTGAAAGTCTAATAAGGCAAAGAAAAGAAGAATTTCCAAATTTAAAAGAAATCATAGTACACCCACCTTTATCAGATTATAATATAGAACTACTAGTCCTAAAAGATAGAGAGCTTATTGCCAGCCAACTACATAAGCTAGTAGAACTATCAAAGGAATTAAACATAAAAATATGTATAAATTATCATACATATTGGACAAAAGAACAATATAAAGCCAGTGGACTAGCAGACACTATTAAAGAGTATTTAAAAATAATAGAAAATACAGAAGTAATAATGCTAATTGAAAACTTATTTATGTTACTAGATGAAAAAGAAGAATGTTCAGTAATAGAAATATGTAAATATATTGACCATCCAAATTTGAGAGCTTGTATAGATACTACTCATATGCACTGTAAAGCAAATATTCTAAAAAAAGACTTTAACACAATGCTACATGAAGAACTAAATAAAGAAGACTGTGAAAAATATGTAAAACAAATTCATTTTGCAGCAGCATTAAATAATGATGGATACGTAGAAAAGAAAACTCATGGAAGAAAGCATGAAAATTATGAGTCTTTAAAAAAAGAACTAGCATGGCTTGAAGAGTTTGGAATGAAAGACAAAATATATGTAACTGAAGTAAGTGAAGAAGACTATTTTGCAAGAACAGATCAAATAGAAGAAATTAAAATGCTACAAAAAGCAATAAAAGAATAAATTTTAACTCCCAATTATTTTATTAATAATTGGGAGATTTTTTATCTATTACATCACAAATAAGTAAGCTAAATATAAAATAACTGAGGATAAAGCACCATTTAAAATTTTAGCAATAAAATAAGGTTTTATAGACAAATCAGAGTCAGAAATTACACTCCAAACCTGAAGCAAAACAGAAATACCGCCAGTACCCAAAAGAAAAGAAGTAAATAATAATTTTACTAAGAGATTTGTACTTGCAATTCCAGAAATAAGATTAATTCCACTAGTAATTTCAATTAAACCTAAAATAAAATTTTGAATCCATATATTATTTATAAAATTCAAGATACCAGAAACTTGAATCATAGAAATAACTAATGAAAATAAAATAACAAAACCACAAACAGTACTTAAAGTATAAAAAGCTTTTTTAATAGAACTAGAAACAATCTCACCGAAAGTAGAAAAATCCATGTAAGTACTAGAAACAGCATCACGATACATGTTTCTATAGAGCTTTCCCAAAATAATGCCAATAGTTATACTAGAAATAATATGAATAAAGTAAAGCAAAAAACCAATTTTAGCAGAGCCATACATTCCAATTCCAATAGTTCCTAAAATAAAAATAGGACCAGCATTGTTAGTAAAAACTAATAATTTTTCACCATCAGATTTTGAAATTTTATTTTCTTGTCTTAGACTAGAGACAATTCTAGCACCTACAGGATACCCACTAAAAAGACCAAGCACAAATGGATAAGCTCCTATAGAAGATACATTAAAAACAGAATTCATAATTCGTCCAAATTTGGTCGATAAAAAAGAAAAAACAAAAGTATATGAAAGTAATTCACATACAATTAAAAATGGAAATAAACTAGGAAATATTGCGTTTAAAAACAAATCTAAAGATGACTGAACAGATAAAATATTAGATTTAGAAAATGCAATTAAACATATTCCAAAGATAATTATCAAAACAGTCAATAAATAATTACTAAACTTTTTCATAGTAAAAAATATTCAGTATGAACAAAAAAAGAACAATGTATTATTGTTCTTTTTTATCATTAACTATTAAATATTGATACATCTCCATCATACGAGACAATTCATATTCAGAAGGCTCTTCATTAAAACTAAAAGTATAAAGCTGAACAGCCATATCTTGATAGACAGGCTCTAAATAAGTAAAACAATCGTTTTTTAAGAAAGTAATTGTAGAATACTTATAATCAGGCTTTTTTAGTTTAATTTTATCTACTAAAAAATCGATTATTGAACTTCTAAGCATTTCAGCGCAAAAATCATAATCATTATCTTTAAAATGCTTAGAAAAAACATTTTTATTAAAATTCATATTCATCATCTCCTTGTGATGATTTTGAAACAGTTTTAGGGTCAACCTTAACATATTTATCATCAACTAATTTATAGATAAAACCATTTTCTAAATTAATATATCTTCTAACAAAAGTAGATTTAGGTTTTCTTTTAGAATTATCAACCGTAGCTAAATGAGCTGGCACTTTTTTTACAGAATTAAAAGCTAAATGCGAAACAAACTTTGCATGAGGGTGATAATCCTGAGAATTTGCAGAAGCAAATTCGGATTTAGAAATTCCCTTTCTAAAAATTGTTTTAATTTTTTCGGTAAGCGGCATTATTAGTGATGCAGCAAGTGGAGAATTTTTTTTGTAAGGGCTATGAAAATCACTAGAACCTTCATAAATAGGAAGCATCGCATTACCATTAAAAGATTTTAGAAAATCAATTAAGGCAGTTTTCTTAATGTGTATACGAACTGGAAAAGAAAGTCCAGCATCCAAACCAATTATAGGAAAATATGGAATATATGCTGACTTACCATCTAAAGACTCAGTAGATTCAGCTTTGTGATTTTCTAATATAATTCCAGCATTAGGAAAAGTTTCGGATTGCGAATTTCCTATACTTAAAAGCAATACATTAAGCATTTCATTTTTCATTAAATAGCTAGAGAAGATAGGATTAAAAAGTCTAATATACCAATTTGAATCATCTTTTATATCATTTTTACAGTCAGGTAAAAGCTGAGAAAAATAAGAAGCATATTTTTGTTCTCCAAATTTTTTAGAAATATCATTTGTGAAAGGTTCATAAGAAAATCTAAAAATCTTTTCTTCTACATCACCATCTTCGTATTCAGTTTCATCATCTTCTTTAGATGATGAATGAAGAAGTCTTTGTTGTTCTGATAAAAATAAATTTGCATGTTGATAAAAAGTATCCATTTGAATAAGCATACTTTGTAAATCTTTTTCAGAAATGAAAGTCGAAGTATCTTCTCTTACTTTATCAACTAGATCAAACTTATTAATTGCAAACATAGCTTGAGCATATAAATTTAATTCTTTAACATATCTATTAGCCCAAAAAGAATTAAGAGCGAGTAATCCTTCTAAAGAAACATTTTTTGAAGAATTTAAAAAGTTTTCGCCTAAAGCAGATTTAACTTTTTCTTTATTCAAATGAGACCTAATTTCTTCTTTTTTCTGATTAAGCAAACGTTTTAGATATGAAATCTTAGAAAAAGCTCTAGGCCTTTCTGATTCAGGCATCATATCAATAGAAGAATCTAAAGCAGAAAGATCCTTTGATTTTTTAACTAAATCTTCAACAAATTCTTTAGATGGAAAACCATTATCGCAAATAACATTAGCAAATTCAGGATATTCCATACGAGACATTTCAAAAACAAAATCAACCATATAATCATCAAGATGACCTAAGTTATCAAGTTGACCGACAGTCCTAGAAATAGCTCGAGATAAATCTTTTCTCATTTCGTGAGAAATATATTCTTGATCAGATAGAATATATTGATAAGAGCCATACATAAATATATTTGTATATAGCTCAAAATCTTTTTTATCTCTAGGATTTCTATACCATGTAGAATACTCTTTTATTTTAGCTCTTTTTTTGGCAGAATGGTCATCAGATGCAAGAACATTTGAGACTTCAGGTAATGAAAAATATTCATCAAAATAAAACTTAGAAGCTATTCTAATATTATCTTGTAATAATTTATCAAAATTTTTATAATTTTCTTGAGTATGAGGAAATGATGGATACGAGTCAAATATTTGTTTAAACAAATCCCTTTTTCTGCTATATATATACAAAAGCAAATACTCATCAAAAGTTTTACAATTTTCAAAACCAATATTTTCAAAATCTAATTTAGAAGTAAGCAAATCTTCAGAAAGTTCTTTATATTTTTCAGGATGTGATGATAAATACTGACAGCATAGATATTCTAAATATTCTCCAAAAACATAGGCATTTTCATAAACAGTTTTTGCATAATCATCAATTTCTTTGAATAAAATAGTGTTAATTTCTTCAGTAGTTAAATCAGGGTTATCAGTTATAATACTTTTTAAATGAGAAATAACCGTAGGTAAATATATTGAAGTATACTTAGCTTCATTATTACCTCTCTTTAACTGTGAAGCTAAGCGCTCTTCAGCTTTATAAACATTATATTCAAGAGAATCTTTTTCTACATATGAACTAAATTTATTTGCCATAAAAAAATCCTTTCTGTTAACATAAAAACTATGAATATTATACCACTAATATAAATGATTTACAAGAAAACAATTGAAAGATATAGAAAAACGTGATATAATTTTAAACTGAGTTTATAAATAAAGACAGAATTTAAATATATATAAATATAGAGGAGATAAATATGAATTCATTGGTAAAAACAATTCCAAACGTGAAGAAATATAAAACATATTTAGATGATGTGTCTAAAGAAATATCACCAATGATGATATCAGGAATGACAGACAGTGGAAAAATTCATTTAGCATATTCAACACATTTTTATGAAGAGAAGCCAATATGCATAATTACTTATAATGAATTGCAAGCAAAGAAAATAGTAAAAGATTTAACATATTTTGAAGAAAAAGTGGATTTCTTTCCCAAAAAAGAAATTTTTGCTTATGATTATATTGCCGAAAGTAAAGATACATTATTTGAAAGAATAAAAATATTAAATGATATAGTAAACCAAAAAGGCAATATAATAGTTACAACAATAGAAGCGGCAATGCAGCCCATGATTTCAAGAAAAGTGCTATATCAAAATATATTAAACTTAAAAGTAGGACAAGAGCTAAGTCTAGAGCAATTAAAAGAAACTTTAATAAAATTAGGATATGAGAGATATGATCTAATAGAAGGAAAAGGACAATTCAGCATAAGAGGTGGAATCGCAGATATTGCAATAGATAATAAGTCAGGAATCCGTGTAGAGTTTTGGGGAGATGAAATAGATTCAATTAGAAAATTTAATATATTAACTCAACGTTCTACAGACATGGTTAATGAAATAGAAATATATCCTGCTTTTGAATATATACTAGAAAATGATTTAGAAACAGTATGTGAAAAAATTGAGAAAAGCAAGTTTGCAGGAGTATTATATAATATTGCAAAAGAAGATATTGAACAAATAAAAAATGGAGATTACTCTAATAAAATAGATAAATATTTTAATTACTTTTATAATAAGCCAGAAACATTTTTAGATTATCTAGGTAAAGACTATATAATATTTTTAGATGAAGCTTCAAAAATAAAAGCTCGATCAGAAAATATAATAAAGGATACAGAAACAATCTTAAAAGGATTAGTAGAAAAGAAAAAAATACCTATCCAAGGTTTGCAAGAATTAAAAAATTATACAAAAGTAACAGAAAAACTAGAGAAAAAACAAACAATATATTTAGAAAATAAAGAAATTGGATTTACAGATATCCAAAGTATGCATGCAAAAAGAAACGGATATAGCTTTAGCTATAGGGAGGTCAACTTTTTTCGTGGTTCAATGGATTTATTGTTTGAGGAATTACAAAAAGCAAATAAAAACAAAAAACAAACAGTAGTCTTAAGTGGTAGTTTTGAAAATGCAAAAAAATTATCAAAGCTATTAGATGAAAAAAATATAAAGTATATATTAGATGAAAAATTAGAAAATGACATAGTTCCAGGGGTGGTAACAATCACATCTGGAACTATATCTGCTGGATTTGAAAGCTTTGATGCCAATCTTTTAGTAATAGCAGCAGATGAATTATTTACAATAAAAGAAAAGAAAAAAACAAAATTAACACAAAGCTTCAAAGAGGGAGAAACAGTAATATTTGCAGACTTAAAAGTAGGAGATTACATAGTTCATAGAACTCATGGAATAGGAGAATACATAGGTGTAAATACTATAAAAGCAGATGGAGTAACAAAAGACTATATTAAAGTGAAATATAAAGATGGAGATATCCTATATATTCCAACAAGTTCACTAGACAACATACGAAAATATATAGGTTCAGGAGATGGAGCTCCGAAGATAAATAGATTAGGAAGCAAAGAATGGGAAAATACTAAATCAAAAGTAAAGAATAATTTAAGAGAAGTAGCTAAAGAATTAATAGAATTATATGCTAAAAGACAACATTCAAAAGGATATAGTTTTTCTAAAGATACAGTATGGCAAACAGAGTTTGAAGATAGTTTTCCATATGTAGAAACAGATGACCAAATAAGATGCATAGAAGAAGTAAAAAAAGATATGGAATCAGAAAAGCCAATGGATAGACTTCTTTGTGGAGATGTAGGATACGGAAAAACAGAAGTAGCAATAAGAGGAGCTTTTAAGGCTTGCATGGATCAAAAACAAGTAGCATACTTAGTTCCAACAACAATTTTAGCACAGCAACAATATGATAGCTTTAAAGAAAGAATGGAAAAATTTCCGATAAGAGTAGCTTTATTAAATAGATTTAAAACTAAAAAAGAACAAACAGAAATAGCTAAAAAAATTAAACAAGGGGAAATAGACGTAGTAATTGGAACTCATAGATTACTTAGCAAAGATATAGAATTTAAAAATTTAGGATTATTAATAATTGACGAAGAACATCGTTTTGGTGTAAAAGATAAAGAGAAAATTAAAGAATTAAAAACAAATGTGGATGTATTGACAATGACAGCTACACCAATTCCAAGAACTTTACATATGTCTATTCTTGGAATTAGAGACATGTCAGTAATTTATGAACCTCCACAAAATAGAAAACCAGTGCAGACATATGTTTTAGAATATGATGACGAAATTGTAAAAGAAGCAATAACAAAAGAATTAGAGCATGAAGGACAAGTATTTTATTTGTACAACAATGTAGAGGGAATAGAAAGAAAAGCAAATAAATTACAAGAACTAGTACCAGAAGCGAAAATAGGAATAGCACATGGAAAAATGACTGGTAGAGAGCTAGAAGAAATAATGCAAGACTTTATAAATAAAAAAATAAATGTGCTAGTTTGTACAACAATTTTAGAATCAGGGATAGATATTCCAAACGCAAATTCAATAGTTGTTGAAAATGCTGATAGACTTGGATTAGCACAATTATATCAAATAAGAGGAAGAGTTGGAAGAAGTGATAAACAAGGTTATGCATATATTATGTATAAAAAAGACAAACTATTATCAGAAATAGCAGATAAAAGATTAAAAGCAATAAAAGAATTCACTGAATTTGGATCAGGATTTAAAATTGCAATGAGAGACTTAGAAATAAGAGGAGCTGGAAGTATACTAGGAGAAATGCAACATGGACATATGGAACAAGTTGGATATGATATGTATTGCAAATTATTAGATCAAGTAGTAAGTGAAATGAAAGGTATTGAAGTACAAGAAGAAATTGACGTACAATTAGAACTAAATGTATCAAGTTATATACCAGATGAATATATAGAAGATTCAAATCAAAAAATAGAAATATACCAAGCAATTGCTTTATGTAAAAACGAAGAAGAATTAAAAGATATAACAGATTCAATAATCGACAGATATGGAAATATGCCAAAAGAAATTGAGAAACTTATTGATATAGCACGAATAAGAAATATGTGTAGAGATAAAAATATAATAAAAATATCTCAAAAAACAAATAAAGTTATATTCTATTTTGATGAAAAACTATTTGATTTTCAAGTAGTAGATGAGTTAATTAAAAAATATGGAATGAGGATAAAATTCTCACCAGCCAAAAATCCATATGTAACATATATTCTAAAAGATATTAATGATATACTAAAAGAAATAAAAAAATTCTTGACAGATATAAAATAAATACATAAATTTAATTTTGAAAGGAAGTTATATGGTAATTTCAAGCAAAGATAATGAAACTATAAAAAAGTTAAAAAAATTAAAAGATAAAAAGTATAGAGATCAAGAAAATTGTTATATAATTGAAGGAATAAAATTAATAAAAGAAGCAATAAACGAAAACGCAAAAATTAAGTTAATAATAGTTTGTGACGATTGTAAACAAGAAAATAATATAGATGAAGATGCAAAATACGAAATTGCAAAGTATGAATGCATATATGTTACTGAAAAGATATTCTTAAGTTTAACAAATGTAGTAAACCCACAAGGGATACTCGCAGTAATAGAAAAAGAGAAGAGTAATAATGTTATAAATTATGATGAAAATTTATTTTTAGTTTTAGATGATATTCAAGATCCAGGAAATATGGGAACAATACTAAGAACAGCAGATAGTCTAAACTTAAAACAAATAATAGTTTCAAAAGGTAGTAGTGACATATATAATCCAAAAGTAGTAAGATCAACAATGGGAGCAATCTTTAGAGTTAATATAATTGAAAGCGATAATCTAGTAAAAACATTAAAAGATATGAAAAAACATAAAATAAAAATAGTAACAACAAACTTGCAAACTGATAAAAAAATATATGATGTAGACTATGAAAAAAGTGCAATAGTAATAGGAAATGAGGCAAATGGAGTATCAAATGAAGTATTAGAATTAGCAGATGAAAAAGTAAAAATACCTATGCCAGGAAAAACAGAAAGCTTAAATGCATCAGTAGCAACTGCAATTATTTTATATGAAGCGATGAGGAAAAATTTAAAGTAAAAGAGGTAGTAAAATGGAAGAAGAATTAGAAAGTAAAATGTTTTACAAAAAGAATTATAAAGAAATTAAAGATAGAGATGAATCAGCTGAAAGTTATGCAAAAGACTTAAGAAATAAATACAAGGATGTAATAGTTACTAAAGAATATATACATGATGATGTTTTAGTAAGAGCAACTACAATAAAAGAAAGATATAGAGATGAAAATATACGAGATAGACAAAAAGAAAGAATAAGATTTAGAGATCGTTCAAGAGGCGAAAGAAGTAGATAACAAAAAAGAAAGCATGAGACTATCGTAAAAGTTGTGTAAATCGGATTTCCTTCCGATTGATAACTTGAAAAAAATTAACATTTTTATAACTAATTTTATTTTATCTATATTTTTCTAAAAAATCAATCTTTTAGAAAAAGTTGTGTAAACTTAATAGGACTTAAGAAATTTGCTTCTTAAGCCTATTATTTTTAGGCTTAAATTTAGATTCTGCCTTCATACATAATTCTAAATTGAGATAGGCATAAATCCCATTTACTAATCATTCTTGACCATTTTTTCTCTGCTTTTAATGTTGATAAATATAGAACTTTTAATAGCGACATATCTGTTGGAAATACATTTCTGTTACGATTAATCCTTTTATATGTACTATTTAAGCTTTCTATTGCATTTGTTGTATACATGATTTTTCTTATCTCTGCTGTAAACTTAAAGAATACACTTAATACATCCCAATTGTCTATCCAACTTTGTATTGCTCCTGGATATCTATTCTTCCATTTTTCATCTAACTCTAATAAATTTGTATAGGCTATTTCTTCTGTTGATGCTTGATATACTGTCTTTAAATCCTTTGCTAGTTCTTTCTTGTCTGTATATGGGACATACTTTAAAGAGTTCCTTATTTGATGTACAATACATCTTTGATATTCTGTTTTTGGAAAAATAGCTGATATTGCTTCTTTTAGTCCTGTTAAACCATCTGCACATAATACTAGAATATCTTGAACTCCTCGATTTTTTAATCCATTCAATACTGTCATCCAATATTTTGCACTTTCATTTTCTCCTATCGTAATATCTAATACCTTCTTCATACCATCCCTATCTATTCCTAATACTACATATGCTGCTTTCTTTACTATTTGTCCATTATCTCGCACATGAAAATGAGTAGCATCTATAAATATGATTGGGTACACTTCTTCTAATCTTCTTTTCTTCCATTCTTGGATTTCTGGTATGATTTTGTCTGTTATATCACTTATCATATCTGGCGATAAATTACAGCCAAATATATCTTTTATTTGTTCTTGTATGTCTTTATCTGATAATCCTAAAGCATACATGGCAATTACTTTTTCATCAAATCCATTTACAGTTCTGGAATATTTAGGAACTAAATCAGAATTGATTTCTCCATTTCTATCTCTTGGTACTTTTACTGGAATATCTCCCATTTCTGTTGATACGGTTCTTTCTGGATAATATCCATTTCGGTAATTTTCGTTATCTGTTCGTTCATTTTTTGAATATCCTAGCTTAGTTTCCATTTCTGCGTCTAATAATTGTTGAAAAGCAGGGGCAAAGAAATCTTTCCATGCTGCATACATATCACTCATTGATTTGATGTTCTTCGGATCATTCTTTCTAAAAAATTCCTCTACTAATTCATTTTTTTCTTTTTCTACTTTTTTACCCATAGAAAAAATCCCTCCTTGATATTTTTTATTTTATCACGGAAGGATTTATTTACACAACTTTTTCTATACTCTCGAAAGCATAAAGTGCTTTCTTTTTATTTTGTAAGCAAATCCAACATTTTAGGATAAATCTCTTCAGCCTTAGTATTCCAATTATCAACAATAACTTTAGCCTGTTCTTTAGAACCAGCAAAAGTTTGAATTTCAAACATAATATTATTATTCTCAACAATCTTACATTTAACAGTAAAATGATTTTCATCAATTGGAGTGTAATCAGAAGAAACAGAAAATTTATCTTCAATATCATCAAGATTCTCTTTTAAATTATTATCAACTTGTAATTTTAAAATACCAGGAATCATATCAGCAGTAAGCTCTATAGCTCTTGTTCCCTCAGGAGTGATATTATATAAAAGTTCTTCATCTTTTTTGTAAGAAATTACATATTTATTTTCAATTAAATCTAACAAAAATTGCTGAAAATAAAAATAATTAAGTTCGGTTATAGATGTAATCAATTCTAAAAGAGCCTTTTGACTAATAGGCTTTCCAATTTTATTTAAAATATATAAAACAAGTAATTTATGTTCAGCTAAGCTTGAACTATCCTCTGCAAGTTTCATAAAGCAATTCACAATCCTTTCAAAAATAAGAGACTTACAATAATAAGTCTAAATAATTATAACACACTATATAATAAAAAAATATAAAATAAAATAAAAAAATACAAATAAATGAGAAAAATGTCGAATCAAGGCGATGGAAAAAGCTTTACAAAAGATAAAAAAGATATTAATATGAAATCATTAAATTGCAATTTATTTTTTTAAAATAAAATTATATTTTTTTAAAATAAAATTATATTTTATTCAAAAACTAAATATATTTTAGTTTCAAAAACATTTTATTCAAAATAAAAGAAAAAAGGGCAGACGCCCTAAATTCCGAGTAGCATGATGAATTTCCGGATTAACTAGTTGCTTTCAATACTGTTATAACTATCAAGAATCTCAACCTTCAGATTATCGGAAACAGAAGCATATGTTACATAATCGCTTTCTTCCAAATTCATAAGCAGGATTTCTTCTTCAGAGATGCTATGAGTACTGTTGATTGAGTCAATCCAATATCTTTGAATGTTATCCCGTCTAACTGAAGAGGTTTGAAAAATGCAAGCAGACAGATTTTTATCAAAATCATAACTGTCTAAAACTGCATCAATATCAAAAACTTCAGGTAATATACGATAGGATTCAAAAACAGCATTAACATCTTTACTGTCAATATAGTTTTGAACAGAAAAATCTGTAAAAGCTGAAACGAACCCATAAGGGATATGCTGATTTTCACAAAAATGTGAGATTGTCGACAAGTTGATTTGCTCTTCTGAATAATCAGAATCCTCCATATACACGCCAATAACCTCGTAATCTTCTATGCTCCGAATAAATTCTTTCAAAAAAAGATCGAAAGTTATGCTGGATTTAAACGAAAGAATAATACTAGGCTTCGCAGCAACTGAAGAATAAGAGACAGATAAAGGAAATTCATACGTATAACAATCAGAAAAATGTATGAATCCAATTTTTTCTTTCCCTTCATCATTTTCAAACCTTATTTTAATACTATCGTTATCTCCAAAATTGGCAAGAGCAATGAAACTATCACCAGGGTTTAGCGTATAGATGTGTGTTACCAAGTCTGATGCAGAATATACCTGGGTATTACGAGATGTAAAAGAAAGCTCTCCCGTAGCCCGATAATTGATAATATATCCTACAGAAGCAACTGCAATAAAAGCCAAAACCATGCAGCTGATGATCTGTTTAAAAAATCTTTTCATAATAGACCTCCTTGTGCTACTCTTAAACAGAAATTCATCATATATATTATATCATGAAAATGCACTAGATTCAAGGAAAAGAGGCGATTACAGTATTGATAAAAAAAGCATCTTTAATATTACTAATATTACTATTTATAGCGACACAAGTACTATTACCGCTAACAATAGTTAATAATAAAAATATTCAAAAAATATATAAAATAACTAAAATTAAAGAAATACCAACAGAAAAAAGAAAATTTTCAACAGAAATATGGAATATAAAAATTCCAAATATAAATTTAATAGCACCAATAAAAGATGGAACAGAAGTAGATATACTAAATAAATATGTTGGACATTTTACAGATAGCGGATATATTTTAGGAAATATATCATTAGCAGCACATAACAGAGGTTATCCTGTAAATTATTTTAAAGATCTAAAAAAATTAAAAATAGGTGACGAAATTATATATGAATATAAAGATTTAAAAATGACTTATAAAATAAATCAAATAAGAATAATACAAGATACTGATGTTGAAGTAGTAGAAAATACTAAAGAAAATAAAATAACACTAATAACATGTGTAGAAAATAAACCAGAAAAAAGAATGTGTATACAAGGAATTTTAATAATATAGGAAAGGATAAAAAATGAAAATAAGAAAAGTAATTACGATATTAATATTAATAATAACTTGCCTAATGGCAACAACATCAAATGCAAGTTTCAGCATAGATAAAGCAGATATTTATATAAAAGAAAGAGCAAAAACATGTTTAAAACTAACAAGCAACGGAGGACCGATAGGAGTAACAAAAGTATTTTATATGCATAATGGAAAAGAATATCCAGCCTACTGTATAAATCCAGAGCTACCAGGAGTTGGAGAATATCCAGGTTATCAAGTAACAGTAGATGATGTAGTTAATAATCCGCAAGTTTGGAGAGTAGTAACACAAGGATATCCATATAAAACATTACAAGAATTAGGTGTATATGATGAAGATGAAGCATATACAGCGACTAAACAAGCAATATATTGTGTTATTAATAATTATAGTTTATCTAGATATGGAGCAGTTGGTGAAGCAGGGGAGAGAACATTGAATGCTATGACGAAAATGGTAGAATATGCTAGAAACTCAAATCATGTTAAACCAAGCAATAATATTGCAATATCTGAAAAAACAGAATGGAAAGTAGATGAAACAAATAAAAATATAATTAAAACATTTGAGATAAGTACAGAAAGTGGTTCACCAGAATTTGAAATATCAATACAAAATAATAAAGAAGGAACTATAAAGATTTTAGATATGAATGGAAATATAACAAATAAAATTAAAAAAACACAATTTAAAATATCAGTTCCAATAGAAAGTTTAGAAAAAGATGAAATAATACCAATAACAGTAAAAGGAAAACTTCCTACATATCCAATATTATATGGAAAATCACAAGATTCTTCACTTCAAAGCTATGCTTTAGCAGGAGATATATATGAAATTGGAGAAGGCAAGACAGAAACTACGTATTATAAAAATGAAACTAAATTAAAAATAATAAAAATAGATAAAGAAGGAAAAAAGAAATTAGAAGGAGTAGAATTCAATATATTAGATGAAAATAATAATATAATTTACAGTAATTTAAAAACAAACCAAAATGGCGAAATATTAGTTGAAGGAATGATTCCAGGAAAATACTTTATAGAAGAAATAAATACAGTAAATGGATATCAAAAACTAAAAGAAAAAATAGAAATAGATTTAAATTTTAATGAAGAATTAACGGTAACAATTGAAAATAATAAAGAAAAAATAGAGCCCAAAAAAGAAAAAAGCTATTCAGAAAGAATAACTAAATTACCAGTAACAGGTATGTGATTTTATTTTGGGGAATCCCCCGGGAGCTAAATTATCTGCTCCCGGATGATCCAAACGGAATCTTACAGAATAATCTCGCGGAGTTCACGCATCTTGTTATTCAGGTCGCTTGCATTAATATAAAGCACCAGCTTATTAGCTGTAATCTGTGCCATGGACGGATTGCCATGAACTGCGACCTCCTCATCATAAATCCACCTGCGGCACGGATCTAAACTATTGATATCCGGACCATAACAGATGATAGTGTAATGGTTGTCGCGATGCTTGGAGCATTTCTGTTCAGCAATCAAACAGTCCTGTGCTCTCTCTCTGAGTTCCTTCTCTGAAAATCTCCGTTTTGCTACAGTATTCATACTGTACCTCCTTCTGAAAATATAAAAATATGCTACACTATTAGTATAACATATAATGAATAAAAAATCAATTTTATGTAAATTAAAAAAGAGAGGCTGGCAAAAGCCAGCCTCACCGAGCACCGTCAAATGGTGGTGCCCGGTACAGGAACGTAACAAATATTTTCCTCCACACGCTCTCCTGGGTCATTCAACTTCTGTATTGACTCTATACAACTGGGAGGAATAGGTCTGACAGGAATAAAATTGGGCCCGAACTTACGATATGCTGTAGGAAGATTTGTTGCAAAAGTGCCTGCAGCGATGAATTGTTCAAGCATTGTAAGTGACAATCTTTGACCTGTAAACATAAGTCACACCTCCATATTGATTTTCAAAACGTTCGCTCATATTATTATAACATATTATTCCAAAAAAATCAATAAATACATCTGGTGGAAGGGTTATGAGATATTTAAAATTTTATTAGCACGATTAATGTCTTCTTGAGTAGCAGATTTAACATCATTTAAGATGTATTCAAAACCAAGCTCTTTCCATTTAAATTTACCTAAATCATGGTAAGGTAATAATTCTATTTTTTCTACATTTGAAAGAGATTCTATAAAATCTTTTAATTTTAATAAGTCATTTTCATCATCAGTATAGCCAGGAAGAATAACTTGTCTTATCCAAACAGGGATATTATTATTGCTTAGATATTTAGCAAAATCTAAATTATTTTTATTAGACAAACCAGTTAAGATTTTTGATTTTTCATCATCAATATGTTTAATATCTAATAAAACTAAATCAGTAACTTTAAGCAAACTAGTAATATCATCATTTATAGGAAGACTTCCAGCAGTATCAATACAAGTATGGATATCTAGCTTGTGCAATTCTTTGAATAATTCAGTTATAATTTTTGCCTGAAGTAAAGGCTCTCCACCAGAGACTGTAACACCACCGCCAGAAGATTTCATATAAGGAACATATCTTTTTATTTCAGAAATTAAATCTGCAACTTCTGTTATATTCCCTAAATTAGTATCCCATGTATCACGATTATGACAATATAAACATTTTAGTGGACAACCTTGTAAGAAAATAACAAATCTAATTCCAGGACCATCAAGAGTTCCAAAAGTTTCGATAGAATGAACTCTAAGAGTATTTTTAATATCCATAACACAAACTCCTTAAGAATAAATAATTAAAAGATTTAAAATTATACAAAAGAGGAGTAACAAATTATTACTCCTCCTAAACTAATCATTATATTTTTTCATGAATTGTTCTATTAATAACATCTAATTGTTGTTCTTTAGTCAATTTTGTAAACTTAACTGCATATCCAGAAACACGAATTGTAAGTTGAGGATATTTTTCTGGATGCTCCATAGCATCTAATAATAAATCTCTATTAAATACATTAACATTTAAATGATGACTAAATTGTGCGAAATAACCATCCATCATAGATATTAAGTTATTAACTTGAGAATCTAAAGTTTTTCCTAATGCTGTTGGAGTAATTGCAAAAGTATAAGAAATTCCATCTTCAGAATATTTATAAGGCAATTTAGCAACAGAGTTTAAAGCTGCTAAAGCACCATTTTGATCTCTACCATGAAGAGGATTAGCACCAGGACCAAAAGGTTCACCAGCACGTCTGCCGTCAGGAGTATTTCCAGTATATTTACCATAAACAACATTTGAAGTGATTGTTAATATTGACATTGTATGTTTTGAATGTCTATATGTTTTTTGCTTTTTTAGTTTTGACATAAATGTTTTAACAATATCTACTGCAATAGAATCAACTCTATCATCATCATTACCGTATTTAGGAAAGTCACCTTCAACTTCATAATCAATAACTAGTCCATCTTCATTTCTTATAGGTTTAACTTTAGCATATTTTATAGCAGAAAGGGAATCTGCAACAACAGATAAACCAGCTATACCACAAGCCATAGTTCTTAAAATATCTTTATCATGTAAAGCCATTTCTATAGCTTCATATGAATATTTATCATGCATATAATGAATTATATTTAATGCATCTATATAAACTCTAGAAACCCAACCCATTATAGTATCAAATTTTTCCATAACTTCATCATAATCAAGATATTCAGAAGTAATAGGTTGATATTTTGGAGCAACTTGTTTACCAGTTATTTCATCTCTACCACCATTAATAGCATAAAGTAAGGCTTTAGCTAAATTAGCACGAGCACCAAAGAATTGCATTTGTTTACCAATTCTCATAGCAGAAACACAACATGCGATTCCATAATCATCACCCCAGTAACCTCTCATTAAGTCATCATTTTCATATTGAATAGAGCTTGTATTTATGCTCATTTTTGAAGTATATTTTTTGAACCCTTCAGGTAGATGAGTAGACCAAAGAACAGTTAAGTTAGGTTCTGGAGAAGAACCTAAAGTAGTTAAAGTATGAAGGACTCTAAAAGAGTTTTTTGTAACTAGAGTTCTACCATCAATTCCCATACCACCTATAGATTCTGTAACCCAAACAGGATCACCACTAAATAATTCATCATATTCTGGTGTTCTTAAGAATCTAACTAAACGTAATTTCATAACAAAATGATCCATTAATTCTTGAGCTTCAGATTCAGTAATAGTGCCATTTTGTAAATCTCTTTCTATAAATATATCGATAAAAGTAGAAGTTCTACCAATACTCATAGCAGCACCATTTTGATCTTTAATAGCAGCTAAATATGCAAAATATAACCATTGAATAGCTTCTTTAGTATTTGTAGCAGGTTTAGAAATGTCAAATCCATATTTTTCAGCCATAATTTTTAAATCTTTTAATGCTTTAATTTGATCACTAATTTCTTCTCTTTCACGAATAATTTCTTCTGTAAAATCTGAAGAAACACAAGCTGCAAAATCTTCTTGTTTCTTTTCAATTAAGAAATCAACACCATAAAGAGCAACTCTTCTGTAATCACCAATAATTCTACCACGTCCATATCCATCAGGAAGACCTGTTATAATATGAGAACTTCTAGCAGCTCTTATTTCAGGTGTATATGCAGAAAACACACCATCATTATGAGTTTTTCTATAGTTATGATATATATCTTCTATTTTATCAGAAACTTTTGTATTATATGCTTCACAAGATTTTTCTACTATACGAATACCGCCATTAGGCATAATAGCTCTTTTTAGAGGAGCATCAGTTTGAAGTCCAACAATTTTTTCAAGATTTTTATCAATATAACCAGCATCATGGCTAGTTATAGTAGAAGCTATATCGTTAGAAATGTCTAAAACTCCACCATTTTCAGTTTCTTTTTTATATAAAGCTAAAACTTCGTCCCAAAGTTTTTTTGTTGTATTTGTAGCTTCACTAAGAAAAGAATCATCACCAGTATAAGGCGTATAATTTTTTTGAATGAAATCACGAACATCAATTTCGGATTGCCAATCACCATTTACGAAGCCATCCCACTCTTTAAATTTCATAAGTATACCTCCATTCATAAAATTTAAATATCTATTTATTATTGTAAACATAAAATATAAGTTTTTATGCATAAATCTTACAAAGTATACCATAAAAGATTTTAATATACAAGATAGAAATTTTAATGAAAAATATAACAAAAAATGCTATTGAAAAAAAAATCTATATGATATAAAATAACAATAGATTGCAAAGAAAGAGGGAGAACAATGGACAAAAAAAATAAAATTCTAAGAATAATAATAGCTACAGTAATGATAGGAGCAATGGTATTAGGAACAGCGGGTACACTTTTATTTTATATATTTGCAAAATAGAAAGGAATTAAATGGAAGGTATAAGATTAGATATAACAAACTTCTATGAAAATACTATAGTAAATTATATTGAAAATTTACAAGAACACCCACTAGATTTATTTATGTTAATACTAGACTTATTAATAGTAAGTTACTTAATAGTTAAATTATTTAAATCAATAAGACACACAAGAGCGAGTCAACTAGCAAAAGGAATATTTATATTAATAATATTAACATACTTAACAAAAGTTGCACATATGTATGTATTTAATGCTATTTTAACAGGTATAATGAATTGGGGGGTTTTAGCTTTAATGATTATTTTCCAACCTGAGCTAAGAAGAGGATTGGAACAGCTTGGAACAAACAAATTCAGTCAATTTATAGGAATTGATAAGAGTATAGAAGTTAAAACAAAGGAAAATATTTATAGAATTGTAATTGCAGCAACAGAACTTGCAAAATCAAGAACAGGCGCATTAATAGTAGTTGAAAGAGACATAAAATTAAATGATATAATCGATTCAGGAATTTTTATGGACGCAGAAATATCACCACAATTATTAGTAAATATATTTACAACTAAAACACCACTTCATGATGGAGCAGTTGTTATAAAAGATAATAAAATAGCAGCAGCATCTTGTATTCTACCATTAGCTGATGATAAAGATATTGCAAGAGAATTAGGAACAAGGCATAGAGCAGCCATAGGTATTTCAAAAGAAACAGATTGTGTAGCAGTAGTTGTTTCAGAAGAAACAGGTAAAATATCAATTGCTAAAGAAGGAACTTTAATAGCAGATGTTAAAGAAGAAACATTAAAGAAAATATTAGTAAAATACTTAATAACAATAAAAGACATCGAACAAGAAAAAAAAGAAAAAGTAAAAAGATTTAAAAAATTATATAGAAATAAAAAAGATGAAGAAGAAAAATCATAACTGTTTATCAGTTATGATTTTTTTTATGATTGCGAACAGCCAAATTTTAGATATTATATATATGACTATCTTTTTATAAAAACTAATCTAATTTAATAAACTTATAAACAGCTTCTGCAAATCCACCTTCAGCAACATTATTTTGAGTAGTATATTTAGCTACATCTTTTAAATCAGAATAAGCATTAGCAACAGCAACACCAATACCAGAATTTTTAACCATGTCCAAGTCGTTTAAATTGTCACCAATAGCCATAATTTCATCTTTATTGACTGATAAATATTTACCTAAAATATCTAAAGCATTACTTTTACTGGTATTATAAGGAACAACAGAAAGATATTCATATTCTTTATTTAAAATTTTATCTTTATATTGACCAAATTTAGAAATTTTTAAAATAGAAACATTGTTAGACTGTAAAATTTCAGACTTAACATCTTCTAAGAAAGAATCACTAGAAATAACGAGTTGATAAATAGGCAAATTATTTTTTTGAATATAGTCTAAAACATTAGAAACAATAACAAATTCAAATCCAGGGAGTTCTTGAAGTTTAAAATTTCTTAAATCCAAGTACTTAAGCTTTTCAGTAACAAGCAAATTATCACTATATGCATGAACATGTAAATTATATTTTTTAGCAATTTCGAAAGATTTTTTAATACTATCAAAATCTAACACATTTTTATAAATAGGAGCACCAGTTTTTAGATTATAAATTTGAGAACCATTACTAAAAATTCCATAAGTAGCTTTACATTTATCGCACCAATTTTTACTTACAGAATAAGATTTTCCAGTACAAATAGCAAAATTAATATTATGACTATTCATCATATCAATAGCATCAAAATTAGATTGATTTATAAAATTATTTTCACTAATAATAGTACCATCTAAGTCACTAGCAACTAATTTTATAGACATATCAAAAGCTCCTAATAAATTTTTTACATTATATAACAGAGATGAAATTAAATCAAACATTTAGATTGATAAAAAATGTCATTAGTAATAAAATAAATAAAAAAAGAGAGGGGAAAGAAAAATGAATTATATCATACTAGCCATAATTACTATATTTTTATTATATTTAATATATTTCTACAATGAAACTACAAAGCTAAATAATAAAGTAAAAGAAGCTTTTTCAACAATGGACATATACTTGAAAAAAAGGTGGGATTTAATACCTAATCTAGTAGAGTGCGTAAAAGCGTATGATACACATGAAAAAGAAATATTTGAAGAAATAACTAAATTAAGAAGCAATTCATATGAGAATTTAAAATCAGAAGAAAAGATAAATATTAACAAAGAAATAATTAGTCCATTAAATAAATTAGTAGCAGTACAAGAACAATATCCAAACCTAAAATCAGATACAAACTATCAAAAACTAATGGAAGAATTAACTCAAGTAGAAGATGAAATTGCAAATAGTAGAAAGTTTTATAATGCATTAGTTAAAAAATATAATACACATATAACTATATTTCCAAACAATATTTTTGCTAAAGGTATGAAATACGAAGAAAAGAAAATGTTTGAAACAGAAGAAAGAAACAATGTTAATATAAAAATTTAGTGGAGAAAAAATGAATAATGAATTTATATTGCAATTTCATATTTCAGATCAGTGTAATTTAAGATGTAAACACTGTTATCAAGAAAACTATAATAGTAAACAATTAAAATATGAAGAAATAATAAAAATTTTAGACCAATATAAAGAGTTTCTAATAGAAAAAAATATAAAAGGACACATAAACTTAACAGGAGGAGAGCCATTATCGAATCCTAATTTTTTTGAGATATTAAATTATATTGATAATAATAAAGAATATTATAGCTTTGCTATACTAACAAACGGAACACTTATAACAGATAAAATAGCAGAAAAAATTAGTAAATATAAACCACAGTATGTTCAAATAAGTATAGATGGAGATAAGAAAACACATGAAAAAATAAGAGGAAAAGGAACTTTAGAAAAAGCAATTCAAGGAGTACAAAATTTAAATAAATATGGCGTATATACATCAATATCATTTACAGCTCATAAGAAAAATTATAAGACCTTTAAAAAAGTAGTTAGCATAGCTAAAAAAGCTAAAGCAAACAAAGTATGGACAGATAGATTAATACCAATAGGTGGAGCAAAAGAATTAGTTAAAATATCTCTAAATCAAAAAGAAAATAAAAAATTTTTTAAAACAGTATACAAACTTATGATAAAAACTAAAGAAACTCAAGTAACAATGTCACGAGCACTACAATTTTTGCAAACAGGAGAAATTCCATATAAATGTACAGCAGGAACAAAATTATTAACAGTTATGGAAAATGGAGATTTAGTTCCATGCAGAAGAATGCCGATAGTATTGGGAAATGTATTAAAAGAAAATTTACTAGAAATATATAAAAAAAGTAATGCAATAAAACAATTAGAAAGAGAAGAAATACCAAAAGAATGTATAAAATGTGAACACTCAGAAAAATGCAGAGGCGGACTAAAATGCTTAACATATGCAATGACAGAAAAAATAATTGGAAAAGATCCAGGATGTTACTATTTATAAAATAAAAAATAAGGAGAAAACTATGGGGAAAAAAATATTAGAGATAATAGGAAAAATATTAGATAATATAATTAAGATAGTAGTAATATCAGTAGTAGCTGGATTTTTATTATTATTGATACTAGGAGTACTATTCGATGATAAAATGATAGCAGACGAAGATGTTAGTTATGATAATACTTATAAAATAGAGGGGTACAATGTTGATGCAATTGTAAATGAAGATAATGTGATTGATGTTACTGCAACAATAGATGTTAATTTTACAGGAACAGACAAACACGGAATATACTATGAAATACCATACTGGAATAAATATAAAGATTCAGAAGGTAAAATAAATAAAATGCGTGCACTAATAAATTTAAGTAGTATAAAAATAAGTGTAGATAGTTTAGAAAATAAAGTGCCAAAAAATATATCTAGATTTAGCACTACGTCAGAAGACAACAGATTAAAAATAAAAATAGGAAGCCAAAACAATGTAGTAAAAGGAAGATATACATATAAAATTGAATACTCATATAGCATGGGAGAAGACTTATTTAAAGATAGAGATGAATTTATATTTTACCCTTACGGATTTTTATGGAGCACAGAAATTAATAATGCAACATTTTCAATTAAAATGCCAAAAGAATTTGATGAATCAGAGCTAAAAATCTGGGCAGACAAAGCACATGAAAAAGAAGCTAATGTAGATTACTATGTTATTGGTGATGTTATATATGGAGAAGTAAAAGATGAAATAAAGTCAGGAGATGGAATAGCTATAAATTTAAGATTAGAAGATGGATACTTTGAAGGAGCAGAATCTAATTACGGAAATAAAACACTAATTTCATATATAATTTCTATAAGTATAGCAGTAATAAGCTTTATAGTATGGTTAATATTTGGAAAAGATAAACACAATATTATAGAAACAGTAGAATTCTATCCACCAAAAGGAATGAATTGTGCTGAAGTAGGAATTGCATATTCAAATCAAGGAACTACAACAAGTACAATGATTACTTCTCTAATACTTGAATTAGCAAGTAAAGGATATATAGAAATAGACAATGGAGAAAATGAAAAAGATATAATAGTAAAGAAGAAAAAAGAATATGATGGAAATAATGAAGTAGAAATAGAACTATTAAAGGGAATATTTAGAGATAATAAAAAAGAAGTTAATCTTTCAGAAGATGAAGAATTTTATAAAACAATAGATACATGTAAGATTATATTATCTAAAACATACAAAAAGAAAATTTTTGATGCAAAATCATTAGAACTAAGAACATTAAATATTATACTAAGTGTAGTATCAGTAGTAACATTTTTTATAGGTATAGCAATGGAAGATATGCCTTTAATGAATGGAATGATAAATATATTTAAAATTGCAATTTTTGCACCAATAATAACTATATTTTTAAGCTTTATCATGATAAAAAGAACAAAATATGGAGAAGAAGTATTAGGAAAAATTAGAGGGTTTAGAACATTTTTAATGGAAGTAAAAAAAGAAGAATTAGAAAATATTGTAGAAAAAGATATACAATATTATTATCAAATTTTACCATATGCATATGTATTAGGAGTTTCAGAAAAATGGATGGAAAAATTTAAAGAAATAGGATATCCGCCAGCAAATGTGATGGGAACTTATGATTTTTGTACATATAGTTCATTATGTGCTTTTGGAAGTAGCTCATCATTTAGTGCTCCTTCAAGCAGTGGAAGCGGAAGCGGCTGTGGAGGTGGCTGCGGTGGTGGTTGCGGTGGAGGAGGTTCATGGTAACCAAAATCCACTAAACCTTGATAAACTGTGGAAAAGATGCTATACTTTTCAAATAATTTAGAATAAAGAAAGAAGAAAATAAATGAGGAATATAAAACTAATAATAGAATATGACGGAAAATCTTTTAATGGTTGGCAGAAACAACCAACTAAATTAAATATACAAGGAGAAATCGAAAAAGCAATAGAAGAAATAACAGGAGAAAAAGTAGATTTAACAGCATCAGGAAGAACAGACGCAGGAGTACATAGCTTAGGACAAACAGCAAATTTTAAAACAGAATCACAGATACAAATAGAAAAATTTGCAAAAGCCATAAACTCAAAATTGAAAAAAAGTATAGTAATAAAATCAGCAGAAGAAGTAGATGAAAGATTTCATAGCAGATATTCAGTAAAATCTAAGACATATAGATATATAATAAATAATTCAGATAATGGTACAGCAATATATAGAGGGTTAGAATACCATATACCAATGAAACTAGATGTAAAAAAAATGCAAGAAGCAATGAAATTTTTTGAAGGAGAACATGATTTTAAAGGATTTAAAGCAAGTGGAACTAGTAGTAAAAGCAGTGTAAGAACTATTTATAAAGGTGAAGTAAAACAAGAAGGAGAAAGAATAATAATAGAAGTAACAGGAAATGGATTCCTTTATAATATGGTAAGAATAATAGCAGGAACATTAGTTGATGTCGGATTAGAAAAAATAAAACCAGAAGGAATACCAGAAATAATAGAATCAAAAGATAGAACAAAAGCAGGAAAAACATTACCACCACATGGACTATACTTGTTAAAAGTTGAATATTAATTTATAAGCAAAAGTACAAGATTATATTCTTGTACTTTTTATATAAATAAATTTATCACAAAATTAAAACTTTCGAATATTATATATCAAACAAACAAAAAGGAGAAAGCTATGAGTAATATATTACTATTATATTTTGCCCTTCCAATTGCAATTATAATATTATCAATAATATTCGAAACATTAATAAACTGCCCAATAAAAATAGCAGGAATAGTATTTTCAATCCTTCTAATCTTCACATTTGCAGTAGCAGATGAAACATTTTTAATATTTACAATTTTATATACCATATTAGCATTTATAGTAGCATGGATAACAAAGCAATGGACAAATAATCAAAATGGATGCGGATGTCAAAATGATGACAACGATGGATGTGGATGCTCTAATAATATAGCTACTATAAGCAATATGAATTCTTGCGGATGCTCTAATAATGCAAACAATAACAATAATTCAAATAGCTGTGGATGTAGAAGAAGAGTTTTTTAAAATAAACTTCTATTGTGAAAAAGCTAAAAATATGATATAAAAAATGTAAAATTATATGAAATAGAGGAACAAAATGCGAATAGATAAATTTTTAAAAATGAGCAGAGTAATAAAAAGAAGAACTGTTGCAAATGAAGTAGCAGACAATGGAAGAATTTCAGTAAATGGAAAAATAGTAAAGCCGAGTTATGACGTAAAAATAGGAGACATTGTAGAAATACAATTTGGAGACAAAGTTTCAAAATTTGAAATAATATCAATACCAAAAGTTCAAAATAAAGGTTTAGAAGAAAGTATAAAACTATTATAAGGAGCAATAAAAAATGCCAGATTTCGTACACTTACATGTCCACAGTGAATATAGTTTACTAGATGGAATGAGTAGAATAAAAGATTTACCAGTAAGAGCAAAAGAGCTAGGAATGAAAGCTATTGCTCTTACTGATCATGGCGTTATGTACGGGGCAGTAGATTTTTATAAAGAATGCAAAAAAAATGACATAAAACCTATAATTGGATGTGAAGTATATGTAGCACCACATTCAAGGTTTGATAAAGAAGCTGGACGAGATAATGGATACAATCATTTAATATTATTAGCTAAAAATAAGACAGGCTATCAAAATTTGGCAAAACTAGTATCACTATCATTTGTAGAAGGATTTTATTATAAACCAAGAATAGATTTAGAGATTTTAGAAAAATATAGTGAAGGATTAATTTGCCTAAGCGCATGTTTAGCAGGAAGCCTAAGCCAAGCTATAATAAAAGACGATTTAGAAAAAGCAGAAGAAATTGCAATGTGGCACAAAAATCTTTTTAAAGATGATTATTATATTGAAATACAACACAATGGATTAAGGCAACAAATAATGGTGAATCAAAAATTGATTCAAATAGCCAAAAAACTAGATATACCACTAGTTGCTACAAATGACGCACACTATCTAAAAAAAGAAGACAGTTACTTCCACGAAGTATTGCTTTGTATACAAACAGGAAAAAGAATGTCAGATGAAGACAGAATGAGATTTGAAACAGAAGAATTTTATATAAAATCACCACAAGAAATGTCAGACTATTTTTCAGAATTTCCAGAAGCAATTGAAAATACAGTAAAAATAGCAGAAAAATGTAATTATGATTTTGAATTTGGAGTAACAAAACTTCCAAATTATGATGTACCAGAAGAATTTGAAACACATTTAGATTATTTTAAAGATTTATGCTATAAAGGGATACATAAAAGATATGGAGAAAATCCTACAGAAGAAGTAATGCAAAGGCTAGAATATGAAATCTCAGTAATAGATAAAATGGGATATGTAGATTATTTCTTAATCGTATGGGATTATATTAATTATGCAAAATCAGTAGGAATACCAGTAGGTCCAGGACGTGGTTCTGGAGCTGGATCTATAGCAGCATATGCTATAGGAATAACAGATATTGACCCTATAAAATATGGATTAATTTTTGAAAGATTCTTAAACCCAGATAGAATTAGCATGCCAGATTTCGATGTTGATTTTTGCTATGAAAGAAGAGGCGAAGTAATAGAATATGTTGAAAGAAAATATGGTAAAGACCATGTTTCACAGATTATAACATTTGGAACAATGGCAGCTAGAATGGTTATAAGAGATGTTGGAAGAGTTATGGACTATCCGTACTCAGAAACAGATAAACTAGCTAAAATGATACCAATGGAAGTACATATAACAATACCAAAAGCCTTAGAACAAAATAGAGAATTAAAAGAACTATATGAAGCTAATAGTGATGTTAAAAAAATATTAGATATAGCAATAAAATTAGAAGGATTACCAAGACAAGCTTCAACACATGCTTGTGGTATAGTTATAACAAAAGATCCAGTAGATACATATGTACCACTATATGTAAATGATGGAAATATATCAACACAATACACAATGAACCTATTAGAAGAATTAGGTTTATTAAAAATGGACTTTTTAGGATTAAGAACATTAACAGTAATTTCAGACACAGAGAAACTAGTAAAAGAAAACAGAGGAATAACAGTAGAATATGACGAAGATATGAATGATCCAAAAGTATATAAATTATGGGCATCAGGTGACAGTGTAGGAATATTTCAGTTTGAAAGTCAGGGAATGACTAATTTTATGAAAGACCTAAAACCAGACTGCTTAGAAGACATAATAGCAGGAGTTTCATTATATAGGCCAGGTCCGATGGATCAAATTCCCAGATATGTTAAAGGAAAACAAAATCCAGGACACAATGTATATACACACAAATCATTAGAACCAATATTAAATGTAACTTATGGATGTATGGTATATCAAGAACAAGTTATGCAAATAGTTAGAGAATTAGCAGGATATTCACTAGGGAGAGCAGATCTAGTTAGAAGAGCAATGGGAAAAAAGAAACTAGATGTAATGGCAAAAGAAAGAGAATATTTTATAAATGGACAAGTTGATGAAGACGGAAACATTGTAATACCAGGCTGTGTTAGAAATGGAATTGACGCAGAGTCAGCAGATAAAATATTTGATGAAATGTCAGAGTTTGCAAAATATGCATTCAATAAATCTCACGCAGCCGCATATTCAGTAGTATCATATAGAACTGCATATTTAAAAACATATTATCCAGCAGAATTTATGGCAGCAACACTAAATAGCTTTTTAGGAAATCTAGACAAAGTACCAGTATACATATATGAATGTAAAAGATTAAATATAGAAATTTTAAAACCAGACATAAACAAAAGCTTCACAAAATTTACAGTTCAAGATGGTAAAATTAGATTTGGATTAGGAAGTATAAAAAATGTTGGAGTAGCTGCAATAGAAACCGTTATAAAAGAAAGAGAAGAAAACGGAGATTTCAAATCATTTACAGATTTTTGCGAGAGAATTGCATCAGGAACAGTAAATAAAAAATGTGTAGAATGTCTTATAAAAGCAGGATGTTTTGATGAAATGAACCAAACAAGAGCAACATTGTTAGCGTCTTTTGAAAAAATATTAGACACAATAAATAATCAAGGAAGAAATTCTATAGAAAATCAAGTAACAATGTTTGATTTAGTACAGCCAGAAGAAACTGTAAAATATCAATATACAGTTCTTGAAGAGTTAGAAAAAAAAGAAATTTTATCACATGAAAAAGAAATGTTAGGTATATATATTTCTGGACATCCACTAGAGAAACTAGAAGAAGCAATAGCAAAACAGACAAATATAAATTCTATACAAATAAAAGATTTAAATGGAGAAAATACAAGTAATTTTAAAGATGGACAAACAGTAAAATATGCAGGAACAATATCAAGTGTAAAGAAAAAATATACTAAAAGAAATACAATAATGGCTTTTGTCACAGTTGAAGATTTATATGGAAGTGTAGAAATAGTAGTTTTTGACAGTACTTATTCAAGATGTGATACAATATTACATGAAGAAAATATTATTCTAGTAGAAGGAAGATTAAGTATAAAAGAAGATGAAGATGCTAGAATAATAGTTCAGAATATAAAAGAATTTTCAGAAGAAAGTAATGGTGATAAAAAGACAGCTATTAACATAGATATAACAGAATTATCAGATGAAGTAAAAGAAAAATTAAAAGGAGCTATAATATTCTTTTCTGGTGATAAAGTAAATATGAAGATTAATGTTATAGATAAAATGCAGAAAAAACCTTGCGGATCAATATATTTAACAGAAGAAATACTAAATCAATTTAAAGAAATAGTAGGAGGAGAAAATGTTGAATTCGAATAAAATTCCAAGTAAAAAGGCAATAATGGAAATATTTTTTAACAAAATTGCTGGAAGAAATTTAGTAGACATAGGAAATAAAACATATTATATGCCAATAAATTATGTAACAGACGAAAAAGAAGTAATAGCTCATTCTGAAACACCACTAGTAGATTTAAGAAATAATAATTTACAAGCTTTTGCAGATGCTTTAGAAGAATACGTACAAGAATATTTTAAATGTGAAAAATTCTGGGCAAATCCAATAAAAAATTGTGAAAACAACGAAGATAAACTAGTACATGCAATAGCAACACTATGGTTAAATGCAACAGCAGAAGATTATGAAAAACCAATGAATTTCGTAAGAAGATATACAGACTTTTTAAAAGACAATACTTTTGGAGAATTCTATGATGGAATAACAATAAACAAAGTTCAAACTTTAAAAAATTGTAGTATAGAAGTACGAAAAGAAGAACAAGAAGAATTCCAAGAGACACCAGATGCTATACTTTTTACAATAAAAGTAACTGATAATGAAGGAAAAACACAAGAAAAGAAATTACCTAGAATTGCATATGGAATTTCAGATGGAGTAGCATATATCTATGGAATACAAGGTTATAGAGAAGAAGAAAAACCAAATTCAGAAATGAAAAAAGTAAATAGAAGTAGATATCAAGTAAATAATATGGATAATGTACCAGACGATTATAAAAATGTATATGTAAGACAAGAACCATATGCATATATAAGCTTATTTACATTTTTATGTATGCTAAAACAAAAAGAAATAACAAGAGTTATAATGCCATCTTACTTGCCATTAAGGTATGAAGGAAAAGAACTAGGAATGCTTGCAAAAGCAAGAGAAGTTGCTGAGCAACTAAGAGAAGATGATGTATCAAAAAAAGAGAAAAAGGAATTTTTAAAGAAAATAGGAGCAGAAATAAATGAACACCAAAGAATACAATATACTATGACTAATAAATTTTTAGCATACATAAGTAGACTAGAATGTGATGTTCCAGGAATAGAAATAAAACAAACACCAGATGAGAATCAAATTGGATTAGCAGTTGATATATCAAAAATGCAACCACGAAAAGAAACAACATTGATATTTTATGAACTATCTAAAAAAATAGAAGGAATAATCAATAAAAGAAATGAAGAAGAACGCTTTTAGTGTTCTTTTTTGTTGAAAATATCAAAAAAAAGTGATAATATAGTTGCATATTGAAATAGGAGAAGAATAAATGCCAGGATATGTAATTCATTTAGCTATAGCAAAAGAATATATCAGAAATTTTAGAGTGAAAGACGAAAAAGAATTCTTAAAAGGAAGCTTAGCACCAGACTTACTCTCAACAGATGATAAAAAAGAAACTCATTATACACAAACAGGAAGCTCAGATGTAAATTTAAAAAAATTTATAAAAGAAAACAAAATAAATACTTGCTATATGGAAGGATATTTTTTACATCTAATTGTAGATTATTTATTTTATAATGTGTATTTTCCAAATCATGATTCCAGACTATATAATGAGTATGATATAACTAATAAAGAACTTATAGAAAAGTATGCCATAAATATACCAGAAGAAGTGAAAGATTGTGTGAACTTTAAAGAAGGCGAATTAGAAATTTTAGATAAAGAAAAATTATTTAAAATGATATCAGAAATTTCTAAGAAGAAATTAAGTGAATACAAAACAGAAATTCATAAAACAGGCATAGCCACAACTAATAGAGATGATATAAAATTAACAACAGAAAATGATGCAAAAAAAGAAAAAATATTATTGACAATTATTATAGCAATATTGTGTCTAGTATCATTATTTTTTGTAAATCAAAAAGAAGGTTGGCATTGTGATGAAATTTATTCTTATGGTGGATCTAACTCCGCTTTTAACAATCAATACTGGGCATATAAACAATATAATGGAACAAATAAACTTATAAAAGAAGAAGTAGTAGAAAATAGAAATATAGTAGAAATGTTTAAACAACTAAAATATTATTTTCTAGATCATCCAGAAGAAAGAGAAAAATATGAAAAAGCTGTGTTAGATGAATTACCAGAACGAAGTTGGAGAACATCCAAAGAAGCACAAGATTATGTAAAAGCACAAGAGAACAGATTTAACTATATATCAGTTTACTACAATCAGGTATTAGATGTACATCCACCACTATTTTATATGTTAGTACACACAGTATCATCAATATTTAATGATACTTTTTCAAAATACATAATATTTTCTATTAACTTAGTATTTTTTATAGGAACGTGTATATTTATATGGAAAGTCTTAAATTTATTACGGAAAGAAAACAGAAGCATTCTTAGCTGTAATATTATATGGATTAAGCATTGGAGGAATATCAACAGTAATATTTATGAGAATGTACATGATGATGACATTTTTTACAATAGCATACTTGTATATAAATATTAAAATATTTAAAAATGGATTAAAGATAAATAAGAAGGCCGGAATTTGCTTAGCAATAACAGCAATATTAGGATTTTTAACACAATATTTCTTTGCTATATATGCAGCAATAGTAAGCATAGTAATGATTGCATTATATATAATAAACAAACAATATAAAGACATGTGGAAATACATTGGTATATTAGTTATATCAGCGATTATAGGTTTATTAATATTCCCATTCTCTATAGGTCATATGCTATTTTCAGATAGAAGAATAACAGGTTTCAAAGAGATGAACTATTTGGGAAAATTAATGGAATATTTTAAATTAATACTAAGATATTTTGGTAGCAATTTTGAAATAGTATTAGCATTATTTGCAATAGCACTTTTATCAATAATCATAAAACGTAAAAAAGAAAGAGGACTAATGACACTAATAATATTGCCTACAATATTATATATAATGGCAACAGCAAGATTAGCTGAATTTTTAGTATTAAGATATGTAATGAACATATTGCCAATAGTAGCAATAATGATAATAATGGCAATCAGCGCTATTTTTGAAAATGAAAAATATAATAAAATGGTAGCAGTAGCTGCATTAATTGTATTAATAGGATATGGATTTTTAACAGAAGAACCTATAAGTCTAAATAAAGGATATAACAAATATATTGAAATAGCAGAAAAATATAAAGAAGATGACTTGGTATATGTAGGATACACATTTTTTAATCATATATCAAGTATAGATGAATTTATGAGATACAATAAGACATTACTATTAAATGACACTGAATTAGAAACTTTAGTAGGAGATAAAGAACTTGAAGATAAAAACGAATTTATATTAAGTGTAAACTTCTATATGAATCCTGAAAAAGTTGTGCAAGAAGTATTAGAAAAAACAGAATATACAAAATATGAACTAATATTTGAAGGTGTAGAAGGAATAGACCAGAAGATATATAAAATTTATAGATAAAACAAAAAGAGTTGATTTTTTATCAACTCTTTTTTGTTTTTAATATAAATGTAATTGAAACTGAGAAAAAATATCTATATAATTTTAATAAAGGAGAAATGAACTAAAATACAAAAGAAAGAGGGAAATATGGAAGAAAATAATAGTAACATATCTCAGGAAGAACTAGCTAAAAGCAATGAGATAGTACAAAGACTTTGGAATTACTATGGAAACAAAATAGTTGGACAAAAAAGCTTAGGAATGTCAATAATGATAGCAATGATAGCAAATGGACATGTATTATTAGAATCAGTACCAGGACTAGCAAAAACAACAGCTGCAAAAGTAATGACAGATGCTGTAGCAGGAAAGTTATCAAGAATTCAATGTACACCTGACTTATTACCAAGTGACATAATAGGAACACAAACATTTAATTATGCTACAAACACATTCGAAACAAAGTTGGGTCCAGTATATGCTAACTTTGTATTACTAGATGAGATCAATAGATCAAGTGCTAAAACACAAAGTGCAATGCTAGAAGCAATGCAAGAACACCAAACAAGTATTGGTGGAGTAATATATGAGATGCCAGAAATATTTATAGTAATTGCAACACAAAACCCAATAGAGCAAGAAGGAACATATTTACTAGCAGAAGCACAATTAGACAGATTTTTACTAAAAGAAAAGCTAGATTATCCAAGTATTGAAGAAGAGATGGAAGTATTAACTAGAATTGAAAATAATGCATTTTCAAAAAATGAACAAATACTTACATTGCAAGATATAAAATATTTACAAGAACTAAGCAAAAAAGTATATATAGATGCATCTGTTAAAAAATATATTGTAGATATTATAAATGCAACTAGACATCCAAAAGACTATATAGATAAAAATTTAGCAGAATATATATCAATGGGATCTAGTACTAGAGGATCAATAGCATTCATGGAAGGTGCAAAAGCACTAGCCCTAATTAGAGGAAGAAATTATGTAATACCTGACGATGTAAAATCTTTAAGATACAATGTATTAAGACATAGAATTTCTTTAAATTTTGCAGCATTAGCAGATGAAGTAGAAGTAGAGACAATAATAGATGCTATAATAGGAGCGATAAAAACGCCATGATAAAAAGTTATATAAATAAAATAAAAGCTAATATAACAATATATTCAACTCAAAAAACATCAAATATATTAGATGGAACATACAAGTCAATATATAAAGGACGTAGTATGAATTTTGAGGATTTGCGAGAATATGTAATAGGGGATAATGTAAAAGACATTGATTGGAAAGCATCAGCCAGAACAAATACTATACTAATAAAACGATTTATAGCTGAGAAAAAACATAACATATTATTTGTAATGGATAGTGGAAGAAAAATGCTAGCAGATACACCAAAAAAAGAATCTAAAAAAGAAGTAGCATTAATAACAGCAGGAACAGTAGCATATTTAGCAAATAAAAATGGAGACTATGTTGGAGCTATATACAATAAAAATAACTCAATAGAGTATTTTCCATTTAAGTCAGACTTATATAATATAGAAAGCATATTGTCACACTATGACAATAGTGTTGAATTAGAAGACAAAGATGAAGATACGATAAATAAATCTTTAGAATATGTATGTAAACATATAAAAAGAAGATGTATCATTTTTGTTATTACTGATTTAGATGGAATGGATAAAGTAAAAGAAGATACTTTGAAAAAAATAGCAATGCGACACGATATATTATTTGTAAACATAAAAGATGCTTATATGAGTGAAGAAAATATCTATGATATAGAAAATTCAGAATATATTCCAAAATTACTATTAAAAGATCCAAAAATATTAGAGTTAGAAAAACAAGAGAGAAAAAAAATACAAACAGCTGCTAATAAAAAGCTAAAAAAGTGTAGAGCAACAGTAGAAACTATAGAACAAGAAAAAGAAGTACCTCAAAAGATAATAGAATTATTAGAAAGGCACAGGAATGGAAACAACCGTTAAATTGCAAGAACTATATGCATACTCTATTTTGCCAATATCAATAATTGCAATATTAGTAATTGCAATTACAATATACATATTAATAGAAAAAATCAAAAAGAAAAATGAAATAGTAAAAATAGAAGATGTAAAAATTGTAGAGCCAAAGAATATTAAATCAATTCAAAATAAATATTTAAAAAGGCTAGATAATTTAAGAAAAAAATTAGAGCTTAATAGAATAACAACAAGAGTAGCATATCAAGGATTAAGTACACTAATTAGATATTTTATATATGAAGTAACAGATATAAAAGTTCAAAATTATACCTTATCAGAAATAGAAACATTAAACATGCCTTTTTTAACAGAACTAATACAAGAATATTATGCACCAGAATTTGCTAAACAATCTATAGGAGATATAAAACAAGCAATAGAAAAAACTAGAAAGGTAGTAGAAAAATGGAATTAAAATATCCATGGATTCTAATTATAGGAATACCACTTCTAATCTTTTTGATAGTATTTAAAATCAAAAAAGAAAATAAATATAAAACTGGAATAAAAATAGCTAATACGCAATATGCAAAAAAAATACCATATTATCAAACAAAATTAGCACAATACAAAATATTAACAACAGTTTTGAAAGTGTTTTGTATAATATGCATTTGCATATCAGTATTATTAATATCAAGACCAATAAAAGTAGAAACATCAGAGACTAAGCAACATAGTAGAGATATATTTATTTGTATAGATGCCTCAACATCAGTAAACTCAGCAACAAAAGAATTCACTAAAAGTTTAAAGGAAATGTTAAGTGAGCTAAACGGAGAAAGAGTAGGAATAACAATATTTAATACAACAACAGTGCTATTAGCACCACTTACTGATGATTATGAGTATATATCAGAAATTTTAGATAATATCAATAAAGCAATAGAAGAACAAGAGAAACAAGAAAAAGGTCAAGATTATTCATTTTATTGGTATCAATATATGTTCGAAGGAACCATAACTAAAAATATAGAAAGAGGAAGTTCACTTATAGGAGACGGGTTAACATCAGGAATATATATGTTCCCAGAACTTGAAGAAGATAGATCTAGATCAATAATATTAATTACAGATAACGTAGATAATGCTGAACCTGGAGGAGCTGTAATGACACTACAAGAAGCAACTAATTTAGCAAAAGAAAAAAATATAAATTTGTTTTGTATAGCACCAGGACCAGGAGAAATTGAACCAGATGGAATATATATAACAAAAGAAAAATTAGCGGAAGGAAGAAAAGAATTAAAAAAATATACAGAAGCAATAGGTGGGCATTATTACGAAAAAACAAGTAAAACGAAAATGAATGATATAGTTTCAGGTATTAATAAAACAACAAAAAGTTTAATAACTTTAAGAACAAATAGAAGAATAATAGGAAAACCAGAAATAGCATTTGCTATATTAATTATATCAATCTCAGTACTATTTATATTAAATAAAAAGGTGAAAATATGATAATATCTCCAATTATACCAATATGGCTTATGGGAATAATTTGCGTTATTCTATTAGCTGTTTTTAAAAGTAAAGACAAATATACATTTATAAGGCAAATAATTATAATTTCTTTATTATTTATAATTAATTTAAGAGTTATGTACATGTCAAAAAAATCAAAAGTTCAAAAGTTAGATCTAGACACAGATATTATATTAGTAATAGATAAAACTGTAAGCATGATAGCAGAAGATTATAATGGTAATGATACTAGGTTAGAAGGCGTAAAAGAAGTATGCAATTACATAACAGAAGAATTAGACGGAGCAAAAATTTCGATAATAACATTTGGAAATTATGCTCAAAAAGAAGTTCCTATGACAAACGATACAAATATAATAAACGATACAATAGATGAAATGTATGTAGTAGATGCAAACTATGCAAACGGATCAATACTAGATTTACCTAAAGAGCTTTTAGAAGAAACATTAGAAAAAAATTACAATAAAGATAAATCAAGAAAAAGAATAGTATTTTACATCAGTGATGGAGAAATAACAGGCGAAAATAAAAAAATGGAATCTTTTAAAGATTGTAGTAAATATATAGATAATGGAGCAGTATTAGGTTTTGGAACATCAAAAGGTGGAAAAATGCAAATAACTGATTGGGATGGTTCAAAAGAATATAAAACATACTTTGACGAAGAAACATTTGAAGAAAAAATAGGCATTTCAAAGATTGATGAAGGAAACTTAAAACAAATTGCAAATGATATGAAAATAGACTATATACATGTAGAAAAGAAAAAAGACATAAACAAAAAAGTCAAAGAAATATTGAAAGATGCAAACACAGAATTAAATGATGATAAAAAAAGTTTATATACAGATATATACTACATTTTTGTAATTCCGCTTTTAGGAATGCTAGTATACGAATATATAAATTATAGGAGAAAATTATAATGAAAAAAATAATAAGAATTATATATATTATTCTTATACTAATACTGATAAAGTTAATAATTTCATTTACTCTAAATGAAATATATATATCCAAATACGAAAAAGGAATATATAAAGAAAATCTAGTAAAAATCTTAGAAATTTTAAATTATCCTGAAAGCTATATTGCACATTATAACCATGGAAATTATTATTATCAAAATGAAAAATATACAGAAGCAATAAATGAATATGATAAGGCACTAAAATCAAAGCCACCTAAAGGAAAAGAATGTAGAATCAGAATAAACAAAGCATTATGTATATTAAAATCAGTAGATTTAGAAAACAAGAAAGCAGAAGAAAATATAGAGATATTATATAAAGCAAGAGAAGTCCTATGCGAACAAGGATGTGCTAATACAGATAATCCTAATGGACATAGTAAACAAGCGGAACAATTGAAAAAAGAAATTGACGAATTAATAGAAAAACTAAAAGAAAAAAATCAATCAGAAGATCCAGAGGAACCTGATGAGCCAGAACCACAACCACAACCAAGCCAAAGTCCGGATAATAAGGAATCTAACTATGAAGATAAAAAGAAAGAATTAGAAAAAAGAAAAAAAGAAGCTGAAAAAGACAGAAAAGAAGGACTAACATCAGCTGGTAATTTAGATGGAAATACAAATAACTGGGGATATGGCAAAAAGAATTGGTAAACACTTGAAAAATAAAAGAAAATAATATATAATAATAAACATATTTTAAAAACTAAGAAAAAGAGGAGTACATTTATAAATTACTATCAAAGAGAAAGAAGTGGTCTCGCTGAAAGCTTCTATAGTAAAATAAATGGAAGGTAGCTTTGGAGTTGATATAGTGAAGTTAAAAGTAATTATATCCGTGTCAGATACGTTAAAATCTATGATAAGGAAAATAAAGGTGGTACCGTAATATACAATTGCCCTTTGCTATATAGCAGAGGGCAATTTTTATTATAAAATGGAGGAAGAAATGTTACAAATAACAACAAAACAAGAAGGAGCAGAACTCAGAAGCATAAAATTAAATGGAAAAGAAAAACTACATGATGGAAAAGAATATTGGAACAGACAAGCGCCAATACTATTTCCAATAGTAGGAAAACTAAAAGATAATAAAACAATAATTGAAGACCAAACATACGAAATGAGACAACATGGATTTGCAAGAGATATGAAATTTGAATGCATAAAAGACAAAGAAAATATAAAAGAATATAAGCTAAAAGAAAATGAAGAAACATTAAAAATGTATCCTTATAAATTCGAATTATATGTAAAATACCAAGTAAAAGAAGATACACTAATAGTAAGCTATGAAGTAGAAAATACAGATAATAAGAATATATTTTTTGGAATAGGTGGACATCCAGCCTTTAAATGTGATTATTCAAATTGCAAATACAGTATAGAATTTGAAAAAGAAGAAGATGAAATCGGAATATTAGAATTAGAAAATGGACTAATTTCAAAAGCAAGAGTAAAAGAAGAAATATTAACAAATAATAAAATTATTTTAAATGAAAACTCATTTGAAAATGATGCAATAATAATGCAAAATATAAAATCAAATAAAATATATTTAAAAGAAGATGAAAAAACAATATTAGAATTTGACTTTACAGGATTTCCATATTTAGCAATATGGTCGAAAAAAGGAGCACCATTCGTCTGTATAGAACCATGGTACAATATAGCAGACCATAAGGAAAGCAGTGGAATATTTGAAGAGAAAAAGAAAATAATAGGAATAAATCCAAAAGAAAAATTTAAATGTAAATATAAAATAAAATTTTATGAATAGGAGGAAAAAATGGAACATAAATTAAATGACAAATTAAATCCCAAAGATTTTGAAGAGAAAATATATGAAAATTGGGAAAAAAACGGATATTTTAGACCAGCAGAAAATAAAGGACAAGAAACATATTGCATAATGATGCCACCACCAAATGTTACTGGAAAATTACATATGGGGCACGCATTAGATGACACAATACAAGATATATTAATAAGATTTAAAAGAATGCAAGGATATAGAACACTATGGTTACCAGGATCAGATCATGCAGCTATATCAACAGAAATGAAAGTAGTTCAAAAATTAAAATCAAAAGGAATATCAAAACAAGATTTAGGAAGAGAAAAATTCTTAGAAGAAGCATGGGATTGGACACACGAATATGGAGGAATAATCCAAAAACAACAAAAAAAATTAGGATGTTCATGTGACTGGGAAAGAAATAGATTCACACTAGACGAAGGAATGTCAGATGCAGTATTAGAACAATTTATAAGACTATATGAAAAAGGTCTAATATACAAAGGAACAAGAATGGTAAATTGGTGCACAAGCTGTAATACATCAATATCAGATGCAGAAGTTGAATACAAAGAAGAACCATCACATTTATGGCATATAAGGTATAAAATTACAGGAAGTGATGATAAATACATTGAAGTTGCAACAACAAGACCAGAGACAATGCTAGGGGATACAGCTATAGCAGTACATCCAGAAGACGAGAGATACAAAGAGCTAGTAGGAAAAACTTGTATTTTACCAATAATGAATAAAGAAATTCCTATAATAGCAGATGAATTTGTAGAAAAAGAATTTGGAACAGGATGTGTTAAAATTACACCAGCACATGATATGAATGATTATCAAGCAGGCTTAAGACATAATTTAGAAATAATAGAAGTATTTGATGAACACTTTAAAATGGGAGACTTAGTACCAGAATATAAAGGAATGAATTTACTAGAAGCAAGAGAAAAGATTGTAGCAAAATTACAAGAAATAGGAGCAATAGTAAAAACAGAAGAATATACGCACAATGTTGCAAAATGTGAAAGATGTAAAAATACAATCGAACCAAAAGTATCAGAGCAATGGTTTGTAAATATGAAAGGTATGGCGAAAAGAGCAGCAGATAGTGTTCGAAACGGAAAAACAAAGTTTGTACCACAAAGATATGAAAAACAATATTTTAACTGGTTAGACAATATACAAGATTGGTGCATATCACGTCAATTATGGTGGGGACACAGAATACCAGCATATTACTGCCAAGAATGTAATCATATCAATGTATCAAAAAAAGCTCCAGAAAAATGTGAAAAATGCGGAAGTACTAAACTAGAGCAAGATCCAGATACATTAGATACATGGTTTTCATCAGCATTATGGCCATTTTCAACATTAGGTTGGCCAGATACAACTAAACAAGATTACAAAGACTTCTATCCAACACAAACATTAGTAACAGGTTTTGATATTATAACTTTCTGGATTTCAAGAATGATGACACAAGGATTAGAATTAACAGACATAGAACCATTTGAAGATGTATTAGTACACGGAATTGTAAGAGACAACCAAGGTAGAAAAATGTCAAAAACATTAGGTAATGGAGTAGATCCACTAGACGTTATAGATGAATATGGAACAGATAGTTTGAGAATGTCATTAATAATAGGAACAACACCAGGAAATGATATACGTTATAGCAATGACAAAGTAGAAGCAGCAAGTAATTTTGCAAATAAATTATGGAATGCATCTAAGTTCGTATTAATGCAATTAGAAGATATAGAAAACTTTAAAGAAAACAGCATAGAAGAATTAGATGTATCAAAAATGATAGACGTAGATAAATGGATAATTTCTAAGCTAAACACATTAACAAAAGAAGTAACTGAAAATATTGAAAAATATGACTTAGGAGTAGCACTTCAAAAAATATATGACTTTATTAGAAATGATTTTTGTGATTGGTATATTGAAATAGTAAAACCACGTTTATGGGATAAAGAAAACGAATCAAGATATACAGTTCAGTATATTTTAAACCACTGCTTATGCACAAGTTTAAAACTATTGCATCCATTCATGCCATTTATAACAGAAGAAATATATTCAAAATTATATCATAAAGAAGAAAGCATAATGATGTCAGAATTTCCAAAATACAGCGAGAAATTAAATTTTGCAAAAGAAGAAGAAACAACATCTGAAATAATGAACATAATAGTAGAAATAAGAAATGTAAGAAGCAAAATGAATGTACATCCAAGCAAAAAATCAAAATTAATTTTCGTAACAAAGACAGCAAAACAAGAAATAGAAAAATCAAAAGATTTCTTAGAAAAACTTGGATATGCAAACGAAATAGAAATTAGAGAAGATGCAAAAGACATACCAGAAAATGCAGTAGCAATAATTTCTAAAAATATGGAAGTTCATATACCATTTGAAGAACTTGTAGATATAGAAGAGGAAAAGAAAAGACTAGAAAGTGAAAAGAAAAAGCTAGAAGCAGAAGTACAAAGAGGAGAAAAAATGCTTTCAAATTCAGGCTTCGTAAACAAAGCACCAGAAGCAAAAATACAAGAAGAAAAGAATAAATTAGCAAACTACAAAGAACTTCTAGAAAATGTAATTCAAAAATTAGAAAAAATGAAATAAAAAGATAAAAACTGGTCAATAAAAGGAAAAATTTATTGACCAGTTTTTTTGTCAAGAAATGATGTCGAAAAATAGCATAAATCTCCCAAATTTCGCCAAAGGAAAACTTGTCCTAAAAATAGAATATAAAGATAGAAAAAAATTACAAGGAGAAAAGATGAGAATAAATTTTGATGAACAGGAAAAAATATTAACATTGAAGATTGAAGAAGAAATTGACCATCATATGGCTGGAAATTTAAGGAGGGAAGCAGATTATGAAATTCAAAGACGTAATCCTAAAAGAGTTATACTTGATTTTAATAACGTCGTATTTATGGATAGTGCAGGAATAGGAATGGTAATTGGAAGATACAAAATAGCTTCTATGATTGGAGCAAAATTAGAAATGAGAAACGTAAAAGAAAATATTAAAAAAATTTTTGAAATGACAGGAGTATTAAAAATAATACCAATTATAGAGGAGGAAAAAGAAAATGAAAAAATCGTATGATAATGAAATGAATCTAGAATTTTTAAGTAAATCTAGTAACGAATCATTTGCAAGAATAACAGTTGCAGCATTTGCAGCACAGCTAGATCCGAACATAGAAGAAATATCAGACATAAAGACAGCGGTATCAGAAATAGTTACGAACTCAATTATTCATGCATATGACACTAGTGATGAGATTATAAAAATACATAGCTATATAAAAGAAAACACAATAACAATAGAGATTTCAGATACTGGAAAAGGAATTGAAGACATAGAAATGGCAAGAAAGCCTTTATATACATCAAAGGCAGAACTTGAAAGATCTGGCATGGGATTTACAATCGTAGAAAATTTTATGGATGAATTAAAAGTTGAATCAATAGTTGGACTAGGAACAAAAATAACAATGAAAAAAGTAATCTCAAAACAAGAAAATTTATTAGAAGAATAGGGAGATAAAATTTTGTGTGAAACTACAATAGAAGAAATCTTAGAAGCACAAAATGGAGATGAAGAAAAATTCAATCAAATAGTAAAAACAAATGAAAAATTAATATGGAGTATAGTGAAAAGATTTCAAAATAATAAACATGAAACAGAAGATCTGTTTCAAATAGGAGCACTAGGATTTATAAAATCAATAAAAAGATTTGATAAAAACTATAATGTACAATTATCAACATTTGCTGTTCCTTACATAATTGGCGAAATAAAAAGATTCTTAAGAGATGATGGTACAGTTAAAGTAAGTAGAAGCTTAAAAGAGTTAAATACCAAAATAAAAATGTTAGAAAAAGAATATGAAAAATTAGGAAAAGAATTAACAATAGAAGTCATAGAAAAAGAATTAAAAGAGTCAAAAGAAAATATAATATTAGCAATGGAATCTGATAAAGCTATAAAATCAATTGAAGAAGAAAATGAAGAAGGAGAGAAAGACTCGAACACAATAAAACAAATAAAAGTTGAAAGTCACGAAAATGATACTATAAGAAATATAATTTTAAAAGATGAAATAAAAAAGTTAAATGAGAAAGAAAAACAAATAATAATCTTAAGATATTTTTATGGGAAAACTCAAAGTGAAATTGCACAGAAATTAAATACAAGTCAAGTGCAAATTTCAAGAATAGAAAAAAATATTTTATTAAAAATGAGGGAGAATATAAAAGAAAGATTGTGAAAAATATATTGAGAAAAATACTAAAGAGCTATATATTATTGTTTTTGGTATTAATAATAGTAGCAATAATAATTTTGCCATTATTGCTTACTCAAAAGTTCATAATAGAAAATACTACGCAGCAAATTAATATAGAAGTTAAAAAAGAAGAAATAGACTACAATGTAAAATACAAAACTATAAATCTTTTACATAAGGTTGATAACACCTCAGAAGACATTGAGTTAGATGAATACATAGTAAATGTGGTGGCTGCAGAAATGCCAGTAGACTACGAATTAGAAGCATTAAAAGCACAAGCAACCGTTGCGAGAACATATACTCTATATCAAATAGAAAATGGCAAGAAACATGCCAATAACGATATATGTGACGATTCAACCTGCTGTCAAGCATGGATATCAAAAGAAAAAAGATTTGAAAGATGGGATTCGAATCAAGAAGAAAAATGGAATAAACTAAGAGAAGCGGTATATGCATCTGCTGGAGACATAATAACATATGAGGGAAAACCAATAGACGCTTTTTTTCATTCAAATAGTGGAGGAAAAACAGAACTTCCAGTTAATGTGTGGGGAGGTAATAACTTTCCATATTTACAAACAGTAGAAACGGCTCGGAGAAGACGAATATTCGCAATTTTATTCATTTCCTGAATATACAAAAGCAGAAATAGAAACAAAAATGAAAAACGTATATGCAGATTTTCAAATCAATTGGCAAGAAGTAAACTGTATAGAAATTTTAGAATACACAGAAGGTGGAAGAATCAAAACATTAAAAATAGGAAATAAAAACATTGCAGGCGTAGAAGCAAGAAAAATTTTTGAATTAAAATCGTCTAACTTTACATTTGAAATTTTAGAAAATAGTGTAAAATTTAATGTTGTAGGGTATGGGCATGGAGTAGGAATGAGCCAGACTGGTAGTAATACATTAGCAAAGCAAGGGAAAAATTACAAAGAGATTATACAACATTTTTATAAAGATGTAGAAATTAAAAATATAAAATAAATAATTAGAGGCTCTCGTATATTTCTTTTAATTATGGAAATACTTGTAATAAAGAACTTAGAGGAGGAAATAGTATGAGTAGAGGAAAAAGATATGCGAAAAGCGAATTAGAGAAGAAAAAAATTATGTATATAGCAGGAGTATGTGCATTAGCAGTACTATTAGTGCTAATATTTACCTTATCAGGATACAAAACTAAAGAAGAAGCTAAACAAAAAATTGCGGAATTAGAAGAAAAGGAATCGTTTGATGCAAGTTTAGTAAGTCAATCAGAAGATAAAAATATAACTGAAGTTACAGAAGAAAATAAAGCGAATGAAACAGAAAAAATAGCTATTAATACATCAAATGCAACAGTTACAAACACAACAAGTGAAAATACATCAATACCAGCACAGCAAGAAGAACCAGTAAAAAAAGAGTTAAAATTTATAGTTCCATTAGAAGGAGAAATATATAAAGATTATTCAGAATCAACATTAATATATTCAGAAACTCTTGAAGAATGGACTGTACATTTAGGGGTAGATATAAAAGCTGAAAAAGGTACACCTGTAATAGCTGCAGAAGATGGTACAGTAGAATCTATAAAAAATGATCCACGTTATGGATTAACTATTATTTTAGCACATGAAGATGGGTTTAAAACAATATATTCAAACCTTCAAACTGCAGAATTTGTTCAAGAAGGACAAACTATTGAAAAAGGAAAGACTATTGCATCAGTAGGAGAAAATGCAAGTTTTGAAATTTCTGAAGGAGCTCACTTGCATTTTGAAATGACAAAAGATGGTGAAAAAGTTAATCCAACGATTTATTGGAATAAGTAGAGAGAAAATTTAAATAAAAAAGTTATTATTAATGGGTTTTAAAAGGCTACGACACCAAAACTTTTAAAAACATTAATAATAACTTTTTTATCTATTCTAGATATGCTTTTTATTCCATAATTTGTTGGATAACTTTATATATGTAACTAAGTATACAATTCCTAAAATATAAGCTGCAACAACATCAGTTGCATAATGAACACCTAAGTAAATTCTACTAACGCCAATCATAACAATAATCAAAGAAAGTAGAGAAACTAATAAATACTTAAGATTTTTGTTCTTAATATTTTTATAAACATAATAAATAATTAATCCATAAAAAATGGTAGACATCATAGTATGACCACTAGGAAAACTGAAACTTTTTTCATAAGAAAAAAGCATAGTAGTAGAAGGTCTAGGACGTCTTATTATAATTTTTATAACAGTATTTAAAACTATACCAAGAGCATTAGCGATAGTAAAATTCCAAAAATATTTTTTATTTTTAATCAAAATTGCAACAGATAAAATTCCACAAACAATAACAAGAGTAGAACCAAAAGAAGTAAAAAATTTCATAAAACTAATCATCATAGGGCTAATAGTAAAAAAAGATATAAAAAATTGATAAACTGGTAAATCAAAAAGAACCATAATTTTAGTCTCCTTCATATAAGATAATAAAAATTATATTACAATAAAAATTAAAAATCAAACTTGATTTTAGTAAAGAATCGTGGTAATATATGTCCAGTAACCCGTTAACACGTGCACTTATGGAGGTGTTCAAATGCTTGTTGAATTACCTAAAAAGTTTGAGCGCAAGCTAAATGAATACAGTTTCGCTCGGATAAGGGACGGCGTTTTGGAACTGAAGGGAGACTTTAATTTTGAAAAAATTATGATTGAGCTCACATACCAAATGAGGGGACGCACAGAATGCTACTATTGCAAAAGAAAAGTAAAAGCGACCAAGATAACGATTGATCACATGTTTCCTTCCGATTTCGGAGGAGTGACAATTACTAACAATCTTGCACCTGCTTGCAGTACTTGCAATAGTAACAAATCAAACATGAATCAGTATGAGTTTAGGGTATGGAGTAGTTTGAAGTCCCGGGAAGAGAAAAAAAGCTTCTATCATAACACAGTCAACCGAAAAAAACGCAACAAGAGGAATCCTTACCTCACAAAAAAAGGATATGACATGCCCAGAAAATGGATTCAGTTCATAAAACTGGACTATGTCGCTAAAGTCAGCAGAGTTAACCCAGAGGGCAGCGACAAATATAAAAAAATGCTCGACTTTGCAAGAAAGACCCAAAAAATCCCCAGACCGCTAGTTCTTTCGTCAAACCTGATATTGATAGACGGAGAAACAGCGTATGCAGTGGCGAAAGCTATGCAATTTCTGGAGGTTCCAGTTATCATACTGGAGAACGTGATTGTATTACAGTAAGCGTATCAGCGGAAGTTCCCGGCAATGCCGGGTTCTTCTGCGTTTTTTTATATTAAAATAAATTAGGTTGTTAAGAGAAAAATAAATTGTTATAATAACACATATAAAAAGGAGAAATTATGAAATATATAGTAGATAGAATAGAAGAAAATATTGTAATTTGTGAAAATCAAGAAACTAAAAAAATTGAAGAATTCGAAAAAATAAATTTTTCGGAAGAAATCAAAGATGGAGATGTTGTAATTTTAGAAAACAACAAATTCAAAATTGACAGAAAAGAAACAGATAAAAGAAAAGAAGAGATTAATGATTTAATGAAAAAATTAATGAAAGGATAAATAAATGGGAACTACTTGGACAAAAGAACAATTAAGTGCAATTCAAGATAGTGGAAACAATATATTAGTAGCAGCTGCAGCTGGAAGTGTAAAAACGACAGTATTAGTAGAAAGAATAATTAGAAAAATAATAGACGAAAAAATAGATATAGACAAAATATTAGTAGTAACATTTACTAATGCTGCTGCATCTGAAATGAGAGAAAGAATATTAAATGCACTATATAATGAAATAGAAAAAGATCCATTAAATAAGCAACTCAGAAAACAAATAGTACTATTAAACAAAGCCAGTATTTGTACTATAGATTCCTTTTGTTTAGATGTAATAAGAAACAATTTTTTCGAAATAGGTGTTTCTTCAAATTTTAGAATAGCAGATAATACTGAATTAGAATTATTAAGACAAGATGCAATAGAAGAAACTTTTGAAGAACTATATTTAGATGAGGAAGAAGAATTTCAAACTTTAATAGAAAATTATAGTGGATATAAAGATGATGAAAATTTAAAAAATATAATTTTGAAAATATATAACTTTATACAAAGCTCCCCATTTCCAGAAGATTGGTTAGAAGAAAAGGTACAAATTTTTAATTCAAATATAGAAAAATTTTCAGAAACTGTATGGGCAAAAATATTATTAAAAAACTTTAAAGACGAACTTCAAAACTCAATTCAAATATTAAAAACATATAAAAGAAAGCTAGAAGCAGTTCCAGAACTTTTAAAAAGCATGCTAATAATTGAAGATGACATTAGCCAATTAGAAAACTTATATAAAAATCTAGATAACTGGGACACAGCATATGAAATAGCAAATAAGTTAAAATTTAAAACATGGCAATCAGATAAAAAAGTTATAAGTCAGCTAAAAGAAGAAAGTAAAACAGCAAGAGATATTGCTAAAAAAAGAATAAATCAAGCAATTGAAAAAACATTCATATTTACTGAAGAAGAAGCAATACAAGACATGCATGCAATGTATAAAATTTTAAATAAAATAAAAGAAGTATTACTTAAATTTATAAAAAAATTTGATGAAAAAAAGCTAGAAAAAAATATTATGGATTTCAGTGACATTGAACATAATGCACTTAAAATTTTATTAAATAAAAATGAAAAAGGTATATATGAAAAAACAGAAATTGCTAAAAAATATGAAGAAAAATTTAAAGAAATAGCAATAGATGAATATCAAGACAGCAACCTAGTTCAAGAATATATATTAACAGCAATTTCAAATAATAAAAATATTTTTATGGTAGGAGATGTAAAACAAAGTATATACAGATTTAGACAGGCAAAGCCAGAATTATTTTTAAACAAATATGAAAACTATGGAATAATACCAAATGAATTAGGGCAGAAAATACAATTATTTAAAAACTTTAGAAGTAGGAAAAATGTGTTAGATATAACAAATATAGTTTTTGAAGACGTTATGAGTAAAGAGTTTGGAGAAATTGAATACAACGAATCTGAATACTTAAATCTAGGAGCAGATTATACTGAACCAGAAAAGAAATGCGATTTTGCAGGAAAAGCAGAACTAGACATTATTAATTTGAAAGATTCAACACAAGATGAAGAGACAGATGCCGAAGAAGAAACAGCAGAAGAACTATTAGAAAAGACAGAAATAGAAGCAAAATTCATAGCAAAAAAAATACGAGAACTGATAGATAAAAAATATCAAGTATATGATAGAAAAACGGGATATAGAGATATAAAATATAAAGATATAGTAATACTTTTAAGAGCAACATCAAATACAGCAAATATTTTCGAAAAAGAGTTATCAAACTTAGAAATACCAGTATTCAGTGATCAAGCTAATAACTATTTAGAGTCAATTGAAATAAAAAATATAATATCTTTGTTTAAAATAATAGACAATCCGTATAGAGACATACCACTTGTGACTGTGATGAGATCAATAATTGGAGATTTTACAGATAATGAATTAATAGAAATTAGACTTTGCAAAAAAGATGGACACTATTATGACTCAATAAAAGAAGCACTAGTTGCAAATGAAATAAAATACGAAACTAAAGAAAAATTGAAATCCTTTATAGAAAAAATAGAAAAGTGGAGAGAAGAAGAAAGATATTTACCACTCAATGAATTTATTTGGAAAATTTATCAAGAAACAGATTATTATAATTATGTAAGATTAATGCCAAATGGAGAAGTACGAAAAGCTAATCTAAAAATGCTATTTGATAGAGCAAAAGAATATGAAAAGATTAGTTTTAAAGGACTATTTAATTTTATAAGATACTTAGAAAAAATTAAAAATAATAATAGTGACTTATCATCTGCAAAAGTAATTGGAGAAAATGAAGATGTTGTAAGAATAATGAGTATTCATAAAAGTAAAGGTCTAGAATTTCCAGTTGCAATAATTTCAAGAACAGATAAAAAGTTTAATCAAAAGGATTTAACTGATTCGATTTTAATGCATCAAGACATAGGGTTTGGAATGCAATATATAAATTATGATAGACAAATAGAATACACAACAGCAGCAAAAGAAGCAATAAAAATAAAAATAAAAGAAGAATCAATTGCAGAAGAAATGAGAATTTTATATGTTGCTTTAACAAGAGCAAAAGAGAAACTAATTATAACAGGAGTAGAAAACGATTTAGAAAAATCACTAGAACAAAAAAGAGAACTATTAGAAAATTACGAAAAAGAAAACGGAAAAATAAATCACTTAATACTAAAAAAAGATTTAAGCTATTTAGGATGGTTAGAATTAGTTTACTTAAACCATGAAGATATAGAGAGCTATATGATTTTAAACAAAATTTCTAAAAAAGATATTTTAAATAATGAAGAAAAAATAGAAGAAAAAGAAATTAGAAATATACCTGAAAACGAAGAAGAAATAGAAAAAGTAAATAAAATATTGAATTGGAAATATGAATATCAAGATATGACTAATATCCAAAGCAAAATGAGTGTAACAAAAATAAAGGAATTAAAAAGTAGAAACAAATTAGAACTAGAACCAATAGAGAAAAAGCCCAAATTCATGGAAGAAAAGAAAGAGCTATCATCAGCAGAAAAAGGAACACTAGTACATTTAATATTACAAAAACTTGACTTCAAAAAAGAATATACCAAAGAACAAGTAGAACAATTTATACAAAGTTTGTATGAAAAAGAAATTATAAATAAATTACAAAAAGAAGCAGTAAATAGCGAAAAAATATATAAAACTTTAACCTCAGAGTTTTTTAAAAAAATACAAACTGCAAAACAAATATACAAAGAAGTACCATTTTATACATATATAAATACAAAAGAAATATATAATACTAAAAATGAAGAAAACATATTAGTACAAGGTATTATTGATTTATATTATATAACAAACGAAGATGAGATAATTTTAGTAGATTACAAAACTGACTATGTAAAAAACGAAGAAGAGCTAATAGAAAAATACAAGATCCAATTAGAAATATATAGGAAAGCATTAGAAGAATCACTAAATAAAAAAATAAAAGAAACATATATATATTCAATTTATTTAAATAAAGCAATAAAGATTCTATAAAAAGCATCAACTAGCAGACTTTATAGAAATGCCAATATTTACAAATGATTCTAATTGTAGTATAATTAAGAAGATAAGGTAAAAAGTAATAAGCATATGATATAAAAAATGAAAAAATAGGAGGGCTCTTATGAAAAGAATGAAAACATTCTGTAAGTATGCTTTATGGATTATAGTATTTTTCATATTTTCTACCATAGTATCAGATATATTAATCCAAAAATCATATAAGCCAGTAAGTAATGAAAATATACATATCGAAAAAGCTTCAGATGGATTCGAATTAACAGTAGAAAGAGCTGATTCAAATAAAAGACAAGGTTATTTCATAGGAACAGTAAAAAACACATCAAAACATGTTATAGCAAAAAAATATGTAAAAGTAGAGTCATTTTATAAAGGAAAACTAATGCAAGAAAAATATTTAGCATTTGAAAACTTGCAACCAGGGGAAGAAAGAAAATTTAAACTACTATATAAAGTAGGTCAAATAGATCAATTTAAAGTAAGCTACGTAGATGAAATACCAGTAAATAGAACTATAATCGATAAAGGAATAGACAAAGTAATAGAATTTTTTGACAAAGCAAAAAATAAGTTAAAAGAACTAGACTCACCAGATATTAAAATACCAGGATTTGTACCAGTGACAGTAGAAGGAAGCAATCAGCTAAGTGATAAAGCTAATGATGCATTACTATTTGGTACAATATTATGGATATGGTATGCAATTCCTTCAGGAGCGATTTGGTTTATTTTATAAAAAGTATACAAAGCAAAAGAGCGACTATTAAATAGTTGCTCTTTTTATTGAAAAAAACGCTATAATCTGATAAAATTAAAGCCATATTATAAGACAAGGAGAAAATTTGTGGAAGACAATCAAAAATATATAAGAAACTTTAGCATAATAGCTCATATCGACCATGGAAAATCAACACTAGCAGATAGACTTATAGAAATGACAGGAGTACTTACTCAAAGAGAAATGGAAAGCCAAGTACTAGACAACATGGATATAGAAAAAGAAAGAGGAATAACAATAAAATCTCAAGCAGTAAGAATGAATTATAAAGCTAAAGACGGAAATACATATATATTAAATTTAATAGATACACCAGGGCATGTGGATTTTAATTACGAAGTATCAAGAAGTTTAGCAGCTTGTGAAGGTGCAATATTAGTAGTAGACTCAAGTCAAGGTGTAGAAGCTCAAACCTTGGCAAATGTATATTTAGCATTAGATAACAATTTAGAAATACTACCAGTAATAAATAAAGTAGACCTACCAAATGCAAGACCAGATGAAGTAAAAGCAGAAATAGAAGATATAATTGGAATCCCAAGCATGGATGCACCATGTATATCAGCGAAATCTGGATTAAATGTAGATGAAGTACTAGAAAGAATAGTAAAAGACATTCCTGCACCAGAAGGAAATCCAAATGAAAAACTAAAATGCTTAATATTTGATTCTTTCTATGACAACTATAAAGGTGCAATAAGTTATGTAAGAATAAAAGAAGGAACAGTAAAAGTTGGTGACGAAATTTTATTTATGGCAACAGGAAAACACTTTACTGTAACAGAAGTTGGATATTTTGGAGCAGGAGAATATATACAATCAAATGAGTTAAAAGCAGGAGAAGTTGGATATATAGCTGCAAGTATAAAAAATGTATCAGACTTACATGTTGGTGATACAATAACAAACTTTGAGAAACCAGCAGATGAGCCATTACCAGGATATAAAAAAGCAAATTCAATGGTATATTGCGGAATGTATCCATTAGATGGAAGCGAATATGAAAACTTAAAAGATGCATTAGAAAAATTAAAACTAAACGATGCTGCACTAGAATACGAACCAGAAACCTCAATAGCATTAGGATTTGGATTTAGATGCGGTTTCTTAGGCCTATTACACTTAGAAATAATAATAGAAAGATTAGAAAGAGAATTTGATTTAGGACTAATAACAACAGCACCATCAGTTATATATAAAGTTTATAAAACAAATGGAGAAGTCTTAGAACTATATAATCCTACAGATTTACCAGTAACTCAAGAAATAAAATATATTGAAGAACCAATAATGAAAGCAGAAATCATGACACCAAAAGAATTTGTTGGAAACGTAATGGATATATGTCAAAAAAGAAGAGGAACATATTTAGACATGAAATATCTAGACAGCAATAGGGTAACACTAGAATATGACTTACCACTAAACGAAATAATATATGATTTTTTTGATACACTGAAATCAAAAACAAAAGGCTATGCATCAGTAGATTATGAGTTCAAAGAATATAAAAAATCAGAACTTGTAAAACTAGATATACACATAAATAATGAAGCTGTTGATGCATTATCATTTATTGTACATAAAGATAGCGCCTATACAAGAGGCAGAAAAATGGCAGAAAAGCTAAAAACAGTAATTCCAAGACAATTATTTGAAATACCAATTCAAGCAGTAGTTAGTGGAAAAATCATTGCAAGAGAAACATTATCAGCAATGAGAAAAGACGTATTAGCTAAATGTTATGGTGGAGACATAACTAGAAAGAAAAAATTATTGGAAAAACAGAAAAAAGGTAAGAAAAAAATGAGACAAATAGGAAATGTTGAAGTGCCACAAGAAGCATTCTTAGCAGTGTTAAAATTAGATGATGAAGAATAAAGGAGTCACAAATGAAAAACTTGAGTAAGATAATTATATTATTAACAGTAATAATTATGTTTTTACAATGTTTTATACTAACACAAAATAGTTTTGCTAAAGAAAAAAATGAAACACCAGTAAATCCAGATTTATTAATACCTGAAAGTGTAAAAAGAGAAAGAGAAGAAGAGGAACGAAAAAGAATTGAAGAAGAAACACATAACTATAATATAATTTCAGAGGAAGACAAGGTAAAGTTTAGAAAATTTGTTGAAATAAAAGAAGAATATCAAGGATTTGTTGCAATTGGTGGAATAACACTTATAATAGCATTAATAATGATAGTAAAAACAAAAGCAATAGAAACTTCAACCAAAACATGTATAGGAATGGCAGTAATAGCAATAGGAGCGTACATGTTAAAAGCAATGGTAACAGGAAATATTATATATATACTAGATATATTCTTACAATTTTTAGGAGTAATATTAATTGTTCTATCAAATTTCTTTATATATAAACATGATAATTTGCTTATGTACATACCAATCTGCATATTGGGAATATACTACTCAGCAACTACTTTAGAGGTAGTAAAAAATAATATTTTGCTACAAATATTTTTAGTAGCAGCACCAATAGTTTTGTACATATTAGGTGGAATAATGCGTAAAGCAAAAGAAATAGAGTTATTAATACCAGTAAAAGAAAAGCATGAAAGGAAAAAAGATGAAAACAAATAACAAAAATCAAAATAGAAACAATTTTAGAAAAGAACAAAATAACAAAAAATATGAACCAAAAAGAGAAAAAAGAGATGAAAATGAGTATGATGATATTATAGAAGGAAGAAATGCAGTAATAGAATTATTAAATTCAGATAGAGATATCAACAAAATATTTGTGCAAAATGGGGAAAAACATGGTTCAATTAATAAAATAATAGCAGTAGCAAAAGAAAATAAAGTAGTAGTAACAGAAGTAGAAAAATCAAAACTAGATTTTATGTCAAAAACAAAAAATCACCAAGGAGTAATAGCAGTAGTTCCACCATTTAATTATTGCGAAGTTGAAGATATACTAGATTTTGCAAAAAGCAAAAAAGAAGATGCATTTATACTAATATTAGATGGAATTGAAGATCCACATAACTTAGGCTCAATAATAAGAACAGCAGAAACAGCAGGAGTGCATGGAATAATAATACCTAAAAGAAGAACAGTTACAGTAAATAGTACAGTTGCAAAAGTTTCAGCAGGAGCTGTTGAACACATGAAAATAGCAAGAGTTAATAATATTAATGAAACAATAAGAAAGTTAAAACAAGAAGGACTATGGATAATAGGAACAGATGGAGATGCGAGCACATATTACTATAATCAAGACTTAAAAGGTGATATAGCTATAATAATAGGAAGTGAAGGTTTTGGAATGAGTAAATTAGTAAAAGAAAACTCAGACATATTAGTTAAAATACCTATGAAAGGAAAAATAACATCATTAAATGCATCAGTATCAGCAGGCATAATAATGTATGAAGCGGTAAAACAAAGAAATTAAAAAAATATGCTTGCAATATAAAAAACAAAATGATAAAATAAGAACATAATTTTTTGAAGTCGCAAAACAGATTAAAAAAAAAACCTTTTTTTTAATCTGTTTTTTGTTTTTTAAGGAGGAAAAAATGAACACTAAATATGTATTTGTAACTGGAGGAGTAGTATCAGGACTAGGAAAAGGAATAACAGCAGCATCATTAGGGAGATTATTAAAAAACCGAGGATATAAAGTAACAATTCAAAAATTTGATCCATATATAAATGTAGACCCAGGAACAATGAGTCCGTCTGAACATGGAGAAGTATTTGTAACAAATGACGGAGCAGAAACAGATTTAGACTTAGGACATTATGAAAGATTTATAGACGAAAGTTTAACAAAAAACTCAAGTGTATCAATGGGACAGATATATTCAAGTGTAATAGAAAAAGAAAGAAAAGGGTCATATTTAGGTAGAACAATTCAAGTAATTCCTCATATAACAAATGAAATTAAAGAAAAAATATATTCTTTTGAAAACACAGATGCAGACATAGTAATAACAGAGTTAGGTGGAACAATAGGAGATATGGAAGGACTAGCATTAGTAGAAGCAATAAGACAAATCGGAATAGAAAAAGACGCCGATGATGTATGCTATATTCATGTAACACTACTTCCATACATATCAGGCTCAAAAGAAATAAAATCTAAACCTACACAACACTCAGTAAAAGAGTTACAATCATTTGGAATAAAACCAGATATATTAGTAGCAAGAGCAGATGAACACATCGAGCAAGGAATGAAAGAAAAGATAGCATTATTCTGTAATGTAAGACCAGAAAATGTAATAGAAAATCTAACAGCTAATAGTTTGTACGAAGTGCCATTATTACTAGAAGAACAAGGATTGGCAAAAGCAGTATGTAAAAAATTAAAACTAGATAAAGAAACTGGTGATAACAAAAATTGGGTAGAATTAAATAAAAAAATAAATACCTGTAAGGAAGAAGTAAAAATAGCATTAGTAGGAAAATATATGCAATTAGAAGATTCATATTTATCAGTAGTAGAAAGTTTAAGACATGGTGGTTATGAAAACGGAGTAAAAGTAAAGGTTGGATTTATAGATTCAGAAAAAGTAACAAAAGAAAGTGCTGAAAAAATATTAAAAGACTATCAAGGAATTTTAGTGCCAGGCGGTTTTGGCAATAGAGGAATAGAAGGAAAGATAGAAGCAATAAAATATGCAAGGGAAAATAAAAAACCATTTTTAGGAATATGCCTTGGAATGCAAATGGCAGTAGTAGAATTTGCAAGAAATGTATTGAATTTAAAAGATGCAAATTCAGCTGAATTTGATGAAGAAAGCAAAAATCATGTAATACACATAATGGAAACACAAAAAAAAGTTACTAAAAAAGGTGGAACAATGAGATTAGGAGCATATCCATGCATTATAAAAGAAGGAACATTAGCAGAAGAAGTATACAAATCAAAAGAAATATCAGAAAGACACAGACACAGATTTGAATACAATAATGAATATAAAAAGAAACTAGAAGAAAAAGGATTAATATGTTCAGGGACATCACCAGATGGAACACTAGTAGAAATAGTAGAACTAAAAGAACATCCATATTTCATAGGTGTGCAGTTTCATCCAGAATTCCAATCAAGACCAGATAGACCATGCCCATTATTTACAAATTTAATAAAAGCAGCAAAAGATATAAAATAAAATTGAAGTTTTTATAATGTTTGTATATAATAATAAAACAGCTTGAATAGCAAAGCTAAAAATTAATAATTATAGAGGGAACATATGAAGAAAAAATATTCAAACTTTTCAAGATATAAAGATGTAGATGAAAAGAAATTTAAAAAAATGAAAATAAAAGGAGATCCAGAATACGTAACAGCATGCTTAACAAGCATAATAAAAGTAAATAAAGAATGGATAGTTCCTAGAGAAAATGATAGAACAGAAAAAATAATGGCTGATGGATACCAATGGCTAACATTATTTCCAAAAGGAGAAAAATTTACAATAATTGCAGTATTTAATGAAAAATCAGAATTTTTGGAATTTTATTTTGATATAGCTAAAAAAACTAAACCAAAGGCAATTATCCCATACATATATGATTTATATTTAGATATAGTAATAACAAAAGAAAATGAAGTAATCTTCTTAGATGAAGAGGAACTAAAAAAAGCATTAGAAACTAATGAAATAAAGAAAAAAGATTATGACCAAGCTAAAAGGACAGCAGATAAAATAGTAAATAGATATCATAATCCAGAAAGATTTGAAAACTTAAAAAAAGTAGCGACACAATATTTAAAACAAATAGTAAGTATGAAATAAAGAGGTAAGTATGAAATATTTTAAAAAGCTAGAAGGAGATAGAATATATTTATCTCCAAGAAATTCAGATGATGTAGAAAAATTTACAGAATGGTTAAATGATTTTCAAGTAACAGATTATACAGGAAGAAGTGCAAATGTACTAACACTACAAGGTGAAAGAGAATATCTATGTAATAGTAAAGAAGAACATGTAATGGTTATAGTTACTAAAGATGAAGACAAAATGATAGGAACAGTTGGAATAGAAAAAATAAACTTTGTAAATAGAACTGGAACATTAGGCGTATTTATTGGAGATAAAAATTACCGCGATAAGGGATATGGAACAGAAGCAATAAAATTAATCTTAGAATATGCTTTTCAGTATGTAAACTTAAATAATATAATGTTAGAAGTAATGAGCTATAATGACAGAGCAATAAGATGTTATGAAAAATGTGGATTTAAAGAATTTGGAAGAAGACATCAATCAGTATATATGAACGGAAAATACTATGACAAAGTATATATGGAAGTTTTAAAAGAAAACTTTGAATGCAATAATATTAGAAATAAAAATATATAAAAATAACAAAAGAACATTTGAAAGATGCTTAGAAGTGATTTTCTAAGTATCTTTTTTGCTTTAAAAAGAACGCGAAAGTACCAATATTTGCCATAACAGCAAAAATATGTTATAATAAAATTAGCGTTCTTATGAACTTTTTAAAAAAGAAACATTTAAAGATTTAAATAAAATATATAAGTAAAAATAAAAGGAGAAAATATGAGATTATTTTTACAAAGTAAATTTAGAACACCTGAAATATCAACCAAAAGAACCGAAATGATAAAAAAAGAAAAATTACATATTAAAGATGGAATAAGCTATGAAAGATTTCAGGAATTATATAATAAATATGGAGAAGGATTAGAAGAAAAAGACTTTGCATATGCTTTTTTAGATATAGATGATCTAAAACATGCTACATTAGTTAATGGAAAATCTTCACAAACAACAATATTAGCGAGAGAATATGTTTCAAATGAAGAATTCCAAGAAATAAGAGCACATCTAATAGACGGTTATGGACTAAATGTAGTTAGCTACAATAAATCATTAGAATTATACGAAAAATTTGGTGACAAACTATCATTTAAACTATTTTCAGAAGAAATATTAGGAATACCGGAAAAAACATTAAAAAGTAAGAATCTAAAAAGATATCCAGATAGAGAAATACCAGTTCATTTTGAAATTGAACCAGGTGAATTTGCAATCGTTAATGGTACACAAGAAGAAATACCAATGTATGTATTAAATCCATTATATATAAAGGATATTAGAAACAGAATTGTTTATGAAGTAGGAATGCAAATACTACAAAGTATCGACTATGAAAAATTTAGCGAGCTATATGAAAGATATGGAACAGATATGCCTGAAGTTGTTTTCGCACAAGAAGTTTTAGATATAGGGGCTAGATCATTAAATAGAATGAAAAGTCCTAAAAAGTTCAGCACAGTCATATTGCAAAATGTTGAAGTACCAAAAGAATATATAATGTCACTTAGAGAAAAAATAGCACTAATACATAAATTAGAAGGAGGACAATTTTTAGAATATTCTAAAATTCATGAATTCCATAAAAAATATGGACCAGAGTTTACAGAAAGGTACTTTGCAGTAGAAGTTTTAGACATAATAAATGAGAATTATAGACCTGAAGGAGAAAACGATAAAGTAGCAATATTAAATACGAGAGTAACAAATTATGAAAATTTAAGAAATAAAATAATTAGAGAGTTGAATTTACATTATGATGATATGATAGATTATGAGATGTTTACAAATTGGCATCAAAAATATGCGCCTAATATGCCAGAAGTAGTATTTGCAGGAGAAATTTTAGATATAAGTAAATCAAATTTTAGAGAAGTAAAAAATAGAAATGGTAGAGCACGTATTTTATTAAACGCAAAATTACCAAGTAAAACAGAGATCGCAGAAATTAGAAAAAGGATAATATTAGAAAATAAATTTCGTATAAAAGATGAAATAGAATATCAGCAAGTGGAAAGATTACACGCACTACATGGGGGAATAATGTCAATAGAGATGTTTGCAGTTGACGTTTTATTAATGAATCAACAAGGATTCAAAGTAATACAAAGAGATTATGAAGAAAATAAAGATAAAAAAGATGCTAAATTTAAAAAAGCACAAGTATTATTAAATTATGAAATACCATTATCCGAATTAGAAGAACTAAAAGAAAGAATTAAAAGATTAGAAAATCTATATGAACCCAAATTAATGTCTGCACGAGCTATAGAAGATTTATATGAAGAATATGGCGGAGTTATGCATTTTACCATGTTTTTACAAGGAATATTGGGAGTAAACAAAAAAACTTTTGAAAACGTAAAATATGAAAAACATCATGAAACACTAGTACATATAAGAGAAAGACTAAATGAAGAAGAAATAAAAGAATTAAAACAGCTATTATCTAAAGATTTATCAGAAAGAGAAATATCAACACAAATGGAAATACCTACTGCATTATTAAGAATAACTATAAAAGCACTTACAGAAAAAAATGAATTATCTGAAGAAAATATGTTATATGAAAGATATAAAGTATTAAAACAAGAAGGAAAAAATACTGCAGAAATTTTAGGAATATTAAAAATTTCTAAAGAAGAAATAAGCCAATTATTCGAAAGATATAAAATAGAAAAGGAAGAAGAAGCTGAAAAAGAAAGACAAGCAAAAAGAGCAAGAAAAATACAGAAAAAAGAAGATCAAGAGTTTAAGAAACTACAATGTAAAGTGATGAAGATACTAGAAGATTACAAATATAATGAAAAAAATGTAGAAACAGTAAAAAAATATATTAGACTATGTGAAGAAAAATTTGTAAAAGCGGAAAACAAAAGAACAGTATTTTCAGATAACGATTTATTATTTTTGGCAGGATGTATGGAATTTATTGTATGTGATTATAACGAAATAATTACATTTACAAGAATATGTATAGGTATGAATAAGTATCAGTTTGCAAGGAGTTTTATATCAGAAAATATGAGTAATTCAGGAATATCTAAAGAAGAAAAAGAAGTATTAAGAATTTTGCAAAAAGATATACACTATTTATTAAAAAAGGAAGAGGCTTTAAGACATATAGAAAATGGAGAAGAAGATATAAACTGGATTGCTTCAAAAACAGGAGTTAAGAGAGCAGACATAATAGATATGAAAAATGGAATAAATAATAAGAAACTATTTTTAAGAAGCGAGGGAAAAAGACCAGAAGACGATGGAATAGCAATATAAAAATTAATAATCAAAACTAACTGAAACTATTGAAAAAATAAGAAAAAAGAGATATAATTTTTTAGCATAAAACACAAGGAAGAAAAGAGGAATTTTTATGAGAGAAAACGAATATAGAACACATAATTGCAACGAATTAAGATTAGAGGATAGTGGAAAAGAAGTACGCCTAGCAGGTTGGGTACAAAAAATTAGAAATTTAGGCAAAATGACATTTATTGATTTGAGAGATGAATTTGGAATAACACAAATAATCATTTCAGATAGTAGAGAGTTAAACGAAAAATTAGCTGATATAAAAACAGAATGTACAATTTCAGTTACAGGAACAGTGTCTGAAAGAAGTAGTAAAAATGATGAAATTCCTACAGGAGACATAGAAATAATTGCAAAAGAAATTAGAATCTTAGGAAAATGCAGAGCAACATTACCATTTGAAATAAATCAAAAAGAAGCTCAAGATGTTAGAGAAGATTTAAGATTAGAATATCGTTTTCTTGATTTAAGAAATAATAAAATACATAAAAATATATTATTAAGATCAAAAATATTAAAATCAATGAGAGATGAGATGGATAAATTAGGTTTTACAGAAATTCAAACACCTATTTTAGCAAACTCTTCTCCAGAAGGAGCTAGAGATTTTCTAGTTCCAAGTAGATTACATCCAGGAGAATTTTATGCATTACCACAAGCCCCACAACAATTTAAACAATTGTTAATGGTATCAGGATTTAATAAATATTATCAAATAGCTCCATGCTTTAGAGATGAAGACCCAAGAGCAGATAGATCACCAGGGGAATTCTATCAATTAGATTTTGAAATGAGCTTTGCAACACAAGAAGATGTATTTGCAGTAGCAGAACAAGTAATACCAAATGTATTTAAACAAAATAGTAGCTGGAAAATAACAGAAGCACCATTTGTACGTATTCCATATAAAGAAGCAATGGAAAAATACGGTTCAGATAAACCAGATTTAAGAAATCCATTAGTAATAGTTGATGTTACTAATGGATTTGAAAATACAGAATTTAATGCATTTAAAGGAAAGACTATAAAAGCAATAGTAACACATAATATGAGTGAGCAACCTAGAAAATTCTTTGACCAGATGTCTGAATATGCTGTAAATGAATTAGAAGCAAAAGGATTAGCATGGGTTAAAGTAGATGAATCAGAAGAATTAACAGGTGGAATATCTAAATTTATAACACCAGAAAATAAAGCAGAATTATTTAAAATTGCAGAAGTAAATAAAAATGATGCAATATTCTTTATAGCTGATGAACTTGAAAAAGCACAGAAAATTGCTGGTGGAGTTAGAATAGAACTAGGAAAAAGATTAGAACTAATAGAAAAAGACATATACAAATTCTGTTGGATAGTAGATTTCCCTATGTACGAACTATCTGACGAAGGAACAATAGATTTCAATCATAATCCATTTTCAATGCCACAAGGTGGAATAGAATCATTAGAGAATAAAGATCCATTAGATATATACGCATATCAATATGACTTAGTATGTAATGGATATGAGATTTGTTCAGGAGCTGTTAGAAACCATGATCAAGAGATTATGATAAAAGCATTTGAAATTGCAGGATACAAAGAATCAGATGTAAAGCAAAAATTTGGAGCATTATATAATGCATTTTCTTACGGAACACCACCACATGCAGGAGCAGCACCAGGAGTAGATAGAATAGTAATGCTACTTGCAAGTGAAGATAATATCAGAGAAGTAATAGCTTTTCCTAAAAATAAAAAGGCAAGAGATTTGTTAATGAAGGCACCTTCTACAGTATCAGAAGAACAATTAAAAGATGTACATATTAAATTAGATTTAGAAAAAGAATAAAAACAAGCTTTAGCTAGAGATTACAGTATTGTAACAGCTGAAAGTCAAGCAGGCGTAAATGTAATATTACATTTACGCCTATTTTATTGACAACATATTACAAAGAATATATACTATACAAGAATTCTAAAAAAGAAAGAGGACTTTTTTTAAATGAAAAAGATACATAAGATAGCATTAGTATTAGCGATAATACTAGCTATAATAACAGGATTAACATATACAACATTTGCAGTTACAGGAAAAATAACAACAGAAACATTAAGAATAAGAATTAAACCAACAACAGATTCTAAAATAGTAGGAATGGGAGATATGGGAGATTCTATAGAAATTTTAGGAGAAGAAGAAGGTTGGTATAAAGTAAAATATAAAGGCATAGAAGGCTACGCATATAAAGATTACATACAAACTTCTGAACAAATAGTACCATCTACATCACCAACAGTTGAAGAGCCTATTACATCAGAAGAACCTGTAGTATCAGAACAACCTGTAGAAACACCAGTTGTTACACCAGAACCTTCAGTAGAACCTACTCCAGAAGAACCAAAAGAAGTAAGCAATCCTAATCCAGTAATAACAGAACTAGGAGATACTTTAAACAAAGATACTTCAGCATATTTGCTACCAAATTATACATCTGTAAAAATAGCTGAGTTAAAACAAAATGAACAAGTAAAGATAGTTACAACATTAGCAAATTGGGCAAAAGTCGAATCAAATAGCAAAGAAGCTTGGATACCAAAAACATTATTAATGAAAGATGTAAGCCAAACATCTACGGAACCAGTAGACGAACAGCCAACAACAGAAGAACCACAAGCCTTGAATGAAGCTGCATATATATCATCAAATACAGGAGTAAATTTACGTCAAGGACCAAGTACAGAAACGGAAGCAATAGGAAGATTAACACCTAGAACTAAAATAACAATTATTGCAGAAGAAAATGATTGGTATAAAGTAACATTCAATGGTCAAGAAGGATATGTTGCAAAAAGATTAGTAACAAAAGGAGAGCCACCAGCAGTAACAGAAGATGTATCATCAAGAAATGCATCATCAAGAGCAGCACAAGCAGAAGTAACACCAAGCACTCAAACAGCACCTGCATCAGCCAGCGCAGTATCAGCTGCATCAATAGCTCAAAATTATATAGGATGTAGCTATGTATATGGAGGTTCATCACCAGAAGGATTTGACTGCTCAGGATTTACAAGCTATTGCTATGCACAAGCAGGAATACAACTTGGAAGAACAACATACGCACAAGCAACTCAAGGAATAGCAGTATCTAAATCTGAACTTCAAGCAGGAGACTTGATTGTATTTAGAGGAACAAGCCACGTAGGAATATATGTAGGAAACGGTCAATTCATACATGCAAGCAATCCAAGTACAGGGGTTGTTTATGATTCTATAAATTATGGATATTGGGCAAATCAATATCAAAGTGCAAGAAGATTTTAATTAAATAGAGGTGGAAAATTAATATAATAATACTAACAAATTTAGTATATATATTAGGAATTATATTAGGGCTATATTGTAAAAATATAGCCCTTTTTTTATGCATGATTACAAGCATATATATACTAATAATAAAATATCAAAAAACTAAAAAATTATTTAGAAGAGAAGCAATAATACTTATGATAATAGTTGTAACAATAGGATATTTAAATATTAAAAATAAAGAAAACAATTTTAATAATAAATATAAAGACACAAACAAAATAGAAGCTATAGTAAAAGTTAAAAGCAACATAAAAGAAAGTGAGTACTCCAAAAGCTTTACTGGAAAATTAGTAAAAAACTATAGTAGTGAAAACATAACAAATACAAAATTAAACATAAAATTTAATAGCAATATACAATTAAATAAAGGAGACATAGTAAAACTAATTGGAGAATATGAAGATACAAATTACTATAAAAATGAAGGAAACTTTAATTATAGAAACTATTTGAAAAAAGATAATATATATGGAAATCTTAAAGTAAGTAAAATAGAAATTGTAAAAAAGAATAACAATATAATTAACAACTTAAACATACAGATAAAAGAAAAAATAAAAAACAATTATTCGAGACTATCGTAAAAGTTGTGTAAATCGGATTTCCTTCCGATTGATAACTTGAAAAAAATTAACATTTTTATAACTAATTTTATTTTATCTATATTTTTCTAAAAAATCAATCTTTTAGAAAAAGTTGTGTAAACTTAATAGGACTTAAGAAATTTGCTTCTTAAGCCTATTATTTTTAGGCTTAAATTTAGATTCTGCCTTCATACATAATTCTAAATTGAGATAGGCATAAATCCCATTTACTAATCATTCTTGACCATTTTTTCTCTGCTTTTAATGTTGATAAATATAGAACTTTTAATAGCGACATATCTGTTGGAAATACATTTCTGTTACGATTAATCCTTTTATATGTACTATTTAAGCTTTCTATTGCATTTGTTGTATACATGATTTTTCTTATCTCTGCTGTAAACTTAAAGAATACACTTAATACATCCCAATTGTCTATCCAACTTTGTATTGCTCCTGGATATCTATTCTTCCATTTTTCATCTAACTCTAATAAATTTGTATAGGCTATTTCTTCTGTTGATGCTTGATATACTGTCTTTAAATCCTTTGCTAGTTCTTTCTTGTCTGTATATGGGACATACTTTAAAGAGTTCCTTATTTGATGTACAATACATCTTTGATATTCTGTTTTTGGAAAAATAGCTGATATTGCTTCTTTTAGTCCTGTTAAACCATCTGCACATAATACTAGAATATCTTGAACTCCTCGATTTTTTAATCCATTCAATACTGTCATCCAATATTTTGCACTTTCATTTTCTCCTATCGTAATATCTAATACCTTCTTCATACCATCCCTATCTATTCCTAATACTACATATGCTGCTTTCTTTACTATTTGTCCATTATCTCGCACATGAAAATGAGTAGCATCTATAAATATGATTGGGTACACTTCTTCTAATCTTCTTTTCTTCCATTCTTGGATTTCTGGTATGATTTTGTCTGTTATATCACTTATCATATCTGGCGATAAATTACAGCCAAATATATCTTTTATTTGTTCTTGTATGTCTTTATCTGATAATCCTAAAGCATACATGGCAATTACTTTTTCATCAAATCCATTTACAGTTCTGGAATATTTAGGAACTAAATCAGAATTGATTTCTCCATTTCTATCTCTTGGTACTTTTACTGGAATATCTCCCATTTCTGTTGATACGGTTCTTTCTGGATAATATCCATTTCGGTAATTTTCGTTATCTGTTCGTTCATTTTTTGAATATCCTAGCTTAGTTTCCATTTCTGCGTCTAATAATTGTTGAAAAGCAGGGGCAAAGAAATCTTTCCATGCTGCATACATATCACTCATTGATTTGATGTTCTTCGGATCATTCTTTCTAAAAAATTCCTCTACTAATTCATTTTTTTCTTTTTCTACTTTTTTACCCATAGAAAAAATCCCTCCTTGATATTTTTTATTTTATCACGGAAGGATTTATTTACACAACTTTTTCTATACTCTCAATTATTCAAATCAAACAGCAAACTTTATAGAAACTATAATACTCGGAGATAAAACCAATTTACTAGATACAGTAAAAGAAGAGTTTTCAAATAGCGGATTATCACATTTACTTGCAATATCAGGAATGCATATAGCAATTATAATTTTAATATCAAATGCGATTTTAGACCATATAATAAAAAATTATAAGATAAAAAATATTCTACTACTACTAATAATTATTATATACGCAACTATAATAAACTTAAGTAGTTCATCGGCAAGAGCTATAATAATGGCAATCTTGCATATAATATCAAAATTAATATATAAAAAAGATAATTTTTTAGTAAATATTTCATTAGCTAGTTTAATTCTACTAATAATAAATCCATATAATCTAATAGATTCAGGTTTTCAATTATCATTTATAGCAAGTTTAGGAATAGTAATAATTTTACCTAAAATAGAAGAACTTGAAATAAAAAATAAAATTCTAAAATACATATATGTTAGTCTATTAGTAAGCATCTCTGCAAATATTTTAATACTTCCAATCATAATAAATACTTTCAAGAAAACTTCATTATCAATGTTTTTGATACAGATAATCATAACACCAATTCTATATATAATAGAAATATTAGGTTTAGCTACAATAGTCATTCCAAGTCAACTTGTATTCGTAATAAAACCAATATTGGAGATTTCAGTATCAATTTTTAATTACATTTCACAAATTAACTTTTTTACAATATACACAAAAGTTCCAAAACCCATAACAATTACTATATATTATTTATCAGCATTAGTATATATCATAAAACCAAAAAGAAAATTTATTATACAAATATGCAAAAAAACAATAATTCTATTGCTAATATTAAATTTAACAATATCAATAATTAATCAAGCAGATACAAACTTAAAAATATATATGATAGATGTAGGTCAAGGAGATAGCACACTAATAATAACACCAGAAAATAAAAAAATATTAATTGACGGAGGAGGATTAGAAAATTATGATATAGGAGAAAAAGTATTAATACCATATCTATTAAATAAGCAAATCAAGACACTAGACTATGTTATGATCTCACACTTTGATAGGGATTATTCAATGACTTATCCCAAAATTGCTAAAAACATTGATATATTAAGCTTTTGAAAAAACCAAAAATGAAAATGAATTGAAATAGGGCATAGAAATATGCTTTATTTTTTTAGTTTAACAAATAAGGAGGGAAAGAAAATGCAGGAAAAAGATTCAATACAAATATTAGAAGAAATGAAAACAGGAATGCTTTGTAGCATAGAGTTACCATTAACTAATTCAATGAAAAGTGATGTTATATCAATTTATTTAGGAAAAGATAAAGACGGAAGATATAACTTTTTTGATGGTGGAGGAGCTATTGGAACTTTTAAAATGCCAAAAGAATTTATTATAAAACGAGATATAAGAATATCGAAGATAAATAGCGAAGAACAAACAAAAGGGTTATATACAGCATTAAAGAAACAAGAAATAAAGGACAGGCATAAATTAAGAGATAGTAGATAAACGAGTTGTAGAAATACAATTCGTTTTTTTCACATAACAGCGAAAGAACATAGTCATTATTTTTTAATGACTAAATTTTAAGGAAAGGAGGAACTACAAATGTCAAAGACAAAAGTAATTGCTATTGCTAACCAAAAAGGTGGAGTAGGTAAAACAACAACAGCACTTAATTTACGGCGTAGGTTTAGCCAAAAACGGAAAGAGAGTATTGCTAATAGACGCAGATCCACAACGGCGACCTTACTGTTTGTTTAGGATATAGAAACCCAGACGAACTTGAAAAAACAATAGGTACTGTAATTGATAAAGTAATAAAAGATATTCCATTAGAAGAAAATGAAGCAATATTACATCATAGTGAGGGAGTAGATTTAGTACCATCTAATATTGATTTAGAGGCAATAGAAGTAGGACTTGTTAATAATATGAGTAGAGAATTTATGCTAAAAAGCTATGTTGATGAAGTCAAAAACAAATATGACTATGTCATTATAGATTGTAGACCGTCATTGAGTATGATTACTCTTAATGCACTTGCTTGTAGTGATAGTGTAATAATACCAGTACAAGCTCATTATTTATCAGCAAAAGGAATGACACAGCTAATACAAACAATAAATAAGGTACGAAAACGAATAAACCCTAATCTAAAAATAGATGGGGTTTTAATTACGCTTGCAGATATGCAGACAAAAGTAGGAAAAACAACATTGCAAACACTACAAAACAATTATGGTAGCAAAATAAAAATCTATGACACAATTATTCCACAGGGAGTAAAAGCAGTTGAGGGAACAATGGCAGGAAAGAGTTTATTTGCTTATGACAAAGACAGCAAGCCAGCTATTGCCTATGATAATTTTTGTAAGGAGGTATTGAAAATTGAAAAACAAAGAACTAGAAATGACATTGCCAAAGCTAGATGATTTATTAGAGCCTGTGCAACGGAAAAGACATTTTGAATATCGAGAAAGCAATTCCAATACCATTAGAAAAATTATTTGATTTTCCAAATCACCCATTTCAAGTAAATGATGATAAAGAAATGGAAAATATGGTAGAAACCGTAAAAACAGGTGGAATAATAATGCCATTAGTAGTAAGGCAAAGAGATGACGGAAATTATGAAATTATTTCTGGACACAGAAGAAAAAGAGCAAGTCAGCTTGCTAATTTAAAAGAAGTGCCTTGTATTATTCGTAACTTAACGGATGATGAGGCAACAATAATAATGGTAGATAGCAATATGCAAAGGGAACGAATACTTCCATCAGAAAAGGCATTTGCCTATAAAATGAAGTTAGAGGCACAAAAACATCAGGGACAAAGAACGGATTTAACTTCGTCGCAAGTTGCGACAAAGTTAAATGAAGAAAGGACAGCCACCAAAATTGGTAGTGAATTTGGAGAAAGTAAAGACACAGTATATAGATATATACGACTAACTGAACTGATACCAGAATTATTAGAGTTAGTAGATAAAGAAAAAGACGGAATGGCATTAAGTCCAGCAGTAGAGATTTCTTATCTAAACGAAGATGACCAATATGTATTACTTAATAGAATACAATTTTATGACGCAACACCATCACAAACACAGGCAAAGTATATGAAAAAATTAAGCCAAGAGGGAAAATTAACAACAGAAAAAATCGATGAAATAATGGGAGAAGAAAAACCAAACCAAGTTGAAAAAATAAAAATAAATGCAGAAAGAATATATAGTTTACTCCCAGAAGAAGTAAAAACAGAAAAAGAAACAGAAGAATTTATTGTTAAGTGCATAAAAGAGCATAATCGTAGGGAGGAAAGAAAAAGAGAAATGGCACGCTAGAACTATGCCCAAAAATCGTGGGAGTATTTTTTATAAAATTCCCCCTTACAAACCCCTTTTAAATACTAGCTCTTTACTAACTGAAAAGAATATATTTATAAATATACAAATAAGCGAAAAAAACAAAAATTGTACCTTTGTTTTACTCCCACAAACTTACTAAAATAAAGGCAAAGGGAGGAATGAGATATGAAAAAAATTATTTTAATTATATTTATGGCAATGATTTCAAGTTTTAGTTATTATGGAGCAGTAAATGAAAAAGGAGAGAAAGTAGTTGACTTCACAAATTCATTACAAGAAGAAAATATTGTAGTAAGTGAAACAGCACAGGAAACACAAGAAAATATAGTAGAACAAGTAGAAAATACAGTAGCACAGGCAGAAACAATACAAAATGAAGAAACAAAAGTACAGGAAACAACAAAAGAGCCAACAACACCTGTTGTAGAAAAAACAAATAAAAGTAATAATATCAATAAAAACAAAGAAACAAAACAAACACAGGTAACACAACCAAAGCAAGATTCACAAGTAAAAGAAACAAAAGTAAACAATAGTAATACAACAGAAAAAAAGGAAGAAACAAACACTAATACAAATCAAAATAAAAATACTAATAACACAAATAATGCTCCAAAATGTACTCATTCGAATAGCAACTGGTATAATTCAAAAGCAGAGGCAGAGGCAATATATAATGCAGAAATAAAAAAATGGGGCGATAAATGGACAAATTATGAAATAGATAATGAAACTTATTATAAGAATTGTCCTAGTGGATATGAGGTATTTAGTTGTCCATATTGCAATAAATGGACTATAAATTTATTTCATTAAAAAATAAAATATTTTAAACGGAACAGGCAAATAGCTTGTTCTTTTTTTAGTTAAAGGAGGAAATTTTAATGTTAAAAACAAGAAAATTAAATAAAATTTTAGCAGTTATACTTTTAGTGCTAACATTATTTAGCATAGTACAACCAGTTTTTGCAGTTTCTGGAACAGGAACTTGGGCAGGAGGTCAATTTGCCTCTGGAATGAAAACAACAGATAATCAAAATACACAATATGGAGTATTGATTAGAAGATTGATAAATACAGCAACAAATGAAAGAATGACAGTTTTTTGTGCTGAACACGGAGTTGATTTTACAACAGGTACAGCATATAACGGAGAATACTATACACCAACCAATGCAACAATTAAGAGAGCTTGTAAAGTAGCATATTTTGGGTGGTATTCAAAACACGGAGATTATACAGTAGACGGAGGAATACTAGCCTCTGATATGATATGGGTAAAAGAGGACTATGTGTTTACACAGCAATACATCTGGGAAACGCTAGGTCAATCTAATGCAACATTTATTGATTCGGCAGTACAAGGAAGATATGTAGCTTTTAAAAATGAAATAAATAGTAAAATTGATAATATGCAAAGAAAACCTAGCTTTTGCAATACAACAATTACAGTAGAGGCAGGAGAAACAACAACACTAACTGACACAAACGGAGTATTAGCAGATTATACAAGTATAGATAAAACAACAGAGGGAATAAGAATTACACACAATAAAGGCGAAAACACAATGAATATTACAGTAAATGACGATTGCACAAGAGAAAATTATAGAATATCTGATGAAATGATGAAAAGTTGGGGAATTATCAAAGAAGAAACAAGAGATAATGACACAACAATATATTTTTCATTTAGAGAGGGAGTTCAAAACCAACTTTATGCAATGCACTATAATGATCCAGTAACAATGAATTTAGATTTAAAAATAAATCTTTTAGGAAATTTAGAGCTAAACAAACTAAACACTAATGGCGATTTAGTTGAGGGAGCTGTTTTCAATGTTACAGGAGCAAATGGATTCAATAGAGATGTAGAAGTAACAAATGGAAAAATCACACTAGAGAAAATCAAAAAAGGTAGCTACCTAGTCAAAGAAAAGTCTAGTCCAGAGGGCTACTTATTAAATACAGAAACTTATAGAGTAGAAGTAAAACCTAACGAAACAGCAACACAAGCAATCGTAAATAATGAGCCAACAGGAGAAATAACAATAACAAAAATAGATATAGACACAGGAAATCAAAATAGAGTTGATGGAACAAGCCATCACGGAGACGCAAGCATAAAAGGAGCTGAATATACTTTATATGCAAGTTCTGATATTTATAATAAAAAAGGTACAGTAAAATATTTTTCAAAAGATGAAGAAATAGCAAAATTCACTTTCAACGAATATGGAGTAGCAAGTATTAAAATTACAAATACTACTACACCTGCACAAATAAGTGTTAATGGAAGTACATTAGCAGGTCTTCCAATGGGCAGTTTTTACTCAAAGGAAACCATTGTACCAAATGGCTATACAAAGGACACAAACACTTATACTTACACACTTTCATACAAAGATAGTAATACAAAAGTTATCAAAACAAGTGGAATAGTAAAGAACAAAGTAGAACAAGCACCTTTTGAAGTAATAAAAATAACTAGCAATAATAATGCAGTAGCAGAAACAGTAGAGGGAGCAGAGTTCACAGCAATACTTTCAAAATATGTTACTTTTTATGGTAGTTTTGACGAGGCAAAGAAACATCTAAACGAATTTGCAAAAGACGAATATTCAATTTTTAAAACAGGAAGTAACGGACACGGCACTTCTAGTTTGTTGGCTTACGGCGAATACACAGTAAATGAAACCTATACGCCATCTCCAGAAATAGAAACAGTAGAACAATTCTATGTAACAATAGATAAAGATAGCAAAACACCAGTAAAAGAACTTGTAGCAAATGATTATCCTTTCGAGGCATATATTAAACTTCAAAAACAAGATAAAAAGACAGGAAAATTTGTAACTTATTCAAATGCAACTTTTGAATTATATAGACAAAATGAAGACACAGAAAAATGGGAACAAGTTGAATGCAAAGTAGGAGATAAATATTATAAATCTTGGACAACCAACAGCGAGGGCGTGGCAAAGACAGAAACAAAGCTTGAGGCAGGAAATTACAAACTTTCTGAAGTGAAAATTCCGACAGGTTTCATACAACTAGACGGAGAGCTAACATTTAGAGTAGACAATAGAAATTCAACATTAAATTATGACAAAGATTTTGACGCTTGGATTACAGTAACAGCAAAGAATAGTCAACCAACAGGAACACTAAAATTAAATAAAAAAGTAGCATTAAGAGAAGATATGGACAAAACAATGATAAAAGATATTGACTTTACAAAAATATCTTTTGAATTAGTAGCAGATGAAAAAATAATTGACTATGCAGACGGATCAACCATATATGAAAAAGGAAAAGTAGTAGGAAAATATAACCTAAAAGCTGATGGAACTTTAACAGTTTCTAATTTGCCTATGGGACGCTATCACTTAAAGGAATTGACAACAATAGAGGGAGCAGTATTAGACGAAACAGAACACGAAGTAGTGTTTGAACAAAAGGACACAGTAACAAAAGAATATATTGTAGAAAAAGACATTGAAAATAAAACAACAGCAATAGAAATCAGTAAAACAGATATAACAGGAGAAAAAGAGCTAGTTGGTGCAAAACTAACTATTACAGACGAAAATAACGAAATTATAGATTCTTGGGTATCTACTGAAAAAACTCACAAAATTGAAGGCTTAAAGGTTGGAAAAGAATTTACATTAACAGAAGAAATAGCACCAGAGTCTTTTGTAAAAGCAACTTCAATAAAATTTACAGTAGAAAACACAGCAGATATTCAAAAAGTTGTAATGGTAGATAAACAAGTAACAATGTCAAAAGAAGATATTGGAGGAAAAGAAGTTGAGGGTGCAGAGTTAAAAGTAGTAGATAAAGACGGAAATGTTGTAGACAGTTGGACATCAAACAAAGAAAAACACCTAATAAATAATTTGGTCGAGAACGAAAGTTACACATTATATGAAGACTATGCTCCGGACACATTCGTAATATCAAATAAAATAGAGTTCACAGTTACAACAGACAAAGAAACACAAGAAATCAAAATGATAGACAAAGTGGTAGAAATATCAAAAGTAAATATAGCAGGCGAGGAATTAGAGGGAGCAACATTAGTTGTAACAAGTACAAAAACAAAAAATATAGTTGATAAATGGGTATCAACAAAAGAGCCACACAAAGTTAGTAATTTAATCGAGAACGAAAGTTATGTACTTCACGAAGAAATTGTAGTTGATGGCTATGTAAAAGCAACAGACATTGAGTTTACAGTAACAGAAGACAAAGAAACACAGAAAATTGAAATGATAGATAAAGTTGTAGAAATAGTAAAAACAGACCTTACAACAGGCGAAGAATTAGAGGGGGCAGAGTTACAAGTAGTTGACGAAAACGGAGAGATAGTAGACGAATGGGTGTCAACAAAAGAGCCTCATAGAGTTTTAAATTTGGAGGAAAACAAAAATTACAAACTAATTGAAAAGACAGCTCCATACCGGATTTGAAATGACAGAAGAAATAGCTTTTACAGTAACAGAAGATAAGGAAACACAAAGAATTGAAATGAAAGATATGCCTATTCTAAAAGATATTAGAGTAGTAAAAGTAGACAGCAAAACAAAAGAAATTATCAAAGATAAATTTACTTTTGGACTTTATGAAGATAGCGAATGCACAAAACTAATCAAAGAAGTAAAGGCAAACAAAGAAGACGGATTCGTTACTTTTGAGGACTTACGATATGGCACAGTATATATAAAGGAACTAAAATCTCCAAAGAATTACGAACTATCTAATAGAGTAGCAAAAGTAGAGATAAATGACAAAGGAGTTTTTGTAGATGGTGCAGAAATTCAAGAAGAAAATGAAGTATATAGTTTTAAATTTGAAAACCAAAAGATAGAAACTCCAAAAACACGGAGATACGAGAAATATGTTATTAGCTGTAACTATTTCTATTATTTCAATAATAGGACTTGCAGTATTAGTTGCTATAAAATTAAAAAATAAAAATATATAAAAAATCATATAAGCAAAATGGTGGCAGGTAACTAGCCACCATTATTGCTAAAAAAAGGAGTGAAAAATGGCAAAGTACAATATAGCTCAAATACAAAAGATGATAGAAAGACTAGCTGAAATAGGAATAAATACAGAAAAAGCAATACTTAATATGCAATTTGAGGATTTAGAAAAAATGCCTAACTACACAATAACAGACATAAAAACATTGATAAGTTTAAGAAAAGCAATAAGAAAAAATAAAAAAGCATTATTCCTATTTTTAGGCGAAGAAATAGAGTAATAAATAATAAAAAAATTAAAAACGAGAGGAGGGAGAAAATTGGCAAAAGAATTAACTAGAAAAGAAAAACAAATAACAGAGTTATACTATGAAACAACATTAGATGTAGGAAAAAATGCAGACAACTGGATTTCGTTTTTAAAAAGAGCAAGTTTTAATTATAAATACAGGTTTGATGAACAAATATTGATATATGCACAAAGACCAGACGCAGTAGCCTGTGCAGAAACAACAATATGGAATAAAAAGCTAAAAAGGTGGATCAATAAAGGCTCAAAAGGAATAGCTTTAATAACAGAAAAAGAGGGAGAACTAGGATTACGATTTGTTTTTGATGTATCAGATACAAACAGTGATGTTTACGGCAGAAAATTCAAACTATGGCAAGCAGAAGAAAAATATACGAACGATATTATAGAGGCATTAGAAGATAAATTCGGAACAATGGAAGATAAAAGCAGTTTACCACTTGCAATAATATCAACAGTATATAATCGTGTAGTAGATAATATGCAAGACTATTTAGAAGAACTAAAATCTGTAACAGCTAATAGTAAATTAGAAGAATTAAATAATGAACAATTAGAAAATGCGTTTTTAGAAATATTATTATTTAGTACAATAGGCTTAACAATGTCAAGATGTGGGTTAGATGTAAATGAGTATATAACGAAAGATAATTTTTCTGGAATAGAAAAGTTTAACACTTTTGAAACAATGTCTATACTTGGAACAGCAACTAGGGATTTTTCAAAAGAAATATTACTAGAGGTTTCAAAAACTGTAATAAATGTGCAAAAACAAGAAAAAAAGAAAAATCACACATTGGAAAAAATAAAACAAAGCATTTACAATAAAGAAAATGAGAAAGGAAGTGTTGAGAATGAATCTAACTTACACAATGAAAGGAAATTATCTAATACCAGACTTAACGATAGAGAAAACAAACAAGAAAGTAAAACTAGGCAAGTTCGCCAAAATGAGATTGAAGTACCTAAAAGAGAACAAGAGGGGAACTTACACAATGCTAGTAGCGAGCAACAAACTAACACAACACCTAGTACAAATAGAGAAAACAGTAATAAGCAGAATAGCACAGGAAGTAGAGAAGATGAAACAACAATATGGAATAACAGAAGAAATGAAAGCAACCAACCAAATGGAATGGGTGGGGCAGATGAACAATATTCAAGCGACAGCAGAACAGACAGTAATAAGGGAAGTAATTTACAATTAGAAGAACAACCTAGTGAAAAAGAAGTAGACAATACTTCTTTTTTTGATGGAGAAACAACAAATACAGAAGATGACAAAGGCGATTATACATTTATGGTAGGAGATATTATCTATATTGGCTTTCAAGAATTTACTATTTCAAATATAGATAATCAAATAATAACAATGTATGATAATCAATTTCCATTAGACCAACGAACAGTAGATATTAAAGACATATTAGAAAAAGTAGTTGAAAATCCTATGAATGATTACTTAAAAGATAGAGAGCTACCAGAAGTAGAAGAAAAAGTAGAAAGTGCTTTCAATAAGTGGCTAGATACATTTATAGAGGAAAAAGGAATTGATTTAGAGCAAGTTATTGAAATAAAAACAGAAACTAATACACACTATTTTGAAGTTGGAAATATTATTGCTAATATAAAAGCTACAACACCAGAAGAACAAGCAGGAATAAAAGATATGATAGTCAAAATAGACTTTCATAATGGAGATGTAGTAGATTATTTTAGACATTTAGCACAAGCACTAGCAGAGAATTATGATAAACAACAAGAACAACCAATAGAACAAAAGCAAGAAGAACAAATAGAAGAAACAAAAGAACAACAACAAATAGCAGAAAAGCTAATTAAAAAGAACAGAAATATTGAATATTTTGACTTACACCCAGAAATACCTGCTGAAGAAAGAAACAATTTTAAAATTACAGACGATAATTTAGGCGTAGGAACAGCAAAAGAAAAATATAGAAATAATGTAGAGGCTATAAAAGTATTAAAATTATGCGAAGAACAAAACAGATATGCAACACCAGAAGAACAAGAAACACTTTCAAAATATGTTGGATGGGGTGGATTAAAATCGGCATTTGAAGATAAAAACGATAGTTGGGCAAGTGAATATGCAGAATTAAAAGAATTACTTACTGAAGATGAATACAAAGACGCAAGAGCTTCAAGTGTAACAGCATATTATACACCACCAGTTGTTATAAGAAACATTTATAAAGCCTTACAAAATATGGGACTAAAACAAGCAAACATTTTAGAGCCTAGTTGCCGGAGTAGGTAACTTTTTAGGAATGCTACCAGAAGAATTAAATGACAGTTGCAAAATGTATGGGGTAGAGGTAGATAGCATTTCTGGAAGAATAGCACAGCAATTATACCAAAAATCCACTATTGCAATACAACCTTTTGAAAAAACAAATATGCCAGATAACTTTTTTGATGTAGCAATAGGAAATGTGCCGTTCGATAATAAAATAAAGCCTAATGACAGAAGATACAACAAAAATAAATTTGTATTGCACGATTACTTTTTTGCAAAGACAATAGACAAAGTTCGCCCACGGAGGAATAATAGCACTTGTTACAAGTAAAGGAACAATGGACAAAGAGAATAGTAGTGTTAGAAAATATATATCACAGAGAGCAGAACTTTTAGGAGCAATAAGACTACCAGACAATACATTCAAAAGCAATGCAGGAACAGAAGTAACATCAGACATTATCTTTTTAAAGAAAAGAGATAAAATCACAGACATTGAGGACGAATGGGTAAACCTTGACACAGCTGAAAATGGAATAAGAATGAATAAATATTTTGTTGATAATCCTAATATGATTATGGGAACAATGAAAAAGGAAAGTTCGCAATATGGTGGAGAGCAAATAAATTGTAAAATGATAGAGGGTAGCGATTTAGATTATATGCTATCTAATGCTATTTCAAATATAGAATCAGAAATAGAAGAATACGATTTAGACGAGCTAATAGAAGATGAAGAAAAATCTATACAGGCAGATCCGACAGTAAAAAATTATTCCTACACTGTTATTGACGGCAAAGTATATTATAGAGAAAACAGTAGAATGTTTGAAAAAGACTTGCCAGAAACAACACAAAACAGAATAAAAGGTATGGTAGAAATACGAGATTGCACCAGAAAACTTATAGACTTACAAGTTGATGATAGTAGCGACAATGAAATAAAAATAGAACAGGAAAGATTAAATAGATTATACGATAATTTTGTAAAGAAATATGGAAGAATAAATAGCAGAGGAAATAATCAAGCCTTTTCCGAAGATAGTAGTTATTACTTATTATGCTCACTAGAAATAACCGATTCAAAAGGTAATTTCCAAAGAAAAGCAGATATGTTTTCAAAGAAAACAATAAAAGCTAAAAAAGAAATAACAAAGGTAGATACGAGTAATGAGGCACTTATTGTTTCTCTAACAGAAAAGGCAAAAGTTGATATGGAATATATGCAGTCCATTACAGATAAAACAGAAGACGAACTTGTCAAAGATTTAGAGGGGCAAATATTTAGAATACCAGACACACCAGCTGAAGAAAAAAAGTATGTAACAGCAGATGAGTATTTATCAGGTAATGTAAGAGAAAAACTTAATATTGCAAGAAGAATAGCAGAGGGTAATCCAGAATTTGAAATAAATGTTAGAGAGTTAGAGAAAGTAATACCAGAAGATATAAAAGCAAGTGAAATAGCAGTAAAATTGGGGGCAACTTGGATACCGACAGAATATATAGAAGACTTTATATATGAACTATTAGATACAGATTATAGTGATAGGAGAAAAATACAAGTTCATTATTCTGAAACTACAACAGCGTGGAATATTACAGGAAAATCAGTAGATAAAGGGGTTAAAGCAACAAAGACTTATGGCGTAAAGAAAGCAAGTGCATATAAAATAATTGAAACAACTTTGAATTTAAGTGATATAAAAATATACAAGAAAATAAATGAGGGAACAGAAGATGAAAAAAGTGTTATAGATAAACAACAAACAGCAATAGCACAAGCAAAGCAAGATGAAATTAGAATGAAGTTTGAAGAATGGATTTTCAAAGATCCAGACAGACGAGAAGAATTAGTATATTTATATAATCAAAAATTTAACAGCATAAGAAACAGACAATATGACGGAAGTTATCTAAAATTTTATGGAATGAATCCAGAAATAAAATTACGAGAACATCAAGTCAATGCTATTGCAAGAGTGCTTTACAATGGAAATACTTTACTTGCTCACGAAGTACGGAGCAGGTAAAACTTTTGAAATGGTAGCAAGTGCAATGGAAAGCAAGCGACTAGGACTATGTAATAAAAGCATTTTTGTAGTTCCTAACCATATCGTTGAACAATTTTCAAACGAGTTCCTACAATTATACCCATCAGCAAACATTTTAGTAACAACAAAGAAAGATTTTTCAAAAAATAATAGAAAAAAGTTTGTGTCTAAAATAGCAACAGGAGATTTTGACGCAATTTTGATAGGACACAGCCAGTTCGAGAAAATACCTATGTCAATAGAAAGACAGAGGTATTTTTTAGAAGAACAAATAGAAGAAATAATAGAAGGTATAGAAGAAACAAAAGCAATAGAGGGAAAAAGTTTTACAGTAAGAGAGTTAGAAAGAACGAAAAAATCACTAGAGGCAAAATTAGAAAAGCTAAACAATGCAGATAAGAAAGATGATGTAATTACATTTGAGCAATTACGGAGTTGATAGACTATTTGTAGACGAAGCACATTATTATAAGAATTTGTTTTTACAAAGTAAAATGAAAAAAATTGCAGGAGTTCAAAGTGGGGATGCACAAAAGAGTTTTGATATGTTTATGAAATGTCAATATATGGACGAGATAACACGGAGGAAAAGGAGTTATTTTTGCCACAGGTACACCAGTTAGCAATAGTATGTCAGAGTTATATACAATGCAAAGATACTTGCAATACAATACATTAGTAAAAAATCAATTACAACATTTTGATAGTTGGGCAAGTACATTTGGAGAAACTGTTACAGCAATGACATTAGCACCAGAGGGAGATAAGTTCCAAATAAAAACAAGATTTGCAAAATTTCATAATATACCAGAGTTAATGACAATGTTTCGTGAAATAGCAGATATTCAAACAGCAGAAACATTAAAATTGCCAACACCAGAAGTTGAAAAGCATAATGTAGCAGTAAATGCAACACAAATACAAAAAGATATGGTAGCAGATTTAGGAGAAAGAGCAGAGAAAATTAGAGCAGGCGTGGTCAAAGTTTGGGAAGACAATATGTTAGCAATTACAAACGAGGGAAGAAAACTAGCACTAGATCAAAGACTTATAAATAGTCAGCTACCAGATGACGAAAATAGCAAAGTAAATACTTGCGTTAAAAATGTATATGAAATATGGGAAAAAACAAAAGACAAAAAATCTACACAGCTTGTATTTTGTGATTTATCAACACCAAAGTCATTAGGTGCAGATGATAACCCTTATGAAATGGAATTAGTAAATGGTATATGGAAATGCAAAGAAAGAGAATTTACAGATGTATATACAGATATGAAAAGAAAGCTAATTGAGAAAGGAATACCAGAGAACGAAATTGCATTTATTCACGAGGCAACATCAGAGGCTAAAAAGGAAGAATTATTTGACAAAGTGCGTAGTGGAGAAATAAGAGTTTTAATGGGTAGCACTTTCAAAATGGGAGCAGGAACGAATGTGCAAGATAGAATTATAGCACTTCATAATTTAGACTGTCCGTGGACAAGTGCTAATCTAATACAAAGAATAGGTAGAGCAGTAAGACAGGGAAATATGAATGAGTTAGTTCATATTTATAACTATGTAACGCAAGGAACTTTTGACGCATATATGTATCAGTTAATAGAGCAAAAGCAGACATTTACAAGTCAAATTATGACTTCTAAAACACCAATAAGGAGTATGGAAGATATAGACGAAAGAGCATTAGACTATGCAGAAATAAAAGCACTAGCAACACGGAAATGAACACATTAAAGAAAAAACAGAGTTAGAGGCAAAAACAACAAAACTAAAAATGTTAAAACAAAGTTATTTAAGCCAAAAGTATGATTTAGAAGAAATGGTAAATAGGAAATACCCACAAGAAATAAAAGAATGCAACGAAACAATAGAAAGTCTAAAACAAGACAATGAATATCTAAAAGAAAATACAACTATAAATGCAGACAATTTTTCTCCTATGAAAATAAATGAACAAGTGTATAATGAAAGAGCAAAAGCAGGCGAAAAAATACTAGAACTATGTAAAAGTGTAAAAGACACAAAAGGAGTATATATAGGAGATTATAGAGGATTTAAAATGTATTTAGAGTTCAATACATTTGAGAAAGTATTTCAAGTAGCATTAAAAAATATACAAACTTATAGAGCAACACTTGGAAATGATAAAATAGGTGTAATAACTCGTATCAATAATGTTTTGGAATCAATGGAAAAAATGTTAGAAAGCAATGAGCAAAAGTTACAGAATTTAGAATTACAATGTAAAAATGCAAAAGACACATTATCAATTCCATTTGCACAAGAACAGGAGCTACAAGAAAGTTTAGCAAGATTAAAAGAAGTAAATAAGCTACTAAAAATAGGAGATATAAAGGAAAAAGAAATAATAGATATTGATGATGAAGAAACCGAAGAAATAGAAGAATATTCAAAGAGCAAAAGTAGAGAATATGTTAGATAAAATCAAAGGTATAAAAAAGAAAAATTTTCTTTAATTGCACATTTCCTTTATATGTAAACTTAACATAATATATAGCCATAGGAGGTATATATTATGAAAAAATTTTTAGAAAGGAACATTTTAGACGAACTGTATGAGCTAAAAGGAGATGAGTTTGCAGACAATATTTTAAAGGAAATGTCAGAACAAGAAAAAGAGCTTGGATCGTTAGCTATTGAAGAAAAGCTAACAGAAAAAATCAAAGAAGTTGTTACAGATGAGAAAAAACAAAATGAAATACTAAATTTGCTTAATAAATATGAACTAGCAACTGGAGATGATGACGATTTCTGGAACAAGATGTATTACAAATTGGGAGCTTATGACTGTATAAGAATGAGTGAAATAGTAAAAAGCAGTATAAACAAAGAAACAGAGGCAATAATGAAGAAAATAGAACAAAATAATAAAGCACAAAAAGGTGCAGAAGTAAATAAGACAATGTTTTTTGACGAATGTTCAGACGAATTATACGATTACTTAAATACTAATAGAGTAAGGCTATTAAAAGAGAATACAGAATACAGAGAACTAGAAACAAAAAGAGAGAAAATAAAAACAGAAAATCCAAATGTAAGAACTTTTTTAGAAGATAAAGAGGCAATACAATTAACAGCTAATGAATCAAAATTGGTTTTAGAAGTTATGGGAATAGAGGAAGAAATAGATACTATTGAAACAATAGAAACTTTTAAATTAGGTGCTAGAGAAATGTTACTTTTCTTCAAACAAATGAGGTTACTATAATAAATAAAAAGATATTGGAATTTAGTGTTTCAATATCTTTTTTTATATCTAAAATGAGAAAGGAGAACAACAATGAATAAAAAATATTTTGAAAATTATAATGAGCCAGAATTTTTATATCAAATGTTAGGTAGGCTTGAATCGGACTGTAAATATTTTTTAGGAAATGGTAATGGAGCAGAAAAACATTTATGGGCTTTGTCAGTTGATAATCAAATATCAGCTATGAAAGAAATCTATAATAAACTTGAAGAAAAGCCAGAGTGGTTAAGTTTAGAACAAATAAATAATTATGAAAAAGAAATGAAAGATAAATTGAGTGAAAAAAGTATAAATACTAATGAAATAAATAACAAAGATAGTACAGAGCAGATATTTACAAAGATTTATACAGAATTAAAAGAAGAAATGCTAAAAGAAGATAATACAATATTTGTAAAAGAGTATGAAATACCAAGTAAAAATTATAGCAAAGGTGTGAATTTTGATTTATGGTTTGCTAGTGGAATTGAAATGCAGTTATATCAAATGATGAAAGAATTTGAAGATAAAGTATTCTTTTACAGCTATAAAGATAAATATTTCTTTAGCAATAGTGAACAGAAAGCAAAAGAAGTAATGCTAAAAGAAGTTGAAAAGGAAACACTAAAAGAGCAAAGAGCAGGTAGGCTAAAAAGACGAAATAGAGAAGTAAGATAGCAAAGGAGAATGTGTATGAGCTATGATGATTTAAAAGAAATGCTAATGAAAAAAATTGACCAAGAATTATTTAATTATAAACAAAATCTAATAAGAAACTATACATCAGAAGAAATAATACAAGAGGCTTATGAGATAAACTTTAAGGAACAGATAAGAGATATTATTGATAGTTCAATGATAGGTAGACAAGAAATAAAAGTATTGCTAAAAACAGATAATGTTGTAGGTAAATTATATGATTATTGGACACATTCAGACGGCAATATATGGGAGTTATTAGAAGATAAAGTAAACGAAAAAATAGAAAAAATGACAATGGAGTATGACAAGCAAAAAAGACAAGAGAAAGTGAGGTAAAAGTAATGTCAAAAGTATATCAAATAGAAATAGAAGAAACTTTACAAAAAGTTGTCAAAATAAAAGCAGATTCATTAGATGAGGCAATAGATATTGCACAAAACAGATATTCAAATCAACAGTATGTTTTGGATTATGAAGATTACAAAGGTGTGGAATTTAGCGAATATAAAGATGAAGTTACAAAAGAAAAAAAGCATAAAGAAATGGAAAGGTAGGTGTAAAATATGCCGTATATTGCACCAGAAATAGTTGCACAAGCAAGACAAGTGGATCTACTTACTTATTTAAAAAACTATGAGCCAAATCAGTTAAAAGAAGTGTGTAGAAATACCTATGTAACAAAGGAACACGATAGCTTAAAAATTAGCAATGGTTTGTGGTATTGGTTTAGTCGTGGAGTAGGTGGAAAAAATGCAATAGATTATTTAATGATAGTTAAAAATCTATCATTTATAAATGCAGTACAAACTGTATTGGGAAATATGAAAATACAAGCTCCAGTTAAGTATGAACAGCAGGAAAAAAATCACGAAAGAAGATTAAAAATACCAGTAAAAGCAAGTAATAATGATAGAGCAATTAACTATTTGTTATCAAGAGGAATAGACAAAGAAATTATAAAATATTGCATTGAAAATAAATTACTATATCAAGAAGAAAGAACAAACAATGTAGTATTTATTGGCTATGATAATAATAAAATTCCAAGCTATGCTTTTTGCAGAGCAACTAATAAAGAAAGATTTATGAGAGAGGCAACAGGAAGTAATAAAAAGTATTCATTTAAAATAAAAGCAGAGAAAGAAAATAATATAGTTCACTTATTTGAAAGTAGCATTGATTTATTATCATTTGCTACTCTTTTAAGTTTAGAAAATAGAAATTGGAAAGAAGAAAATTTACTTTCATTAGGTGGGATTTATTCTTCAAAATATGATTTAGAAAAAACAAAAATTCCAGTTTCATTAACAGAATTTTTAGAAAAAAATCCTAATGTAAATGAAGTACATTTGCATTTAGACAGAGATTTAGCAGGAAGAAATGCAAGCACTTTTTTTCAGCAAGTATTAAGTAAAAAATATAAAGTTTTTGACAGACCAATGCCTTATGGAAAAGATGTAAACGAATACTTATGTTTGAAAAAAGATAATAAGAAAATTGAAAAAGAAAGGACAAGATAAATTATGAAAAAATATTTATTGTGTGTAACAAAAAGTGTAAATAAAATTATAGGAGTAACAGCAAAAAATAGAGAAGAATCGAGAAAGAAAATATTAAAACAAATTGAGAATAACGAAATTGATTTTGATAATGCAACAAAGGAAGAAATTGAATATGGAATAGGAGAATTTTATTCCGAAGAATTAGAAAAACTGTTGAAAAAAACATTAGGAGAAATGGCAGAAGAAAAGAACAAAAAATTTGTAAAACTGACAGAAGAAATCATAGAAAAAAATAAAGAAGAACAGATAAAAGTTTCTTGTAAAAAGTGTGGAACTTGTATGCTGTTGGACGATATTATACACCAATGATACTCCTAACAAGCACTGAATTTTTCCTCCCTAGAAAAATTCGATATTATGGGGCAATGCCCCAATCCCCATTTTGAAATTATGAATAAACGAAAGGAAAAGTTATGAGAAAAAGAAGAATAAAAAAGAACTTCTGGTTTGATGAAGATGAAGATAATACATTAAAAAATTTGAGTAATTTATCTGGGAAAACAGAAGTACAAGTTATAAGAAAATTGATAAAAGGAACAACAATAAAAGAAAAGCCACCACAAGAATTTTACGAAACAATGAAAGAACTTATACAGTTTAGAAAAGAATTAAAAACAATAAAAGATTTAACTAAATACACACGAGAACTAGACACAAAAAGAGTAGAAAAAACATTAAAAGGTATTGATGAATTACGAATGAGAATAGCAGAAAATTATTTAAAATAGTTTGGAGGCGATATAATGGCAACAACAAAAATATGGGATATACAAAGTAGACTAGATAATGTTATTGATTATGCAGTAAATGAAAAGAAAACGGACGCAGACAGTTATTACAATTTGCACAGAGTAGTTGAGTATGCAAAGGCAAGTTACAAGACGGAAGAACAGTTATATGTTACAGCAATAAATTGTAGTGAAGACACAATATTACAAGAAATGATGGAAACGAAAAAGATATTTGACAAAGAAGATGGCATATTAGGTTATCACGCATTTCAATCTTTCAAAGAGGGCGAAACAACACCAGAGGTAGCACACAAGATAGGAATAAAACTTGCAGAGGAAATATGGGGAGATAGATTTCAAGTTGTAGTTACAACACACTTAAATACCCATTGCGTACACAATCATTTCGTTATCAATTCTGTTTCATTTGTGGACGGCAAAAAGTATTATGATAATGATGAAACCTATGCCTTAATAAGACACACATCAGATAATTTATGTAGAGAGTATGGACTGTCAGTTTTAAAAGAAAAGCCAACAGGAAAATATAAAATAGATTATACAAAATATTTTGAAAAGTATGCAAAAAAATCTAATTATCACACGCAAACAAAACAAGATATTGATTATGCTATTACACAGTCAAATACCTATAAAGAATTTGAAAATTTATTAAAAGCAATGGATTATGAACTTATTTATAGAGCAGGTAAATTAAGTATAAGGAGAGATCCATATACTAAAAATATAAGAGTAGCAAGAGCATTTGGAGATGATTATACAGTAGAACAAATAAAGGCAAGAATAAAAACAGAAAAAGCAATAAAACTACCATTTCCAGAAAAGCGTTCAAATAAAATATATATTTATAGAGGAAAGATAAGAAACAAGAAAAAAGCAAAAGGAATTAAGGCATTATATTTATACTATTGTTACTTATTAAAGATATACCCTAAAACAGAAAAGAAACACAAAACACCAATTTCCATTAAAGCAGATGTGCAGAAATTGGAAAGAATATCAGAGGAGGCAAGACTTCTTTGTAGTAATGATATTAAGACTACAAAGGAGCTTTCTTTATATATGAATACTTTAAATGAAGAACTTAAAAATCTCGAGGAAGAGCGAGATAAACTTTACTATCAAAACACCAAGCTGAAGAAAGAAGAAAGACAAGAAAATTATACAAAACTCTCTCAAATAGCAGGTAAAATCCAATATCTAAAACACAAAATTAAAATGTGTAAAGAAATTGAGGAAAGAGTACCAAAGATAAAACAAAATCTAAAAGAATTAGATGAAAAAGAAGAAATCCAAAAAGGAAAGGAGAAAAAAAGCTATGAGTACAGCAAGTGATTCAGCAGATGAATTTGTAAAAATGCTATTAAATGGAACAGAAGTAGTAGCCAGACTAACAGGAAGTATGGCAAAAGAAATGGCAGTAATGTTATATGCTATGTCAAAAGAACGAAACGAACACAAGACAGGTAAAGTAAGACTAGATAAAATGCTAAAAAGTAAGGGCAGTTTCAAAATATTTAGTATTAAAAAAGAAAACCTAGAAGACTTTAAAAAAGGTGCTAAAAAATACAAAATTCCATATAGTGCTATATATGTAAAAGGTAATCAAAACAAAGAGGGCATAATTGATATTGTAGTTAAAGAAGATGACGCAGTTTTAGTAAATCGAATAGTAGAAAATTATAACCTAATAACAGTTGACCAATCAAAATTAGACGAAGTATTAGAAAAAGCAGAAAAGGAAAATCCTACACAAGCACCAAAAGAAAAAACAGAAATTCAAAAAGAGATTCAAGAAAAAAACACATCACAGGATTTACTAAACAAGCTAATGAAAAAACAAAACAATAAGGAGGAAAATGAGAACACCAACCCCAGTAACATTCCAGTTACGGAGAAAGAAGTTCCATCAGAGAATTTATCGAAAGCAAACGAAAAGACGGAGGGGACTAAAAAGGAAGAAAAGCCGTCAATAAGAGAAAAACTAGATACAATAAAAAAACAGAATGAGGAAAAAGAAAAGCAAAAGGCAAAAGAGGAAACAAAAGAAACACCAAAACAAGACAAGTCAAATGAAACTAAACACAAACAGCCTAAAAAGAAAAATAGAAAAAAGGAAAGGAGCAAATAAGTTTATGAGTATGATAAACGATATTATAAAAAGTGCAGTAAATAATGTGCAAAGCAACAAAAAAGAGTTTAATGTAGAAGAATGGGGAAAAGGAAAACAGCAAGATAGAGAATTTGCATATAATACACAAGACGAAATGGCAACAAAGATAACAGAAAGTGGAGAACTTTACAAGACCTACTTAAATGTGCAAAGTAGATTTCCAACTTATTCAGTAGGAAATGCTTTACTTGTAACAGCACAAAACCCAAAAGCAACACAACTAAAAGACGCAGAGGGGTGGAAAAAAGATAATATAAATTTTGCAGGAAAGCCAAACAAAATAATTATATTAGAACAGGGAGATATTTACGAAAGAGATGACGGAACAGAGGCACAAAGCTATAACCCTAAAAATGTATATGATATTTCAGATATGAGAGTAAAAAGACAGCTAAATACAGTACCATTTTCAAAAGAAAGCATAATGAAATCAATATTATCTATTTCGCCAGTTGAAGTAAGACCAGTACAAAATACTTCAAATGCTAATAAGTTAGTTAATTTTAATGCAGATGAAAGAATTATAGAGGTAGCAGAAAGAGCAGAAGTAGAACAGATAATTAGTGGGTTAGTAAGAGAAATTGCAAGTATTCATACATTATCTTATGCAGAATCAGAATTAAATACCTTTAAAAATGAAAGTGTTGCATATATGGTTTGTAAAAGATATGGAGTACCAACGAAAGATTTTAATTTTGAAAGAATACCAGAAGAACTAAAACAAATGACACCACAAGAAGTAAAAGCAGAATTAGGAAAAGGGCGAGAATGTTTTGAAATACTAGCAGAGGGAATGGACAGAGATGTAGGAATGCAAAACAGAAATAAACCTAATAAAGAATATGAAAGGTAGGAAATTCTATGGAAGATGAAAAAAGAGTAGTTGAAATGGACAGAATAGTTTATGCAATTATAATAAACTCTCTGTTAAGTATGAAAAATGAATTAAGACAGCAAGAAAAAGAAACAGACCTAATAGATAAAGTTATTATAAAAGTTGCAAAAGCACCATCTAAAAAACAAAAAGGAATATTCCACCGAAAAAAAGGAGATAGAGATGAAACAAGATAATAGAATATATGTAATACTAACTATTATTGGAATAATACCTGTTATATGGCTTGCACTTTTAGTAGCACCATTATTAGACGGAGGACTTGCAAAAATAATAAATGAATTGCCAGTAGCACTAAACACACCATTTAAAATAAGTATTGTAGAGAATAGCACAAAAACTGTTGCTATTTTTTTATTTTCTTATTTTATAGGAATAGGAGCATATTTTTCCACTAGAAAAAATTATAAAAAAGGTAAGGAACACGGATCGGCTAAATGGGGCAATACAAGAGAAATCAATAAGAAATATAAACAGCTACCAGAAAGCGAAAACAGAATACTAACACAAGATATAAGATTAGGACTAAATGCTAAAAAACACAGAAGAAATCTTAATACATTAGTAATTGGACGGAAGTCGGAGCAGGAAAAACATTATTTTATGCAAAGCCTAATTTATTACAAGCCTCTAATAACTCGTATATCATTTTAGATCCAAAGGGCGAAATTTTAAGGGACACAGGCTATATGCTAGAAAAGAACGGATTTGAAGTGAAAGTTTTAGACTTAATCAATATGAATTTAAGTTATGGTTATAATCCGTTCAAATACCTAAAAACTGACAATGATGTTCAAAGACTTGTAACGAATTTATTTAAAAGTACAACACCGAAACGGAAGTCAAAGTAATGATCCGTTCTGGGACACTTCAGCGTCAATGTTACTTATGTCTTTAATCTTTTTATTGAAATATGAAGCTCCAGAGTATGAGCAAAATTTTGATATGGTATTAGAACTGTTAAGGGCAGGAGATGTAAAAGAAGATGATGACGAATACGAAAGTCCACTAGACGAACTATTTAAAATGATAGAAGAAATAAATCCACAGCATATAGCATTAAAATATTATCGAAGTTACCACTCTGGCTCTGCTAAAACTTTAAAATCAATTCAAATAACATTAGCCTCTAGGTTAGAAAAGTTTAATTTGAGAGATTTAGCAAACTTAACAATGGAAGATGAAATGGAGTTAGCAAGTATTGGAGAAAAGAAAGTTGCACTTTTTGCGTTAATACCAGACAATGACACATCATTTAATTTTATTGTTTCAATGCTATATACACAAATATTTCAACAATTATTTTATATAGCAGATCATAAGTACAAAGGAGCATTGCCTGTAAATGTGCATTTTATAATGGACGAGTTCGCCAATGTATCCTTGCCAGATGATTTTGACAAGATTTTAGCTACAATGCGTTCAAGAGGTGTATCAGTTTCAATAATTTTGCAAAACCTTGCACAGTTAAAAACACTATTTGAGAAACAATGGGAAAGTATAGTTGGTAACTGTGATGAGCTTTTATACTTACGGACGGAAATGAGCAGTCCACACACAAGTATATCAGCGAACTTCTAGGAAAGGAAACTATTGATACGAATACCTATCGGAAAAAGCACAGGGCATTCTGGAAGTTATAGCACAAACTACCAGATAGCAGGTAGAGAGCTAATGACACCAGATGAAGTCCGAATGCTAGACAATAAGTATGCTTTACTATTTATAAGAGGAGAAAGACCAATAATAGATTTAAAATATAACACATTTGCACACCCTAACATCAAACTAACAGAAGATGGAGGGTACAAACCTTATATACACGGCAATACAGAAAATGCTATTGCTACTATATCAATAGATACCAATGTAAGTGATATTAAATGCAAAGAGTATAAAGATATAGGAAAATATGAAATCTTAATAGATGAAGAAATAGACGATTACTTAATGAAAGAATCTAAAAAAGATAACTAATTTTGAAGAAAAACAAAATAAGATAAATATACCCTCTCGGAAAGAGAGGAATTTTTTATGAAAAAGAAAATAAGTAAACAAAAATTATTAAGTATAGGAATGAAAATTTTTACAGTTGGAGCTGTATTATTAGTTGGAAATAATACAGTATTCGCAACAGATGACCCATTAGCTGTCATCAATAATCTAAAAAACTTTATGTATCAAATCATAGGTGCAATAGGTGCAATTCTTTTATTATGGGGAATTGTGCAAGTTGGTATGGCTATCAAATCACACGATCCATCACAAAGAGCAAATGGATTTATGACTCTTGCAGGTGGAGTAATTATAGCTTTTGCAAAACAAATACTAGAACTAATTTTAGGTTAGAAAATTGAAGAAAAACAATAAAAGAGATATTGCCCTCCTATAAAAAATATAGGAGGCGATAAATTTGAGTGATAATTGGATTGTAGGTAATCTACAAAACGCAATCAATACTTGGAATGGAAAACTAGGCGAGATATGGCAGTTAGTTTCCCAAACACCAGAAAATTTTAAAGGACGGTGGAATCTGGAATGTAATTGTAAATATACACGGAGCATTGCAAGCAATACGGAATAGCATTACTTGTAATTTTCTTTTTAGTAGGAGTTATCAAAACTTGTAATTCGTTTTCAGAAGTAAAAAAGCCAGAACACGCATTCAAGCTATTTTTAAGGTTTACGATAGCATATACAATAGTAGTTTATGGAATGGACTTAATGCTTGCAATATTTAAAATAGTACAGGGTATATGTTCAACAATAATGAGTTCAGCAGGTTTTGGAGGCAATAGTAGTACAGCTATACCACAAGAAATGATAACAGCAATAGAAAGCTGTCGGTTTTTTCGAGTCAATTCCACTATGGGCGATTACACTTATACGGAGGTTTACTTGTAACTGTGCTTTCATTTGTAATGATAATGAGTGTTTATGGAAGATTTTTTAAATTATATTTATATACAGCAATAGCACCAATTCCACTTTCTTCAATAGCAGGAGAGCCAACACAAAATGTAGGGAAAAGTTTTATAAAATCATATACAGCAGTATGTTTGGAGGGAGCTATTATTGTACTAGCTTGTATAATTTTCTCGTTATTTGCGTCCACACCACCAGCCGTCAATGGAAGTTTGCCAGTTGCAACACAAGTATGGAGCTATATAGGAGAACTTGTTTTCAATATGCTTGTACTGGTAGGAACTATAAAAATGTCAGACAGAGTTGTGCGAGAAATGATGGGATTATAGATGAAAGGTAGGGAGAATGTATGAGTACAATAACACACCAAACAAGACAATTAAGTTTTGAAGATATGCAGTTAAAAAAGAAAATAAGGTATGCACAAATATTAAATAGACTAATAAAAGGAAAAAAGACAGCAAAAGAAATAGCAGTTGAATTGTTTGAATTAAAACTAATACCAAGTGCAGAACGAAATTATACAGCACCACGCCTTACAGAGTTAGAAAAAATTGGGTTAGTAAAAGCTAAAAATAAGAAAATATGCCAATATACAGGTAAAAAAGTAGCAATTTATGAAATTACACAAGACGGCATAGAAAAGTATAAATCATTAAATAGAAATGGAACAGTAAAAAGAAATGTCGGACTAGAGAAAGGTCGTGAAAGCTATGAGCGAAAATATTAACGGAGTAGAATATATTTTAATGAAAGATATAAAAGGCAATGAAGACTTACACGAAATTGCAAGAAATATAAAATTTGAAGATGATACTTGTTCAATGCCTAAAAATACAACTAGAAAACAATTCATAGCAGAAATAAAGTCAGAGATTGAATGGTATTTTGATTTTGTATCTCCACCAGTCAACAAAGATATTTTGAATCAAGAATATTTGAAAATATTAAAAATAGAAGAAAGATATGTAAATGAATATATTTTCAAAGAGTGTGCGAAATTTGGATTAACAGCAAAAACAACTAATAAACAAATAATTCAATTTTATAAGCAAATAACTTTATTAGATAATGACAAAGTACCTATAAAAGATAAAAAAATATATTTATACAATTATTTAGTAAACGATATGATAAAAGATAAGGAAATAACACAAGAGCAGGGGGAGGCATTTATGAATAAGATTAAACAACAGATAAAAAGTAAATTAAAGGAAAGGAGCAGAGGATAACCTATGGAACAAACCAATATAGAAACGGTATGGCTTATAGAAGATAATGAGTTGAAAAAGGCAAATAAGAGAGTTGCAAAAGTAAATTACAATGGAACAGAAATAGCTGTATTGAAAACAGAAGTAGGAAGTTATGGACAAGAGTATTTATTTAAAGATAAAGATAATGAGTATTGGAAAATGAATATAGCAGGAATTGAGTTCAAAAAGTTTATTAGAGCTAGTTTAGATAATACACTAACAGAAAATAAGAACTATTGTGATCGTGTTATAGAAAAGCTATCTACATTTGATTTAAAAGAGTTCTTTACAAAGAAAATTGAAAGAAAAAATTATTTCAATAAATGTGAGTTAGCATATATTTCTAAACATTTCCCTAATATGTACGATATGGCGAAAAATAGCAGAGAAGAATATATTGCAGAAAACAAAAGAATAGACCAAGAGGCTTTTAATGCAAGAAAGCAACAGGAAAAGGAAACTGTAAAACAAGTAAATACAAAATTTAAAAAGCAATTAAAAGAACTTAAAAAAGAAATATGTAGCGAAAGAATAATACAAGTATTTGACTTTGAATTTTATAAAGATGATAAATACGAAAATGGGAAAACAAAACAAAATTGTATATTATATCTGGCAAAGCAATATCGGAATAAAAATTCCACTTGCAACGCAGGGGTTTATAAATAATAGACTTACAGCTTATCACTTTTCAAAGAGAATATCATATTTTAGGGAAACATCTAATAAAAGGTGTAGTCAAGCAATGACACAATATTTAGACCAGATATATGACAAAGTAAAAAAAGAATTGAAAAAACAGAGATTATGTGAAAGGTAGGGTATTCAAAATGGTAAAAGATGAAATTCATAGTATATTAAGTGATACAAGACAATTACTAGAAGAAAAAGAATTTGAGAAAGCAGAGATTTTATATGTTTTAGAAAATACAGAAGATATAAAGGAATCTATTTCTGGAGTATGCGACAAGAATAATGAAATGTATGAAGTAATATTAAAAAATAAAAAAGTTAAATATTGTTATGATTGGGACTACAATGTAGATGAATATATTTTTGGAAATATTGAAAAAGAATACAACATTGGGTTTATGACAATGGAATTTCATAGAGCTATATGGACAAGTATAGGTAGTGTAGATATAGAAGAAATACAGCATAAACTCGGATTACAAAAATATTTAAAATATTGTAAAGATAATAACATTGATAAAGATATTATAAAAAGAGAAACAAAGCCAGATGATATTCCAGATATTATGAAATTTTATGATGAAAAAACAAACTATGTAACAATGGAAAATGGACAAGTACAAATGTCAAATGAAAAATATCAGGAACAAAGTGATGTTAGTTATATAGCATTTGTTTTAGGCTATGATTTATTAAATGAAATGATAACTAATTCAGAAGTAAAAGAGTGTGATATAAACTATGATTTCTGTAATTATTTAGCAAGAAAATTCATAGAAACAGATTACTATAAAGATGAGTGGCATTCTACTTATGATAATTTGAGAGATTGGGTAGAAGATAATACAGATAATATAAAAAGTGAGCATTTATTTTTCACAGGAAAAGATAATAAGGTAATTATTGATACAGGAAAAAGAAATAATGAGCCAGTAGCACTTGTAGAACATTGTTTTAAAGATGGAACAAAAGAATATATAGTTGCTTTTAATTATAAAGTTAGTAATGAGAAAGTAGACTGGGGTTATGGCTATTACTATGGGAACGATTTAAAAAAAGCAAAAGAAGATTTTGAAAAAGTAAAAGCAGGAGGAAATTTAGCAGATACATTTAAAGAGAATAAAGAGGAGGAAAAAGTTATGGAAGATAATTCAAATAAATTACAGTTTTATGATGAAAAAGAAATAAGAAATATTATAACTAATAAAGAAGAATTATACTTTGCAGATAACGGAATAGATGAAGTGATTATAAAATTTGATGATATACCAGACTTTATTGTTGATATAAATAGAAAGCAAGGAGTAGTAGATTTAAAATTTTATAAAATGGGAAATAATTTATATCAACCAGATATTACGACAATGGGAGAATATTTGGACAAAGTAAAGCCAGAAATTAGAGAAAAGATTATTGATAGATTAGTAAAACTACAAACAGGAGAAATAGAACCAAAAGAATATAAGTTAATTGATGAAAATGAGTTTGACGATATAAAAATAGAGATGGAAAAAGAAATGAGTAGAAAAGTTAAAAACAAGAAGAAAAATAGAGAAGATAGATAAAAAAGGAGAGATAATAACTTATGGAAGTTAAAATAAATAAGGAAATAAGGCAATACAAAGAAAATATATTCTTTGGACTAACAATGAGGCAATTTGTATGTTCGGCACTAGCTTGTATTGTAGCAGTCGGAATATATTTTATAACAAAACCAATATTCAATAATACAGGAACTGTATCGTGGCTATGTATGGCAGGTGCAGTTCCTTTTGCATTACTAGGATTTGTAAAATACAATGGAATGACGGCAGAAAAGTTTTTTATAGCTTGGGTTAAATCAGAGATATTAACACCTAAAAAATTAGTATTCAAACCTAATAATTTATATTTAGATATGTATAGGCAATATGAAAAAAACAAAAAGAAAGAGAAAAAGAGCAAAAAGAAAATAAATAATAAAAAGGATTAAAGAAAAACAATAGTAGAGATTTTACCTCTTAAAAAGGAGGTAAGATTTATGAAAATAATTGATTTATTCAAAAAAGATAAGGAAAAATATATAATTCCAAAGGGTGTGCAAGATGTTATACCAGTAAAACGAATATGGAGAGATGGAGTATTTTTAGTAGGAAAAAATAAATATTCCAAAACCTTTAAATTTACAGATATTAACTACATTGTAGCAAGCGAAGAAGATAAAGAGGCAATGTTTTTAGACTATATGCAAATACTTAATGCTTTTGAGTGTGAAATGCTTGTAAAAATCAGCATATTAAATAGCAAAATGAATGAACAGAATATAGAAAATAACATTAAAATAGAAAACGAAAAAGATAAACTTGATAGATTAAGAAGTGAATATAATAGACTAATTGATGAGGGAGCAAAAACAAGTAATGGTATTGTGCAAGAAAAATATATAACAATAACTATTAAAAAGAAAAACTTGGAGGAGGCTAGAACAGCTTTCAGAAGAATAGCAGTAGAATTAAATAAACATTTTAAAAAGTTAAATTCAGCTTGTATAGAGTTAGATTCAAACGAAAGATTAAAAATGCTACACAATTTTTACAGAATAGGAGAGGAAAGCAGTTTTAATTTTGATATGATAGACAATATGCAGAAAGGACACTCTTTCAAAGATTATATATGCCCAGACAGTTTTGAGTTCAAAAAAGACTATTTCAAGATGGGAGATAAATTCGGTAGAGTAATATTTCTAAAAGAGTATGCCTCATTTATAAAAGACAGTATGATAGCAGAACTAACAGATATTAGTAAAAACTTAACATTAACAATAGATATATCGCCAGTAGCAACAGATGAGGCAATAAAAGACGCAGAACGAATATTGTTAGGAGTAGAAACAAACAAAGCAAATTATATAAGAAAACAAAGCGAAAATAATAATTTTCTTGCGTCAGTTCCTTTTGATATGGAACAACAAGAGCAAGAGGCAAGAGAGTTTTTGAATGATTTAATGACACGAGATCAGCGTATGTTTTTAGGACTAATTACAGTTGTATTTATAGCAGATACAGAAAAAGAACTTGAAAATACAACAGAGGCAATATTAACAACAGCTAGAAGAAATCTATGTCAATTTGGAATATTAAGATTTCAGCAGTTGGACGGATTAAATACAACACTACCTATCGGAATAGAAACAATAGAAACATTAAGAACATTAACAACAGAAAGTTTAGCAGTATTTATGCCTTTTAAAGTGCAAGAGGTACAGCACCCTAAACGGAATATATTACGGACAAAATGCAATTTCAAAAAATATGATATTACTAGATAGAAAACAATTATTGAATGGAAACAGTTTTATACTTGGAGTTTCTGGAAGTGGAAAAAGTTTTACAGCTAAACAAGAAATAAGTTCAATAATGCTAAAAGAAAAAGACGCAGATATAATAATCATTGATCCAGAAAATGAATTTGCAGGACTTGTAAAAGAACTTGGAGGAGAGCTTGTAGAAATATCTTCAACAAGCAAAAATCACATAAACGCAATGGATATGAATAAATTTTATGGAGATAATGCGAATCCAATAGTATTAAAATCAGAGTTTGTGCTTTCATTATGTGAGCAACTTATGGGAAAAGCATTAGAGCCACAACAAAGGTCAATAATTGATAGATGTACGGCAAATGTATATAAAAAATATCAAGACAATGATTATGAGGGAGAGCCACCAACATTAAAAGATTTTAGAGAAGAACTACTAAAACAAAATGAGAAAGAGGCAAAAGATGTAGCATTAGCAATAGAATTATTTAGTAATGGTAGTTTGAATACTTTTGCAAAACAAACGAATGTAAATATTCATAATAGGTTAGTTTGTTACAATATACTAGAACTAAAAAAACAATTACAACCTATTGCAATGCTAGTAATATTAGATAGCATTTTCAATCGAATAACAGCAAACAGACAAAAAGGAAGAAGCACATATATTTATATTGACGAGATATATCTTTTGTTTCAATATGAATATTCAGCTAACTTCCTTTTTACTTTGTGGAAAAGAGTTAGAAAGTATGGAGCTTGTTGCACAGGTATTACACAAAATGTGGAAGATTTGTTGAGAAGTGATTTAGCAAGAACAATGCTTGCAAATAGTGAGTTAATAATAATGCTTAATCAAGCAAGCACGGACAGGGCAGAACTTGCAAAACTATTAAATATATCAGACCAACAGTTGAGTTTTATAACAAATGTAGAGGCAGGACACGGATTATTAAAGATAGGAAATTCGCTAATACCTTTTGTAAATAAGTTTCCAAAGGACACAGAACTTTATAAATTGATGACAACAAAATTAAACGAGGTTATATAGAAAGAGGGAGCAATATGTATAAAAAGTTCTATATATTTTTAGTTATAATGCTAGTAGCTAGTTTAGTTACTAGCATTAGCTATATTATAATAAATTATAAAGAAGATAAAGAACAAAACGAAGTTTTTGAAGAATTAGAGAACATTATCACGGAATGCCAGGAGAAACAAAACGAAAAACAACAAGAAGAAAGCATAAATTTGAAAAAGTTATATGAATTGAATAATGATTTTGTAGGGTGGTTAGAAATAGAAAATACCAATATAAGTTACCCTGTTATGCAGACAGAAAGCAATAGAAAAGATTACTATTTAAGAAAAAACTTTTACAAACAATATTCACAGTTAGGAACACCTTACATTGCAGAATATTGCAATGTGCAGACAAGTGATAATGTTATTATATATGGTCATCATATTAAGAATAATCAAATGTTTGGAGAATTAGAAAAATATAAAAAGAAAGAATTTTACGATAATCATAAAGTAATAAGTTTCAATACCATATATGAAAATGCAGATTATGAAATAATAGCAGTATTCAAAACAGTTGCATATACAGGTTTTGAATATTATAAATTTGTAGATAGTAGTTCAAAGCAGGAGTTCGATACATTTATAAAAAAATGTAAAGAGCTTTCTTTTTATGAAACAGAAAAAACAGCAGATTATGGCGATAAATTGATTACATTAAGCACTTGCGAATATTCCAACAAAAACGGACGATTAGTAGTTGTAGCAAAGAAAATAAAGGCAGGATTGGAGGAATAGCAATGGCAGATATAAAAACAAAGAAAAAAGAAGAAATCAGTATAAAGAAACTTGATAGAGCAACGATAATGGGACAAAATCTAAAATCAAATATAATAAGTGTAAAAGACAAAACGAAAGAAAATTACGAAAAGAACGAAAACACAGCACAAGAATATGCAGAAAATAAAGTAAATAGCACAATGCACGATATTATTTACTATACACCACGATTAAATAGAAAAGGAAAGCAAAATTTTGAAAAAACTATACAGAATATTGAAAAAGGAAAAGTGCAGATAAAAAAGGCACAAAAAGGAATAAAAAATGTAAAACGAAAAGGAAAAATCACAATAAACAAAGCAAAAAGAAATATAAAAAAAGTTCAAAACACAGTAAAATCAGCAAAAAACACAGTTAAAACAACAGAAAAAACAGCGAAAGCAACAATAAAAACAACAAAGCAAGTAGCAAAAAATAGTGTAAAACTAGCTCAAAGAACGGCACAAATGACAAAACAAGCTGTAAAAACTACAATACAAGCAACAAAAGTAGCAATTAAAACAACAATAGCAATAATCAAAGCAATAATTGCAGCAACAAAGGCACTTGTTTCAGCAATTATTGCAGGAGGTTGGGTAGCAGTAGTAGTAATTGTTGTAATTTGTTTAATTGCTATGATATGCAGTTCTGTGTTTGGAATCTTTTTTGCAAATGAGAAAAAAGACGGAGAAATGACAGTAAATAGTGTAATGGCAGAATTGAATACAGAATTTTCAAAAGAAATAGAGAAAAAGAAAGGACAACACCCTAACGCAGATTATGACATTAAATATGCAAGAGCAAATTGGCGAGATGTAATAGCAGTTTATACAGTAATGATAAGCAATGGAGATTATAAAGTAGATGTTATGACTATGGATGACAACAGAGCAAAAACATTAAAAAAAGTATTCTGGGATATGAACGAATTTAATGAGGTAGTAGATAAAAGACAAGAAAAAGTAAAAGTTCCAGATGGACGAGGTGGAGAAAGAGAAATAGAAGTAATTAAAGAAACATTACACCTTACAGTTAGAGTAAAAAGTATAGAAGAAATATCAAATCAATATAATCTTAATCAAGCACAAAGAGAACAGTTAAATGAACTAATGAATGAAAAATATGCTAGTAATTGGTCAAGTCTTATATATGGAGGAGGAAATAGTGACATTGTAAAAGTTGCTATCTCACAAATAGGAAATATAGGACGGAGAGCCTTATTGGAGTTGGTATGGTTTTGAATTTAGGGTTGAATGGTGTGCCTGTTTTGTTTCTTGGTGTGCTGAACAATGCCGGTTATATAAATGCAGGAATAGTTCCAAAGTATGCAGGTTGTCAGAGTGAGGGAGTTGTCTGGTTTCAAAATCGTGGATTATGGCAAGATGGAAGTTATACTCCAAAGGCACGGAGATATAATCTTTTTTGACTGGGCAGATAGCAATGATGGACAGGCAGATCATACAGGAATTGTAGAAAAAGTAGAAAACAATAAGGTTTATACTATTGAGGGAAATACAACAGGAGATATGTGTAAACAAAATATTTATGATGTGGGCAGTAGTGTTATTTTAGGTTATGGAACGCCAGCATATCAATAAAGGAAAGTGATATATTATGAAGATAAAAAAATTTGATGTAGTGGAGTTGAAAAACAAAAATAAAGCAGTAATTTTAGAAATATACAAAAGAAAAAAATATTATGCAGAGATAGTAAATGACAAAGGAGAAACAATAAATAAAAAAGAAATTACTTCAAAGGAAATAGATAAAATCATTTATAGAAAAGAAATTGGGAGATAAGTAGGAATGGTATTTGTTAGAAATAATAAGTACCATTCCTATTATTTTTTTTGTCATTTTTAAAGACAAAATCAAAAATAAGTGCTATAATTCAAAAAGAAACGGAGTGAAAAGCAATGACAACACAATTTGTAGAAAGCCTAATAAATAGCAAAATGAATATAAATCAAAATGAGATTATTTTTACATTTTATGAGTTAAGAGTAAAACATAACCTAACTGAAGAACAAACAGATGAATTTTTAGCTTTATGCAAAACAAGATTAGAAAATTTATATTACAAAGTATTTTTTACTGGTGCAAAATTTACATATAAAGAACAAAAGAGAATAGTACAAGATAATGAATTATTAGTAGCAATAAAAGAATAAGAAAGGGGATTAAAAATGAACTTAAAGAAACAATTTAAAGATAAAGAAATAGAATTGTTACAAGTAGCAGGAATAAATGTAGAAGATAGGGAATATAGCAAAGAAGAATTAAGAAAATGTGAAATGAGTATAGAAGAATTTATAATGTCGCATAGTTCTAAAAATGGCGATATATCAAAATTAAGTAATCAATATAGTGGGATTTTAAATGCACTTATAAATTAGATTCATAAAAAATATGAAGATTAAATGAGTTTTAATCTCCATATTTTTTATTTGCTATTTGGTATATATTCTAAAATATCAGTTAAAGAACAATTAAGATAATCACAAAATCTAGCAAGAACAGTAATGTCAAATCTTACTAAATCGCCTTTCATTATTCGTTTAATTACTTTAAAATCTGTATCGGTATCTTTCATAAACCTGTTAATACTTATATGTCTACTTTTCAATAAATCTTGTAATTTAAAGAGATAATAGCCATTTTCCAATTTCACTTTATACATACTAAAATCACCTATTTTCTTAAAAATTATATAATTTTAATATGCCACTTGACTATTGGCTATATAACCACTATAATAGAAAAACAGGAGTGGCAAATAATGGAAACGAAAATTGACAATTTTATAGTACCAAAATACATAGCTGAAGAAATAATAGAATATATAGAACAAACAGCAATGGGAAGATGTAGATGTATGAAATGGGAAAATATAAAAGCATTATTAAGACTAGCAATAGTTAATGAAAGAATTACAAAAGAGCAAGCAAAATATATAGAAAATGAGTTTTGCAGAGAAAAAGTATAATATTTTAATTAAAATAAATATGGGGAGAACAAATGAATAAAAAGGAAATAATAGATAGAATAGGCAAAAAATCAGATGATCATTATAGAAATATTGCCAAAGATTATTTAAAACATTATGCACAATTTAATGATTTTCAAAAAGCTATTTTTACAGAAATAATAGGTAATATAATAGAGAAACATTATTCATTAGAAGAATGCTTTGCAAGAATATCTAATGAATATAATGTAAATTGTAAAAGAATAGTCTTTTTTGCTATGATACGAGTAATCAAAATGCCAACAATAAAAGCAAAATTTCTTTTTTTTAGTAATGTAAACGAAGTTATATCTCAATGTATAAATTTTATGAAAAATGAAGTAGTGAATTTAGCTTTTAAATGTGCATAATTTGTTATGAAGTTGAAAATTATTTGTTCTTTATGATATAATCGAAACACCAAATAGTAATTTGTAAAGGAGGTATTTATGGGAATAGAACATTCGCAAAATTATTTACATAGTAAACAACTTGTAGCGACTTTGTTATCAAAGAGTAATATTTGTAACGACGATATTATAATTGAGATAGGTCCTGGAAAAGGAATTATTACCATTGAACTTGCAAAAAAAAGCAAGCAAGTTATAGCAATAGAGTTTGATGCGAAATTAGCGAAAACTTTATCTGAAAAGTATAAAGAATCTAAAAAAGTTCAAATAATAGAGATGGATTTTTTAAAATATAAAATATCAGTAAAAGAACCATATAAAGTATGTGCAAATATTCCATTTAACATAACTGCTGATATTGTGAAAAAGGTATTTGAAGCCGATAATCCTCCTGAAGATATATATTTCATAATGCAGTATGAGGCTTTTCTCAGGTATTCTGGACAGCCCTTTTATAACGAAAGTTTGAGGTCTCTTTTATACAAACCTTGGTTTTCCGCTGAATTGATTTATGAGTTTAAACCATCAGATTTTTATCCTGTGCCAAATGCACGAATATGTTTTGCTCACTTTCAAAGAAAAACATCTGCTGATGTTGAGGATGCGATAGACTATAGAAATTTTCTGTCATATATATTTTTAGCATCTGGAAATACTTTCAAAGATAAAACAAAAAAATTGTTTACTTATGAGCAACAAAAACGCATTTGCAAGTTTTTAAAAATTAAATTAGAGTCAACGCTTACTGAAATCTCATACGATGGATGGCTGTACCTATATGATGTTTTTCTTAAATTTGTTTCCAACGAAAAAAAAGCTATTATATTAAATGCTGAACAAGACATGAAAAACAATCAAAACAAGATTCAAAAAAAACATCGAAATCGTAATCATGGTTATTGGAAATTTGAAGCTAAGCGCCAAAAAAAATTAAAATTTGAAAATGGAAAATAAGAATTTTATCAGTAGCTATATTTCAAATTTCTATATTATTAGCAATAGTGTAAACAAAAAAGTTGACAGAAAAAAGTAATAAGTAAATCATAAATTACAATTTTGAAAGGAAGTAATATATGGATTATCAAAAACATATACCATATTTATTAGATAAAAACTTTAAAGAAAATGTAAGAAAATATAAAAGATTTATTTTTTGCCTTAATAAAAAACCGTAGACTGGTACACCAGTCTACGGAAATCTGTGGGAGATACTAACTATTTGTTACTTACTGTTGCTGTTTGCTGAAATTAATAAATCCAGCAGTTAATGCGACCGGACCCAGGGGTATTGCCATTCCAGTTGATGATGGAATAGTGAATGCGATAGGTTCCTGTCTGACCGTTAAGGAACTTGATGTTATGCCAGTTGTCCTTGTTGGACATAGTGATGTAATCACCAGCATTATCAAGTGTCCCCCATGCGAAAGTGCCATCCGGTCTGTAAACCTGAACTGCCACAGCATCATTGGAACCGAAGTTCTCAATGTTTAAAGTAAGCTGTGCAGTAGGCCAGCCCATGCCAGTTACATTGACATAGAAATCGCCGACGGTGCTTTCGCCAGAATTGTGCCAATGCTGACCATATCCACTCAGCGATCCGTAAGGAACAATCCCACTGTCGCTCGCTTCAACGGCAACCACATTGGAAACGGGTTCTGCCTCTGCTGCAAACGCAGTAGTGCCACAAAGGCAGGTGAAAGCCATGGCTAACGCCATAATGATACCTAAATGTCTTTTCATGATATTACCTCCTGTAATAGACACAAGTATCTCCCACAGTTTTTTTTGCTTACCGAACGATTACAACCGTTCTTAATAAATAAGCATAGCATAAATTATACAACATATTTTTATAAAAGTAAAAACACAAAAAATACGCAAAATAATATTAAACAACCACTAACATATACAACAAATAATAAAATATTCATAAAATT